>NZ_JAUZVZ010000002.1 GCF_030717845.1 Alkalimonas collagenimarina
GTGTTCTGCTCTACTATGGTTTTGAAACCTAGGTCTGGAAAATATAACTATGCAAAAAATAATACAATCTATATTAAGTGTCAGTTTGTTGCTGCTTACGCTGCACTTATGGGCTGATACAGTCCACCCCCTGAAATATGATGATGTATTCCATCTTGAGTTAGTGACTGATCCTCAGGTCAATGCCAAAGGCGAACAGGTGGTGTTTGTTCGGAACTGGATGGATCGTCAAACGGATCGGCGTCGAATGGCGTTGTGGATCATGAATACCGATGGTTCATCAATGCAGCCATTGACTCAAACCGAAAACAACGCCAGCTCTCCTCGTTGGTCGCCTGATCAGCAACGTATTGCTTATGTGCAGGATGGCCAAATTCATGTGTTGTGGCTTGACTCCGGTCGTTCGGTGCAAATTAGCCAATTGCCTCATGCCCCAAATAATTTGATGTGGTCACCCGATGGTAAATGGCTATCCTTCTCTATGTTTACGCCAAAATCATCACCTGCACCGGTCACGTTGCCAGGCAAGCCTGCTAATGCTACTTGGGCAAAGCCACCTATCTATATTGATAGCATGCAATATCGCGCGGATGGTGCTGGTTACTTACCGAGCGGTTTTCGCCATCATTACATGATCGCTGCTGACGGTGGTTCTGCCATTCAATTGACTGATGGTGATTACAATCACAGTGGTGAATTGAGCTGGCAAGCAGATGGTAAAGCGGTCTATTTCTCCGCCAATCGGCGTGAGCAAGCGTATCGGGCACCAGTGAACTCAGCAATTTACCGGCTGGAGCTTGAAAATCGTCAGGTTGATGTGGTGTATGATCCAGATGGTCCTGCATCTCAGCCGATGCTATCACCAGATGGTAAACTTATCGCATTCCTCGGCTTTCCTGACCGGAAGCTCGCTCACCAAGCCAGTCGTCTTTATGTCATGAATGTTGATGGCAGTAATGTTCGGGCATTAACGGATGATTTGGATCGCCATATTAATGCGTTTCAGTGGCAGAGCAATAACCGTGGACTTTACATTCAATTTGATGATAAAGGTTTAGGTCAGATTGCTTTACAGCCACTGCGCGGTAATCGTGAAGTACTGGTTCAGGATCTTGGTGGTGTTAGTTATAGCCGCCCCTACAGCGGTGGTCAGTTTAGTGTAGCGGATAATGGCTACATCGCGTATACCCAAGCCAGTACTAATCGACCAGCTGAACTTGCGATGCAGCATCGACGCAGTCAGCGCACATTGACTAATTTCAATGCTGATTTACTGTTTAAACGAACCATTGGTCGTGTTGAGGAGATCTGGTACGACTCTTCTATTGATGATGAAAAGATTCATGGCTGGATTATGTATCCACCGGGTTTTGATAGCAGTAAGAAGTATCCACTGATCTTAGAGATCCATGGTGGGCCCCATACGGCTTATGGACCCGTGTTCGCTATGGAACTGCAGCTGATGGCAGCCCAAGGCTATGTAGTGCTATACACCAACCCTAGAGGCAGCACCAGTTATGGTGAGGACTTTGCCAATTTGATCCATCACAACTATCCAAGTCATGATTACAATGACTTAATGGATGGTGTTGATGCGGTCATCGCGCGTGGTTATATCGATGAAGACGAGCTTTTCGTTACCGGAGGCAGTGGTGGAGGAGTGTTAACCACCTGGACCATAGGTCATACTGATCGTTTTGCAGCTGCAGCCGCTATCAACCCAGTGATCAACTGGTATAGCTTTGTACTCAATGCTGATATGTACAACTACTTTACACAGTACTGGTTTCCGGGTTTACCTTGGGATATTCCTGAGCATTATTTAAAATACTCACCCATCTCTTATGTTGGTAATGTGAGTACACCTACCATGCTATTTACCGGCGAATCTGACTATCGAACACCTATTTCAGAGACTGAGCAGTATTATCAAGCATTGCAGTTGCGGGGTATTGAAACGGCTATGGTACGTATTCCTGATGCTTCGCATTCATTGCATGCGCGACCAAGTAACCTGATGGCAAAACCAGCCTACGTGATTCACTGGTTTGAACGTTATCGGAAGTCCAATAAAGATTAACAATAGATTGATACACTGAAAGCCCAATGCATGCATTGGGCTTTCTTCTTTTATTGAAGAGGTGTATGTTTTGTATGCATTCAACTGGAGATAGCATGAATTCTGCTTTACCTTTCAGCCGGCTTTTGTATAATGGCGCGACCAAAAGTAGGGGCATAGTTCCAATTGGTAGAACAGCGGTCTCCAAAACCGACGGTTGGGGGTTCGAATCCCTCTGCCCCTGCCACTTTGGTCTGAATCATCTGATTCAGCCAGCGCCAGACCAGCAATAGGTAAAGACCGTGCTTAGTCCAGCTCAACATCAATTACTTCAATTGCTAAAAATTCAGCCGCTGCAACTGCGTTCTCAGTTTGCTAGCCAGTCAGATACAACTGCAGTAAAACCTCCAGAGTTAGAGTATGCAACCGTATCCGAGCCACAACCCTATGTGCCCGATCTTTCTGATGTCATTTGCCAGGACATTATGAGCCTGTTTCAGCAGACACCCGTTAAAAGCGAGTTATCCTTTCAGTTGGGGTCATTAAGCTGGTTCATTGATCATCGCGCGACAGAGTCGCTGTTGACTGAAAGTCAGCTTATCACGCCACCGCTGTCATTATTGCGACAGCCCGCTATGAAACGTCAGCTATGGCAACAATTAAGTTGTTACCTTGATCAGCTTTAAACCCGTTGAGCCTGCTGAGATTGACGTGCTGGTTGCGCTGGAGCAACAAGCCACTGAATATCCATGGAGTCGGGCCTTATTCGAAAGCTGTCTGCAGCCCGATTACTCTAATTATGTGCTAAGACAGGGCCAGCAAGTGCTTGGCTACTACTTTGCGCAGCAGGTGCTCGACGAAGTGACTCTATTCACCATAACTGTTGCTGCTGATCAGCAGGGTAAAGGGTACGGCAGATCACTGTTACAGCATATGATACAACAAGCAAAAAGTGCTGGTTGCCGCCAAGTCTGGCTGGAAGTTCGTGCATCAAATCAACCGGCAATTAACTTATACCACTCTGCCGGCTTTCAACCGGCAGGGGTACGTAAAGGGTATTATCAGAATGCTGCGGGCAGCGAAGATGCTGTTGTGATGCAGCTTTTGTTGACTAAATCCACCACTGAATAAGCTGTAAATACAGCGGGATCCCCAAAAGAACATTCAACGGGAAGGTAATACCTAACGCCGCCAGTAAGGATAAGCCAACATCAGCATTTGGTATGGCAGTTCGAATCGCCACCGGCGCCGCAATGTAAGATGCACTCGCCGTCAGGCTTGCCAGAATGAGAATTGAGCCGACGGGTAGATCCAGCCAGAACCCGGCAAAAATTCCTGCGATCCCTAAAAATACCGGGGCGACCAGTGCAAAACAAATGACCCGCCAGTAGCGTAAGGACAGTCTGCTCATGGTATCGGCAGCTGTTAAGCCCATTTCCAATAAGAATAGTGCCAGTACCCCTTTAAAGGCATTGGTAAAGAGCTCGGTCACCGCTGAGCCTTGCTGTGGCCCGTACATGTAACCAATAATGACGCCACCCACCAGTAAAATCACCCCACGGTTGGTCAGCGTCTCATGCCAAAGTGCGCTCTGGCTACTTTTCGCTTGCTCCGTTTGACGCCAGCGGTACAAGGCCAGTGCAACCATAATCGCTGGCAACTCAAGCATCACCAGATACAGAGTAACCTGAGCACCAATGGTGAGCTGCATGCTCTCTGCATAAGCTAAAGCGACAGCAAAGGTACCAGCACTGGCCGAGCCATAATGGGCGGCAAAACTGGCGCTATCGGCCGATGAAAGGCGAACCAGGCTTCGTAGTAATGGATACAGTAGTAACGGGAACAGGGCGCCGATCAGGATCACACTACCAAGCTCAGGCAGTAGCTGTAGGTTGAGATTGCCATGCAGCGCCATACCGCCTTTTAAGCCGATGGTCAGCATTAGCAGTAAACTAAGAATATCGTAGGCAGCTTTAGGAATCGTTAAATCAGAGCGAAGCAGACCAGCGACTAAACCAAGTACAAAAAACATCACGACTATATCAGGCATGGCTCCTCCCCATTAGCTACAAGCAAAACCTGCGCATTGTATACCTCGTTGAGCAGAAAGTGAAACATAAGCGCTAAGAGCAGACCAGTTTGTGTGATGCTAAGGGGGATGCAACGGTAATTATGTTAAGCAAGTCGTTGCGGACTAGCACTTTGCTTGCAGTAAAAATCCAGCCAAATCACCGGCTCCAGTGGCAGCCGCGCTAATTTACGTTCCAGCTGCTTTTGCACCCCCTGCATTTGTTCAACCCGCTCAATGCCGATGCGAACTTCCAGCAGCAGATAGCTGCCGCTTTTGGCCATCTTGCACTGGCGGTGGGAAATGCCGAGGATTTCCAGTTCACGGTATACTTGCTTACGAAGCTCAGCCGGCGGGCTGACCATCAAGAGCTCATTGACTGAATTTTTAACCATCTTGAGCGGTACCTGAATAAAGTAACCGGAAACCAGGATCACCAGCACCGGATCGGCGTACAGCGCCCAGTGTGCAATGGGCGTATAGTACAGCGACCAGGTCAGCACAAAGCCCAGCAACACTGCCAAACTCAACACGCCATCCATCCACCACTGGTTCTGTTCGGCTTCAACCAGCATTGATTGCAAGTTAGTATTGGCTTTACGCAGCCGCCACCAGATAAAGAAACACAGCAGCACACTGAACAGTGCAAAGAAAATTGCTTTGCCCGCGGCTACTTCCCGTCCACCATGCACTATCGCCAGTACTGCAGCGCCAAACGACACTATGCAAACCAATAAAATCACCAGTCCTTTCACGGCAATAGCTAAAGGCTCAGCTGGTAAGCGGCCAAAGTTAAAACGACTGTCGGCTGGTGAGGTCGCTACCCGCAACGCCATTAAGGATAGCAGCGACAGACCCAAGCTAACCAGTGAATAACTACCATCAAAGACGATAGCCATGGAATGGGCCCATAGCCCCCAACCAATACCTGCCAGTGCAAATAAACCAGCGCCGGCAGCAGAAAACTTTATAATCGATGACTCCGAACGGATGTTCAGCGACAGCATAGCAACCTCGATTTATGGAAAAAAGTGACAGTTTATTCGTCAGCATATTATGCTGGTGAATGAAGCAGATCTTGTTGGTCTGCCTCTATGGCGCTATTCTAAGTGAGGTGTAACGGTAGCAGATAATCGCCGGCCGACGATTTTTTCGGCGCTGATAGGGGTGGCATGAAAGTTATTCAGGCTGAAGTATTTTTGGTGGTGCTGGAGGAGGGGTCGGTAGCCGCGGCTGCTCGTCAGCTTGGCCGCAGCCGCACCACCATCAGCAGTGTGCTCAGCAGCTTTGAAGATGAGCTGGCAGTGACTTTGTTTGAACGCTCCGGCAATGAGCTGGCGGCTACGCCGATTGCCTGGGCCATCAAGCCGGATTGCATTCGGCTATTGCAATCGGCCAGACAGATTGAGCAGCGGTGTCAGCAACAGCGTAGCGGTATTGAGTCGACATTACGGATAGCCCGTGATGATGCACTACCAGAGAGCTTCTGGCGTGAGACTATGACGGCACTGAAACAGCAGTTTCCACTGACTGGGATTTCAGTTTATCTGGCACCGCCTCAGGAATTGCCGGAGTTGGTCGATTGGCAGTCGGTCGATCTCGCCTTTGGCCTGGCGCAGCAAAATGAACCGCACGAAAGTCTGCAGTTTCGGCCGCTAGGTGGGCTTAGAGTGATGATGGTGACCTGCCCGGAGCACGCGCTCTACCGTTTACCCTTGGTGCACGATGATGACTTGCAGCAGTACACACAGGTGACCACCGCCTATTTGCAGGATGATTTGCTGGTACCGCAATTATCAGGGGCGTCCAACTACTTGGCGCTAACCCAGTTTGAACTCATTCGTGATGCGGTGATCAGTGGTGCAGGTTGGTCGCGTTTGCCGCAGCCGGTCATTATGAAGCAACTTAAAGCTGAGCAGCTGCGGGTGCTGAAGCATCCAGGGGCGTTGAACTGGCAGTCCTATCAGTTAATTTGTGAACAGGGTTATGCCATCGGGCGTGTGGCTAGCTGGCTAGAACAGCAGGTTGTGCGTTATTTGACCCAGTTTGGCTAAGTTAAAGTCGACAATAAGGTTTCCCCCGATCCATCATTCGCGGTAAAATATGGCAACTTTTTTATGCATTGCAGCGGATCCAAGGATCCTTTGCTTTTTTTGCTATTGTCGCTACGAGTATTGAATGAGCAACCAACAGTTACAGCAGGAAATCAACAGCCGGCGTACCTTCGCTATTATCAGTCACCCGGATGCCGGTAAAACCACCATCACCGAGAAGGTATTATTATTTGGCGAACTGATCCAAAAAGCAGGTACCGTCAAAGGCAAAAAGTCAGGTCAATATGCTGCATCAGACTGGATGGAGATGGAAAAAGAACGGGGCATTTCTGTCACCACCTCGGTGATGCAGTTTCCATACAATGATTGCTTAGTCAATCTGCTGGATACCCCCGGCCACGAAGATTTCTCCGAAGATACCTATCGTACCTTGACGGCGGTTGATTCCTGTTTAATGGTGATTGATGCCGCCAAAGGGGTTGAAGAACGTACCATCAAGCTGATGGAAGTAACGCGGCTGCGTGATACCCCTATCCTGACCTTTATGAACAAAATGGATCGTGATATCCGCGACCCTATAGATCTGCTGGATGAAGTAGAAAGTGTCTTGAATATCGCCTGCGCGCCCATCACCTGGCCGATTGGGTGTGGCAAGGAGTTTAAAGGGGTCTATCACCTGCAGCGCGATGAAATCATTTTGTATAAATCGGGTTTGGGCCATACCATTCAAGATCTGCAAGTGATTAAAGGGCTGAATAACCCCGAACTGGATGCTCGCATTGGTTCTTTAGCCGATGAGCTGCGCGAAGAGCTTGAGTTAGTGCAAGGGGCCAGCCATGAGTTTGATCAGGAGCTGTTTTTAAAAGGCGAATTAACCCCGGTATTCTTTGGTACTGCCTTAGGCAACTTCGGTGTGGATCATATGCTGGATGGTTTAACGGCCTGGGCACCAACGCCTCAGCCACGTGACACTAACACCCGTACTGTGTTGCCAAGTGAAGCTGGCTTTACTGGCTTCGTTTTTAAAATTCAGGCGAATATGGACCCAAAACACCGTGATCGGGTGGCTTTTTTACGGATTTGCTCCGGCAAGTACGAAAAAGGCATGAAAATGCGCCATGTACGAATTGGCAAAGAGGTACAGATCTCACATGCATTGACCTTTGTCGCCGGTGATCGTGAGCATGTTGAAGAAGCATGGCCTGGCGATATCATCGGCCTGCACAACCACGGTACCATTAAAATTGGTGATACCTTTACGGTCGGTGAAGACATGCAGTTTAGCGGTATCCCCAACTTTGCACCTGAACTGTTTCGCCGGATCCGCTTGCGTGATCCTTTGAAACAAAAGCAGCTACTAAAAGGTCTGGTGCAGCTATCGGAAGAAGGTGCCGTGCAGGTTTTTCGACCCATTGATAGCAATGATTTAATCGTTGGAGCTGTCGGTATACTGCAGTTTGATGTGGTGGTGCATCGCCTGAAATCTGAGTACAACGTAGATGCCATGTATGAAAGTGTGAACGTCTCGACGGCGCGTTGGGTTTACAGCGATGACAGTAAAGCGATGGCTGAGTTTAAGAAAAAAGCCAGCCAGAATTTGGCGCTGGATGGCGGTGATAACCTGACCTATATAGCTCCAACTATGGTGAACCTGAATTTGTCGATGGAGCGCTATCCAAAGATTCAGTTTATGAAAACCCGTGAACACTAACAGGCAGAGCGCATGAATATTAAGCAATTATTGACCGAGAAAACTCAAGCTGCATTTGCCGTGCTGGGGGTACCCGCCGAAACGAATCCTGCAGTCACGGTAAGTACCCGCACGGAATTTGGTGATTATCAGATCAATGGCGCTATGAGCGCTGCTAAGCAATTGAAAACTAACCCGCGTCAGTTAGCACAACAGTTGGTGGATGCGTTGGATCTGGATGCAGTAGCCGACAAGGTGGAGATTGCCGGTCCTGGCTTTATCAATGTGACGTTAAAAGCGGACTGGCTGGCAGCACAGTTAACCGAGGCTGCGGCTGACCCACGACTTGGCGTCAGAGAAAATCCTCAGCCGCAGCGGGTGGTGGTGGATTATTCAGCGCCAAATCTGGCGAAAGAGATGCACGTTGGCCATTTACGTTCGACCATCATCGGTGATGCAGTAGTGCGTTGTCTCGAGTTTTGGGGCGATACGGTGATCCGCCAGAATCATATGGGAGACTGGGGTACTCAGTTTGGTATGTTGATTGCTCATCTGGAAGATCAGCTGGCTGCTGGTGTTGATTTAGAGCAGGTGGCGCTGGCTGATCTGGAAAATTTTTACCGCGAAGCGAAAAAGCGCTTTGACGATGAAGACGGCTTTGCCGATAAATCCCGTGACTACGTGGTGAAGTTACAAAGTGGTGATGCGCATTGTCAGAAGCTGTGGCAATTGTTCATTGATACGTCGATTAAGCACAGCGATGAGCTGTATCGTAAGCTCAATGTCACCCTGACCCATGATGATATCAAGCCGGAAAGTGCTTATAACCCGATGTTGCATGACATTGTGGATCAACTGAAAGCCAGTGGTCTGGCGGTGGAAGATCAGGGCGCTCTGGTTGTATTCTTGCAGGAGCTGGCCGATAAAGAAGGCAAGCCATCCCCTTTTATTATTCAGAAAACCGGTGGCGGCTTTCTATATGCCACTACCGATTTAGCCGCGTGTCAGTACCGTAGTCATGACCTGGCGGCAGATCGCATCATTATTTTTACCGACGCACGCCAGGGCTTGCACTTCAAGCAAGTTGAACTGACTGCGCGTAAAGCTGGCTTGTTGCGCGATGAAACGGCCTACCATCATTGCCCGTTTGGCACCATGATGGGCGAGGATGGCAAACCCTTTAAAACCCGTACCGGCGGCACCGTCAAGCTGACTGACCTACTGGAAGAAGCCGTGGTTCGGGCTGATGCCGTGGTGCGGGAAAAATCTACCGGGCTGAGTGAAGCCGATATGCAATTGGTGGCTGGTAAAGTGGGGATTGGAGCGGTTAAATTTGCCGACTTATCAAAAAACCGTACCAGCGATTACATCTTCAGCTGGGATGCGATGCTAAGCTTTGAAGGTGCCACAGCGCCATACTTACAGTACGCCTATAGCCGGGTACGCAGCATCGTGCGAAAAGCCGAATTGGCTGATGATTTCAGTGCTGTGATTCAGCTGCAACAGCCGCAAGAAAAGCAGCTGGCGGTAAAGCTACTTCGTTTTGAAGAAACACTGCAGCTTGTCATCAAGGATGCGCAGCCGAACCTGCTATGCAACTATCTGTATGAGCTGGCAAGTTTATTTATGAGCTTCTACGAAGCGTGCCCAATTTTGAAAGATGGGATTGAACCAGAGCTACGGGCCAGCCGTTTAATGCTTAGTATCGTATCGGCCCTGATGTTGAAGCAAGGTCTGGATTTACTGGGTATTGAGGTGATGGAGCGGATGTAATGAAAATTGATGCCATTCGGCGTAATTACACCAGAGATAAGTTGGATATGGATAAGCTAACGGCTGATCCACTGGTGCAATTTGAACATTGGTTGCAGGATGCTGTTGATGCTGAATTACCCGACCCGACTGCGATGTGTGTCGCTTCCGTGGATGCATCAGGTCAACCGTCGCAGCGGCTGGTCTTACTGAAAGATCTCAATCCGAATGGCTTCGTTTTCTACACCAACCTTGGCAGTAAAAAGGCCACTGAGTTAGCAGCCAATCCGAAGGTGTGTCTGCACTTTCCCTGGCACCCACTGGAAAGGCAGGTGATTGTGTATGGCACTGCTGAGCGGGTACCGAGCAGTCAGGTGATGAAATATTTCTTATCACGACCGAAAGAAAGTCAGCTGGCGGCCTGGGCCTCTGAACAAAGCCGGCCCATTTCTACCCGCCAGGCGCTGTTGCAAAAATTTGCGGAAATAAAACACAAATTTGAACATGGTGACGTCACTCTGCCCTCATTCTGGGGTGGTTTTTTAGTGCGTCCGCATCAGATCGAATTCTGGCAGGGCGGTGAACATCGTTTGCATGACCGTTTTATGTACTCTCAGCAGGACGACGGCAGTTGGTCGATTGACCGGCTATGTCCCTAAAGCTGTTTGATAGTCATTGCCACTTGAACCTTCCAGAGCTTGCCAAAGAGCAAGCTCTTCACTGGCAACAGGCACAGCAAGCTGGTGTCGCTGCCTTACTTATTCCGGCGGTTGAGCGTGCGGCCTGGGTGGATTTACTGCAGTTGCATCGTAAGCATCCGCAGTGGCCTGTCGCTTTGGGGATTCACCCCTGGTGGGCTCATTCGCATCGTTTGAGTGATGTGGATGAACTGTCCGTGTTGCTGCAACAGCAGCGCGATAACGTCTGCGCTATCGGTGAAATCGGCCTTGATTTTGCGCTGTCCGCAGATACCTTCGATATTCAACAACAATTGTTTGAAGCGCAACTGGCGTTGGCCGCAGAGCTTGGTAAGCCAGTGGTGCTGCATCATCGTAAGTCACAACCACATTTACTGGCAGCTATTAAGCATATTGGCTTTGGTGAAGGGGGGATTTTGCATGCATTTTCCGGTAGCCCCGAGCAAGGGCAGGCGTTTATTGAACAAGGGTTTAAGTTAGGTATTGGTGGCACCATTAGCTATGAACGTGCGCAAAAAACTCGCAAGGCCGTGCAGCAATTGCCACTAAGTACCTTTGTGCTGGAAACCGATGCACCATCGATGCCATTGGCGGGCTTTCAGGGGCGAGTCAATACACCCGCCCGGCTGGCACAGGTATTTCAGCACTTTTCTTCCTTAAGGGCTGAACCCAAAGAGCAGTTGGCAGAACAACTGTGGTTCAATACTTGTCAGGTTTTACGGCTAGGGCTTGCGTACTCGTAGCGATAATCTGGAAAAGCGGGAATGACCCCGCTTTAAAAAAAACGTCACCAGACCAGCCAGCACCAATAACCACAGTACTTGTTGCATCAGTTGATGCCAGCCTCGTTGTAATGGCAGATTTTGCTGCTCTGTGCGCAGGCTTATGCGGATATAGCCCAGCAATTCGCCATGCTCATTACGAATATCATGCAGCAATGGTAGTAGCTTTTCCTGGTAATCCAATGCATAGAGTTGGCGTGCTGGCAGTGTTGGCTCTGAGCCACTGATCCGACTGCCATTACTATCATACACTGCTACATCATAGACGTAAGGGTTGGTGGCAATATGGTGATTAAGCTGATTCAGTGCATCTAGTTGATCATTTTCCAGTAAGTAAACTGCTGTATCAGCCATCGACTGCAACGTGCTTCGCATTAACTGTTCGGACTGTTGCTGCAGCAGCAGGGTCCCTTGAGCTTTCAGACTGACCCAGCTGTGCAAAATAAGCCACAGGCCTAATACCGCTAGCAGCAATTGCAACAGCTTTACAAGGCGTGATGTTTGACTTAATTTCAGTGATTCTGTCTGCATTGGTCTCCTGAAACACTGACAGCTAGGGTGTTTTTTGAGTAGAATGCCATGGTGTATAGCCAAAGTATAGGTGAAAAGGTGTCGTATTGTTATCAACTGGACCCAGCCGCATGGTCTGATTTGTCCCTGTTATCCTTGTGTCAGAGTCGTGGCGGAGCATGGCTGCATTGGCAACCAGGCCAGTTACAATTGCAACTGACTCAGGATGTCGCCGTGTTGAGTGAGGCGCAATGCAAGCTAGAACCATTACAGACTGAAACACATGCAACTATTCGGTTATTTGGTACAGAACTGACTCTGAAACCACTGCATCAATTGCTGGAATCGCTCGATGTGTTACAAGGGGAATCCATTTGCATGAGCGTGTTGCAGCCGCATGCTGAGCTTGAGCCTGCCTTATTATTGTCATTGCCTGTGACCTTAGATCATCATGCGCAGCAACAATTGATGTTGCTGGGACAAAGTATGGAATTGGAGTTAGTGTATTTGGAGCAGGCACCTAGTTTGCTGCAGCCAGGTTTACTGGTGATGGACATGGACTCTACCGCGATTCAGATCGAGTGTATTGATGAAATTGCCCGGCTAGCTGGCGTTGGGGAAGAGGTTGCCAAAGTGACTGCCAAGGCTATGCATGGCGAGTTAGATTTTGCGGCTAGCTTACGCGAGCGGGTTAGTGCATTAGCGGGAGCGGAAGAAAAAATCTTAGCTGAAGTGCTAAGTACATTGCCTTTGATGCCGGGGCTAACTGAGTTGGTTCAGACCTTGCAACAGCATGGCTGGCATGTCGCCATTGCCTCCGGTGGCTTTACCTATTTTACCGATGCTTTGCAGCAGCAGTTGAAGCTAAGTGCAACCTTTGCCAATCACTTAGAAGTTGTTCAAGGGAAACTGACTGGCCGGGTAAAGGGAGAGATTGTCGATGCAAGCAGCAAAGCTGAAGCGCTGAGGCAATTGGCTATTCAATACCATATTCCTAAACCGCAGCAGGTTGCGATTGGTGATGGGGCCAATGATCTGCCTATGCTGGCGGCTGCCGGCCTTGGAGTTGCTTTTCATGCCAAGCCTTTGGTCCAGGCTCAGGCTAAAGCAGCTATTCGGCAGGGATCACTACTACAGCTGTTGTACCTGTTGGATGATGTGCCTGCATGAAACATCAGCAGCATTCTTACTATCTCCCAGTAAGCAATTATCAGTTGCATATTCGCCGATTGCTTCCGCTTGCAGAACCGAAAGGCTCGGTATTAATGTTGCATGGCGCCATTGAGAATGGGCGTATTTTTTACAGCTCCTCAGGAAAGGGATTAGGCTGTTATTTAGCGGATCATGGTTTTGCTGTCTATTGTGCTGATTTTGCGGGCCGAGGCCGTTCGTTGCCTCACAGCTCCAGTGGCTTTGATCACAGTCAACAGCAACTGATTTGTCAGGATATCCCTGCCTTATTGCAGCATGTACAGCAGCTCCATCAGCAGCCTGTGCATATTATCTCGCATTCTTGGGGCGGTGTGCTGGCTGCAGCTAGTCTGAGTCGTCATCCAGAACTGTTGAGTCAGGTGCGTTCTAAAGTCTGCTTTGGTACCAAGCGAAAAATCCACAGACGAAGTTTGGAAAAGCGACTAAAGATTGATTTGATCTGGAATCAGCTGGGCTCTTGGCTGGCTCGTAAGCATGGTTACTTTCCAGCCCGGCGTTGGCGCTTGGGAGGGGATGATGAGCCACGTCAATTTTTAGCTGATTGTATCCATTGGATACAGTCGGATGACTTTGTCGATTGCAGTGATGGCTTTGACTATGGTGCAGCAGCACAGCAGGTGTCATGGCCACCCTTATGGCATTTTGTTGCCGAGCGTGATCGGGTACTCGGTCATCCTGCTGATGTTCAGGCTTTTATCACAGAAGCGGGCCAACATCAGACAAAGTTAACTCACTTGGGATTGGCTGCAGGGGCCTTGCTTGATTACGATCACATAAGCATGCTGACCCACCCGAAGGCAATGAATGATCACTTTCCTCAGCTTGTGCAATGGCTATCGGAGCTCTGCCGGGCGCCTTAAGCGGTTTACACTGAAGTTGGTCTTTTCCGTTATCCAGTGATGCGGTGTTGACGCATTTGATGTTGTTCAGCGCGCTGTTCTGGGGGAATGGCAAATCGAAGCAGCACTTCATCGGTGATATCGATTAACTCGCCGACACCGACCACGCTCCATAGCTCTTCCTCGATCATTTTTGCTTTGTGAATGGCATACTGGCTAATGTAGTCCAACTCTTGGGAGATATAATCGCTATCAGGCCTGCCGGTGCGAGATAACCATATTTTATACGCCAAAACCAGACTGCCTGACGCAATGGCTTGTTGGAAAAATGCCTGCTTTTCTGGTTCAGTGGAAAACTCATAGTCGTAATTACAACGAAACCCTTGTTCTGGCTGCTGTTGCCAATTGTCCGACAATTGAATATACAGCTCATAAGTCGTCGGTGGGTCTTGTCGCTTCATATTTTTCAGCTGGTTGGCAAAATGCAAACTAACGGCATTGTGTTTAATCAGTGGCTCGATGATCAAATGCTCTTTATCGGCGTTCAGCTGCTGCAAAAGCAAGTGCAGACTGTTTAGTTGGCTGCCAGCCGCCACAGCTTTTAAGTCGTAACGGATCCCTTTGCGGTGAATATAGAATGGAAAGCTATCCAAGGCTTTGACATACATATTGCGCAGTGCGGGAGCCAGCCCCGGGTGCTTCACTGGCTCTTCTGCCACCGTGAGCTTACTACGATTATTCTGGATCAGCAGTTGAAAAAACTGCTTACCTGCATGGCCCTCATCTGTGCTTAACGCTTTAAGGTTCATGATGGTGCCACTTTTACTCACCGCCATTACTTCGTAAGGGAGGTGGCTAAGCGTATATTTATTGCTGATTTTTTGCAGATCAGGCAGGTTTAGTCGAACGATATCCCCTTTATTGATGTGCAGAGGCAACATACTTTCAATTTGCATACCGTTAGGAGAGAAATCCCGGCTAAAGGATTGAGGAAGTGCCTGTTGCGCTGAATCAAATAACTCGACAGTGGTTTTGTACAGGTAGCGTGCCTCAAAGCGTAAATTGACATACTTAACCGGAATGGCTTCGCAAAAAGGTAGTTTGGCGAGCTTGGCATGCGCAAAACGATTGAGTTGACTCAATTGCGCTTTATCAAAGCGGATTTGTTGGTACCAAGAGTTGCTTTGTTCGCTGCTAATATCTGCCATACTGACGATAAAGCGTAAATTTTTTAGATAACCATCCAGTAAATGGGGGCTTCCTTTAGTTTGCTCCTTGGCTGTTGTGCCCGGAATTTGGAACTGCAACTGACTGAATTTAAGCGATGTAGGTTGTAAACTCAGTTGGAAGACTTTCCAACTTTTTTTACTGGCACCGAAACCAAGAAATAAAGCGCTTAACTCCGGTTGCTCGGCCAGCTCCTGCGCTGTGGCGCTGTAAAAGTACAATTTACCCTTGGAGGCATGGGTAAAACAAAACAACTGGCTACTGCGTTGAGTGGATGGTTGTTGCAACAGTTGTTTTAACCGTTTGGCATTGAGCACTTGCGGCAGCACTGAACGCTGCAGCTCGTCTTGAAAATAGTGGAAGCTGGGGCGACTGTTTTCGGTGGTAAGGACACATTGAGGGTTCGATTTGCCTTCATGCACCGAAACAAATACGGCAAGAGCACTCATACGAGGGACGAAAAATTGCTCATATCCTTTGATCACCACAGCATCAAGGGTGTTATCTAAATTCAGCTTATAGCGGCGTTTATTGCCCCTGATAAATTTATCCAGAAAGTTAGAAAATTCAATGTCCTGCTCGCTGGTACCATCTAGTCGTTTCAGCCGTAGCTGTTGATACTTAGAGTCCAGTGGGCTGACCTCAAGGACCTTATAGCGAATAGGAGTCTGCCTATCGAGAGTATACTCTTGCTCTAGCTCCCGAAAAAAAATGCCCAGGTTACTATTCAGTTCTACGTCGATGGCTTTCGCCAACTTAAGTTTGCACCCTTGTACGGAGATATCGGTGGTTTGAGCGCTGTATTTCTTGCCATCATCAAGCATCACTTCTACGGTGATGCTGTAATTCATTCGTTCTTCAATCCGGTTAATGTAGCTGGCAAATTGAAAAAAACGAGCTTGATGTTGGTTGGTTGGTTCCGCCTGCTGCTCCGGCTCAAGTTCAGACTCACTGGCATTGAGTGCTTTTCGAATACGTTGTTCTGTTTCTTTACGATGCATGACCCGATAGTTATTATCGGTGTTCATTACTTCTTCGTACAAGCCAAGGGTAAAGGTACCGTATTGTTTGATACCTTGCTCAAAAATCTTAATGGCTTGCTCATCCATGTAATGAGTTTTCCCTTGAAAAGGGAAAGGCTTCACATCACCATCAACATGGCCACGTAGATCAATAAAATAGTCACAAGGTTGAGCCAGACGTTTCAGCTCCATCTTGAGCAGAAATTGTTTGGATTTAGGCAAATCACTGGTCAGCATAGTAAACATCTGATCAAAATCAGATGTCTGGACTAAGCTTTTCATACGCTCAATAATACTGAGGTGTTCTTGTAAGTCAGGGGCTGTCATAATCTCAATGATTCAGCGTCATCGTATTGGCACCATGCCTGTATAATGACAGTACGCTACGTTTTTCTTATTTGAAAAGCAATATCTATGCCTTTAATTCCAATACTTAGTATGATTTATCATCTACTAGGGTAGCTAAGGAGCATCATGGCCAAAAGTAAAACCGCTTATGTCTGCAATGACTGCGGCGCCGACTTCATGCGTTGGCAAGGACAATGCAATGAATGCGGGGCCTGGAACACCATCACCGAGGTAAGGTTGGGGCCTGCAAAAGGGAAATCAAGCCGCTTTGATGGCTATGCAGGAACTGCCGCCGCTAAGGTGTTGCGACTGGATGAAGTTGATCTGCAAGATGTCCCTCGCTTTAGTTCCGGCTTTTCTGAACTGGACCGCGTGTTAGGCGGCGGAATTGTGCCGGGGTCTGCCGTATTGATTGGCGGTAGCCCTGGTGCGGGTAAGAGTACGTTATTGCTGCAGATGATGTGTGGTTTGGCAGAGCAACACTCGGTGTTGTACGTGACTGGTGAAGAATCATTGCAGCAGGTTGCATTGCGAGCGAATCGTCTCAGCTTGCCAACGGCACAGCTGAAAATGCTGGCAGAAACCAATGTGGAAACCATTTGTCATTTGGCACAGCAAGAACAACCGAAAGTCATGGTGATCGACTCGATACAGGTCATGCATATGGCCGATATTCAGTCCGCGCCGGGCAGTGTGTCTCAGGTGCGGGAAAGTGCCGCCTATTTAACCCGCTTTGCCAAGCAGCATCATATCGCGGTGATCATGGTAGGTCATGTCACCAAAGACGGCAGCCTGGCCGGGCCAAAGGTGCTCGAGCACTGTATCGACTGCTCTATTATGCTTGAAGGCGATGCTGATAGTCGGTATAGAACTTTACGTGGCCAAAAAAACCGCTTCGGAGCTGTCAATGAGCTGGGGGTGTTTGCTATGACCAGTCAGGGTATGAAGGAAGTTAAAAACCCATCGGCGATTTTTTTAAGCCGTAGTGAAGAAGTGCAATCTGGTAGTATCGTTATGGTGTTATGGGAAGGGACCCGACCGTTGCTGGTTGAAATTCAGGGCTTGGTAGATCACTCCCCGCTCAATAACCCGCGACGTGTTACCTTGGGGATGGATCAAAATCGTATCTCCATGTTGCTGGCTGTGATGCACCGCCATGCTGGTATGCAAATGGCGGATCAGGATGTCTTTGTCAATGTAGTCGGTGGGATCCGCGTGCAAGAGACCAGCGCAGATTTGGCGACGTTACTGGCCTTGGTATCGAGCTTTCGCAATCGGCCTTTACCGCATGATTTGGTGGTATTTGGTGAAGTAGGTTTGTCTGGTGAAATCCGACCGGTACCCAGTGGGCAGGAGCGATTGCGTGAGGCGGCTAAACACGGTTTCCGTCGAGCCATTGTACCGAAGTCGAATGCACCAAAAGAGCCGATTGAGCACATGACGGTCACCGCGATTTCTACCTTGGCTGAGGCATTGGAAGCGATCAGTTAGGTCGCCAACAAAAAAGGTGTCCAGCAAGGGACACCTTTTATTATCAAATCGTCAGAACCCTGGTTATGAATAGGATTTAAATACGAGTATTGTTGGCTGGATAGTTCAACTTTAATACGGCATAGGCATCGTCACGTAGTTTCACCAAGCCTAGTTTGTCGTAACCTTGCACCATAAGTTCCAGTGCTTGCTCAACCTGTGGTGATTCGCGGAAAAACTCCACCACGTATTTACCGCGGTTAGCCGCAGCCAGATAAGCACCGCGGCGCATGTAGTAATCGGCAATCAGCAGCTCATGTCTGGCCAGCGTTTCGCGAATGTGTTGCATCCGGCCACGCGCATCTGCACTGTATTTGCTGTCCGGATATCTGGTCAGCAGAATGCGGAAATCATCAAAGGCTTGGCGGGTGCTGGCTAAATCTCGATCCGCTTGATCAATGCCAAAGAATGATTGAAAGGCGTTCTCATCTGCTTTTAAATTTGTCAGGCCACGCATGTAATAGACATAATCTAAATCTGGGTGGTTCGGGTTTAACCGAATGAAGCGATCAATGTTAGCGAGTGCCTGTGGTAAATTGTTGGCACTGTAGTAAGCATAAATTAAATCCAGCTGGACTTGGCGAGCCATAGGGCCAAATGGATAACGACTTTCTACCCCTTGCAACAGCTCTATGGCGCGGTTAAATAAACCAGAATCCAGAACTTGTTTGGCTTCAGCATACATTGCTTGAGCATTCTGCGTGGTAGAAATAGGCTCACGCTTGGTTTTCCCCGCGCAGGCACTGAGGGTGACTGCCATTACGACAACCAGTAATATCGTCGAAAACTTAGTATTCATGTATAAATCCATAACTCCGTCAGCCTTTAGCTGTCCAGTTGTTGGTAAAACCGTTAAAATAATACCTAGAGAAACCCGATTCTAACTCAGAGCTATCGGGAATGCACACAGGATAACTGCTTCCGTCATGACAAAACAAATTAAACTATCAGAAATCGTCCCTGATCACCTTTTTGGTAAGCGCTTAGATCAGGTCTTGGCCGAATTGTTCCCGGAATATTCACGATCACGTATTAAAAGTTGGATCCAAGCCAACCAAGTGCGTATCAATGGGGAGATTGAGGCCAAGCCCCGGCTGAAATTGATGGGTGGAGAACAAGTGGATATCGATGCAGAGCTGCAAGAAGAAGTGCAGCATAAAGGAGAGGATATAGCGCTTACTATCCTGTTCGAAGACGACGATATTTTGGCACTAAATAAACCAGCAGGGCTGGTGGTGCATCCGGGAGCTGGTAACCAAGCGGGTACCTTATTGAATGCATTATTGCATCATGCGCCGGATATTGTGGAAGTGCCACGGGCTGGCATTATCCACCGACTAGATAAAGATACGTCGGGAGTGATGGTAGTGGCTAAAACGGTGCCAGCACAAACCGCTCTGGTTGCCGCGATGCAGCAACGTTTTATTACGCGCGAATATGAAGCGGTATGTCACGGTACTCTGACGGGGGGCGGCATGGTAGACGCACCGATAGGACGGCATCAAACGCAGCGCACGTTGATGGCCATTGATGAAGGTGGCAAACCAGCCGTCACGCATTATCGGGTGATGGAAAAGTTTCGCGCTCATACCCGACTGCGTTTACGTCTTGAAACCGGCCGTACACACCAGATCCGGGTCCATATGCAATCGTTGCACCATCCATTGGTAGGAGACCCTGTGTATGGTGGTCGTCCTCGCCCGCCGAAAGGTGCCAGTGAGGTCTTTAAAGCCAACTTGAGAAGCTTTCAGCGGCAGGCTTTGCATGCAGCTTTGCTGCGCTTGGATCATCCTATCACAGGTGAAAGCATGGAATGGCAGGCGCCGATCCCGGATGACATGCGTGAACTGGTTGAAACGTTACGGGCAGATACGTTAGAGCATGGTATGGAAGATGCCTGAGTTGTCACGGTATCAGCAGCGGAATGCCTTGCAATTGATCACACCTGACTGGCCGGCTCCTGCTTGTGTAAAAGCATTCAGCAGCACGCGCTTAGGTGGGTGTTCGTTGGGCGATTTTGCCTCGCTAAACCTTGGTGACCATGTAGGTGATAAGCCAGAGCTGGTGCGTCAGAACCGACAAGTTTTGCAACAGCATGCGGGCATGCCCACTGAACCCGTCTGGTTGCAGCAGGTGCATGGTATCAATGTAGTGCGCTTGCCCGAACAAGCCAAGACTTCATTGCAAGCTGATGCTGTGGTTAGTTCGGTAGAGGCTCAGGTATGTAGCGTAATGACGGCTGATTGTTTACCAGTATTATTTTGTGACCGCTCAGGCCAGCAAGTTGCTGCAGCCCATGCTGGTTGGCGGGGCCTGCTCGGTGGAGTTTTAGAGGCTACGGTGGCCCGGTTTGAGCAGCCTGCTGAAGTGTTGGCATGGTTAGGGCCAGCGATTGGGCCTGAAGTATTTGAAGTCGGGCCAGAAGTACGGCAACAATTTATTGCGACTCAGGCGACTGCCGAAGCGGCTTTTCAGCCGAGTAAAGCTGATAAATGGTTGGCGAATTTATACCTGTTAGCTCGGCTGCGTTTGCAAGCGATTGGTGTAACCGCCATTTATGGCGGTGACTACTGCACCCTGAGCCAACCCGAATTGTTTTTTTCTTACCGCCGTGATGGCCAGACTGGCCGGATGGCCAGTTGTATCTGGCTGCAATCATAAGTTTGATCTCAGTCAATAATTTGACGCATCCTGCTTGAAAAGTACCCAACCACACACAATATAAGCTATAACAGTTGTTATTGTTTTTCTTGGAGAGCGTCATGAGACTTGACCGTTTAACCAGCAAGTTCCAGCAGGCCATTGCCGATGCGCAATCATTGGCTTTGGGGCGGGATCATCAGTTTATAGAGCCAGTCCACTTAATGCATGCCTTATTGAATCAAGATGGCAGCACAGTTCGTGATTTACTAAATAAATTAGGCATTAATTTTAATGAGTTGCGTTTGAAGGTCACTCAGGCCATTGAGCGCTTGCCGACGGTTGAAGGTGTTGGTGCCGATGTGCAGCTTTCTGCCGCCATGGGCACCTTACTCAATCTATGTGATAAATACGCGCAAAAACGCAAAGACCAGTACATTTCCAGTGAATTGTTTGTATTGGCAGCTACTGAAGACAAAGGCACTTTAGGTTCTATTTTACGTGAGCAGGGTGTCACCAAAGACGCCCTTATGAAAGGCATTGATGATATGCGTGCTGGTCAAAAGGTCGAGGATCCTAATGCTGAGGATACCCGGCAAGCTTTGAACAAATATACCGTGGATCTAACCGCTCGGGCAGAAGCAGGTAAATTAGACCCTGTGATTGGGCGGGATGAAGAGATTCGTCGCTGTATACAAGTGCTGCAGCGTCGTACCAAAAACAACCCGGTCTTGATTGGTGAACCCGGAGTCGGTAAAACCGCGATTGTCGAAGGGCTGGCGCTGCGTATTATCAACAAAGAAGTCCCATCTGGTCTGCAAAATAAGCGAGTGCTATCGCTTGATTTAGGCGCTTTACTGGCTGGAGCCAAGTATCGTGGTGAATTTGAAGAACGGTTAAAGGCTGTGCTAAATGAATTGGCCAAAGAGGAAGGTCAGGTCATTTTATTTATCGATGAAATTCACACCATGGTTGGTGCAGGTAAAGCCGATGGTGCTATGGATGCGGGTAATATGCTCAAGCCAGCCTTAGCTCGAGGCGAGTTGCATTGTTTGGGCGCGACTACGCTTGATGAGTACCGGAAATACATTGAAAAAGACGCCGCCCTTGAGCGCCGCTTCCAAAAAGTGTTGGTGGATGAACCCAGTGTTGAAGATACCATCGCCATTTTACGTGGTTTAAAAGAACGCTACGAACTGCACCATGCCGTTGAAATTACCGATCCCGCCATAGTGGCTGCCGCCACCTTGTCACATCGTTATGTCAGTGATCGGCAGTTGCCTGATAAAGCCATCGATCTGATTGATGAAGCGGCATCGAGTATTCGTATGCAGATGGACTCGAAGCCAGAGGAAATGGATCGCTTAGAGCGGCGTATTATCCAACTGAAATTGGAAGATAACGCACTGGCTAAAGAGGTGGACGATAGCAGTAAAAAGCGCCGTGAAGCCATTCAGGAACAAATTCAGGAGCTAGAACAGCAGTACAAAGATTTGGATGAAATTTGGGAGTCTGAAAAAGCCGCTTTGCAAGGCACGCAAAATATCAAAGCAGATTTAGAGCAAGCTCGGCTTGATTTAGAAGTTGCACGCCGTGCCAGTGATTTACAGCGAATGTCTGAACTGCAGTATGGCCGAATTCCTGCACTGGAAAAACGGCTTGATCTGGCAAGCCAGGCAGAAATGCAAGACATGCAACTGTTGCGCAACCGGGTAACCGAGCATGAAATTGCCGATGTATTGTCACGAGCGACGGGTATACCTGTTAGTAAAATGCTGGAAGGTGAGCGCGATAAACTACTACAGATGGAAGACGCACTGCATCGGAGCGTGGTTGGGCAAGAAGAAGCGGTCGCTGCTGTTGCCAATGCTATTCGTCGCTCGCGCGCGGGTTTGTCGGATCCGAACCGGCCAATTGGTTCGTTTTTATTCCTTGGGCCAACTGGGGTAGGGAAAACCGAGCTGACCAAATCATTGGCTACGTTCTTGTTTGATAGCCCGGATGCCATGGTTCGTATCGATATGTCAGAGTTTATGGAAAAACATGCGGTGTCGCGTTTGGTCGGTGCTCCGCCTGGTTATGTTGGTTACGAAGAAGGGGGCTATTTGACCGAAGCCGTGCGCCGTAAGCCTTATTCAGTGATTTTATTGGATGAAGTGGAAAAAGCGCATCCGGATGTGTTTAACATTCTGTTGCAGGTGCTGGATGATGGCCGCTTAACTGATGGTCAGGGCCGTACCGTCGACTTTAAAAACACTGTGATTATTATGACATCAAATTTAGGTTCCGATGTTATTCAGGAGCATAGTAGCGAGTCTAGCTATCAGGATATGAAACTGATGTTATTAGATGTACTTGCTAAGCAGTTCCGGCCTGAGTTTTTAAACCGGGTGGATGAAACGGTGGTCTTTCACCCACTGGGGCATGCTCAGATCAAGTCCATTGCCGGTATCCAACTGCAACGGTTGCGTCAACGTTTAGAGGATCGCGATTATCAGTTGGAGGTGAGTGAAGCCGCTTTGGATAAACTAGCCGCAGCAGGCTTTGATCCCGTTTACGGGGCTCGGCCATTGAAGCGGGCCATTCAGCATTATCTGGAAAACCCGCTAGCACAAGCCCTATTGAAAGGTGAAATTGTGCCAGGCAGTACCGTGTCCATTGACACTGATGGCGATGATTTTGTAATTCGTTAAGCTAGCGTTGTCTGTCCGTACTGAGAAAATGCCCACCGTATTGGTGGGCATTGTTTTTGAACGATGGCCAGGCTGTAGTCTATCAGACCGTTCCTGGCCGTAATTTTAAAAATCAGTTTGCTATACTGAGTGCGACAGCTTTTCTTTTGCGATTTTCCGATCCATGATACATTAAGCGATTAAAACTCCGTTTCTTTCTTCGTTAAGTGGACTTATGACCGAATCCAATAAAGCTGATACTCAGCCCCGTAAAGGCATTTATTTATTACCCAACCTACTCACTACAGCAGGTTTATTTTCAGGCTTTTACGCTATTATTTCTTCGATGAATGGCTCCTTTGAGGCTGCTGCAATCGCTATTTTCGTTGCTATGATCTTCGACGGCCTGGATGGACGAGTGGCTCGCTTAACCAATACTCAAAGTGAATTTGGTGCCCAATACGATAGCATGGCGGATATGCTCTCTTTTGGTATGGCGCCTGCCATGGTGGTATATACCTGGGCCTTATCCGATTTAGGTAAGTTTGGCTGGCTAGCGGCATTTTTGTTTGTGGCATGTGCTGCGCTTCGGCTGGCACGCTTCAACGCCAACTTGTCGGTCACAGATGGCCGTTACTTCCAAGGTTTAGCCAGCCCTGCGTCTGCTGCCCTTTGTGCTGGTATGGTGTGGACGGGCGCCTATTACGAAATTGATGGGCAATCTTTGGGCTATCTGGTTGGTTTAATCACGATTTTGGCAGGCTTATTAATGGTGAGTAACCTGCGCTACCATTCTTTTAAAGATGTAAACTGGCGCGACAAGGTGTCATTTATCACCATCTTGGTGGTGGTGCTAATTTTCGTGGTGATAGCTGCCCGTCCGGCTGAAATGTTGCTGTTGATATTCTTGATATATGCCTGCTCAGGCCCAATCACCACCTACCGAAGTGTGAATAAACTGACGTTGGAGCATGTAATCGGTGATGCTGAAGATGTCGAACTTACCGAGGTAAAGACGACTGAAGCTATTGATGACCCAAAAAAGCCAGAGTAATCTGAGCCGTAAGCTTTAGCAGACAGCGCCTGAGGGGGACTGTTTGAGTGTTTGTCCACAGCGCAACAAGCCTCAGGAATTGAGGTTTGTTGGCATTGACCACCATGATGATTAGGTAAGGGTGTTTTTTTGAATCCAATTCTGAAGCAACGTTTAGCAGACTTGTCTGCCGCTGAGCATGTCAGCAGTATTGTTGGGATCCGTCGAGGTTTGGAACGAGAGTGTTTGCGAATTCAAAGCAATGGAACTTTGGCGCCAACATCCCATGCGAATGCACTGGGCTCTGCGTTGACGCACCCGATGATTACCACTGACTTTTCTGAGTCACTGCTTGAGTTTATTACTCCGGTTGATACGGATATCAACACTACGCTAGCGCAACTGGCTGATATTCACACTTTTACCCTGCGACAGCTCGGTGATGAGCGACTGTGGCCTGTGAGTATGCCGTGTTATATCTCCCATCAAGATGAGATCGAGCTGGCGCAGTATGGCTCTTCCAATGTCGGGCGAATGAAAACCTTGTATCGACAAGGGCTGAAAAATCGTTATGGCAGCATGATGCAGGCCATCAGTGGTGTTCATTTTAACTTCTCATTCCCGGCGGGCTTCTGGCCACATTACCGTCAGGTTTTGGGGGCTGTAGCCGCTGATCAGGCTTTTATTTCTGAGCAGTATTTGGCGCTGGTCCGAAACTACAAACGGTTGGCCTGGTTGATTGTGTACTTGTTTGGCGCCTCTCCGGCGCTTTGCCGCTCATTTTTGCAAGGAAATGAAAGTCGTTATGCATTTCAGGAAACAGGCAAAGGAACCTTGTATCTGCCCTATGCCACTTCACTTCGAATGAGTGATTTGGGTTACACCAATAGTGCGCAATCCAGCTTAAAAGTAACCTATAACTCGCTGGATGAATACATTGCTGGACTACATCAGGCTATCACAACGCCATCGGCTGAATATCAGCAGATCCCCTGCGATGCAAGTGCTGGCTATCAACAGCTCAATAGCAACATTCTACAGATTGAGAATGAGTTTTACTCGACCATTCGGCCCAAGCGTACTGCTGAAAGTGGTGAGCGACCAACCTGTGCGCTGGCTGCCCGGGGAGTCGAGTACATTGAGGTTCGTGCTTTGGATGTCAACCCATTTAGCGCGGTGGGCATTTCCGCCGATCAGATGCGTTTTTTAGATGTGTTTCTCTGTTATTGTTTATTGAGTGATAGCCCTGACCTTAGCCACGAGGAACAGCTCATCACCGAGCAGAACTTACGTAAAGTTGTCACCGATGGTCGCAAACAGACGTTGGATTTGATTGATTCAGGTCAGCCCAGATTGATGCTTGACTGGGCAGAGAGTGTGTTTGATGAGTTGATGGCTGTTGCTGGCTGGTTGGATCAAGCTTATGGTGGTGATCACTATCAGGCCACGATAAAACAGTTTTATATTTGTTTACTGGATCCTGCGCAGACGTTTTCGGGGCAATTACTCAATACCTTGTTATCCAGCCAGCAAGATAATGGCCCATATGCATTGAAGTTATCCGAGCGGTACCGTGATGAATTGACACAGCGTGATTATCAATGCTTTAGTGAGCAAGACTTTCTGGATATGGCTAAGCAATCGCTGTTGCAACAGCAAGCAGTTGAAGCTGGGGATACCGTAAGTTTCGATGCTTATCTACAGGATTATTTCGCTCCCAAGCCTTGCTCTTTAGAGAGTGAGTAGCGCAAAAAAAAAGCGGCCACCAGGAGAGTAGTGGCCGCATAACAGGAATAAAATCCAGGGAAACGTAAAACTTGTTTTGCATCCTTGCACCAGATTAGAAGCTATTGGATGATGAAAGTTCACACCATGAAAAAAATATTTGTAATGAGTTCGGCTGCAGCGGTGATGTTAGTGCTTTCCGGTTGCAGTACTCCACCGCCACAAAATAGTAGTAATATCTGTGATATTTTCAAAGAGCATCGCTCCTGGTACCGGGCAGCGGCAAACACCCGTGATAAATGGGGAGTACCCATCCATGTGCCGATGAGCATGATGTTTCAGGAGAGTAGCTTCCGTCACAATGCTCGTCCTCCGATGCGCTATTTCCTTGGTTTTATTCCTTATGGTCGCGCTAGTTCTGCTTATGGGTACTCACAGGCAAAAACGGAAACCTGGGCGGATTATCAACGTGAGACCAACCGTCGTTTTGCCAGCCGGAGTAATTTTGCTGATGCCATTGATTTTATGGGTTGGTATATGGATAAGACACATCGGATTAATGGGGTATCCAAGTGGGATGCGTACAACCAGTATCTTAATTATCACGATGGCTGGGGAGGGTATCAGCGTGGAACCTATCGCAGCAAAACCTGGTTGATATCGGTAGCTCGCCGGGTGGATGATCGAGCTAAAATGTATGCAACCCAGCTGAGTAGCTGTGAAAAAGAGCTGCAGCGTGGTTGGTTCCGGCGCTTAATCGGTTTTTAAGCGACTGGTATCGTCTTACTGTCAGTCGAGATAGCGTCGTATCAGTGATCGCGACGCTTCTTCATATGAGGCAAGATGCGGATGGTTTTAATCATATTGTCTTGCACCTCAACAATTTCGAGATGGTAGCCCGCCAGTTTGAGGCTGAGGCAGCCTTGCGGGATCTCTTCTAAATACTCCAGCACCAGACCATTCAATGTCTTTGGCCCATCGGTTGGGAATTTGAGTTGCATTTCACGGTTGAGATCGCGCAGGTTGATACCCCCTTCGATCAGAAAGCTGCCGTCAGGCTGAGCAATGATTTCTTCATGTTTGTCATCAACAATGTCAGTGGTGAAGTCACCGACCACCTCTTCCAGGATATCTTCCAATGTCACCAGCCCCTGAATATCACCATATTCATCCACTACCAGACCGATGCGCTCTTTTGAGGCTTGAAACTTCAGCAATTGAGTACTGAGCGGTGTGCCTTCGGGAATAAAGTAAATATCCCGTACCGAACGAAGTAGGCTGGCCTTGGTTAATTGCTTTTTCAGCAAAGGGCGTACTAAGTCTCGCGTATTTAAAAAGCCTAATGCGTCATCGATGGTATCGCGATACAGCAGCAAACGACTATGTGGCGAGTTGGCCAGTTGCCGAACCAGCTGCTTCCAGTCGTCATTGACATCAAGGCCATTGATTTCGTTACGTGGGATCATAATATCCTCTACCGTGGCATGCTCCAAATCGAGCACACCAACCAGCATATTCTGGTGTTGCTCCGGGATCATTGCTCCGGCCTCATGCACCACAGTACGCAGCTCTTCTGAACTTAAACTATGGCCTTTGTGTTGCTCGGCACTCACCCCTAACAGCCGTAAGAGGTTATTGGTGATTTGATTGATCAGCCAGACCAAAGGGTAAAGTATTTTGAGTAAAGGCTTTAATAACGCTGAGCTTGGAAAGGCTATCCGCTCCGGATGCAAGGCGGCAATCGTTTTTGGCGTGACCTCAGCAAAAATCAGGATCACCAGTGTGAGTACAACGGTCGCCAACAAAATACCAACATCACCAAACAAACGCATACCAATAATGGTGGCAACTGCAGAGGCAGCAATATTCACTAGGTTATTGCCAATGAGGATCAAACCAATCAACCGGTCAGGACGCTTCAGAAGCTGAGTGACCCGGATTGCGCCTTTATTATTTTCATTGGCTTGATGTTTCAGGCGATACGGGTTCACAGACATCATACCGGTTTCAGAGCCGGAGAAGTATGCGGAGATGAAGATAAGTACGCCAAGAATTACAAATAAAGTACTGGTGGAAATCGCGTCCAAAAGTGGGTTACCTATATGGCCTGAAAGCTAAGAATGGATAGTATGGACCTTTGCTTTTCACAAGTAAAATCATCCGACCACTCCGGCGATAAGAAACTCCCGCACAAAGCGGCTACCAAAATACGCTAGGGTCAGCACGATGCTACCTATTAAGGTCAGCGTGATAGCAATCTTTCCACGCCAGCCTAAGCGGGCATGGCCCCAACTCAAAACGGCAAAAAGCAGAAAGGCCATAAGGCTCAGCACATTCTTATGCAGGTTTTGTTTCGCAAACCAATCCGCAGTGAAGAGCGCGCCACTGAGTAAGGTTAAACCCAATAACAAGGTTCCAATGAGTAGTAATCGAAATTGCAGCACTTCAGCCTGCATTAAAGGCGGCAAATAGGAGGGCATGGTTAGCATTGCTTTATGTTTGAGCTTATAGCTGATGTAACTGACTTGTACGCTATACAAAGTCGCTAGAATTAAAATGACGTAGGCGATAAAGGCAATCAGGATATGCAATAACAGCACGGGGTTATGTTCAACATTCACCATCTGTGAGCCCTGAGGCAATAGCATACTTGCTAATTGCACTAAGGCGGCACAGCCATAAACCACGGGTAACAGTAAAATCAGGGGCGAGCGCAGTGCGGTCAGAGTGACAGCGACGGTAATGAGCCAACTCACCAATGAGCTGACATTGAGCAGGCTAAAGTTCTGTCCTTCAGCGGTAAACAAAGCTGCTGATAGTACTATTGCATGCAGCAATAAACCCAGACAAGCTGCACTAAAGGTGAACTTTAACTGGGGGCCTGCTGGATGGAACAGGCGACTTAATACAGCCCCGGCTGCTAGCGCATAGGCAAGCATGGATAATAGAGGCAGCAACAGCGTGTACATGCAAAACTTTCCCTGAATTACAGTCAGATAGCCATTGTATTGCAAGTCGCCAGTGAATACCAATGCCTTTACCAGGGTATGTACTTGGTACTGCGTGCCTTGGGTGGCTGACTGTATGAAGTGAGTCAGGTATACTAGGAGTAATGTGATGATTCAAGGTAGTGACTATGTTTGAAAATTTGTCTGATCGCCTGACCAAAACACTGAAAAACATCAGTGGTCGGGGTCGTCTGACCGAAGATAATGTGAAAGAGACCTTGCGTGAAGTCCGAATGGCTTTGCTGGAAGCAGATGTTGCTTTACCGGTGGTGCGTGACTTTGTCAGTCAAGTAAAAGAGAAAGCCGTAGGTCTTGAAGTCAGCAAAAGCCTGACACCTGGACAAGAATTTATCAAGATTGTCCGTAAAGCGCTGGAAGAAGCAATGGGGCAGGCTAATGAGGAGTTGGCCTTAAATGCTCAGCCGCCCGCTGTGGTGCTGATGGCCGGTTTACAAGGGGCGGGTAAAACCACTTCAGTCGCCAAGTTGGCTCGCTATTTAACGCAGCGTAAAAAGAAGAAAGTACTGGTAGTTAGCGCTGATGTCTATCGCCCTGCAGCGATTAAACAGTTAGAAACTTTGGCGATGGAGGTGGGCGTAGAGTGCTTCCCGAGCGATATCTCGCAGCAACCAGTGGATATCGTCAATCATGCTATTGCCCATGCCCGGACCAGAATGTTCGATGTTTTGCTGGTGGATACTGCTGGTCGTTTGCATGTCGATGACAGCATGATGGCAGAGATCCAAGCGCTGCATGCGGCGGTAAAGCCGATTGAAACGCTGTTCGTGGTCGATGCTATGACGGGACAAGATGCGGCCAATACGGCTAAAGCATTTAATGATGCCTTGCCGTTAACCGGTGTTATTTTAACTAAAGCCGATGGTGATGCCCGCGGTGGTGCTGCTTTATCCATTCGTCATATTACGGGTAAGCCCATCAAGTTTATTGGTATGGGCGAGAAAGTTGATGCGCTGGAGCCCTTTCACCCTGATCGCATTGCGTCGCGTATCTTGGGTATGGGCGATGTACTGAGTCTGATTGAAGATATCGAGCAAAAAGTCGATAAAGACAAAGCGGCTAAAGTCGCGCAGAAGATGATGAAAGGCAAAGGCTTCAGTCTGGAAGACTTTCGTGATCAATTAAGTCAGATGCGCAACATGGGCGGCATGATGTCGATGATGGATAAGCTACCCGGCATGAAAAACTTACCTGCCGGCGCGGCCAGTCAGATGGATGACAAGCAGTTTGTCCGAATGGAGGCTATTATTAACTCGATGACACCAAAAGAGCGGCAATTCCCCGACTTGATCAAGGGCTCGCGGAAAAAGCGCATCGCGGCAGGCTCTGGTAATCAGGTGCAAGAAGTCAATAAGCTGTTGAAGCAGTTCAGTCAAATGCAAAAGATGATGAAGCAGATGTCTGGGAAAGGTGGCTTATCCAAGATGATGCGTAGCATGGGCGGCAAGTTACCACCTGGTATGTTGCCCCCCCGATAAGCCGCGAAACTCCTTGCAATTGGGATGAAAATCCGTACAATGCACCAGCCCTCCGAACCGTCGGAGGTGTTGTTGTTTTTTTAAAACCTGAACGATAATTTTAGAGGACGGTATGGTAACTATTCGTTTACAACGTGGTGGCGCGAAAAAGCGTCCTTTTTACCAAGTTGTGGTTGCGGACAGCCGTTTTTCCCGTGATGGCCGTTTTATTGAGCGTATTGGTTTCTTTAACCCAATCGCCACCGGCACGGAAGAAAAACTGCGTCTGGACCTGGAGCGCGTGAACCACTGGGTTGCACAAGGTGCATCTTTGAGTGAGCGTGTGACTAACTTGGTAAAAACCGCTAAAAAAGCAGCTGCTTAATTTAGCGTTGTCTGTGGAGTTGTCGGCTTGAGTGAGAAAGATTTCATCGTTCTTGGCAAGTTTGGTGCTGTTTACGGCATCAATGGCTGGCTAAAACTGAACAGCTACACGGATATCCCGGAAGGGATTTTTGATTACACACCCTGGTTCGTTAATTTTCAGGGTAACTGGCAACCAATGCAGGTATCCAGCTGGAAACGCCATAGTAATGGTTTGATTGCCAAGCTGGAGGGTATTGCTGATCGTGATCTGGCACAGCGTTATGTCAATGCTGAGATCGCAGTGCAACCAGAGGTGTTACCGCCGCTTGCGGAAGGTGATTACTACTGGAAAGACCTGATGGGTCTGGCTGTGGTCAATGAAGCAGGCTATCACCTGGGTGAAGTGACTGATTTGATGGAGACTGGCTCCAACGATGTTTTAGTCGTGAAAGCCAATCGAACCGATGCATTTGGTAAGAAAGAACGGTTGTTGCCGTACTTAGCCGATACAGTGGTTAAGCACGTTGATTTAACCGAGCGTCGTATTCTTGTCGACTGGGATCCAGCGTTTTAATGCCGGAACAACACAAGCTTTGGGTTGGAGTGGTTTCACTGTTTCCCGAAATGTTTCAGGCCATTACAAACTTTGGTGTCACTGGGCGCGCAGTAAAGCAAGGGGTAGTTCAGCTGCAATGTTGGAATCCGCGGGATTATGCCACGGATAAGCATCGCACGGTGGATGACCGGCCTTACGGCGGCGGACCAGGTATGTTGATGATGGTACAGCCACTCACCGATGCTATTCGTGCTGCAAAACAGGCAGCCGATGGTCCGGTACACACGGTTTACCTGTCGCCGCAAGGTCGTAGGTTAGATCAGCAAGGTGTAACAGAGTTGGCAAAGCACGCACGGCTACTTTTAGTCGCTGGCCGTTACGAAGGGATTGACGAGCGCGTAATCGAAACTGAAATTGACGAAGAATGGTCAATTGGTGATTACGTGTTAAGTGGGGGCGAGTTGCCAGCTATGACATTGATCGATGCAGTGTCGCGATTGGTACCCGGCGTGTTAGGACATGATTTATCGGCAGAGCAAGATTCATTTGCTTCCGGTTTACTGGATTGTCCGCACTATACCCGACCAGAAGTGTTATCAGAGAAAGAGGTGCCTTCAGTGCTGCTGAGTGGTCACCACGATAATATCAGACGCTGGCGTTTGAAACAGGCCCTTGGTAGGACCTGGTTACGACGGCCAGATATGTTAAATTCCCTGGCTCTGACTGAGGAGCAACGAAAACTACTGGCAGAGTTCCAACAGGAACACCAGACGTTGCAGCGGCAAGACAGTTAATTCCAGGTATAGAGAGATTGTTATGAGCAAAGTTAGCCAAAACATCATCAAAGAACTTGAGCAAGAGCAACTGAAACAAGATGTTCCTGCATTCGCCCCGGGTGATACCGTGGTTGTTCAGGTGAAAGTAAAAGAAGGTGAAAAAACGCGTCTTCAGGCCTATGAAGGTGTCGTGATTGCTAAGCGCAACCGTGGCCTGCACTCTTCATTCACAGTACGTAAAGTATCCAGTGGTGAAGGTGTTGAGCGTGTATTCCAGACGCACAGCCCGATGATTGATAGCATCACTGTTAAGCGTCGCGGTGCGGTACGTCGTGCCAAACTGTACTACTTACGCGATCGTTCAGGTAAATCAGCGCGTATCCGCGAAAAGCTTAACTAAGATTGTTTTAGCAAAGCAATGCAAAAAGGCTGGCCTTATGGGCCAGCCTTTTTTGTATCCATTCACTCTTATCATTTTAACTTGTAAACTGCTTGCTGCTTTGGCATGGTAGTTCTATGCAATGTCCACTCCCCGAACCTCAGCTTCGCTTATTGCGTGGTCAGCTTGAAGCCATTGTACTGCAAAGTAACGAGGTACAAACCGAGCAATCCTTATTGCAAAAACTAGGGTTGCATCTAACCTCGGCACCATCCGACCCTCAGCTGGCTTTGTTTCAGCGGCACTTTATTGTGCAGCATTTATTGTATCAGCTACAGCTGCAATGGGCTGAACAGCAGTTTGCCTGGCTGGAGATTGGTCTGGCTAAAGTGCAGTTGCATACCTACCAGGCTCAGCAACCAACTGAGTATGATCAGGGCCGGGCCGGTTATTACCTGGATTGGCAGCACTTTTATCAGATGAGCTCGGCTACCTTAGAGCAACAGCTGGATGATTTTTGGCGTTATGTGCAGCGACCTGCCGAGGCTGATCCTCTTTCGCTGCAACAAGCCTGTCAGGTGCTACAACTAAGCTGGCCTTGTTCTCTATTACAGCTGAAGCGGCAGTATCGTAGTTTAGCCTTGCAATACCATCCTGATCGTGGCGGTGACGGAGAGCAGTTTTTGCAGGTACGACAGGCTTATCAGCGCTTACGGACAGAGTTTCGTTAAATCACTGACATTGATTGTGTTCTCTTTACTTCTGTTTGTACACTTATTTATACGTTTTTCATTCTCCCATGATTTGGTTTTCCCCTTTGTTTTATTGGCTTTCATGGGTTGACCTGACACCGGATGGCAAGTACTATGCTTTAATTGTAATTAATTTAGTACGAAATGTACTCTTAAGTTTACGGTTGTCTGGCGCTGGTGTAATACGACAGCATGACTCCAGCTTCTACCTTACACTTAAGGGTGCTTCACAATCAGGAGTTTTCCATGACCACCCGCGTTGATGATCTGCGCATTGCTGCAGAAAAACCATTAAGCCCACCTATTGTTTTAAAACAAGCACTGCCGTTATCTGAGCAAGGCGCTGAATTTGTCCAGCAAGCAAGGCAAACCATTGCCGATATTATTCATGGTCGTGATCCCCGTTTACTGGTGATCACCGGGCCATGTTCCATTCATGATCCCGTTTCTGCTATCGAGTACGCCGAGCGATTAAAGCAGTTGCAACAGCAATACAGCGACAGCTTGTACATCGTAATGCGGGTGTATTTTGAAAAACCACGTACCACAGTGGGTTGGAAAGGATTTATTAACGATCCGCATCTGAATGATTCATTTGATTTGGAAACTGGCCTGACTTGGGGGCGTGAATTGCTATTGAAACTGGTTGATATGGAATTACCGACTGCGACTGAAGCATTGGATCCTATCAGTCCACAATATATGTCCGATTTAATCAGTTGGGCTGCGATTGGTGCTCGTACTGTAGAGTCACAAACGCACCGGGAAATGGCCAGTGGCTTATCCATGCCTGTTGGTTTTAAAAATGGTACTGATGGCAATTTAGGGATCGCTTTGAATGCTCTGCAATCGGCGGCGAGCCCACATCGTTTTATCGGTATGAATCAACGTGGTGAAGTGGCGTTGGTGGAAACCGAAGGCAATCCTGATGGCCATATTATCTTGCGTGGCGGCAAAAAGCCGAACTATGATGTAGCCAGCATTGCAGAGGCGGTAACTGCGTTAAATAAACTTGATTTAGCGACTGCAATCGTAGTGGATTGCAGCCATGGTAACTCGAATAAAGATCACAACCGTCAGGGCGCTGTTGCTACGGATGTCATTGCTCAGCGTCAGGCAGGTAATGCTGCCATTATTGGTATTATGCTGGAAAGTCACTTGCATGCGGGCCGACAAGATCTGATTGATGGTAAAGCTGAAAAATATGGCGTATCGGTTACCGATGCCTGCATTGATTGGGACACAACCGCTGAATTGTTAGCCCGTTGCCATCAGCAAATGCAGGCGCTGGTTGCTGCGGCATGAGTCAGACCCCGGAACAAGCACTAACACCACTGCGTCAGCAAATTGATGCATTAGACAGTGAACTGGTGCAGTTGCTGGCCAAACGTGCAGCAGTAACGGCTGAAGTAGGTCGGATCAAACAGCAGTTTGGTTTACCGGTTTATATGCCAGAGCGTGAGCAGTCTTTGTTAAAAGCCCGGCGTCAGCAAGCTGAGCTCAATCAGGTCTCACCTGAGCTGGTGGAAGATGTACTTCGCCGTATTATGCGTGAGTCGTATCAAACGCAAGAAACTGGCTTTGTTTGCAGTCGCTCTGGCGGTGGCAAAGTCGTCGTCGTCGGGGGGGCTGGTGCGCTAGGACGTCGGTTTGTCAGTTTGTTTCAACGTTCTGGTTATCAGGTTGAAGTGATAGAAAGTGCCGACTGGGCTCGGGCAAGGCAGATATGTGCTGATGCTGTCTTGGTATTGATGGCTACGCCTATCACCCTGACCTGTCAATTGATACAACAACTACCGCCATTACCGGATGATTGTATTTTAGCAGACTTGACCAGTATCAAAGCCAAGCCATTGGCATGCATGCTGGCACAGCACCAAGGTCCGGTGATCGGTTTGCACCCGATGTTTGGACCGGATGTAACCCACCTGGTCAAGCAAGTCATTGTTGTTTGTCCGGGGCGGGCTTCTGAGCAATGTGATTGGTTAGTGAATCAGCTGTCGATATGGGGAGCCGAGCTTACCGAGCAAAGTGCAGACGTGCATGATGAGCGTATGCAGCTAATCCAGGGAATGCGTCATTTTACTTCCCTGGTGTATGGTGTGCACTTGGCTGAAGAGCAGGCTGATCTGACAGAGTTGCTGCGATTGAGTTCACCCATCTATCGATTAGAGCTTGCGATGATAGGGCGCTTGTTTGCTCAGAACGCTGAGCTGTATGCTGATATCATGTTGTCCTCGGTACAAACAGCAGAGCTGCTGCAACGATATCTACAGCGCTTTCAGCAGGTATTGCAACAGGTACAACAGCACGATAAAGCAGCGTTAATGGCTGAATTTAATAAAGGCCAGCAGTTTTTTGGTACACTAGCGGAACAGTTTTTAGGCGAAAGTCGGCAACTTCTGCAAAAAGCCACCGATGGTAAGGGATAGTCAACAAGCTCTGTTCGCTAGGTAGCCCCTAAATCGTAAAAATCATAAATGACCTGCCAAGCGTGCTCAGGTGAGTCGACAAAGGTGATCAACTCCAAATCGCTGGCGCTGATCACGCCAGTTTCGACCAACATGTCAAAGTTAATCAGTCGACGCCAGAATTGTTCGTCATACAGGATGACCGGTACGGCTTCCGCTTTGCGGGTTTGCAATAAGGTCAAGGTTTCAAATAACTCATCTAAGGTGCCAAAACCACCAGGAAAAGCAACCAAAGCGCGGGCACGCTGCAAGAAGTGCATTTTCCGAATGGCAAAGTAGTGAAATTGAAAACAAAACTCTGGTGTAATGTAAGGGTTGGGGTGTTGCTCTCTTGGCAGCACAATATTCAACCCAATGCTTTTGCCACCCGCCTGCATGGCTCCACGATTGGCTGCTTCCATAATCCCCGGACCACCGCCACTGATAATCATTAATGAACAATTCGGATTCAACTCACTATGGGTCGTCACTTGATGGGCAAACTGTTGTGATGCCTGATAATAACGACTATTCGTTAGATCGCGCTTCGCAGTTTGCAACTGCTTTTGATGGAAAGGATCGTCTGGCTCTGCTGTGAGTGCTGCTTCAGCTTGCTCTAACGCAGCATTAGCATCTTCTGGTGCCAAAAAGCGAGCACTACCAAACACCACAATGGTTGCTTTCACTTGATGTTGTTCCAGTACCAGTTGAGGCTTCAGATACTCCAGTTGTAGCCGGACATGGCGTAACTCATCCTGCATAAGAAACTCATGATCAGCAAAGGCTAACCGATAGGAGGCATGATCTTGCAAGGTATTAATGGCTTCAACTGAGTTTTGAGCTGAGTTGAGATGGCGCCGATACAGTTGACTTTGTTCACCATGGGTGGATTTGTTGTGATTGGATTTTGACATCTGTACTCCAGACTAAAAGCGACAAGGCTATTTCAGCCTAAGCATAAGTTATCATCAAGCGAACGTCATCTTGTTTGATATAGGCTAAGCTTAGGTGAATAGTAATCCTGTATAAATAGATGAAATAAAATAGTATTTATGGAGTTGATGACAAGCTGATGATCACTGACCTCTTTATGGCGCTGGGCGCACTTGGCCTTATTCTGCTGGGCATGGACTGGATGACACAGGGGCTGAAGCTGGCTGCGGGGCCAGGGCTGGTGCAAGGATTGCAGCGTTTTACCGGCTCGCCATTATCTGCAGTGGCGATAGGAACCGCTGCGACTGTCGCGGTTCAGTCTTCCAGCGCAGTGACCGTGACTATCATCGGTTTTGTCAACGCTAATATCCTTTCGTTACGTAATGCCGCTTATGTCATTTATGGCAGCAATGTCGGGACTTCATTTACCGGGTGGTTTGTCGCCTTGGTTGGTCTGCAATTTAAAATTGATGCACTGGCATTGCCTGTGATTGGTATCGGTATTGTAGCGAAAACCTTCGTCAACAAAGCTTTGTGGCAGGGTATCGGGCAGGGGATTGCAGGTTTTGGCTTATTGTTTTTGGGCATTGGCTTTTTAAAAACCAGTTTTGATGCTGTATTTCTTGATATCGAATTTGATGCATTGGCGCAACTAGGGATTATGGGGCTGCTGTTAGCCGTTCTTATTGGTGCCGTGTTAAGTACGCTCATGCAAGCTTCAGCTGCGGTAATTGCTTTAGTGATTACTGCGGTAGCCACCGGGGCACTGCCGCTGACGCTGGGTGCTGCTTTTGTGATAGGAGCCAATCTGGGCACCACTTCAACGGCTTTGCTTTCAACGCTGGCTGCTACAGCTAAAGCGAAACGCCTTGCCTGGTTACATCTCATTTTTAATGTACTGACTGGCGTTGTGGCTCTGCTGATCTTGCAGCCATTACTCTGGCTAATTGTCTGGTTGCAGCAGTACTGGTTTGACAGTAGCCATGCCGCTTTCAGCCTGGCTTTATTTCATACCTTGTTTAATGTGTTGGGTGTGTTACTGATGTGGCCTATTACTGGTCGGCTGGTGATTTGGCTTAATCAAAAGTTTCGTGGTCAGGCTATGCTGCAATTAACCGTATTGGATCGATCCAGCCTTGCCTTGCCGGCCCTTGCCCTGAAAACACTAAGCATGGAGCAACAGCGCGTATTGCAAGGGTTTTGCCAGTTGATGGCGCAGATGATCAAGCAACCTATCGACCAAAATAATCTGGATGAACTAAAGCAACTGCAACGCGATATTGCCAGTTTTGCAGGGCAGTTGGGACAGCAGGCATTAAGCTCCGAAGAGTCGAAAGCTTTACAGCATGTCACGCAAAGCCAATTGCGCCTTGAAATGCTCTTTCAAATGGTGCCGCAGCTTGAAAAGCAAGTATCAGACAGTCCCGCTGCTTTTCAGAGCTCAGCCACTTTTTGGCAGCAGCTCGCTCAATTGCAGTTACCTGAAGAGGCGGAGCAAATTGCGCGTCTGTACCGAGACATTAGCCGTTCCAGACTCGAATTAAAACAACAGCTGCATATTATGGTGATGACGGATCGTTTGAGTCATGATGATGGCGGTAGACAGTTATTGCAATTGGCCGAGCTACGTCGCTTTCATCATCAACTGACCAAAGCAATGTACAGCATTGCATCAGTGCAACAGTTATACAGCCAAGCTCATACAGAGCAAACTACTATCTTATCGGAGGTTACCAATGCCCATTAATGCTCAGTTAACTTTTATTGGGGGGGCTGGGCAGGTTACCGGTTCCTGCTATTTGCTTGAACTCAATGGCAAAAAAGTTTTGCTCGATTGTGGCATGGTGCAAGGACGTGATCAGATCCGCGAGTGGCATAAGTTTCGCTTTCAATTTAAACCAAAAGACATTGATGCCGTGATTTTATCGCATGCCCATATTGATCACAGTGGCTTATTGCCCTTGCTGGTTGCTAAAGGCTTTCAAGGCAAAATTTATTGCACTAAAGGGACTGCTGAACTGTTGCCAGTGCTATTGAAAGATTCCGTATTTTTGTATTTAAAGGATCTCGAGTGGCAAAACCGAAAGGCTGCGCGAGCGGGCAAGAAACAGCATGATCCAGTGATGCAAATCATCGATGCTGAGCGGGTGTCGGCTCTGTGCGAAGCAACCACTTACAACAAGCGTATTCATCCCCTACCGGGTTTGGAGCTGGAGTTTAGCGATGCGGGTCATATTCTAGGATCTGCTATTGTTCAGCTTTGGTTGAAAGGGCAGCAAGGCATGCGTCATCTGGTATTTTCAGGTGATTTAGGGAACCCGGCGACGGTGCTGATGAATGATCCTGCTCAGATTTCGTCGGCAGATATCGTGTTGATGGAAAGTACCTATGGCGATCGTAATCATAAGGTTTTAGAGGATACCGTGAATGAATTTTCCGCTGCGCTTGATGAAGCTTATGAATCCGGTGGTAACGTATTTATTCCTGCGTTTGCGCTTGGGCGCTCCCAGGAGATACTGTATTATTTAGGTGTGTTGTATCATCAAGGTAAGTTGAAGCAAAAAATCGTTTTCCTCGATAGTCCAATGGCAATTGCCATTACTGAAGTATACAACCGACACTTCCATAGCTTTGACCAAGACGACACCAGAATGATGAAAAAAAAGCAAGTCAATGATTTGGCTTCATTTCTACCGATTCTGAAGTTATCAGAATCGGCTGAAGACTCTATGGCGATCAATCGTTTTAAACAAGGAGCCATCATTATTGCAGGCAGTGGCATGTGCAATGGTGGTCGTATTGTGCATCACTTCAAACACAACCTTTGGAAAAACTCGAATCATCTTATTTTTGTTGGTTTTCAGGCGCAAGGCACACTCGGACGACGGTTAGTTGATGGTGAGCAGCGTATTAAACTGTTCGGTCAAGATATCATGGTCAAAGCGAAGGTACATACTATCGGTGGCTTTTCGGCCCATGCTGGTCAAAGCGAGTTGCTGCAATGGGCTCAAGCGATCGGTGGTCACCCTCAGTTTTATCTGGTGCACGGTGAACCTAAGGCGCAAGAGGTGTTGCAATCATTGATGCAACAGCAAGGTTGTGCTGTGGCAATTGCTGAGCAAGGACAGACTATCCCGCTGTAGTGATGCGATAGTTGTCATGGTGTAACGGATAAAATGCAACAAAATAGCTTGCGAAGTTATTTTGCATTGTATAAAATACACTCACTTCGAAAGGCACGACATCCGAAAGGGTGCTCACGCAAAGCCTCAGATCTAAAGGAAACTTTGTTTCCCATGATAGCTGGGCTGCCATTGAGCTTCTTCCTGAACTCAATGTGAACTGCAACAGCAGTAGTCTGATAGACCTTTCGCAAGCACGACCTAGCATATCATTCACTGACGAATGTATTCTGACTATGTACTATTGTTTTGGAGCCAGAAAATGAAATTGAAATTTGTAGCTTTAGCGTCTGTTCTTGCCGCCACTGGTGTTTTTAGTTCACAAGCCTCTGCTGATCAGCAGCTGGCTGAATCTATTTGTTCCTATGTTGCTGCCGATAGCCGCAACAACTTGCGTAAAACGCTGAGCGATCACCGCCTGCGTCTGCGTAACGTTTACGACGGCATTTTATGCGATGGCCTGCCACTGGTACGTCATGCAATCCGCCACAGTGCTAATGACACTGCTGACTTTATTATTAAGCAATTACCAGGTAGCCAGGTAGCTGCTTCAGGTGATATCGAGTGGGCCGAAAGCAATGGCTTCTCAGGTTCACCGGTGATTGATGCTATTCGTACTCGCGCGAACAGCTAATTTTATACACGGTTTACCTCCCTGTTGTTTTTGAAGGCGCCTTAATGGCGCCTTCTTTTTTATGGCTTTAGCTGACTTGAGTAGGCTCAATGTCTTCGCTTGGGTAACAACCCAATACTTTAATAAACTTGGTAATGCGGTTTAACTCTTCCAAAGCTCTGGTCATGGCGTAGTCATTCAGGTTGGCAAAGACATCGACATAAAACATTTCTTCCCAAGGGTTGCCAGGAATGGGGCGTGATTCTAACTTGGCCATACTAATGCCATGCTGTTTTAAAATAGTCAGTGCATCGACCAGCGCCCCCGGTTGCTGACCGGTAAACATGATAAAGGTGGTCTTGGCAGGAATGGCTTTGGCAACAGTCACCGCTTTGCGAGCCACGACAATAAAGCGACTGACGTTGTCTCGTTGATTGGCTAAATCGCTAGCGAGCACCTGTAAGCCATATATTTTTCCACCAGCCTCACCACCAATAGCAACGATGGTAGGATCATTTTTTTGCTGGACACGTTGGAAGGCATCGGATGAGCTATCACAGTATTCAACTTTGACGTTGGATAACCCGAGCAGAAATTGGCTACATTGAGCGATAACCTGAGGGTGAGCACAGATTTGACGGATCTGATTGAGATTGGTTCCTGCCAGACCTAGCACACAGTGATCAATCGGGTGAGTGAGCTCACCAACAATGGATAGGCGAGTATGTTGTAAGATATCATACACTTCATTGATACTGCCGGAAGAGGTGTTTTCAATAGGTAACACGGCATAGTCTGCATGGCCTGTTTCCACTGACTTCACGATGTCGTTAAAACTATCGCAACCGATATCCACTATCTGCTCTGCTCGGCGGGTAAAGTATTTATGGGTAGCCCAATAACTGTAAGACCCCTGGCCGCCCAAATAAGCCACTTTCACACTTGGGCCCTGCATTCCCTTCAGCTCGCCTTGCAGCTTGGCTTGTTGTTGCAGTACCGAGTCTTCAATAATGACATGAAAAAGGCGGGTCACATAGTGGGCATCTAACTCCAGTGGTTTACCTGCCTCAATCAGCCGCAGCAGCAATTCTTCTTCACGCTTTTGATCTCGAATGGCTTTATTTTGATTCAGCTTGGCATCCGCTACAGCCAATGCTAGCTTGCGGCGTTTGGATAGCAACTCCAGCAGTTGTTGATCGGTTTGCTGAATATGTTCTCTTACTTCATTTAGTTCCATGGGTTGCACGTCCTCATTAAAAGCTGGCAAAAAAAAACCTCCCGACAGGGAGGTTTTAGTGTTCACGCGCCCGCGACTCACTACCTCCCGAATAGGGTGGTAAAGAGAGTAAAAAAGAAGCGGATGGCGATATATCTGTTCATAGAAATACTTTTATCAGTCTGGATGGCTAAAGTCAATGTTTAGGCAGTAGCTGCAAGCTATATTTTACTGGCCCTGGTAAAAAGGGCAGTGGCTGCTCTTGCAGCCAAAAATCATGATCAGCTCGATAAAAGGGGGAAAGTGGATGACCTGATTGTCCGGTCGGGATGGTTAAAATGCCGTACTTTTCATGCCCGGGCGCGACCACCATGCGCTGTGACTGACCAAAGCCAGGCCGTTGCACGCGCGGCATATGGCTATCGCCAGCCAAATCGCTGCTGGGCATATTTAATCGCTCTCCAAGCCATGGAATGGCGGATGCTAACGGATGCAGGATACGAGCCTGATTGAGCCTGCCCCAGTTTTGTTGTGATAAAGGACCATAGCGCTGCGTAAGCTCAGCCTGACTTTGCAGTATGGCTTGCTCAAACAGCACAGACCAGCTATCGAATGCCTCTGGCAAGGTATCTGGACGTTGCTGTTGAATCATGGCCCAGCCCGCGGTTGCCAGTGGGTACTTTAGATCCCAGCTTCTTAAACCTCGTTGTTCCAGATAACTTGAGAGAGGAGCGAACAATAACTCCAATGTTTTTTGCCGAAAGGCTCGAACCAGCGTGTAACCGACCGCATCGATTGCTGCATAATCACTGCTTTCAAACACGGCCGTTTGGTAGGCATGCAATTGATGCTGTTGCACAAAATCATCATCGAGGTGGTGTAGCAATAATTGTTGCCAAGGCGCCAGCATCAAGGCTTGGTGATCTAGCTGGATGGCATGTAAATCCTGTTCATTAAATTGTTCTTTGGCAAACAGGCGTTGTTTAATTTGCCAGTTACGGGCCCCTAAATCGTAGCCACCATTACCAAGCAACGCGTAGTAGTCGCCACCCACTACCCGGGCATTTGCCGACCATAACCGATGTTCTGGTGGATTCACCACGTTTGGATACTGCTCGGCGGTTAAATAGCCATGCCATTGATTCTGTGGTTGGCTCCAGTCTTGTGGTTTGTCCCAATTTTGCAAGGTATGTTCAGGGATGGGGCCCATGATGGTCCATCCCAATTGCCCTGATTTATCGGCGACCAGAAGGTTTTGCGCAGGGATCCCAGCTAAAGGAGCGATAGCCATGGCTTGTTGCACCGTGGTTGCCTGCTCCAACCGGACTAGCTCCATGTTATTGGCTTGAATATCGTAACCAACCCAACGCAATGCATAAGAATGGTTCTGGGTTGCAGCGCCGGTCATTACTGGTCCCCAGATTGTTTCTTTCACTCTGATCACGGTGGCAGGCTGACCTTTGACCTCGATGATCTCTTCATATCCATCAAAATCTTGCCAACCAGCCGGGGTTTTATACTGGGATTTTGAATCATCCAGTTGCAAACGGATCACATCATGCCAGTCAGCAGTACTATTCGTAAAACCCCAAGCAATATGCCCATTGGAACCAACAACGATGGCTGGAGCACCCGGCAAACTTAGCCCAGTGACTTTATGCTCGCCGCTGCCAGATGACCAGTTTAGCTGAGTTTTAAACCAAGTGCCCGGAACCCGGATCCCCAAATGCATGTCATCGGCTAGCATCGCTGAACCATGTAAGGTTAGGGCACCACCAACCGCAAAATTATTACTGCCAATATCAACACTGTCTTTGATAGTACAGTCGAGGCACGCTGTCTTTATTGCTTTCAGTACATCGGGGTAGAGAGACTCAGGCATTGGTACGGCGGCTTTGTTTGAACCATCAATAGCTGCATGGTACTCGGAGGCATACTGTTGTAAAAAAGCCATCCAGTCAGCGGGAATGGCCTCTGCCAAAGCAGCCATCGCCAGCTCGTCTTTACCCAGTGAGCTTTGTAAGTCGAGATACATGCTGTATATGGTGAGTAATGAGTCTTCCTCACGCCAAAGCTCAGGCTGAGCACGCAGTATCATGTATTCAAACGGGCGAACGGTCAGGCTTTGTAAGCCATCATTCACGCCACGACTATAGGCTGTTAGCAGTTGCAACTGCTCTAACGATAACTGTGCCAGTGCCTGTTCTGCCCGGTAACGAAAGCGATGCTGGCGTAATTGCAAATCAGCACTAAGTGCCCGCTTGCCAAATAAGGCTGCAAGTTCTCCCGCTGCATTGCGGCGTAATAAATCCATTTGAAAAAAGCGCTCTTGCGCATGCACAAACCCCAAAGCATAAGCAGCGTCAGGCCGATTGCCAGCATGAATTTGTGCATAGCCTTGAGCATCTCGTTGAATGGATACGGGATCAGATACGGCAACCTGAACACTGCCTTGATAAAGGGGTAAGCTGGCCCTGAGTAGACCATAGAGGCTTATTGCGACTACACCGGCCACAATAAGCAGACCAGCCAAGATCCATTTCAACCAACGCATATGCTAAACTCTTTGACATAAATCAGAAGGTTAGCATAAATCAGGAGCAATGCATGACAACACTCAAAAAAGTCTGGGATCCAGCCGTGCGTTTTTTCCATTGGAGCCAATTGCTGTTGCTAATTGGCCTTTGGTACACCGGCTCTGAAGGGTTAATGGATTGGCACCAGTTGTTGGCTTACACCTTGGCTTCGGTGCTGGTCGCAAGGTTGCTATGGGGATTTTACGGTAGTCGCAGTGCTCGTTTTAGTGAGTTTGCCGCATCTCCAAAACGGGCCTGGCATTATTTCCGTCAGCCGACTCCGGTGATGGGACATAATCCGGCATCGTCATATATGATCTTTGCTTTGCTGCTATTGGTTAGTCTGCAGTTGATTTCCGGCTTGATGACCACGGATCATATTTTTACCGACGGTCCTTTAGTGCGTTATGTACCTAGCGATGTGGTGTCATTGGCAACGCGTTGGCACAAATTGGGTATTGATCTCATTATCATTGCTTCTTTGGTCCACATTGCTGCTGCTATATGGCATAGCTGGCGCCATCATAACGTGATCATGGGGATGCTGCATGGCAAGCTATCGGAGGTCGAATCATCAACGGTGAAACCGCTGAAGTCGAGTTGGAGTTACTTTGTCTTGGTTGGGGTGTTTATGCTGTTTTTTTATTGGTGGCAGGGCGCTGATTTGATTAGGATGCTCAGCTACTGACTGATACTTCAAAGGGGCCGACAGGGCCCCTTTGTATTCAACAAACGCTGGATTAATCCGCTCGATAGTTATCGTGGCAAGCTTTGCAGTTATTGGCAAACTCACGAAAAGCGCCTTGGATTTGGCGACGGTCACCGGCTTGGGCGGCCTCATGCAGTGCAGCAGCATCAGCAGCAAATTTATCGCCCCGGCTATTAAAGTCATCCAGGTTTTGCCACAGCGCCGTTTTCACTTTGCCACTAGCATGGTCTGCTCCCGGAATATTAAAAGCCTCCCAAGGCAATTGAGTTAATGCGGCTAAAGCTTCTGCCCGGCGTTGCACTCGCTCTAAGTCGTAGGGCACATTGCCACGGAACATATCGTTGATATCGACCAAGTTAAATCGAATGGTTTGAAATGCAGCTTGTCGGTAGCTAACAGCGTCCTCACCGTCTACAAAGGCATTGGCAGCTGCTTGCCCACTAAATAGACTAGCTGAGCAGAGTAGAGCTATAGTTAATGCTATTTTTTTCATGATCATTCCTGGTTGCTTGTCCTGCATTCATACTAAGGGACTTGCAGTAAAATGTGTAGTATCTTATGTTTGATAAGACTATAAACACTGCTTTTTTGGCTTGACGACCATAACTCATCGCTAACAACAGGCAACTTACGTGAAAGATGTACACCTGCACAAGCCAACCGGAATTCGCTCACTTAGTGTGAAACTGGCTATTTTGGTCTTTATGTGTACCTTGTTGGCAGGGATTGCTGTGCTTTGGGGGGTATTATTTTTGCAGCGAATGGTGTTGCTGGAGCAAGAAAAAGTAAACCTTCAATTGATGGTGCAGCGGACCGCAACTCAGATTGAACAACTGATCATAGAAAAAGAAAAAAAAGCCGTCACGGCCAATCAAATTTTTACCCGAGCGCTGACCGAAGTCTCCCTTCAGGACAGCGTACCATTGCAACGTGATAGTGATGGCAGCATTCGGCAAAGCGACCGGCTTTCGGGTGCCTTTCTTGCCCGTCATCATGCAGACACTTCAGCTACTGAGTGGTTTGAGAAAAGCAATCGAGTCTGGCCACAACTGGCTCCATTGATGGTGCAAGACTTCTTTAATTTTTATTTTATCGCCAACGACCAGTTTATTCGTATTTCTCCAGCTGGCTGGGCTGAACAGGTCGAAGCCGACCATGATTTTCATCAAGATGTTTTTTACGCCATTGCTACCCCAGAGCGAAACCCTGCGCGGGTGCCCCGCTGGACCCCGGTGTACTATGACTCAATCTGGCAACAGTGGATGACTAGCCTAATTGTGCCGGTGTATATCGACGATGAATTTGTCGGTGTGACGGGCGCTGATTATGTACTGGATAGTTTATTTGCTGACGTGTCGGCAGCCGCATTGATGACCCAACAAAAGAAAATCATGCTGTTTGAACGTTCTGGCCATCTTGTTATAGCGCCGGATCTTCAGCTCAGTGACGCTCATAGAATGAATACCTTACTTAGTTCTCAAGACCAAGGGGTTGAACAAGTGGAGCTTAAGCAGTTTAAAGAGCAATTGCTGGCCCAGCCTGAATCAATAGCACGTTATCGTGCGGTGACTGAACAATTCTTAATTCAGGCTGCAAGTATTGACCGGTTGAATTGGTTTCTGCTGATGTACCGTGAAAAGGATGATGTATTCAGTATTCTAAAATCGATTCAATCAAAGGTGGTGTTTTTTTTCATTTTGATCGCGTTGCTGGTGGCATTAATGCTTCAGTTCTTTATTTATCACCTTGTTTTAAAGCGGTTAAATCGTTTGTCCAACACGGTGCATCAGCTGGGCCGCGGTGATTATCAAGAACTTTATTTTGATCAGAGCCACGATGAAATTGGGGTACTGAGTAAAGCATTTTCAGGCATGTCAGATGAAATATCACTATTGCTGGATGGCCTGAATGCTCGCATTGCCGAGAAAGAAGAAGCTGAACGTTCAACCAAAAAACTCACCAAAGCAGTCGCGTTTTCCAGCTCAGGTATTGTGTTAACCGATGCCAGTCTGGCTATTGAATATCTCAACCCTTTTTTGGTGGATATGTTGTCTTTGCATGGACAGGACGTGGAAGGCAAACCGCTCACTAGCCTAATTGCGGATGAAATGGGCTTTGTCAGCAAGGATATTGAGCAAACCATTTTTTCACGTCATCACTGGCGTGGCGATATTTTGTTGGCTTACCAAGATAAGCAGTTTTGGGTCTCGCTAGCGATAGCACCCATCCGTGATGAGCGGGGTAGCGTGACCAATTATGTTTGTGCTTTGCAGGATATTTCTTTTATGAAAGAAAGCCAGAAAAAAAAGGAGCAGCTGGCTTATTTTGATGTGCTGACGGGCCTCGCTAATCGTGGCTATTTCCGTGAACAGCTACGAAAAGCACTCGCTATGTCGCAACGGGGGCATTATCACTTCGCATTATTGTATTTTGATTTGGACGAATTCAAACTTATCAATGATACCTTAGGCCATGACGCAGGCGATGAGTTATTAAAAGAGGTTGCTCGGAGGTTGATCAGTCGCTTGCGAGAAGAAGATACCATTGCACGTTTGGGAGGTGATGAATTCGCTGTGATTTTAAGTGGAGTTGAAAATCGGGAGCAAGCTGCACTTATTGCGGAAAATCTGCAGCATGCCTTTGCTGCTGCGGTTCGTCTGGGAACGCAGGAGGTCTCGATTAGTGCCAGCATTGGCATTACCATGGCACCAGAAGATGCCAATGACGAAGAGCTATTACTAAAGCATGCTGACTTGGCTATGTACGAAGCCAAAGCTCGCGGTAAAAATACCTTTCATTTCTTCAGTCAGGATTTAAAAGATGCTGCTAAAGATAGGCTTGAACTAGAGAACCAGCTACGGGAAGCCATTCGTGAGCATCAGTTCATGTTGTACTATCAACCAAAAATCAACTTAGAAACACAGGCTATTGTAGGCTATGAAGCGTTGATCCGCTGGTTACGGCCTGATAATTCACTGATCCCACCAAGTCGTTTTATTCCGGTAGCAGAAAGTACCGGGTTGATCGTAAAAATTGGCGAGTGGGTGATCTGGGAAGGCTGTCGCTTCCTGGCACGTCAACGCAGCCGAGGTTTGGATGTTGACTTGTCGATTAATTTGTCAGTTCGCCAGTTTAAGGATAATAAACTAGCTGAAACTGTGGAGCGGATTTTACAACGCACTGGTGTAGAACCACGGCGTATTATTTTTGAAATTACTGAAAGTATGCTCATGGGAGACACCGATGCGGCTATTCATCAGTTAAATCAGTTGAAAAGCCTTGGCGTGTCTTTATCTATTGATGATTTTGGTACAGGCTACTCTTCACTAAGTTATTTAAAGCGCTTTCCGGTTGATGAGTTGAAAATTGACCGCTCTTTTGTGCAAGATATTCCTGGTGAACAAAATGATATGGATATTGTGGCTGCAATTATAGCCATGGCGCAGCAAATGAACTTGCGAGTGGTGGCTGAAGGTGTAGAAACTGCGGAGCAGGCTAAGTTTTTAAAAGACCATGCTTGCTTTGTGGTGCAAGGCTATTACTTTAGCATGCCACTGGCCGAACAAGAGCTTGGACAACTCAGTTTTACCGTGAATTAAGCTTTGCGCTCAAAGCTCTGCTGATACAAATACACTCAGTAATGTCCAACATGCCTTAACTTGCAGGATAATAATGATGAAAAAAAATGCACTATGGATAAGTGTGGTCTCGGCATCTTTGGTTGCCCCCATGCTGTATGCAGATCAAACATCTCCCCAGTTGGGGATTCGCGATAAAACCCCTAATTTGGTAGCACTGACAAATGCCACTGTGACTACTGAACCAGGGCGCAAACTGAATCAGGCCACTATTCTAATAAAAGATGGTGTGATTGAGTCGGTACAAAGTGGTGGCTCAGTGCCTGCTGGTTATCAAACACATGATTTGAGCGGTTATCATGTCTATGCTGGCTTTATCGACCCTTACACACAGTATGGTATTGAGCAAGCTACAAGCGTTGAAGGTTTTCGCTTTGGTCAGCCACCTCAATACAGCCATGAACGAAAGGGTGGCAATGCTAGTAATGCTGCGATCCATGCTGAACGTCGCTGGGTTGATGATTTCAAACCGGACGCATCTGCAGCGAAAAGTTTGACTGAGCAAGGCTTCACGACGGTTCAATCTGCACGGCATGATGGTATTTTTCGGGGTGCTGCGCTCGTGGCTTCTTTGCAGCAGGCCTTACCGGGTGATGCCATTCTTCGTGCTGAGGGTCGTCACTTTTTATCTTTTAGCAAAGGAAGTTCGACCCAAAGTTACCCATCCTCACTGATGGGCAGCATGGCTTTGATGCGTCAGACGTTATCGGATGCTAATTGGTATGCTTCAGCCCAAGGCAAAACCGATGTCCGTTTTCATGGTGGGCCTATTGAGTTTAATGCTTCGCTGGCTGCATTAGGCCGTTTGCCTGAGCAAGGTGTATTATTTGAAACTACGGATGAACGCTCCTTGTTGCGTGCTCATCAGTTACTGGCAGAGTTTAGTCTGGATGATGCCGTCCTGGTTGGATCCGGTTTTGAGTATGCCCGGCTAGACCAAGTGAAAGCCACCAACCGCCCGCTGATCCTACCGCTTAATTTTCCTGCCGCACCAGATGTGCAGTTGGTTGATACGCAGCTGGACGTTAGTCTGGCTGATCTACGCCACTGGGAGCGTGCGCCGGCCAACCCTGCAGCTGTTGCTCAGGAAGGTATTCCTTTCGCTTTGACCAGCCATGGGTTGGAGAAAAAATCAGAGTTCTGGCCTAACTTACGCAAAGCGATACGGGCTGGCTTGACCGAACAACAAGCATTGGCTGCGCTTACCACTGTGCCTGCAGGTATGGTTGGTTTTGCCGATCGGTTGGGTAAGGTTGCTGCTGGGTATCAGGCTGATCTCGTGGTGAGCCGTGGGGATTTGTTTGCTGATGGTGAGATCGTCGCCACCTGGCTTCGTGGTCAAGCGCAGCAGCACAGCCCAGTAAATCCAGTCGGTTTTTCAGGTCGTTATGCCATCCATATTGCTGATCAAGCTGCTGAGTTGGTTCTGACTGGCCGTGCACCAAAGCTAAAGGGCGAGGTTTCTCTGGCTGAAAAAACGGTGAAGTTGGAACACTTACATACTTTAGGTTCGCAATTGCAGTTCAGCTTGCCACTGAAGGAGCTAACTGGTCAAGCGGTCGTATTGCAGTTTCAAGGGCAGCTACGAGAGCAAGAATTAAGAGGAACCTGGTCGGATGCAGCTGGTGATACACATAGCATGCAAAGCCAACGTCAACCAGTTGAGTCGAAGGCGTCTAAGCCGTCAGATACAGCCGCTTCAACGATGATATCTCGTTTGACCTTCCCAAACCGCGCCTTCGGTGTGACTGCGCTGCCTCAACAACAGAATCTGCATATCAAAAATGCCACGGTTTGGTCCGCTACTGATGCGGGCGTGCTAGAGCAAACAGATGTCATTGTTCGGGATGGCAGGATCCGCCAACTAGGTCAGAATTTATCTACCCCCAGGGGCTATCAGCTGGTTGATGCCACCGGCATGCATCTTACTCCAGGTATCATTGATGAACACTCGCATATTGCGACAGAGCAAGGTGTGAATGAAGGTTCCCATGCCAATACCGCTGAGGTAAGACTCGCAGATGTGGTCAACCCGGATGACATTAATATTTACCGTGGTTTAGCGGGTGGTGTAACCACTGTGCAGCTATTGCATGGTAGTGCGAACCCGATTGGTGGTCAGGCGCAAATTTTGAGTTTGCGCTGGGGACAAGATGCAACTGGCATGAAGTTCCGTGAGGCACCACCGAGTATTAAGTTCGCCTTGGGTGAAAACGTGAAACAATCGAACTGGGGAGCTCAATTTACCTCACGCTATCCACAGACCCGCATTGGAGTTGATACCTTTATTCGTGACCAGTTTCAAGCGGCGAAAGAGTATCAGGCGCAATGGGAAGCCTATCAGGGGCTGTCTCGTCGTGAGCGCAATCAAGTGGCTCCGCCTCGTAAGGATTATCAATTAGAAACACTGGTCGAAATTTTGAATGAGCAACGCCATATCCATACGCATTCGTATGTGGCTTCAGAAATTTTGATGTTGATGGCGCTAGCCGACGAGATGGGCTTCCGTATTAATACCTTCACCCATATTTTGGAAGGCTACAAAGTAGCCCCTGAAATGAAAGCGCATGGCGCTAGTGTTTCGACCTTCGCTGATTGGTGGGGTTTTAAGATGGAAGTCAATGATGCCATTCCAACCAATGCGTGTTTGATGCATGAGCAGGGCTTAAATGTCAGTGTGAATTCAGATGATCCAGGCCTATTGCGGCGACTGAATCAAGAGGCAGCTAAGTCGGTGATGTATTGCAACATGGATGAGCATGAAGCCTTGAAAATGGTTACCATCAACCCTGCTATCCAGCTAAAAATAGATGATAAAGTGGGCTCTATTGAAGTGGGTAAGCAAGCTGATTTCGTGCTGTGGGATGGGCATCCATTGTCGGTGTACAGCCAGGTTCAGCAAACCTGGATTGAAGGTGCTAAGTACTTTGACCGCGAGTCAGACTTACAGCAACGTCAGCAATTGCAGCAAGAGCGGCAGCAGTTGATCCAGAAAGTGTTAACCGCTGGCGAGTCGGCTCGTCAAGGCAGCACCACTGGGTACAAAGATGATGATCCAATTTGGCATTGTGATGATCGAGCCGATTGGTTGCATATTCGTTTTGGCCACCAGTATGGCCATTCGCATGCACATTCTCATGCCCATGGACACCAACAGGAGCACCACTAATGATGAAGGCTAATGATGTTTCTAAGGCGCTTCAGTGCCTGATGCTGATAGTAGCCCTTGGCTACCTTACTGTTAGTCAGCCTGTGTTTGCTGCAAACCCAGTACCTGGCCCGGCACAGAGCCAACCGATACTACTGCACAATGCCACTGTTCACACAGCAGTCGGCGAGGCGGAGGTGCAGGATGTCTTGTTGGTGGATGGAAAAATTGCTGCGGTGGGGCGTCAGCTAGCGATCCCAGCTGATACCGAGCGGTTTGATTTAACCGGTAAGCACCTTTACCCTGGTCTAATTGCTTTGATCAATCAGCTAGGCTTAATAGAAGTGGGGGCGGTTCGGGCGACTCGAGATGATCGAGAGATCACCGACACCAATCCTGATCTGCAGGTGCAGGTGGCGTTTAATGCCGACTCAGTGGTGATCCCGACCATTCGTAGCAATGGTTTCAGCCACAGTTTAATTTATCCAGCAGGCTCAATGATTGCGGGCCGCTCAGCTTTAATGCAGCTGGATGGCTGGAATTGGCAGGACTCATTGGTGCAGTCGGATGTTGGTTTGCATGTTAATTGGCCGTCTATGTCGATCCGCACCGGTTGGCGTAGCCAGCATAGCCCAGACAAGCAACGAGAGCAGCAACAGCAGCAACTGGAGCAGTTACAACACTACTTTACTCAGGCTCACGCCTATTACTTAGCAGAGCAGGCGGGTAAAAACCGAGGTAAAGATTCACGTTGGCACAGCATGTTGCCTTTCTTTGCTGCCGAGCTACCTCTGTTCGTTCATGCCGATGATCCACGGCAAATCCGTCAGGCCATGCAACTGGCCCAGCAGTATCAAGCTCGCTTGGTAATTGTGGGTGGGCGAGACAGCTGGCGTATAGCTGACGAGCTGGCAGCGGCAGATGTAGCTGTTATTTATACCGCTCCGTTCGGTTTACCCACTCGAGCGGACGAAGGCTACGATCAGGCCTTTATGGCACCGGGGCAACTGCGTGAAGCAGGAGTTCGGGTTGCATTGTCGTTAGATGGCTTTTGGGATACTCGTAATCTGGTGTTTGCCACCGGCCATGTCACCCGATATGGCTTATCCAAGCAGGATGCCTTACTAGCGTTAACGCTAGATGCGGCTAAGATCGCTGGTGTGGCTGATCAGTTAGGCTCGATTGAAGTAGGCAAAAGTGCCAGTTTAGTCGTATCAGATGGTGATATTTTTGACTACCTGGGACATCAGATTGAGTACATGTGGATTGATGGCCGTTTAGTCGATTTGGATAATCATCACAAGCAGTTGAATCGTCGATACCAACAACGATATCGGCAATAGGCCAAGCGTAAAAAGGTGTCCAATGGACACCTTTTTACGTTTTATGCAGCTAAATTTTTAATGACGTCGACGCCATTGTAAACCGAGTAAACCGGTTAGCAGCAATAATAGTGTTGCTGATGCAGGTACCGCGACGGTTGAAGCAATATCTGTATCGGTATAAAACATCATGGAGCCGACGACACCATTTGGATCAAAGTTAATCGTCATGCTGGTATAAAGATCACCATAAAAAGTTTGGCCAAACCATACTTGATTGCTGTAAACAACGCTAAGAGGCTCAAAGTCTGTTGAACCTGAAAATAAATCGACTTCAAAAAAAGCGCCACTTTGTGAGCCAGGTGTACCAGTTGAGCCAGCAAACATGTCTTTAGTATCAAAAACAATATTACCTGGCGCACCGTTCAGGTGGAGCTGGGTCACTGCGACACTGGTATCAAATGAAAACGGGTTAATATAACTATCACCCTGCAAACTTAGCTGCCAACCGTCACCGATTGCGGCTCCAAATGCTGCATTGCCTAAGCTACCATCAAATAAGACAGTTTGACATTCGTTGCTGACAAAGCAGGCCGTGACTGCAACCCCATTTAGATTTGCTCCACTACTGGAGTCAATGACTTCAGAGGTTGTATAGGAGGTGCCTGCATCAAAAATGATAGGGGTAGCATGCGTAAGACCTGAAAACAGGCAAACAGCGCTTGCAGTGAATAATAAATCCCTTAACTTCATAACTATTCCTTGAGCGATACTTAAACCACGAAGAATACAGGTATTTCTGCATTGCTTCACTACTGTTCAGAAAGCATGCAAAAATCATTCCCACAATTTATCTTTGTATTTGTATCAATAATTTACAGCATAACCTAATGATTGATCTATAAGCCAGCATCGAAGAGTGTAAAAATATCTGACAAAACATCACTTCTAGTAGCAAATAAAATTATCTCCAATTTTTCAAAACATAATACTGAAAGTTGGTTATTATTCCAACAGTTTAAATAATAAACTTTTCACGGTTTCCGGAGCAAAGGGTTTATCGCACACCGCATTGACACCTGCTTGTTCAATAGTGCTGAGGTGGGCATCATTGGCCTCGCTGGTGACCATCAAAATAGGAATATGAGCTTGCTGGCTGTGTTCTCGTATATAGCTGGTCAGTTCCCGGCCGTTGATCTCCGGCATATTGTAATCAGTGACAACCAGATCAAACATCTGTTGCTGCAGTATAGCAATGGCTTCTTTGCCGTCTTTGGCTTCAACCAGGTGCTGAATACCCATATTTCGTAACACCCGTTGGATATGATTCCGCGCCAGAGTACTGTCATCCACGACCAAAACGCGGACATCATGCACATCGAACATCGATAACTCAAGTTCAGAAGGTGTGAGTAGGTCTACCGCAGCATTTAACGCCATCCCCAAGTGATCGGCTGTGAAAGGTTTAGGCAAAATGGCAATAACGCCAGACTGTTTAAACTGCTCTAGTTGAGACTTCCGATGCTCGCTGGATACCAACATAAAAGGCAGGTGCGCCAATGTTGGTTGTTGATGAATAAAGTCGAGTAAATCAGAGGCGGTACCATCACTAAAGTGTAAGGCGGAAGCAATGAGGTCTGGCTGATGATTGTGTAGCCGTTGTTTGGCCTCGGCCAGAGTCGCGGCTTGATCAATATGCTGAATGCCTTCTTGTTGTAAGTGTTTCATAATGACTTTGCGTTGCATGTCCGATGGCTCGACCAGCAACATGGAAAGATCAGCAATTGAAATATGATTCATAAAAATCGAGCACCTATATCAAGACATTGTTGTAGAGTAAGCTTGTGTAAATGAAAGCCATCTTGTCACTATGGTGGTTTAGTTCGTGCCACTTAACCGCCGGACCATTTGGTTGTAAACCCCAGTCGCTGCAGTGCCTGTTCCAGCTTTTCACGTTGCTCACTCTGAATTTCAATCACACCTTCTTTCACCGTTCCGCCGCAAGCACAGGTTTTTTTCAGCTGCTGGCAGAGCTTGGTTAACTGTTCGTGCGGCTCTGCAATACCTCGAATGGTAATAACACGCTTGCCACCTCGTCCTTTTGACTCGCGCTGCAACAGCACTTTACCATCCGCAAACGCCTGACCTGACGCTTTGCTGGCTTTGGCAGGCATCACAGTACCGCCATCAGTTCGGTACACCAAGTCTTGATCAGACGGAGCTGAGATTGAAGAAGGCGCAGAAGCAGGATTGAGCTGTTGCTGCCAGTCTGCCAACGAGATGCTTTTTCGACTCATAACGACCATTCAAAGGAAATTTACCAATGCGGTCAAGAGTAAGCATCTTCCCGCTGTGTTGCAACCTGACATGAATTTATTTCTGTTGGCTTTTGCTGATTTTTTGCCTAGAATGCAGTTTGTGTTTTAGAAATCTGGATGGCTAAAAGCAGGGTGGCACGTGTTGATTGATCATTATTTACAACAAAGTGGGCTGGTTGAATGGGCTCAGCTGAATCAGGTTGAACTCAATCACACCGAGATTGAGCGTGAAGTTCAGTGGTTGGAACATTATCTGGATGAATGTTTAGCGACAGAGCATCAGCGCAAAGAACCATGTGAAGTGCAGTGGCAGTATGTAGTACCCGAGCTTGGTGAGGGTGGGGCTTGTTCGTTGTTTGGTCAGTTGGCGGATGCATCTTATGATTTATCCCTGATACTTGGTGGTAAAACGACCAAAAACGAGCAGGCATTGCAGCAATTACAGCGCTTTGGCCAAGCTTTTCAGCAGCGCACTGGTATGGAGTGGTTTGGTATTTATCAAGCCCGAGCCAATACAGAGCAGCAGCCTGTCTTGGTGAAGTTGGCCTATTATGGCGCTCCATCCCGGGCTGAGTTTCCACTAACGGCAGAATTTGCCCGTTACAGCAATAACAGCAGTGTTGGTTTAACTGGTAAAGCGCGCGTGATTAATGATATTCCGGCGTATTTAGCTCGAGGTGGCGATTATTACAGTTGCGATCCTAAAGTTCAGGCGGAAGCCTGTTTGCCTCTGTTTGACCAATCAGGCAAAATAGTCGGCATTATTGATGCTGAAGCATTTCAGCAAAATGTCTTTAACCCTGCGTCCCTGGTATTGTTGGTTGCCATTTGTCTGATGGTACCCGCATTTCTGCCAGCAGCAGATCTTCCAAGCAGTGACTAAATACAGGTAGAGCATTATGTTTTCTCAGTTACAGCCAGTGGCGACCGATCCAATTCTTGGATTGATGGCAGCGTATCAACAAGACACCAACCCCAATAAAATTGATTTGGGTGTTGGCGTTTATAAAGACGAACAAGGCCATACAGCCGTGTTGAAGTGTGTCAAAAAAGCCGAAGCGATGCGTCTGGCTAAAGAAGACAGCAAAACCTATATTGGCATGGCCGGTGATTTAGGCTTTAACCAGCATATCGAAAAGCTTGCTTTTGGTCCTGAGCATCCGGCTTTGTTAGCGGGCCGCCTGACTACCGCTCATACCCCTGGTGGTACCGGAGCACTGCGTGTTGCGGCAGAGTTTATTAAACGGGCCAATCCCGATGCGACGATTTGGGTCACGACACCAACCTGGGCCAATCATATCTCCTTGTTTCAGGCTGCAGGGCTTAAGGTCAAAGAGTACAGCTATTACGATTACGACACCAAAGAGCTGTTGGAAGCAGAAATGTTCGCTGAGCTGGCTGAAGTGCAACCGGGCGATGTGGTGCTATTACATGCCTGCTGTCATAACCCGAGCGGTTTGGATCTGACGTTTGCGCAGTGGCAGCGTTTTACTGCCTTGGCAAAAGAGCGTGGTTTTACTCCGTTGGTGGATATGGCCTATCAGGGTTTTGGTGTGGGCTTGGATGACGATGCCGCTGGCTTACGTCATCTTGCTGCTGAAGTCGATGAAATGATCTTGTGCAGCTCTTGTTCAAAAAACTTTGGCTTGTACCGGGAGCGGATAGGAGCTTGCACCCTGATGACAGCGACTCGGGCAATCACCGAGACGTCGCGGTCTGTGCTACTCAGTGTGGTGCGCAGTATTTATTCGATGCCACCCGCTCATGGTGCTATCGTCGTCAGTCATATTCTGGATAGCCAGGAACTGACCGCTTTATGGCACCAAGAGCTGGCCGAGATGCGTAATCGCATTAATGATTACCGTCAGTTGATCGTCGATAAATTTGCCGCCGAAGGAATTGAGCAAGATTTCAGTTTCATTACTCGTCAGCACGGTATGTTCAGCTTTTTGGGCATTTCAAAAGAGCAGATCGAGCGCCTTAAAAGCGAGTTTAGTATTTATATGGTTGGCTCGAGCCGAGTTAGTATTGCTGGCTTGAATCACAGCAATATCGATTATTTTGCCCAGTCTGTGGCAAAAGTGTTGAAGTAGACGTCTATAAAAAAGCAGCTAACCAGCTGCTTTTTTCATTTTTTATTAAAAATACCATACACTGTACTCAGACCCATCAATGAGTAAGCTGCTATGCCTTCGATTACGCAATTAATGAGCCGAAACCCTGTAAGTGTGGAGCCGGATGATAGCTTATTGGTGGTGAAAGAGATTTTTGACCAGGTGAAGTTTCACCATATTCTGGTAGTAGAAAATAATGTGTTGTTAGGCGTTATTTCCGACCGGGATTTATTTAAAGCCTTAAGCCCCAATCTGGGCACGGCCGCTGAGACCACCAAAGATTTAGCCACCTTAAAAAAGCGGGTGCATCAGGTGATGCATCGTAAACCGGTCACCTTACCGGTGACTGCGGAGGTGATGGATGCGGTACGGGTGTTTAATCAGGACAATGTATCCTGCATTCCGGTTGTCGATCAACAGCAGCGGCCGTTAGGCATTGTGAGTTGGCGCGATATTATGCGGGCATTAGGCAAGAAAGAAGCAAAATAGTAGTGTTATCTACGGAAGCACTGTGCGGCCATAGCAGCCAACACAGTGCATTATCCAATAAAATAGCCGTTAGATTTTCTTGTATTTAATGCGATGCGGTTCCAGCGCCTGAGCTCCTAAAGTTTCTTTGATCCAAGCCTCGTAATCCGAGTAGTTGCCTTCAAAGAAATTGATCTGGCCTTCATCGCGGTAATCCAGAATATGGGTCGCAATGCGATCGAGGAACCAGCGGTCATGCGAGATCACCATGGCGCAGCCTGGGAAATCGAGCAGGGCATTTTCCAGTGCCCGTAGGGTTTCCACATCCAAATCGTTGGTTGGCTCATCCAGCAGCAACATATTGCCGCCAGCACGCAGCAGTTTGGCCAGATGCACCCGGTTGCGTTCACCGCCGGATAAATCACCGATAAATTTCTGCTGGTCATTGCCTTTAAAGTTAAAGCGGCCAACATAAGCCCGGCTTGGCAGTTGCACAGTACCGACCTGTAAAATATCCTGACCGTCTGAAATCTCCTGCCAAACGGTATTTTTCGCGTTCATGCTGTCACGGAACTGCTCAACGGAAGCCAGTTGCACGGTATCACCGACACTAATGCTGCCTGAGTCAGGTTGCTCACTTCCACTGATCATTTTAAATAAGGTGGATTTACCAGCACCGTTCGGGCCGATAATACCCACAATAGCGCCTTTAGGAATGCTGAAGCTTAAATCATCAATCAGCAGTTTATCGCCAAAGCTTTTGCGTAAATGCTCCACTTCCAACACCTTATCGCCCAAACGCGGCCCAGGCGGAATAAACAGCTCGTTGGTTTCATTACGCTTTTGAAAATCAGAATTTTGCAGTTCTTCAAAGCGTGACATCCGGGCTTTACTCTTAGCATGGCGGCCTTTTGGATTGGTACGCACCCACTCAAGCTCTTGCTTAATGGAGCGCTGACGGGCATGCTCCGTTTTTTCTTCCTGCGCCAAGCGAGCTTCTTTTTGCTCCAGCCAGGAGGAGTAATTGCCTTCCCACGGAATACCATAACCACGGTCGAGTTCCAGGATCCAGCCTGCGACATTATCCAGAAAGTAGCGATCGTGGGTAATGGCGACCACAGTGCCAGGGTAATCGTGCAGAAAGCGTTCCAGCCAGGCAACCGACTCGGCATCCAGGTGGTTGGTTGGCTCATCGAGCAGTAGCATATCTGGCCGCTCCAGCAGCAAACGACAAATAGCCACCCGGCGGCGTTCACCACCGGATAAATGTTCAATGCTGGCATCCCAGGCTGGTAAACGTAACGCATCAGCGGCTCGCTCCAGCGTGTTCTCCAGATTGTGGCCATCTTTGGCCTGGATCAGTGCTTCCAGTTCACCTTGTTCTTTCGCTAAGGCGTCAAAATCGGCGTTTTCTTCAGCATACGCAGCGTAGACTTCGTCCAGCCGGGTGAACGCTTGTTTTACATCAGCCACCGCTTCTTCGACAATTTCACGCACGGTTTTGCTGGTATCCAGCACCGGCTCTTGCGGCAGGTAGCCAATTTTGGTGCCTGCTAAAGGGCGGGCTTCGCCTTCAAACTCTTGATCTACTCCCGCCATAATGCGCAGTAAAGTTGATTTACCAGCACCATTTAAACCCAGCACACCAATCTTGGCGCCAGGGAAAAAGGACAGGGAAATATCTTTTAAAATGGTTTTCTTCGGCGGGACGACTTTCGAGACCCGGTGCATGCTGTAAATATATTGTGCCATGAGATCCACTTCATTGATTGCAATGGCTGAATTGTACGTGATTTCGCTGCAGCCGTGAAGTCGACTCAAGCATGCAATCAACGATGGATAAAAAGTAGCGCATTAGGCACCATATCTGTTCTAATAGTCGTACATTTATTGGCAAGTAGTGAGTCTCCCATGACCGATGTGATCCATGATCCTCAGTATCAGAAATTTGTAGAAGAAGCGAAAACGACCGCCGTGGTCTGGGCTTTAGCCGAAGGTGAAGACTTGTTGGTGGTCGAATCGGTGGAGTTTGAAGAAACCGATGTGATCCCATTTTGGTCAACAGAAGCCGATGCGCAAAAGCAATGCAGTGATGAGTGGGCTGCCTATAAACCGGAAGCGATCCCGCTGGATGTGTTTTGCGATGGCTGGTTAAAAGAGATGTATGACGACGGATTATTGATCGGTACCAACTGGGATGATGAACTGAATGGGCCAGAAGTTGAGCCGAAAGTTTTGCTCACCGCCTTGCGTCGGGTACAATAGCTGCTTGGTATGAGTGGTTTGGTTTGGATTTTTTTGAACTAAAGCATCTATACTGCTGTATAAAGTGAAACTGCTTTATACCGCCATAAAGCGTAGCACTCATTGTCTGGAATTTGTATGTTATCTGAAGAAGCGATCCGCGTTCGTAGCGCCCTGGAAGCCAAAGGGTTAGAAACTCCCATGCTGGAAACGGGACTATCCCGCGATGAAAAGTACAGCAAAATTTCTGCTTTGATGGCAGAAGTTGTCCAGACACTTGGGCTGGATTTAACTGATGACAGTCTGGCAGAAACACCGCATCGCATCGCTAAAATGTATGTCGATGAAATCTTCTCTGGCTTGGATTATCAGAAATTTCCCAAAGTGACGCAAATTGACAACAAAATGAATGTCAAAGAGATGGTCAAGGTGCGGGATATCAGCTTTTCCAGTACTTGTGAACATCATTTTGTCACCATCGATGGTTCAGCAACCGTTGCTTATATCCCGGAGAGTCGGGTTATCGGCTTGTCTAAAATTAATCGTATCGTTCGTTTCTTTGCGCAACGCCCACAGGTGCAGGAGCGGATGACAGAGCAGGTGTTGGTAGCATTGCAAACACTGCTTGAAACCGACAATGTAGCAGTCTGTATTGAAGCGGTGCATTATTGCGTGAAAGCGCGTGGTGTCATGGATGTGAATTCAAAGACCCAAACCACAGCTTTAGGTGGCAGCTTTAAAGACGATGGCCGAACCCGAGCCGAGTTTTTTTCCCGTTTTGCTTGATGGCGTGATGGTTTAAAAAAAGCGGACCTCAACGGTCCGTTTTTTTATGGAATGGCTTGAGGTGTCAGGTGCTGCTGCAAAAAATCGGTAGCACTTTCAGCCAACATGGGGCGACCATAATGATATCCCTGTATATCATCACACCCAAGCGTGGCCAGTAACTGCTGGTGCTCGGCCGTTTCAACGCCTTCAGCAATTGTTTTCAAGCCTAAGCTTTGTGCCATACGAATGATGGCTGTGACAATGGCTAAATCGTCTTTGTCGGTCAGTAAGTCACGAACAAAGGATTGATCAATCTTTAGCTTATTCAACTTGAATCTTTTCAAATAACTTAATGAAGAATAGCCCGTACCGAAATCATCAATAGCGACCCGCATGCCTAATTGCCGCATGGCCTGAATGGTTTTAATCGCTTGCTCAGCATCTTCAACCATGGCACTTTCGGTAATTTCAAGTTCAATACTGCTGGGATCGAGTCGAGCTAATTGCAGATGAGCTTGAATGATATCCAGTAAATCGGTTTGCTTAAATTGTATTGGGGACAGATTAATTGCCATCACTAAGGAATTAAACCCGGCCTGATGCCATAATTTTTGTTGTTGAATGGCGCTTATCAAAACCCACTCCCCAATGCTTTGCATCATCCCCGCCTGTTCTGCCAGAGGAATAAATTCTGCTGGTGATATAAATCCGAGTTCAGGGTGTTGCCAGCGTAGCAGTGCTTCGAATCCGGTAAGCTGTTGCTGATGCAAACTGTACTGTGGCTGATACACTAAATGCAGCTGGTTACGTTCGATGGCAAAGCGTAAAGCATTTTCTAATTGTAAACTGCGATTGAATTGACTTTGCATGTCTGGAGTGAAAAAGCAGTAATCGTTTCGGCCGCCTTCTTTCGCCTTAAACATAGCAATATCTGCATGTTTATACAGCTCATGAAAATTTTGTCCATCCATTGGATAGATCGCAATGCCAATAGAGGCTGATAGAGTAAGGGTTTCATTTGCCACAAAGTAAGGATTGAGCAATTGCTGCAACACTTTCTCTGCCAGACGGCCTGCAGAGTCCTGATTGGTATCCGGCAGTAGTAACATAAACTCATCGCTGCTCAGACGGCAAAGGGTATCTGCGCTCTGACAGTGTTTTTTAAGACGTTGAGCAACTTGAACCAAGACGTCATCACCGGCACTATGCCCGAGCGTATCATTGATTTTTTTAAAGCGGTCAAGGTCGATAAATAAAACTGCCAACTGCGTTTTCAGCTTTTTTGCATGTTGGATAGCTTGTTCGGTTCGGTCGAGCAACAGAGTCCGGTTTGGTAGCTGGGTAAGTGGATCAAAGTGAGCCAGAAAATCCAGTTTCCTTTGATCATCTTTGTAGGTGGTGATATCGCTAAATAAAGCAACATAGTGGGTAAGCTGGCCCCGCGCATCGCGGATCTCTGTAATGGTGAGCCATTCTGGTAACATGCTGCCATTTTTACGTCGGTTCCAAATTTCACCTTGCCAGTAGCCATGGCGCTGAATGGATAGCTGCATGCTTTGATAAAAGCTGGCGTCGTGTTTGCCAGAGGAAAGAACGCTGGGTTTTTTCCCAATAACTTCGTCGGCTTGATAACCGGTAATATCGCTAAATGCTTTATTAATACTTAGTATTTTTTGCTCTGGATCGGTGATTAGCATACCTTCTGAGCTTTGTTCAAACAGTTGCTCAAGCAATTGTAGCTTAAGTTCTGCTTGCTTCTGTGCGGTGATATCAATGTGAGTGCCGACAGTGATATCACCTGGCTCACCGAGCTCATTTAACAGCGTTCTTCCACGTGATAAGATCCATAGCCAGCTGCCATTGGCATGTTGCATGCGAAACTGAACTTCATACATACCATCAGGCTGCGCTAAGTAGTTGAGAAAAGCCTGACTCGCATTGGCTTTATCGTCCGGATGCAAGAAATGAAGCCATACCTCTGCCAAATTGTCCTGGCCCGTTTGATCGTAATCTTTACTATCGCGGCCTAACATACTGAAATACTCAGGACTACATTGCAGAGTATTTTGCTTTTTATGGTATTCCCAAGATCCTGTGTTCGTGGCCTTGATAAAAGAGTGATACCGTTTTAAAGCTTGGTTAAGCTCGGATGTTCGCTCTGCTACCTGAACGGTCAGTTTCCCACGCTGACTGCGGAGCAGCAAAAATAATAAAGCAAAACTATACAGCATCAGGCTGCTGATGATCCCCAGCGACATTTCAAGCCAGAGTGCTGAGTGATGGTACCACCGACTTCGATGGCTAAGTTGCAGCATCCAAGGGTTGTGAGGAAGGGAGAAGATAAACTCAGGTGCATGATCGAGAACGGCCCCACTGTTACTGATCTGTTGCAGCTGGTCTTGTTCTGCTCGCATTAGCCGATAGTGATACTGGTTAGGCGGGAAAAACTCGCTAACGATATCGTTAAGTAGGGGCTCCAACTGCAAAGTGACATTGATAAACCCCCAGAATTCATTGCCATTCGGTGTCGGAGTGGGCAGATACAGTGGTAAGCGGCCTATTACCCCCATACCGCCCTGAACAAGAGGGAATGGACCATTGACTCGCAGCGCCTTTGCTTCTTTAGCTCGCCTCGCCTCTTTCGCCTGTTGTGGGTGACTAAACATGTCAAAACCGAGCAAGCTTTCATTGCCGGTTAGTGGAAAGACTGCACTGACCTGGCCATCCGGTGCCAGCGAAATAGCATGAATATCGGGATAAAACTGCAGTAGCTCTGCAGCGTATTGATTGAAGTCGACAGTGAGCTCTTGCGGCTGTTTGAGGCCAGCTGCGATAGCATAAGCGGCCGTAAAGTTTCGCTCCAACCGTAATTGCAACTGAGCAAAAAAAGCCTGAGCAGCCTGTTGAAGCGCTACGTCTTGTTGCTGCTGTCGATGGCTATCCAGATAGTAAACAAAGGCTGCGTTAAGCAGCAATCCGAGCCCTAAAATACTCAGTGCAAGTGGATGAAACTTGTTGTTCAACAACTCAGTCAAGGTTTTCATAGGGCGGTTATTGAGCCTTTAAATAGGATGATTGCACTAATTTAGGTTGCTATCTAATTGTTTTTAAAAATATTCTAGCCTCTATTGTAGCGTAAATCTGTTTTTTTTCCTTGAAAGCAGAGGAACCATAATGCCGTAAGTGGCGTATAATCAAGGTAGATCAACGCACAACACCAAGGATTATTGCCATGAAAAAGTTACTATTGACCGCCTGCATCGCGGCCTCTATGGTCAGTTTTACCTCAGCTGCCAGCCAATGTGGTGCAGTTCTGAGCCACTCAATGCAGCAGCTGAGCACTCGTGAAACCGTCGATTTATGCGATAGCTTCAAAGGCAAAACCTTATTGGTCGTGAATACCGCCAGTAAGTGTGGTTTTACTCCACAATTTGATGCTTTACAAAAATTGCACGAAGAATACAGCGATAAAGGTCTGGTGGTGTTGGGCTTTCCATCGAATGACTTTCGTCAGGAACATAGTGATGAAGAGCGTACGGCCGAAGTCTGTTACCTCGATTATGGGGTGAAATTTCCCATGTTTACCACTACGTCAGTACGTGGCAGCAACGCCAACCCAGTGTTTCGCGCTCTTATTGATCAAAGTGGTGAGCAGCCGTCTTGGAATTTTAACAAATATTTGGTCAGCCCTGATGAGCAAACCGTAGTGCACTTTGGCAGCCGAACCAGCCCGACCGATGCCAAGTTTATCGCTGAGCTTGAAAAGTTGTTACCGCAAAGCTAGGTACTAGCTCTACAGACTGCAACCACAGTCCCGTGGTTGCAGCTTGACGAGTATGAGCATGTGCTTTCTCAAGACAAGCGCTATTTGCTCAGCTGATTGGCAAAACCATGGTTGACATCACGGTGACCTGCCTCATCGGCCCGCACGGCAATAACTACATCTCGCAGTTTAGCATCGGCTGGCATTTGCCAATAATCTATTGCCACCTGTGGCGCGGCGATATTCTCAATGATGCCCTGATCTATTTCTTCTAAATAGCAGCTGTAACTGAATACCGCTTCTTCTTCAAAATAGCCGACTAAGCGATGCGCTGTTTTTTCTGACACGATATACAAAAGTAAAAAACCAACAAAAAAGAAGCCTTGAGCTAGCAATATCAGGATGCGTTCAAACCAGTTGGGTTTGGCTATTTCAATGAATGTCATCAGGTGCATCCGCTCGTTTTCGGCTTCGTCTAGCAAGACTCGAATCCAGCCTTGATCATCTTCCATGCGGCGTAAACTGCGCATATGACGAATCATACCAGCCACCATGCCAGGGACCCCAGCGACGGTTTCAAGGATCACGGCCCGGTGGCCATAGCGCTTGGCAAAAAAAGTATCTGCACAAAAACGCAGTATTTTGGTCAGACGAAAAGCGATTCGGTCGGATAAATTTTGCGGACTATGGTGGGGTGCTAGTGGATCAGATTGGTGGCTTGACTCTTTAGACATCAGTAGCTCCTACTTTACAATGTATCGACACAGTATGACACAGGACAACTGAACCTCTACTGAGTATCCAGTACGTTAACGCGGTCAGTCTGGGGATAAAGTTTGTCCGCCAGTCGAATGCAATGTGGTATACCAAACATAATACGGATCGAGTTTTGTTATGTTGGCTGGCAAGAGTCGCTGCAACTGCTGGCGCACCTAACCGAGCCAGAAATACCAGATCAAGATTGATTTATGGTCAACATGGCCAAGCCAGCTTCAGTGTTTAAAGCATGATAGAGATCGTTTAGGATATAAGGTTACTTGGTTACTAAACTAAGCTCAAAGCCTTCATCAATGCCAATCGCCGCGTCAGTTGCTGCGTCTCTAGCCAGTTGATCACAGCGCTCATTTTCTGGATGACCGGCATGTCCTTTCACCCAATGCCAGTTGATCTGGTGGCGCTGTGCGGCAGTGTCGAGCCGTTGCCATAGATCTTTGTTTTTCACAGGTTTTTTTTGGCTGGTACGCCAGTCATTCCTTTTCCAACCTGCGAGCCATTGCATAATACCAAGACGGACATACTGGCTGTCGGTGGTTAGATCAACCTGACAGGCCGATTTCAACGACTCCAGGGCGACAATTGCTGCTAATAGCTCCATACGATTATTGGTGGTTTGACGAAAACCACCGCTCAATTCCTTTTTATGCTGCTGATAGCTGAGTACCACGCCATAACCGCCCGGACCAGGGTTGCCAAGGCAGGAACCATCTGTAAAGATGGAGACAGTTTTCAGCATAGAGTAATCCTTATTTTTATGGGGTTTTTCAAGTCAGTAGCGCATAGCAGCGGCAGAGTTGTTATAATTTAACGTAAAAGCGACTTCAGCGGAACCAAAGATGGCAAAACGTCAGATTGTACTGGATACCGAAACCACCGGCATCAGCCCAAAAGAAGGGCACCGCATTATTGAGATTGGTTGTGTTGAACTGATCAACCGGCGTTTTACCGGCAATAATTATCATGTCTATATTAATCCTGAGCGGGAAATTGAAGCCGAAGCAATAGCCGTGCATGGCATCACCAATGAGCGTTTGATGCATGAACCAAAGTTTCGTGACATTGCTCAAGAGTTTTATGAGTACATACAGGGCGCTGAGCTAGTGATCCACAATGCGCCCTTTGATGTTGGTTTTATGGATCATGAGTTTGCCATGCTACGGCCATCAATACCTGCTGTGGCTCAGCATTGCGCGGTACTGGATACCTTGAAACTAGCCCGGGAAATGCATCCGGGGCAAAAAAATAACCTTGATGCACTCTGTCGTCGCTACGATATAAACAACAGTCATCGAACCTTGCATGGCGCCTTGCTGGATGCTGAGATTCTGGCTGAGGTCTATCTGTTGATGACGGGGGGGCAGGTCAATTTAAACCTGGCTGGCGAACGGGAAAAGAGTGATGGCGATCAACCACAGCAGCCGATCCAAATTAAAAGACAGGGGGCTTTGAAGGTGATCAAAGCCAGCGATACGGAACTGCTCGCGCATCAGCAACGATTAGATGTCATTGCAACAGAGTCAGGAGGCCTGTTATGGCCCTTACAGCAGTAAAGTGGATTTTGCTTTGCACGGCTATTGTATGCTGTGGCTTGGCAAGTGCAGATCCTGCTTCAGAGACTGAGCCAGAGCTGACGATTGAGCAATTAGAGCAGATGGAATTAAACTTTCCTGATGCATTGGAAGGAACCCCATTCGACGTTGGCTTTGCCATGCTGGATGAATTACCCACCAAAAACCAGCTGCCATTTTTTGACAATCGTTTTCGTATTGATGCCGAGGTGGATGAAATTACCTTGTTGATGTTTCGTCGGCGAGGTTCACCGGCTGTGATTTTGGTCAGGCCGGATGGCAGCAAAATTAATGTCCGCACGGCAGAGGAGTTTGGCGTCGAGTGGCACGATACCAATAATTACGATTTGATCCGTATTCCCAGACCGATGCCGGGCCCGTGGCAGGCGCTGGGGCGTATTTTACCTGAAAGCCGTATTATGGTGTTCAGTGACATCGAGCTGGATGTCGATCCGTTGCCTGAGCACTTGATGAGTGGCGAAACCCTTAAGGTAACGGCTCGCTTGCAAAATGCTGGTGATCCTATCAATGCACGGGATTTCCGTGAAATTCTGACCTTGGATGTGATTTTTATCAGCACCAATAACCCTGATTATGACAATTTTGGTCGCGGTATCGTACAAGTGGCTCAATTTAGAGATGATGGACGAGGCTTCGATGAGCGTGCCCGTGATGGTGTCTTTACCGGTGAGTTCAAGCTGGATTTTGCTGCTGGAGAATGGGTGCCAAAGTATTTGGTAAAAACACCACTTTATACCCGGGAGGTGGTGCAACCTGCAGTGCTTATTCATCCTTCACCGATCAAGCCAAATATTCAGATTGCTGAAGATGAGAGTGCAGCTCATCACATTCAGTTTACCCTAGTCGATGAGCAGGTAGATGCATCATCGCTCATTGTTCAGGGAGGGATCCGTTATCCCGATGGTGTTGAAGACAGCTTCAGCTTACAAGAACAACAGGGGGCTCATCATGAGTTGGTATTGGATAATCGAGGCTTTGGTAGCTATGTGGTGATCGCTTCTGCTTTTGGCACAACCACCGAAGGTCGTGAGTTTATGCTGACGTTGCCTGTCATCGACTTTTCCGTCAATCTGCAAACCTTTCAGGCGCCTGAGCTTGAAATGCTGCCAGAGGAACTGTTGGCTTTAGAGGCTGAAAAATCACAACAAGAAGAAGAGCCCACCTTTCCATGGGGCTGGGTGATTGTGATCAATACAACGATTTTTGCGATTGGTGGTTGCATCATTTGGCTCACTATTAGCGGTCGCTCATGGCGAGATTTGCTGCCCCGTAAAAAAGCAAAGGGTGAACAAAAACCAGCTGAACAAAAGCAATCAGAAAAGTCAGCTGGCAAAAATGAACCGCAGGATGCTGGTAAAAAAGACGATTTAGACGACATTCTGGATCTATCGTTACCGGATGATTAAGGATTGCGCAATTGTCGGCAAAAAGGTGTTGACGAAGAAAACCCTAACCCTTATCATTCCCGCCGCAATGCAGCATCCGTACCAAGGATTCTGTAATGCTCTGGTTTGGAGCGGTAGTTCAGTTGGTTAGAATACCGGCCTGTCACGCCGGGGGTCGCGGGTTCGAGTCCCGTCCGCTCCGCCAAACCTTTACACAGTTCATGACAGTGGAGCGGTAGTTCAGTTGGTTAGAATACCGGCCTGTCACGCCGGGGGTCGCGGGTTCGAGTCCCGTCCGCTCCGCCACTGTTCAGAATTGTGTATGTATACCGCTGCGGAGCGGTAGTTCAGTTGGTTAGAATACCGGCCTGTCACGCCGGGGGTCGCGGGTTCGAGTCCCGTCCGCTCCGCCACTATACATCCCTTGCTTTGCACTCTGAGTGCGTTCTGTTATACGGAGCGGTAGTTCAGTTGGTTAGAATACCGGCCTGTCACGCCGGGGGTCGCGGGTTCGAGTCCCGTCCGCTCCGCCAACACTTTTCTAATATTTAGACTTGGGTTCGAGAGCCATCTATTTCGCGAACCATTTTCCCTGTGTTATCTTCTTCTGTCTCGAAAATACACCTATCATCCTGTTATCCAAGATAAATTATTATACTGCTCTGATATCTGGTTATTGTATGTTGGAAGGGGCAGAATAAAGCCATGACCAGCAGTTACTGGTCATGGCTAAAAGCAGAATTAAGAGGCAATAACCGCTTCAATGGACGCCATGGCAACTTCTGGTTGCACATCAGCTCCATAACCAAATACTACAGCCAGTACGAGCACTAGAGTGGCAGCCGCCATTAGTTTTAATAGCAACGGAATGCAGAACTTGAACCAGCGGTCATATGGCACACCGGCAATACCAATGATGCCCATCAAGACGGCATTGGTTGGTACGATCATGTTAGAGAAGCCATCACCAAACTGATAGGCCAGTACTGCCACCTGACGCGGTACACCAACCAAATCGCTGAGAGGCGCCATCAACGGCATGGTAACAAAAGCCTGGCCGCTGCCTGAGGGCACGAACAGATTAAGAATGGTCTGGATCACCAGCATACCAAAAGCCGACACAGTTGCGGGGACATGCGACAACGGCATGGATAGGCCGTGTACTATGCTGTGCAAGATTTGGCCGTCCTCTAAAATCAGCGCGATACCGCGGGCAATACCAATCAGTACTGCCGTGGTGGTTAAGTCTTTCACCCCTTCAATAAAGCTATCAGACGCTTGGTCAAAACTCAGCTGACCAATCAGCGTGGTAAGAAGACCCCAACCAATAAAGCAGGCACCGAGCTCATACAGATACCAGCCGTGCTCAGAAATACCATAAACAGCAATACCGATGGTGATGAGGAAGCTGGCTAGGATCAGTTTATGACGCTTGTTTAAACCAGGGTAGCTTTTGTTGCTGATATCGCCGACCGGGCAAGGTAAGTCTGCTACCAATGAAGCTTTAGGGTCGGCAATGACTTTCTGGGCGTATTTCCAGACATGGTGGTAGGCAATAATACAAAACGGCAGGATCAGGGCCAGCCGAAGCCACATACCAGAGTATGGCGGTACTTCAGCGATCCCTTGAGCAATCAGTACCGTGAAAGGGTTAAAGGCAGAGACACCATAACCAACACCATAACCCGCGACCGTCATGCCTACGGCAGTCATACTATCGAGTCGCATGGCCTTACAGAGTGCGACTAATATCAGCACGAAAGGAATGTATTCACCGGCAGTACCTATCGCCCCGGAAGCCAGTGAGAAGAAGAAAATGACCATAAAGATCAGCTTGTGTGGTGCATCGCTGTGTTTTTCCAGCAAGCGGCCAATCAGTGCATCTACCGTGCCGGTTCTGCGCGCGACAGCCAGCACACCACCGACAATAAAGACAAAGAAAATGATGTCCTGAGCGGCGGCGAAAGCGCGGGGTACGGCCGTCAGCAGCTGCCAGGGAGTGAGTAACTCCCGATCCTCAGCCAGCGTATAGGTACCTGGAATGACCACGGTGCGGCCAGTATCGGTTAATGCGGTATCAAAAAAACCCTGTGGTACGATCCAGGTTGCGATCATTGCAATGATCATCATACTGAACAACAAAGTGAGGGTGTGGGGGACCTTAAATTCTTTCTTCATGGAAAGACCTTTTTCGTTATATACCCATTGTCTCTCAAAGCGCACGGGTATTGGTTATCAGGTGTCAAAACCATTCAAGTCTACCTGAAGGCGGGGTGGCAACCAAGACGCTTGTTGTGCATTTGTATAAAATTTATAACGTCTTTGCATGACCACTTGCATGAAGTGCTCTTAAGCTTGCTTCAAGATTAGGCATTGTATAGGCTTGGCAGCATTATTCATTCGTAGGATTAGCTGTGCCTATATTTATTCTGACCATTTTTCTCAGCGCCGTGCTGCTATTTTTAATTCAACCGATGATGGCCAAGATCTTACTGCCTCACTTTGGCGGCGGTGCTGCTATTTGGACAGCTTGTATGCTGTTTTTTCAGGCCATGCTGTTGGCCGGTTACAGCTATGCGCATGCTCTGACTAGCTTCTGCTCATTGCGGCAGCAACGTTGGCTGCACGCCGGGCTGATCGTGGTGTCGCTGCTATGGCTGGTAGCCAACCGCTTGGGGGGGGCTGTTCCCTCCACGGGAGAGTTTCCGCTACTGGGCATTCTTTGCTGGCTGTTGCTTAGCGTTGGTTTACCCTTTCTTGTGGTCTCGGCGACAGGCCCATTACTGCAGCGTTGGTTCGCCGATCGCTTTCCTTTGCGGTCGCCGTACCGGCTGTATGCTTTATCCAATGTCGGTTCGCTGGGTGGGTTATTGAGTTATCCTTTTTTGGTGGAGCCATGGTTATCCTTGACGCAACAAACACTGATGTGGTCGGCAGGCTTTGTGCTGTTAGCTGCTTTTTTACTGCTGTTGATTGGCACTCAGTTACCCGCTGAACGCACTACGACAACAGATGCTTCGGCCCAGGGAGCAACCACCGAGCGCACCGCTCCCCGGTTATGGGGCTACTGGCTGGCGTTATCGGCTTGTGGTGTCGTGTTGCTGTTGGCGGTTACTCAACAACTGACCCAAAATGTGCCACCCGTACCTTTTTTATGGGTGGTCCCACTTGCGCTGTATTTACTCAGTTATATCGTCGTTTTTAACCGTGATAGCTGGTATCAGCGCGCCATTTGGTTGTATTTATTTTCCATCGGTGTGGTGATAGCACTCATTCTGATGCATTTTGGCCGCTTGTTTGATTTGTACTCTCAACTGATCTTGTACCTGATGATTTTGTTCAGCGGTTGTGTCGTGTGCCATGGTGAGCTGGCTAAATTAAAGCCTAAAGCTCAGCAGTTGACCCAGTTTTATTTAGCGATGGCATCCGGTGGCGTTTTGGGTGGTGTGCTGGTGAATCTAGTCGCGCCAGTGCTGCTAAATGACTTTTATGAATTTCCGTTGGTATTAGCCGCTATTCTGCTGCTTGCCGTGTTGCCATGGCGCAAGCAATTAGTTTACTGGAAACAGGGTCTGTGGCTGGCTGGTGTTTTTGCTTTTGGTATCAGTGCAGTCGCGTTGCAATGGTTATTCTCACAGCATGATCTACATCAACAGCGTAACTTCTACGGCAGCTTGTCGGTACGGGACATGTCTATTGCTGGTCAGATGCAGCGACAGCTGATTGATGGTACCACCAGCCACGGTGCCCAATATTTGTCTGCTGAGAAGCAGCAGACAGCCTTGAGTTATTATCGTGAAGGTACTGGTGTTGCTGTAGCCCTGCAGAATTTTGTGCCGAGCTCATCGGAGCGATCTATCGAGCAGGTGCACCAACGTCATTATGGCATGGTGGGGCTGGGCGCTGGAACCTTGGCTGTGTATGGCCGCTCAGGCGATCGCATTGTGTTTTATGAGCTAAACCCGGCAGTGATAGAGGTGGCCGATGATTATTTCAGTTACCTCAGTGAAAGCCAGGCGGATATTGAGGTGCTGCTTGGTGATGCCAGACGGGTGTTGCAGCAACAATTAGAGCAATCGGGTAGTCAGCAATTTGATGTGCTGGTACTGGATGCATTCACGAGTGATGCCATACCACAGCATCTGCTGACCCGTGAAGCTTTCGAGTTGTATTGGCAGCATTTAATGCCAGATGGGATTTTGGCGGTGCATGTTTCAAACAATTACCTGGACCTGACCTCTGTAGTTCGCAATCACGCCAAAGCTATGGGGCTGGAGAGTTTCTTTATTTATACCGAGCCAGATGATAACAATTTTGCAGCAGTCGAGTGGATCCTGTTGACCAATAATCATCGCTTTATGCGCCAAATTGTGTTGTTTCAAGCCACAACATCATGGCCATCTGAGTTGAACCCCGCCATTCAATGGACGGATGATTACAGCAATTTATTGCAGGTGCTCAAATAAAATGACTCGACGATGGGAATAACTCAGCGTGGTAAACGTTAACTTCATAGATGACGTTATTTTGTCTGTTTTTCTATTTAACAAAGGGGTACTGATGATGCAACATGTTCAATCTTTTGACTGGCCGCTGCAGCTATTGCGGTTTCTGTTGCATTGGTCGCTGCCGTAGCCATTTGTTTTTCCGGCATCGAGTTAGTTGGCAATGGCATGCAACCGCATCAGCCGGATTTTTAAACTGACTTACCAAAAAAACCGCCTTTGTAGATTGGCGGTTTTTTTATGGTAATCAACTTTATACTTACACCTGCAAATAATCCAAAATACCTTCAGCGGCTTTGCGGCCCTGGGCGATGGCAGTGACTACCAGGTCAGAGCCAAGTACCATGTCGCCGCCAGCGAAGATTTTTTCCTGATTGGTTTGCAATGCGTAAGTGCTTTTTTCATTGGCATGCACCCGGCCTTTTTGATCCAGTTCGATGCCAAACTGCTGCAACCAGGCCGGTGGGCTGGGTTGAAAGCCAAAGGCTATGATCACCGCATCGGCTTCCAGCACATGCTCTGAACCAGCAATAGGCTCCGGGCTGCGGCGACCATTGGCATCGGGCTCGCCCAGTTGGGTTTTCACCACCCGAACGCCGCAGGCATTGCCTGCTGGGTCGACTTCAATACCAAGCGGCTGCAGGTTAAACTGAAAATCAACGCCTTCTTCTTTGGCATTTTGCACTTCTTTCCGTGAACCCGGCATATTGGCTTCATCGCGGCGATACGCACAAATCACTTGGTGTGCACCCTGACGAATGGAGGTACGCACGCAGTCCATCGCGGTATCGCCACCGCCCAATACCACCACACGTTTGCCTTCCATGCTGATGTAAGAGTGCTCGGTTTGCCAGCCCATTAACTGATTCGTATTCCCAATCAAAAATGGCAGTGCTTCGTGCACGCCCGGTGCTTCTTCATGCTCAAGGCCACCTTTCATCGGTGTGTAGGTGCCAAGCCCCAAAAATACTGCATCGTACTCTTCGACCAATTGCTCAAACTGAATATCGTCACCGATACTGGTATTCATACGAAACTCAATGCCCATATCGCTGAAAATTTGCCGCCGTAGCTGCATCACTTCTTTTTCCAGCTTAAAGGCGGGTATGCCAAAGGTCAGCAGGCCACCAATCTCCGGGTTACGGTCAAATACCACTGGCGTGACACCGTTGCGTATCAATACATCAGCGCAGGCGAGGCCGGCAGGGCCTGCACCGACTACGGCGACCCGACGGTCGGTTTTAACGACCGCAGATAAATCCGGCCGCCAGCCCATTTCGAAGGCTTTATCGGTGATGTATTTTTCAATGCTGCCAATGGTGACAGCGCCAAAACCTTCTTCCAACGTGCAGGCGCCTTCGCACAAACGATCTTGTGGACAAACCCGACCACAGACTTCGGGCAGGCTGTTGGTTTTATGCGATAATTCAGCGGCTTCAATGATCTTGCCATCATTGGCTAGCTCGAGCCACTGCGGAATGTAGTTATGTACCGGGCACTTCCACTCGCAGTAAGGGTTGCCACAATCCAGGCAGCGGTCGGCCTGACCGGCGACCTGAGTATCGGTCATCGGCTGGTAAATTTCGACAAACTCGATGGTCCGTTCTTGCATCGAGCGCTTTGGCGGATCGACTCGTTCCACATCAATAAACTGATAAACATTCTGTGCCATAACCGTCTCCTTACATCGCTTGCACGCGGAGCTCGTCAGACGAGCGGGCCCGGTGCCCTAGCAGAGTGTGAACATCGCTGGTTTTCGGTTTGACCAGACGGAATTTAGGTAAATACTGTTTGAAATCGGACAGAACTTTGTGCGCTAAGTCACTGCCGGTTTGTTCGTAATGCTGGTGCAATAAGCTGCGCAGATGCTCCTGCAAAATCGGCATTTCAACATCCAGGCATTCAACCAGCTCGGGGTTCACCCGCAGTTCCAGATCGTTTTGCTCATCCAGTAAGTAAGCAAAGCCACCGGTCATGCCCGCGCCAAAGTTCACGCCAGTATCGCCGAGTACCATCACGACACCTCCGGTCATGTATTCGCAGCAGTTATCACCTGTGCCTTCGACCACAGCAATCGCCCCTGAGTTACGTACGGCAAAGCGCTCACCGGCTTTACCAGCGGCAAACAAACGGCCGCCAGTAGCACCATACAAACAGGTATTACCAATAATGGTGGCGCCTTCTTTGGCATAGCCCACGCCTTTGGGTGGAAATACAGAGATTTGCCCACCGGTCATGCCTTTGCCCACGTAATCATTGGCATCGCCCTGTAACGACAAATACAAGCCACCGGCATTCCAAACACCGAAACTCTGGCCGGCAGTTCCTGTTAGGTGTACATGCACAGGCTCAACCGCCATACCCTGATTGCCATGATGACGGGCAATGAAGCCGGACAGGGTGGCACCCACTGAGCGATCGGTATTACGAATGGATAAACGAACCCGGCCGCCGGCTTTGCGTTTAACGGCATCACCCAGTAATTCGACCAACTGCAGATTTAAATCGCCTTTATCAAAAGGAGCATTGCCTTCAACGCAGTACAGTGGTTTTTCTGAGCGCACTCCACTGGACTCGAGAATTTCTGACAGATCCAACCGGCTTTGTTTTTGTGTTTGTGGCTCAACCAGCTCGAGCAGGTCGGTACGGCCAATCAGATCTTCCAGTTTTTCCACGCCGAGCTCAGCCAATAAGGCCCGTACTTCCTCGGCCAGAAACTTGAAGTAGTTCATCACCATTTCGGGCAAGCCATTGAAATGGTTTTTCCTGAGTGTGGCATCCTGAGTCGCGACGCCGGTGGCGCAGTTATTCAGATGGCAAATGCGCAGGAACTTACAACCCAGCGCAACCATAGGACCGGTGCCAAAACCAAAGCTTTCTGCCCCTAAAATAGCGGCTTTCACCACATCAAGGCCGGTTTTTAAGCCACCATCTACCTGCAGGCGAACCTTATGGCGCAGGCCGTTATCGACCAGTGCCTGGTGCACTTCAGCCAGACCCAGTTCCCAGGGGCTGCCGGCATACTTAACGGAGGTGAGCGGGCTGGCACCGGTACCACCATCGTAGCCAGAAACGGTGATCAAATCGGCGTAAGCTTTCGCCACACCGGTAGCAATGGTGCCAATGCCGGGTTCAGACACCAGTTTGACGGACACCAGTGCTTTTGGATTGACTTGCTTCAAATCGAAAATAAGCTGCGCTAAATCTTCTATCGAATAGATGTCGTGGTGCGGTGGCGGTGAAATTAAGGTGACACCAGGGACCGAATAGCGCAAATGAGCAATCTCTGCCGTCACTTTTTCACCGGGTAACTGACCCCCTTCACCAGGTTTAGCACCCTGAGCAACTTTAATTTGCAGCACTTCGGCATTGATCAGGTAATGAGGTGTGACCCCAAAACGACCAGACGCGATTTGCTTAATTTTTGAGTTTTTCTCAGTACCAAAACGACGTGGGTCTTCACCACCTTCACCGGAGTTTGAGCGGCCACCCAAGCGGTTCATCGCGATCGCCAGCGCTTCATGCGCCTCCGGGCTTAAAGCGCCAATTGACATGGCTGCGCTGTCAAAGCGGGGAAAGAGTTCGGTATCCGGCGCAACTTGCTCCAGCGATAAAGGCTGCTCTGCTTTTTTCAATGTCAGCAGATCACGGATATGGGCGATTGGCCGTTCATTAACCAGGCTGCTGAAACGTAAATAGTCGCTGTACTGGCCACTGCGTACCGCTTGTTGCAGAGTCTGCACCACATCCGGGTTGTAGGCATGGTATTCGCCATCATGCACATATTTTAGCAGGCCGCCATGGTTCATTTGTTTGCGCTTTAACCAGGCAATATTCGCCAGTTGCTGTACATCCTGTTGTACATCATTAAAGTTGGCGCCACCAATACGGGACTCAATATCACTGAAGCAAAGCTGCATGATATCTTTCCCTAAACCAATGATTTCAAACAGGTTCGAACATCGATAACTGGCAATAGTGGAAATGCCCATCTTGGACATGATTTTAAACAGGCCCTTGTTGATACCTTTGCGATAATTCAGCACCGCCTGACGAGCACTTAACGTCAGCACGCCTTTCTCAACCAGTTGTTCAACGGTTTCATAGGCCATAAACGGATATACGCCTGTCGCACCGAGCCCAACCAATACCGCAAAATGATGTGGATCACGTGCAGTGGCGGTTTCGACAATAATATTGGAATCACAACGCAGCTGAGCTTTCACTAAGGCCAGTTGCACAGCACCAACCGCTAATGCGGCCGGGATCGGCAGTTTACCCTGAGCAATATCACGATCTGATAAAATCACCAGCACCACTTTTTCATCACGAACGGCAGTGACCACTTCGGTGCATAATTGCTCCAGTGCCTGTTGCAGGTTGTGTTGATCGGGAGCGAAGTTTAGCGAAAACTGGCGGTGGCGATAGAATTCGTCATCGGCCGCTTTCAGCTGCTTTAAATCTGAATACATCATCACCGGTGATTCGAACTGAATGCGACGGGCATAGCCTGCGGTCTCGCTAAAGACGTTGTGCTCGCGGCCAATGCTGGTCGCCAGCGACATCACATGATTCTCCCGCAGCGGATCAATCGGAGGATTGGTCACCTGGGCAAATTGCTGACGGAAATAATCAAATAAATTACGTGGTTTTTGCGACAACACCGCCATAGGCGTATCGTCGCCCATGGAGCCGACTGCTTCCTGGCCATCTTTGGCCAGTACCGTCATCACCTGAGCAATTTCTTCGTAGCTGTAGTTAAACAGTTTATGGAAAATTTGCATGGTGCCATCATCAAACACCCGTTTGCCAATTAAATCAAGCTCATAGTGTTCGTACGGCACTAACCGTTGCACATTGGCATTCAGCCATTCACGGTAAGGATGGCGTTGCTTTAAATCTTCATCGATATCGCAAGAGCGCCAGACTTTACCGGTGTAGGTATCGACGGCAAGCATCTCTCCGGGGCCGACCCGGCCTTTTTCCTGCACTTCATCCGGGCTGTAATCCCAGATGCCGACTTCGGATGCCAGTGTCAGCACCTGATCTTTAGTGATGACAAAGCGGGCAGGGCGCAAACCATTGCGATCCAGGTTGCAGGCAACGTGACGGCCGTTGGTCATAACGATACCGGCAGGGCCATCCCAGGGCTCCATATGCATGGAGTTAAACTCGTAAAATGCTTTTAAGTCATCATCCATCACCCGGTTGCCTTGCCACGCAGGTGGAACCAGTAAACGCATGGCACGGAATAAATCCATGCCACCGGCTAAAAATAGTTCGAGCATATTATCAAGTGAGCTGGAGTCCGAAGTGTCTTCTTTGACAAACGGCGCAGCCTGTTGCAAATCAGGCAGTAAAGGCGACCCAAACTTGTACTGGCGGGCACGGGCCCATTGGCGGTTGCCTTTAATGGTATTGATTTCACCATTGTGAGCCAAAAACCGGAATGGCTGAGCCAGCGGCCAACGTGGCATAGTGTTGGTCGAAAAGCGCTGGTGAAATACGCAGATGGCGGTTTCCATACGAATATCTGCTAAATCCAGATAGAAGCGCGGTAAATCGGCCGGCATCATCAGGCCTTTAAAGACTGTGACCAAACAGGAAAAACTAGGGATATAAAAATCAGCATCATCCGCCAAACGTTTCTCAATACGTCGGCGCACCATATACAAGCGTCGCTCCAGATCCCGCTTACGCCAGCCAGGTTGCGCATTGACAAAAATTTGCTCAATCCGTGGCAGAGAATCAAGTGCTATCGGTCCGAGCACGGATGGATCGATAGGCATTTCACGCCAGCCGACCAAACTTAAGGTTTCATTGGCAATTTCTTCTTCAATCACGGCTCGGGCATAAGCGGCTTTTTCGGCATCCTGACTTAAGAACATCATGCCGACGCCATACTTTTTACCCAGACTCCAACCATTTTCTTCAGCTATGGCGCGAAAGAAGCTGTCAGGTTTTTGCATCAGCAAACCACAGCCATCTCCGGTTTTGCCATCGGCCGAAATCCCACCCCGATGTTGCATACGATCCAGACCATTAATAGCGGTACGTACCAATTTATGGCTGGCAACCCCTTCTAAGTGGGCGATCAAGCCAAAGCCACAGTTTTCACGGGCTTGTGCGTGTTGATACAACGCCATTACACACCTCCAAACTTGTCCAAATGGATATAAATCTAATTATTGTGAATTTTTATTCTTTTGTGTGCGCGGCGTTAAACTGAAATAAAATAACGGAATACTTTCAGTTTCCGTGTGAATATAGAGTAATAGCTCTTACTGCGTTTAGCCGTCTGAACGTCAATAGATGATAGGTATACCGGCTTTTATAGCAAAATGCAAGCAGACTTTTGTGATGATAGAGTATAGAAAATAATCAGGGATTATTGAAAATAAATTACACGAATTGCCACTATTTCCGTTGTCTATGGGGATTTAGACAAAATAAAAGCTGCCATGGCAGCTTTTATAAGTGGTAAATTATTCTAAAACTATGCGAGTTAAGATTCAAAAGTGCCTTTAATCACTGCTTTACCTGCCGCAACCATCTGTACGCCCTTAGCATACACCTGTTCGATCTGTAGATCGTCGCGTCTGAGTAAGACCAGATCAGCATCCATTCCGACAGCAATCCTGCCTTTATGGGCTAAACCAAGAATTGCTGCCGGAGCTGCTGTAATCGAGCAGATGGCATCAGCCAGTGACACTTTATAGTCTTGTACGGCCTGACGAGCCGATTGATACAGGGTGCGTACCTGACCAACTTCGAGGCCCAGCATCTGACCTTTTTGATCATAAATAGGCAGGCTGGCATTACCATCTGAACTCATGGTCAGTTGCATCGCTGGTATGCCGTGCTCAAGGCTGATGGCCAGAGCTTGAGCAGCTGCCACTTCACCATGTGCTAAGTCATACTCAGTCGTGCTGGTGGTAAAATCGATATAGCCCCCTTGTTTTGCGTAGGCTAAGGCGGCATCAAACACCTGCTGATTGCGATTCATATGGGTGGGGTAAAACTGAGTCAGTTCCAGCTCACTATCCGTCACAGCATCCAGAATAGGTTGTAAAATACTATCGCCGGCGCCCATATGGACACTAACAATGCCACTTTTTCCAGACAGAATGCCACCAACGCGAGCCGCCGCAGCAACTTTACGGATTTCACTGATGGTGGGTTGCGATGAGCGGTGATCGCTGATGGCGATTTCTCCGACTCCGATAAACTTATCAATCAGAATTAAATCATCGGTAATGTTGTCCGTTAAGGTGCGGCAAGGAATTTCGTAGGAGCCGGTATGACACCAGGTACTGATCCCTTCCTCTTCCAGGGCGTGTGCCTTCGCCAGTAAGTTGGTCAGTGTACGAGTAGTAGCATCGGTGCCAAGTACGCCAATGGCGGTTGTGACACCGCCCAAGGTGGCATCCGTCAATTGCATCTCGGGTGTGCGGCTGGCAAAGCCAGCCTCACCGCCACCGCCAATAAAGTGAACCAATGAATCGACAAAACCAGGTACCAGATAATAATCACTCGCGTCGACTTGTGTGATGGGGAAGGTGCTATTGCCGGCATCGAGCTGCTCGGCGATAGCGAGGATTTTGCCGCCAGCGATCAGCACATCCTGCTTGCCGAGAGATTCTGGAGCCATGACTTCGGCTCCTTTAAATAGAATTAATTGAGTCACAATAACCTCATTATTGATAGCCAATGCTAACCGCAATTAGCATGGCCAGGCTGGCCAGAAAGAACAGCCAAAGATAAAGTTTCCAGGCAAATCGTGCCCATACAGTCCAGTCGACCCGAACCACTCCCAAGCAGCCAATAAGAGCGGCGGATGTTGGAATGATAATATTGGTTAAGCCATCTCCGAGCTGAAATGCTAATACAGCAATCTGTCGTGAAATACCAACCAAGTCAGCCAGCGGGGCAATTAATGGCATGGTAAGAGCGGCCTGACCGGAGCCTGACGCGACAAAGAAGTTAAACACCGATTGCAACACCAACATAAACCAAGCCGATAACCACGCCGGAAAGTCTCCAAGAGCCTGACCAGAATAATACAGCATGGTATTCAGTACCGAGGGGGTCTGAGGATCATCGCCACCTAGCATCAGCACAATGCCTTTGGCCATCCCAACAATCAGCGCAGCTGGCAGTAATTCGGCGGCACCATTTTTAAAAGCATCGGCAGCACCATTCAGCGTTAAACGTCCACCCAGCACGCCCAGCACCGCCACCACTAAACCAATGGTAAAAAACTGGCTGGCAATTTCCGGGATGTAATAACCGCGGTTGGTCACGCCCCAGATAATCCAGATTAAGCCGGCAAAGAATGCCAGTAGGATCAGACTATCCAGCTTGGTGTAGTTGCTGGTTTGCGGCTGACCTTCACCATGCTGGGCTTTGACGACTTGATCGGTGGCATAGCTGAACGACAGTTCAGGATTTTCCTTAATACGACGAGCATAACGCATGGTGAATGCGGTACCAAATAGGGTCAGTACCGCCCATAGCACATAGCGAAACTCAGCACCGGACATCAAAGGGATATCGGCAATACCTTGAGCAATCTGGATACTGAACGGGTTCATCCAAGAGGCGGCAAAGCCGATTTGGGTGGCCACATAGGTCACCAATACTGTCGTGATGGCATCGTAGCCCAGTGCATACATTAGGGGGAGTAACACGATGCAAAAAGCAATGGCTTCTTCTCCCATACCAAAAATAGCACCACCTAAAGAGAACACCACAAACATCAGTGGGATAAACAGCGCCTCCATATTCTTGGTCTTGTCGATCAGCGCCAAGATACCATTATGAATGGCACCGGTTTGCATAATGATGCCAAAGGCACCGCCGGTGAGCAGTATAAAGGCAATGACACCAATAGCTGAGCCCCATTTATCCCCTGAAACTAAGCCTTCAAAAGCGTAATTGAGAAAGCCGATTCCACCACCCTCAGCAAAAAGGGGGACTCCATAACTTTGTTCTGTATCCAGAGCAAAACTTGCCGGATCGATGCGTTGCAGTACTTCTGTTTCGCCGTTTTGTTCCATCACGACATCCTGCATACCAAAGCTACCAGCAGGCACCAGATGGGATGCAATAGCCGCAAATACCATGACAAAAAACAGGATCACAAACGCATCAGGCATATTAACTGGGTTCTTTCCAGCGGTTTTCATAAACAATCTGCCTGTATCAATCAATAGAAAGTAGTGGGGGAGCTAAGCTCCCCCCTATAGTGACTTCTTAGAAGAAGTAAGTTAAGGATAAACGATAACTGCGACCCATGGCATTATGATTGATGGAATCAAAGCCACGAGCACTGCCGAAAACGCGTGGTGGATCACGATCCAGCAGGTTATCAATACTAAAGTTAATGGCTGCATTGTCAAAGTCATAACCAACACTGGCTCGTAAGGTTGTCCAGGAAGAGACGTTACGACCACCATCTTCATTCAGAGCACCCAAGTCTTCCAGCTCATCAAGGTTGCGACCACGCAAACGACCGATATCGTCTTGGTAAGAAGAGGTATACAAGGCGGTTAAGCCAAGGAATAAATCTTCATAGCTCCAGGATACCCGAGCGCTACCAATGTTTCGTGGGTAACGGTAGGTCCCTACCAATGATTCAATATCATCAGAGCCGGCCTTGTTACGTTTGAAGGAAATGTAGTTGGTCCAGTCGGCATCCAGTCCTAAACGACCACCAGCAAAATCCAGTGTATGTCTGAAACTGATATCCAAACCTTTTACTTCTTGTTTGCCGACGTTTTCCAGTTGGATCACGTGGTCACGCAATAATGGTAACTCATCAAAGCGAGGATCGAACTCATTGACATAGGCATCAAGGATTTCGCTCAAGTTCGCGCCATCCTGATCAATGCGACGGCCTGACATATCCGTGACATCACAAACGTCAGGATTGTAAGCGATACCAATCTGTCCTTGTGGCACCAGCCCACAGTGACGTACCGATGCATCGGTAGCCGTGCGTGCTAACATCGCCGTCATGTCGGTATCGACCAAGCGGTCATGATCAAACTGCCAGTAATCAATAGTGATGGTGGTATCACGCGTCGGGCTCCATGCCAGGCCCAGACTGATAGACTCTGAGGTTTCTGCTTGTAAATTCGGGTTGCCCAGCTCCAGTACATTCGGACTGCTGGTAAAGTTTTGGCCATCACAATACAAATCCGAGACTGTTTGATTGGCACTACAATCATAGGTTGCCGTGGTAGTGCGCAGCTGAACACCGGCTTGAGTTAACGATGGTGCGCGGAACGACGTGGCCCATGAACCACGTAAAACCAACTCATCCACTGGACGCCATGTCAGGCCCACTTTTGGATTGAAAGTACCACCAAAATCGTTGTAGTGATCGTAGCGGCCAGCCGCCAATAACTCAACGCTATCGCTCAGAGGTACATAGATTTCTGCAAAGGCGGCAGCTTGGGTGCGGCTTGCCTCTGACAGGCTGGAACCAAAGCCAAACACATCGACCAGATAGTCATTTTCCGGGCGAGCACGAGCATTCAAAGAAGGCACATCGTTAATTTCTTCCCGACGTAACTCCAAACCTAAAGCCGCTCCAACAAAGCCAGCATCCAGCTCGAACAGTTCGCCGCTAAAGCGGGCATCCCAGCCATAAACAGTGCTTTGGCCATCACGGGTTGGTACTTCTTGAGCAAGCGCTAAAATGGCTTCATTGCCAGCATCATTCTGTAAAAATGGATTGTACACACCGGCTAGACTGGAACCAGAGGCGCAACTTAGGCCTGAACCATCGAAGCCAGCCAAAGTACCATCCAGACAAAGCTCACCAGCGATACCTGCATGGTATTTATAGCGGTTATAGATGCCAGCGGTTGCCTTTTGAGTAGATTCTGAGCGAGAAAGTAAAATCGCACTTTCCCATTCCCAATGGCCAATATCACCAGCCAAAGAGGAGACCAAGCGAATCGCCTCACTTTCTACTTCAACGGTGCGAGGATCATTGAAACGTGCGTCAAACTGGAAACCCCATAGTCTTTCTCCAGCTGGCGAGAAGAATGGATCGATCCAAATTTCATCATCACCGAAATAGATAAAGGTAGAATCTCTGGTGGTACCCGGGAAAATATCCAGAGCATCTTCTTGCACCCAAGCTCCTTCCGTATCATCGAGTTGATCAATAGGTGCTGGGCTCGAAAATGAAGTAGATTTGGTGCGGCTGTAAAATACATCGGTGTTCCAGCGCAGATTATTGGCTAGTTCTTTATTAAACATAAAGCCAATAGAGGCACTTTTGAACGGGCTTTGCAGCACATCGTCTTCATTGCTGTAGTAGGCACAGATTTGTTCACCAAACTCGGTGGTGACAAATTCGGTTTTACAATCCGGGCTGCCAATCTCATCGCCACTTCGAGCAGAGTTAAAATAGATATTTGGCGTGCCTTTAGGCAGGTAGGAGTAATTACTAACCAGAGCCGGTGTACGGGTGAACTCTCGATCCTGAGCGGTCAGCATTTTACGATCAAAATAATCGGCAAACACAGTCAGATTACCGCCAGCGACTTCGGTGCCATAGACAAAGTTGATGTTGGCTCTGCCATCGTTACTCGAGGCAGTGCTGTTGCCATAACTGACGTTCAGCTCGGCGCCGTCGTAATCAGTTTTTAAGATGTAGTTGATCACACCAGCAACGGCATCTGCACCATAAATAGCGGATGCGCCGGTTGCCAGTACTTCGATCCGCTCAATCGCGGCCAATGGAATGCTGTTAATATCGACAAAGTTCTGAGTGCCAGCCGCAAATGACGATGCAGCGACGCGGCGGCCATTAATCAGGGTCAGTGTAGAAGCCGGGCCTAAACCACGCAAAGAGGCTGCAGCCTGGCCACCAGGGGTTGAAGTCGAGGTAGCGCCACTTTCTGAGGTAGAGAAAGTACCACTGCCGCCACGGACTTGGCCGAGGTCGCGTAGTAATTCGTATATATCGCTGGCACCAGAGTTTTTAATATCTTCAGAAGACAGTACAACAAGGGGCTGTGTGCCTTCCAAATCGACGCCACGAATACGTGAGCCAGTCACTTCAATTCGTTCAAGCCTTTGTTCATCTTGTGCCACCTCATTGGTATCTGCGACCAAGCTGGCAGAGAGTAAAGCAGTAGTTATTGCTGTTGTAAGAGCAGAAAATTTACGCATCATGTTACACCTGTGCTGCACGGCAACCTCAACCCGCAGCCGTTGGATCGAAAAGATCGATCAGGCAAGCGCGGTGAGAGGTTCAACCGTCAATTGATTATTATGGTAATACATTGGATTTTTCGGTGGATAGGACCAATAGCACCTACCGGTCAGGGATGACCGGTTGCGCTATTCGTTAAACCACTCTGAGAGGTAGTAAGACGAATAGTGATATGTGCTGAGCTTGATGGCTTTTTTCAGCATACCGCTACCTTGAAACAAAAATGCATAAATTCTGCCTATAGATTTATCTCTAATTGGCAAAGATGTCAATACAGGCTACTCTATGCAGTCAGTAAAAAGTGAAGCAAAAATCCGTTCTATGAAAAAAAATCCTAAAAAAATGAAGATCATGCCTTATCAAAACCGCCGTAGTACGCTGTTGCTATTTTTTTTCACGTTAGTCGCCTTTTCGCTGCCAGTTACCGCTGAATCATCGCATAAGCACCAATTAATGCTGATGGGAGGAGGAGTTAAAACCTGTAGCTCAGCAGCTCAAAATAGCTGTTTACCGGACACTGAATTTTCTGCAAAAGCAAAATCACAAGCACTATTTCAGTTGAGTGATGACAAGATTAAGCGAGTGATCAGCGACCCATATTCGCTTTTTTCTGCACAAAATAGCCGCTGGTTACCCGCTGCTTTACATGCTTTGCAGCAACAACAGGGCCAAGCGCCGCTGACGTTTGCAGCTTTGCGGCAAGCTTTTCGTCAGTTGGAATTAGAGCAAGAGGGGCAACATCATTTGGGAGCTGATTTGTATCAGCAACTCTCCGCTGAAGAGCTTGATTTTATTTTCGATTATTTAGAGATCATGGTGATTGACCCTGAGATGCCCTCCATACGGTTGAAAGAGCAAGCGGCGCTATTGCAAACGAATGATGAGTTTTCCATTAGTTTGTATCAACGTCTGGTAGCCGAAGCGCAAAAGCATTCAGACAAAGAGAAGCCTTTAATTTTATTGGTCACCGCTTCATCAAGAGATCCATTTGCGGCAGTGGATTTTTATCTTAATGCGCTTGAACAAGCTGGAGCAACTGCTCAGTGGTTACCCATCCATGGTCCCTACCATCAAAGCCAACAGTTGCGTCAAAGTGATGAAACCGCATGTGAGGACCTGGAGCAACACCTTGCTAAGATCCATGGCAGTTACAATCGGGCGCATGTTTATCCTGATTTAATGGACTATCAGCGCAAGGTCTGCCAACAAGGCAGTGACTATACGCTGGCGCTATTAGAGCGAGCTGATGGCATCTTGTTTAATGGCGGCGATCAATCACTGACCTTACAGGCACTGCGTTTACCAAGCGGTGAAGCAACTCAGGAGCTGGCGACTATCAAGCAGCGATTAGCCGCTGGCCAGCTCATCGTGGCTGGAACCAGCGCAGGGACGGCCGTGATGTCGGGGTCTGCCGATCAGGCAGTACCAATGATCACCAATGGCGATAGTGCCCATGCATTAATTCACGGTGCCATTGCTTCCGAAGCTCCCGTTCGTGGTTGTGCGCAACAGCAGCGCTGTCCTGAAGGTGTTGGTGAATTATTTCTTACTTACACGGCCACTGGCGGCGCAGCTCTGTTTCCTTGGGGAATTTTAGATACTCACTTTTCTGAGCGGGGGCGGGAAGGTCGTTTAATTCAGCTGGCTTTGGCTACTTCAACGCGGTTTGGTTTTGGCGTCGATGAAGCCACAGCACTATTGGTGTCAGTGCCTGAAGCAGATGGTTCGGTTCATTTTGAAGTGCAAGGTCAAGGTGGCGTCTATATTGCTGACACCCAGAATGCAGCTCAAACTGTCGTAGAGAACGAGCAAATTATTACTGGGGTGGCAACGCATTACCTAACGCATGGCGATGATGCAACACTCAAGCAAGATGCACTCAATATTAACTTTGCCAGCTGGAAACAAGCCGAGCGGGAGCCAAGCCCTGCCAGCCTGCATGCAAGCCATATACTAAATGCAGATCACTACCAGCAATTAGCAAAGCGTCTATGTAGTACACAAAGTGACGAGGCGACAGGACTCAGCCAATTGGCAAATCATAAGTTTCAATTTCGATTGGCTGAACAAGCATCTACCCGACAGGCGCTCGGCTTCTTTGCTGTGTCCGATCGGGAAGTGAGCTATTGTTCATATCAGAATGTACGAGTGGATATTACCACCACCTTGCTGGAATAATGCAATTACTGGGGCTTTCATGATCGTGGATCAAGTACATCCTTTAGTGAAAGGATTTGCTGAACGTTTAAGGCAGTGGGGTTGGTTGAAACTGCTGCTACTGATTCAGCTATTTGTGACGTTAGCGACTACCTTGTTGTCGCTAGGCCTCTCTTTATTACTTGGCTCCGGCCTTAGTTGGCATACCAGTTTATCGGTGTTGGTACTGACACTGTTGCTTGGACCCTTGGTGTTGGCTCTGGTGTTTTATTTGATTCAGCATCTGGATGCAACGCTGCTGTACCTGGAGGATTCCAGCCGACAAGAAAAAATGCTTAATCAACATCTGCAGGAAAATATTCGGCAGCTTAATTTTGAGATTGAAGAGCGTAAAAAGGCATTTCAAGCCAAGCGTCGAGCCATTGATGAGCTGCGAAAAGAAATTTTAGAGCGAAAAAAAGCACAGCAAGAGCTGGAAGAGCAAACCCTACTGATCCGCTCGATCGTCGACAGCTCCCCCGATCTATTTTATTACCGTGATGAAACGGGCCGCTTTGCCAGCTGTAATAAAATGTTTGAAGTGATTATGAACAAGCCAGCCAAGGAGCTGCTGGGCCGGCATCCTGCTGATATTTTTCATGAGGATACCGTGCCGATTGCTATCTTAAGTGATCATGAAGTGTCGTCTCATCATTCAGAATTAACTCTTGATGTTGAGTTCACTGATTGTCATGGCCAAAATCTGTGGTTCGAAATGCGTAAAGTTCCCTTTTTCGATAAACAGGGACGCTACATTGGTTTGCTGGGCTTTGGCCGTGATATCACGTCGCGTAAGCTGGCTGAGCAAGCATTAGAAAAAGCATATCAAGATAAAGGTAAGTTTATTGCTACCCTTAGCCACGAGCTACGCACGCCTCTGAATGGCATCGTTGGCCTGACACAGCGCTTGTTGGATAGCCAATTAAGCAGCCAACAGCTGAGTTGGGGACAGACTATTTTTACCAGTGCTGAAACACTGGGCAATATTTTTAACGACATCATTGATCTGGATAAAATTGACCGGCAAGACTTGGATATTTTGTATCAAAGTGTTGAGCTCAATAGCTTTATTAAGGATATTGATAACTTTGCTGAGCTGATTTGTCAGCAAAAAGGCTTGCAGTTCGAAGTAGAGCAAATGATACCTGAACCTTGCTATTTGCATTTGGATCCTACACGGATCAGGCAGGTATTATGGAATTTACTCAATAATGCTGTGAAGTTCACCAGTCAAGGTGTGGTTCGATTATCTTGTGAACTGCTGCAACACGATACCTCTCAGCTGCGGCTCAAAGTCAGTGATACTGGTATTGGTATCGACAGCCTGGAGCAAGAGCGTATTTTTGATATGTATTATAAATCCAGCGACGGTCGGCGTTTAAGTGCGGTAGGTTCAGGTATTGGTTTGTCGGTTTCAAAAGCGTTGGTCGATGCCATGGGTGGTGAGATTAGCTTACAAAGCGAAGCTGGCAAGGGCAGTACCTTTGAGGTATTGCTGCCGACCAAGTTAGTCAGCAAACCCACCATTGAAACCATTGAGTGTCCAGAGCTCACCATTTTGTTGGTGGAAGATGTGCCGCTTAATGCGGATATTGCTATCAGTTTATTAGAGCAGCGCGGTCATACGGTGATCCATGCGGATACCGGTGAAGATGCGTTGGCATTGCTGGAAACAGAAGATGACATTGATTTGGTGTTATTGGATATGCAATTGCCCGACATGACGGGCGATCAAATCGCCAAAGTGATGCGTCAAGAATTGCATCTTAAGCAGATCCCCATCGTGGTGTTAAGTGCCAATGTGCGTAAAGCCGAAGCGCAATTATCCGGCATTCGAATCGATGGCGCTTTGGCAAAACCCCTTAATACCAATAACCTAGACCAGTTGCTGGCTCAGCTCTTTTCTCCCAGTGCTGTGAAAACAGTTGCTGCCGAACCACAGAACCAGTCCAATGATATGTTGGATTTGGCTACCTTAGATGATTACATGAACTCGCTGGGTAAAACCGCGATGGATAGAAGTGCAAAGCTTTTTAGTCAGTTGTTTCCAGGATACATCAATAAGATGCTTGAGGCGGTGGTTCATCAGCACGTCGCTGAGTTTCAGGATGCCGCACATACCTTAAAAGGGGCAGCCGCTTCGGTTGGCTTGCAGTGGGTGCAAACCCAGGCGAAAAAGTATGAGATGTTGCAAGAGCCAAACTGGCATCAACTGGAGCGTCAGCTGGTTGATTTTCACTTAACAACAGAGCGGCACTTGGCCGCTCTGAAAGATTACATTGTCAATCACTAGCGCGAACTAGCACGCGCAAACAATTTAGTCTTTGTCGATATGACCCACAAAGCGGTAGCCTTCACCATGGATGGTGCTGATCAGCTCTGGCGTATCCATATCGGTTTCGAAATGCTTACGAATGCGGCGAATGGTGACATCAACGGTGCGGTCATTAGGGCGCAGTTCACGTCCTGTCATATGACGGATCAATTGTTCACGGGTGAATATTTTACCCGGGGTATCAAGCATTAAACGCAAAGCACGATACTCACCTTTAGGCAGGCGACGTGATTCGCCTTTTGGTGAAGTCAGGTTGCGGCTGTTTTCATCCAGTGTCCAGCCGTTGAATGTGACGACACTTTTGTGCTCTTCAACCACAGGTTGAGCAACGGTGCGACTTAACAAGTTGCGGGCACGGATCGTTAATTCACGCGGGTTGAATGGTTTGGTTAGGTAATCATCGGCTCCAATTTCTAAGCCAAGAATACGATCTACTTCGCTATCTCTGCCAGTCAAAAAGATTAAACCAATTTTTTCTTTTTGACGGAGTTCGCGCGCTAAAATCAAGCCGTTTTTACCCGGTAAATTGATGTCCATCACAATCAGATTGACCTTGGTATCTGCCAGCCGCTGGTTCATTTCATCGCCATTTATAGCTTCAATGACATCGTAACCTTCGCCTTGAAACAGGCTGACAAGATTTAATCGGGTAACTTCTTCATCTTCAACAATCAGAACGACTGGGGTCTGCATATGATTAACCTTATGTGATTTTTGTGAAACTGGTGATTTATTTCTATGGTTTGTTATGACATACCATTGTCAATTAGTTCTCAATTATAGCTTTACTTTGCTTTGTTAACAAGTGGTTTTGTTAACATTTAGAGATGACTAAAGTAAAGATCCATTTTTTATGGGATAAATAGCATAAAAAACAATCAGTTATTGTGTTTTTTTGATTTCAAAATGACAGGGAATGCAATGAAAATATGCACGCCTTCATCGATAGAGCTTTCCAGCTGTATCTTGCCTCGCAAGGCTTGGGTCACTAAGTTATAGACCAGATGCATGCCAAGTCCGCTACCACCTTCCCCTCGTTTAGTGGTGACAAAAGGATCAAAAATACGCTTACGTATTTGCTCAGGTACGCCGGAACCATTATCTTGGTAGAAAAGCTGACAATCATTGTTTTCGGTGGTGACGGTGATATTAATTTGTCCATGCTCTTTGTCGCTAAATGCATGAATTAAACTGTTCATAATCAAATTAATCAGGATCTGATTAATGGCGCCAGGCTTGCTCTGTATCACGAGATGTTCCGGACAACTCACGATGACCTCATGCGAGGTTTTTTTCAGGTTTGGTCGTAATGACAATAAAACTTCATTGATCAACTGCAGCATATTGAATTCACGATCATGATCATTGGATTGATCGACGGCTACTTGTTTAAAACTACGGATTAAACTCGCGGCTCGTTCCAGATTACGATAGACGATACTAAGGTTCTCATCGGCCTCTTTGAGAAAACGAGCCAACTGTGACGAAGTGAGCTTTTTTTCTTCAAAACACTGTTCTATGACTTTTAACTTATCTTGCATCAGCGTCGATGCTGTAATGCCAAGACCAATAGGTGTATTCACTTCATGGGCTATGCCTGCCACCATTTGTCCTAAACTCGACATTTTTTCAGTTTCGACGATTTGATTTTGATACTGGTGCAACGTCTCCAGAGTACTCAGTAGTTCTTGATTTGATTCTTTTAATGCCAGTGTCCGTTCAGATATTTTTTGTTCAAGGCTTTGGTTTAATTGACGTATTTCTTGCTCAGCACTTTGCAGCTTTCGAAATTGGCGTTCAATTTTTTCCAGCATCAGGTTTAACGCTTTACTGTAGGAGTCCACCTCTTCTAAATCAGTGAAGGGAGCTCGCAGACTGAAATCCTGGGTTTTGGTGATGCGCTGAACTTGTTCCAGTAAAACAGCTATGGGTCGCGTGACCCACTTCTGCAAGCGGTGAGCGACCATAAAAGCGATGAGTAAAGCAATACATGCCATACTGACCCCATAAACAATCTGATTTTGAGTGTATTGCGATAATTCACTGGTGTTCGCTCTGAGATAGGCGTAACCAATTGACTCCGCATTGCTGATAATGGGAGCGATAACCTCAATGTAATGACCACTTCGTTTCGGTGTTTGAAGTTGCTCAAGGCGATGAAACTGTGTGGGATGAGGGCCAACGGTTTGACGGTTATAACTGGTAAAGAAAAATGGTTCAGGTTGCGTTGAGTGGTAGCTGTAAATATGAATATTATCGATCATAGGCTCGGCAGCAAAGGCTTGCAGTTGTTGTTCAAGATACTCGCTATCATTATTTTGTAAGTTACTGGCTGAACTGAATGCTACGATAGTGGCGTACGCTTCAAGTTGGTTTAGTAGCTTGCTCCGTTGAGCATTGATGTCGTGAGTGATCGAGATAACAAGTGAAGAAATGAGTGTTAAGCTGCAAATCAACATGATAATAGTGATCAGCATGCTTTTTAAAGAAAAGGTTTTTTGTATCATTGAGTTGTCATCATCGTAGCTGGCCTGATTTGCCAGAATTGGCTTACTATGATGTTATGCACAAATCAATGATTTAGCAAATTGATAACCTGTATATTTTCTCGATTAGGCTAGGGCTCTAGTCTTCGCGGCGCAAGATCCGCAGGATAGGTTCTAACTCCATGCCAAGTTCCGCTTCAAGCTGGCGTCGATCCATACGCTGGCGGATCTGGGCTACGTCTGAGCTTGGCTGTTGCAAAAAGGCTTGAAAGTCTTCGACACAAATACAACGCATTTGGGCGCCAGTCTGATCGGGCAATTGCATCATACGGTACAGCAAATGCGAACAGGCTTTTACTCGTCGGGGGTTTTGCACGCAGTCGCTATCTGCAGCAAAAGAAGTTTCAGTGAACAACCCACCAACAAACAGCAGAATCATGATGGCAGCATGCTTCATGACAGACCCTATAGTTTTTTTCGTTGAATACATTGATACACAGTAAACCCATTACTTTTAGCCAGTATAGTACAATGACCAAAGCTTGCTTCCAACCAGCCTTTGTAAGGCAAATGTGTATTCGCCACCAGTGTCAGACTACCACCAGTTTTAATGCGCTTGGGGCAGTCACGTATAAAAGCCTCAGCAATGCTGTAGTCGGTTTTCAGCCCGGTATGAAAAGGAGGGTTGGTGACCATATGATCAAATACCGCGGGGCTTGTCGGTAAGCCATCAGCAGCGATGACTGTGCCTGTCAGTTGATTCGCAGCCAGGGTCGCTTCCGTAGCTGCCACGGCCAAGGCACTGACATCAGAGGCTATTAATTCAATGCTAGGGTTGTTTTGTTTGAGCCAGGCGCCAATGACACCACAACCGCAGGCAAAATCAAGCACGCTGCCGCTGAGCGGGCTGGTGAACTGCTGCAACAACAGCGCGGTGCCAGGATCCAGTGCGCCATGATTAAACACTCCGGGCATGGAACAGATCTGTAGGGGCTGCCCCTGAATTTCCAGCGAAAACTCACTGATCGATGGCGTGCCGGTTGGCCGCTTGCCTGCCAGTAAAAACCACAAAGCATGGCGGGCATTGTCGAGCTTATGTGCCGACATGCCGAGTGTTGCTGCCTGCTTGCTTAAGGTTTTAATACCACTTTTATTGTCGCCTACCACAAAAATATCGCAATCGTCCGCCAGTACCGGACTGACTTGTTGCAGCATAAAGTGAAATTGCTCTTTGCTTTTTGGATAAAACAGCACCGCGGTTTGAAAGGGCTGAGAAAAATCCGCCTTGATACCAAAACTGCATGAAACCCTGGCACCTTGCCAGTTTGCAGCGACAGACGTCTGGCTGGTAAAGACACTGAATTGTCGTTCACTATCTGACTTGGGTAATTGGCTTGCAAGCGGGTCGAGCGGAGGCTCAACCAGCAGGGTATTTCCTTTTAGGTCGGCGAGGTTTCGCAGCAGCATCTGGCTGGCAGTAGTGAGCATATTAGTGCTCCCGCTTAAACATAAGATCCCAAACGCCATGGCCTAGTTTTTTGCCGCGCAATTCAAATTTGGTTTCGGGCCGATGCGCTGGGCGTTCAACATAATCTTGTTCGGCGGAGACATTACTAAATCCTTCCGCAGACTGCATCACTTCAAGCATGTGCTCGGCATAGTTCTGCCAGTCGGTCGCCATGTGGAAGACACCGCCTATCGCCAGTTTTTTACGCAGCAACTGCACAAAATCTGTTTGGACAATACGACGCTTGTGGTGTTTTTTCTTTGGCCAGGGGTCGGGGAAAAACAATTGTACCGTTGATAAACTCTGATCCGGCAGCATCTCGTTGAGCACATCGATAGCATCGTGTTGTATTACCTTGAGGTTGCTGATGCCTGCGCTGGCTGCATCGGCTAGACAAGCACCGACACCCGGGCGATGCACTTCAATACCGATAAAGTTTTTTTCTGGCGCCGCTTGTGCCATTTGCACTAAGGATTTTCCCATACCGAAGCCAATCTCTAATACCGTTGGAGCTTCGCGCTGAAACAGGGCGGCCACATCAAGTTGCTGCGGTTGATAATCCAGCCCCATAGACGGCCAGTGTTGCTCCAGAGCGAGCTTTTGAGCTTTGGTTAAACGCCCTTCACGGAGCACAAAACTGCGAATACGTCGAATATAAGACGGCTGCTCTGTGGTCTCGGTAGTTGGCTGCTGTGGGGTGTCGCTCATCGTGTGCTCCGGCTGAATATGGCTAAGCGGCGTATTATACCCAAACAACCTAAAGATGCGAGCTTCAGAGTTGCTGGTTGATTGGGTATACTGGGCGCTGTAGCGCATACCCAAGTACATACCCATCCTGCCACAACGTTTTAGGATGGCCATCAGTTCAAACCCGGAGTGGATGTGACAGAGCTTTCGTTTAGTGCAGATGATTTTGCAACATGGGTCATTGATTGGCAGCAGCAGCAAGGTCGACACGATTTGCCTTGGCAGCAAGATGTCAGTCCCTATAAAGTGCTGGTTTCTGAATTGATGCTGCAGCAGACTCAGGTCAGCACGGTGATCCCTTATTTTGAACGCTGGATGACCGCCTTTCCAGATATCAGTCAGCTGGCACAAGCATCGCAAGAGCAGGTGATGGGGTTGTGGCAGGGGCTTGGTTATTATGCTCGTGCCCGCAATCTGCATAAGGCGGCTATCGCTATTACCGAGCGGGGTCGTTTTCCAGATGATCTTGTTTCTTTGCAGCAAATCCCGGGCATTGGCCGCTACACGGCCGGAGCCATTATGTCATTTGCTTATGATAGCTACGGCCCCATTGTTGATGGCAATGTACGCCGGTTATTTTGTCGGTTATTTGCCTTAGAAGGCTCACCCGGCCAGAGCGCATTGGAAAAGCAACTATGGCAGTTGGCGGAACAACTGACACCGCAGCATCACAACCGGCGCTTTGCGCAGGCACTGCTCGATCTTGGCGCGACGGTATGCAAGGCTCGTCAGCCCGGTTGTCAGGACTGCCCTTTGCAAACGGTTTGTCTGGCGCATCAGCAAGACAGAGTGGCAGAGCTACCCACACCAAAAGTCAAAAAAGCCAAGCCGACCCGGGAAGGCCACTTTTTATGGGTGCATCAGCAACAGCAGCTGTTGTTAGAGCAACGGCCTGATCGGGGTATTTGGTCGTCCTTGTTGGCTTTACCCGAAGTTGAGGCTGACGACCCACGTTTAGCTCAAGCAAAATTGTTGGGGCAATTCAGTCATCAGTTTAGTCATTATCAATTGAATGCATCTATTTGGAGCCCGCCGCAACAGGTGGAAGAAAGTACCTGCCAAAGCTGGTACAACCGGCAACAATTGACTGAGGTAGGCCTACCTGCGCCCATTCGCAAGTGGATTGAGCAGCAGTTAAAGCATTCCGCTTTGGATTAAGATAAACTACTCGTTAAGTAAAACCGTAAATTTATAAGGCTATTCGAACTATGACGCGTACCGTTCATTGTCAGTACCTAAACAAAGACGCACCAGGGTTAGATTTTCAACTGTATCCGGGTGAACTTGGGAAAAAAATCTTTGATGGCATCAGTAAAGAAGCGTGGGGGCTTTGGCAAGCAAAGCAAACGATGCTGATTAATGAGAAAAAACTCAATATGATGGATCCAGAGCATCGTAAGTTGCTGGAAAGCGAAATGGTAGCCTTCTTGTTTGAAGGCAAAACAGTTGAAGTGGAAGGCTATACACCACCAAAAGCGTAACTTCATGGATTGCAGCAAGGATATTTGCCAGCTATGGCCCGACGTTTACCTCCTCTTAATGCGCTAAAAGCTTTTGAAAGCGCCGCCCGGCACCTTAGTTTTACTAAGGCGGCGGAGGATCTGTTTGTCACTCAGGCGGCCATTAGTCACCAGATCAAAGCGCTGGAAGATCATCTCGGTTTAAAGTTGTTTTTGCGAAAAAACAGATCCTTGTTACTGACGGAAGAAGGGCAGGGGTATTTTCAGGATATACGAGATATTTTTGTCCAACTGCATGAAGCAACTGAGAAATTGCTAGCCCGCGGTGCCAAAGGTTCTTTGACGGTCAGTATGCAACCAAGCTTTGCCATTCAATGGCTGGTGCCTCGTCTCAATTTATTCAGCGAGCAGCACCCAGACATCGATGTTCGTATCAAAGCGGTCGATCAGGATGAAGGCTCGCTGACCGATGATGTCGATGTAGCGGTGTATTATGGCCGGGGCTATTGGCGTAACTTGCGCTCTGATAAATTGCAGCCAGAATATCTATTGCCAGTGTGCTCGCCGCTGCTGTTAAATTCGGGCAAGCCATTGCAGGAAGTCACCGATCTACGGTTTCATAATTTACTGCATGATGGTTCCAGAAAAGCATGGAAATCCTGGTTTAGCAGTCAAGGCTTTAAGCACTTCAATGTGAACCAAGGGCCAATTTTTAGTCATTCTTCCATGGTGTTGCAAGCGGCTATTCATGGGCAAGGGGTGGCACTGGCTCACAATGTTTTGGCGCGGCCGGATATCAGCTCGGGTCGTTTAATTGTGCCTTTTCATCATGTGCTTATTTCTAAAGATGCGTATTATCTGGTATGTCGTGACAGTCAAGCCGAGCTAGGTAAAATTTCGGCTTTTCGCCAATGGCTGGTGTCCATGGTGCAAGAGGAACAACAGCAATTTAATGAACAACAATTTACCAATGCCGTCGCCGCAGATTAACCGGCCAGCTCAGCCAATCGCTCGATTAGTGTTCGCCCATGGCGCAGGCGCCTCGGCTAGCAGCGACTTTATGCAGTGGCAGGCTGAAGCCTTGGTGCATCAGGGTATTGAAGTATGGCGTTTTAACTTTCCCTACATGCAGCTGCAAGTGGCTGAGCAAAAAAAGCGACCGCCTAATCCGATGCCTGTGCTGCAACAGAGCTTTCAGCAGCAGATTGCATCCTGCCCGCAGGATGTGCCGTTGTTTATTGGTGGCAAGTCGATGGGGGGCCGTGTCGCTAGTATGTTATCGGCAACAGCCAGCGTGCGCGGGGTTCTGGCTTTTGGTTACCCTTTTCATGCCCCGGGTAAACCAATCTACAGAACCGATCACTTTGCCGGGTTAGCAAAGCCGTTGCTTATTTTGCAAGGCAGCCGCGATACCTTTGGCTCACGCGCAGAACTCGCCGATAAGCAATGGCCAGAGGTGACGTTGCACTGGCTAGAGGATGGCGACCACAGTTTTAAACCTCGCAAAAAAAGTGGCCTGATACAGCAACAACTGATTGAGCAGGCCGCGCAGCACAGCAGAGACTTTATTGATCATGTGTTGGTCTCCTCATGACATTGTGGCAACGGTTTAGTCTGAGTGCTGCCGGTCTCTATGGTGCGCTCTGGGTGGGACTGGCAGCCGCTGCCATGCATTTGTGGCAAGGGCAGCTTGACGCCATGGCGCTAAATCGATTGTTCAGTGCCATGGCTATTTTGGCAATGCATACGCTGGCTATTCTTGCGCTGTCATTGCACGCACAGGGTCGTCGCCGTTATGCAGCCGTGCTTCTGTGCTGGCATCTAGGCAGTTGGCTTTTTGTATACACACTACTGGCAGCTGTGTTTCAATTGCCTTTTCATGTTGGCCGGTTAGCGCCTATCGGTGGACAACTTTTGATTGTGGGCTGGCTGCTACTCGCGTTTAGTCCTTGGTTCAGGAAAATACCATGAAGCAATTGTTGCTTTACTGTCGTTCAGGTTTTGAAAAAGAATGTGCGGCGGAAATTCAGGATAAAGCTGCGCAGAACAATGTATTCGGTTTCTGCAAATTAACCGCTCATAGTGCCTTTGTTCTTTTTGAAGCCTATGATGCGGAGGCATTACTGCATTTTTATCGTTCCTTTTCGCTCACCAAACTGGTGTTCACCCGGCAGTGGTGCCTATTGCTTTCTGCTGAACTGCAATTGATGCCGCATGATCGGGTCAGTACCGTGTTAGAAGCCACCGCTGCAGCGGACATCAGGGGGTGTGGTGAAATTCGGGTAGAATACCCGGAAACCAACGACGGCAAAACCTTATCGACACTGGCGCGCAAATTAACGGTGCCGCTGCGGTTATCATTGCGTCAGCAAGGTGCGATGATGGCGAAGCCCAAGCAAGCTAAAGATTGTAAGGCCGCTCCTGTGCTGCATTTGTTTTTGGTTTCAGGTACAGAAGCTATGCTGGGTCTGAGTTATCCAGAGAACAACAACCCATTAGAAAATGGCATTATGCGGTTGAAGTTCCCCAAGGATGCACCGAGTCGCAGCACCTTAAAGTTAGAAGAAGCCTTTTTAACCTTTATTCCTGAATCAGAACGCGACAAGCGGCTGGCACCGGGCATGAAAGCCGTTGATTTAGGTGCAAGCCCGGGCGGCTGGACTTATCAGCTGGTGCGCCGCAGCATGATGGTCATCGCCATCGACAATGGCCCGATGGAGCAAAGCCTGATGGATACCGGGCAGGTCAAACATTATCAGGTTGATGGTTTTAAGTTTGAGCCACAAAAGAAAAATGTGTATTGGCTGGTTTGCGATATGATTGAACAACCTAATCGGGTCACTGATCGCATCTGCGACTGGCTGATCGCTGGCTGGTGTCAGGAAACCATTTTTAACCTAAAGCTGCCAATGAAAAAGCGCTATGAGGTGGTATCGCAATCGATGGATCATATTCATCAACGGCTGCAAGGCGCTGGGCTTAATTACCATATACAGGCCAAGCACTTGTATCACGATCGCGAAGAAGTGACGGTGCATATTCAGCGCAAGTAAGATTTTCACTTCTCGCTCAAAGCTGCTGTTTATGTGATTGGCTTTGAGCGAAGTGGTTAGATTGTGCGCTGCGTGACTCTATCTAGGGCGTGTTTATCTCCCTGAATATCTTCGCGATTTCGGTGCAAGACTCATCTTCTGCCATTCCCTCATGGCTAGCATATGGCGATACGCGAAATTCATGCTTTGGCAATTGTGTTGCCAGATCCAGGACGCTCTCAATAGGTGCATTTTCATCTCCTTCACCATGATGAAAATAAACCATTGGTGAGGCATTAAGTGGGATTGCACTCCACGACCCAAGAAGTACTTTGAAGTCAGCCCATGCACCATGCGCCAGATCTTGTGGTACCCCCCATAAACCAAGCTGCTCTATGGCTTGCTGGTACTCGTATTCTTGCATAAGACTAAGAAGTTGCAGTGTTGGAGGAGAACTTACCTTCTCGACGAAAATGCTTGGTGTTCCCATAGAGGCCAGAAGATAGCAAGATTTAACAATGGCAGGATTGTTTGCAGAGAAATGCAACGCGAATGGGCCGCCGCCGCTTCCTCCCATCGCATGGCAGAAGCTGATTTCACGTTCTTGGAGATATTGCAGGGTCTGATTTGAGCAAACTTCGAACGAGGGCTCGAGCTGTTGATCGTCATACCAAGGGCGGGTAGGGCAAATCAGTCGAATGTGGAGCTCTTTAGCGAGCTCGGAAAGCTCCTCTCCAGCCTCACCTCTTTGAGGGGTTCCCATGAAAAAAACTAACGCGGTGCCCTCCGGGTCACCAAACTCATAAAATTGCATTGTTAATCCTTTTTGTACCAAGGTGCTCGCGTTTGATCAGGCACGTTGTTCAGTGGCTGCTAACGTAATGAATTGGTATAACTAATGCTAATAGAGTTTGTTTCGTAAGGGAACCGCTTATTGACAGTTTTATACCGCTGTTTGATAGCAAATCACTAACCAATAAACAAAAAACCGCCAGCGGCGGTTTTTAATTGGAGTAAGCGAGTGGAAGTTACAGACGCTCTAGCATCGCGGCGGTGAAGTCGGTGGTGCCGTGGCTACCGCCCAGGTCGCGAGTGGTGCGGTCGCCACTGGCGATCACATCGGTTAGGGCAGCTTGATTTATATCTGATCCCAAATATTATTCCAGGTTTTTCATCGCCTGACGAACTGCGCGATATAAGGCACCTACGGTCACATCAAATACCCAGCGAATAAAACGCGCTGTTAAATCAGTGATAGTTGTAGTCACTTTACCTGCAAAGACCAACATATGGCCCAATAAACCTTTTATATCTTCCGCAAATTCAGGTGCTGCTTTGGCAATTTGCTCCATACTATGTGCCAGCAAATCGTAAAAGGTCAGGGCTGTACCTATCGTAGCAGCTGTCATAATTGCCGCTAGCTGCCCTGCTTTTTTCAAGATGGTGATAAGGGCATCGGTTATACGAAGCGCCCAATAGGTTGTAAAAGACGCTCTGTATCGGTCGGCATAACGTAAAACAACAGGTTGGGAGTTTGTTCTGGTATTTTGGGTGAGCTGTTGCCAACTATGCGAATTGGCTGTATTGATATAGCCTGGTGAGCCAGCCATAGAATGATGGAAGGGGTTGATCATCGAACCAGGTGCCAGTACAAACTCTTGCTTGTTGAATGGAGCATGAATAAAGGGCCAGAGCGGAACCATGGGCACAGGGTCTGATGAATGTATACAGCGAAAGTGTTTATCAATGCTGGTGGTGGTTTTCTTGGCAAACTCCGTAAGTCCTACTCTGGGAGCGCCAAAAGTGTAGAGGCAAACACGGTTACCGTATTGGCGTTTTACCCAGTCGGCGGTGAGGTGTGCCAGAGCTCCCCCCAAGCTGTGACCAACACAATGCACGGTACCTTTGCCATTCGCCCGAAGTAGAGGGTTAAGCTGTTCAGAAAGAGCAGGTTTAATACTCTGAAATACTTTATTAAAGCCAGCATGAATGCGGGTTTGGTTATCACCAGTAGCTAAACCGAAATGCAAGTCGGTAACCACATCACGTAGTTCAAGCTTATTCCATTTCAATTTCATAAAGGTGCCGCGTATAGCAACAACGGTATCACCCTGATATTGGTTTTTTCCTTGTCCAACAACAGCAAAGCCAGTTCTACGGTTAAGCATGCGTGAGAGCATTCCGCCTGAAATACCTTGTATAGGTCCACTTGTCAAATCAAAGTTGAAGTTGTTTCTGACGGTAGGCGGAAGATCTAAGTCATAAAGGCCGTTTTTCCCAGCTTTCCGAATGTCATAGGCTGCATTGGCCAGAACAGAGGCCATTTGAGGAGAAAGAGTTTGAGCCATTACGCCGGTTCCTTGTTTGTAATAGGGCTTTCATCAATGAATGAACAAATACTTGTGGCTATCAGATATACACCGGGCTGAGTTGGTTCTCTTTCCAAATCGAATAGCATCTCAGGTGAAGTCAGCTCACATATCATACCGCTCAGTAATTGGTTAAAGCTCTTGTAATCAACTGAGTTAAGCGCGCGAGCTCGCCAGAGCTTATATAGCTTGCCTTCGTGCTCAGCATAAATTTCTTGCCGAACATTGGTATCAAACATTGAGTCCCTTACTCTTATTACCTTGGTTGGTAAACTGAACCGACCATCTTTTCCCGTTAAAATGTGATCGCTGAATACTTCGTCACCATAAGTTATATCTCTGGTAATTCTTATTCCGGTTAATGCTTGTCCCTCAAGCAAGATGACGCCTTCTACTTCAGGCGACAACTGTAATTCTTTCTTCTTCAACCAACCAAACACGACAGCCTCCGCGGATAAACAGGCGAGTGTCAGCATTAATACCAGCGCTGACGTAAATATTTTATGCATGATCACATACTCATTTTGTGTACATAACAGATCATCATGTAGCTATTAGGGTTTATTTTAATGTTATTTGAACTTTAATGTAAATTAAAAATAAACTTTAGTTCTAAGTTCGCTTGCGATATTTTGGGTTCTAGTCGTGAGTACTGTGGCTGCGATTGGCAACTATATTGGCTAGTACCACTTTTTTTGATTTAACATGAGTATTTTAAAGTGAAAGTAAGAAATATTTTTACAATTTAAGCTAACACTAATGATAGGATGTTTGTGCAAGAAATCAGGGGATGCGAGTGAGGGCTTAAAGCCGTTCTAGCATTGCGGCGGTGAAGTTGGTGATGCCATGGCTGCCACCGAGGTCGATGGTGGTGTGATCATCGTTGGTGATGACATCGGTTATACCACTTTGATTTTCTCATGTAAGAAATACACTTGCGCTTGGGGATTCAGGAGCGAGGTGATAAGATTTAATCAATTAATAATAAATATTATTGAAAATCATGAATCTTAGTACTGCTAATGAAAATTTTCGTCAGCTAGTTGGTCATAATGTAACTTATAGCATTCCCCCTTTTCAACGTGATTACTCATGGTCTGAGGAAAACTGGGAAGAGCTGTGGTTTGACATACTTGCTATGTATAGTGGCGAAGAAGATGCAGAAAATGAACACTATATGGGATATTTAGTGCTTCAAGATTCTGACAATAAGAAATTTAGCTCCGTGATTGATGGTCAGCAACGGATAACTACAATAAGTATTATTGTATTAGCTGCATTGAATCATCTAAGGATTTTAATTTCAAAAGGCATTGATCCCGAGGATAATACTCAAAGAGCAAAAGTCCTGCGCGAAAGCTACATTGGATACATAGATCCAATTACACTTAAATCAAGATCTAAGTTAACATTAAATAAGCATAATGACAGATTTTATCAAACATACTTGGCTGTGAACTCTGAGCACATACCTGCGAGAAATTTAAAAGCTTCAGAACATATGCTGCGAAAAGCTTATGCTTGGTTTGGCAGCAGAGTCGAATCGAAGTTTGGTTTTGAAGACAATAGCGGGCAAAAGGTTACCGGTTTTATTGACTCCTTAGTAGATAAATTATTTTTTACTGTTATAACAGTAACTGATGAACTTAATGCGTTTAAAGTATTTGAAACTCTGAATGCTCGTGGTGTGAAATTATCATCAACCGACCTACTTAAGAATTATTTATTTTCAGTTCTTAGTAGTGATGACCCTCATGATTCAATTTTAGATGACTTAGAGTCCTCTTGGGAATACATCACTGGTCTGCTGAGTAGTGAAAGTTTTCCAGAGTTACTTCGTATTTTTTGGAATAGTAAGAATCGCTTGGTACGTAAAAAGGATCTTTTCAAGACCATTCAAAAGTCAATATCTAGCAAAGAAGAGGCGTTTGAATTAGTGAGAGATTTGGAGGTCAACTCGGAAATTTACGCAAATTTGAGAGACCCGACAAGTAATGTATGGAATGTAAAAGAGAAAGAGGCATTAAGCCAGCTTAGTATGTTTGGAGTGAAACAACCGATGGCTATGTTAATGTCAGCATATCGGCGTTTTTATGATAGTGAACGTTCGACCTTTACTTCCATCCTAGAAGCAATTTCCGTAATTTCTTTTCGATACAATGTCATTTGTAGCCTTCCACCTCAAGATCAGGAAGGGTTATATAGCTCAGTCGCGATTAAAATTGAAAATAGAGAGCTCTCATCAGGACAGGGAATTATAGAGGCTTTGCGTGATATTTATCCTGATGATGCTCAATTTTCAGGTGCATTTGCTACCAAGCAGCTGAAAACAACGAACTCTCGTAACCAAAAAGTCGTACAGTATATTCTCAAACGTTTAGGTGAGAAGATTTCGATGGACTCGATAGATTTGACAACAAGTAGGTATAATATCGAGCATGTTTTACCTCAAAAAGTGAAAAGTGGGTGGGATGATTTTAGCGATGTAAAGCACTCGCAATGCGTATACCGTCTCGCAAACATGGTAATTCTCGAGAAGTCTCTTAATAATTCTATTGGGAATAAAAGTTATCCTGAGAAAAAGCTAGTTCTAAGTCAAAGTAATGTCAGTCTTACAAAAAATTTGGCTGAAAGATATGATAAATGGACCCCAGAAACTATCGATTCAAGGCAACTGTTTCTCGCTAAACAAGCAAAAGGTATATGGAGGATCAATTCACTGTAGTACAACACCAACCCACCATGGCTAAAAAACCGCCAGCGGCGGTTTTTAATTGGAGTAAGCGAGTGGAAGTTACAAACGCTCTAGCATTGCGGCGGTGAAGTCGGTGGTACCGTGGCTGCCGCCGAGGTCGCGGGTGGTGCGGTCGCCACTGGCGATCACATCGGTTAGGGCAGCTTTAATTTTCTCGGCTTTGTCTTTCATGCCCAGATGCTCCAGCATTTGGATAGATGCCAAGATCACTGAGCTCGGGTTGGCGAGGTTTTTACCGGCGATATCCGGGGCGCTGCCGTGTACGGCTTCGAAAATCGCGCAGTCTTCACCGATATTGGCACCAGGTGCCATGCCTAAGCCGCCGACTAAACCAGCACATAAATCAGACAAGATATCGCCAAACAGATTAGTAGTGACGATGACATCAAACTGCTGTGGGTTCATCACCAACTGCATGCAGGTGTTATCGACGATCATTTCCTGCATGGTGATATCTGCATACTCAGCTGCCACTTCGCGGGCAACTTTTAAGAACAGGCCTGAAGTTGACTTAAGGATATTGGCTTTATGCACCACAGTAACTTTTTGACGATTTTCGCGACGGGCTAACTCGAAGGCGAAGCGGACAATGCGCTCGGCACCATCACGGGTAATGATACTGGTGGCTTCGGCGATTAAACCATCTTCTGAAACCACCTGACCATGGCCAGAATACATGCCCTGAGTGTTTTCGCGGATGGTGATAATATCGATATTTTCGTAACGGGCTTTGGTGCCTTTAAACGAGATGACCGGGCGGACGTTGGAGTACAAATTAAACTTTTTGCGCAAGGTTACATTGATGGAAGTAAAGCCTTCGCCAACCGGCGTGGTCAGTGGGCCTTTTAACGTGATCTTGTTACGGGCGATGGCATCCAACGTTGCCTCTGGCAGCAAATCACCTGTTTTTTCTAAAGCGGTTAAACCGGCATCGACGTATTCGTAATTGAAATCACACCCTGCTTTGTCGAGGATCTGAATGGCTGCTTCGACAATGCTCGGACCGATGCCATCACCTTTGATGACCGTAATGGTTTGAGTGCTCATGAGAAACCTTATACTAATGTTGGTATGAAATTGGGAGAGGCTGGAATGCCTGAAATCGCGGCGAAATATAGCACTTTTCGGAAAATTTTGCCAGTTTGGTGAAAGGTTACTTTCTAATACGGTCTGGTTGTCTTAATACCGTCATAAAGCTAGTAATAAAACTACAATGTTGCGAGTTAGGCACCCTGCAAAGGGTAATATACGGCATGCCGTTCCACTAAAGCTTGTAGTTGTTCTGCTGCACGAGCCGAGAGGTTCGCGGTCGCGGGTTGTGGTTCAAAGACAGCCAGATAACTTAGTTGCCAAGCACGATACAATTGATGGCTTAATTGTTTGATTTGAGCGGTTTGGGCATCGGCACTTTGCGGCATGCGAAAATGCACCAGAGCTTTATGCAAGCTTTGGTCGAAGCCATAGCTTCGGATAAGCAGCTGCAGCCGTGTTAGATACTGCTCTGATTGCCAGGTATGGCGAGAACAAGCGCTATGAAAGGTTTGTACTGCGGGAATAGAGTATTTAGGTAGCAGCCGCAGTGTAGGCAATTGCCACAATGGCAGTACCAGCAGCCAGGAGAGTAACTGCAATTGTGGCGCAGGCATGGCAACAGATTGCAGTTGCAGCGCGACATAAAGGCACTGTTGCAGTTGATGCAGCAAGGCATGATGCGGCTGAGCCTGATGGTGGCAAAAGCGCTGGCACTGCGCTTGAGCCAGCAGCCAAGGGAGTTGTGCTGCGCCTAACAGCAGCAGGGCATGTTTTGTCTCTTTTACCTGCTGTTGCTCTCGGTTTTGCAGGCTGGCAGCTTCGAGCAGCAGCTGGTAACTGACTGGGTCCTGTTGTAGCGCCTTCACTTGTTGTGACAATGATTGCTGACAAAATTGCTTAATCAGCGCTGGTGCTAACATTTGTGGCTCAGTGGCAGGAAAGCGGGTTTGGATCAAATCACTGGTTTCTGCTTGTGCAATGCTGTGCAACCAGTGCCAGTGCGTAAAGGGTGAGCCGGCTTGCAGTGTGAATTGTTGCTCTGTTACCTTTAGTGAACGGATCGGTGGTTTGAGCTGCTGCTGTTCGATCGGTAGCACCAGTAATAACTCTGCTTGTTGCTCCAGCAGCAGCCAGCTATCGCCTTGTTCATTAGCGACAATGCTGCCACATTGCCATAGGGCTGGTCCTGTCGCGGCTAACTGCGCAAGATATAAGCGCTCTTGCGCATGCTGGCAACGCCAATAACAAGTTTGTAGTGCTACTGCCAAGCCAGCTTCTGGGGCTTTACTCATTAACCAACACAACTGGCTGCTGATACTCAACACATCACTGTAGGGGTTGTGTCGCCATGGCCGCTTTTGAGATTCGCTGTCGTAACAGTGCTGGAACCATTGTCTGGCATACAGAGGCAGCTGAGCTTTTAATTTGGCTAAGGCATAACGGGCTGGGTATCTCAGTAACATGCTGGAGGCCCGTTGCTCAGGTTTCTGTGCATCCAATACAGTACTGACCGCCGCTAAGCCTAAAAAGACACTACTGATTAATTGATGCATCAGTACAGCAGGCCAGCTGAGCTGCCGAGCGATCACCAGCACCAAACAAGCCTGCTTGACGGCAATGCTGGCAGTAAAATGAACATCCGCTGGTTGAAATTGCAGTTGCGCAAACAGCAGCAACTCGCTGTCCTCCGTCAACACAATCAACTGCTTCGCCAATTGCTCTGCTGTTTCTGTAAGCTGCTCAGCTTGGCTCGCATCCTTAGTTAGCAGGTAAAAGGACTGCAATTGTTGATAAAAGGGCTGCCAGCTGGCGGCTTTAGTGGTTGATAGGTCGGTGTTGTTCATAGCGCTCTAAAGCTTCATGGCCGATGGCGACCAATTGACGCTCTATAAAAAATAGTGCGGTGCATTCGTCCTCGGTGGTGATGCCATCTGCAATCGCGCGGTGCGTGCGGTAATACAGCAATTGATAGACCTCGCCATCATGGCGGTACGCTCTGGTAATATCCGGGCCGCCGAGTCGATCAATCACTTGCTGCTGTCGAACATCGTCTTCCAGCTTCAGGTTTTGAATGTATTTAGCATTGAATGCTTCTCTGATCTGCCAGTTCATTTGCGATGGATCATCTGGGTAATACTTCACGATCGCTAAAGTGATCAGCAGGTAAGCTACTAAACCGGCTGCCAGCCATGCAATAACTCTAACCATGAGAGCCCTCCGCCGGTAGGGATGTTTGCGGGTATCGCAATTGTTGAAGGTTCAGGCCGGTTTCGATGTCACAGCGTGGTTGAAAAAGCTGCATAAAGGTCAAAATATCTGCTTTGTGTTCGGCTAGTTTGTTCATCATCGCCTTGGGGCAATCCGGGTGCTGCATAATATCGTTGAAGGTATCGCCTAACGCCAACAGATCCAAGGCAGTTTTTGGCCCAATACCTGGTACTCCACTGATGTTATTGGTGCTGTCTCCGACCAAGCTCCAGTAACGGATCAGTCGATGCGAAGGCAGGCCAAATTTCTGTGTAATTGCAGCTTCTGAAACGGACTCGCGGCGAAAGTGATCGTAGATGGTGACGCCAGAGTCGAGCAAGGATAGATACCCCTTATCGGTCGAGACTACGGTCACTTGTTGTTGATGTTGTCGCATCTTGCTGGCTAATGAGGCGATGATATCATCGGCTTCAAAACCAGGCATTTTCACGTGTTGAATCCCCATGGCCTCGATACGTTGACATAGTTCGGTTAAAGCAGACTGCAGCAATTCTGGCATCGGGCTTCGGTTGGCTTTGTAAGCAGGGTAGAGCTGGTGACGCCAGGTCGGCTCAGGGCTGTCGAACACCACCAGCAGGTGGGTGGGTTGGCACGAGTGAATGATACCGAGCAACGCTTTTTCCAACGCATGCCAGGTGTTTTGCACGATCTGTTGACGCGTGGATGCATTCAGTTGATCCGGCAATGGCAGATAAGGCCGCTCTTGCACTGCATACAAACGGCGTATCAGATTCAGAGCGTCAATTAAAACCAGATGCGTCATAGTATTATCGTATTATCCTGTAACATGGTTCATAGCGGCTGCCTGGAAGCTTCATTCGGCCTTGCTCGACAAAGGCTTGCAATAGTTTGTCCATCAGTAGCATTAGCTCTGGTTCACCATGCAGCTGAAAAGGCCCAGACTGCTGAATAGCCTTAATACCTTCATCTTTTACATTGCCAGCAACAATACCAGAAAAAGCACGGCGAAGATTAGCGGCTAGTGTTGCTGTATCCTGCCTGCGATGCAAGTCGAGTGCGGCCATATTCTTGTGGGTCGGGATAAATGGTTGCTGAAAATCACTGTCAATTTTCAGGGTCCAGTTAAAGTGATAGGCATCTCCGACGTCGCGACGGTAGTCCCGCACGTTCTGACAGCCCGCTTTTAAGGTTCTGGCTACTTGCGCGGGATCATCAATGATCACCTCGAGTAAGTCGACGGCATCCTGACCCAGAGTGTTTTCAATGAAATGAATAATCTCTTTGAAATAATTTTCGCTGCTTTTCGGGCCGGTAAGGATCACCGGCAAGCGTTGAGCTTGATTGTCCTGATGCAACATGATACCCAACAAATACAGCAACTCTTCGGCGGTACCGGCTCCGCCCGGGAAAATGATAATGCCGTGGGCAACCCGGACAAAGGCCTCTAGTCTTTTTTCAATATCAGGCAGGATCACCAGTTCATTCACGATCGGGTTTGGTGGCTCAGCCGCGATGATACTCGGTTCGGTTAGTCCAAGATAACGGCCTGTGCCAGAGCGCTGCTTGTTGTGCCCAATGGTAGCCCCTTTCATCGGACCTTTCATGGCACCAGGGCCACAACCGGTACAAATATTTAAACCGCGAAGCCCCAGTTGATAGCCAACATCTTTGGTGTACTTATACTCAACCTCATTGATAGAGTGGCCGCCCCAACAGACGATCATGGTCGGCTCCGTATTGCAGCCAAGCACCTGTGCATTGCGCAAGATATCAAATACGCCATGAGTAATATGAGCGCTATTGGTTAAATCCAGCCGATTGGCATTAACTTTAAGCTGAGTGTGGTAAAAAAGAATATCGCGTAGCACCGCAAACAGGTGTTCGTGAATACCGCGTATAATGTGACCATCGACGAAGGCATCTTGTGGTGGATTAAATAATTCGATTTTGATACCGCGCTCACGACTGATTAAATTGACCGAAAAGTCTTCAAACTGCTGGTAAATTTCAGCGGAGCTATCGGTGTGGCTGCCGACGTTTAATACCGCCAGACAGCAATTACGAAACAGCTGAAACGCTTCTTTGTTGGTGTTTTGTTTCAGTCTATCTACTTCTAATTGTGACAGCAGACTCATGGAGCCTACGGGGTTTAATTGCACATGCATAAGCGAACTCCCTGTCTACATCCTATGTAAAGCGACTGCCTCGTCGACAGTTGCTTCAATTCGTTTGGGTATAGCCGCAAACAAATCAGTTGGATGTTGATTTTAATATGATTTGATCCCGGCCAGCATGTTTGGCTTCATACAATGCTTCGTCAGCTCGATCAAAGGCCGCCCGGATGTTATCGTGCTCTGTAAGTTGTGTCGCGCCAAACGATATCGTAATAGGCACTTTTTTATTCTTAAATTTAAATGGGATTTTCTTTATTTTCTGCCGTAAGTTGTTCAAGGGGTTTTCAAGTTCTGCCAGGGCAGTTTCAGGAAATAAAATAACAAACTCTTCACCACCATAGCGCGCTATAAAATCGGTTTCACGCAGGCTCTGCTTTAAAGCACGAGCGATTACTTTTAGCGTTTTATCACCAGCACTATGACCGTAGTTGTCATTGATGCTTTTAAAGTGATCGACATCGCCCATCGCGATACACAATGGCGTGCCATAGCGCTGAAAACGTTTGAGCTCTAGTTCAAAGCGATCATCAAATGCAGCTCTGTTCGGTATTTCGGTGAGTGCATCTTGCAAGCTACGGAATTTTTGTTCTGCAATTCGCTTCTGAAATAATTTAGCTTCTGACTCAAGGTCCAATAAGCGGTGTTCCATCGTTTTTAAGGAGCTCAGCATGGCCTCGCGCTCGTCTTTTTCCAACTGCTGTTTTTCCGCCAGCGAGTTGGTAAGATCCTGTAAGCGTTGACTGACTAGCCCCTTTAATTGTTCTAGGTTGGTGGCTTGTTTGCTGTCTTTGCTGAACGAGTCGATTTGCTGTTCCAGCTGCTGGTTCAGGTGTTTTAGTTTTTCCTGTACGCGACTGGATTGACTGAGTGACGAAACCAGTGAATTTTGTACTTGTTCCAGCGTATCGTGTAATTGCAATAAAAAGTGCTGTGCGGACTGACGTTCGGAATTGATACTGGCGACAATGATAGTAATCGTTGCCAGACAAGCATTGAGTAAATCTTCAATGCCGAGATGCGCTATTAATGATTGACGGATCCGATCGATGTCTGCTGAATATTGATCAGCAAAGCTCATTTCGCTGAGTAAATTGGTCAGTTCGACCGAAATTTGTCGGCAAATATGCTTGTAGCGTTCTTGTTCTGGCTCGTTGGAGTCATCCAGCGCCTGTTTAGCATGAAAGGCATTCTGATACAGCTTGGTCAGATCTGTTAGATGTGGTAGAAAAGCGTGTACGGTGGCGGATGGTTGATCGACCTTGGAGAGTAGCGCTCGTAAATCACGCCGTAACTGGTCGGGCAGGCCGCGTTGCTTCTGTAGCAGGCTGCCAGCCTCTTTCAATCCTGATTGCAGGCGCCGGATATCTTGCTCATTCTTACTTTCAAGGTGCTTTAAACCATCGCTGATGGTATTCACTGCAGGTAGTAACTTCTCAAGATCTGTGCCTCTAGCCAGCTCCAAGCGTAACTTAGCCAGCTTGTTATCCAGCTCGACATCCAACCCTTTGGAGGCTAGCGATAATCTGGATACAAATTTGGCCAGTATTTTGAACTGGTTTTCGTAGGTAATTTCCAGCTGTTTGCGTGTCTTTAACGCATGCTCTAGTTGTTGCTTCAGGTCATCTTGCAACGGCATCACCATGATGAGTTATTGATTATGAATTGAATAAGTTGGATTGGTATTAAGTATATATGCTACCACAGCAAATGCGACTATTGTTTGAGCTAGATTTATGTTTAATAAAATAAACCGGCTATTGAAAAGCCGGTTTATGGAGGTAGGGTGTTGTGTGTTGCTCAGATCTTAGCCTGACTATGCAACACAACCGATTGCTATTTACACAAATAGTAGGGCAACCAGGATTGTTCTTCTGTTGAGGTAAGGTGGTTCATCATAGTGTCCATCATCAGCTACAGCGTGTTGCAGTCCATCTGCATCACTGGATGAATTATAAGCAAAAAACTTTCATTTTGAAAGTGAGAATGAAAGTTTTCATAGTTGGTTTCTTTTTATTTTAGGTTATTCAGTCTAATATCCCATAAAAATCAATAATTTGATTTTTATGGGAGTAAAATATTATGTTGTATTTTGAGAGCTGCCGTGGATTGTTTCATGCTACTTTCAGTTTTGCTGGCATGGAGCCTTATTGGCGAGTGAGGCGGATCAGTGGTACCGGGTAAGGCTCGCTACTACGAAGCGGGTTAATATCTAAACCACCTCGTCTGGTATAGCGGGCGTAGACCGCGAGAAACTTGGGTTGGCAATGACGCCAGATGTCCGAGAAGATGCGTTCAACGCATTGTTCATGAAACTCATTGTGTTCACGAAAGCTAACAATGTAGCGCAGCAAGGATTCGTGACAGATGGCAGGCCCGCGATAATGAATAAAAACACTGGCCCAATCGGGTTGATTGGTGATTAGGCAGTTGGATTTAAGCAGATGTGAAAATAGCCTTTCATCTTTAAACTCTGCATGGGCTTTGAGCTGCAATAGCTCTGGTTGGTATTGATAATCGGTGATTTCGACATCAAGATCGTCCAAACAGCTGCCTTGGATCCATGTCGGTTGAAAAGGTTGTAATTCGTTAACGTTGTGCAGCGTTACTTCTACGTTGGAGCCAGCACAGGCAGATAAATCCTTTTTCAGCAGTTGATACACTTGACCTAAATCGCGAAAGCGATTCTGATTCAGGCTGTTTAAATACAGCTTGAATGATTTGGACTCAATAAGGTTGGCTGAGTCAAACGGCACCACGAAGGTTGCCAAAGCAACCACTGGCTTGCCTTTGTGGTTTAGCCAAGACAATTCGTAGGCATGCCAGATATCTTGGCCGACAAATGGTAGTGGCTCAGTGAGCTTAAGTTCATGACGCCCAATCTGCCGTGGGACCGCTTGCAACAACCCTGGATTGTACTGCCTTGGATAATCCGTTTCTTTGCCTAAGGTCAACGTATCCTGCAGGGTAGGGTGTGGCTTTGTCATAACGGCTTCACTCAGGTTAGAATACCTGCATTGTAGCATAAGCGGTCTGGCTGGATCAGCCCGTAAATAAGGAATAATCCATGGATTTCTCAGCGGCATGGCATGATTTTATTGAACGAAGCCTCCATTGGTCTGAACAGAAGCAGCAGCCCTTGCTAACCGAACGAGACAAACAGCTGCCATCTCCTTGTGAGTTAAATCAGGTCGGCGATGATCAAGTCGAGTGGAAACCGGTAGTACAGCAAGAGCGTCTTGATTTTAGCGCGGTTGAGCAAGCCCTTGAATTAACATTGCATCAGGATATTAAGCACTTTTATGGTTTGTATTTTGGCGGTGGTCTGGCGGCATCTCACCCGGATGGCAAGCTATTGTTGCTGATGCCATGGCATGTAGCGGATTGCGATCGTTTAAAAGAAAACATTATTGGTCATATTTTGATGAAACGCCGCTTAAAACAGCGGGAAACGGTGTTTATTGCCGTGACAGACGACGAGCAAACCGTGATTTCTGTGCTGAATGCAACCGGTGAGGTGTTTGCAGAACGTGTGGGTAAAGAAGTAGAGCGCAAGTTAGCTGCTAATCTGGCTGAGTTTCTGCAACAGCTGGAGCCGGCTAGCACTGAGGGTATTTAATAGCTTCTAGCCAGCCCTTCAGCTCTTGCACCGACGAGGTGAACGCACTAAGCACTCTGCAGATCAGCTCAACTTTTTACTGGCAATCCCAGGCAATATTCGACACCAGACGGCAGGGTTCACAGCGAAACTGAAACAATTCATGCCAGCTTTCCTGCAGTCGCCATGGTTCGCCACAACTCGGGCACGCTTTCGTGGCCTCCGCCTGACAATCTGTACTACTGCCACTGTACAGGTAGTAATAACAGGTTTTGCCTTGCTGCTGCTCTATCCGTCGGGCAAAGCGGCGCCCCTGCCGGTTTAACGTACTGTGTAAGCCTTGCAGCGCCTTTTCTGCGCTTTTATGCAGTACCCGCTCTTGTTGCATTTGAACTTCATCCAATGCTTGGTATTGCAACTGCCAACGGATCAACTCCTCGTGATCTTGTTTACTGCCGGTCGGCTGCAAGCGATACAAAGGAACTGGCGCAAAATGCTCCGCGCAACGCACGGGTGATACGTTCTCGGCAAAGTGACTGAATACAATGTAATGCTTAGCTTCGGTGCAAGGATCGGTGTGGCTAGACATCAGATCCGGACCTAACAGCGTAAGCTGCGGATAGGCCAGACCCGCTTGCGCGAATGCCTCCATCGCCGCCTTTCCGAGTAAGCTGTGGTGCCCAGTAGATAGAGCATCCTGAGCTGGGAGCACGACCCGGCTGCAAAAGGCATCATCCGTTTGATAAGTGGGAAACTCTCGCCCTAAGATTTGGCCGTTAAAAATTAACGTTTCCAGATAACGACGTACCTGCTGCTCGGCGATGCTTAAGTTGGTATCGGCAATAATACGAAAACGAAGCTCAGCAACCCACATGATGACGATCCAGCCGTTCTTGCAGTGCATGAACCAGCATTTCAAGCTGCTTTACTCTTTGCTCTAGCTGCTCCAGTTGCTCAATCCGATCTGTTTCTGTCGTTGTAGTGGCTGATTGCGTGCCGCTGGCAGGCGCTCTCGAATTAAACAGCGTTTGCGATATCGCCTCTCGTTCGGTAGCCGGGAGTTGTTTCCATTGCTGAAAAGCCTGCAGTAACTCTGCAGGGTGCAGCTGCTTGCCTAATCGGCTTCTCAGCAGTGCCAAACCAGGTGTTTTTCCTTCCTGCTGCAAGACGCTAGCCTGATGGCAAATGTGTTCAAGAGCTGTTGGCATTGGTTATATCCACCATTAAATAGCTAAATTCTACATCAAAACGATGTGGTTCAGCAGCGTTTATTTATTAAGGTACTGATTAATAATAAATAAAAATATTGGCCCTTTGCTTGCTTATACAGAGGGTTATTTAAACTTACCAAGTTAAGGAACTACTATGCATGCAAAAAATTGGCTTGTACCCGCACTGATGGTCTTTTCATTGAGTGGCTGTGTGATCGCGATTAATGACCATAACAAAAGTGACTCTGATGGCACTAATTGGCGAGAAAACCAAAAAAATAACCGTCAGTACATTAACCAGCTGACTACAGGGACTCCAATGATTACCGTGATGCAGCAGTTGGGTACAGCCGATTTCACGGAAACTTTCCAAAAAGATGACGATGCGGTGCAGGTGCTATTTTACCGCACTCACCACCGTCGTAGTGATGGCATGACCACCAAAGATGAATGCACGCCATTGGTTTTTAAAAACGGCCAGTTGACCGGTTGGGGTGAAAAGGCCTACAACTATTTATAATCAGGCTTAAAAGCCACTGCAAGCTAAACGCTTTAGTGCAATAAAGCGTTTAGCTCGTCAATAACTTCTGCCCAGTCGGCATCTTCTTTCAGCGATTCAGCGATAAAACTTGCCTGGCCTTTACTCCAGAATGGCGCATCCGCCAGATGCACATGTTCTGCCAACTTATGTTGTTGCACAAATTGATCGATGGACGCCTGATCGTTATCCAGACCAAGTTGGGCAAATAAAGTACTGAGCGTGTGTGTTGATGTATCCATGGTCACCTCGTAGAAAAAGAAACAGATAAGTTAAGCTTAGCGCATTGCAGATTGAATGCGTATTGGCAATTACAGAAAGCCCTGCTATGGTGAGGAAAAAATAACCATAATAATAAAGGTACGCTATGTCAGTCCAACAGTTGAATCAATTGGTTGTTCGTCCTATTGAAGGTGAAGAGCTGAATGTAGCGGCCTCCATCTTATTTCAATCCTATCATGATGACCCTTTGTTTATGTCGATCTTTAACGCTGAAAAAGCCGACTATGAGCAAAAGCTTAGAGCAGCTATACGTGAAGAGCTGAGTGCCTTTTGGCAGATGGGCCAATCCATTATCGGTTTGTATCAAGCCAAGCAGTTGTTAGGGGTTGCTTGTGTAGTCAAAGCGGATTCTGGTTTGGGCGGTCACCGTTTCTGGCATTGGCGCTTGAAAATGTTACTGACAGCGGGTTTTGTATCGACCAAGCAGCTGCTTGAAAAGGAAGAAAAAATTCACGAAGCCATGCCGGCTAAAAATTACCATATGCTGGCTTTTATCGCGGTATTGCCCCGGCACCAGCAGTTGGGTTTAGGCCAGCATTTATTGCATGTGGTGGATCAGATGGTGGATGAAGACGAGGGCTCGGCTGGGGTGGGTGTTTTTGTGACGTTAGAAAAGTACTTGGCTTTTTTTAGTGAAGACGCTTATCGAGCGGTCACTGAGCTGACCTTTAACACGGTGCAAGGCAAATTGTTGTTTCGGCCCCGCCAAGAGATAGCAATAGCAGTGAATAATTAGGTCAACAAGTCCTGAATCAATCCGGCAATCGGTAGGCAGGCAGATCAAAAGCGGCATATTGCATGGCTGCCATGGTTAAAGTGGCCTGATAGCGGCTTTCACCATCGCTGCTGAAATCGACACTGTAATGTGTGACTAAGCGCCGCTTACCATTGATGCGTTCAATCCGATGTGCTTTGCGGCCACAATCGAGATACTGCAACTCATGTTTCTTGCATAAATGTCGAGCCAGCATGATTGCTCGTTCATCCTGCTTACGTTGTATCCAGAACACATAACAAATGGTCAATAAAAGAATAATGAGCCAGGTGGTCGCCATAAAACAAGGATCCGTTACTGCAGTGAAGGCAAATAGTACTGCGAAAGCAAGTGCTGGACAATCTCTTCATATCAAAAGTGATGGCAACATGCAGATGGGTTTAGTTCTGAGGCGAGCATCTTGAAGGCACTTGGCATCTTGCAGTATGTTATGATCATTCCAGTATGTGTGTATACCGTTATTGAGGAGAACTCATGTCAGACTCCGTAGCCTGGGTACTACAGGAAATGACTGCCGAGCTGAAAGCCTTAAACATGTGGAGCGCACAGCCGCCATCTGCTGAGGCCATGGCGAGCACTGCTCCATTTTGTTGTGATAGCATGGTATTTGAACAGTGGTTGCAGTTTGTACTGATCCCGCGGATGCAAGCTTTGCTGGATGGTGATTTACCACTACCCACCGATGTCAATATTTTACCGATGGCCGAATACGCCTTGGCCAATCGGCACGAAGATGTACGTTTACTGTTGTTTATTATAGGACGGTTTGATGCCTGCTTTCAGTCAAACTAATGCCGAATGCGCCACTGAGCCTGCTACTGCACTGTCTACTGAGCTAACCATCCTTTATCAGGATGCGTATTTGGTGGCGGTGGATAAGCCCGCAGGTATGCTGGTGCATCGTTCGTTTCTGGATAGACACGAAACCCGCTTTGTCATGCAGACATTGCGCGATCAAATTGGTCAGCATGTGTTTCCAGTCCATCGATTGGATCGGCCAACATCGGGCGTGTTGTTGTTTGCCCTCTCCAGTGAGGTGGCTCGATTGTTGAGTGAGCAAAATGCTCAGCAGCATTGGTTTAAAGGCTATCTGGCGGTGGTGCGGGGTTATGTTGAGCAGGCAGGGACACTGGATTACCCACTGAAAGAGCAACTGGATAAACTGGGCGATAAGTATGCTGATCCTGATAAGGCCGCTCAGCAGGCAATTACCGATTATCGTCCACTGGCTACAGTGGAGTTGCCCATTCCAGTCAGCCGTTATCCTGCAGCGCGCTACAGCTTGGTTGCTTTGTCGCCACGAACGGGTCGTAAGCACCAACTTAGGCGCCATCTGGCGCATTTGCGTCATCCGATTGTCGGCGATACCAGCCATGGTGATGGCAAACACAACCGCTTGTTTCGCGAACACTTGCATTGTCATCGCATGCTGCTGGTCGCTAAAGAGTTGCAATTTAATCACCCTATCACTGGTGAAGTGATAAACATCCGCTGTGCGCTGGATGAATTGCAGCCACTGTTTCAACAATTAGGCTGGTCGGTTGATGAGTCGATGATCCAATACGCATTTGAACAATTAGCCAAGGAGCAAGCATGAAGAAAATCGCCCTAGTGGTCGGTACTGTTTATGGTGGTGCGCAATATGTTGCCGAACAAGCCGATGCTGAGTTGCAGCAGCGCGGTTATGGCTGCCGTTTATTTTTAGACCCTAAGCTGGATGATGTACTGGCTTACAACGCAGATATTTGGCTGGTGATCACTTCGACCACAGGGCAGGGCGATATTCCAGATAATGTGCAGCCCTTTTTCCTCGAGGCCCGTGATCGCTTTCCATTGCTTACCGATAAGCATTATCTGGTGATTGGTTTGGGTGATAGCAGCTATGACACCTTCTGCGGTGCCGGTAAGCAATTTGTCGAACTGTTGCAGGAGCTGCAAGGCAAGCCATTGGCCGAACCATTATGGATTGATGCCTGTGAAACGCTGGAACCAGAAGGGATAGCACTGCCGTGGTTAGCGCAGCATTTGCCAGCTCAATAGTCTTGTAAGGCAAAAGACCAGCGATTGCTGGCCTTTTGTCAAAATGTTGCCTGGCTTACTTAGTCAATATTTCGCAGCAGGGCATTGATGCCCACTTTGGCGCGAGTTTGTGCATCAACCTTTTTCACGATAATGGCGGCATACAGGCTATGGCTGCCATCTTTGCTTGGTAGACTACCAGGCACTACCACAGCGCCAGCTGGTACCCGGCCATAAGTGACTTCGCCGGTTTCGCGGTCATAAATACGGGTGCTTTGGCTGATGTAGACGCCCATCGATAATACAGCGCCTTCTTCAACGATCACGCCTTCGACCACTTCTGAACGCGCGCCGATAAAGCAGTTGTCTTCAATGATGGTTGGGTTGGCTTGCAATGGCTCAAGGACACCACCAATGCCAACGCCGCCGGATAAATGTACATTTTTACCAATTTGGGCACAAGAACCTACTGTGGCCCAGGTATCGACCATGGTGCCTTCGCCAACATAAGCACCAATATTGACATACGACGGCATCAGGACGGCATTTTTGCCAATAAAGCTACCACGACGAACGGCCGCTGGTGGCACTACGCGCACACCCTCTTCAGCAAAACGGGCGGCATCGTAGCCTGCATATTTCATTGGTACCTTGTCATAAAACTGGGTTTCACCACCATTCATCACTTCATTGTCGTTGATACGGAATGACAATAAAACGGCCTTTTTAAGCCACTGGTGCACCACCCATTCGCCAGCCAGCTTTTCAGCTACCCGGGCCTGACCGCTATCAAGCAGAGCGAGTGCTTGCTCAATGGCATCACGGATTTCAGTTGAAACCGTGGCTGGAGTGATGGATGCACGTTGTTCAAATGCTTGTTCTATGATGGTTTTTAAGTCTGTCATCTTACGTATTTAGCCTTCTGTTACTTGAGTCAAATGCTCGATTAAAGTGCGTTTTAACTGACTTTGCTGGTCAAAATCCAGCGCGGTATCCTCTGCGGTTGAAACCATAAAGAAATCTTCTGCCCGTTCCCCTAAGGTAGTGATTTTGGCGGCATGAATTTGGATGGCGCATTGCTGGAATACATCACCAATACGAGCCAGTAAGCCTGGTGCATCAAGTGCAGCGATTTCTACCATGGTGCGGTTTTTACTGTTGCCTTGCAAAAAGCTGACTTTGGGTGGCACATTAAACTGACGCATCTGCCGTGAAATCCGGTTTTGCTGCCGGTGTTGTTCTGGTTTGCCCTGAATGTGTTGCTCTAATGCCCGCTTGATGCTTTGCACCCGCGATGGCGAGCTGACCGGCTGACCATTTTGTTCAAGGATGACAAAGGTATCCATGGCATAGCCGTCTTTGTTGGTCATGATTTGAGCATCAAAGATATCGACTTTTTTACTGTCGAGTGCGGCTACCATGCGGGCGAATAAATTGGGCTGATCCGGGGTATAAACGAACACCTGAGTACTGCCACGAATTGGTGCTTTGCTCACTAGAACCATCGGCTCTTTCGGCTGTTTATGCCGCAGAATATGCTCGCAATGCCAGACGATTTGCTTGGCATTGTAACGAATAAAATAGTCGGCCTTGATCCGGCTCCACAGATGTTGGATTTCGGTTTTGGTAAAGGTTTGTCTGAGCAGTAAGCGCATCGCTTCGGCTTGATTTTCCCGGATCTGATCGCGCATATCCATTGGCTTTTCGAGCCCACGGCGAAAAGCTTTCTGGGTGGCCAGATAAAGCTCTCGAAGCAATGAGCCTTTCCAGTCGTTCCACAAGTTGTCGTTGGTGGCACGAATATCCGCTAAGGTCAGACAATACAAATAATTGAGCCGGGTTTCATCCCGTACCTGTTCGGCAAACTCAGTCACCACTTGTGGATCGTAAATGTCTTTGCGCTGCGCGGTAACCGACATCAACAAATGATGCTCGACCAGCCAGGCAATTAGCTTGCTGTCGAAGTCGCTTAGCTTGTGTAGCCGGCAAAACTCACGCGCGTCCATGGAGCCAAGCTCGGAGTGATCACCGCCACGGCCCTTGGCAATATCGTGAAAGATACCGGCTAAAAACAGCAGTTCAGGTTTTTCCATGCGCCGGACAATGTCGGAGCAGAGCGGGAATTCATTATCATGCTCTGGCAGAGTATAGCGATAGAGGTTTTTCAGTAGCCGGTGGGTATGCTCATCGACGGTGTACGCATGAAATAAGTCGAATTGCATCTGGCCGACAATATTGCGCCACTGCGGTAAATACGCCGCCAGAATACCGTACTTATGCATCAGGGTGATGGAGGTATCCATGCCGCGTGGGTGACGCATTAGGGCCAGAAAAAGCCGGCGACAAGCTTCGTAATCCTGCAAGTCACCCATTAACCGACGACGCACCTGACGCAATAAACGTAAGGTTTCGGAGTGAATGCCGGTGATGTTGGAGTTATTGGCTATGTGCCAGAATAATTTGAGCAGGTTATCCCGCCTGGCAAACACGCTGTTATCCATTGCTTTGATCAAGTGGCCGTGCAGCTCGAAACTATCATCCAGCGCATGCACTTTGGCGCTTTGATGGTTATTAAGAATACTGCCCTCAAAGTGCTGCAGCAGCATTTCGTTTAACTCGCTGACTCGTTGCACCGTGCGGAAGAAACGTTTCATCATTCGTTCAACCGAGGCTTTACCATCATCGCCAAAACCAAGACGCTCAGCGGCGGCGGGTTGATAATCGAACAAAATACGGTTTTCGTTGCGACCGGCTTCCAGATGCAAGACAAAGCGCATTTGCCATAAATACGACTCACATTCCATCAACTCCTGGTATTCATCTTCAGTCAGATACTGATAGGCCACCAGCTCGCGCATGGTTCGGGTTTGGAAGTGTCGCTTCGCCACCCAGCCAATCGTCTGGATATCCCGTAAACCACCAGGATTCGCTTTGAGGTTGGGTTCCAGATTGTAGGCGGTACCATGGTACTGAGCATGTCGTTGTTGCTGCTCGTGTCGCTTGGCTTCAAAGAACAGCTGGCTACTCCAAAAGCTGTCTTCGGTAATGGCCTGCTGCAACTCTTGGTACAATACTTTATTACCCAGCAAGCGCCGCATTTCCATCAAGTTGGTGGCAATGGTAATGTCTTCTCGCCCAAGCCCAATGGTTTCATCCAGCGTGCGAACACTGTGGCCGACTTCGAGTTTCAAATCCCATAGCTGGGTGATAAAGGCAGATAACTTATCTTGCTGTTCAGGGGTAAGCTTACTCTGGTTAAGGATCAGCAAGTCTATGTCGGAGTATGGGTGTAACTCGCCGCGACCATAACCACCAACTGCTATAAGACAAAGGGTATCATCAAGGTGCAAGCCATGTTGTTGCCACAGCGTTTGCAGCAGCTGATCGATAAAACGAGCGCGCGCTTTGACCAGACTTTGCACCGATTGCTGTTCAAACGACATTTCAGACCAACGAGTAAACTCACTGATGTGTTTTTTATAACTGTCCAAACTAAAGCTGCTGGGCCAGTTTTTTTGAAAAGCAATGGCGTCGGTCATGGTCAGATCCCTGTTGGTTGGGTCTTAGTCGGCAGTGACGATGCGATCAATGGTGTCGTCGGAGCGTAAGGTCAGTATTTCACAGCCGGTATCGGTGACCAGTAAGGTGTGCTCATACTGCGCCGATAAACTGCGATCTTTAGTCACTACGGTCCAATCATCTTTCAATAACTTGCTGTGTCTGGCACCGGCATTAATCATCGGTTCAATGGTTAGGCACATGCCAGTGCGCAGTACTTCGCCTGTGCCTGCACGGCCATAATGCAGCACCTGAGGTTCTTCGTGAAATTCGGCGCCAATGCCATGGCCGCAGTACTCACGCACCACCGAGTAGCTGTGTTTTTCGGCATGCTGCTGGATAACCTGACCAATATCTCCTAAGCGGGCGCCATCTTTGACTTTTTTGATGCCCAGATACATGGCTTCCTGGGTGACTTTAATTAACCGCGCAGCCATGATACTGGGCTCTCCGATGACAAACATGCGCGAGGTATCACCATGGTAACCATCTTTAATGACGGTGATATCAATATTGATAATATCGCCTTTTTTCAGTGGTTTATCATTGGGTATGCCGTGACAAATAACATGATTGACCGAGGTGCAGATGGATTTTGGAAAGCCATGATAATTTAAAGGTGCAGGGATGGCTTGCTGCTCGTTGACAATGTAATCGTGGCAACGACTGTTTAATTCATCCGTCGTGACGCCAGCCTGTACATAGGGCTCAATCATTTCAAGAACTTCAGCAGCCAAGCGGCCTGCAACACGCATTTTCTCGATTTCTGCCGGGGTTTTGATGATGGGTGTCATCCAGTCTCTCTCTGTTTGAATGTCCAGCTGCAAAACAGCATAAATATTGTATTTTCCAGGTGGCTATGGTATAAAGCGCGCCGCAAATTAGCAAATAGCTTTGTGCTTTTCTTCAAAGTATTTCGTTATTGCTTATGCTGCGAAATGTCAAAAAATGACAAATAACACACATACATCGACACATACGCCGGGGTGCCTGCCAACATATGCAGGTCGGACTATGGGATGTATGGAGGCCTAACCCCCTAAATTACAGGTATTTAATCATGGCAAAAGTTTCAATGCGTGACATGCTCCAGGCGGGCGTACACTTCGGTCACCAGACCCGTTACTGGAACCCAAAAATGAAACCATTCATTTTTGGCGCGCGTAACAAAGTACATATCATCAACCTGGAAAAAACTGTTCCAATGATGAATGATGCACTGAGTTTCATTCAGCAAATTGCTTCGAAAAAAGGCAAAATTCTGTTTGTAGGTACCAAGCGTGCGGCTTCTGAAGCCATTAAAGAAGCAGCAAAAAGCTGTGATCAGTATTATGTTGATCACCGTTGGTTGGGCGGTATGCTGACCAACTGGAAAACAGTGCGTCAATCCATCAAGCGCTTAAAAGATCTGGAATCTCAAAGCCAGGACGGTACTTTTGACAAGCTGACCAAGAAAGAAGCGTTGGATCGTACCCGCGAAATGGACAAGCTTGAAAAGAGCTTGGGCGGTATCAAAGATATGGGCGGTCTGCCTGATGTATTGTTTGTAATCGATGCCGATCATGAACACATTGCCGTTAAAGAAGCCAACAACCTGGGTATTCCGGTAGTTGCTGTGGTTGATACTAACTCTGATCCTAAAGGGGTTGACCATATCATTCCTGGTAACGATGATGCGATCCGTGCCATTCAGTTGTATCTGTCTGCAGTAAGTCAGACAGTTATTGAAGGTCGTGATAAGACCATCGAAGTTCAGGCTGAAGCCGAAGGCTTTGTGGAAGCTGAGTAAGGTTTTTCATTCTACGCTAGTGGAATGATCGCCTGAATGAAACAGCAACAGAGGCTTCGGCCTCTGTTTGTTCAAACCGATTGATAACGAGGATGCTCTGATGGCTGTTACTGCTGCCTTAGTAAAAGAACTGCGCGATCGTACTGGCGCAGGTATGATGGATTGTAAAAAAGCTCTGCAGGAAACTGGTGGAGACGTCGAAGCGGCAATTGATGAAATGCGTAAAAGCGGCTTAGCCAAAGCGGCAAAAAAAGCCGGCCGTGTTGCTGCTGAAGGCACAATCATCACTCGCGTAGCCGATGGCTATGCTGTGGCGGTTGAATTTAACTGTGAAACGGACTTCGTTGCCCGTGATGCTAACTTCCTGGCATTTGCCAACAGCGTTGCTGATTTGGTTCATGCCAACAAACTGTTTGTCGTTGCTGACTTATTAGCCGCTGACCTGAACGGTAGCTCAGTCGATGAAACTCGCGCTGCGCTCGTGGCAAAAATTGGTGAAAACATCAATGTTCGCCGTATTGCTGTGGTGGAAGGTGACACCATCGGTCAGTACGTTCACTCTGGTCGTATTGGTGTGTTAGCTGTATTGACTGGCGGTAACGAAGACATTGCTAAAGACGTTGCTATGCACATTGCAGCGAACAACCCTGGTTTTGTGAAGCCAGATGATGTTCCTGCTGAAGTGGTAGAGCGTGAGCGTGCTATTCAGATCGATATCGCGGTAAACAGTGGCAAGCCACAAGAAATCGCTGAAAAAATGGTTGCTGGCCGTATGGCCAAGTTTACTGGTGAAGTAAGCTTAACCGGTCAACCTTTTGTCAAAGATCCTTCTGTGTCTGTTGGCGATTTCCTGAAACAAAACTCAGCCGATGCTGTGTCTTTTGTTCGTCTGGAAGTTGGTGAAGGCATCGAAAAGAAAGAAGAAGACTTTGCTGCTGAAGTAGCTGCGCAAATCGCTGCTGCTAAGAAGTAAATTTACGCTTTGAGCCTACGGGCAAAAAACGCTAGAATAACCGCGGCCAGAGGTCGCGGTTTTTTTATGCCCAAAAGTTGCCTTGTAGCAACAGACCAAAGCCATTGAAACTTGCCAGATCAATAAACCGGCCTGCTGAGCAAACCGAACAGCCAGATAAATGGAGCACACATGAACCCAAAACCCGCATACAGACGAATTTTACTGAAACTGAGTGGTGAAGCCCTGATGGGGGATGAAGGCTTTGGTATTGATCCCAAGGTACTGGATCGCATGGCTCAGGAAATTAAAGAAATTGTTGAGCTTGGCATTCAGGTTGGCATTGTCATTGGTGGGGGCAATATTTTTCGTGGTGAAGGCTTAGCCAAAGCCGGTATGAATCGTGTGGTTGGCGATCATATGGGTATGCTGGCGACTGTGATGAATGGTTTGGCCATGCGGGATGCGTTGCATCGCGCTTATGTCAATGCGCGCATGATGAGTGCAGTACCGCTTAACGGTGTCTGTGACAATTACAGCTGGGCAGAAGCCATTAGCTTGCTGAAGTCCGGTCGTGTCGTTATTTTCTCTGCCGGTACCGGCAATCCATTTTTCACCACCGACTCGGCAGCGTGTTTACGCGCCATTGAAATTGAAGCCGATGCGGTGCTCAAGGCAACCAAAGTAAACGGCGTTTACTCAGCTGACCCGGTGAAAGACCCGGCAGCTACCATGTACAACACTCTTAGTTACAGCGAAGTGCTTGAGAAAGAACTAAAGGTGATGGATTTGGCTGCTTTTACGCTGGCCAGAGATCACAGCATGCAAATCCGCGTATTCAATATGAATACAGCTGGAGCACTCAAGCGTGTGGTGATGGGAGAGTCCGAAGGAACTCTGATCGACCACGCGGAAAATTTACAGTAAACTACCTGCATAACCCTGCTGATTGCTTACAAGGATACCCAAGGTGATTAACGATATTATCAAAGACAGCAAAAACCGGATGGAAAAAAGTGTCGAAGCACTAAAGTCTCAACTATCCAAAATTCGAACTGGCCGGGCTCACCCAAGTATATTGGATAGCATCATGGTACCTTACTATGGTGCGGATACCCCATTGCGTCAGGTTGCCAATGTCTCTATTGAAGATGCTCGTACGCTCAGTCTTACTGTGTTTGACAAAAGCGTAGTTCCTGCAGTGGAAAAAGCCATCATCAACTCTGATCTTGGTTTGAACCCGATGAGTGCTGGTACCAATATCCGTATTCCATTGCCACCACTGACAGAAGAACGTCGTCGTGATTTAGTCAAAGTGGTGAAAGCGGAAGCGGAGCAAGGGCGAGTTTCAATTCGAAACATTCGTCGCGACGCCAATACTGATTTTAAATCGCTGTTAAAAGACAAAGACATTACAGAAGACGATGAACGTCGTGCGACCGATGAAATCCAGAAGCTCACCGATAGTTTTGTCAAACGCATTGATGAAGTGCTGGCAGATAAAGAAAAAGAACTGATGGAAGTTTGAGTTTGACTCAAACGTTTTAAACGCCGTGTTCTTGTTAACTCACGGCGTTTTTTATTGAAATAGGTTTTGCATGTCAGCACCAATAGAACTAGAGCCTTCTGCGTTACCTCAGCACGTTGCTATCATCATGGATGGCAATGGTCGTTGGGCTAAGCAGCAAGGCAGGCCTCGGGTGTGGGGTCATAAGAAAGGTGCTGATTCAGTACGCCGAAGTGTTCGCTTTTGTCGTGAACTAGGTATTCCCGCTCTAACTTTATTCGCGTTTAGCAGTGAAAACTGGCAACGACCTGCTGATGAGGTCAGCAGCTTAATGCAGCTCTTTAAGCTGATGTTGAAAAGTGAAGTGAAAAACCTGCACAAGAATCAGGTTCGCTTGCGGGTGATCGGCGATTTGTCTGCTTTTGATGAACCATTAATTGCACAAATCAAAGCTGCAGAACAACTGACGGCTCAGAATGAAGCATTGACACTGAATATCGCCGCGAATTATGGTGGACGTTGGGATATTGCTCAGGCTGCACGTCAAGTCGCGCTGCAGGTAAGTCAGGGCGAATTAGTGCCTGAACACATTGATGAGCAGCTGCTGGGTCGTTATATGCAGCTGTCTGACTTGCCGGAATTAGACTTACTGATCCGTACCGGAGGCGATGTTCGCATTAGCAACTTTTTGCTTTGGCAGGCCGCCTATGCTGAGTTGTGGTTCACCGAGACCTTATGGCCTGATTTTGATCAACAGGTTTTTGCTGAGGCCATTGCTGCTTTTACCAGCCGTGAGCGGCGCTTTGGTTGTACCTCAGAGCAGGTTTTCGCTTTGGCAAGTAGCCAGTTGAAAGGATAATAAATTTGTTAAAACAACGCATTATAACTGCTCTTGTACTAGCACCGCTGGCTTTACTGGCGGTCTTTTTTCTTCCATTACCCGGATTTTCGTTTTTTGTTGCTGCAGTCGTTCTGCTTGGTGCATGGGAGTGGAGCCGCTTTTGTCATTTAACGAGCCACACCAAACGCATGAGTTATGTCGCTATGACGGCTGCACTGATGGCTGTGCTTTATTTGCTATTACCACCGATTATCAACTGGCCATTAACGGACTCATGGTTGATTAAAACCGTTTTGTTGATGGGCTTTTTATGGTGGTTACTTGCTTCAGCATTGGTTTTGAGCTTTCCGCGTAGTAAAACATTCTGGGCACACAGTCTTTGGTTGCGTGCGGTGATGGGATGGTTAACGCTGATCCCTGCTTGGTTGGCGCTGATCCTTATTCGTAGTGTTGATAACATACATAATCCCTTTACTGGGGCCTATTTGATCTGTGGTTTGCTGGCGTTAGTGTGGGCGGCAGATATCGGTGGCTATCTGGTGGGTAAACCGCTTGGCAAAACGAAGTTACTGCCTAATGTCAGCCCGGGAAAGACGGTAGAAGGGATGCTAGGTGGTTTGGCTATGGTTTTACTTCTGGTGCTGTTACTTGCCGCCTGGCTCGGCTGGCCACCACAAACAGGGATACTTTTTGTGGCCGCGGCTGGATTGACGTTGCTGTCGGTGTTTGGTGATCTAACCGAGAGTATGCTGAAACGTGTCGCAGGGGTCAAAGATAGTGGCAGCATGCTACCTGGTCATGGCGGTATTCTTGATCGCATCGATAGCTTAACTGCGACAGCTCCATTGTATGCTTTGTTGGTTGCTATCCTTAGTGGCGCTTTCTAATGCAGCAACTGGTTATTTTAGGCGCAACAGGTTCTATCGGTCTGAGCACGTTAAAGGTCGTTAGTGAACATTCAGAGCGCTATCAGGTGCTGGCGCTAACGGCGGATACCAATGTTGCCGGTATGCTGGAGTTATGCAATCGTTTTCAGCCCAAGTATGTGGTGATGGCTAACGTCGAAGCTGCCGCTGAGTTACGACAACGATTACCTTCACATTTAAAGGGGATTGAGGTCTTATCAGGCCAAGCTGCCTTAGCTGAAATCGCTGGGCATGGCGATGCCGATATCGTGATGGCAGCCATTGTTGGCGCAGCAGGTTTATTGCCCACGTTGGCTGCTGTTCGCGCGGGTAAAACGGTGTTGTTAGCCAATAAAGAAGCATTAATTATGGCGGGTTCTCTGTTTATGCAAGAGGTTCGTCACTCAGGTGCGCGGCTACTTCCCGTTGACAGCGAACACAATGCCATTTTTCAATGCTTACCAGCATCGTTACAGCAGGCGGTGAGTAGGCATCAGTTGCAAACCGATAGTCTGTCGAGTCATAGCATTAGCAAATTGATGTTGACTGCCAGTGGTGGTCCATTCTTACAGCGGCCGTTGCATGAATTCGCTACGATTACTCCGGCCGAAGCTATTGCTCACCCCAATTGGGATATGGGGCAAAAAATATCCGTCGATAGCGCGACCATGATGAACAAGGGGTTGGAGTTTATTGAAGCTCACTGGTTGTTCCAATGCCCCGTCGATGCAATTGAGGTGGTTATCCATCCGCAAAGTGTCATCCACTCGATGGTGCAATACACTGATGGTTCGGTGATTGCTCAACTGGGTCAGCCAGATATGTGCACTCCCATTGCGTACGCCTTAGCCTATCCAGAGCGTATCAGTACCAGTGTCCCCGCGCTCGATTTTAGCCGTATGAGCGAACTGAGCTTTAGTGGTGCTGATAAAAAACGCTTCCCTAATTTGTATCTTGCCATCGAAGCTTGCCGTTATGGTCAGGCCGCAACGACAGCATTAAATGCAGCCAATGAAGTGGCCGTAGCGGCTTTTTTACAACATCGGCTCGCTTTTAATGATATTGCACGATTGAATGAGCAGGTGCTGGAAAAAATGGCCACTAACTCTGCAAAAGATTTAGAGCACATTCTTGCCATTGACGAGCAGGCTCGCCAATTGGCACAGCAGCAACTAGGAGCTTTATCGAAGTGAGTGCTTTAGTGTGGAACCTTTTCAGCTTTATTCTGGCGCTTGGTATTTTAATTACCGTGCATGAATTTGGGCACTTTTGGGTGGCTAGACGAAATGGTGTCCTGGTCAAACGTTTTTCTATTGGTTTTGGTAAGGCACTGTTCCGTTGGCGTGACCGGCAAGGCACGGAGTTTGTTATTGCGATGATCCCACTAGGCGGCTATGTGCGCATGCTGGATGATCGTTTTGACCCGGTGTTACCACAATTCAAGGACTTAGCCTTTAATCAAAAAAATGTACGACAGCGCATGGCGATTATAGCGGCTGGGCCTTTAGCGAATTTTTTGTTTGCTATCCTGGTTTTGTGGTTCATGTACATGATCGGTGTACCCGAGGCACGCCCTGTCATTGCAGATATTCGCGCAGGCTCGATTGCGGCGGAAGCCAGAGTTGGTGAGCAGCAGCAAATAGTAGCAGTCAATGGACGAACCGCTAGCGATGTCAGAGCGGTGAATTTGTTGCTGGTAGAGCAACTTGGTCGGAATGAAATTACGCTGCAGCTTGAGCACCGGCAAACTGGGCAGCAAACTGAAGCCACACTAAATACCACAACGTGGCAGTTTGATCCTGATCGGCAAACTATTTTTGATAGTTTGGGCATTGAACTGATGATGCCAAAAATATTGACCAGCTTGGCTCAAGTCGAAGCGAGTTCTCCTGCAGAAAATGCTGGCTTGTTGGCAGGCGATACTATTGTAGAAATTAACCAACAAATGATAAATAACTGGTCAGAGTTAACCGAATGGATACAAAATAACCCCGGTGAAGCACTTGACTTTAGCATTCTTCGCCAAGGTGAACGGCTAACCTTGACAGTTACACCCGGACAACGGCAAACTGCCGATGGTTTTAGCCAAGGCTATATCGGGATTGTTCCTGAAGTCAGTGATTGGCCAGAAGGCATACGGTATGTTCAGCGTCATAATCCACTGGCCGCATTGCAGGTCGGTGTCCATCAAACCTGGCAACTGACCCGACTCAGCTTTAGTATGATCGGCAAGTTTATTTTTGGCGATGTATCGGTTCGGCATTTAAGTGGCCCTATTTCTATAGCTCAGGGCGCTGGAACCACTGCCAGCATTGGTTTGATTGCTTTTTTGTCTTTTTTGGCATTGATCAGCGTTAATCTTGGCGTGATTAATTTATTACCGTTACCCATCCTTGATGGTGGGCATTTAATGTATATGGTTGTGGAACTAATACGAGGCAAACCGGTCTCTGAAAAGGCGCAGGAGATAGGTTTTCGTATTGGAGCCATGGTTCTGCTGTTATTGATGGGAATTGCGCTACTTAACGATATTTCTCGTTTATAATCACTAATCAAAAGTTGTTCACAGAATGATAATGAAACGATTAGCAGCTGCAATGCTGCTCGCTGGAATCAGTCACACCTTACATGCAGAAGAACCATTCACTGTACAAGATATTCAGGTGGAAGGCTTACAGCGAGTTGCGCTGGGTGCTGCATTAAATAATTTACCGTTCAGTGTCGGTGACTCTGTTACGGACTTCACCTTATCCCGAAGCATCAAATCTTTGTTTGCAGCAGGTCATTTTGACGATATTCGAGTGTATCGTGATGGCCAGACGGTGATTTTTCGCCTGAAAGAGCGGCCTACCATCAATGCCATCGAATTTGATGGCAACAAAGATCTAAAAGATGAACAGTTGAGCGAAAGTCTCACCGCACAACGTATTGAAGTGGGTGAGCCACTGGACCGTACTTTGCTTCGTAGTATCGAGAATGGCCTGACCGAGTTTTATCATGGCGTGGGCAAGTACCAGGCAGAAGTTGAAGTTGAGCTGGTGTATTTGCCGCGCAACCGGGTCAATGTCAAATTAAAGTTTGATGAAGGTGATGCTGCCTCTGTCCGTCAAATCAATATTGTCGGTAATGAAGTTTTCGATAATGAGACCTTGTTGTCTGTCATGGAGTCCCAGCAGGACATGCCATGGTGGCGCTTCATGTCTTCAGACCGTTACCAAAAACAAACGTTGCAAGGCGACTTCGAAAGTATTCAGAGTTATTACCTCGACCGGGGTTATTTGCGCTTTGCCATTGAGTCGAGTCAGGTATCGGTGAGCCCGGATAAAACATCCGTCTATGTCACCATGAATGTCGATGAAGGTGAGCAGTACAAAGTGACTGGTGTTCGGTATGCCGGCGATCTAATTGGTCAGGATGCATTGATTGAACGGTTGACTCCAATTCAACCCGGTGAGCTGTACAACGGAGCCTTGGTAACATTTACTGAAGAGAATATCGCCAGAATTTTAGCCCGCTTTGGTTATGCCAATTCGAAAGTCACCACCATTCCAGATATTGATGACGAAAATCGAGAGGTTGAGCTCACCATAAACGTTGATCCGGGCAAACGCATTTATGTGCGTCGTATCGATATTGCTGGCAATGCCAATACCAAAGACGAAGTATTTCGCCGTGAGTTGCGGCAATTGGAAGGTGGTTGGTTATCCAATGATGCTTTGGAATTATCGAAGCAACGGCTGCAACGTTTACCATACGTGGAACAAGTTGAGTTTGAAACCCGGGATGTTCCTGGTATCGAAGATCAGGTTGATATCAGCTTCAATGTGCGGGAGCAGCCGTCAGGCAGCTTTAATGCCGGGGTGTCTTACGGTAACTTCCAGGGCTTATCCTTTCAAATTGGTGTAGAACAAGCTAACTTTCTTGGCTCTGGTAATAGCGCTGGTGTGAATTTAAATACCAACAAATACCAGAAAACCATCTCATTTTCGTATACGGATCCTTATTTCACTCTGGATGGCGTGAGCTTGGGTGGACAGATATTTTACAGTGCTACCGATTACAGTAGTTTAGGATCTAACTTAGAAGCCTACAAACAGAAGCGCTACGGCATCGGCGGTACCATGGGTATTCCGATCAACGAAACCAACCGGCTAAATTTTGGTGCCACTATTAGCGTCAGTGATTTAAGTTTACTGCAGGATTATGATCAGTTGCGACATTTCAAAAATGTGCTGCTGGATGGCAATGATCCTGATGGACGTTTGAAGTACATCAACTATGAGTTGACGGCTGGTTGGGTGCAAAGCACCTTAAACCGAGGTTTATTTCCCACAGCAGGCCATTATTTTGGTTTAAATACCCGTATATCGACGCCAAACTCCGATTTAAAGTTTTTCAAAACCAACTTTGAAGCCAGAAAATACATTCCGCTTACTCGTAACCATGCGTGGTCGTTGATGGGTAAGGTGGAATTGGGCTATGGTAATGGCTATGGCAGTAGAAATGGTTATGATTATACATTGCCATTTAATGAAAACTTTACCGCTGGCGGTTATAATATGCGTGGTTTTGAGCACAGAATCATTGGCCCTCGTGCGGTCTTTCGAATTCCTGCTTCAATTCCAGGGTTACCTGACCCTATCGCTGGTGGCAATTCACCATTGCCTGGGGATCCCTTAACAGATCGTTATAGTGTATCGCAGCGCTCTATTGGCGGTAATGCCATGGCGGTCGCTACACTGGAACTGATTACACCAACGCCATTTTTAGGTGAGGACAATCGGAATTCGGTGCGTACCAGTGTCTTTGTCGATGCGGGTAATGTTTGGGATACCGAGTTTGACTTTGATCGCTACGCTGGCTTGACACAACAGCGTCAATTTCAGCGAGAGCCTACCTTGGTTGATTACTCCGATCCAACGTTGATCCGGGTTAGCACGGGTGTTTCCGTGCAATGGATTTCGCCAATGGGCCCTTTAACGTTCAGTTTGGCGAAAATAGTGAAGAAATATGAAGGTGACTTGCAAGAGAACTTCAGTTTTAATATTGGCACTACTTTTTAATGACAGCTACTAAAGGACGATAACCTTGAAAAACTTACTTATGAAAACCGCTGCAACTCTGGTATTTGGTGCTTTCTTAATGGGAGCTGCTACTGCCAGCGCCGCAAAAATTGCATTTGTTGATGTGCAGGCTGTTGCTAGCCAGCTGCCTCAAGCCCAACAAGTTCAGGAAACCATTATGGCTGAATTTGGCGAGCGAATTGAAGCTGTGGGTCAGTTAGAGCGCGATATCAACTTCAATGTGGAAAAAATTCGTCGTGATGGCCCTACCATGAGCGAATCTCAGCAACAAGAGCTGGCTCAGCAAATTCAGCAACAGCAACGTCAGTATGAAGAGCTGGCTCGCCCACTGGATGAGCAAATGCGTCAGCGTCAAGCTGAAGAGCGTAACAAGATTATGGCTTTAATTAAAAATGCTATTGATCAAGTTGCTGCAAGTGGTGATTACGATATCGTACTGAACTCTGGTGCTGCGGTGTATGCAAAAGATAGCTACGATATTTCTGATGTAGTCGTACGCCAGTTGACACGTGGTAACTAAATGAAACGTTTGACCGCACGACAACTAGCTCAGCATATTCATGCTGAGTTAGTTGGTTCTGAAACAATCGAAATCAGTAGTGTCGGTACCCTTGAACGTGCCACTGCAGATCAGATTAGCTTTTTAGCGAACCCAAAATTGCGACACTTGCTGGCAGATTGTCAAGCAGGTGTGATGTTATTAAAGCCAAGTGATCGCGAGCAATGGCAGGGAACTGCTTTAGTGGTCGAAGACCCCTATGTTGCTTTTGCTAAAATTGCACAATTACTGGATTCAACACCGGCACCAGCGCATGGTATTCATGCTTCGGCGCAGATTGATCCTACCGCGACTTTGGGTAAGGACGTGCACATTGGCGCTTACACGGTTGTGAGTGCAGGGGCAGTGCTAGGTGATGGCGTTCAGCTGGGGGCTCACTGTTTTATTGGCGAACAGGCAAAAATAGGCGCTCATAGTCGGATCCTGGCTCAGGCGACCGTGCATCATCGGGTTGAGATAGGGCAACGCTGTATTATTCATAGCAGTGCTGTGCTTGGAGCTGATGGCTTTGGCTTTGCTAATGAAGCAGGACGTTGGCTCAAGATCCCGCAAGTTGGGACTGTTATTATCGGTGATGATTGCGATATTGGCGCTCAAACCTGCATTGACCGTGGCGCTATTGAGAATACTGTGATCGGTAACAATGTCATTATTGATAATTTGTGTCAGATTGCCCATAACGTTCGAATTGGTGATCACACCGCCATAGCAGGTTGTACCACAGTCGCTGGAAGTGCCACTATAGGTCGTTATTGCATCATTGGTGGTGCTGCGGTCATTAATGGTCATATTGACATCTGTGATGGTGCCCAAGTCAGTGGTATGGCGATGTTAATGAAGCCGGTTACGGAAAAAGGCGTCTATACTTCAGGTATACCTGCGACCAACAATGCCGAATGGCGAAAAAATACAGCGCGCTTGCGGAAAATTGAACAGCTTTATCAGCGAGTTAAAGAGTTAGAGCAGCAAATGCAGGATCTGACTGAAATACCACTGTCAGATGGCAAGCAAGAATAATACATACAGAGGATTGACCTTGGCTAATTCGTTGAACACCCTGGAAGTCCAGGATATCATGGCATTGCTGCCTCACCGTTATCCATTTTTGCTGATTGATCGAGTGCTGGATTACACACCAGGTGACTCATTAACTGCCATTAAAAATGTCACCATCAATGAGCCTATTTTTACCGGACACTTCCCGCAGATGCCCATTTTCCCTGGTGTTTTAATTCTTGAGGCGATGGCGCAAGCTACGGGTATCCTTGGCTTTAAAACGGCCACAGAGCGAACAGAGAATGAGCTTTATTTGTTTGCTTCTATTGATAATGCGCGTTTTAAACGTCCGGTCGTTCCGGGCGATACCATGGTGCTGGAAGTCAAGTTTTTGAAAGAACGGCGCAATATGTGGAAGTTCTATGGTGAGGCCAAAGTAGCTGGCCAAGTAGTGTGTTGTGCTGAACTGATGTGTGCCAGGAGAGAATTATAACGTGATCCATCCATCTGCAGTGATCGAGCCTAGTGCTCAAATTGGCAACAATGTTACCGTAGGCCCCTTTAGCTACATTGGGCCTGATGTGGTCATAGGCGATGATTGCATTATTGAATCCAATGTGGTGATTAAAGGACCGAGCTTTATTGGTCGCGGTAATCACTTCTTTCAGTTCGCCAGTATAGGTGAAGCTTGTCAGGATAAAAAATACAACAATGAGCCGACTGAGCTGATTGTTGGCGATGGTAACGTATTTCGGGAAGGGTGTACTGTGCACCGTGGCACCATTCAGGATGAAGGCAAAACGGTCATTGGTAGCCACAACCTGTTTATGAACTACACGCATGTGGCACATGATTGTGTGATAGGCAATAACGTTATTTATGCTAACAATGCATCGACAGCGGGACATGTTCATGTCGGTGACTGGGTCATCTTAGGTGGCATGAGTGGCATTCATCAGTTTTGTCATATCGGCGCTCATAGTTTTATTGGTGGTGGTTCCATCGTGTTGAAAGATGTGCCTCCATTCGTCATGGCCAATGGTAGCCCGGCTGTGCCTGCTGGTATCAACTCTGAAGGGTTAAAGCGACGGGGTTTTACTGCAGAGTCAATATTACAAATTCGTCGTGCCTATAAGCAAATTTATCGAAAGGGGCTTACAGTGACAGAAGCTGTCGCCGCTTTAACGGAAGCAAGCACTGCAGATGCTGAAGTTCGTCGCTTGACGCAGTTTATTCAAAATTCTAGCCGTGGCATTATTCGCTAGTCTACTGCGAAGCTGTCTTTATAGGCAGCTTATTTAGTTTCAAGGTTTAGCGTTTCAGGGTTCAGAGATATGTCTGCCAACCACCACAGTAGCTCCCCATTAAAAGTTGCCATCATTGTCGGTGAACACTCCGGCGATATCCTTGCATCGGATCTGATGCAAGCACTAGTAAAACTGCGGCCAGACACTGAGTTTTTTGGCATTGGTGGCCCTCGCATGCAAGCGCTTGGTTTTCAGGCTTGGTTTGATATGGAAGAGCTAGCGGTTATGGGGCTGGTGGAAGTATTGGGCCGTTTACCACGCTTGCTCAGTATTCGTAAACAAGTGATCCAGAACGTTTTGGCTGCAAAGCCCGATGTGGTTATAGGCGTCGATGCGCCTGACTTTAATCTGCCTGTAGAGTTAAAACTAAAACAAGCTGGCTTAACTACAGTGCACTATGTCAGTCCATCGGTATGGGCGTGGCGTCAAAAGCGCATCCATAAAATTGCTGCGGCTACCGATCTGGTCCTGGCGCTGTTGCCCTTTGAAAAAGCCTTTTACGATCAGCATCAGGTTCCTTGCCGTTTTGTTGGCCATACCTTAGCGGATAAAATGCCATTGCGGCCTGATAAAGCAGCCAGCAAAGTTGAGCTCGAGTTAAAAGCGTCGCAAGTGCTGGCTTTGATGCCTGGCAGCCGGACCAATGAAATAAAACTATTAACCCCACACTTTTTAGCAGCAGCGGAGCAGTTGCAACAGAGCAAGCCAGATTTACAGCTTGTCTGTGCCATGGTAACTGAACAAAAAGCTCAGTTGTTCCAACAATTAAAAGCACAATATGCGCCAGAGCTTGATATCAAGCTGATCATTGGTCAGTCTCGACAGGTACTCACTGCGGCAGATGCTGTCTTTATTGCTTCTGGTACGGCAACGTTAGAAGCCATGCTAGCCAAGTGCCCGATGGTGGTTGCTTATAAAATGAATGCATTGACCTACCGGCTGGCCCGACTGCTGGTACATATCGATTATTTTAGTTTGCCCAACTTATTGGCCAATAAGGCGTTAGTGCCTGAATTGCTGCAAGATGATGTCAATGCAACTGAATTAGTGCAGCGTATGAAGCCGTTGTTAAACGATGACAGCGAGGCATTGCAACACCATTTTACCGAGTTGCACCAGGTATTACGCTGCAATGCCAGTGCTCAGGCGGCAGAAGCGGTAGTGGCACTTGTGGCAGAAAGGAGCGCGCATGCATCCTGAGTTTCAACGACCTAATGTTCAACTTATTTGTGGTGTCGATGAGGTTGGGCGGGGGCCTCTGGTTGGTGCAGTCGTCACAGCGGCAGTGATACTCCCAAGCCATCATTCGATTGTAGGCTTGGCTGACTCAAAAAAGCTAACACACAGCAAGCGTCTAAAGTTGGCGAGCGAGATAAAAGCGCAGGCATTGTCTTGGGCGCTGGGGCGCGCAGAAGTGGCAGAGATTGATCAGTTGAATATTTTGCATGCCACCATGCTGGCAATGCAGCGAGCGGTTGATGCTCTATCTATTGAGCCGGAGTGGGTGTTGGTGGATGGCAATCGTTGCCCGGAGTTTGCCATGCCAGCTACTGCTGTCGTCAAAGGCGATAGTCGGGTAGCTGAAATTAGCGCCGCTTCCATTCTGGCCAAAGTCGCGCGAGATGCTGAAATGGAACAATTGGATATCGCCTATCCTCAGTTTGGTTTTGCCAGCCATAAAGGCTATCCAACCGCCCAGCATCTGGCGGCTATCCGCCAACATGGTATCATTGCAGAACATCGTCGCAGTTTTAAACCGGTACAACAGATCATATTGGCCTCTGCATGACATCACCAGCCTTTATTCACCTTCGGGTCCACAGTGACTTCTCCATGATTGATGGAGTGGCTAAAGTTAAACCTATCCTAAAAGCAACACAGCAACAGGGTATGGCGGCTCTGGCACTGACCGATCAGATGAACCTCTGTGGGCTGGTCCGTTTTTATGGTGGCGCCATTGCTGCAGGGATTAAGCCGATTATTGGTGCTGACTTTTGGGTGCATGACGACACCTTTAGTCAGGATAGTGGCCGCATGGTTATACTAGCCGCAGACAACACCGGTTATCAGAATCTCACTTTGTTGATCTCTAAGGCTTACTTACGGGGTTATTTGCATGGCAAGCCGCAAATTGATCACCACTGGTTGGCAGAACATTCGGCTGGTCTTATCCTGCTGTCCGGGGGCAAGGATGGCTTAGTGGGCAAAGCGCTGCTTAAAAATAATCAGGCGGTGCTGAAGGGGCTCACCGCGTTTTACCAACAGCACTTTGCTGATCGCTTTTATTTGGAGTTAATCCGGACGGATCGCCCGGATGAAGAGCACTACATTCAATTAGCCGTTGAGCTAGCTGAGCGTGCTGAATTTCCTGTGGTTGCTACCAACGAAGTGGTGTTCTTATCAGCGGATGATTTTGCGGCTCATGAAATTCGAGTCGCTATTCATGATGGGTATACCCTGGATGATAAGCGCCGACCACAACATTATTCCGCTCAGCAATACTTACGCACTGAGCAGGAGATGCTGGAGCTGTTTCAGGATATTCCTGAAGCGTTGCAAAACACGGTAGAAATTGCCAAACGCTGCAATGTCACCATTCGATTGAATGAATACTTTCTGCCTGCGTTCCCAACTGGTGGCATGTCGGATGCCGACTTTCTGGTGCTTAAATCGCGCGAAGGACTCGAAGTTCGTTTAGAGCAGTTATTTCCTGATCCCTCTGTCCGTGTTGAAAAACGACCCGAGTATGACGAGCGTTTGCAGATAGAGCTGGATGTCATCAATCAGATGGGCTTTCCTGGCTACTTCTTGGTGGTGATGGAGTTTATTCAGTGGAGTAAAGATCATGGCATTCCAGTGGGGCCAGGTCGTGGTTCTGGTGCTGGCTCTTTGGTCGCCTATGCATTAAAAATTACTGATTTGGATCCGTTAGAGTTTGATTTACTGTTCGAGCGTTTTCTCAATCCTGAGCGGGTCTCCATGCCCGATTTCGACGTCGACTTTTGCATGGATCGTCGTGATGAGGTGATCGACCATGTTGCTGAGATGTACGGCCGTGAAGCGGTATCGCAAATCATCACCTTTGGTACCATGGCGGCGAAAGCAGTTATTCGTGACGTAGGCCGGGTACTGGGCCATCCGTATGGCTTTGTTGACCGTATTTCCAAATTGATCCCACCCACGCCGGGCATGACGCTGGAACAAGCCTTTAAAGAAGAGCCGCGCTTACCTGAGCTGTATGAGCAGGATGATGAAGTTCGTGACTTAATCGATATGGCGCGTCAGCTCGAAGGGGTCACTCGCAACGCCGGTAAACACGCGGGTGGGGTAGTGATTGCTCCGACTAAAATTACCGACTTCTCGCCGCTGTATTGCGATGACGAAGGCAATAACCCGGTCACCCAGTTTGATAAAAATGATGTTGAAACTGCTGGCTTGGTCAAGTTTGATTTTCTCGGCTTACGGACTTTGACTATACTGCAATGGGCTGTGGATATGGTCAATGCCAAGCGCCAGCACACCGATGAGCCCTTAGTCGATATCAATGCCATTCCACTGACTGACCAAAAGAGCTTTAAAACGCTGCTTAAAGCCGATACCACGGCAGTATTCCAGCTTGAATCACGCGGTATGAAAGACCTGATCCGGCGCTTAAAGCCCGATTGTTTTGAAGACATGATCGCTTTGGTGGCTCTATTTCGGCCGGGTCCGCTGCAGTCTGGCATGGTAGATAACTTCATCGACCGGAAACAAGGCCGTGAAGCGATTTCCTATCCGGATGCCACCTACCAGCACGATTCATTGCAGCCCATCTTAGAGCCGACCTATGGCATTATATTGTATCAAGAGCAGGTGATGCAGATTGCTCAGGTACTGGCGGGCTACACACTGGGTGGTGCTGACTTGTTGCGCCGGGCCATGGGTAAGAAAAAACCCGAAGAAATGGCCAAGCAGCGGGCGGTATTTGAAGAAGGCGCACGGCAAAATAATATTGATGGTGAACTGGCAATCAAGATCTTCGACTTGGTGGAAAAGTTTGCTGGTTATGGCTTTAACAAATCGCATTCAGCCGCCTATGCTTTGGTGTCCTACCAGACGCTGTGGATGAAGACGCATTTCCCGGCTGAGTTTATGGCGGCAGTAATGTCGGCTGATATGGACAATACCGATAAAATTGTCACGCTGGTCGATGAGTGCGAACGGATGAAATTAAACTTGCTACCACCTGATGTTAACGCAGGCTTGTACAAGTTTACGGTGGATGAGCAAGGTCGCATCATTTACGGTATAGGTGCCATTAAAGGCGTGGGTGAGGGGCCAGTGGCTGCCATTATTGAGGCGCGTGAGCAACAAGGGCCTTTCAGCGACTTATTTGATTTTTGCTACAAAGTCGATTTAAAAAAACTGGGTCGACGGGTCATTGAGAAGTTGATTCTGGCCGGTGCTATGGATCAGCTTGGTCCTCATCGGGCTGCATTAAAAGCCAGTTTAGATGATGCGGTACGAGCGGCTGAGCAACAAGCAAAAGCCGAACTGATTGGCCAGAATGATTTATTTGGCTCCTTAACTCCAGAACCTGAGCAGGCCATGCAATCCTTTAAGCAAGTTGCGCCTTGGCCAGATGAAGTGTGGTTGGAAGGAGAGCGCGAGACGCTAGGCTTGTATTTAACTGGTCATCCGATTAATCGCTACTTAGATGAGTTAAAGCATTATGTTGCGTATCGGCTGGTCGATTTACAGCCCACCCGATCGGAGCAGAGCACCACCGTCGCTGGTTTGGTGGTTTCGGTGCGGATTTTAGTGAATAAACGGGGCCGCCGTTGGGCCTTGCTGACGCTGGATGATAAGTCAGCCCGGGTGGATGTTCGGTTGTTTCCCGACCAGTTTGATGCCTTTGAAAGCATACTGCAAAAAGATCAGGTGGTGGTGGTGACCGGACAGGTACGATTTGATGATTTCAGTGGTGGCCTTACAATGACCGGCCGAGATATCGCTGAAATTACGGCCGTTCGAGAAAAATATCTAAAATCGCTGCAAATTACGTTAAAATCAGCAGATTGTGATACCAAGTATATTCAGCAGCTGCAGCAGGTATTGGCTGAGCATAAAGCGGGAACGGTACCTGTGTTGTTGCATTATAAGCGACCTGAAGGTCAGGTCAGTTTGCGCTTAGGAAGCGAATGGTGGATCACACCAACCGATGTGTTGTTGCATCAGCTCCGGCAATTAGCAACAATAGACTTAGAATTTCATAATTGAACCGAATTATAAAAGAAGGTTTGACGACTCATGATGTTAAATTACCTCGAATTTGAGCAGCCGATCGCGGAGCTGGAAGCAAAAATTGATGAGCTGCGTAATGTCAGTCGCAATGGCGACTTTGATCTGGGGCTGGAAGAAGAAGTCAATCGCCTGAAAGAAAAAAGCCTGGCACTCACCAAGAAAATTTTTGCTGAGTTGGGGGCCTGGCAAGTGGCGCAATTAGCACGTCATCCGCATCGTCCTTATACGCTGGATTACATTGAACATATGTTCACTGATTTTGACGAGCTGGCCGGTGATCGTACTTTTGCCAACGATGTTGCCATTGTTGGTGGTACTGCGCGTTTGGATGGTAAGCCAGTGATGATCATTGGCCATCAGAAAGGTCGTGATACCAAAGAAAAAGTACGTCGTAACTTTGGTATGCCCCGACCTGAAGGCTACCGCAAAGCGTTACGCTTAATGGAGATGGCTGAGCGCTTTAAAATGCCAATTATTACCTTTATCGATACCCCGGGTGCCTATCCTGGTATCGGCGCGGAAGAACGCGGTCAAAGTGAAGCCATTGCACGTAATTTAAAGGTGATGGCTGGCTTGAAGGTACCGGTGATCTGTACTGTAGTTGGTGAAGGTGGCTCTGGTGGCGCTTTAGCCATTGGCGTGGGCGATCGTGTCAACATGCTGCAATACAGTACCTACTCGGTGATTTCACCGGAGGGCTGTGCTTCCATCTTATGGAAAAGTGCCGATAAAGCTCCATTGGCAGCTGATGCCATGGGGATCACTGCGCCTCGTTTGAAAGAACTGGATTTAATCAACCGCGTGATTACTGAACCTTTAGGTGGAGCTCATCGTGCGCCTGAAGAAATGGCGCTGTCGTTAAAAAGCGTGATCCTGAATGATCTTGAGCAGTTGGAGACCTTGTCTGTGCAGGAGTTATTGGATAAACGGTACCAGCGACTGATGTCATTCGGCTACTGCTAACCTGCCAATGAAAACCCCTGAGCGAGACGAGCAGCTGCAGGACTATCTGGCTGCTTGTCTGCAAGCTCATCACCCGAAAAAGGTCGTGCTCGCCCTTAGCGGTGGTCTGGATTCGATGGTGTTGCTGCAATTGCTTTATCAGTTACAACAACAGGCACCATGGCAACTACTCGCTGTTCATATTCATCATGGTCTGCAGCCTGATGCAGATCAGTGGTTGTTATTTTGTCAGCAGCAATGTCAGCAACGGGGCATCAGTTTTGCCAGCCATCACCTGCAAATAAGTGGTCAGGACAATCTGGAAGCGCGGGCTCGGCATGCGCGTTATCAAGCACTCGAACCTTACTGTGATTCAGCAGATACCTTATTACTCACGGCTCACCATGCGGATGACCAGCTGGAAACTCTGTTACTGGCGCTGAAACGTGGCAGTGGCGTGGCGGGCTTGGCTGGTATTGCAACAAAGCGCCCCTTTGCTGACGGTGTATTAGTTAGACCGTTATTGCCATTCAGTCGTTTTGAGCTCGAACAGTATGCTCAACAGCATCAGCTAGACTGGGTGGAGGATGCCAGTAATCAGGATAGCCGATTCGATCGAAACTTTTTGCGGCAACAGATCCTGCCTTTACTGACAGAGCGATGGCCGGCATTCGCCCACACAGCGAGCAGAAGCATGGCCCATTGTGCCCAGGCCCATCAGCAATTACGTGCCATAACTGCTGATATGGCAAGCCAATGCATCCGCTCGAGTGGTGAATTACAATTATCTGCACTGGCTCGTTACCCGAAAGTACAACAAGATGCCATCATCCGTTACTGGCTGGCGCCGTATCAACTCAACCCAACTCAACGCTGGTTACAGACACTGCATCGTGACGTGATTGAAGCACGACAGGATGCATCACCAATATTGCAGCTTTCAGATTGGCATATTCGACGTTACAACGAGCAGTTGTATGTGCTGCAAAATAATACCGAACAACCTGTTGACAGGACATTGAGTTGGCAAGGGGAAGCTGAGCTGCAACTACCGGAAAGTCTGGGGATACTGCGCTTTAGTGTGAAACAACCGAAAGATAGTGCTGACTGGTTGCCGCTACAGTTAACAGAGGCGGGCGTGACGGTTTGTTTTGGCACCATGAGTGCCCGTTTTAAACCTGCTAATGTACCTCAGCATAAACCGCTGAAACAGTGGTGCCAGCTGTGGCAGATCCCTCCCTGGCAGCGGCAGAGATTGCCTTTGATTTTCCAGCAGGGCCAATTAGTGGCAGTAGCAGGATACGCAAGTGCTTGCCATGCAGAGCAGGCTACGGTGTGGCTGAACCATCAGCGATCTGATTGAGCTACTTACAGAACTCTGAAATAAACATCCAGAGGTTGTTAGGGGAGAGCTATCAGGCTCGGCGCACTCGGTTTTTACCTGCCTCTTTGGCGGCATACAAGGCTTTATCCGCTTGTTGAAATAATTCATTAGGGTTTTGATGTGGTTGCCACACAGCAATGCCAGCGCTGGCAGTGACCTGATAGTTTTGACAACGGTGATCGCGATTAATAGCTTTTACCAAACGGTGTGCTATCAGTTCTGTACTGGTCACATCATCGCCACTCAATATAACGGCAAATTCATCGCCGCCGAACCGGAATAAGCTATCGGTACAGCGTAAAGTTGAATGCATCGATTCAGCGATGGCAACTAAGATATCATCACCAGCGCTATGGCCATAATCATCATTCACTTGTTTAAAGTTATCCAGATCAAGCAGGATGACGGCACAACTTTGTTGCAAGCGATCTGCCAATCGAACGAACTTATCCAGGCTGTCATCAAAAAAACGACGGTTGCCTAACCCTGTCAGGGTATCTTTCATTGCCATTTGCTGTAAGCGTGTAACTACGAGTGCATTGCGAAGTGGATACAACCACTCAACTTCAAGTGTTTGCAGCTGCTTGCAGAGCAGGGGCGTGAAAGGCTGATCACTGCTGTATTGAATCTTGGCCAGACACTGCTCTTTCAACATGAGTAAACTGCGGTGTTGGTAACTTGCTTCTGATGAGCCTGGTGCATTAAATTCACCAATGGCGGTTTGTAACTCGACCCCACTAAGCGGCAGAATATTGCCAGCTGCCATGGAAAAGAATTGCAATTGCTCCCTGATGTCTAAGCTGGTTTGCAGTTGGGCTAGCAGGCTTTGGCTGTCATCAGTCGGCAAGGTACGCCAATACTCATCCGTAGCCACAGCCGCATAGCTTGGTGCTGTCGGTAAGGAAATCTCGGATAAAAAACAGAGGGTCATGGCAGCGTCCTTAATCATTCACTGATGAATTTTAAAGCAAAAACCATGCCTATTTGTTAATAGACTCATGAATCAAAGAGTTAATCCAGGTAGGTGGATGATTCAAGGATGTAGAATACGTTTGTGCGGTTTTTTTGACTCCTTACTTGCCAAAGCGCCCACTAGTCACTTTCCAAAAATTCTATAATGGTATCGAGTTGATGCATACCATCTTCGTAGCCAATATCGATCAATCGTCGGGTGAAGTCTTGTTCAAATAATAAATAACTCGCCAAGCTGGAGTCAGAGTGCTGACCAATACCCAGCATGCGAAATAAAGTACGCACGGCCAGCGGCAGTGATAAAAAGTGCTCACTGGCAATTTGATTAAAGTTTTGGCTGGGGTTTAGCAGCAAACTATCGATGGGCTTCAATTTGGTCTCAATACCATGTTGCTGCATCGTTGCTATGGTGCTGTTGATGCGCTGCATCCGCTCCAGATCGGAGTTCAATGTATCGGCAAACACTGTATCCAGCAGGTGACCGGCAATGGTTGCAAGCCCCGGGTGGTGTGGCAAGCGTTCACTCATATCATGGCTTCGGGGCTGTTCGAGGCCAATAATCAAAATTTTCTCAGCACCTAAGTGTATGGGGGCACTTAGCGGCGATAATTGATTGACTGAGCCATCGCCAAAATACTGTTGATGGATCCGCACCGAAGGGAACACCACTGGAATAGCGGCTGAAGCCAACAAGTGATGCAAGCCAAGCAATGTCCGCTGGCCACAGCGTTTAGCACGGCGCCACTCATTGGCACTGTCGGATTGAAAAAAGGTCATTGAATCGCCATTGCTATAGCTTGATGCTGTCACAGAGACACTCGATAAATAGCCGCCCATGATATTGCGATCCAGTCGTTTTAAGTCGAGGATTTTGCCTAGCAACCGCTGCAAAGGCGCGTTATCAAACAAACTGACGGGACGCTTATTGGCGTAATCTGCCTGAAAGGCGCTAAAAGCACCTCGAAGTAAATGTCTGAATACACGTGGGTAATCAGAATAATACACCTGATTGGTATGGAACTGTCGCCACACCCATTCGATTTTCTTTACCCCCAGGTGAAAACATGAGGCATAACAGGCAATGCCAGTGCCATTGATGGCTCCGGCCGATGTTCCACAAATAATATCAAACGGAATTTTACTGTTGCGGGGGTAGCGGCTGGCAATCGCTTTTAGCATACCGACCTGATACGCTGCTCTGGCTCCACCTCCTGTGAGTAACAAAGCAATTTTTTTTCGACCAGAGGGTACTGTCTGTCTCATTCAGCTGAACTTTTTTTGTTGCTATCGCTCTGTTGCTTAAGAGAAACTAAGCATACGCGAAGCCATTGATGTAAGATTCTTCTATTGTATGCGTAAGCGGACAATAGTGCGACCTGACTTTAGTCTGGTTGGCTTACTCATCAAATGCAACCCGCTTTTTTATTATTCATCAGAGGTCGACATGACAGAACATGAACCAACACCGGCACCTGCATCAGCACTCGGGCAGCATTATTATTATCTTGGGTTAGCTGCTGTCGTAGCCGTGATCCTGATTGCCAGCTGGCTGCTGTTTCGCAGCCCGCCAGCTGAGGATGTGGCTCCGTCGCCTGCAGTGGTGTTCGAGCCGGTACCCCAAGCTGAAACGATAACCCCGGTACCGGACGAACCGGAGTCTGTTGATGTGATTGAGAATGAAGCGACCGTTGAACCAGTTCCCGAGACAGACCTTGCAGTCGAAATCGTTCCCGTAGAGATCGAGCCAGTGGCGGTTGAGCCTGAAGTTGAGTTGCCCCTGCTGAATGAATCCGACGCTGAAGTACATTCAGCCTTACTGGATTTATCGTGGCGGCCGGGTTTGGCAGGTTTGTTTGTGCAAGAAGACATGATCCGCCGCTTTGTGGTACTGACGGATAATGTCAGTCGTGGACAAATCAGCAATGAACAGCAGGTGGTGCAGCAACCCGATCAGCCTTTTGTCGTCCAGGCAGATGGTGAGGAGTACCGTTTAGACCCGGCTGGCTATCAGCGCTATGAACCCTATTTAGCATTACTGGAAAGCGTGCCGGTAGCGACACAGGTTCAGTTGTTGCAGCAGTATCAACCGTTGTTTGAAGAAGCCTTTAATGAACTTGGCTATCCAGATACCAGTTTTTATAAGCGATTGATAGAAGCGATCGATTATGTACTGGATCAGCCAATTCGTGATGGTGTCTTCCTGCTGGAAAGGCCTTCGGTGATGTATCAGTTTGCGGATGCGGACTTGGAAGCCATGACGGATGTACAAAAGCAGTTAATACGGATGGGTCCAGATAACCAACAACGCTTGAGCGAATTATTGCAGCGGTTAAAAACTGAGCTGAAGAGTCAGCAGTCAAGCAACTAAGGTTGCAACCTCGGCAGGTTTTGCGCATAATGCGCGCCTGCCATCCTTATGGCACACTATGGTAACCCCATGGGTCCTCTCGCAATGCTAATAGGTGAACCCGGTCAGGTCCGGAAGGAAGCAGCCGCAGCTTATGACGCATGTGCCGGGATGTGGCTGGTGGGGTTGCCACCCACCCCACACCGAAGTAGTCAGCCAATTAAATTCTGGTTCTGGACGATTAATTCTGATTTTGTAAGAAATCGACCGCTTTACGCACCGCCTCTTCGACCTTCATTTGCATCTCAAAACGCTCGCTTTGTGGCAGATAAAATGCCATATCCACTTCGTAGCGGATATAGCGAGGCGGCAGCTGATTGAGTACGATGCAGCTCAGATCGGCCAGATAATCTGGATCTTTATCCTTGTCCAAGCCTTGCTCGCTAATGTGATCAATCACTAATTTTTCGTAATAGTTATGGATATCGTCATTCAGGGTCATAGTGGTTCTTCTTTGAATGTAAAGCATGAATTACTGTCACCAAGCATAATCGTCTTTGGCCAAAAAAACCACCACATTGGTAATGTGCTGCTGCATTGCTACAATACGGCATAATTCCCTCACGAATTTGGTAAAACATGCAAAAAAATCAAAAACCTTGTTATTACGGCGACTACTTGCAGCTGGATAAAATTCTGACGGCTCAAGCGCCAGAGAGTGCCCGTTATGATGCCGAGGCACACGATGAAACCCTGTTTATTATTGTGCATCAGGTGTATGAGCTCTGGTTTAAACAGATTTTGCATGAATTGAAAGCCGTACTGGACGTCTTTTCTGCCGAATCAGTAAAAGATGAGCAGCTAACAGGGATAGTGCATAAACTGAAACGTGTGATCAGTATTCAACATTTGCTCAACCAACAAATTGCCGTGATTGAAACCATGACACCGCAAGATTTTATGTCATTTCGTGATTATTTGGTGCCGGCCTCTGGTTTTCAGAGTGTGCAGTTCAAAATGCTGGAAATAGGCTTGGGGCTGAAGAGTGAGTACCGCATTGATTTTGATAAAAACTCATTTTATACCCGTTTAAATGAGCAAGACAGAACCTTTCTGGAAGGTCTGGAGCAACAACCTAGTTTATTTGAACGCATTGAAAAATGGCTGGAGCGGATGCCATTTTTAGAGCAGGGTGATTTTAGCTTTTGGCAGCTCTATCAACACGCCACTGATGCCATGCTGTCTCGTGACCAAGCCATCGTCGCTGGCATAGAGCACATTGCTGAGCCTGAACGCGAGCAGCAATTGAAGGAGATTGAAAAAACCCGGGTGAAGTTTGCTGCTTTATTGGACTCTGATCAGTATCTGGAGCTACAACAGCAAGGTTCGTTCCGGTTAAACCAGCGCGCCATGCTGGCCGCATTATTTATTAATTTGTATCAGGAAGAGCCGGTGTTTAATCTGCCCTTTCAGTTACTCACTTGCTTAACCGAAATTGACGAAAACCTGACCATTTGGCGATACAAGCATGCCATGATGGTACAGCGGATGCTGGGCATGAAGATGGGCACTGGCGGATCGTCCGGGCACGATTATTTAAAACGGACCACCGAAAAAAACCGTATCTTTACCGACTTATTTCATATGGCGACGTTTTTACTGCCGAAAGCCGATTTACCAGCCTTGCCGAAAGATCTGAAAAAGCGTTTAGGTTTTTATTTTGCTGGCGAGAGCTAAATCATTGAGTGTGAAAGCGGCTTTAAACAGTTGCAGATGCAGCTGGGTCAGAGCCGCCAGATCACGTTGATAACCACCACCAATTACAGCAGCAACAGGTATCTGGCGCTGCTGGCAGCTGGACAATACCAATAAGTCCCTCTGGAATAATGTATTAGTTGATAATTGAAAGTGGCCAAGCTCATCCTGTTGATGGCAATCTACTCCGGCATCGTAGATCACCAGCTCAGGTTGGAACCAGTTCAATAGACAATGCAGGGCTTGTTCAACCTGTTGTAAATAATCATCATCCTGAATGGTGGCTGGTAAAGACAGATCCCAGTCCGATTGTTGCTTGCGGTAGGGGAAGTTTTTCTCGCAGTGAACCGAACAAGTAATAATGGAGGGATCATCGGCTACCAGCAAGGCGGTCCCATCGCCTTGATGCACATCCAAATCGAAAATTACAATGCGTTTCACGCCTTGTTGTTGCAACGAGCGAGCAGCAAAGACCAAATCGTTGAATAAACAAAAACCAGATCCTTCAGCATAAAACGCATGATGATAGCCGCCACTCAAATGCAGTGCCATGCCTTGTTGCATGGCCAGTTGCGCGGTTAATAAAGTACCGCCCAGCGATGTCAGAGAGCGCTCAATCAGTTGAGCGGACCATGGAAAACCTATGCGTCGCATCGCTTTTGCGTCCAACTGGCCGCGACATAATTGGGTGATGTATTCGGGGCAGTGTGTGTGATGCAATTGACTGGGATGAATTGGGTCGGGCTGATGAAAGATCTCAGGAGGTGCTCCAATATCCTGCAGCCGCTGATACAGCCATTGATACTTACCGATTGGATAACGATGTCGTTCCGGCAGCTCAAGTAGGCTGTAGCAGGGGTGATACACCAGTGCGGGTGAATGCATCATGAGCGTTTTGCTTGTTCCAATTGCTGGATCTGCTGCTCCACGTCGGTAATGGCACGGCGACAGCGACCAAGTCGTACTTGCAGCGCTAAGGATTTTTGTACGGCGTCTGCCTCTGTTTGTGCCAGTCGTACCATATCTTCCAACCGTTGTTCGAATTCTTTGTATTCACTCAGTTGTTGATACAGTTCACGGCTGGAGCTGGTGATGGCCTGAACCAGCGATTTTGCTTTAAACCGGCCCGGCTTATAGCGAGCGCGGGTTGTTATATTGGCAAAGCCACGAGTCAGCGCACTGCACTGGGCGGCAATACGCTCCACCAGGTGGCGTTGATGCGCGGCTGACATCTGCGTTGCTGAATGTGTCAATTGCTGAAGATTATGCAAGGCAGCATCGACATAATCGGTTAAGTAGGGTGAATGGCAGCTAAATAAGGCACTATCAAACCAGTCGAGGGGCTTACCCGGCAATGGCTTGCGATCCAGCTCTTTGGCTTGTTGGCGTAAATGCTGTAACCGTTGTTGTAATTCTGCAAGTTGCGACATATCAGGGTTGCCTTATCTACAGTCAGCTAGTTCCAGGCTTGCCAGGCCAAACGCAAAGCAATGGCGACCACCACCATGACAAAAACCGGCCGGATAAAGCGGCTACCAAAACGGATCGCTGAGTGCGCGCCTATCCAGGCACCGAGCATAAGGCATAGCCCCATAGCTAATCCTAGCATGATATGGACATGCCCCAGCAGCAAAAAGACCACCAATGAAAAGCCATTGCTGATAAAGTTCATGGTACGGGCCACACCACAGGTCAGCAGTAGATTAATACGATACATCGCCATGGTCGACACCATCCAGAAAGCACCGGTACCCGGGCCTGCAACGCCATCGTAAAACCCCAGCACGAATCCTTGGCTTCGCTGCTGCCAAAAGAGCTTACGGCTTTTCTTTGGCAGCTCCAACTGGTCGTCAGGCACAATGCGATTGAACAAGGTGTAAATGGCCGCTAAAAGAATAATGACGGGCAAAAATTTCTCTAACGCTTCGCGGCTAAGCTGGTCTACCACCAGAGTGCCGATAACAGCGCCAATAGCGGTATAGAGTAAGCTTCGCTGCCAGAACTGTGGCTGAAATAGCTTTTTTCGGTAGTAGGTTAGCGAGGCAGTGAGGGAGCCAAAAGTTGCTGCCAGTTTATTGGTACCGAGCGCCACATGAGGTGGTAAACCTGCGGTCAGCAACGCAGGAATAGTGAGTAAACCACCACCGCCGGCAATGGCATCAATAAAGCCGGCCGCAAAGGCAACGGCACAAAGCACAAGAAGCAAGCTGGGGTCAATGGCGAGTTCAGCGAACAAGGTGATTCTCTTAATAATGAATATGGCGTTTAAAAGGCGGCAGGGCATCCAGCATGGCTTTGCCATAAGTTTTACTGACCAGCCGACGATCGAGAATCACAATCTGGCCGTGATCCTGCTCTTGTCGCAACAGTCTACCACAAGCCTGCACCAGTTTCTTTGCTGTTGCCGGTACGGTCAGTTGTAAAAAAGGATTGCCGCCACGCTTGGTCACGGCTTCACTCATCGCTTCTTCCAACGGGGATGTCGGGACGGCAAAGGGCAGCTTGGTGATCACCAGGTTGGTTAATAATGAACCGGGTAAATCAAGACCTTCAGAAAAACTCTGCGTGCCGAATAAAATACTGGTTTTACCAGCTTTTATCAGTTGCTGATGCTGGTCAAGTAAACTCTGTCGTGCGGCTTCACCTTGCACCAACAAAGAAAATCCTTTTTGACGCAGTGACTCAGCAACCTCTTGCATTTGCCAGTATGAAGCAAACAACACCAGACTGGCTTCACCCTCCGGCAAATAATCCGGTAATACCTGACAGAGCTCGGCAGTAAATGTTGGCGCTGTGGGCTCATGCTTCATCATGGGTAATATAACGGTACCTTGCTCAGCATAGCTAAAAGGTGAGCTCACTTGCAGGGTACGAACCCCTTCAAAGTCATCGAGTCCGAGCTCTTTAAGCGGGTAGCTAAAAGAGTTTAATGAGGTCAGTGTGGCTGAGCAGAGAATGCAGGCAAAGGCAGGACGAAACAGCAATCGATCCAATTGAGCTTGCAACAGCAAAGGGCTGGCAAAAGCAATCACCTGATGGTCGTTATCTTCCGCTTGTTCAACCCATCGGGCTTGATGCACCAGTTTATCCTGCGCTTGAGCATACAAATGCCATAGTGCCTGATGCTGGCCGAACCTTTGATCAAAGAAAGACAGTTCTTGCAAGGTTGTCGAGATTGCTTTGACGGGCAACAGCTGCTCGGTAATGGCCTCGCGTACTTGCTGATGTAGCTGTTCAAGCTTATTCAAAATATGCTGGCTTAGTTGTGCCAGAGACTCTGCTTTATCACTAATGACCAAGGGCAGAGCGGCATCAGTAAATCGATATTGCTTACTCCCTTCAAACCAGCTGCGGGCATAGCTGGGTACTTGCTGGCTGATGATGCTGTACTCACGACGAAAGTCGTCTATATGATCTTGCAGTTTCAGTAAGGTTTTTAGTGACGACTCCGGTAAATTCGCCTGCATCCGTTGGCTAAACTTAAGGGCTTTTTCCAGCCAGCCCTCTTGCTGTAACAGTGGGCAGCTGGCCGAAAAAAAACTGCGAGCGCTATCGACTAGATGATGTCCTTCATCAATAACATAAATACTGTCTTCAGGGGCTGGTAATTGGCTATTGCCAGCATCGAGATCGGCCAATAAAAACGCCTGATTGGTGACTAGTACATCCGAGTTGGTGATTTCGGCTCTGGCCAAATGAAAAGGGCATTGCTGATGGCGGCGATTGCTACGGTGGCAATGAAAGGGATCCGCTTGAATGTCTTGCCAAAGACTATCGGGCACCGCAAAGGGAAGGCTATCCCAATCACCCAGCCAGCTACGGTTGTGCCAGGCTTTCAGCAGCTTCTCTAGCAGTCGCATCGATTTGCTTTGAGCGGCAGGGAATAACTCTGGTTGCTGCAGTCGTTCCGTTAAGCGCTCTATGCAGGCGTAGCGCTGGCGGCCTTTGACCAGACAAAACTCAAACTCCAGCCCAGCATGACGCTGAAAAAAAGGCAGATCTTTGCTGACCAACTGTTCTTGCAGGGCAACGGTGGCTGTTGCAATAACTACTTTTTTATTTTCAGCCAAAGCATAAGGTATGGTTGCCAGCAAATAGGCCAGTGATTTACCAGTTCCTGTGCCGGCTTCGACCAGTGCAATGCGTTCGTGCCGGTGATAACTGCCTGCTATAGTATGAGCTATTTCAGCAATCAGCTTGTTTTGACCAGGACGAGTGCGATAATTCGGTAACGCACTTCGTAACTGGTGCTGAGCTTTGCGAATCTGTTGTTGGAGCTGAGCAGTAAGCATAGACGATGAGCTGGATGTATATACAGCTGCCTAGTCTATTTTAAATCATGCGCCAGTGCAATTAGGTAGTAAAGCATATATGGTAGTGCAGTTTTGAAGCGTAACCTGCTTCGTGTTCCATTTATCGCAAAAGTTCAGATTAATGGTTGACCTTAACTTTGCTAAATGTGTAACATCATGTGACACAAAGCCCTTGTGACGGTTTATGCAGGGTTGTTTTGTTGGATTTTGATTTTATTACTCGCTATCTGTCCACAATAATTTGGCTGTCGCAAAGTACGGCATCCAGGGAGACATAAACATGTATAAAAATAATAAGCTATCCAAAGCCGTGCGCCTCGCAATGGCTTTTGGTACTGTAGCTGCGGTTGCTTTTCCGAGCCACGCTATTGCCAATGTTGACGAAGAAGAAGCCGCTCCGGTTGAGCGTATTGAAGTAACTGGTTCACGTATTCGCCGTTTAGGTGAAATCGCACCGACACCAGTTACCGTGATTACTGGCGACTCCATTGTCGATTCTGGTGTCACTAACGTTGCTGATTTACTGCACCGTATGCCCAATACCTTGATTGGTCTGTCACCAGAAACCTCAAATAACACCATCTTCGCCAGTGGCTTGAACAACACTGACTTACGTGGTTTGGGTTCAAACCGTACCTTGGTACTGGTCAATGGTCGCCGTTTTGTTTCAGGTGCTCCGGGTAGCTCTGCAGTAGATTTAAACAACATCCCTACGGCCATGATCGACCGTATTGAAATCACGACCGGTGGTTCATCTGCTGTGTATGGTTCTGATGCTGTGGCTGGTGTTGTTAACATTATCACCAAAACATCTTATGATGGGGTGACTCTTGATGTCTCTACCACTCAAACCAGACAGAGTGGTGGTGAAGAAGAGTACGCCTCACTGACTTTTGGTGCTGATTTAGGTCGTGCCAGCTTCATTTCAAATTTAAGTTGGGCGCGCCAAAAGCAAATCTCTTTCATGGATCGCGATTTCTTACGCAATGCACCCATCGTCATCCGTAACCCTGATTTGATCTCTGGTGATCCAAATAGCCCATTAGCTGTGGTTTGGGGCTATGGCGAGCAAGTACTGGCGTCCTACACCAAGAGCGGTACTTTTTCCGCTGGTGGTACTCGTTACACTTTCTCTGACGACGGTTCGTTGCGTCCTCAGCAGCTGGGTCAACCTTTACCGCCATTAACCTCCGGCCGGGTCGATTACCTGGGTGGCGAAGGGTATAACTTTGCTGAAAACTCCTTCATGCGTACCCCACTTGATCGTATAAACTTCATCACCAACATGAGTTATGAGTTTAATGATGATCACCGTATGCAGGTTGAGTTTAACTTATCTAAAACCGATGCGTATGGCGAAAGTTCACCTGCGTTCCTTAACCTGATCACGCAAGGTGACAATGCCTTGTTGCCACAAGATGCCCGTGATCTGATCAGCCAGCAAAATGTCGGTGCTACCTATCCTAACGGTGCTGTTAGCATGGGTTACCTGGCATCAGACTTTGGTAACCGTCAGTATTCTCAAGACCGGACTTTAGCTCGTATTTCGATAGGTTTTGATGGTGCGATTAACGATAACTGGATGTACAATGCTTATTTGACTTCAGGTCATGTGCAGGCCGATACTGAATGGTATGGCGAAATGTATGAAGATCGTTTCTACGACGCGGTTGATGCCATTGAACTTGATGGCCAGGTTGTTTGTCGTGATGAAATTGCCCGGGCTCAAGGTTGTTTGCCGCTGAATATCTTTGGCCGTGGTATTTATGATGCAGATGCATACGACTGGGTTAGTACTGATGCTATCCGTCGCTCTTCTATCCAGCAGCACGTGGCTGGTGTATCGGTGAACGGTGATATCATGGAGCTGCCTGCAGGTTGGTTGGCAGCAGCATTCGCTGTGGAGTACCGTAAAGAAAAAGCGAAAACCTTACCAGATCCTGCGATGCGTGCTGGCTTGCTGTTTAACAACCAGTCTCAACCTCTAGATGGTGAGTTTGATGTTAAAGAAATCTCAGCAGAATTCTCAGTGCCATTGTTTGAAGGTTTGCCATTTATGGAAAGCCTGACGTTTGAAACTGCTGGCCGTGCCATGAACTATTCCACATCAGGTTCTGATACTGCCTGGAAAGTAGGCTTGAACTGGGAAGTGAATGATGAGCTGCGTATCCGTATCAATCGTTCTAAATCAGTACGTGCTCCTAACATTACTGAGTTATTCGCCCCACCGGGTCAGACTTTCGCCGGTATTACCGACCTTTGTGCGACCAGTCAGCGCGACGGTTTAAACCCGGATTATCGTGAAAATATTCTGAATAACTGTGCGGCTCAAGGTATCCCGACAGATTTTGAACCATCACCTGAGTGGTTTGGTTCAACTCGTCCTGGCTTTATCATTGGTAACACAGATCTGACGAATGAATCTGCCAAAGATATCACGATTGGCTTTGTCTACAACCCAAGCTTCGTTGACGACTTAAGTATCACGGTCGATTACTGGAAGTTTGACATGTCGAACATGATCCAGTCTTTCACGGCTAACAACCTGGTTCGTTACTGCTATCAGTCCAATTCAATTGACAATGTGTATTGTCCGCTTCTAGAGCGCGATCCGGAAACATTTGAAATTGTAAACTTCTTCCAGAAGCCAATTAACTCAGCATTAAGTACTACAGCTGGTGTTGATATTGAGACAAACTACCGTCTTTCTACCGATATTGGTGACTTTGGTATCCGCTGGATTGGTACTTACTTAGCTGAGCGTACCTTTAACCAAACTGGTTTTGCTGAAGATGAAATTGTACAAACGGGTGAGCAGGCACGTCCACGCTGGCGTAACCGTTTGATCAGCAGCTATTCGTACAAAGATGTATCGGCTGTGTTAACCATGACACACCGTAAAAACTCTGTAGTGAATAATCAGTGGACTCCAAATCAGAACAACTATAACGATGTTCCTTCTTACATCACGTGGGATTTAACAGGCCGTTATAATGTAAACGACGATTTGCAGGTACGGGCTGGTATTTTGAATATGTTTGACAAGGCGCCTCCTCGTCTTCCAAACATGTACAATAATGGTAACTACTACGATATGATGGGCCAACGCTTTACCTTAGGTGTGAACTACACCTTCTAAGCAAGCACTGTAATCAGTATCTAAAACCAGCGCTTACTAGCGCTGGTTTTTTTTGAGCTAACCATTCTAAACAGTCTTTTTATCCTATTCCTGCTTTCAGCTTCAAGTAACTCCTACGTGTTCAATTTTCTTCAACTTAGTTAAAAGTTCATTTGCATGAATACTTAAGTCAAGTTATTAAATGGCTTTGTGTACATTTTAATTTACATGCTGTTCTGCAAAGAAACAGCGGATAAGTTGCAGCTAACATCAGCTAAAGGGGCAGAAACCCTCAGGTTGAAGCATATCCCTCGCTTTTGTTGAGTCGTTTTTATATCGCTCTATAGCCTAATTTTGGTTGTACATCGTATTTGTATTGCAGCAGATGAAAAAATTGTTCCTTAAAATGAGTTGACCCTATGGAAAAAATACGTTTATTATCAAGCGTGACAAACGGGTGTATTCCCGTGTTCAACGGCCGGTCAGCTGCCGAAAAAGGCTGATAACCGCAAAAAATAGAATCACTTTTACCAGTGATCCAGGGAGAAATACATGTATACAAATAATAAACTAAGCAAAGCTGTGCGCTTGGCCATTGCTTTTAGTGCTGCCTCAGCGACTGCTTTTACTGCTCAGGTAGCAGCCGCTGACGAAGAAGACACGGTTCGCGTCGAGCGCATCGAAGTAACTGGTTCACGTATTCGCCGTACCGATCTTGAACAGTCTGTGCCTATTACGGTTATTGACCGTGATGCCATTGATTTATCTGGTCAGACATCTATTACTGATGTTATTCGTGGAACCGCATTTAACAGTGCTGGTTCTTTCCGTCCTCAATCAGGTAATGCTGCTCAAGGTACTTCTACTGTAAGCATGCGTGGTTTAGGTGCATCCCGTACCTTAGTTCTGATTGATGGCCGTCGTTTGCCAACATCACCTTCAACTGGTTCTGGTCAGGATTTGAACGCTATCCCATTGGCGGCAGTTGAGCGCATCGAAATTTTATCTGATGGTGCTTCTGCTGTTTATGGTTCTGATGCCATCGGTGGTGTAATCAACGTCATCACCCGTCGTGACTTCAATGGCGTTGAATTGCGCATTGGTGCGTCAGAGGTATCGTTGCCAAGAGAGGGTGGTGGTCGTGAAGAAGGTTCAGTTGTCTTCGGCTCATCAAATAATACCACTCGTATGGTTGGTGGCGTGTCTTGGAATAGCCGTGATATCATCTTTGAAAATGCTTATGATTGGGTCGTTCCAGGTAACTCTATCTACGGCAACAACTACACTGAAGCTAATAATTCTCAAGGCTTCCGTTCTATTCCCGATGGTTGTACTTCCCAAGACTTTATCTTAAATCCTGCTCAAAATAACAGTGCAGTGCTTGCGCCAGGTGAAGATCCAACAGTCTTAGATACGTTCCAACAGTGTGGGTATAATTTTAATGCCACCAACGCCAATGAAGCCTCTACCGCTAACCGTGGTTTGTTTGTAAAAGTTGAACACGAGATTAACCAAGACTGGACTATTTTTGCTAATGTAAATGCTGCCAAAACCAAGTCCTTTGGTCGTTATGCACCATCTTTGAATGATCCTGGCAGTCTGTTGCGTGCAAATAGCTGGAATAACCCGACGAACCCAGCTAACATTGATGCTGGTGGTGTCTATGATGCAGCTGCTGTAGATGGCAGCCGCGATGTACCGCGTGTTGACGCTGATGGTAATGTGACAAGTGCTTTCCCTAATGCAGGCGAAAATCGTGATCTGAAATACTGGCACCGTTTTGCATCAATTGGTGATCGTGATAGTTATGTAGATAACTATGCGACGGACTTGCTAGTTGGTGCTCAGGGCCGTGTTGGAGATATTGATCTAGACTTCGGTGTTCGCACTAGCAAGAGTAAATCTTTCGATATTGGTTACAACTATTTGCTGCGCTCAGCAGCTGACACTGCCGTGAACATAACCACGGAAGAAGTTGCTGCCGGTATGGCTGCTGACCCAAATTTTGTTTTCTACGATCTACGTGATCCACTAGGTTCACGCTACGACAGCAACCCAGATCAAGCTGGTGCTTATCAGCAGCTGATCAACGGTATGAACGTAACCATTTCTCGCGTTAGTCAGTTTGATCAACAAGAAGCGTTTGCTTCTGCAGCCTTTGATGTGTTCGAGATGAATGCTGGTATGGCGCAAATGGTTGTTGGTGCTGAGTATCGTAAAGAAACTTATGTCGATCAGTATGATGCATTGTCAGAAGCTGGTGTGGTAGGCGGCTCTGCTGGTAACTCCGCTGGTGGTTCACGTAACGTTAAATCGGCTTACTTCGAAGCTTTATTCCCGATTCTGGATAACTTGGAAGCGACCTTAGCAGGTCGTTACGATAATTACTCTGATTACGGTAGTGATTTTTCACCAAAAGTATCTTTGCGTTATGAACCAATGGATGCGCTAGTTCTCCGTGCTTCATATGGCAAGGGTTTCCGTGCTCCAACGCTTGATCAGATCACCATGGCACCATCTTCAGGGAATCCGGCAGTGGAAGATCCAGCCACCTGCTTGAACTTTGGTAATGATTTTGACTGCTCGGTTCAGGTGCGTCAACTTACTCAAGCCAACCCGGATCTTGAATCAGAGCAATCTACCCAGTATGCGCTAGGTGTTGCTTATCAGCCAACTGACTGGTTCAACTTTGCTGTTGATTATTACAACATTAAAATCGAAGATAGAATCGCGCTATTTGGTGCGGTCCAGTTAATTGCTTTGGAAGCAGCTGGCGATCCAATTCCTGCTGGTTTAGGTGTGACACGTGGCGGTAACCCGCAAGCAGTTCCTGCTGGTAGTCCAGCACTTCCTATTTTGGGTGTAAATGGCGGTTATGCCAACCAAGGGGACTGGGAGACATCTGGTCTTGATTTTAACTTCAGAACTAACTTCGATTTTGGTCAGTTTGGACGTTTGAATCAGAATCTGCAATTAAGCTATGCGTTGGAAAGTAAAGTAGATGGTGGACGTAATCTGGTTGGCGAGCGTAACCCTGGTATCCCAGGTTCTATGCCTCGTAGCCGTGGTACATTGAATAACGTTTATGCTTTCCATGACTTTGACTTCAGTTGGAACATCAACATGATTGAAGGTCAGAACCGTTATAATAATCTGGATACACAGCCTCGTTTGGGTACATGGATTACTCATGATTTGCAAGTTGGCTATAGCACTAGCTGGAATGGTAAGGTGACCATTGGTATGCTGAATGCCTTTGAGAAAAAACCTGAGCTGATTTCTGCAGGTGGTCGTAACTACAACTTTAACTTGTACGATGCATTTGGTCGCGTTTCTTATATTCGCTACTCGCAATCGTTCTAAGCTAATGTTGTAATTTAAAAAAGGCAGGGTTATCCTGCCTTTTTTTATGGGCATATGGTAGTGATCTATGGAGCACTGGAACAGCTATTGGCATCAAACAAAGAGTCTGAATAGCTTTGCGGAAGATGAGTCTTCACCCGGCTATAATGGGGCTGTATTAGACTATTGGCATCAGTTGTTTGCATCATTTCCAACTGGTAGTACCATCCTGGATGTAGCGACTGGTAATGGGGCTTTAGCTGTCTCTTTGGTGGACTTTTCCAACACAGTAAAAGCAAACTTTCAGGTTTTGGCTTCTGATCTTGCTGCTATTCAACCACTTAGCACCATTGCCGCACAACCGGATGTTCTCAAGCTATTACGTCAAGTTTGTTTCTATTCTGAAACACCTACTGAGCAGCTCCCCTTCGCTCAGAACAGCCTTGACGCTGTGATCAGCCAATTTGGTTTTGAATATTCGAAGCGAAAAGCAGCAATGCAGGAGGTTTTACGAGTTCTTAAACCCACGGGGTCTTTCAGCGCTATGATCCACCATAGAAGTTCTGTTTTGACGAAAGACTGTGAAAGCGGTCTGGCTTTTTACAGCGATGTTGCAGACTGTCATTTTTTTGCTGTCGCTACGGAGCTGCTTACGATAGCAGACAGTGAGCCGAAACAACTTAGCAGCCAGCAGCGTACACAATACCTCAATAAAAAGTTGTTTAAGTTGGCACAGGACTTACAAGGGATATGTGTCAATACGACTAAAGAATACTGGTGTCAGGATTTCCTGCAACGTGTCTCACCACTTTTTATGCAAGTTAAACCTGGACATCTGCAATTACTTAAGAGATTTCAACATGATATTTTGAGCCATGAGGCTCGTCTGAATGATCAGCTTGCATCTGCATGGTCTGAACAGGATGCAGAAGATTTTTCTGCTTGCGTTTTGCGAGCAGGACACCAAAGTAATATCTCCCCATTCTTATTGGACAATGACCTTTTTGGTTGGACATTAAAAATGACAAAGTGAATCCTTGTTCCCAAAAAAATTGTAATTAAATGTACAAAACATTTTTTTAGGTTGTAATTGTGATAAATTTGTTTTTTATTAAGGTTTAAGGGAGGAGAAATAATGAGGACGTTTTTTTTAACTATTGCTATGGCATGTGCTCTTGGAGCTTGTCAGTCGACAGGCACAGCTCACAATGCTAATAGTGAAGAAAATGTTGAAGTGGCATCAGCAGACGGACCTACCGTGTATTGCCGAAATGAACGGTCAACTGGTTCGAATTTGAGAACAAGAGTATGTCGGACCGCCGAACAAGTAGAGCAAGATCGCGATGAAGCTGAACGCATGCTACGCGATAATGTGGGGCAAGCTGCAAGCCCGCGAGCTAACGGGGGTTAGAACATATTTTGCAACGCTGCTCAGTCGGATCGGCATCCAGCCGATCCAGTTCTATCTTTGCTTCACAATCACAACAGATACCATATAATCCAATCTCCATCTGACTCAAAGCGGCCTGAATAGCTTCAAGCCGGACACTCACTTCTAGTAACCCCGGCGTTTGCCATTGCAGCAAAACCTCAGGCCAGCGGGCTATGGTGAGTTGCATCAATCTAAGCTCCAGTTGCTGGAACTCTACCCGGTTTTGCTGAGCCAAAAAATCCATGATCTGTTGCTGCAGCAGCTGTTGCTCATTGAGTAAGCGAGTGCGTAATTGGTTCAAGCGAATAGACATGATGTGCCCTGATACTTGCAATATAGGGTAGTTTTACCTAAGTTAGTTGGTCGGGTTGTGATGTACATCAAACAAGACTGCAGTCTTGATGCATTTTGACTGGGCATGGTTTGATTTACATACAGGGCCACCAAGCTAAGTCTTGCTTTCATCACTAAAGGGATAGTGCAACGAGTCAGGATCGGCTAAAATAAAGCGCTCTGACAGATGAACAATGAGGTATATTGTGGCGGATGAAAACTTCAAAGAAAGCTTTAGCTTAGTGCAATTCTCCCTATTTTTAGTGGTCTTTGTGCTGTTATTACTGCAAGCTCCAATCGTGCGTTGGCTGCAGGTCGCCATGGGCTAACCCGGGCTAAATACTACAAAACCGCCTTGGCGGCTTTCTCATGAAAACTAAAGCCATCCTGGTGGCAATGAATAAACAACAGGTTCCTAACTATGATGACAGTGGCGCTTTCAGAGCAACTCAAGCAGGTAATTAAAACGGTGCCTGATTATCCGAAACCGGGTATTTTATTTCGTGATGTAACTAGTCTGATGCAAGATGGCCCAGCGTTTGCCGTGGTGATCGATGCTTTGAAACATCATTTTGCCGATCATGGCATTACCAAGGTGGTCGGTACTGAGTCCAGAGGGTTTATTTTCGGTGCGCCTTTGGCCTATGCCTTGGGGGTTGCTTTTGTGCCCGTGCGCAAGAAAGGCAAGCTCCCACGGGAACGCATTCAGCAAAGTTATCAGCTGGAGTATGGTGAAGATATTCTTGAATTGCATCTCGATGCCATTCAGCAAGGCGACAAGGTGTTAATGGTCGATGATTTATTGGCCACGGGAGGCACCATTGAAGCGACCACCCAGCTTATCCGCCGTCTTGGTGGTGATGTAGCCCATGCCGCTTTTGTCATTGCGTTACCGGAACTAGGTGGTGTTGAGCGACTGGAGAAAATGGGCTTAGAGGTGTTATCCCTCGTGGACTACGACGGCCACTAAAGCGGAGTACGCATGAGTTATCAGGTACTGGCACGAAAATGGCGACCACAGCAATTTGCCCAATTGGTTGGACAGAGTCATGTCAAGTCAGCTTTGATCAATGCGTTGAACTCAGAGCGATTGCATCATGCGTATTTATTTACCGGCACCCGGGGGGTCGGGAAAACCACTATCGCCCGTATTTTTGCCAAAAGCCTGAACTGTGAAACCGGAGTAACCGCTGAGCCTTGTGGTGTTTGTAGCAGCTGTCAGGAAATTGAAGCTGGTCATTTTGTTGATTTACTGGAGATTGATGCAGCGTCCAGAACGAAGGTAGAAGATACCCGCGATCTGCTGGATAATGTGCAATACGCTCCGACTCGTGGTCGCTTCAAAGTGTACTTGATCGATGAAGTGCATATGCTGTCCCGCCATAGTTTCAATGCCTTGTTAAAGACATTGGAAGAACCCCCCCCGCATGTGAAGTTTTTACTGGCTACTACGGATCCGCAAAAGCTACCTATTACGGTATTATCGCGTTGCCTGCAATTCAGTTTAAAAGCCTTGTCTGAAACAGATATCAGCCAGCAGCTGGCCACCATTTTGCAGCAGGAGCAGATACCTGCTGAGGATGAAGCGCTTCGCTTGCTGGCTAAAGCAGCGCGGGGCAGTGTGCGTGATGCACTGAGTCTGACCGATCAAGCCATTGCTCAAACCAACAGCCAGATCACAGCCGATGCCATCCGCGACATGCTGGGCTTTTTACCGCAGCAATGGGGCCAGCTGTTGATGCAAAGTATTGTGCAACAAGATGTATCAGCCATGCGTCAGCAGCTTGAACAGCTTTTAGCACAACACAGTCAGCCGACTCAGTTGTTGGATGATTTACTGGCGCTGTTGCATTATGCGGCCATCTGTCAGTTTCAGCCTGATGCGGCCGAATTGGCGGGGCCACAAGCAGATTACGTTCGCCAGTTAGCACAAGAGCAAAGCGCGGAAAGCTTGCAGTTGTATTATCAATTACTGATTTCTGGTAAACGTGAGCTGGCTTTTGCTCCGGATGTTCGCGCTGGTTTGGAGATGGCGCTCCTTAGAGCCTTGTTATTTGTGCCTGCCGGCACCCCATTATCATGCGAGCCACCAACGGAACCAAAGCGAGTACCGAATGCGTTAGCTCAGCACGAGTCAGCTCAAAAAAAGCCAGCTCAGAATGAATCAGCGGCTACGTCAATAGCGCCAAAATCGATGCAGGTACAACCGACTCATGCTAAAGAAGCCCAAACGAGCCAGAGTATGGCGATGCGAGCGACTTCATCGACTGAGTCCAACGTGGAGGAAACCACAGGATCTCAAGCGGGCAATACATCGATCGGTGAGAGTCAATCACCATTAAACGTCACTAAGTCTAGGCCTGCTTTTTCTGAGCCCCCGGCTCAGCCAGACGCAGTACAACAGGACGTGAAACCCAGCCGTATTGATCCGATCACAGCAAGTATCATGGCGCGTCGGGGCGTCCAGGTTGAAGTGGCTGCGGCAGCCCAGCCATCTGAGGCTACAGCGTCAACAGCTATGCACATTTCGGTATCACCGCACGCTGCAGCAACAAAGTCTGAACAAGCACTATTGAATGATGTGGTCGATGAGCAGGTGTATGACGCTACAGGAGAGCAAAGCTCATCAAGTCCTCCGCCGTGGCCAGATATTGAGCAGACTGTTCGTGATGACACGACTGCTGATTCAGCACAATCGCTAAATCAGACACCTCAAGAGGTCGTCACGACGACAGCGTCAACTGAAGCGATTCGTGCAAAAAAGCCTGAGCGCCGACAGGCGCAGCAATTATTGGCGCAAGAACTTGATGCTGATGGCTTTGCCACTCGGTTCGCGGCAGAAATAGATGCATGGGCTCAGCAGATTGAGCAGGTGCAGGCCGGTGGTTTATACCGCTTGTACTTGATGCATGCCGTGCCGCAACAAGAACAAGAGGTGCTTCGTTTGACGGTGGCCAGCAGTCAGCAGCATTTGGAACGGCAGCCAGACTTTTTACCAAAATTGACCGAGCTGGTGTTGGCGGTATTTCCAACCGCAAGCCGACTCGAGATCCGCTACCAGCCTGAAGTGGCTGATTGCCCTATGTCTATCCAGCAGCAGCTTGATCAGGCTCGTTTTCGCTATGTACAACGGGTGATGGAGCAAGACCCTGTTTTGATCCAGTTGCAGCAACAATTGGCGGCCAATTGGGTGGAAGATAGTCTGGTGGTCAATTCATAATTTTTTGTGTATGCTGGCGCGGTTTAGCCAGTATTGTTTACCGGTACAAGTACCTTAGCCATGAATTTACGTAGGAGAACCGACCATGTTTAAAGGTGGTATGGGCAACATGATGAAGCAGGCGCAAGCCATGCAAGATAAAATGCAGAAAGTGCAGCAAGAGATTGCCAATATGGAAGTCACTGGTGAGTCTGGTGCTGGTATGGTCAAAGTGACCATGACCGGATCACATAGCGTTAAACGCGTGCACATTGACGATAGCCTGATGGATGATGATAAAGAGATGGTCGAAGATTTGGTGGCTGCCGCTATCAATGATGCTGTGCGTCGTGTTGAAGACACCAATCGTGAAATGATGGCACAAGTCACTGGCGGCATGCAGTTGCCACCGGGCTTTAAGATGCCGTTTTAAGCTAAGTTAGACAGGAATAGATATGACCGATGCTTTGCCGCTATTGCAGCAACTGATCGATGCGCTCAAGGCGTTGCCCGGTGTTGGGCCCAAGACTGCTCAGCGTATGGCGTTTCAACTGCTTGAGCGCAATCGGGATGGTGGTAAAGCACTTGGCGATGCGCTGCTAAAAGCGATGGAGCATATTGGTCATTGTGCACAGTGCCGGACTTTTAGTGAGACCGAGTTGTGCGCTATTTGCCGTGATGTCGAACGTGGGCAGTCCTCCTTGCTTTGTGTGGTCGGGTCGTCGGCTGACTTACAAGCTATTGAGCAAACTGGCCAGTTCGATGGCCGTTATTTTGTGTTGATGGGACAGTTATCGCCGTTGGACGGTATAGGGCCGGCGGAGCTGGGCTTGGATGTTCTGGAACAGCAACTCAATGCCGGGAACATCGAAGAAGTGATCCTGGCGACGAACCAGACCGTTGAAGGCGAAGCCACGGCTTTTTATATCGCCGAACTGTGTCATCGCCGTCAGATCACAGTTTCCCGTCTGGCTCAAGGTGTTCCCTTTGGCGGTGAATTGGAATATTTAGACGGTTCCACCTTGTCTTACGCCTTTAGCGGCCGAAAATCGTTCTAACGCTTGAAATCAGCCTCACACTTCCCCATATAGAAATCATCTTGATACAAAGCGAATCTGCCGGGTTCGCCTCGTATTCCATTTGTTATGTTTGACCCATGTTAAGAGGACTCGTTGACCATGTCTGAGACTGCCCAAAAGCAAACTCATGGCTTTCAAGCCGAAGTGAAGCAATTGCTTCAACTGATGATCCATTCCCTGTACTCCAATAAAGAAATTTTCCTGCGTGAGCTGGTATCTAATGCCTCTGATGCAGCGGACAAACTGCGCTTTCTAGCCTTATCAGATGCCAGTTTGTATGGGGATGATGGAGAGTTACGAGTTCGCCTGAGTCTGGATAAAGAGGCGAAAACAATCACCATCAGTGATAACGGCATCGGTATGACCGAGCAAGAGGTGATTGATAACCTCGGTACCATTGCCAAATCAGGCACCAAAGAGTTTTTCTCGCAATTATCGGGTGACCAAAACAAAGATGCCAACCTGATTGGTCAGTTTGGAGTTGGCTTTTACTCTGCTTTTATTGTGGCGGATAAAGTGACGGTTCGTACCTTGAAAGCCGGTGCAGCAGCTGAACAAGCAGTGGAGTGGGAATCAACCGGTGAAGGTGAGTACAGCCTGGCAACGGTAAAGAAAGAACAACGTGGAACCGATATCATTCTGCACTTACGTGATGATGAGCACGAGTTCCTTGAAGAGTACAAAGTTAAATCGATCATCACTAAGTATTCTGATCATATCAGCATTCCTGTTGAAATGTGGCAAGACGAACAGCCAGAGCAAAAGGGTGAAACGGAAGAAGACACTATTGCTGCTGTGCCTGGTCATTGGCAGGCTATCAACAAAGCAACGGCGCTGTGGACTCGTGATAAGTCGGATATTAGCGACGAAGAGTATCAGGAGTTCTATAAACATATTTCGCATGACTGGACCGAGCCGATGAGTTGGAGCCACAACAAAGTTGAAGGCACCAACAATTACACCAGCTTGCTGTATATTCCGAAAAAAGCGCCTTTCGATTTATGGAATCGGGATGCTCAACATGGCTTAAAATTGTATGTGCAGCGCGTTTTTATCATGGACGATGCTGAAGAGTTTATGCCCAGCTATTTGCGCTTCTTTAAAGGGTTGTTGGATTCCAGCGACTTACCCTTGAACGTATCGCGTGAAATTTTGCAAGATACCAAAGTAACACAGAGTCTGCGTAAAGGCTGTACCAACCGTGCTTTAAAAATGCTGGAAAAGCTGGCCAAAGACGGCGACAGCTATCAAGCGTTTTGGAATGAGTTTGGTCAGGTACTTAAAGAAGGCCCGGCTGAAGATTTTGCCAACAAAGACAAGATTGCCGGTTTACTAAGATTTGCTTCAACGCACAATGACGATGCGAGCCAGAATGTATCGCTGAGCGATTATCTCGGACGAATGAAAGAAGGTCAGGATGAGATCTTCTTCCTGGTGGCTGATAATTATGCTGCAGCGAAACATAGCCCGCATTTAGAGGTCTTCCGTAAAAAAGGCATTGAAGTCTTGTTGCTGTCAGATCGAATTGATGAATGGTTGATGCAGCACCTGACTGAATTTGAACAGAAGAAACTCCGCTCTGTTGCCAAAGGTGGGCTGGACTTATCGAAACTGGATGATGATGCCGATAAAGAAGCCCACAAAGCGTCTGAGGAGGCTTTTGCCAGCACCATTGAACGGTTCAAAGCGGCGCTTGGTGAGCAAGTTAAAGACGTGAAGGTCAGCCATCGTTTAACGGATAGCCCCGCTTGTGTGGTGACCGATGAGCACGATATGAGCACACAAATGATGAAGCTGATGGAGTCTGTTGGCCAGACTATCCCTGAAGTGAAACCTATCTTTGAAGTAAACCCAGACCATCTACTGGTGAAACATGTCGCGGATGAGCAGGACGAAAGCCGCTTTAAAGAGTGGGCTGAAGTGTTGTTAGAGCAAGCTTTATTGGCCGAGCGGGGCAGCCTGAAAAACCCGGCAACCTTTGTTGGCCGCTTGAATCAGTTGCTGTTATCACTGACTAAATAACAGATATTTCTGACATAAAAAAACGCGGGCATTGGTCTCGCGTTTTTTTATGCTGATGACTCTCTGCAAAATTAATCACCAAAACTGGTGGATTAGTTTTTCTCAACTATACTCAGCAAAAATCATAGCAGCATCAATAAGGTAAATATCATGAGTCAAGCATGGAAAAGACTATCCTTCGGGGTTCGGCTATCCGTCATTATGGTATCTATGCTGTTTGTTACCATCGTTGTGATTAGTAGCTTTTTTTACGTGCAGTATTCCAGCTCGCAACAAGCAACCATTATGGAAACGCTGGAAAGTCAGGGTGAAACCAGTGCCACCGCCATGAATCGATGGTTGGCGATGCGTCAGAATGATATGCGTTATCTGGCGACGGTTGAGGCAGCCAGGCAGCTTGATAAAAGAGTATTGCAAGGGCTACTGGTGGAGTTAGCTCAATTGCAGGGCAACTGGGATACCATTTTCGTAGTGATGCCAAATGGCCAGGGCTTTTTGGGGGTGAGTTATGACAATGGGAGTGCTCGTATCCTTTCGGATGATGAAGCGGAAGCCTTTATGGTGGCTGATCGTGATTGGTTTCGCCGTGCAATCCGGGGTGAGGATGTTTTCTCCGAGCCGGTGGTATCGCGGGCGACTGGCAATACTGTCAGCACCATTGCAATTCCGATCCGACAAAATAATCAGATTATTGCCGTGATGCGTGGTGCTGTGCAGTTGAATACCATTCATCAACAAGTCGCGGCTTTGCCCCGCACTGATTTCACGCAAATTTTCATGGTAAACAGACAGGGCATGGGGATTACGCCGTCGCCTTCCATTCCAGATCCTAATCGAGCGATAGATACGGAGGCATCTCGAGGTATTGCTGCTGAGCGAACCGGTAGTGGCAGATACATTGATGCTAATGGTCGTTATGTTTTGGGGTCTTACAACTACATTCCGATGCTTGGTTGGGGCTTGGTTTCTGAGGCTGATGAGTATGACGCTATGGAGCCGGTACGGACTGCCTTGTGGCAAATACTGGTCATCTCGTTGCTGGCGTTGGCAGCGGCTACGGTGATTACTTTGCTGGTGGTTCGTAGCATCATACGATTGCTTGGCGGAGAGCCGGATTACACCGCGGCTATGGTAAAAACAGTTGCGGCTGGTGATTTAAGCCAGACGATTAAGCTTAAATCGGGAGATACCAGCAGTTTACTGGCCGATATTGCTCAAATGCAACAGAGTCTACGTGCTATGTTGACGGAGGTCAGCCAATACGCTGAGCAGGTTGCCTCTTCTTCGACAGAGTTGGCGCAAATCAACGATGAAACCAATGGTGGCATTGAGCAACAACATGAGGAAATCAATAACTCTGCAACTGCCATGAATGAAATGACCACGACCTTGGAGGAAGTGGCGCGCAATACCCAAGAAGCAGCAGATGCTGCTGAGAGTGCCAACGAAGCGGCCAGACAAGGGCAGCAAGTTGTTGACACAACGATTGGCGATATGCAGCAGTTAATTAAGAATGTGCAGGATGCGGTGAATATCATTCATTCACTGAAAGCGGATAGTGATAGCATTGGCAATATACTGCAGGTCATTGGAAGTATTGCTGAGCAAACCAATTTGCTGGCATTGAATGCTGCTATTGAAGCAGCTAGAGCAGGTGAGTCTGGTCGGGGCTTTGCGGTTGTGGCTGATGAAGTGAGGAGCCTGGCCAGTAGAACCAAGGATTCGACCTTGGAAATCCAAACCATGATCGAGCGTTTGCAACAAGGTGCTGATAAAGCGGTGAGTGCATCTGAACAAAGTGCTGCAGGCACTCAACAAACGGCAGAGCGAGCGCAGCAGGCGGGTGATGCGCTTATGCAAGTGACACAGGCCATTGATTTGATCAATCAAACTGCGCAACATATTGCGAGTGCGACGGAAGAGCAAACGACGGTATCGCGTGATATTAATAAAAATATACATAAAATTAGTGATATTTCCTATCAGACTTCCGAAAATATGCAGCAATCGGTTATCGCCAGTGAAAACTTATCCAAATTAGCGGAGGAACTGCAGCGCATCGTTAGTCGCTTTAAAGTGTGATTACTGAGTGAGTCTGAGACCAAAGTTGTAGGCTGGATAATGATGCGTCTTTTATTATTAAAGGCGCATTATTTTTTGGTGTAGGTGTGCTTTCATAGTGGCTTCGACTAAAGGATAACGCAACTGATTTGAAATTGCTGCTGGCCGACAAACTTCTTGTTTCAGGATACGCATTGTGTAAAGATCCTGCCAATTCATTTTTATCGATAAAAAACACACGAGGGTGTTTCTATGCGTATTATTTTGTTGGGTGCCCCAGGTGCCGGTAAGGGGACTCAAGCTCAGTTTCTGATGAATAAGTTTGGTATTCCGCAAATTTCTACCGGTGATATGTTAAGAGCTGCGATTAAAGAAGGTTCGGAACTAGGATTGGCTGCCAAGAAAGTTATGGATGCCGGCCAGCTGGTGTCTGATGAGATTATTATTGGTCTGGTGAAAGAACGTATCACTAAGGCGGACTGCAGCAAAGGTTTCTTGTTGGATGGATTCCCTCGCACCATCCCACAAGCTGATGCCATGGATGAGCAGGGTATCGTCATTGATCATGTCATTGAGTTTGATGTACCGGATGATGTGATTGTCGAACGCATGGCGGGTCGTCGTGTGCATCCTGCATCGGGTCGGGTCTATCATGTCGTGTACAACCCACCAAAAGTAGAAGGTAAAGACGACGAAACCGGCGAAGAGCTGGTTATTCGGGTCGATGATACCGAAGAGACCGTGCGTAAGCGTCTGGGTATTTATCATGACCAGACCAAGCCTTTGGTTGGCTTTTACCAACAAGCAGCTGCGGCAGGTAAAACACATTATCATCATATTGACGGCACTCAGAAAGTTGAGGCGATTGCTGAACAGCTGAGTAAGTTGTTGGCCTGATTATGTTGTAGAATAAAAAAACGACACCTGAGATTTTGTCTTGGGTGTCGTTTTTTTATGGTTGGTCGTTACGGCCTACTTGTCTGCTGTTAGGAGTCATTGGCAATCATAGTGCGCAATGCGGTCAGTGCATCATCATAGTCTGGCTCATTTGCCAGTGATTTCACTAACTGGATGTAATTGATCTTACCGGCCGTGTCAATCAGAATCACCGTTCGTGCCAGCAATCCCATGTCTTTAATTAACAAACCATAATTACTGCCAAAGTCGCGCCAGACTGCATCAGATAAAACTTGCAACTGCTCCACCTCTTCTTGTTCACAGAATCGACGCTGAGCAAAAGGCAAATCAGTGCTAATGGTCAGCATCACCACCTCGGATGGCAGTTCGCTGACGGCATCATTGAAACGCTTGGTTTGCAATGAGCAGGTGCCGGTATCAATGCTGGGGACCACACTGATCAAGATAGGCTTGCCTTGAAAATCAGATAACGAAACGGCTTTAAACTGTTGGTCAACCACTTTGAAGTCAGGAGCTTGTTGGCCAATATCGATGGGATGACCTTGCAGCACCACTTGCTGCTGTCCTGCTCGCACGTCACTCAAGCGACTCGGTAACTGAGCGGTTAAATCAATGGCTTGAACGGAGAAGATACTGACACTGGCAAATAAGGCGGTAATGAGTGGTCGATGGAAGGTGGTCATGATCGTTTTCCTAAAATGGTTATAGATGGTTAGCCTACCATAGTTCGGTTAATTCACAGGATGGCTATTTCGTATTTGACAGTATAAACTATAAGCAATCATCCAACGAAATGAATGCATTATGACACCTGCGGTAGTAATCTGCGATGACTCGAACCTTGCCAGAAAACAAATGGCTCGTGTATTGCCTGATCACTGGCAAGCAGGTATTCATTTTGCTGCTCATGGCGCTGAAGCGTTAGAGATTCTCAAATCAAAAGCCATCGACTTGTTGTTTCTCGATTTAAATATGCCGGTGTTAGATGGCTATCAAGTGTTGGCTGCTTTGCAAGAACAAGCGGCTAACGTCAAGGTGATTGTGGTCTCTGGTGATGTGCAGCCAGAAGCCTATGAACGCGTGATGCAGATGGGAGCCGCTGATTTTATAAAAAAACCAGTGGATGCAGATAAAATCCGCTCTTTATTGGATACAGTCGCCGTCGATCACAAAACATCGCCTAAACAAGAGAGCGTAATACAGCGCGTCGCCCTGAGTGATCTTGAGGTCAATGCAGAATTACGTGATGTATTTCAAGAGATTACCAATGTAGCTATGGGCCAGGCGGGTGACTTGCTGGCTCGATTGCTCAATGTCTTTGTTAAGTTGCCAATTCCTAATGTCAATCTGATTGAAGTCAGCGAGCTTCACATGGCCTTGGCCTCTGTTGAGGATGAAAGTACCACCTCAGCGGTGTGTCAGGGATTTATTGGTGGCGGCGTTTCGGGCGAAGCGTTGTTGATCCTCACCGACTCCAGCTTTAAAGATATTGCCCGTTTGATGAATTATCATGGTAAGTTGACCCATCAAGTCGAGCTTGAGTTGTTGATGGACATTGCAAATATCCTGATTGGCTCGGTGCTAAAAGGGGTCGCAGGGCAGTTGGATATGACCTTTAGTCAGGGCCATCCTGTGGTTCTGGGCCAGCATGCAGCGGTCAGTGAACTGATCAAAGCGAACTCGGGGCGTTGGCGTAAAACATTGGCGATTGAAATTAGTTATGGTATCGAGAACTACAATATTAGTTGTGACTTACTGCTTTTGTTCACTGAAGACAGCTTGAAAACACTGAAACATAAAGTGGAGTTTTTACTGGAAGAGTAATTATGTCAGATGCACAGGTAGAAGTTTCAGAGATCCACTGGCTGATGGATATGTTCCAGACGGTTGATGTTGGGCTGGTGGTGCTGAATTGTGACTATCGCATTCAGGTATGGAATGGTTTTATGGAAAGCCATAGTGGTTTGACTCCTCGCCAAGTTCGTGAGCATTATCTTTTTGATTTGTTTCCTGAAGTGGATGAAGACTGGCTTCGCCGGAAGTGCGACCCTGTGTTGTTATTAAAAAACAGGGCATTTACTATTTGGGAACAACGCCCTTATATTTTCAAGTTCCGTAATTATCGGCCAATCACCGGCTCTGCTGAGTACATGTATCAGAACAGTACTATTTTCCCTCTGACGAATACACGCGGTGAAGTGACCCACCTTTGTTTGATTATCTACGATGTTACTGATGTAGCGGTCAGTCGGTTGGAACTAGAGTCAATGAATCATCGCCTGCATCAGCTATCGAAAACAGACTTCCTGACCCAATTGCATAACCGGGGTAGCTGGGAAAATACGCTGGTACAGGAGTTTAAACGGATCCAACGCCATCAGCATGTTAGTAGTTTGCTGATGATTGATATTGATCACTTTAAACGAGTCAATGATGATTTTGGCCATGCAGCTGGCGATGATGTTATCCGCGAAATTGCCAAACTGGTTAAAAAGAATTTGCGTGAAACCGATATTGCCGGGCGCTATGGTGGCGAAGAGTTTGCTGTTTTATTGGTAGACACTCCAGAAGAGCAGGCAGTATATTTTGCCGAGCGATTACGAAAATCTGTAGAGAATCTGAGCGTTCATCATCATGATGTGGTGATCCGTTGCACCGTGAGTATAGGCATTGCTCAGTCTGGCAAGTCACTGGTAAACCATCGTGCCTGGATTGAGCAAGCAGATAAAGCACTGTATGTCTCTAAAGCAAATGGTCGCAATCAACTCACTTTGGCGAGCCAGTTATCTGATAAAGAGTTTTAGTCTGCTGCGGGGCACCGGCTAAGCACGACAATGCTGCCATCCTCATTTTGTTGTTCCAGCGACACTTTGAATCCCCATAGGCGATGCAAATGCTTCATCACTTCGTCTGTGCTTTCTGGTGCCAATGGGATCCCTTGTTGTGGGATGTAGCGAAGTCTGAGAGAGCGATCACCTGAAATATCGACGTCGTATACCTGAATATTGGGCTCTAACTGACTTAAATTGTACTGGGCTGACAACATTTGACGTACGGTTTGATAGCCCTGTTGGTTATGGATAGCGGCAACCTCAAGGCTGGGATCTCGCGCATCATCGACAATAGCGAACAGGTGGAAGTCCCGCATCACTTTGGGCGACAGGTACTGACTGATAAAGCTTTCATCTTTAAAGTTCTGCATGGCAAAATGCAGCGTTTCAAGCCAAGGGCTGCCCGCAATATCCGGAAACCATTCTTTGTCTTCTGCAGTGGGCTCCTCACAAATACGCCGCAAATCGGTAAACATGGCAAAGCCAAGTGCATAAGGGTTGATGCCGGAATAATGCGGACTGTTGTATGATGGTTGACTGACCACATTAGTGTGGGTGTGTAAAAACTCCAGAATAAAGCGCTCAGTCACTTTCCCTTCATCAAATAGGTGTTGCAAAATGGTGTAGTGCCAGAAGGTCGCCCAGCCTTCGTTCATCACCTGCGTTTGCTTTTGTGGATAGAAATACTGCGATATTTTACGCACAATGCGAACCAGTTCACGTTGCCATGATTTCAATAGAGGGGCATTTTTTTCAATGAAGTAGAGAATGTTTTCTTGTGGCTCTGAAGGAAAGTGCTGTCTTTGTGAACTATCCACACTCGGCTTAGTTGGGATGGTGCGCCACAACTGGTTGACTTGAGATTGCAGATAATCTTCGCGCTCTTGCTGCCTTTTCTGCTCTTCTTCCATCGAAATTTTTTGTGGTCGCTTGTAGCGATCGACACCGTAATTCATCAGAGCATGGCAGGAATCCAGAGTATCTTCTACTTCGCTGATACCATATTTTTCCTCACAACGGCTGACGTACTCTTTAGCAAAGAGTAAATAATCAATAATAGACGATGCATCGGTCCAGGTTTTAAACAGATAATTACTTTTAAAAAATGAGTTATGGCCGTAACTGGCATGCGCCATGACCAAGGCTTGCATGGTGATGGTATTTTCCTCCATCAGATAAGCAATGCAGGGGTTGGAGTTAATGACAATTTCATAAGCCAGCCCCATGTAGCCACGTTTATAATTTTGTTCTGTCTGAATAAATTTCTTACCATACGACCAATGATAGTAGCCCAGCGGCATGCCAATACTGGAATAGGCATCCATCATTTGTTCTGCAGTGATCACTTCGATTTGGTTTGGATAGGTATCGAGCTGATAGTATTCAGCAACTCTACGGATCTCTTGATGATAAGCATCCAACAACTCGAAGGTCCAATCCGGGCCATCAGATAGCGGCGTGATTTTCGAGCGAGCTTTGGCCATTACAGTACCTCCAGCAAGCGTTATGCAGCCTGTTTTTTAAAGAGTTCACGGAACACTGGGTAAATATCAGCGACTTCTTGGATCGGTTGAATGGCAAAATGATCAAACTCAGCTAAAAGACTTTCGTATTGCTGCCATAAACTCTGATGTGCTCTGGGGCTGATTTCGATGTATGCATAATAACGCACCAAGGGCAGTAACTGACTCCTCAGAAGCTGCGCGCACAACGGGCTATCATCGGTCCAGTTATCACCATCGGATGCTTGAGCGGCGTAGATGTTCCATTGCTCAGGATCATAGCGATCCGCGATTATGCTCTGCATCAGCTTTAACGCACTCGAGACGATGGTGCCACCGGTCTCTTGCGAATAAAAGAATTCCTGCTCATCGACCTCTTTAGCTTGGGTATGATGGCGGATATAAACTACATCGACGTTTTTGTAGCTACGACGAAGAAACATATATAACAATATATAAAATCGCTTCGCCATTTCTTTGGTCGCTTGGTCCATCGAGCCAGATACATCCATTAAACAAAACATCACTGCTTTGCTGGTTGGCTCTGGCCGTTTTTGATAATTGCGATAGCGCAGGTCGAAAGTGTCGATAAAAGGGACGGCGGTGATGCGTTGCTTCAGCTGTTTTATTTGATCCTGAATGAGCAAAAGTCGGTGCTGATCTGGCACAGGGGCTTGCTGCAATAGCGCGAGTTCCTGCTCCAGCTCAGCCAGCTCACGTCGCTTGCCTGCTGACATCGCTATACGGCGAGCTAGAGAGCCGCGTAGGGAGCGAACAATATCAATATTGCTCGGCACCCCTTCAGCACGATAGCCGGCTCTGACTTGCTTGTATTGTACTAGTTTGTCTAGCTGGTTTTTCTTTAGGTTAGGTAGTTCTAAATCTTCAAACAACAAGTCGAGGTATTCGTCTTTCGAAATAGAAAAAACAAAGTCATCAGAGCCTTCGCCATCAGCACTGGCATCTCCCTTACCACTGCCCTGGCCTGTTCCTCCATCAGGGCGTTTTATGCGATCGCCCGGGCTGAATTGGTCGTTGCCAGGGTGGACAATATCCCGGCGACCGCCTTTGCCATGATGAAACATTGGTTCACTAATGTCTTTACTCGGAATGGTGATGCTTTCTCCGCTATCAACATCGGTGACACTTCGTTTACTCACGGCATCAGACACTGCTTTTTTGATTTGTTGCTTATAGCGCCGCAGAAAGCGCTGCCGATTGACAGCACTTTTGTTTTTGCCATTCAGCCGACGATCGATAAAATGCACCATACTGCCTCCAGACCGAGATTACTGCGACTTACGAACGCGTAAATACCACTCGGATAATAAGCGCACTTGTTTACGGGTGTAGCCTTTCTCCATCATGCGATTGACAAAATCATCATGTTTTTTCTGATCTTCGGTCGAGGTTTTGGCATTAAATGAAATCACAGGTAGCAGTTCTTCTGTGCTGGAGAACATTTTTTTCTCAATGACGGTTCGCAACTTTTCATAACTGGTCCAGACTGGGTTTTTACCATTGTTTTTTGCTTTGGCCCGCAAAACAAAATTGACGATCTCGTTACGGAAATCTTTTGGATTACTAATACCCGCTGGTTTTTCTATTTTCTCCAACTCTGAGTTTAGGGCAGAGCGGTCAAACAACTGCCCGGTCTCTGGATCACGGTACTCCTGATCCTGGATCCAAAAGTCGGCATAAATGACGTAGCGATCAAAGATATTCTGGCCATACTCTGAGTACGACTCTAAATAAGCGGTTTGAATTTCTTTGCCAATAAACTCAACATATTTAGGCGTCAGATAACCCTTTAAATGCTCAAGCAATCGTTCTGCCATTTCGGCTGGGAATTGCTCTCGTTCTATTTGTTGCTCCAACACATAAAACAAATGCACTGGGTTGGCTGCCACTTCGCTGGAATCAAAGTTGAATACGCGCGATAAAATCTTAAAGGCAAATCGAGTGGAAAGCCCAGTCATGCCCTCGTCTACACCAGCGTAATCACGGTATTCCTGATAGGATTTTGCTTTGGGATCGGTGTCTTTTAAGCTCTCACCGTCATAGACCCGCATTTTGGAGTAGATGCTGGAATTTTCGGGCGATTTTAACCGGGATAGCACCACGAACTGGGCTAAACTGGATAAGGTGCCAGGCGCACAAGGCGCTTCTTTTAGTTCGGAGTGCTCGATCAGTTTATGATAGATGTTCTGCTCTTCTGAGACGCGTAAACAATAAGGGACTTTGACAATATAAACCCGGTCTAAAAAGGCTTCGTTATTTTTGTTGTTCTTAAAGGTTTGCCATTCAGATTCATTGCTATGCGCTAAAATCATGCCATCAAAAGGCAATGCGGCTAGTCCTTCGGTTCCATTGTAATTTCCTTCCTGGGTCGCGGTCAGAAGGGGATGCAACACCTTAATAGGTGCCTTGAACATCTCTACAAACTCCATCAGGCCTTGATTGGAACGACAGAGGGCGCCGGAATAGCTGTAAGCATCAGGATCATTTTGGGCGTAATGTTCCAATTTACGAATATCTACCTTGCCGACTAAAGCAGAGATGTCTTGGTTGTTTTCATCACCCGGTTCAGTTTTGGCAATGGCAATTTGATTCAGAATGGAAGGTGTGCGTTTGACTACCCGGAACTCACTAATATCGCCATTGAACTCATGCAGTCGTTTACTGGCCCATGGTGACATAATGGTCGAGAGGTACCGTTTGGGGATGCCATATTCCTCACTTAAAATTTGTCCATCCTCTTCAACATTAAATAAACACAGTGGATGGTCATAAACTGGTGAGCCTTTCAGATAATAAATAGGCACTTGCTGCATCAGGAATTTCAACTTTTCTGCCAGTGATGATTTCCCACCACCGACAGGACCCAATAAATAGAGTATTTGTTTTTTCTCTTCCAGCCCTTGAGCGGAATGTTTCAGATACGCCACAATTTGTTCAATGGCATCCTCCATACCATAAAACTCAGAAAACGCTGGGTAGCGATGGATCACGCGGTTAGAGAATAAGCGACTTAACTGAGGATCATTTGCGGTATCAATGAGTTCTGGTTCACCGATGGCCATAAGCAGCCGTTCTGCAGCACTGGCAAAACAACTTTTATCGGTTTTGCACAGTGACAAAAACTCCTGAATACTAAATTCTTCCTCTTTAGTCGCTTCGTATCTGGACTTGTAGTGCTCAACAATGCTCATATGCACCTCCGATCAGCTCACGAAAAAGGTCAACACATCCTACTTAAGGTTAGACAGTAAAAATTGAGTTCGCTCAAAAATCTCAGAAAATTATGCAGATAATCTGCAGCCATTCTGTCCTTTTGGTATGGGATCCTATACGCAGGCTGAAAACGATGGATCAAAAAAGCCCGACTCATGAGTCGGGCTTTTTTCAGAAGACGCGGGTATTAAGCGCTAAAGTTTTTGCTGGCAAAGTCCCAGTTTACTAAGGCCCAGAATGCATCGAGGTAAGTTGGGCGAGCATTGCGGTAGTCGATGTAGTAGGCATGCTCCCACAAGTCGACGGTCAGCACTGGCGTTAGGCCTGTGTGGGCCAAAGGCGTGTCGGCATTGCTGGTATTCACGATATCCAGACTGCCATCGGCTTTCTTCACCAACCAGGTCCAGCTAGAGCCAAAGTTGTTGACGGCTTTATCATTAAAGGCCGCTTTAAAGTCAGCGAAAGAACCCCATTTGGCGTTAATGGCATCAGCTAAAGCGCCAGAGGCTTCACCGCCACCATTCGGGCTTAAACAATGCCAGTAGAACGTATGGTTCCAGACTTGAGCCGCATTGTTAAAAACACCACCTTCAGAGGAACGCACGATTTCTTCCAGAGACTTTCCTGCATAATCAGTGCCTTCAATCAGGCCATTTAACTTCACGACATAGGTGTTGTGGTGTTTGCCATAGTGGTACTCTAAAGTCTCTTCAGAGATATGTGGGGCAAGCGCATTTTTTGCATAAGGTAATGCCGGTAGTTCAAAAGCCATTTTTTTTCTCCATTCGCGTTGTTAACGTTGTCTGCACCAGTTAGACTACAATACCCGAGTAAAATACTCAAGTTTTAGCCGCAGCCAAATTTTAGCTGAGGGTTGCGCGTTAAACACCAAGCTATACTTGATGATGATGCTGGGTTCTGTTTACCAAGATTGGGTCATTGTACGGAAAAACAAGGGGCTACCCGATGAATTCCTCTGCGCTTCGAGGTACAATGACACCATTATTCACATGCATTAGAGGCCGTAACCATGGACACCATTGATAGAATTAAACAGCAAATTGCTGAAAACTCGATCCTTTTATACATGAAGGGATCACCAAAATTGCCTAGCTGTGGTTTTTCTGCTCAAGCAGTGCAAGCGCTAATCAGCTGTGGTGAACAGTTTGCTTTTGTTGATATTTTGCAAAACCCGGATATACGCGCTGAGCTGCCTGCTTATGCTAATTGGCCGACATTTCCACAATTGTGGGTGGATGGTGAGTTGGTTGGTGGGTGCGATATTATCCTTGAGATGTTCCAGCGTGGCGAGTTACAACCTTTAATCAAAGAAACTGCGGCGAAGTACAGCCAGGGTGAAGCGGCTGCTGAATAACCAGCTTTTCACCGGCTGTAGGTTGTTATGAGTAAAAAAACCGCCTCGGCGGTTTTTTTATTGGGAGATGCTTGCTGAACTGTCAACCCGGTTGTCATCAGATGGCTCGGTTGCCTGAGCCAGGGGCCAGCCTCCTAAATCCTGCCATTGGTTGATGATGTAGCAGAACAGCTCAGCTGTTCGTTCGGTATCGTAAAGTGCGCTATGGGCTTCGTTGTTGTCAAAGTCGATACCAGCTTGCTTGCAGGCTTTAGCCAGCACGGTTTGTCCCAATGCCAGTGCGGAAAGGCTGGTCGTATCGAATGAAACAAAAGCATGAAATGGGTTTCGTTTGAGGTTGATCCGAGCGACAGCTGCATTGAAAAAGCTTTGATCAAAAGCGGCGTTATGCGCCACAATCACTGAGCGTTGGCAACCGGCTGCTTTTTGCGCCTTCCGCACCGCTTTGCAAATTTCAGTGATGGCTTCACGTTCTGTCACAGCTCCACGCAATGGATGGTAGGGGTCGATGCCATTGAAGGCCAGTGCGCTGGCTTCGAGGTTGGCGCCTTCAAAAGGCTCGACATGAAAATGCAAGGTTTCCATCGGATGGATGCGTCCTGCTTCATCCATGGTCAACAAGGTGGCCGCAATCTCCAGCATGGCGTCAGTTTGCGGATTAAAGCCAGCGGTTTCGATATCAATCACTACGGGATAGTAGCCTCGAAATCGTTGTGATAGTAAAGAAGTTGCCTGAGTCATAATGCTGCCTGCTATGCTGAATAGATGTATTATGCCAAAAAATGCAGCTTGGGTCTTGTCTCGGCACAGTGTTTGCTAGGTTTTTACACAATAGTAGGTTAAACAGGATAAGCGGTTATGTGGCGTACACTGATCTTCGGTAGTTTGCTGGTGTTAAGCCATTCGGTGTGGGCGAGTCAAAGCTATGTGCGGCAATATTCTGCCGCCTTAGAACAATCTGACTGGCAATTGCGCCACAATTCACCTCTGCGCTGTGAAATAAGCCATCCGATCCCTGGTTTTGGCGAAGCGGTCTTTCATAGTGAAGCAGGCAAAGAACTCAATTTATGGTTCGAGTTGAAAATGCTGCGCTTGCCCGATGGATACGATTTGGCCGAGGTGTTGTCGATCCCGCCACGTTGGCGTCCGGGGGAGCAAGCTCGAGCGATTGCCAGCATGCGTTTATTAAAACAATTCAATGGTGATTTACCAAAGCAAGCTGCGTGGAATATGTTGCATGAATTGGAGCGGGGCTATCAACCTACCTTTTATTTTTCTGATTGGCATCAGCCGGAAGATAAAGTGGTTGCTAGCTTAAATCCGGTGCAGTTCCCGGCTATTTATCAACAATTCAATCAATGCATTTCGATGTTGTTGCCTTATCGCTTCGAAGACATCGCTTTTACCGTGTTGAGTTATGAGGTAGGTGGGGACCAATTGACTCGTGAGTCTCGGCGTCGCCTGGCGGCCATTGCTGAGTACTTAAAGTATGACGATGCGATTGAGCAAGTACAAATTCAAGGATATACCGATAGTTACGGTGGCCGCTGGATGAATGAGCAGTTATCGGTGCAACGAGCGGAGAAAGTGAAACGGTTTTTTGTCGATGCAGGGCTGGCAGAAAACCGAATCGATGTGGATGGTTTTGGTCAACGTCGTCATGTCGCGCCCAACCAAACTATTCAAGGAAGGGCCACGAACCGTCGGGTGGTAGTGCAGATGACACGGCCTTAACTTTCTGGCGCCAATACCATCAAATCAACTTGCTGCCAGTCTTGTTGCGATGAAATAATGACTCGGATACGGTGTGGCGCTTGGATAAATTGCATTTCTAATTGGCCATAACGTGTCGTCTCATAGGTTGGGCTACCAAATGCCTGCCGATACAGCTGGGCCAGTTCAGCCTGATCGTGCTGACTAAAATAACTTAAAATAGCGGGCAGTTTATCGTCAAGGCGAGCAAACTCGCGGGCATCGTCTGCTTGTGGCCACTCGCTAAAGTCGATAGTGGCATAAGCTGGCTGTGTGGCGAAAAAAAACACAGCGGTAAGGAAGGCGTATTTCATTTTAGACATGGGTTAGTCCTTGAATATTCTTACGAGGGTTAGCTTACACCATGATTTCAAATGGCGATATAGCGCTCATACAACTGCATGGCTGCCAATATTTTATCACCGGTAAAAGGCTTTACGATAAAGGTAGCTGCGCCACAACGAATACTTTCTTTGACGTTTTCCAAGGTGCTGACACCACTGACCATGACAATAAAACAGTCTGGTTTCAGTGCTTTAAATTTTTTTAATAACTCAAGTCCTGAGGCATCTGGCAACTCTATATCTAAAAACACAATAGAGGGCATTTGCAGACTAAATAAATCCATGGCTGCGGATGCTTTATTGGCATTAAAAAAAGTAAATTTTCGTGGCTTAAGATTCGTTGTGTTGTAGATGGCCATGATGTTGTTACGAAGCAATTGCCGGGTGTAGTCCACATCATCGACCAGCAAGATTTTACGCTCACTCATGGCTGGCCTCCTGAATATGGTGCAGTAGCTGTTCAGTAGCTGCAGTTAGTGCTGCATCGGTTTGACCGTCTTGGATCGCGCGCTGTACCTGATCGGCGGCTTCGCTAAGCTCTGGGAAACCGAAGCTCCCTGCCGTCCCTTTCAGTTGATGGCTCAGGCGTTGCAGTTCAGACCAGTCTTTGGAGTGATTGGCTTGCTCAAGCTGGTGTCGAGCTAAAACTAAACCCTGTAAGAACTGTTGCTGTAAATCGTGGCTTATCACTAATTCAACGGTTGGTCGGTGAGTCTCTTTTTGAAGCAGCTGTTGTAAGGTTTGCTCGTTAAGTGGCTTTTTTAAAACGGTGGTAAATCCTGCAGTAGCCACGTCATCAGCAGACATAGCGATAATAGGCCGGTCATAACCGAGCTGTCTCAGTAGGGTCATGGCCTGAATGCCATCACACTTTGGCATATGAATATCCATCAGCAGAAGATCGTATTCATAGCTCAGTGCGAGGCTAACGGCCTCTTCACCATCGCAAGCTGGAGCGACAATTGCTCCCATACTTTCGCATTGCAGCTGCAGTAACTGACGAAGGAAGTCATCATCTTCTGCCAGGATCAGACGAACCGGTTCGGTCACAGGATACCCCTCTATCAAGCAAGTCATAAGCCATGGAGCACTAACTTTTACCATCTTGCGATAATTTGATACAGGAAACAAGCGCTTAGTTTGACTGCCTGGTAAGGTAACGTTCCGCGCATAGGGCTTGGTGCCAATCAAGAGGCAATGGAGAAGGCTCTGCTACCAGTTCACAGGCTAAGGCTTCTGCCAACAAAGGTGCAAAAAGTAAGCCTCGGGCACCCAAGCCGGTTAACACATAGCAATACTGTTTTTGCTCTAGCCAACGACCGAACAAGGGCAAGCGATCGGGCACGGTAGCGCGAACGCCTGTTCTTGCTTCCCTGACCTTGCTGTGCTCTATCCAACGGGGCTGCTGCAAGCTTTGCTCTACTAACCGAAGGTTATCGTCGTTGTCTTGGTCGAATATGGCCTCATCAGAGCGGCTGCGATCAAACGTAGCTCCGACGGCGTGCAAGCCTTGCCAGGCTGGCGTCAGATAGCCTTTATGGCAGAGTACCGTTTTGAGTGGGGCAAGTGCAGCTTGTTCAATGTAGCTGACTTGGCCACGGATCCCAGTGATAGGAAGCGGCTGGCCAGTGAGCAACTGATTGGTTTGATGCCCGAGCGTCAGGACCAAATTAGATGCGGTAATGCCAGGTTGCCCGGGCGCTTTGATGGACCAGAGGCCTTGCTCTGCATGCAGCTGTTGAACTGGCCAGTTTAAATGAAGGGTAAAATTAGCTTGCTGCTGTAAAAAGTCGCCAGCTGCTTGACAAAACTGCTGCGGGCTAAGCCAACCGCCAGCAGGATATAAGATAGCAGGAAAGGGTAGTTCAACTCCTGCCTGACGTGACGCTTGTTGTGGTGTTAGTGTTTGCACCAGTTTGTCTGGCCAATGGCTGGCTATTTTACCATGGCGTTTGAGCAATTGAGGGGTACAGGCCTGGTGCTGAACACCGCACCAATCATGGGCAAAAGAAAAGGGCTGCTTCGGGTAGTAACTACGTGCGAATTGAAAAGCAGCGGCTTGGATCAAGCTTGGCTTTGACGGTTCAGCATGCAAGTTGGGGTATAAGGCACCTTGTCGATTCTTGGATGCGCCTGCCGCCAATTCTGCATCGGCGCAGAGCAATGTCACCTTACAGCCTTTTCTCAATAAAGCCTGACTCAGACAAACGGCAGCTAAACCACCACCAATGATAGTGATGTCTTGCCGAACAACCTGCTTGTGCTGGTTGTTGTTGCGCTCTGCATGGGGTTCGCTATTCATGCTGGTTTCAGTCACAGCATCGGTTGCTTGCTCTTGCCATACCGCCGTTATCATCTCGCGTTTTCGGCCAAACCCTTTGACTTTTTGAACACTAAAACCGGCTGCTTGTAAGCCTCTCTTGACAAGACCTGCCGCGGTAAAGGTGGCAACGGTTGTCCCTTTTTTACTGTGTTTGGCGAGTTGTTGAAACAGCTCAGGTTGCCACATGTCTGGGTTTTTGCTCGGGGCAAAACCATCCAAAAACCAGGCATCTATGGCGACATGCGCATCGCGTTGCGGCAAGCTTTCCAGTACATCACCAAACCATAAATCCAAGACTACTTGGCCGTCATCAAATGTTAGCCGGTGACAGCCTGAGGTGGCTACCGGATAATCACGCAGTAATGCTTGGCACTCTCCATCAAATCCAGCTAAGCTACTCAATGCTTGGGTTAAATCTGTTTGGCTTAACGGGAATTTTTCAAAGCTGGTAAAGTATAAACGCTGGCATCTTGCTTCAGGATGCTGTTGGCGAAATTGCCGAAAACGTTGCCATGCCAGCAGAAAGTTGCTGCCAGTCCCAAAACCAGTCTCGCCGATATGAAAGAAGGTAGCGCTATGTTGTTGCCAGCGCTCTGGCAAGTGATTGTGCTTTAGAAAAACAAAGTCGGTCTCGGCCAGGCCGCCATCATTGGAAAAATAGACATCATCAAACTGCTTAGCAATTGGAGTCCCTTGTTCATTAAAATAAATCGAAGCGTGCTGAACCGTTTTCATGCCGACCTTTTATAAAATAGACTTGTAGTTTGATAACATAGACTCCAAAATAGCAGTCAGAGTACAAGTGTTCGCTGAAAGCTGACCACTTGGGCGGTAAAAATTTGTAGAATGTGACAAATTATAAAGCAATCAGGGTCGGTACTGCGAGTACCGAAACAGGAGTTTACATGAAAAGAGCAGTTATCACCGGTATGGGCATCGTTTCAAGCATTGGCAACAATCAGCAAGAAGTGCTGGCGTCATTGCAGGCTGGCCGTTCTGGTATCACTTTCTCGCAAGAATTTGCCGATATGGGCCTGCGTTCGCAAGTATGGGGCGATTTAAAGATTGACCCGTCCAGCATGATTGATCGCAAAGCCATGCGTTTTATGGCTGATGCTGCAGCCTATGCATATATTGCCATGCAAGAAGCGATGGATGATGCCGGGCTGAGCGCTGAGCAGATCTCTGATCCTCGCATTGGTTTGGTGGCTGGCTCTGGCGGCGCATCGTCCAAAACGCAAACCGAGGCTGCAGATACCTTACGGGAAAAAGGCGTCAAGCGGGTTGGGCCTTATGCCGTGCCTAAAACGATGTCGAGCACCTGCTCTGCCTGCTTAGCGACTCCATTTAAAATCAAAGGCGTAAATTATTCTATTAGTTCGGCTTGTGCTACCAGTGCTCATTGTATTGGTCACGCGGTCGAGCTGATCCAGCTGGGTAAGCAAGATGTGGTGTTCGCTGGTGGTGGTGAAGAGCTGCATTGGACATTAGCCATGGAGTTTGATGCCATGGGTGCGTTATCAACCAAGTACAACGAGACGCCGGAAAAAGCCTCTCGCACCTATGATGCCAACCGTGATGGATTCGTCATCAGTGGCGGTGGTGGCATGGTAGTAGTGGAAGAGCTGGAGCATGCCTTAGCGCGAGGTGCCAATATCATTGCTGAAATTGTTGGCTACGGCGCAACATCTGATGGCTTTGATATGGTCGCCCCAAGTGGCGAAGGAGCGGTGCGTTGCATGCAAATGGCAATGCAGGATTTAAAAGGCCCGGTCGATTATGTCAATACGCATGGGACCAGTACCCCTGTTGGTGATGTCAAAGAATTGGCTGCTATTCAACAGGTGTTTGCTGGCCAATCTCCGGCTATCAGTGCAACTAAAGCCATGACCGGCCACTCGTTGGGTGCGGCCGGTGTGCATGAAGCGATCTACTCCTTATTGATGCTAAAGCACCAGTTTGTCGCTCCATCCATCAACATTGACCAGTTGGATGAGGCTGCAGCAGGCCTCAATATTATTACCAAAGCGACAGAGCAGCCTTTAACAACGGTGATGTCGAACAGTTTTGGCTTTGGCGGTACCAATGCCACTCTGGTGATGAAGCGTTATCAAGGGTAAACTAAGCACTAGCGTGATAGATAAAAACCATCGCTAAAGCGGTGGTTTTTTTATGCAAGAAACCAGGGCCTGTTGACCTTTGCTGTTTATATTTTGTTCGATCTGGCGGTGCTTTGATCGCGAAACGAGGAGCGTAGTTTAGTGATTCTAAATAAGTGACGAGTGACAAAGAGCAGAGCGTCGCCAGACGAACCCTTCGGGCAGCGCTTGGCTGGCATTTCTACTGCGTTAAAGCTTGTTTCATGTAGAATAACTACACCTTACAACCTTTGCCTTGCATAAATACCAGCCAACCAGCTGCAAAAACAAACAGCAAAGGTCAACAGACCCTAGTGATACTTAACAAGGACCGGATCTGCATGAAAATTTATGCCGATGAAAATATGCCCTATGCGCAGCAGTTCTTCGCTGACTTTGGTGAGGTGCGGCTTTTTGCCGGTCGGGAATTGACTGCAGAGCAATTAAGCGATGCTGATGTTTTACTGGTGCGATCCATTACCCAGGTCAGCGCTGCTTTGCTCACACAAGCGAAGCAATTGCGCTTTGTTGGCACCGCCACCATCGGCACCGATCATATTGATCAGGCGTATTTAGCGGAACACTCTGTTGCTTTTAGCAGTGCTCCGGGCTGCAATGCCCGGGCGGTGGTTGAATACATTGTGAGTGCTCTCTTCACTTTAGCGGAGCGTTATCAATGGCAGTTGCGTGACAAAGTGATTGGTATTGTTGGGGTTGGCAATATTGGCCGACGCCTCGTCGACGTATTCAGTGCGCTGGGTTGTCAACTGCTGTTGTGCGATCCATTACGTGCTGAAACAGAGCCCGACTTTCCGCATTGCCCGTTCGAGCAACTTGTGCAACAGGCCGATGTGTTGAGCTTTCATGTGCCACAATGCCAGCAAGGACCTTATGCCACCCGGCATCTGATCAATCAACAGACATTGGTTCAGTTGAAACCAGATTGTGCCTTGCTCAATGCCTGTCGCGGCAATGTGTTTGATAATCAAGCGCTGTTGAATGAAGCGCAAGCTGGCCGTCTGCGGCCACTGGTGCTCGATGTATGGGAGCAGGAGCCTGATATCTTGTTGCCTTTATTGCCCTATGTCGATATCGCCACAGCCCATATTGCCGGTCATAGTGTGGAAGGGAAAGCGCGTGGTACTGAAATGCTCTATCAGCAGCTTTGCCAGTTGTTGGGCGAGCCTGTGGTGCATAGTATCGACGCGTTTTGTCCGCCTGCGGCGGTGAGTGCCATCGAAATTCATCGTGATTTTGGGCTTCCAGATGTCCAAAATCTATTTAAATTAGTATATGATGTGCGACGGGATGATGCATTGTTGCGTCATTATATTGAAACGCAAGGATTTGACTGGCTTCGAAAGCATTACCCGCCTCGACGGGAATGCAGCACGGTACGGGTGTTAGGAGACCAGCTGCCAGACTGGCTTTATGATTTAGGCTTTAGCCGTCCATAACGAATAAGAGGAAGAGAACATGGCTCAGCAGTACAATGTTGCCGTTTTGGGTGCTACCGGCCTGGTTGGCCAGCACCTTATCGAGCTTCTGGAACAACGTGACTTTCCAGTCAATGAATTATTTCCCCTGGCCAGCAGCCGTTCTGCCGGTACCAGCGTTAATTTTCGCGGTAAGAAAGTCAAGGTATTGAATGTTGAAACCTTTGACTGGACTCAAGCTCAGATTGGTTTGTTTTCAGCCGGTGGCAGTGTATCTGCACTCTATGCACCTAAAGCAGCTGAGGCCGGTTGTGTGGTGATCGACAATACCTCGCATTATCGGTATGAGCCAGATATTCCTCTGGTGGTGCCTGAAGTGAATGCGGCAGCACTGGCTGATTTTCGTAATCGCAATATTATTGCCAATCCGAATTGTTCCACCATTCAGATGTTGGTGGCTTTAAAGCCGATTTATGATGCGGTTGGCATCAGCCGTATCAATGTGGCTACCTACCAATCGGTTAGCGGCGCTGGGCAGCAAGCGGTGGAAGCATTGGCCAAAGAAACGGCGCAGTTAATGAATGGCCGCCCATTAGAAGAAGCAGGCGCCTTTAGCCGCCAAATCGCTTTTAATGTGATTCCGCAAATTGATGTGTTTATGGATAACGATTACACCAAAGAAGAGATGAAAATGCACTGGGAAACCCAGAAAATCTTTGGTGATGACAGTATTGCAGTAAATGCAACCGCTGTACGGGTGCCTGCTTTTTATGGCCATGCCGAAGCCGTGCATATTGAAACGCGGATGCCGCTGGATGCTGATCAGGCTAAAGCCTTACTTGCTAATGCTCCGGGTGTGGTATTGCTGGAAAATAATGCCGACTTCCCGACTCAGGTCAGCCATGCTGCGGGTCACGATGACGTCTTTGTTGGCCGTGTGCGGAAAGATTTATCGCATGAGCTAGGGTTGAATCTGTGGGTCGTTGCCGACAATATTCGCAAAGGCGCTGCTACCAACAGCATCCAGATTGCAGAGCATTTGATCCGGGATTATTTATAATTTTCGGTCACTCACTCCTGTGCCGATAAAAAACCGACATGACGTCGGTTTTTTTATGTGCTCAAGATAGGTGCTGCGGTATGCTTGCTGGTGCAAAGTAAAGTTCTGATTTATAGTGCCGTTATAAAGCTAGCGGGCTTACGAATGTTGGCTGCGAAATGACAAGCGAGTAGCAAGTTATTTAATGGAACATTTTTTGCATTGTTTTATTTGCATTAGTTTAATGGAACACCTTTTGCGTGATGTATACATATAATGTCATGCTAGCATCACTTACGAACAATTCGAAATCATAGGATCACGGCTGGATAAAGCGGATCCGCTCACATTCGTGCAAAGACCGGTTGGATTAGGACACATACATGCAAAGTTGGCGAATTATCATTCTCATTTGTCTTGTCAATTTATCGTCAGTGGCGTTTGCCAGCGACACCGGTACTCCTATTCGTGGTCCGAAAGCCTTGGATCAGCAAAGCCGCATTCAGCAGTTAGGTCCTATTACTCCAACCGATACGCTGTGGCGTCTGGCTCAGCAAGTTCGCCCTGAGTCGGGTGTTGATATGTATCAGGTGATGTATGCCTTATATCTGAAGAACCCAGACGCATTTTTAGATAATAACTTTAATCACTTACGCACCGGCGCTATGCTGGAGGTGCCATCCATTCGTGAGATGCGGGCGGTCGATCCTACCGAGGCAAGACAAAAATCAACTGCTGATGATCAAAGCTGGGCCCGCCGTACTCAGGCTATTCGGGCAGAAGCTGAGCAAACGCCAGCGGTAGTTAGCCAAGAGTTGCAACAAAGCATTGATCGTATTGAGCAGGAGCAACAGCAACAGTTGCAGCAGCTGCGTTATCGCTTTGGAGAGTCCATGATGCTGGTAGAAGGCATCATGGAAGAAAACATGAGCATCAAATCAACTTTGGATGCTGTGCAACAACAACTAGACCTGTTGAAACAACAGCTGGAGCAGGATGCTGCTGTTCAGCAACAATTGGAAGCTTTGGTGCGGGAGCAAGGCGAGTGGGTCGCACAGCAACAAGCCTTGATGGATGCCAGAGCAGAGCAGGGTTTTTCCGCTTTCTGGCAACAGCTTGCCGCTAGCCCCGCATTTTGGGCTGTAGCGGCATCAGTGCCTGCGCTGGCCTTACTGTTAGCACTGTTATTTTGGGTCAAGCGCCGCAGTAAGCGTGCGGAAAAAACCATTGAAGACGCTACAGCTGAGCCAAGTGGCTCCGCGCATTATCAATCGCCTTTACCAGATGTGGATGAAAGTAGCGATCTGGATGATTCGTTATTTAGCCTCGATGACTCGTTGCTGGATGATGCTTTTAATGATGATGTTGATGATAGCCCAGTCGATTTAAGTGATGACTTGTTGGACGATGACGTCTTACTGGATGACAGCTCAGCCGGTGATGACAATTTGTTTGATGAAGATGACAGCTTGCTTAGTGATGATTCGTTGCTTGATGCAGAGTCACTGTTGACTGATGATGATCAGCCTGATGCCTCTTCGGATGATGAGGCTGAAACCGCGGATGCAGATAAAGCGTTCGATCCAGATAATATTTTATCAGGCAATGATTTGGATTCTTTGTTTGCGGAAGCTGATGATTTGGATGACACGCTGGACCAAGCCGATGACAATGATCCTTTTGCTGAAGATGAGTTGTTGGAAGAGATTGAACTTGATATCCCAGATGATGAGTTGCCTGATGATCAAACAATCACTAAAGAGGATGATTTCAGCGATTGGGCCGATGATGTGGTTGATGAAGATACAGACCTCAATGCTGCAGAAGAAGGCGATACGAAGAATAGAAGCCAGTCTGAACCAGAGTCTGATGATACTGAATTAGAAGCGAGTGAGGGAGGCCAGTCTGCCTCGCAGCAATCCGAAGCTGATGAAGAGCGATTTGATAGCTCAGAGTTGGATGCCTTTGCTGAGTCGTTGGTTGATGAGTCTCTAAGTGATGATGACGAGATAGCTCAAGATATATCGCTTGAGCAGGGTGATGAGGATGTGCGACAAGAGCTGCAGCCAGATCAGTCCTCTGTAACTAATGACGACATGGACGATGCTGATATTGATGCATTGTTTGATGCGCCGGCTACCGATGAAGGTGCAAATGATAGTGAAGTTTTATCTGTAACCAATGATGAGATGGACGATGCTGATATTGATGCATTGTTTGATGCACCCGTTACCGATGAAGACGCGGATGACGAACTTTTATCAGAAGATGATGATGTAGCTGCCGGAACGGCAGAGACTGAGCAAAAAATAGAAGCCGCAGCAGAGGCTGAGTATTTAAATGATTATGCGGATTTGGAAGATGAATTTCCTGCCGATGATAGTGCCGATGCTGATGCAGAGCAGGGCCCGGATTTAGTTGATCAGGATGATGAATCCGTTGCACCATTATCAGCTGCGGCCCGCTCGGTAGAAAACCCCAGTGAAGTGCTGGATGACTACCCTGAACTTGAACTCAATGAACAGGATGAACTGCTAAATGACGAGAGGGTTGATGATACGGATGCGCCAGACGAAACCAGTGCTGTTGAGTTAAATGAAGCTGACGATATTGAGCTAAGCGACACCGATGCTGCTGAGCTGGATGAAACTGATGATAGTGAGTCAAGCGATGCTGAGCATGAAAGTACTGAACTAGAGAATACTGATTTTGATGAGCTATTGTCTGAGCTCGAAACCATGGCGCAGCGAGTGGCGACTCATGATGCAGATGTTGACAGTACCTCTGCCGACACTGGACCTGATGCTGACAAACTGGTTGCTGATGATGAGTTTCAGGATATTGATCAGTTATTGGCACAGGCATCTGAAAAATCACCGGATGAGCGACAAGACTTCACCATGGATGTCGATGTTTCAGATTATCAGGATATGCTGACGTCAGATTCTTCACCAGCCGATCATGACAATGAGTATGCGGCTCAGCTTGATCTCATTCGAGCGTACTACGAAATCGACGATCAGGAGAGTGCAGAACAGGCTATTAAAGCGATCTTAGCTTCTGATGCCCCGGATGCAATCAAAGACGAGGTGACACAGTTGCAACAAGCCCGGCAAGACGATGAACCGACATAATTTTGCTGAACCATCGCGATCAGGTGCCTGAAACTCGCATCTTACGCATGCTTGGGTATATAATTCTCCTCAACGTTTGACATCAGCCTGCTGCCATTATGGTGCAGGCTGATTTTTTAATGAATGCAATCTGAGGTGTAGATGCGTATTGCGCTTGGAATAGAATACGATGGGTCTGGTTTTTTTGGCTGGCAACGCCAACGTGAAGTCGCGACCATACAGCAGCATGTAGAACAAGCCTTATCGCAAGTCGCTGCTGAGCCTATTTCGACGCAATGTGCAGGCAGAACCGATGCTGGGGTACACGCAACCGGTCAAGTAGTTCACTTTGATACCGATGCACATCGTGACATGCGTGGCTGGGTGATGGGGGCCAACAGTAACCTGCCTGCAGGTATTGCCGTTAGGTGGGCTCAGCTTGCGTCTGATGACTTTCATGCCCGTTTTTCAGCGACCGCCCGGCGTTATCGCTACATAGTTTTGAATCAACCCTTTCGGCCTGCCATTCTTGGTGGAGGGCTGAGCCATTACCATATGCCGCTTGATGCTGAGCGCATGCATGCAGCCGGGCAATGTTTATTAGGTGAGCATGACTTCAGTGCCTTTCGTGCAGTTCACTGCCAGTCAAACAGTCCAAACCGACATCTACTTGAGTTAAAGGTGCAGCGATTGCAGAACTATGTCATTTTGGATATCAAAGCCAATGCCTTCCTGCATCATATGGTTCGTAATATTATGGGCTCTTTGCTTGAGGTCGGGATGGGCAAGCAGCCGATTGAGTGGGTCGCCGAGCTTTTGGCTGGTCGTGATCGCACCAAAGCAGCCGCAACCGCAAAGGCCGGAGGCCTGTATTTGGTGGCGGTGGACTACCCTGCAGAGTTCGCATTACCAACCTCAGCAGTGGGGCCGCTGTTTTTACCCGAACAACTGGACTGACTACTAAGACCAGTTTTTTATATTACCATGCGCCGTTTTTGTGCTTTAATAGCTACCGTTTTCTTGAATTTCGGTGCATTTAACACCAATTAGCCAGGCTTTCCTGCACTGCACAGCCGAATAGGAATCTATATGAGTTGGTTAGAAAAGATCCTTCCCCGAACGTCAACGTCGTCACGTCGTAATATTCCTGAGGGCGTGTGGACCAAATGCACGGCCTGCGATGCCGTTTTATACAAAGCGGATCTGGACCGTCAGCTAGGTGTCTGTCCCAAGTGTGATCATCACATGCGTGTCAGTGCCCGTGATCGCTTAACGATGTTTTTGGATGCGAACACAGGAACTGAGCTAGCGGCGGACATGGAACCCCAAGACATTCTAAAGTTTAAAGACAGCAAACGTTATAAAGATCGAATTGTTGCCGCACAAAAGCAAACCGACGAAAAAGATGCCATGCTGGTGATGCATGGCCAGTTAAAAGGCATGCCAGTGGTTGCCTCTGCCTTTGAGTTTAATTTTATGGGTGGCTCCATGGCATCTGTTGTTGGTGCTAAATTTGTTAAAGGCGTTGAATATGCTATCGAGCACCGGGTGCCTTACATTTGTTTCTCCGCCAGTGGTGGCGCCCGTATGCAAGAGGCATTATTGTCTTTGATGCAAATGGCCAAAACCAGTGCAGCCCTGGCAAAACTAAGTGAGCAAGGCTTGCCATATGTATCAGTGATGACCGACCCTACCATGGGCGGCGTGTCGGCAAGTCTGGCCATGTTAGGTGATATCAATATTGGTGAGCCTAAAGCGTTGATTGGTTTTGCTGGCCCTCGGGTGATTGAGCAGACCGTGCGGGAAAAATTACCGGAAGGATTCCAGCGTAGTGAGTTCCTGTTGGATCATGGTGCCATCGATATGATTGTTGACCGCCGTGAAATGCGCGATACAATTGCCCGATTAGTCGCTAAGTTTATGCAGCTGCCTGCTCCAGAACAAGAGTGAATCAGCTGCTCAGGGTACTCTACCTACTATTATGACCATTGACCTTCCTATCAGCAGCCAATCGTGCCAGACACTGGATGATTGGCTGTGCTATATCGAGCAAAGCCATCCTCAACATCAGATAGAACTTGGTTTAGACCGGGTGCTTCAGGTCGCTCGTAGAGCTGACTTGCAGCAACTGCCGGGCCAGGTTGTGTTGATTGCTGGCACCAATGGTAAAGGCACTACCGCACGTTGCATGGAGCAGCTGTTGCTGGACTCAGGACGCAGTGTTGCGGTCTATAGCTCACCTCATCTTGTACATTTTCGCGAGCGTTTACGTATAAATCAGCAGGATGTTGCTGATGAAAAGTGGGTCGAGGCCTTTGCCTTTGTCGAGCAGCTTCGAGAAAGCATCGATCTCACTTACTTTGAGTTCACGACCTTGGCCGCCTTTTATTTGATTAAAACACTTCAGCCGGATCTAGCGCTGGTTGAAGTCGGGTTAGGTGGTCGTTTGGATGCCACCAATATTGTGACACCTGATCTGAGCGTATTAACCACCATCGACTTGGATCATCAGGACTGGCTTGGTAGCGACCGTGAAGCCATTGGTCGGGAAAAGGCTGGGATATTTCGCGCCAATCAGGTTGCCGTGGTGGCTGAACAGAATGTTCCAGCCAGTGTATTTGCAGTTGCCAGCGAAAAAAACAGTCAGTTACTTTGTGCTGGCAGGGATTACAGCTGGCAGCAAGCTGAACACAGTTGGCAATGTGTGCTGGGACCCGAGGTGTTATCTGAGCTGCCATTGGTGCAACTGCCCTTGCAAAATTGTGCCACTGCTTTGATGGCACTGCAGCAGCTGCAATTATTACCCGCTCAAGAAGTCGTTCGTCGGTCGTTGGCTCAAGTGCAATTGGCAGGGCGTATGCAATGGTTGCAACATCAACCGGCTATTCTACTCGATGTCGCTCACAACCCTCAGTCGATTGCTTACTTAGCTCAACAGTTGGCAACAATGAAATCCAGGTTCCGTCACATCCATGCGGTCTGTGGTATGCTGCAGGATAAAATCAAACCTGACGCATTAGCTGCATTGCAATCTTTGGTTGAGCATTGGCATCTGGTTAGCTTGCCAGCGCCCCGTGGTGCGACTGCGCACCAATTGCAGGCTGTCGTCCCCCAAGGGCAGCAAGTTAGCCTGTATAACGATGTGCTCAGTGGCTATCGGCACGCGGAATCTGTCGTATCAGACGATGACTTATTGCTGGTATTTGGCTCTTTTGTTACTGTGTCAGCGGTATTAGCATATACATCACCACCGGAGGCGAAATGACCCGTGCTTTTAAGCAGCGCTTACTTGGCGCCTGTATTTTAATGATTGCAGCCGTTGTGTTTCTGCCAGACTTACTGGATGGAGATAAACAGGTGCTAAAGGATGATTTCGAACAGATCCCGGCTCGACCAGAGTTTGCTGGTGTACAAGAGCAGCACGTGTTTGATAGTGAGGTCGTGCAACAGCGTCGCGCCGAGGCCATGGCTGAACAAAGCTCAGATGAGCTACCGTTGGATGCAGCGTCATCTTCAGATGAAGCAGAGACTTTGCCATCACAGGATTATGCCCAGGTGACGCTCAATGGTGACCGTGCCGAGATAGAAAGCTCGTCGCCTCCAACCGATACTGCCAATAGAGGCAACCCCGCCTTAACGGAGCAAGCGTGGACGATTCGGGTCGGTAGTTTTGGACAAGCCAGCAATGCGGATGCATTGGTTAAAAAGTTGCAAGAGGCTGGCTTTCGAACCTATACCCGCCAAATCACCAACAGTAGTGGTGTGCAGTTGACCAGTGTATTTGTTGGCCCGGATCTACGCCGCAGTGAGCTAGAGCAGCAAGTAGCTGCTTTACGTGAGTTGACTGGGGTAGAACAACTCCGTGTTAGTAGTTATCAGCCACTGGAAAATAATTAGGCAATATCTGCTGATTTTGGTAGAATGCGCGCCTTGAACGGGTATCCAGTGGTATTTCATGGTTTGGATTGATTTTGTCATACTGGCGATCATTGCACTGTCGACTGTGATCAGTCTGGTGCGTGGTTTTGTCAAAGAAGCCATCTCCCTGATCGTCTGGATTCTGGCTTTTTTTATCGCCAGTTATTATTACCCCTATCTGGCTGCCTTCTTTACCACCCTGGATGATGAAATCCTTCGCAATGCACTCGCCATTGCTATTCTGTTTGTCTGCTCGCTGATCCTCGGCGCTCTGGTCAACTTTTTAATTAGTAAGCTGGTACAATCCACCGGCCTAAGCGGTACTGATCGCGTGTTAGGGCTTATTTTTGGTGCCTTAAGAGGCGTATTACTGGTGAGCGCGATCCTGTTTTTTGTCGATGCCTTCACTGGTATTGCTACCACCGAATGGTGGCAGGCATCCCGGTTAATTCCAGAATTCAAATTTATCATCGAATGGTTCTTCGATTACTTGCAGAACCATTCAAGTTTTATGCAACAGCCCTAATATCTTTTTGCTGTGGTATTAGTTTAAGGCGAGGAAAAATCAATGTGTGGTATTGTTGGTATTGTTGGTAAGTATCCGGTTAATCAGGCGCTGTATGATGGCCTGACCGTATTGCAACACCGGGGACAGGATGCTGCTGGTATCGTGACGGTCGATCACAACACGCTTCGCTTACGAAAAGCCAATGGCTTGGTCAAAGATGTATTCCATACTCGCCATATGCTGCGGCTGTCAGGCAATATTGGTATTGGCCATGTGCGTTACCCTACAGCTGGCTCATCCAGCATCGCTGAAGCACAACCCTTTTATGTGAACAGCCCCTTTGGTATTGCCATGGCCCATAACGGCAATATGACCAACTCTGAGCAACTGACAGAAGATATTTTTAAGCATGCTCGCCGTCACGTGAACACCACGTCTGACTCTGAAATTCTGCTCAATGTGTTTGCTAATGAGTTGCAACTAAACAATAAGCTATCACTTGATGCGGAAGATATTTTTGCTGCCGTCACCACACTGCATCGTAAGGTACGTGGTGGCTATGCCGTAGTGTCCTTAATCATTGGTCACGGTCTGGTGGCATTCCGCGATCCGAATGGCATTCGTCCATTGGTGATAGGTAAACGTGAAACGGAAGCTGGCACCGAGTATATGGTCGCATCGGAAAGTGTAGCCCTGGATACCGATGGGTTTAAAGTCATGCGCGACGTGTATCCTGGCGAAGCGATATACATTACCGAAGAGGGTGAGTTATTTAGTCAGCAATGCGCTGAAAATCCTGGCTACAGCCCTTGTATTTTTGAGTATGTGTATTTCGCGCGGCCAGACTCTACCATCGATAATGTTTCTGTCTATGCATCACGCGTTGCTATGGGTACCCGCCTGGGTGAAAAAATTAAACGGGAATGGTCGCATCTGGATATTGATGTAGTGATCCCGATCCCGGAAACCAGCAATGATGCCGCTTTGCAAATTGCTCAGGAGTTGGGTTTACCGTATCGGCAAGGTTTTGTGAAAAACCGTTACATCGGTCGTACTTTTATTATGCCGGGACAGGTAGAGCGGAAAAAGTCGGTACGCCGAAAGTTAAACGCCATTACGCAAGAATTTAAAGGTAAAAATATCTTACTGGTTGATGACTCTATTGTTCGTGGAACTACCTCACAGCAGATCATCGAGATGGCACGCGAAGCAGGAGCTAAAAAGGTCTACTTTGCTTCAGCAGCACCTGAGGTTCGTTTCCCTAATGTGTATGGCATCGATATGCCATCGGCAAACGAATTGATTGCGCATGGCCATGATGTGGATAGCATCTGTGAAAACATTGGCGCGGATGGTCTGATTTTCCAATCATTGGACGATCTGATTGCAGCCGTTCGCTCTGAAAACCCAGAAATTAAGCGCTTTGAAACCTCGGTGTTTGATGGTGTCTACGTGACCAATGATATCGATCAGGACTATCTGAATCGATTGGATCAGCTCCGCAGTGACGGAGCCAAAAATCGCAACGCAGCGATGGCGATGGCGACCAATCTGGAGACCTATAACGAAGACGATTGAGCTTCTGTTTCACAGTAAAAAAGCCGCTGATGCGGCTTTTTTACTGTGTCAGAAATGGTTAGTGAGTAAAGGCCGGGCCAAAGCCTGAACTCCACAAAATCGCCGTCGTGGTAAGCACACAAACCAGCAGTATTAAACCACAAGTGACCACGGAACTGGCATAAATAAAGCCTCGCTCTTCTGGAATATGCATGAGGATGGGCACTCCAACATACAACAGATAAACCGAGTAGGCCAAGCCGACTAAACCAACAGACATGACAAACCACAGCTCAGGATACAGAGCAGCAAAACCGACCATAAACAATGGCGTCGATGTATAAGCAGCGAGTTCCAACGTTTGGGTATAGGTCGGCTCAGAGCCGAAGGTATGTGCCATCCAGTGCGCCAGAAACGCCAGGACGAATACACCAGCGATTAAAGCAGCATACATGGCAACTGATAGCATCAGAGCACTATCTGCGGTGAGTTTGATGGTATCGCCAACACCAATGCTCCAACCAATATGCACCGCAGAGTAGTACGCGCAAATTGATGGGATCAGTGCCACAATCAGTATATGGGCTAGACTATAACGAAAACTTTCATGACGTTGGTCAATGGTATGCCACTCTTCTTTCGGGTGGGCATACAGTCCCCATAAATGGTTAAGTATCATAATTATTATCCTTAGGTACAACTTACCACTGCATTGCAGAGGCCAGCCTCCGCAGAACTATACCGAAATAAATACTTGGTATATGTCAGTTATGGCCAAATTTAGTGCTAGCGTCAAGTGGTGTTGCATAAAATTTGATCCGGATCAGGTTTAAACCTGTGAAACTCGTATCTTGCAGTGACTTGGGTATAATGTAATGCTTTGTTCCAGGGTAAACGGAAACGCATGTTGCAGTCTGAATATCAGTCGTTATTAGTCCCGATCCAGCGGTTCCTTGCGTGCCCCACACCGGCCGCCTGGATTAAACGCGCGCAAGATCCGCAGCAGCTCGAAGTGCTGTTAACAGATCATTTGGTGTGTGAGTTAAAAGCAGCGCAAAGTGCCATGTATCTGATCCGTAAATATGCGGTTGATGGGCAAAGTGGCGAAGCGTTGTTGCAGTGGCTCAAGCCGTATGAAGATTTTACCTATCGTCAGCAGGGAGATTGGCGTGCTCTTGCCGATATTAAACTGAAAAAATCCATGTTGCCTAAGGCCAACTCACAGTATGGCCAGGAGTTGATCGATAAAATGGTGTTGCTAATCAAAGAAGAGCTGCATCACTTTTATCAGGTATTGGAAATGATGCAGCTGCAGGGCATTCAGTACCAAAAAATCACCTCAAGCCGCTATGCCAGGGGACTGTTGCGACACGTTAGTACCTACGAGCCTGCAGCATTAATTGATAAGCTGATTTGTGGCGCCTACATTGAAGCCCGTTCCTGCGAACGTTTTGCTCAGTTAGCACCACACCTGCCTGCTGCATTAGCAGATTTTTATTGCTCACTACTGCGTTCTGAAGCCCGTCATTACCAGGATTACCTGCAATTAGCCCAACAGATCGCAGGGCATGATATTAGTGAAAGAGTGACTTGGTTCGGGCAGGTTGAAGCTGAGTTGATTTTATCGGCAGATGAAGACTTTAAGTTTCATAGTGGCGTACCAGCCTGAGCTTAAGTGAATGGCAGATTGCGCGATAGCAGTAAGCTTTGTTATGGATTGTTTGAAAAATAACCAGTGTTCGGTTAAGCTTAGCTTAAGCATCGACGGACTATGATGCTGTTAAACGCTTCGATAGGTGAAGGAGACACACCATGAATGTATTACCACAGTCAGAACAACCATCCAGTACCACCACCCCTGAACAGGATTTCTACCTGCAGCCCAGAGTTCACTTTGGTGAAGCGCCTTGCTTATTAGCGGGCAATAAACCATTTGCGGAACGCCCCGAGCTGGAACCCACAGCGGTGCTTGGCTACAACTAAACTATTGGCATCTTTTGCCCGGTCTGGGAACTAAGCTTCATTTTCAACCAAGGGTTGAAAATGAAGCTGCCAGTCATCGGCACTGACGGCTAAATAGCTGCTTTGCTGATACCAGTCGCCAAGGACATAGCGCCTGGCGTTTTGTTGCCCGATAGTCAGTTCATGCACAGCCGGTCGATGGGTATGGCCATGGATCAAGTGACGCACCCCTGCGACTGCCATCACACGCTCTACTTCGGAGGGCGTGACATCCATAATGGTGTTTTGCTGGTTTTGCATCATATTGGCTTTGTGGCTAGCGCTCTTTTTGCGAGCTTTAGCAGCCAGATGCTGTCGAAACCACAACGGCATGGCCAGCATTAGGTTCTGCCACCAGCGTTGATCCCACCAACGGCGGAACTTCTGATAAGCCACATCGAGCGTGCACAAGCTGTCGCCATGCATAATGAGGGTAGGTGTGCCATACAAATTGATGACTTGATGCGCTGGCAGCAAAGTCATACCGGCACGTTTGGCATAGGCATCGCGCAGTAAGAAATCACGATTGCCATGAATAAAGTATATGGGGAGCTGGTGGCTCAGTTGCTCTAACGCAACTGCTACTTGCTCAAGCAACGGCTCTGGGTTGTCATCGCCTATCCACACCTCAAACAAATCGCCCAGAATGTACAGCGCTTCAGCCTGATTGGCTTGCTGCTGTATAAACTGCAAAAAAGCGCTGGTGATGTCGGGTCGTTCAGCGCTTAGATGCAAATCAGCGATAAACAGCGTATGCGCTTTAGTCATTCAGCTCAACACGTTCGATGATGACAGCTTCAGTGGGTACGTCAGCATGACCGGCGTAACGTCCGGTTTTGACGGCAGCGATTTTTTCCATGACATCGAGTCCTTCGGTCACTTTACCAAACACACAATAGCCCCAGCCCTGGCTATTCTCAGCACGAAAATCGAGGAAGTCGTTTTCCGCCAGATTGATAAAAAACTGGCAGGTGGCAGAGTGCGGATCAGAAGTGCGGGCCATCGCGATAGTGCCGATACCATTGTGCTCTTTGTTGTTGGCTTCATTCTTAATAGCTGCTTTGGTAGGCTTTTGTTCCATGTCGGCAGTAAAGCCACCACCTTGAATCATGAAGCCTGGGATCACCCGATGAAAAATAGTGCCATCAAAGAAACCTTCTTTGGCATAATTTAAAAAGTTTTCCACCGTAGCCGGGGCTTTATCGGCAAACAATTCCAGTTTGATAATGCCAAAATTGGTGTGCAAGCTAACCATAACAGACTCCTGAAATACTAAAATAAAAAATCTATTGTAACTTTTTTCTGGTGATAAGCACAGACAACAGCATAAGTTGTGTGGTGAGCACAGGAAATGCATATAGCGCTACAGGCTACGGCAATGATAGACTATCGCTTATTAGTTCCCTTGACAGGCTGGAGTCGCGAGTGCAGATCTTTAATACCCTAAGCAGAAAAAAAGAAACCTTCGAACCTTTAATTCCGGGCAAGGTGGGCCTTTATGTATGTGGGATTACGATCTACGACTACTGCCATATTGGTCATGCCCGTACTTATGTCGCTTTTGACGTGATGAACCGTTATTTACGTTTCTCTGGTTATGACGTGACCTATGTTCGTAATATCACTGATGTGGATGATAAAATCATTAAGCGTGCTGCTGAAAACAACGAAAGCTGTGAAGCGTTAACGGCTCGTTTCACCACAGCCATGCATGAAGATTTTGCTGCTCTTGGGTTGTTGCCCGCGGATATTGAGCCGACGGTAACCGGCCATATGGCAGCAATTATTGACTTAGTGCAGACCTTGCTGGACAAAGGCTATGCTTATGTCAGCAAGGATGGTGATGTGTTATTTGATGTCAGCCGTTATGAAGCCTATGGGGCTTTAAGTCAGCAAAATCTTGATATGCTGCAAGCAGGTGCCAGAGTCGATATCAACGACAACAAAGATGATCCGTTGGATTTCGTGTTATGGAAAATGGCCAAGCCACAGGAACCGAGCTGGGATTCTCCGTGGGGCAAAGGACGACCAGGCTGGCATATTGAGTGCTCCGCCATGAGTGCCTGCCATTTAGGGACGCATTTTGATATTCATGGTGGTGGTTCTGATTTGCAGTTTCCGCATCATGAAAATGAGATCGCACAATCCACCTGTGCTCATGGTACCAAGTATGCCAATACCTGGATCCACACTGGCATGGTGCAGGTCGATAAAGAAAAAATGTCGAAGTCACTGGGTAATTTCTTCACCGTGCGTGAAGTATTGGCGAAATACAATGCAGAATCTGTTCGCTACTTTCTGATGTCGAGCCATTACCGTAGCCAGTTGAATTATTCTACCGACAACCTTGAGCAGGCGCATGCTGCACTGAGTCGCTTGTACACCACTTTGCGTGATGTTCCGCCAGCTGATGAAGTGGCGTTAGAGGACGAACTAAGCCAAAGTTATGTGGAACGTTTTCAACAAGCGATGGATGATGACTTCAATACCCCGGAAGCAATGCCGGTATTATTTGACGTGGCACGGGAGATTAACCGTAATAAAGATAGTGATGCTGCCAAAGCGCAGCAGCTAAGCTCTTTACTGCATTTACTGGGTGGTGTGCTTGGTATTTTGCAGGGTGATGCAGAGCAGTTTATTCAGGCTGGCACTAGTGGCCAGGCGGGCGATGATGCTGCTGAAATTGAAGCATTGATTGCGGCTCGTAATGAAGCCCGGGCCAATAAAGATTGGCCAGCGGCTGATGCGGCCCGTGAGCAGCTGACTGCGAAAGGCATTATTGTGGAAGATAAAAACGGCATCACCAGCTGGCGCCGTAGCTAAAAAGCAGCTCTTCAGACAGAAGCCTCTGGTTCTCCATAGGCTTTTTTTATCGCATTTTTTATGGGGATGCGCTCTGACAGCACAATTTTTCTTTTAGTGCTATACTCCTGATCTTACTTAAAAAAAACAAAAGAAGGTTAGGCCATGCGCAACAATCAACCTGTCACTTCTCAGGAACGTACCTTTCCAAGCACTCAAAAATTAATTTCATCTACCGACCTCAAAGGTACGATTAAATTCTGCAATGATGCCTTTGTCGATATTAGTGGCTTCAGCCGGGAGGAGTTAATTGGCCAACCACACAATACAGTCCGGCATCCGGATATGCCTCCTGCCGCCTATGAAAATATGTGGTCCTATTTAAAACAGGGCAAACCATGGATGGGTCTGGTAAAAAATCGTTGCAAAAATGGTGACTTTTACTGGGTGAATGCCTACGTTACCCCAGTGCATCAACATGGCAAAGTGGTGGGGTATGAGTCGGTACGCGTGTGCCCGGATCGAGTGGATGTGGAGCGAGCTGAAGCGTTGTACCAACGAATGAGGGACGGTCACGCATCGGTTCCGTTGACAGCAAAAATACTCCAGTTGATAAAAGTCAGCTGGTTCCCTGTCACTTTATTAGGTATCGCTGCAGTACTCTGGCAGTTGGCGTCATTACCAGCAGCATCGGTGTTTTTAGCGTTAAGTACGCTACTGAGCTATCTGTATGCGCAATGGCAAGCAGGTCAGACTTTACAGCAACTCGAAGCGCTGTTGCCACATGCCTTTCGCGATCCATTAGCCATGAAATCTTACAGTGATGCATCGGGGACACAAGCTTCATTTCAGGTGGCTATTCAGGCCGAACAAGCGCATTTAACAACGGTACTGACCCGAATTGAAGAAGCCTCCAGCCGGGTCTCTGATTTTTCTAATGAGGCAAAGCAGGCTTCGGAACAAGCAACAGAGCAGATTGATCGCCAGCAGCAGGAAACAGAACAAGTGGCGACTGCGATGAATGAAATGACGACCACCATTGCTGAAGTGTCGGTGCATGTACAAGAAACGGCTTCACAGGCTGATGATGCGGATAAGTTAGCTCAGTCAGGCTTACAAATTGCCAAAGAAACCCGTACCGCTATTGTCCATTTACAGCAATCGGTCGATCAGATCAGCAACTCCGTGCAAGATCTGGCGACGCAAACTGGCAGTATTGCCAAAGCGGCACAAATTATTGAACAAATTGCTGATCAAACCAATTTGTTGGCATTGAATGCTGCAATAGAAGCTGCGCGCGCCGGTGAGCAAGGGCGGGGTTTTGCGGTGGTTGCCGATGAGGTCCGTCAATTGGCGGCTCGAACGACCGAGTCGACCAAAGATATCCATGGCATTATCACTGAGTTGACCAAAAAAGCAGAATCGGCAGTGAGCGTGGCTGAAGCCGGGCAGCGTGATGCCGAGCAGGGTGTTTTGAAAGTGGCCGATGCGGAAAAAATGCTCGATGGTATTAGTCAGGCCATCAATAGCATTGCTGCCATGGCGCTGCAAATGGCGACCGCAGTTGAAGAGCAGTCGCACGTCGCGGATGATATTAACCGGCAGGTGGTCAATATCTCAGAGCTGGCTCAAGATAGTTCTGGTAAAGGACAGCAGGCGGCGAAGAGTGTGTATCGCTTGCAAGATACGGCCAATGATTTAAAAGACCTGGTGCAGCGATTTAGTCGGGCGAAGTAGAGATATCATGTAAGTACGTTGTGCCTCCGTGCTGATGAAAGGCACGGAGGTAAAAGCGAGTTTGTTAGTTATCGTGATAGCGCTCACAGGCTTCTAACGTATTTTCAATCAGGCAAGCCACGGTCATTGGTCCTACGCCGCCGGGCACGGGGGTAATGTAAGAGGCATGCTGAACTGCTTCTGCAAAACCAACGTCACCTACCAATTTGCCCGATTCAAGGCGGTTGATGCCTACATCAACTACCAAGGCTCCCTTTTTTATCCAGTCACCGGGTATAAAGTCGGGTTTGCCAACGGCAACCACCAATAAATCCGCCTGACGCACATGGTACTCTAAATCGCGGGTGAAACGGTGACAAATGGTGGTAGTGCAACCTGCCAGCAGTAGCTCTAATGCCATGGGCCGACCAACGATGTTGGATGCACCAACGACCACAGCATGCAGGCCTTTAATATCTTGTCCTGTACTTTCCAGTAGCGCAATGATGCCTTTGGGGGTGCACGGTCGGAGTGCCGGCATGCGTTGAGCCAGTCGGCCAATATTATAGGGATGAAAACCATCGACATCTTTATGCGGATGAATTCGTTCCAGAATAACTGAGGCATCTAAACCAGCAGGCAAGGGCAATTGCACCAAAATACCATCGACTTGTGGATCTTGGTTGAGAGTATCAATTAAATCCAATAATTGCGTTTCGGTACTGTCGATTGGTAAGTCATAAGAAAATGATTGAAAGCCGACTTCCTCGCAACTTTTGCGTTTGCTGCCCACGTAGACTTGTGAGGCTGGATCTTGTCCTACCAACACGACGGCTAAACCCGGAGTGCGCTTTCCTTGTTGCAGGCGCAACTGCACTTTTTCAGCAACCTTGGCTTTAATAGCTTGGGCAACGGCTTTACCATCGATCAATTGGGCAGACATAGAAACTCTCTCAGGGGACGAATGGCAATATTTTCTCATAGCCAGCGGCTTAAGGCTAGTTGCAGATCCAACGTTAGTAGCCAAAATAATCTGAGCTTTCACAGGCTCGGCAAGTTGTGAGGATAGACTTGGTATAAATAAGCAGCAATCAAGAAGGGGATTGAAAAAAAGGTTTGACGATACCCGACCTTAGCGTTAATATTCCGCCCCGTTGCAGCGATGCAGCACAGTGTCGGTGATTGGCGCAGCTTGGTAGCGCACTTGGTTTGGGTCCAAGGGGTCGCAGGTTCAAATCCTGCATCACCGACCATTTATTTCTACCCGTGTAGGCGTTTGACATGTGCGCCCGTAGCTCAGTTGGATAGAGCAACGGCCTTCTAAGCCGTGGGTCATAGGTTCGAATCCTATCGGGCGCGCCATTCAGGTGCAGGTAACAGGTTTTATTGTGGTGGTTGTAGCTCAGTTGGTAGAGCCCCGGATTGTGATTCCGGTTGTCGTGGGTTCGAGCCCCATCATCCACCCCAACTTTCCAAAATGTCGGTGATTGGCGCAGCTTGGTAGCGCACTTGGTTTGGGTCCAAGGGGTCGCAGGTTCAAATCCTGCATCACCGACCATTTCTCCCTACTAATTTTTTGAATAGTAATTCTTAGTTTTGTGCTTTGTAGCACGGCGCTGGATTGCGGATCTTTTTCCGGAACACGCTGTGAACCCATCCGTGGGCGCTCTTGACACGCCGTCCGGGCGTGTCAGGTTTCCGGAAAAAGTCCATCCATCCATCCAGGCCTTAACCTTATGCAGCCAGTTTCTGACACAAACGCAGCAAGGTCTCCAGCGCTACACCACTGGTTTTTACCGGGTGGTACGCCAGCCCAATCCTACGTGTTAACCCCGTCATATTAATCGGCCGCAGCAATACATCCTGTCGCTGGCGCAATTGCTCAAAATCCGGTACCAAAGCGCAGGCAACGCCTGCGGATACCAAACCCAATGCGTACTCGATGGTCTGAATGTCGGCCCGGATATCCGGCTCAATGCCTTGACGAACCAACGCCGGATACAGCCGCTGCCAGGCCTCACAGGGGGTGCGCTTAATCAAGGCCAATTGGTGAAAGTCCTGCAATTCAATCATTGGTTTTAATGCCAGTGGGTATCCTGCTGGCAGTGCCAGTTGAAATTGATCGTGGTACATGGGCTGAAACTGTTCACCACTTTTCAGTAACTCTTCGGTAATGATGCGGGCGTCGCAGCTGTCATCCGGCTCCACCAATTGCAATTCAAGTCCCGGCAGCTGCACACTGAACTGACGTAACAGATCACTCATTCGTTCGACTCCAAGTGCCCGCACCAGCCCTAAACGAAAGCGAATTTTATCCACTGGCTCGGTAAAAGAGCGCTGCAATGCCTGAAACTGACTGAGTAAGCGACAGGCATGTCCATACAGCCGCTCACCATCCTCGGTTGGGGTGACTCCTTTAGGCAGACGTTTAAACAGCGTGACATCCAGTTGCTGTTCCAATTGGCGGATAGCAGCTGACAGCGATGGCTGAGCAATAAAGCACTGACGAGATGCTGCGCTAACACTGCCTTGTTCATACACCGCAACAAAGTACTTCAAATGGCGTATATCCATAGTTTAAATCTATACCTGCTACAGGATTAATATATTTTAACTTTACACTAAGGCTGGCTAATCTGGCTATAGAGTAAGTTATGTTTGTTCACCCTGAGGATAACCGCGCCATGAGTAAACCCGTTTTTAACTGGCAAGACCCATTCAATCTATCGGATATGCTGACAGAAGAGGAGCGGATGATCCGCGACAGCGCGCATCAATATTGTCAGGATCAATTGATGCCACGTATTTTACAGGCCAATCGTCATGAGCATTTTGATCGCCAGATCATGAGTGAACTGGGAGAGTTAGGTCTGCTTGGCGCGACATTGCCCGAGGAATATGGCTGCGCTGGTGTTAATCATGTTTGCTATGGTTTGGTTGCGCGCGAAGTTGAGCGGGTTGACAGTGGTTATCGCAGTGCCATGAGTGTGCAGTCCTCGTTGGTGATGCATCCTATTCATGCCTACGGTACCGAAGCACAACGCCAGAAATACCTGCCGAAACTGGCCACCGGTGAGTGGGTGGGTTGTTTTGGTTTAACTGAGCCGGATGCCGGCTCTGATCCTGCCAGCATGCGTACTACCGCGAAAAAAGTCGCCGGTGGTTATGTGCTGAATGGTAGCAAGATGTGGATCACCAATTCGCCCATCGCGGATGTATTCGTGGTCTGGGCCAAGCTCGAAGGCGAGATCCGAGGCTTTGTGCTGGATAAAGGCATGAAGGGGCTGACGGCACCAAAAATTGAAGGCAAGTTTTCACTGCGCGCTTCGATTACAGGCGAGATTGTGATGGATCAGGTTGAAGTGCCTGAAGATGCATTATTACCCAATGTCAGTGGGTTAAAAGGGCCTTTTGGTTGTTTGAACAAAGCTCGCTACGGCATCGGCTGGGGTGCATTGGGAGCTGCTGAGTTTTGCTGGCATGCCGCCCGCCAATACACGCTGGACCGCATCCAATTTAATCGACCACTGGCTGCAACTCAATTGGTACAGAAAAAACTAGCTGATATGCAAACCGACATCAGCCTTGGTTTGCTGGGTTGTCTGCAAGCTGGTCGAATGATGGATGCTGGTGTGCTGGCGCCAGAGACCATTTCGCTGATTAAGCGCAACTCTTGTGGCAAGGCACTGGAGATTGCCCGCATCGCTCGTGATATGCATGGTGGTAATGGGATAGCTGACGAATATCATGTTATCCGGCATGTGATGAATTTAGAAGCGGTCAATACTTACGAAGGCACTCATGATGTTCATGCCTTGATCCTTGGGCGGGCTCAGACTGGTTTACAAGCCTTTAGTTAATCAGCTGATACCGCTTGGAGCTATCTGACGGATTGCTTCGGGCTGATTTTGGCAGGAGTACGCATGGCTGTTCAACAACACCCTTGGTTCATCGGTTTTCTGCAGCAGATCAGAGACGGACAATTACCAGAGACGGCAACCGGGCTGGATGGTTTAACCGCTGCGCAGTTGTTTGACTTGTTTGAAACGCAGTGGCAGAGCCGTTTATTGGATTTACGCTCGCGTTTGATGCAAGCCAAAGGCCAAAGCTTTTATACCATTGGCAGCAGTGGTCATGAAGCCAATGCTGCTGTTGCGGCAGCTTTACGCCCAACTGATCCTGCTTTTTTACATTATCGAAGTGGCGCCTTTTTTCTGCAACGAAGCAAGCAAGTGCCGGGGCAAACGCCTTTGCACGATATGCTATTGTCCTTTGCGGCGTCATCAGATGACCCGATCTCAGGTGGTCGTCATAAGGTGCTCGGCAGTCTGGCGCTAAACGTACCGCCACAAACCAGTACCATTGCCTCGCATTTACCTAAAGCCGTCGGCACTGCTTTTGCCATCGCGCTTAGTCAGCGTTTGCATTTTGAGGGGCAGTGGCCAGCCGATAGCATTGCCTATTGTAGCTTTGGTGATGCCTCGCTCAATCACTCCACTGCGCAGGGGGCTTTGAATGCGGCAAGCTGGACGGCATTTCAGCAGGTGCCTTTGCCGATGCTGTTTGTTTGTGAAGATAATGGCCTCGGTATCTCTACCCCAACACCGGTGGGCTGGGTGCAACAAAGCTTAACGCAACGCCCTGAACTAAAATACTTTGTCGCTGATAGCCGTGATATCGCTGGTTGTTATCGGGTGGCCTGTGAGGCTGCCAACTATGTGCGGCGTAAGCGTAAGCCTGCGGTATTGCATTTGGCGACAGTGCGTTTGTTTGGCCATGCCGGTTCGGATGCGGAAGTGGCCTATCGTAAAAAAGAGCGTATTGCCGATGAACTTGCACTGGATCCGTTGGCCTTTATCACCGCTCAGGTGCTGCAACAGGGCTTGATGTCAGCGTATCAGCTAGCCGATTGGTTGGAGCAACTCGACAGCCAGATAGAGCGGATCGCCGATGTGGCGGCAAGCCGGCCGAAATTAACCTCAGCAGCCGCCGTGATGGCCTCGATTGCGCCGGTACGACCGGTAAGCCCTGCTCCAGCTTTGCTGAGTGAGGGGGAGCGTACAGAGCTGTTCTCATTCGACAAACACAACCTGAATAAACCCCAGCATCTGGCGAAACTTCTGAACTGGACTTTGCATGATCTGATGGCGCAATACCGCCACATCGTGATGTGCGGTGAAGATGTGGCGAAAAAGGGTGGGGTCTATAATGTCAGCCAGCATCTGGTGCATGCCTTTGGTTACAATCGCGTGATCAATACCTTGCTGGATGAGCAAAGTATTCTTGGTTTGGCGATTGGCTTGGCGCAGCAGGGGTTTATTGCCATGCCGGAAATCCAGTTTTTGGCCTATGTACACAATGCGGAAGATCAGATCCGTGGAGAAGCCGCTACCTTGCCATTTTTCTCCAACGGCCAGTATCACAATGGCATGGTGATCCGCATTGCAGGGTTAGCCTATCAAAAAGGCTTCGGTGGCCACTTTCATAATGACAATTCTTTTGCCGTGTTTCGAGATATTCCGGGACTTATTTTGTTATGTCCTTCGCACGGTGAGGATGCGGCTTTGTTACTGCGTCAGGCCGTGCAGCTAGCGCATCAGCAAAAGCGACTGGTGATTTTTTTAGAGCCTATTGCTTTGTATATGACACGGGATTTGCTGACTGCTGGTGATGGCGGCTGGCTGCGGGACTACCCGACGCCAGACTGCAGTGTGCCGGCTTTGGGCGAGCCTGCTGTCTATGGTGACAGTGATGAGCTATGCATTATCAGTTATGCCAATGGCTATTATTTGTCGTGTCAGGCTGAAGCTGAGTTACGTCAGCAAGGGGTTCAGATCCGCTTGATTGATTTACGCTGCCTGATCCCTTTGCATATCGACGCTATTATAACTGCGATAGGCTCATGTCAAAAAGTGCTGATTGTCGATGAGTGCCGCCGCCGAGGCTCCGTCAGTGAAGAGCTGTTTACCTTACTGCATGAAACCAAACCCAATACCTTCCAGGTAGAGCGGATCACAGCAGAAGATAGTTTTATTCCGCTGGGAGCCGCAGCCTATCAGGTGTTGCCGTCAGCTGAGCAGATCAAACAACAGGTACTGAGCATGCTAAACCGTCAGCCACAGGAGCAACAGGCATGAAAAAAACGGCTGTGCTGGTCTGTCCTGGGCGGGGCACTTACAATAAATCAGAACTTGGCAGCATCCAACGGCTGCATAATGATAAAGCGGCGACTTTACAGCAGTTTGATCAAGCACGCACAGCGCTTGGGCTTGCTAAGGTCAGCGAACTGGATCAGCAGCCACACTATTCCAGTCGTGTGCATCAGCAGGCTGAAAACGCGGCAGGGTTGATCTTTGCGGCCGGAGTACTGGATTATCAGAGCATTGATGTCGAAAAGTACGATATTGTGGCGATCACAGGTAACTCGATGGGTTGGTATACGGCGTTATGTTGTGCTGGCAGTTGGCAACCTAAAGCCGCCATGCAGCACGTCAGTCATATGGCTCGGCTAACTGCAAACGCAGCAGGAGCTCAGTGTATCTACCCGGTAGTTAATGCAGAATGGCAGCCAGATGCAGCCAAACAACAAGCGGTTAGGGCGGTGTTAGCAAAGTATCCGGGAGAACTATTCCCGTCCATTCAATTTGGTGGTTATGCTGTGCTGGCTGGAACCGAAGCCGCCGTACATGCTGCGGTTCAGCAATTGCCGAAAGTAGATGATCGCTTCCCGATGATACTACCTGGTCATGCTGGTTTTCATTCACCGTTGATGCAAGAGGCCGCTCAGCAAGCATTGCTCGATATACCTTCGCAAGCATTCAACCGACCTCAGCAACCACTGATCGATGGCTGCGGTCATATCTGGCAGCCATTTTCAACGACTGCTGAGGCATTGCAGCGCTATACCTTAGATAGACAAGTGCAAGGGCATTTTGATTTTTCGCTGGCGCTGGAGGTGGCTATGAAAGAGTTTGCACCCGATCATGTTATTTTGCTCGGGCCGGGTTCAGGGCTGGGTGGCGCAGTAGCGCAAACGTTGATCCGCTTAAATTGGCAGGGCATAGATTCAAAACAAGATTTTGTGCAGCAGCAAGCATCCAATCAGCCATTGGTGCTATCGATGGCAATACCTGAGCAGCGAGCCTTGCTACTCCTCTAACAGGATGTTGGCTAAAGTATTTAATTCTGTAATTTTATTACAGAATTATTATGCGTATTGTCAAGTCATTCCGCTTAAAAATTAACCAGTTAATTTATTTGCCTGAATAAATATCTGTTTATTATGGATATTTTTTCTTGTTATTTTGTCTATAAGCTGTTCATTTTCTGTCAGCCACTGGAGCTAAGTTACAATTTTTGCTATCATGCCCTCGGTTTAAAGAACGGAGGAGATATGTTGAACCCATCCTGGCGTCGCATAGTGCTAAAAGTAGGTAGCGCTTTAATTGCGCCAGACCACCAAGCTGGTTGTAGTGAAAAATACCTTGGTCCTATCGCTGATTATATTCGTAAATGCCGTGAGCAAGGCATTGAAGTTATTCTTGTTTCTTCTGGCAGCGTAGCTGCAGGTCGACATCATTTCAATTTTAACCATCATCGTGTACCGATTGCCTTAAAACGGGCGATGGCAGCGGTTGGCCAAAATCAAATGATGAATTTCTGGTCAAATTGTTTCGACTTCCCGTGTGCTCAGGTCTTGCTGACTCATGGCGACTTGAGTGATCGGGTTCGTCATGTCAATGTGCGCAATACCTTAAGACGTTTGCTTGATCATCAGATTTTACCCATTGTGAATGAGAACGACACCATCGCAACGGAAGAAATTAAAGTAGGTGACAATGACAACCTGGCCGCTATGGTAGCGACGGTTGCTGACGCAGATGCTCTGATCATTTGTTCGGATATTACCGGGCTGTTTACAGCGGATCCTAATAAAGATCCATCAGCTAAGCTGATTCCGGAAGTGCGGACCATTGATGAGAGCATTTATAAACTGGCCGGTGGATCCAGTTCGAGTGTCGGTACCGGTGGTATGCGTACCAAAATACAGGCGGCTGAAAAAGCCACAGCTCATGGTGTAGATACCCTGATTGTGGATGGTCACCAACAGGATACTTTTACCCGGCTATTAGAGGGGTATAACCCAGGTACCATTTTATATGGTCACAAAGACCCCATGTCAGGCAAAAAACACTGGGTTCGTCACACCCTGCGGGCCAAAGGTGAAATATGGGTTGATGATGGCTGTGTCAAAGCATTACGCAATCAAGGCGCTTCACTACTGTGTAGTGGTATTGTAGATGTTCGCGGTGAGTTTGAGCCGGGCGATGCTGTTATTGTCCGCTGTGGTCTGGGCAAAGTATCCATCGCCAAAGGCGTCAGCCGCTATAGTGCCCGTGAACTGTTTACCATCAAAGGCCAGCAAACGAGTGAGATCGTAGAAAGCTTGGGCGACAGTGCGCCTGGTAACGCTTACGAAGTAATTCACCGTGATGAAATGACTTTATTGGAGAGATTATGAGTACCCTTAGCGCGGCGCAATTAGCCGCTCAGGCTGCCAAAGCAGCCAAAGCTGTCGCCCATTTGTCGACAGAACAAAAGAATTATGTGTTGCAAAGCATGGCCAACGCCATTCGCTCAGCAACCCCTGCTATTTTAACCGCCAATGCTGCTGAACTGGACATCGCGAAAACGAATGATACCAGCCCGGCGATGCTGGATCGTTTAACATTAAATCCTGAGCGGATCGAAGCCATGGCTGCTGCCATCGAACAAATTATTCATTTACCAGATCCGGTTGGCAGCAAACGCTTTATTGAAGAGCGTCCTAATGGCATTCGCATTGAAAAACGCCGCATTCCATTAGGTGTGATTTGCATGATTTATGAAGCCCGGCCCAATGTCACGGCCGATGCTGGCGCCTTGTGCTTTAAATCCGGTAATGCTGTTATCTTGCGTTGTGGTCGTGAGGCCATTCAAACCAGTATGGCGATTGCTAAAGCCATGCATCAGGCCTTGGCTGAGCATAATTTACCGGAAGATGTGGTCACCATTGTGCCCGATCCAGATCGTCAGTTAATGCTTGATTTAATTCAGCAAGATCAATTCATTGACTTGGTGATCCCTCGTGGCGGCGAAGGGCTTATCCGCTTTGTCACCGAGCATAGCCGGGTACCCGTGATCCAGCACTTTAAAGGCGTTTGTCATTTATACATTGATCAAAGTGCTGATCTCAATATGGCCTTAGAGTTACTGGTGAATGGTAAAGTACAGCGCCCCGGTGTATGTAATGCTTTAGAGGGCTTATTGGTCAACAAACATCAGGCTGCTGATTTCCTGCCGATGGTTGCAGCCGCTTTTGCCAAACATCAGGTGAAAGTGCATGCCTGTGATCGTAGTATCAGCTATTTTGAAGGTGCTGAGCCGATTGCTGAGCAGGATTTTGGCCAGGAATATCTGGCGCCTGAGATTGCCATTCGGGTGGTGGATGATTTAGACGCTGCTATGGCGCATATTGATCAGTTTGGTAGCTACCACACTGAGGTGATCTGTACGCAGGATCAAGCCAGCGCCGATACCTTTATCAATCAGGTGGATGCGGCTGTGGTCATGCACAACGCTTCGTCACGCTTCTCAGACGGCGGTGAGTTGGGCTTAGGTGCTGAAATTGGCATCTCAACTAGCAAACTGCACGCATACGGCCCGATGGGCTTAGAAGCCCTGACCACCGAGCGCTTTGTCGTCACTGGCCAGGGCCAGACGCGTTAAGTAGTCAAAAACTTTATTTCGTTGTAAAGCCACCTTCGGGTGGCTTTCTTTTTCAAGGCATTATGCACATGAATAGGGTTCCGTGAATGAAACTCATGCTAGGGGCTCGACGTGGAGATTTTCGCCCGCTATAATGCCGCGTCCTATTTAACTACAAGTCTGTTGAGCTGCGGCTCTGGCGAGAATCAGGCTCGATTATTTCGGCGTTCTTTAAGCGCCTGAATTTGATTTTGAGGTAACAAGATGCAAGTTTCTGTGGAAACCACCCAAGGGTTAGAGCGCCGCTTAACCATTACAGTACCGGCCGAGGCCATTCAGTCTGAAGTTAAAAACCGTTTGCGTGATCTGGCCAGGCGTCAGCGTATTGATGGTTTTCGTCCAGGCAAAGCACCTATTTCGATTATTCAAAAACGTTATGGTCAAGCTGTGTTGCAGGAGGTCGCTTCTGAGCAAATGCAGCGTCACTTCTACGAAGCTATTGTTGCAGAAAAGCTAACCCCAGCGGGCTCACCGTCTTTTGCTCCTGAGGCACTAGAGGATGGTAAAGACCTGCAGTTTGCGGCGACCTTCGAAGTGTACCCTGAGGTCGAAGTTCAGGCGCTGGATAAAGTAGAAATTAGCAAGCCGGTCGTTGAAATCAGCGATAAAGATCTGGATAAAATGCTGGATACGCTGCGTAAGCAACACGCGAGCTGGGCTGAGAAGAAAGGCAAGGCGGCTAAGAAAGACCGTATTACCATGGATTTTGTGGGTAGTATCGATGGTGAAGAGTTTGAAGGTGGTAAAGCGACCGATTTCGCGCTGGAACTGGGCCAGGGTAAAATGATCCCTGGCTTTGAAGATGGCCTGATTGGCAAAAAAGCCGGTGAAGAGACGACGCTTGATGTTACTTTCCCAGATGATTACCATGCAGAAAACCTGAAAGGTAAAGCGGCTAGCTTTGCCGTTACCGTTAAACTGGTTGAAAAACAAGTGCTGCCTGAACTGAATGACGAGTTTGCAGCACTGTTCGGTTTAGCTGAAGCAACGGTTGATGCACTGAAAGTTGAAGTACGCAAAAACATGGAACGTGAGCTGAAGCAAACGGTTCGTGGCAAAGTAAAAGAGCAGGTTATTAAAGGCCTGCTGGCGAATAACGAAGTTGACGTGCCTTCTTCACTGGTAGCTGGCGAAGTTGAGGTTTTGCGTAAGCAAGCGATGCAGCGTTTTGGCAAGAACATGGATCCATCTCAGCTTCCTGAATTACCGGCTTCTTTGTTTGAAGAGCAGGCTAAAGATCGCGTAAAAGTCGGTTTGTTGCTGGGTGAAATCATCAAAGTAAACGAGCTGAAAGTGGATGAAAAGCGTGTCCAAGAGCTGATTGAAGATGTGGCTTCTGCCTATGAAGATCCACAAGAAGTAGTGCAGTACTACAACAGCAATCAAGAGATGTTGCAAAGCATGCGCAATGTAGCGTTAGAAGATCAAGCCATTGAGTTTGTCTTGAGTAAAGCGACGGTAACTGAAGAAGCCGCTAAGTTCGATGACATCATGAACCCTCAGCAGGCGGCCAATTAATTTCCATTCTGAAACCTTGTTTCGGATGGCCACTTAGCATTGACTTCTGTGGGTAAGGCAGTTTTAATGGCTCGGACATTTTGTTCGGGCCATTTTATTTTCAGGCGGACTACCGCCAGTCGTTAGGATACTATCTATGTCGTTACAGAGCACTCAGCATCAGGATTTGATCAACGCTTTAGTCCCCATTGTCATCGAGCAGACCGCCAAGGGCGAGCGCTCATTTGATATTTATTCCCGTTTACTGAAAGAACGCGTGATCTTTTTAACCGGGCCGGTTGAAGATTACATGGCAAACCTGATCTGCGCTCAACTGTTATTCCTTGAGTCTGAGAATCCAGAAAAAGATATTTATATCTACATCAATTCGCCTGGTGGTTCTGTCACTGCAGGCATGTCTATTTATGATACCATGCAGTACATCAAGCCTGATATTGCCACTGTATGCATGGGGCAAGCGGCCAGTATGGGGGCTTTCCTGTTATCTGGTGGCGCCAAAGGCAAACGGTTTTGTTTGCCTAATGCCCGGGTCATGATCCACCAGCCTTTAGGTGGTTTCCAAGGCCAAGCCACCGATATAGAGATCCATGCCCGTGAGATCCTCAGTATAAAAGAGAAGTTAAATCGATTAATGGCTGAACATACCGGCCAAACGTATGAAAAAATCTGCCATGATACCGAGCGGGATAACTTTTTAACCGCACAAACTGCTTTGGATTACGGGTTGGTGGATTCAATTTTGACGCGAAGAGACGCGAAATAATAGCGTTTATTTGCTATTGTATTAAGAAGCAAGGTGTTCAATATGTTGTTGAGCACGAGGTGGAAGAGGAAGTTACATGTCTGATAACCGTACTGACGGTGACAAAGGCGGTAAATTGTTGTACTGCTCATTTTGTGGCAAATCACAACATGAAGTGCGCAAGCTGATCGCTGGCCCGCAGGTCTATATCTGCGATGAATGCGTGGATTTGTGCAATGATATTATCCGGGAAGAAATCAAAGACATTTCACCCAAGCGTGAAGCAGATAAGCTGCCTACGCCCCATGAAATTCGCACCAATTTAGATGATTATGTCATTGGTCAGGATCATGCCAAAAAGGTATTAGCTGTTGCTGTGTATAACCATTACAAGCGATTACGCAGTGCTAACAGCAAGCAAGAGGTTGAACTTAGCAAAAGTAATATTTTGCTGATTGGCCCAACCGGTAGCGGTAAAACTCTACTGGCAGAAACCTTGGCCCGCTTGCTGGATGTGCCTTTTACCATGGCCGATGCCACCACTTTAACGGAAGCTGGCTACGTGGGTGAAGACGTAGAAAACATCATCCAGAAGCTGCTGCAAAAATGCGATTACGATGTCGAAAAGGCACAACGTGGCATTGTCTATATCGACGAAATCGACAAGATTTCGCGCAAATCTGATAACCCATCCATCACACGTGATGTGTCGGGGGAGGGCGTGCAGCAGGCATTGTTAAAGCTGATAGAAGGGACCATTGCATCGGTTCCGCCACAAGGCGGTCGTAAGCATCCGCAGCAGGAGTTCCTGCAGGTTGATACGTCGAAGATCCTGTTTATCTGTGGTGGTGCTTTTGCTGGCCTCGATAAGGTGATTGAACAGCGTTCAGCCAAGGGCTCAGGCATTGGTTTTGGTGCGGAAGTGAAAAGTAAAGAAAGTACCCGCAGCATTACGGAGTCCTTTAAGGACGTTGAACCGGAGGATTTGGTGAAATACGGCTTGATCCCGGAGTTCATCGGTCGTTTGCCGGTCGTGGCTACGTTGACTGAGTTGGATCTGGACGCATTGGTGCAGATATTAAGCTTGCCTAAAAATGCTCTGGTGAAACAGTTTGGCTCCTTATTTGAAATGGAAGGGGTAGAGCTGGAGTTCCGGGACGATGCTCTGAAAGCCATTGCCAATAAAGCGATGGAGCGGAAAACCGGCGCTCGTGGTCTGCGTTCCATTGTCGAAGGGGTATTATTGGATACTATGTACGACTTACCGTCGATGGATGATGTCAGTAAAGTGGTGATTGATGATACCGTTATTCGTGGTGAATCTGATCCAATCCTTATTTACGAACATAAAGATCCAGCAGTGGCTGAATCGCACTAGATAGTCTACACCATGGTTATAAGCTATGGTTTAGCTCGGGCAGCATTCAGGCTGCCCGATTTATTTTTACCATCAGTTAAAAATAAAAGCAGTCTCTGGCAATTGAAGTTCCGACAACCGGCCCCATATCATCTAATATCCGTTTGCATCTACATGCACTTAATTCGAGAGAGAATCAATGACAGAAGAACACATTGAACGTCGTCATATGCCGGTATTGGCCCTGCGCGATGTGGTGGTTTATCCGCATATGGTGATCCCATTGTTTGTCGGCCGTGCTAAATCCATAAAATGCCTGGATGCCGCGATGGACAACGACAAGCAAATTTTTCTGGTGGCACAAAAAGATGCGGCGCTGGATGATCCAAAAGCGGACGACTTATACAGCATTGGCACCGTGGCTACTATCCTGCAGCTGTTAAAATTACCGGATGGTACCGTCAAAGTGCTGGTTGAAGGCAGTCAGCGTGGCCGCTTGCATCAGTTTACGGAAACGGAAGATAGCTTTGCCGCCGATGTTGATATGATTGAATCGGTGGAAGTGGATAGCCGTGAGCAGGAAGTATTTTTACGCTCTGCCATTAATCAGTTTGAAGGCTACATTAAACTGAATAAAAAAATACCACCTGAGGTACTGACCGCGCTAACGGGTATTGATGATGCGGCTCGATTGGCTGACACCATGGCTGCTCATATGCCACTGAAAGTTGAAGACAAGCAAAAAGTGCTTGAAATCACCGATGTGACCGAGCGGCTGGAATACCTGATGGCGATGATGGAAAACGAAATTGACATCTTGCAGGTTGAGCGTCGTATTCGCAGCCGGGTGAAAAAGCAAATGGAAAAAAGCCAGCGCGAGTACTATCTGAATGAGCAAATGAAAGCCATTCAGAAAGAACTTGGTGAGCTGGAAGATACGCCGGATGAGTTTGAAGCTTTAAGCAAAAAAATTGAGCAGGCAAAAATGCCTGTTGAAGCAGCTGATAAAGCGAAAGCAGAATTGCAGAAGCTGAAAATGATGTCACCTATGTCAGCGGAAGCTACCGTGGTGCGAAGCTACATTGAGTGGTTAACCAATGTACCGTGGAAAAGCCGTAGCAAGGTGAAGAAAGATTTAGCAGCGGCGGAAAACATCTTAAATGCTGACCATTATGGTCTGGAGAAAGTCAAAGAACGCATTATTGAATACCTCGCCGTGCAGCAGCGGGTGAATAAATTAAAAGGGCCTATCTTGTGTCTGGTTGGCCCGCCTGGGGTGGGTAAAACCTCATTGGGTCAGTCTATTGCCAAAGCTACCGGCCGTAAGTACATGCGTATGGCTTTGGGCGGTGTTCGTGATGAAGCCGAAATTCGTGGTCATCGCCGAACTTACATTGGCTCTATGCCGGGTAAGATTATCCAAAAAATGTCTAAGGTAGGCGTGCGTAACCCGCTGTTCTTATTAGATGAAATTGATAAGATGGCGTCTGATTTTCGTGGTGATCCATCCTCCGCCTTGCTTGAGGTGTTGGATCCAGAGCAGAACACCAGCTTCAGTGATCATTATTTAGAAGTTGATTACGATTTATCGGACGTGATGTTTGTGGCGACATCAAATAGCTTAAATATTCCAGCACCCTTGTTGGATAGAATGGAAGTGATCCGCTTGTCGGGCTACACCGAGGATGAAAAGCTCAATATTGCTAAGCAACATTTGATCTCGAAGCAAGTCAGTCGCAATGGTTTAAAGCCAGAAGAAATTGATATCACGGATGAAGCTATTGTCGGCATTATTCGTTACTACACTCGTGAAGCCGGAGTTCGTAGTCTGGAGCGGGAAATCTCTAAACTATGCCGTAAAGCAGTAAAAGAAATTTTATTGCATAAAGACACCAAAAAAGTGGTGATTAATCAGAAAAACTTAGAAACCTTCCTTGGGGTTCAACGTTTTGATTATGGTAAAGCGGATGACAGCAATCGTATCGGTCAAGTCACCGGCTTAGCATGGACTGAAGTCGGTGGTGATTTGCTGACCATTGAGGCGGCTGCAGTAGTTGGCAAAGGTAAGTTGACCTACACCGGCTCTTTGGGTGATGTGATGAAAGAGTCAATTCAGGCTGCAATGACGGTTGTTCGCAGCCGTGCTGAGATTTTACGCATCAATGATGACTTTTATGAGACGCGTGATATCCATGTGCATGTACCGGAAGGTGCGACGCCGAAAGACGGGCCAAGTGCAGGGATTGGCATGGTCACGGCCCTGGTCTCCAGTTTAACGGGTAATCCGGTGCGGGCTGATGTCGCCATGACAGGTGAAATTACCTTGCGTGGTGAAGTATTGCCTATTGGCGGCTTAAAAGAAAAGCTACTTGCTGCTCATCGCGGTGGGATTAAACGAGTCTTGATCCCGCACGATAACTTGCGTGATCTGAAAGAAATTCCAGACAATGTGAAAGCAGACCTGGAGATTAAGCCGGTAAAATGGATTGATGATGTGCTGGAACTTGCTTTGCAGGAGCCAGTAAGCAGATTCCAACCGGAAATTTTGCCAAAAAAAGCAGCAAAAAGTGCAAAAATTGAAAAAAATGCGCATTAGGGGCTTTTCATTCTCCATGGCTGTGCTAAGTTAACCAAAGTTCTCTAGCCCTTACCCAATAAGGGCTAGGCTCAAAGTGGAAAAATAGTTGTATTAAGCTCTCTTCTGCTTGCAAGCGCTCTAAATGCTTGATATAACAAGAGCGCGTAATTACAACATATATACGTATAGTTGTTGAAAACAATAACAATTGAAGGGGATGATATTGTGAACAAGTCTCAACTTATCGACAAAATTGCTGCTGGTGCAGATATTTCAAAAGCCGACGCAGGTCGTTCATTGGACGCGTTCATTAACGCTGTAACCGAAGCTCTGAAAGAAGGTGACTCTGTAGCATTGGTTGGTTTTGGTACCTATTCTGTTCGTGATCGTGCTGCCCGTACTGGCCGCAACCCACAAACTGGTGCCACCATCCAGATCGCTTCTGCTAAAATTCCTTCGTTCAAGCCAGGTAAAGCGTTAAAAGACGCTGTAAACTAAGTATTGGTTTGCTCGGCGCGCCGGGTAAATTAGTCAGGCTCATGCAGGTGGATGGTTCTTATGGCTAAATTAGCCAAAGTTCCTAGGAATAGAAATTTTTAGTTCCCTGCCAGTCAGCCAAGGCTTCAATCAGAAAGGCGCATCTGTTAAGATGCGCTTTTTTTTTAAGTCAACAATTGAGTTGAATACAGAGATAAACTGGCAATGTTAGAGAAAATCAGAGAAGGTTCGCAAGGATTAACGGCCAAAATCATTCTGGGTTTAGTGATCCTGACATTCGCCCTCGCCGGAGTGGGCGGTTATCTTGGTTCTAGCCAGGAAACCCCTGCCGCTGAAGTGAACGGTGAAGGTGTGACTCGAGCAGCCCTAGAGCAAGCGTATCAAAACGAACGGGCTCGAATGGAGCAACAGTTTGGCGATATGTTCGAAATGCTGGCATCCGATGCTAGTTATATGGCTGGTTTTCGGGCAGACGTTCTGGAGCGTTTGATCGATGAAACCCTGCAAAAGCAATATGCAGCTGAGTTAGGCTTGCGGATAAGCGATGATGCAGTACGGGATTTGATCCGTTCCATGCCTGAGTTTCAGGTGGCAGGGCAGTTCAACAATGATCGCTATTTGGCATTACTACGACAGGCAGGTCTGCAGACGGCTGAGTTTCGTGACATGTTGCGTGAGCAAATGGCCCGCCAGCAATTAATCCAGGGATTGATTCTGTCTGAGTTCTCTATTCCGGCAGAGATGCAGCGCTTACAAAAGCTGCAACAGCAGAGCCGGGATATACAGTTTGTTAAATTTGCCGCTGCTGATTTCATTGATCAAGTTGAGCTCGATGAGAGCATGATCGAAGAATTTTACTATGATCGACTGAGTCAATATGAGGCGGAAGAGAAAATTGCTGTTGAGTACATTGAATTATCGGTCGAGAGTATTGCTGCTGACATTCAGATAACTGAACAAGATGCACTGGCATTTTACGAAGCCAACCAAACGTTGTACGGTACGGAAGCTCGCCGTCAGGTCGCACATATTTTATTTGAAACCATGCAAGACGATGCGGATATTGCGGCTAAAGCAGAGGCGACCTTAGCCGAGCTTCAAGCTGGAGCTGATTTTGCTGAAGTAGCAGCACAGCAATCCGATGATGCTTTTTCAGCAGCTGAAGGTGGTGTATTGCCTTGGCTGAATCGTGGTGATATGGAAGCTGCATTCGAAGATGCGGCTTTTGCTTTGTCTGAAGAGGGTGAGTTGAGTGCAGTGATACAAACCAGCTTTGGTTACCATATTCTGAAATTACATCAGTATGAAGCTGCGACTCTAAAAGATTTTGCTGAGGTCAAAGACGAAATCATCCAGACTGTTCAGCAGGAACGCGCTTATGATCGCTTTTTTGAAATACAGCAACAGCTTGCCGAAGTTAGCTTTGAAGTGCCGGATAACCTGGTTGAAGCAGCAGATGTAACGCAATTACCATTGCAGCAGCAAGCTTTGTTTTCGCGGATGCAGGCTCCGGCACCATTTAGTCATCCACAACTGTTGCAAACCTTGTTTAATCTGAATTTTATTGCTGATGGCTTGAATAGTGATTTGATAGAGGTTGGGCCTCAACACATGGTAGTAGCACGGGTTACTGAACACCAGCCAGCTCGCACTTTACCGTTAGATGAAGTACGCGAACAAGTCGTTGCTGAGCTACGTCAGCGTAAGAGCTCTGAACTTGCTCGTCAGCGTGCTGAAGCATTACTCGAAACCTACCAGCAAGAGGGAGACCTCATGGCGTTGATGGCTTCAGCTGGTCTGGAGCTCACTCAGGCACCATCAACATCTCGTTTTGGTGGAAGCTTGGATGCAGAAGTTCGTGCCAGTGCGTTTGCATTAGCGCGTCCGACCGATGAACAACCGGTCAGCGTAGATCTGGCTCAGCTGGCTAGTGGTGATATGGCATTGGTGGCAGTAACCGCTGTGCATGATAGTAGTGCAGTGGATACCCCTTCTGCAGACGATCTGGAGCGTTTGGCTAATCAGCAGGCGCAACAAGTTTATGAAGCCATGGTGGCAGCACTAAAAGCCGATGCAAAAATTGTTCGGCAACGCCTGGAGTCATCAGAACCTGGCTTCTGATCCTTTACTGGCTTAAAAACCCTGAGCTTCGTTCTCAGGGTTTTTTTATGGCAATAGCATCCTAGCTCATACCCATCAATTTACGAGTATGAGCGTGCTGTGGTTGTGTTAAGAGCTGTTCTGTTGGTCCTGATTCAACCACTTGCCCATGTTGCATCACGATGCAATGATCACTGATGTGCCGAACTAACCGTAGATTTTTGCTGATCAGCAGATAGGCGAGGCCTTTTTGTTGTTGTAACTCCAGCAATAAATTGACAATTTGAGCACGTAAGGTTGGATCCAGCACCGTCAGGGCTTCATCTAAAATCAGTAACTTTGGATCCAGAATTAATGCTCTGGCTAAAGCAATACGTTGCTGTTGGCCTGCTGAAAACATGTGTGGGTAAAAATCGATGTGTTCATCCATTAAACCCACTTGTTGCAAGCTTTCCAATACTTTTTGCTGGCGCTGCAAGTTATCCAGTACAGTACTAAAGCGCAGTACATCCGTTAGCATATCGCCTATTTTCTGGCTTGGGTTTAAAGCACGCTCGGCATCTTGAAACAGATAGCGGATCACGTGATTGTATTTGCGGTAATTGGTCATGGTGACTACTTTGCCGGCCAAGCGGATCTCACCCTGATCCGGTTGTTCAATGCCAACCAGAACTTTGGCTAAGGTACTCTTACCTGATCCTGTTTCACCAACAATAGCCAAGGTTTTACCAGCATGCAGTTGAAAACTGATGTTCTCAAGTGCTTTAATGGTTTCCTGTCGGAACAGACCGTGCTGTTTGCGATAGGTTTTGCACAGCGCAGTGACTTCTAACAAGCAGCTCATCAAGATCCCTTCCGTTGTAGTGGGAAATGGCAGCTGTAAAAGTGCTGCTGTTTGCTTTGTAAGCTGGGGGTATGAACACACTCTTTGCGTGCGTTCGGACAGCGCGGCCCTAATCGACATCCCACCGGGAGATGCTGCAATGTAGGGATGCTACCAGGCAGCGCATACAGCATGCTTTTCGCCGGTAGGTCGGGCTGAAACTCTGGTACACTTTTAATCAGTGCATCGGTATAAGGGTGATATGGCTGCGCTAAAACTTGAGAGGTTTTACCCGACTCAACCAATTGGCCACAATAGAGGACCGATAAATTATGTGTGTAGCGGGCAATGCTGTCGAGCTCATTGCTGATTAACAGCACCGACATCCCTTTCAACTGATTCAAACTGGTAATTAATCGAAAGAGCTGCGCTTGAGTGCTGCTCTCGAGAGCAGTCGTTGGTTCGTCGGCGATTAATAACTTAGGGTTTTTTGCTATGGCCATGGCAATCATGACCTTCTGGCAGACTCCTTCGGACAACTGATAAGGATAACTGCTCAGTACCGCAACATGATCTTTAATCCCTACTTTGTGCAGCAGGGCGATCGCCTTTTTCTTTTTGCGACTCTCTCGGCCCCACCAGCTACCTTTGATGACATCATTTGGGATAGATTCTTGCAATTGTTCGGCAATCAATGCGGTCGGATCAAGGCACTTACTTGGCTCTTGATAGATCATCGCGATATCACGACCAATTATTTTGCGTTGTTGATCGAAGGACAATTGCAATAGATCCTGCCCAAACCAATGGAAGCGATCGGCCGTGATGCGCCAGCGCTGATTCAACACATTCACAATCGCTTTCGCAATCAGACTTTTGCCAGAGCCTGACTCGCCCACCAAACCTCTGATCTCACCTTCTCGCAAGTTAAGATTAACTCGGTCAACTGCTCTGACTAAACCATGATTGGTTTCCAGCTCAATGGTCAGGTTACGTATATCCAGCAATAACATTAGCTTTCCTGCCTTTTACGTATGGCGGCTCTTAAACCATCGGACACCAGGTTCACGCTAAGTACTGCCACAAAAATCAACAAACCGGGTAAGGCGATACTCCAAGGGGCTAAATAAATCAAATCCAAGGCATCGGCTACCATTACCCCCCATTCAGCGGCTGGTGATTGAGCCCCTAAGCCGAGAAAGCCGAGTGCAGCAATATCCAGAATCGCAGTCGATAGTGCCATACTAAACAAAATCGTCAGTTGTTCCCAAATATTAGGTAAAACGACATTACGCAATATTTGCAGCTGATTTGCGCCATCGAGCCGATAAGCAATGACATAATCTTGCTCAAGCTGTTGCTGAATGGCGTTACGTATGCCGTGCACAAATTGTGGCAGCAGTGCGAGCATAATCGCCCAAATGGTATTGATGAGCCCGGGGCCAAGAATAGCGACGATAATGATGGCGAGTAACAGCGATGGAATAGTTAGCGCTAAATCCAGCATATGATTAAAAGCGCTAGCTCGAAAGCCTTTACTCATACCAGCTAAAACGCCGAGCAATAAGCCCAGTATCATGGCGCCTAGCACTGTGATGATGGCGATACCAAAAGTATAGCTTGCCCCCTTAATGAGACGTGAGAGTACATCGCGTCCTAAGTCGTCGGTGCCAAGCAAAAAGCGGACTTGTCCCTGCTCATCCCACGAAGGCGGCACTAACAAAGCATCGGGGTTCTGTAAGTATGGATCATAAGGTGTGATCAAAGGGCCAAGTAGTGCGGTCAGGGCAAAAAAGCAAAATAAAATGAGGCCGAGTACGGCTGCATGTTGCTGTCGAAAGACCGACCAGAGTTGATACAGCGGGCCATGCTCTGCTTTGCTATGCAACCAGTGAAACTTAACCATTAAATTGCTTCCTTGCCAGAGGGTTTAGCAGGGTATGCAGTATATCCATCAGTATATTAACCATGATGACCAAGGTTGAGATGACGAGCAGTCCCCCTTGAATGGCTGGATAGTTGCGTTGATTGATGCTATCGAGTAACCAGAGTCCGATCCCTGGCCAAGAAAAAATGAGTTCAGTGATCATAGCCAATGTAACCAAAGTACTAAATTGCAAGCCTAGCTGGCGCAGTACTGGCATCATGGCGTTACGCAAACCGTGTCGGTACAACACCTGGCTGCGACTCAACCCTTTGGCTCTGGCGGTTTTAATATAGCTCTGCTGCCACACGCCCAGCATGGCATCACGAGTAAAGCGGATCATCACGGTAGTTGGGAAGGTAGCCAAAACCAAGGCCGGTAGTAACAAATGGCGCAGTGCATCGATCATCGCTGCTTGCCAGTAAGGCTGTTTTGAGAGCATGATATCTGGCAGCATAAACCCTGTGCTTGCCGGGATCTCAAACAGAACACTAATTCGACCCGAGGTCGGCAGCCAACCCAGTGTAATACTAAAAAGCATGATCATCAGCAAAGCCCACCAGAAAATAGGCACTGAATACCCCACCATGGCGACGCCTGAGATAAAACGACCTGACCAATGCTGAGCTTTAATCGCTGCGATCAATCCAAGCGGCACGCCGACCACAAAAGAGATTAGCAGCGCATAAGCGACTAGCTCTAAAGTTGCCGGAAAAACCTGAGTCAACTCCGTGATGATAGGCTGTTGACTCGATAAAGATAGCCCCCAATCGCCTTGTAGGATCCGCGATAAAAACGCAAAGTATTGCTGCAGGTAGCCTTGCTCAAGTTGGTATTGCTGCACTAAGGCAGGCAATAGCTCATCACTGGGCTGGCTAATACCGCTGAAGTTGGTTAATGGGTCGCCAGGAAATAAATGCCCCAAGCTGAATGCAAAGCAGGTGAGCGCAAAGAAGACAAACAGCAATAAAAATAACCTGCGTATTAAAAACTGCCAGATCATGGCTCTTTCCTGGCATCAGCTAAAGAAATCCCACCATAAGGGTTGATACTAACACCACTGATCTGGTGATTCAGCGCCTGAAAGCGTTTCGAGTGGGCAATGGGAAATAAAGGGATGTGTTCTGATAAATAGTGCTGAGCTGCCCAGTAATAATGTCGACGGATGCTTTGATCGTCTGTTAACAAAGCCTGTGCCAAAATAGCATCAAAGGCAGGGTCGCACCAATGGGCTCTGTTGGTGCCGCTATCAATGCCGCTGCAGCTGAGCAGAGGGCGAAAAAAGTTATCTGGATCGGTATTATCCGCATTCCATCCCAACAACACCGAGTCATGCTCACCTTGTCGTAGCTGGCGTCGAAATGCATTCCATTCCAGAGTGACGATACTTACCCGTACCCCTATCTGCGCTAGATCGGCTTGAATCATCTCCGCCATTCGGGTGGCATTGGGGTTGTAGAGGCGCTGTACCGGCATGGCCCAGATATCCATACTAAATCCAAATGGGTAGCCTGCCTCGGCCAATAACTCTCTGGCCGCCGTTGGATCATAAGGCACGGACATAACTGCAGGGTTAAATCCCCATGAAGTCGGGGGAAGCAGTGAGTGAGCGGTGTGGGCATGGTTGTAATACACCGCTTGTAAAATGGCGTCACGGTTGATAGCCATTGATAAAGCACGGCGAACTTTGGCTTGATCGAATGGCGGCTTTTGGGTGTTGAATGCCCAAAAGCCTACATTCATGCTGGTTTGTTCCTGAACTTTGACGTCGTCTCGCTTGCTGATGAGTTCCAGTTCAGCAATTCGGGGATAGGCGGTAATATCACACTCATGGGTCAGGAGTTTAGCCATTCGTTTGGCGTTATTCGGCTCGATATCAAACACCAATTGCTCAAGGCTAGATGCTTGCCCCCAGTATTCAGCATGGCGGTAATAGCGTAAAAAGACATCTTTCCGATACTCTCTGAATTTAAAAGGCCCTGTACCAATCGGGTGTGAATCGATACGTTGTGGTTGCTGCTGTTTGAGTAATTGATCGGCATACTCCGCAGAATGGACCACTGCGAAATCGGTCGCGACATTGGATAGAAATGAGCTATCACGTTGACGCAAATAAAATACCACCTGATCTGGGGTAGGGGTGGTAATGCGCGCTACCCGCTGATGCCACTCAACTGTTTGAAAGTAGGGGTACTCGCCACCACTGACGGCATGAAACGGATGCTCACTGTTCATCACCCGCTCAAAACTAAAACGCACATCCGTTGAGTTTAAAGGCCGGCTCGGTTCAAAATAATCAGTGTGATGAAACTGAACATCAGGCCGCAGGAAAAAGGTATAACTCAAGCCGTCCGAACGTATTTCCCAATGGGTGGCCAATGCAGGAATAAAACGACCGTCCTCAGGATCAATGTCGACTAAGCGATCAAATAATTGGCGGCTGGTTGCATCGATAGTAGTGCCTGAAGTCACCAGTTGAGGGTTCAAGCTCTCAGGCGATCCTTCCAGACAGTAGACCAAACCTGAGCGAACTTCAGCGGGCATATCCGGCTGACAGGCACTCAGTAGTATCATCGCTGCTAGTTGAACAGCCGTCGATATGGAACGCTGTGACTTTTTTTTCACTGGCTTGCCTTTATCATGATCAAACTGCATCTTGTTGCTGGCTGTCAAGCAGTTGGTACTTTTTCATGTAACCCCGTAATTGATGATAGGTCAGGCCGAGACTTTCTGCGGTTTTTTTCTGGTTAAACTGGCAGGCCGCCAAAGCTTGTTTCAGCAAGGATACCTCATAGTGTTGCGACATTGATTTAAAATCATGTGGCTGATCTGGATCGAAGTGTGGTTGAGCCGCACTATGAGCTTCCTCAGTACGAGCGATGTCAGCCGGGTTTGTGTGCGTTGCGGGTTGATCTGAGTTTGACGCTGGTTGCAGCGAACTCCGGCGATCATGTGTTTTGACTCGGGTCTGAGGCCGAAAGGGCGATTGGAATGGATCGAGTAAAATATCATGCACCGGTACGTAGGGGTTATTGGTGCGATAGACACTACGTTCCACCACATTTTTTAATTCCCGTACATTGCCAGGCCAATCATAATCAAGCAGTACTTTTTTTGCTTTTTCACTGAAGCCACTGAACAACTCAAACTCCAGTTCACGTGCCATATTAATAGCAAAGTGTTCTGCCAGCATCAAAATATCGTCGCGGCGTTCCCGCATAGGGGGCAACGTAATGACATCAAACGCCAAGCGGTCCAATAAGTCAGCCCGGAACTCCCCTTGTTCAGCTAGTGTCGGCAAGTCTTCATTGGTGGCACAAACCAGCCGGACATCAACTTTGACCGGGCGGCTACCACCGACACGCTCGAATTCACCGTACTCAATCACACGTAATAACTTTTCTTGCACTAAGCTTGGTGTGTTGGCCAGTTCGTCTAAAAACAAGGTACCGCCATTGGCTCGCTCAAAGCGACCTTCATGGCGTTTACCTGCGCCGGTAAAAGCTCCTGCTTCGTGACCAAACAATTCGCTTTCCAGTAAGTTTTCATTTAAGGCGGCACAATTTAGTGTCAGGTAGTTTTGATCCCAGCGCTGTGATAAAAAGTGCAAGCGGGCTGCGATTAACTCTTTACCGGTGCCACGCTCACCAATAATCAGTACAGGCTTATTCAATGGGGCGGCCTGCGAGACTTGCTCCAATACGGTAAGGAAGCTATTGGATTGACCAAGCAAGTTGTCTTGTTGTTGTGATTGGCGCATAGCATCTATTTGGTAGTGAAAATGACTAAATTATAGTGTATTTCATTATGATGCATTGCAAAAGCAGTTTCTTGAATTATCTTTAATTATATTCAAATCAATGCATTACTGGGTTTTGAAAAGTTGGCAAGGAAACTGAATGGTACTCCATATCAAGTATTTTAAATCCTAGCGAACGAAGAGGTACTACAGATGGGTATTTTTAGCCGTTTTACTGACATTGTAAATTCAAATCTGAATGCTTTACTGGATAAAGCAGAAGATCCGGAAAAAATGGTACGACTGATTATTCAGGAAATGGAAGACACTTTGGTTGAGGTCCGTTCATCATCGGCCAAAACCATTGCTGAGAAAAAAGAATTGCAGCGTGTGATGAATCGTTTAAACGATGAAGTCAATGATTGGCAGGGCAAAGCTGAGTTGGCATTATCGAAAGAACGGGAAGACTTAGCACGCTCTGCTTTAATTGAGCGAGAAAAAGCGGCTGAACAAGTCGGGGTCGTGGATGCAGAAATTACCTTGCTGGATGAGCATATTGGCAAGCTGCAGAACGAAGTGTCGCAACTACAGGATAAACTGGCTGACGCGAAAGCACGGCAAAAGTCGATGTTGATGCGCCAAAAAACGGTGGCATCACGGTTGGATGTGAAAAAGACACTGCACAGCGATAAACTGAACGATGCCATGCATAAGTTTGAGCGCTACGAGCAAAAAATTGACTCGATGGAAGCGCAGGTCGAGTCCTACGATTTGGGCAAAAAGACACTAAAAGATGAGTTTGCTGAGCTGGCTGCTCAAGAAAAAATAGATACGGAACTGGCGGCTCTGAAACAAAAAGTAAGCCAGAATAAAAGCAAAGACGCATAGATCGTATAGGAGGAGCCCGTAATGGGGATTCAGGAAATGATTTTTGTGCCCATGGTCTTATTTATGATCTTTGTGGCACCACTGTGGGTCATTATGCATTACCGCAGTAAAAATAAAATGGGTCAGGGATTGACCGATACCGAGTTGGAGCAGTTGAATGAACTGGCTAGAAAGGCGGAAAAAATGGCTGATCGTATTAAAACGTTAGAAGCTATTTTAGATGCAGATAGCCCCAACTGGAGGCAGCAACATGACTAAGCCAAGAAAGGAACTATTGCGGGATGATACCCATGGCAAGATTGCCGGGGTCTGTGCTGGCGTAGCAGACTATTTTGGTTGGGAAGTGTGGCTGGTTCGGATCATCACTCTGTCGGCACTCTTTCTGGGATTGGGTAGTTTTGTCTTGGTGTTGTATTTTGCCGGCTGGGTGGTGTTGGGGAAAAAATCCAAAGTCAAAGCGGCATCGAGTCGAATGGACTCAAGCAAATCCAGCGATGAAGAGGATCGTGTTGAGGTGAAAACCCGGGTCTGGCAACGGGGCGAGGCACCAAAAGAAGCGTTAAAGCATTTGCATAATAAATTTAATGGTTTGGAGTTACGGCTACGGGATGTGGAGCGCCACGTTACATCCAACCGTTTTCAGCTCAATCAGGAGTTTAATAACCTGTAGTGTCCAGAGATATTTTCCATTCAGACAGCAAGCCGTCTGGCTTGCTTCACTTTTTCAGCCATTCTGCTATTGCTATGCAACCCTTTTAGTCTGTCGAAAGATGCAGTATGCAAAACAAAAAACTCAATCTGGCTACTCAGTGTATTCATGCCGGTAAAGTACCGAATGAGCATGGCACCTTAGCCACGCCTTTGTATCAAACATCCACCTTTATTTTTGATAATGCAGAACAAGGGGCGGCTCGCTTTGCAGGTGACGAAGCCGGCTATATTTATACCCGCTTGGGTAACCCGACCACCCGGGAGCTTGAGCTGAAAATTGCGGCGTTAGAAGGCATGGAGGATGCGGCAGCTACAGCGACCGGTATGGCGGCTGTATCAGCGGTCACTCTGGCATTTTTACAGCAAGGTGATCATATGATTTGCAGCAAGGCGATCTACGGCTGTAGTTTTGCTTTGTTCAGCCATCAGTTTGCCCGCTATGGCATCGAGGTGAGCTTTGTCGATATGACCGATCACGCTGCTATTGCAGCTGCACTGCGGCCGAATACCAAAATGCTGTTTGCTGAAACACCGATTAATCCGAACCTGGTGGTACTGGATCTGCAGTTTTTGGGCGACTTTGCCAAACAGCATGGGCTACTCTCTGTGGTGGACAATACTTTTTTAACACCAATGCTGCAGCGCCCGGTTGAATTTGGCATTGATATCATCATTCACAGTGCCACCAAGTACCTCAATGGCCATGGTGACGTAGTGGCTGGGTTAGTCGTTGGTAGTGCCGAGTTGATTCATACAATTAAAATGACCACCTTAAAAGACATCGGCGGTACTATAAGCCCGCATGATGCCTGGTTGATTATTCGTGGCATGAAAACCCTGGCAGTTCGTATGGAGCGTCACTGCAGCAATGCTCAGCAAGTCGCTGAGTTTCTGGTTCGTCATCCGGCAGTTGCAGACGTGTATTATCCGGGATTGCCCTCGCATCCGGGTTACCGGTTTATTGGCTCACAAATGCGGGGAGCCGGTGGGGTGTTAGCCTTTGAAATTAAGGGCTCATTGGATGATGGCCGTTACTTCATTAATCAATGCAAGCTGCTAAGCTTAGCGGTGAGTTTAGGCGATGCCGAGTCACTCATTCAGCATCCCGCATCAATGACGCATAGCCCCTACACGGCAGAGGAGCGGGTGATGGCAGGGATCAGTGATGGCTTGATCCGGGTTTCTGTTGGCTTGGAGCAAGTAGAGGATATTATTGCTGATTTAGCTCAGGCATTAGCAGCCATGGAGCAACGAGTGACCACTTCATTGTAATCCATTCTTTACGGTTTAACACGGCTCAAAGCAGCCCCAGTGATTAACAGGGGTCTGCATTTCGTCTAGTATCGACTGCAGCTACAGGGCTGGTGCCCAATCAAAAAATAAGTAACAGGGTGTATATGAGCAAGTCAAGCAACTATGTATCGAAGCAGTCCGACGAGCATGGTGTTATTGCCTGGACCGATGAAGACAATCAAATCTGGCATGAGCTAATCACACGTCAGCTCGGCTGCATTGAAGGTAAAGCCTGCGATGAGTTTATGGCCGGATTAGAGCGCCTGCAACTGCCGACCGATCGTATTCCACAACTGGAAGAGGTGAGCAAGGTACTGCGCGAAACGACTGGTTGGGAGTGTGCGGAAGTTCCAGCGCTGATCAGCTTTGACCGCTTTTTTGAATTATTGGCCAATAAAAAATTTCCGGTAGCGACGTTTATTCGTTCACGTGAAGAGTTTGATTATTTGCAAGAGCCTGATATTTTTCATGAGATCTTTGGTCATTGTGCCATGCTCACCAACCCCGCTTTTGCCGAATTCACTCATGCTTATGGAAAAATTGGTCTGGCTGCGAGCAAAGAAGATCGAGTGTATCTGGCGCGCTTGTATTGGTTTACCATCGAGTTTGGTCTGCTGAAAACGAAGCAAGGCTTGCGGATTTACGGTGGTGGCATTTTATCATCGCCGGGTGAAACAGTGTATGCATTAGAGTCGGCTACACCAGAGCGCAAACCTTTTGATGCGGTGGATATATTAAGAACCCCCTACCGTATTGATATTATGCAGCCAATTTACTTCACTATCTCTGAGATCGACGATCTGTTTGATATTGCCCATCTGGATATGATGACCTTGGTGCAAAAAGCGAAAGAATTGGGCTTACATGCCCCTAAGTTTCCCCCCAAACAAAAGCAAGCTAGCTAGCTAGAGAGGACTGCATGTCAGAATTAACCGCAATGAAGTGTGAAGCGTGTCGTGCCGATGCACCTAAAGTCAGTGACGAAGAGTTACCAGCGTTGATGCGCCAAATCCCCGATTGGACCCCAGTGGTCCGTGAGGGTATTTTACAACTTGAGCGAGTGTACAAGTTTAAAAACTTTAAAAGTGCCTGGGCATTTCATGGCAAGGTTGCTGAATTGGCAGAGGCTGAAGGGCATCATCCAGCATTGTTGCTCGAGTGGGGCAAGCTCACCGTCACCTGGTGGTCGCACTCTATTAAAGGCCTGCACAAAAATGACTTTATTTGCGCCGCTAAAACGGATGCATTGTTGTTGGAGTAAATTATTGTCGCAGTAAACAGCAAAAAGCCGCAGACACAATACTCTGTCTGCGGTTGCCTTTCTTCGAAGTTACACTTACCTTGCCATTTTGCCCCTTTAATTTTCCAGCAACTCGCATTCTGACGCACTGTTGTACCATTCAACCCCTTTTTTATTGCAAGGCTTAGCGTTAACATCGAGAATATTCTGCTGGATAGTCGGCGCTCCCATTCTTAGATCGTTGTTCATCCTGATTGTACTTTTTCTTTAACACACTAACTCCCAAATAGTGGATATGAAACCATGATGATTTTTTCCTTTACCGGACTACGAAAGTCAACGCTAGCCGGCTTGGTTGCGATGAGCTTTATGTTGCCACCAGCACTGGCAGACGAAGATGATGACAAAGAAGCTAAAGGCTACAACGATATTGTTTCCGAGCTTAAAATGCAGCAGGGCCTATTTAATTTTTATCGCAATATAGAGTCCGGTGAAACCATGTTGTCGCTGGGCGAATCCCAGCTCAACAGACCTTTTATTTATCATGCACAGACCATGGATGGTGTCGTCGAGGTGGGGCATTTTCGCGGTAATTTCCGTCAGACCCGCTTGATTGAATTTCGTCGCAATTACAAACAGATTGAAGTCGTAAGTTGGAACCCTCGTTACGTCTTTGATAGTGAAAATCCATTGAGCCGGGCAGCTGAAGCAAACCGTAGCGAAGCGCTACTTGCTGTTTTGGATATTGAGGCCGATGACAACGGCCGATTGTTGGTGAAAGCCGACCCTCTGTTTAAAAGCCAGGCTTTGCATCGCATTACTCCGTGGGCAAATCCGAATCAGACTGGGCCCCGCTTTTCGTTAGGCACGTTGAACTCTGATCGTTCGCGTATCACTCGTGAGCGTTTGTATGAACGGAATATGGATGTGGTGGTTGACTATGTTTTTATAAACGAAGATCCAGTAGCATTTGGTTCGGTGGCTGCGGCGGACCCGCGTTTTATTACGATTAGCTTGCAGCATTCATTCATTGAAATGCCTGATAATGATTACCGCCCTCGGCGGGATGATCCTCGTGTTGGTTACTTCACTCAACAGTTTAACCAAATGACCAATCCTGAGTGGACGCCTTGGGGGGATGTTATTAACCGTTGGGATTTGGTAAAAAAAGATCCAGAGGCAGAGCTTTCAGAGCCGGTTCAGCCGATAGTTTGGTGGATAGAAAACACCACTCCTTATGCATGGCGAAACACCATACGTCAGGGCGTTGAAGATTGGAATATCGCTTTTGAAGCTGCTGGCTTTAAAAATGCCATTGTAGTCAAAGAGCAACCAGATGATGCAGAATGGGATGCTGGGGATGTTAACTACAACGTACTGCGCTGGACATCGTCACCACGTCCTCCTTTTGGTGGTTATGGCCCTTCTTTAGCGAACCCAAAGACAGGTGAAATCATTAGCTCAAATATCATGCTTGAATTTGTCTTTATGTCGAATCGTTGGACATTGGGGGAATTGTTTTCAGGTGGAGCTAATCTGCTGGCAGATCAGCACTCAGATGAGCATGAGTTGTATTGCAGCCTTGGGCATAAGCTGCAAATGGGTCATATAGCAGCTCGGCTGGCGTCGGATACGCGCATGTACGATAACATCGAGGATGATCCCATTTTGTCGCAGGCATTGCGCCATCTGATCATGCATGAGGTCGGTCACACGTTGGGGCTGAATCACAACATGCGTTCTCACGGACTTTGGAATAATGAGGAAGTGCATAATGCCGGGCTTACCCAAGGGGTGCTCTCCGGTTCAGTGATGGATTATAATCCTGTCAATATTGCGCCTGTCGGTGTGGAGCAGGGCGATTATTACAGTTACAAGCCCGGCCCGTATGACTTGTGGGCTATTGAGTACGGATATTCCAGTCCTTTAGCTGACCCCGAAGCTGAACAGTTACGACTAGAGAGTATACTGAGTCGGTCGCATCAGCCTGAGCTTGCTTTTGGCAACGATGCTGACGACATGCGAGCAGCAGGCCGGCATATTGACCCGCGGGTTATGATTGGCGCCATGAGTTCAGATCCAATCGCCTATGCGCAGGATCGTTGGCAGCGGGTTAATGTTGAGTTCTCACAATTGTTGGAAAAGGGGCGTGTCGATGGTGAGTCTCATCAGCGTGTTTTAACCACAGCTAATATGTTGTTTGGTCAATACGCGGGCCAAGCTAATGTAGTGAGCCGCTTCATAGGTGGTGTTTATGTCGATCGCTCTTTCGTCAGTCAGCATGATGATGTCAAACCGTTTCAGCCAGTACCCCGGGAGACACAACGTCAAGCCATGGCTGCATTAAACAGCTATGTATTTGCTCCGGATACATTGGTAGATATGCAACCAGTCTTGGCGTACATGCACGCCCAGCGGCGTGGATTTAATCATCGTGGAAACAATGAAGATCCACGTGTACATCGCATGATTCTGAATATGCAGCGTAATGTACTTGACCATATCCTGCATGAGCAGGTTTTGCAGCGTATGTCCGATACGGAGTTGTATGGCAATACCTACAGCTTGACTGAGATGCTGACTGATCTAACCAAGGGTATTTTCGGTGGTGAGCTGACTTCGCTCAGCCAAAATCTGCAGCTGGAGTACGTGAATCGACTGATCGCTATTTCTGGTTTGGAAGATGATACTGATTACGATCACCTGAGTCAGGCCGCCGCTGTTGGGCAGTTGCGCTCTATCCGCAGTCAGTCTGCACCACGTCGATCTGCTGATCATGTTCGCCATCATTACAACTATTTGCATCTACTCATTGATAGAGCGTTTGCTGTGTAATTAGCTCTGTTGATCGCATGATAGAAAGCCCGACTTGCCCGGGCTTTCTATCATGCATGCTTTTTCCGATAACCCCACAAAATCATCAAGCCACCAGAGGCAAACATAATCAGGCTGTAGACGGCCGATGGGATGGCCATGGTGCTGTTGTTTAATAACAGTGGCGAGGTGGCGATGGCGATACCTAAGGTACCGTTTTGAATACCAACTTCGATGGTCAAAGAACGGATTTGTGCACCACGACATCCCGCTAGTTTGCCACCTATATAACCGACCAACATGCTGGCGATATTCAGCAAAGCCGCACCGATGCCGATCAGAACAAAGAAGCCGAGTATGCGATCTTTCTCGCCAAATAACACTCCGGCGACCACCATGACTAAAAACAAACTAGAGAGAAACTTGACGGGGCGAACACAGGCTTTTGAAACCTGCGGGAAACGAGCCTTTAGCCACATACCAAGACTAACGGGTACCACGATAATGATCAGCAATTGCGCGATGGTGCGAAGCACCGGCAGGGCAACATACTGGCCTTCGCCAAGGAATAATAGTGATGCGAAATTGATCAGCAAAGGCAGCGTTATGATGACAACCAGACTACTAAGGGCTGTTAAACTAATGGATAACGCCATATCCGCATGCGCCAGATGAGCAATCAAGTTGGAGGTAGGGCCGCCAGGGCAAGCGGCAATTAACACCAGACCAACGGCGAGTTCAGGAGGTAGTCGCAACCCCCAAGCGAGTAAAAATGCCAACATAGGGATAGCAATAATTTGTAAGGACAAGCCTGTTAGTACCGGTTTCGGTGTGAGCCATAATTGCTTAAAATGCACTGGTTTTAGCGATAATCCCATTCCCAGCATGATGACTGCTAAGGCAACAGGCAGAAAAATTTGAGTGAATATAGTTGCTTCCATAGGTTTATTCAGAGGCTTTTATCGTATTGGTACCTTGACCCTACATCAGAATATCATGAGTAGCTATTATTTTTTTGTTCATAATTCTTTACAAAATAACTGGTCTAGCTGTGGCACTATAACGTATCATGCTGCAATGGAATTAGAGTGAGGTAACCGTACCGTTATGCGCCTTGAAATTCAATGTCAGGATCGTTTGGGGATAGCGCAAGAGGTTTTAAACATTCTTGTGAGTTATCAACTGGATTTACGCGGGATCGAGGTTGACTCAGCCTTGGGCCGGATGTATGTGTCTTTTCCCAGTATTCACTTCGAGCAGTTTCAGGAGTTGATGGGAAAAATGCGTCGTATTCCCGGGGTTGTCGATGTAAAAACCACCGCATTTATGCCATCTGAGCGCCATCAAAATGAATTGATCACCTTATTGAAAACCTTACCAGATGGCATTATCGCCATTGATACCAAAGCGCAGGTCAGCATCATTAATGATGCCGCATTAGACGCCTTGTCGGTCAGCAGAGAAGAGATTGAAGGCGAATCTTTTGTGGGTATGGTGAAAGGCTTTAATTTCTTGCGTTGGTTGGAAAGTGATGACGTACTGGCACAAACCCGCCGTTTCGAGATCCATGGTAAACGCTTTATTGCTGATATTTTGCCTGTGATGGTCCCCGACGATAGCGGCCATGAGTTACTGGCTGGTGCGGTGATTAACTTGAAGTCGGAAAGCCGGCTGGGCCAGCATATGGTGGCGTTTAATCAGGGCGATCAACAAAGCTTCCAGACGTTGCATGCACAGAGTCCGCAAATGCGTAAGGTGATCCGCGAAGCAAAGAAGATGGCACTGCTAGATGCGCCGGTTCTTATTATAGGTGAAACCGGCACCGGCAAAGAGCTGTTAGCCAGAGCTTGCCATGGCGCGGGTAACCGGGCGGATAAATCGTTTTTAGCAGTCAACTGTGCCTCAATGCCGGATAATGTCGCAGAGTCTGAGTTGTTTGGTTATGGCCCTAATGCGTTTCCGGGTTCCAATGAAGGCAAAAAAGGTATTTTTGAACAGGCCAATGGCGGCACGGTGTTTCTGGATGAAGTGGGTGAAATGTCGCGCGAACTGCAAAGTAAACTGCTGCGTTTTTTGCAAGATGGTTCCTTTCGTCGTGTGGCCGATGAGCATGAAGTTAAGGTTGATGTACGTGTGATTTGCACCACCCAGAATGACTTACCCGCTATGGTGCAGGATGGAAAGTTCCGGGAAGACTTGTACTACCGGTTGAATGTATTTGCACTTAATCTGCCAGCGCTGCGTGAGCGTAAACAAGATATTGTACCCTTGGCTGAGCATTTCGTCGCCCGTTTTGCTGCAAGGTTGGGGCGGAAGGCGCCTAAACTAGCCGACAGTTGCATTCAGTTTCTGCAAAATTACCCGTGGCCAGGCAATGTGCGTCAGTTAGAAAATGCCTTGTACCGCGCCGTTACCTTATTGGAAGGCAGCCAACTGGATAAAGAGCATTTGCAATTGCCAAGCTTCACCAGCGACTTTGGCTATTTGGAACAAGAGTTTGATGGCACGCTGGATGAAGCAGTAAAGCGCTTTGAATCCAGCTTGTTACGCAAGCTTTATCCTGCTTATCCAAGCTCACGGCAACTGGCCAAAAAACTGGGGTTAAGCCATACGGCTATTGCCAATAAACTGCGTGATTACGGTATCAACCGCAAGACTGTAAAAATTTAATTACACTTTGTTTGTAAAACGATACTCTTAGCCAGCAGTAGCTCGCTGCTGCTGGCTAGTCCTCTCCAATTAGACACCATTTCTGGCTTTTGTATTGATTTTTTTACGATTTCCGTTGTCTTACTAAAACGAGACGATGCAGTGGGTGGATGTTCATTTTCTTCAGACTATCGCAAGATAGCGACACCAGCAGCCAGCCTGCTAATCACTACTCGTCATTAAGTGGAGACGTCTGATGCAAGAAGTATATAACCCGTTGGGGACTGATGGTTTTGAATTTGTGGAATACACGGCAGCTGATGCGGATGGCATTGAAAAGCTAAAAAAATTATTTCATGGTTTAGGCTTCACTGAGGTCGCCAAGCATCGCTCCAAAGAAGCCTGGCTCTACAAGCAGGGCGACATTAACTTTATCATCAATGCGCAGCCCAACTCACAAGCCGAAGCTTTTGCCCGTGAACATGGCCCTAGTGTTTGTGCCATGGCGTTTCGGGTGTCGGATGCCGCCAAAGCATTGCAACATGCTGTAGCGAATGGTGCCAAAGAATACAAAAATCAAATTGGTCCGATGGAGCTAAATATTCCGGCGGTGTATGGTATCGGTAGCAGTCTGCTGTACTTTGTCGATCGCTACGGTGCCTCTTCAGTCTACGACATCGACTTTAAATACTATGATAACTGGAAAGATGAGATGGTTAAGCATAGTGTTGGCCTTGAAGTACTGGATCACCTGACGCACAACGTGATGCGTGGCAATATGAACGTCTGGTCTGGTTTTTATGAAAACATCGGTAATTTCCGTGAAATTCGCTATTTTGATATCGAAGGAAAGCTGACTGGCTTGGTCTCTCGTGCCATGACGGCGCCTTGTGGCAAGATCCGTATCCCGATCAATGAATCGTCTGATGATAAATCACAGATTGAAGAATTTTTGCGTGAGTACAATGGTGAAGGCATTCAGCATATTGCGCTGACCAGCGATGATATCTATCAGACGGTTCGTGATCTGCGTGCGCGTGGTATGGACTTTATGCCGACGCCAGATACATATTACGACAAGGTCAATGCACGAGTTGAAGGTCACGACGAAGATTTGGAACAGATGCGTGAATTACGCATCCTGATCGACGGCGCACCGATGAAAGATGGTATCTTGCTACAAATCTTTACCAAGACAGTAATTGGCCCTGTGTTCTTTGAAATCATTCAACGCAAGGGCAATGAAGGCTTTGGTGAAGGTAACTTTAAAGCCTTATTTGAATCCATTGAAGAAGATCAAATTCAGCGCGGAGTGTTAGCCAATGCGTAAATGGGCCTCGTTTCCACTGCGGGAAGGGGATGTGTCGCGTCAGGCACATGCTGACTTCCCTGAACAAGCAATCTATGAGCGGGAAACTGGCCGTAGTGGTTTCTTTGGTCCAGCTACGCACTTCCATCACAGTCATGCCCCAACCGGTTGGAGCGACTGGCAGGGGCCATTGCGGCCTCGCTTGTTCGATTTTAATCAGTTAACCGAAAACAGCACCAGCTCACCATGGCAGGTGCCATTATTGTTGCACAATGCACATTGCAAGATGCGCACGTGGCGAGTCGCAGAGACCATGCCATTTTTAGTGCGAAATGCCGATGGCGATGAGTTGTTATTTGTGCATGAAGGCAGTGCCGATCTGTATTGCGACTATGGTCACCTTGAAATCGTTGAGGGCGATTATGTGGTCATCCCTCGCTCCACCATGTGGCGCCTGGAACCGAAACAGCCGATGGTGCTGTTGATGATTGAAGCGACAAACGATTCTTATCAGTTGCCCGAAAAAGGTTTGGTGGGCAACCACGCTATTTTTGACCCTGCCATGCTGGATACGCCAAAAATTGATGAGGCTTTTAAAGCGCAATACTCTGAGCAAAGCTGGCAGGTTCAGGTCAAGCGCCATGGTCAAACCTCGGTGATTACCTACCCCTACAATCCATTGGATGCGGTTGGCTGGCATGGTGATTTGGCTGTCATGCGCATTAACTGGCGTGATATTCGGCCGTTAATGAGTCATCGCTACCATTTACCGCCATCAGCGCACACCACGTTTGTGGCGCAGCGTTTCGTGGTCTGTACCTTTGTACCACGTCCGATTGAAAGCGATCCGGGTGCATTAAAAGTGCCGTTTTATCACAACAACGACGACTATGATGAAGTGCTATTTTATCATGCCGGTGACTTTTTCAGCCGCGATAACATCGAAAAAGGCATGGTCACTTTCCATCCGGCAGGATTTACCCATGGCCCGCACCCGAAAGCCTTTCAAGCCGCGCAGGAGTATCGTAAAAAGTTTACCGATGAAGTGGCGGTGATGCTGGATACCCGTGATGCGCTGGAGGTCGGTTCCGCTGCCGAAAACCATGAAAATCCAGCCTATGTGAATAGCTGGAAAGTAACTGATAGCAACTAATTTTTTGCCTGAGTCAGGCATGCAGTACAAGGATTTTTTATGAAATTAGCAACCTTAAACAATGGCCATCGTGATGGTCAGCTGGTGGTGGTGAGTCGTGATTTACAGCATTGTGTGACTATCCCTCAGATAGCCATGACACTACAACAATTGCTGGATGACTGGCAACAAAAAGCGCCGCAGGCTGAAGAAATCTATCAAGCGTTAAATGCTGGCGATGTTGCTGATGCCGTCGCGTTTGAACAACAGCATTGTGAGTCGCCATTACCGCGTGCTTTCCACTGGGCTGATGGCAGCGCTTATGTCAATCACGTCGAATTGGTTCGAAAAGCCCGTAATGCCGAGATGCCACCGAGTTTCTGGACTGATCCTTTGATGTATCAAGGTGGCTCCGATGCGTTTATTGGTCCTTGTGCACCGATTGAAGTATCCAGCGAAGATTTTGGTATCGATTTTGAGGGTGAAATTGCCGTGATCACTGATGATGTGGCGATGGGGATTTCAGCAGAAAAAGCACGTGAGCGTATTCGCTTAGTGATGCTGGTGAATGATGTGTCGTTGCGTGGTCTTATTCCCAATGAGCTGGGTAAAGGCTTTGGTTTTTATCAATCTAAACCATCATCCAGCTTCAGTCCGGTTGCAGTTACCCTGGATGAGTTAAGTGATCATTGGAACGATGCTCGTTTGCATCTGCCGTTGCTTTCTACTTACAACGATGTCGCTTTTGGTAAGCCCAATGCAGGCATCGATATGACGTTTGATTTTGGTCAGTTGATTGCCCATGCTGCCAGAACGCGTCCGCTCGGCACCGGCACCATTATTGGCTCTGGCACTGTCTCCAATAAGCAAGGTACTGAGTATGGCACGGCCATTTCAGAAGGTGGTGTTGGTTACAGCTGTATTGCTGAAATACGGATGATTGAAACCATTCGTGATGGCAAGCCAAGCACCAGCTTTATGCGCTTTGGTGATCGTATTCGCATTGAGATGCTCGATCCACAAGGCCAAAGTATTTTTGGTGCCATCGATCAGCAAGTGGTAGAGTATAGCTATAAAGCGTAAGACTCTGTCCGGTCATAAATAAATTTAAAAGAGCTGCTTCGGCAGCTTTTTTGTGAGGAATTGCTATGAAATTGTATGGTTATTGGCGCTCATCGGCCGCCTACCGGGTTCGTATTGCACTGGCTTTTAAGCAGCTTTCATTTGAATCGGTTTCCGTTCATTTGGTCAAAGATGGCGGTCAGCAGCATCAGGCTGACTACAAAGCATTGAACCCGGCTGAGCTGGTGCCAACCTTGCAAGATGGTGATCTGACGCTCAATCAATCGCTGGCTATGCTGGAGTATATAGAAGAGCAGTATCCAGAGCCCGCCTTACTGCCTGCGGATGTGTCGAAAAAGGCTGTGATTCGGGCGATGGCGTTGGATATTGCCTGCGATATTCATCCATTGAATAACCTCCGTGTACTGCAGTATCTGACCCAAACCTTACAGCTTACCGAGCAACAAAAGATTGACTGGATCCACCATTGGTTACAGACAGGTTTTCAAGCCTTGGAGCAACGTTTAGCGACCACGTCAGGAGAATATTGTTTCGGTAATGAGCTAACCTTGGCGGATGTATGCTTAGTACCTCAAGTATACAATGCCCTTCGTTTTCAATTGGATATGACACCATACCCGATCATTCAATCCATCTATCAGCACTGCAATCAGTTGACTGCTTTTCAGAGCGCAGCCCCAGAGCAACAAGCTGATGCGCAATAAACTGATCCCCTGCTATCCGCGGCGCATCGTAAATCGGGCTTTGTTTATGATTGGGCTGGCTGGAGTAGTGCTGCAATGGATCGCAATTGTGTATGCCTATTGGCAGGGGTTCAGTATTTCATTTCACTGGTGGTTTCATTGGTTGGCCCCCTTGTTGTGTGTGCTTTGGGGAACAGTGCCTGCGCTGCAGCTGCAGCAAGAAGCTGAGCGTGGCAGCTCTGGTGACTCATTGTTCTAACGCTCTTGTCGCCGCTTAGCGGCTGCGTGGCCGGATAAAGCTTTCTGGCTCGACTCTATCAATGCCTTGTGGTTTAAAGTAGAAGTTGATTTGTCCGATGTTACGACTGAAATGATGTCGTACTCCATTGATTTCAATAACATAACTACCACGCTCTCTTAATCCATCTTCTCGATAGAGCTTAAGGCGGTGACCATCAATCTCAAAGTCAAAACCGATCAACGGTTCATCAACAAAATCATTCACCCAGACATAACTGTCTTGATGCAACACAAGTGCCAATGAGTACTTTTGCGGCACTTGCTGTACAGGGAGTGAATTCTTGCCGACGATAAAAACGTTGCGGCCATCTCTGCGAGTATAAGAGAAACCAAAAGTAAATGGCTTGCTATCACCATTCTTCAAATGGACGATCCCTTTACCTTCTACTTCGAAGTAGGCGAAAGCAGGGAAATGAAGCGCAACGCCTAGCAATAAAACCGTCAATAAGTGCTTCATGTTCATTGCCCTCTCAGGTTCAGGACTGGGTGATATCCACCAGTAAGCGAAGCTGTTGCCCTGGTTGTAAGTGGTTATCAAGGCTTAGCTGATTCCATTTCAGAATATCTGCCACCTGTACACTGTAACGCTGAGCAATGCGAGATAACGAATCACCACGGCGCACCCGGTAGTTGATGGTACGCGTCACCCCTTGCGCTGTAGGCTGAGAGTTATCTGTCGCTGTTGGTTGTTCAATCACCAGTGTTTGCCCTAAACGCAGGGTGTCACGCGCAGTCATTCCGTTCCAACGCGTTAATTGGTTGACACTAACGTTATGGGCCCGGCTGATATCCCACAGGGTGTCACCTTGCTTAACAGTATAGTTGATTCGTTGGGCGGCATTGGTCCTTTGTTGCGCCTTAGCGATACGTCCGGGTTGGCTCAACTGATAATCGCTGGCATTCCTGGCCGATACCGGCACCAACAGATGCTGGCCAACACGGATGGTATGATTATTGAGCTCATTCAAGCGTTGAATGGCTGCCACTGATGTTTTGTACTGCAGTGCAATTTTACCTAAGGTATCACCTCGTGCCACAGTATGGCGTTGCCAGCTAAGCCATTGATCCTGTGGTGTGGCTGCCAGTGTTTCAGCAAACTGTGATTGCTTTTCCAGCGGCAGCACCAAACGATGGGTTCCATTGGGGTCGGTTGCCCATTGATTGAACGCTGGGTTGAGCGCGTGTAATTCATTTAAACTCAAGCCAGCCATTTCAGCGGCAACGGCCAAATCGATCTGACGGCCGACATCAACGACGGTGATTTGTGGTGTATTGGCAATAGGTTGCCAAGCAATGTCGAAGACTTCTGGTTGACGTACCAGATCCACTAAAGCCAGCAATTTCGGAATATAGGCTGTCGTTTCACGTGGCAAATCGAGTGACCAAAAATCGGTCGGTAAATTACGGCTTTTATTACGACGTATTGCACGTAACAAACGACCTTCGCCAGCATTATAGGCGGCAATAGCATTGAGCCAATCTCCTTCCAGCCGGTCATGTAAGTACTGCAAATAGTCTAGCGCAGCGCGAGTAGATTCAATCACATCCCGCCTACCGTCGTACCAGTAATTTTGTTCTAAGCCAAACCGTTTACCTGTCGCTGGCATAAATTGCCACAAACCTGATGCTCTGGCGTGTGAATAGGCGAAAGGATCAAAAGCACTTTCAACAATCGGCAACAGAGCCAGCTCTATTGGCATGTCGCGGGCTTCGATTTGTTCAACAATGTACAACAAATAAGGTTCTGCTCGGGTTGAGACCCGATCCAGATAGGATTGATTGCGCGAGAAAAAGTTACGCTGTTCAGCAATGGGACGAGATTCAGGGACTTCAAAGGTCAGTTGCATCTGAATGCGTTGCCAGACATCCTCGGCGGTCTGCACATCAAGAGGAGCAATGGTTTTAGCCGGCTTCTTGATCTGACCATTCAGTAGGTTGGTTGCAATGAGTTCGGCGCTGGCGGCCTGTTCAAAGTTCGCGGCAGTGGCCTGTTGGCTGCTTGCTTCTGATTGAGGCAGTTGGCTACTAGTTGTGGCACAACCGGCTATCAGTATTGCCGTCAGGGCAGTGGTGACGCGTACTCTCATGCATAAATCCTGTGTTTTGATCGATAAACTGCATGTTACCTGCTTGGTTAATGATTGCAAGTCAGGATTTAAATTCATCTTTATGCTGCCGTAGTCGCTTGAACACCTGAGCAGTTGTTTTACTTTGGTAGGTTTTTTGCAAGTTGGGTTGCTCGCAGCGCAGAAAAGGGTTGATGTCTTTTTCCAAGCCAATGGAGCTCGGTAAGGTTGGAAGTTTATTGGCGCGCAACTGCTGACACTCGGCTTGATAAGCAATTAATGCCTGATTGGTCGGTTCAACATGGCGAGCGAAAGCGAGGTTGGCCAGGGTGTATTCGTGCGTACAGTACACCTTGGTTTCATCAGGCAGCTGAGCCAATCGTTGCAGTGATTGGTGCATCTGCTCTGGGCTGCCTTCAAATAATCGACCACAGCCTCCGCTAAAGAGCGTATCACCGCACAACAACAGCGGTGCTTGATTCTCGCAGGCATGATAATAAGCAATGTGTCCTAGCGTATGCCCGGGTACATGCAGTACTGTGAAATTAAGGCCAAAATCGTGCAAGTCGATGCAATCTCCATCGGACAGCGGATGGGTGATCGCTGAGATTTTAGTGGCCTCATAACCAGGGCCATAGACGATGGCATTTGGCCACATTTGCAATAATTCTCCAATGCCATCAGTATGGTCCCAGTGATGGTGGGTAATCAAAATATGACTTATCGCTTTGTTGCTTTGCTGAGCAAATGCGATGATCGGGCCTGCATCACCGGGATCGACCACCACCATGGATCCATGTTCGGTGTCGGTTATGCACCAGATATAATTGTCTTCGAAGGCGGGGACCGGGGTTAGAGTCAGTTTGTGTGCTGGCATCTGATATACTCACTTACACTAGATTGGCAAAGGACGCACATCACCATGAAGCCTGCTTTAAGTCATCGACCAGCTCCTGGACCATCAGATTGGCAACAGTTGCCTCAGGGCGATGCGTTGCTGCGCTGCACTGAGCAAAAGCTAGCGGTATGGTGGCCACAAATATTTGGCTATTACTTGCTCAAAGTTGGTGATTTAAGTTGTCAGCTTGATACGTCTGAATGTTCCATTAAGCATCATATCCATGTCGGGATCAAGGCTGATACGTTGCATATGAAAGCAGAACCAGATGCACTGCCGGTAAAAGATTTGAGTGTTGATGCTTTATTGCTGTGCCATGCCCATGAGTTTTCCTCTGATCCACACCACTTAATGCGCGAGGCTCATCGGGTGTTGATGGCCGATGGGTATTTACTACTGACTGGCTTTAATCCATTAAGTTTAACCGGCTTGATGAAGTTAAACCCTTGGCTGCGACATAAGCTGCCCTGGAGTGGTCGCTTTTTCAGTACCAGTCGATTGAAAGATTGGCTCTATTTACTTGGCTTTGAGGTGATGACGGAACAGCGCTTTTTTTGTTCAGCCATGCTGGGGCAATCAGCGCCAGAGAGCCGTTGGCGCGATTGGTTGGCTCATTCTATCGGCAGCAGTTATTTATTGGTGGCACGAAAACGCGAGTTACCGCTTACACCGATACGACCAAAGTGGCAGCTTAGTGCCAGTTATGCTCCTGCTGTTGAAGGAACGCTGACCACGAATCGTGTGCAACGGCGAAAATAATCATCTCGTATCAACTTAAATTCGATGCTTGTTGTAGAGCATGTACTATTTGATGCAAACCAATGCCATTAGATGCTTTAAATACAATCAAATCGCCGGCTTGAAGTTCATCCAGCAGTGCTTGCTGTAATGCCTCTACATCCATAAAAAACTCGCAATGCTGACTCGTGCTGAAATACGGCTTTAGTTCGCTCATTTGCTCACCAAGACAAAACAGCTTATCTGGCAAGCTGGCTTCGATATCAGGCACCAGTTCTCGATGCAGTAATGGACTTTGCTCCCCAAGTTCCAGCATATCGCCGAGTACTAATAGTAGCCGCCCAGTTCTGGGGATTTCGGGCAGCATCTTTAGCAGTGCCCGCATGGATGCAGGGTTGGCGTTGTAGGCATCATCAATCATAGCAATGTTGCCTTGTGGCAGCTGCAGTTGCCGTTGCTGGCCGCGACCTTCAATGGCCTGAAAGTGTTTGGCCGTATCCAGTAATGTAGGTATGGGCAGTGCTAACCCTTTTGCCAAAGCAATCAGCACCAAGCTATTGATGGCCATATGCTCGCCTGGAGTGGCTAATTGGTACCGAAAGGTTTCGGTTTGATATTCCACATCCAACCAAGGGGGCTGATAATGGCTTAAGCGGACGTCAGCACCTTGATGAGTGCCATAGCTGATCACCCGAAGTTGCCTCGCCAGTGCAGCCTGCTGGAAAATAGGCCATTCCGGTATATCTCGATTGATGATCGCTAACGAGCCAGGGCGCATTTCGTGGAACAACCGACTTTTTTTACGGGCAATGGTTGTGACATCTTTATGGTATTTGAGGTGTGCAGGAGCAACTGTGGTTATCACGGCGACATCCGGTCGGGCGATGCGACTGCTTAAACGAATGCTGCCTATTGCTAGCTCAAGCACTGCAAAATCCAGTGACCAGGGCATTGAGGCAAGATTCCAGGCAACGCCTAAGGGTAAATTGGCATTGGCTTGACTACTGGCAGTCGAGCCAATGCAATGTAAGCTGTGAGCCAGCAGCGCTACCATGGTGCTTTTGCCGGCACTGCCTGTTACGGCAATCACTTTGCCTTGCATGCGACTACGGGCATAGCTGCCTAACGCCAGTATGGCTTGTTGATTGTCTTCTACCTCAAGAATAGGCTTGGACACGTCGCAGGTGATAGTAGATGATTCTGCTAAAATAGCAGCTATGTTCTGCTCTTGTACCTGAAGTGCTTCTGGTTTAAACCCTGCTGGGTTTTTGAGATTAGAAGCCATGACTAAGCTGCATTTTTTTAAACCATGCATGCTGATCGCCACACTATCTATTTGCTCGGGAGGTGGTTCCGCGCCACTCCAGTTCCCATGAGTAGCGCATGCCAGTTGCTCTGCCGTCCAGTGATTCGCTGGGTTAGCAAGTGGTGGTGGGGGGATCTGAGCTCTGGGTTGTTTCTGCTTTAAAAAACGATCATAAGCGATGTAACCCGATAAATAATGTTCAATATCGTCAATGCGAATACGAAAGGCATGGTGGCGTATAAAAAAACTACCGCAAATTGCATCCGGATGCCGAAAAAACATTGCTAGCTCAGGCCAGAAAAAGCCATTTAACATGTGCTCGGCGCGCTGCTGCATGGCAAAGTAAAATTTGTCCAGGTTCAGGCTATGGTAAAGCCAATACAGCTCGGGGCGCTGAACCAAGTTCAGTAGTAATTCATGTGCGGCCATCATCAGTTCCAACAAGGTTGGGAAGGTGGTGATCCGCTCTATGACGAAATCGAGGTGGCCCATCACATTGTTCAAGCCAAACTCAAAGTAGCGGGCTTCAGGCCGATAACGAACCAGCTCATTGACACTGTAACTAAGCCAATGATCATGAGCTTTCCAGTGCTCTCTGGCAATAAAGTCGTCAAAAGCCAGCTCAACCGCAGCTAACCATTGCGGTTGCTTGCTAAGCTGGTAATAACGCAATAAGGCAAAGCAGGCTTCACCATCGTAATAGATGATACGAAACGCTTGTTTTACGCTAAAATCGTGACCATACAGCACATGCACAAAACGGCCGGTTTTAGGGCATTGCATAAAAAGAATACCAGCCGCCAGTTTTGACATCAGTTCATCGTACTGTGTGGTGGCGGTGATTTCCTTGTATTTGCATAACGCCAATAAACACAACGCGGTGCCGCCCAACTTAATCTCGTGATTTTCATCCAACAAAAAAGCCAGCTGGGAACCTGTTTCTGTGGAGTGATGCACAATAAAGTCGTTGGTCATTCGCGACAGCGCCCGTTGAATGGCGTTATGCAACGACGGATCTTGCGAGACTTGCCAGGCTTCAATTAAAGCATAGGTCGAGCTGGCATGACGCAGGGTGTTGTAATTGGCAATGGGCCGATGAAAACTAGGGAAATAACCATAGTGATAGCTGCCATCCTCTTTAACTTGAGATGCTAAATAGTGGGATGACTGAGTAATTATTGTTGATGTGGTTGACTGATCCAGCGCTGGCAGTTGTCTGCGTCCTGCATTCGGCCCTGATGGATAGAGCAAAAAGAGCTGCTGCTCGTTATCCAGAAACAATCCTTGTGTATCAAGCAGCCAGACCCGATGTTCAGCGGGAAGCTCTGCTGGATTTTTAATGGTGCTGTTAAACCGGCGCTGTTGATATACGGCGAAATTATGTGGGTTCAGTTGGCAGTACGAAGTGGCATTACCGCCATAGAGCAAAGCATTGGCATTTAGTTCTTGTTCCGTATAAAGCTGGCTGAACTCGTCATCAAAAGCAATGCCATAGCGGAAATAGTTTCGTTTCGTTTGTTTCAGTTGTTGCTGCAACGAGGTCATTGTTAGTGGTTGAGCTGAACGTAACCAGTCGATTCGAAGAAAGCGCACGGTTAATTGTTTGCTGGCAATGCATTGTTCGGTATTTTGTTGCAATTGTTGCCAACAGTTAGCGAAATCGTCGGCAACAGCATGCATTACCCAGCTTCGCCTCGCACCATCACTGATAGCGCACCATAGACAAAACCTAATATGTTGCTTAACCCGTGCGGGATAGTTTTTATGCACGTTGTAGCGCAATAAATCCCATGGGATTGTGGTTATCATGCTATACCGTTGATCTTAATTGAAGATAGATAATTTTTACCTTAGCATATCAGATGGTTGCAGAGGTATGTTTTGCGGTTGTAAATTAATTAAGTAACACTGGATAGTGTGTGAAGTACGGATTTTGTTGATTTAATAAGCATAATGAATCAGAATATCTTCAAGCAGTCAGGCTGTAGGTTGTAAAGGGAATTACTTATGTTAAAACAGTTTGTAACTATCGAACCCTTGATGGTTTTATCGATCACCGGTCAGATATGGCTAAAACAGGCCAATGGTGATTTAGAGCTGGTAACTCTTGGTCAGCAATTACCTGCTGACGCTCAACTTATTTTTGAAGAAGGTGCGCAACTCAACGGTGCGGATCTTCTTGCAGATACTTCTTCAAGTGACCCTTTAATTGATAGTGCGCTGACTGCTGAAATTGAAGCCATTCAACAAGCATTACTCAGTGGTGACGATATCAATCTAATTCCGGCAGCCGCTGCTGGTGATGCAGGGAATGATGGTAGCAATAGTGCCACTATCTTTGATCGTGATGGTAATGAAGTCCTCCCGGTTGCTGGCTATGATACATTCACTGATGCCAGCGCCACTGAAACAGCAACAGAAACCTTCCTGCCTGAAACTGTTGATTTTACCGATGATGATAGCGACGCCGACGCCGACGCGGATGCTGACGCTGATGCCGACGCTGACGCGGATGCAGACGCTGATGCAGATGCTGATGCTGATGCGGACGCTGATGCTGATGCTGATGCTGACGCTGATGCTGATGCTGACGCTGATGCAGATGCAGATGCCGACGCTGATGCTGATGCGGACGCGGATGCCGACACCGAGATCGAAGCCAGCATCACTATTGACGTGATCGCGGGCGATGACATTATTAACGCCGATGAAGCGGATGAAGAATTTACAGTCGTCAGCGGCACCGTGGGCGGCGACGTGGTGGTGGGCGATATCGTCACCTTGACCGTGAACGGCAATGAGTACACCGGCGCGGTTGTTGAAGATGCCGATGGTAATCTGGTGTATGCGATAGATGTCCTGACGGATGACTTGATCGCAGACAACCAGATTGAAGCCAGCGTGACGGCCACTGATGCAGCAGGCAACAGTGCCACCGCAACAGCTGAACGAGATATTACAATAGATATTGACGATACAGACTCTGACGCAGATGCCGATGCAGATGCTGACGCGGATGCGGATGCGGATGCGGATGCGGATGCAGATGCCGATGCTGACGCGGATGCCGACGCGGACGCTGATGCAGATGCCGACGCTGATGCAGACGCCGATGCAGATGCTGATGCCGATGCAGATGCCGATGCAGATGCCGATGCCGATGCAGATGCAGATGCAGATGCGGATGCAGATGCCGATGCAGATGCAGATGCAGATGCCGATGCAGATGCCGACGCGGATGCCGATGCGGATGCTGACGCTGATGCAGACGCAGACGCTGATGCGGATGCTGACGCCGATGCGGATGCAGATGCCGATGCGGATGCGGATGCTGACGCCGATGCGGATGCTGACGCCGATGCGGATGCTGACGCCGATGCTGACGCCGATGCGGATGCCGATGCAGATGCAGATGCGGATGC
>NZ_JAUZVZ010000020.1 GCF_030717845.1 Alkalimonas collagenimarina
AGCAAAAATGCTGGCCTTTTAATCATATATTAGTATGAATCTTTATTACTCTCTCACATTAACCGTGGCAGCTGTATAGGGTTATTCCACCGTAACTGACTTCGCCAAATTACGTGGCTGGTCGACATCGGTGCCTTTGATGATGGCGACGTAGTAGCTGAGCAGTTGCAGCGGTACGGTGTACAGGATAGGGGCCAGCCAGGGGTGGCTGTGCGGTACATTGATGACCCGCATGGTGTCGTCGGACTGGAAGTTGGCATCCGAATCGGCGAAGACGTACAGGATACCGCCACGGGCGCGTACTTCTTCGACGTTGGATTTCAGCTTTTCCAGCAATTCGTTGTTTGGTGCCACTACGATGATCGGCATATCGGCGTCGATTAACGCCAGCGGGCCGTGTTTCAGCTCGCCGGCAGCGTAGGCTTCGGCGTGAATGTAGGAGATTTCTTTTAGTTTGAGCGCCCCTTCCATGGCGATGGGGTACTGATCGCCCCGTCCTAAGAACAATGCATGCTGTTTGTCGGCGAACTCTTCTGCTAAAGCTTCAATCTGATCGGCCAGGCTCAGGCTCTGCTCTAAAATAGCAGGTAGTTGGTTGAGCGCCTGCACCAGCTGTTGCTGGGTGACTGCATCCATACCATGGTGCTTACCAATCGCCAGTGTCAGCATGGCTAAGCCCACCAGTTGAGTGGTAAAAGCTTTGGTGGAGGCGACGCCGATTTCGGCACCGGCCCGGGTCATAAAGGCCAGATCGGATTCACGCACCAGCGAGGAACCAGCCACGTTGCAGATGGTTAAGCTGCCTAAGTAGCCCAGCTCTTTGGCCAAGCGCAATGCCGCCAGTGTATCGGCCGTTTCACCGGATTGCGAAATGGTCACCACCAGGCTGTTTGGCTGCACAAAGGATTTGCGGTAACGGAACTCAGAGGCAATTTCAACATTACACGACACACCGGCCATAGCTTCCAGCCAATAACGGGCTACCATGGCGGAATGATAGCTGGTACCACAGGCGACGATTTGCACATGCTGCACTTGCTTGAACAAGTCGCTGGCACCATGGCCGAAGGTTTCATCCAACACGGAATCGGCACTTAAGCGGCCTTCCAGTGTATTGCTGACAGCATGCGGCTGCTCGTAGATTTCTTTGAGCATAAAGTGACGATACTGGCCTTTATCACCGGCATCGTAGCTGACATTGGACTCGTGAACTTCTCGCTCGACCGCCTGACCGTCTTTATCAAAAATCGCCACGCTGTGGCGGGTGATTTCGGCCACGTCGCCTTCTTCTAAAAAGATAAAGCGGCGTGTTACCGGCAACAACGCCAGTTGATCGGAGGCAATAAAGTTTTCGCCAATACCAAGGCCAATCACCAGTGGGCTGCCAGAACGCGCTACCACGACACGGCTTGGGTCCTGGCTATCCATTAATACGGTGCCGTAGGCGCCATGCAGTTGCGCGACCGCTTGTTGTACTGCGGCCAACAAACAATCGGTTTTAATTAGCTCCTGCTCGACCAGGTGAGCAATCACTTCAGTATCGGTATCGGAGCTGAATTGATAGCCTTGCTGCTGCAGTTGCTGTCGCAGCGGCTGGTGGTTCTCAATAATGCCATTATGGACCACGGTAATGCGGCTGGAGACATGTGGGTGGGCATTGCGCTCGCTTGGCTCACCATGCGTGGCCCAGCGGGTATGGGCAATACCGGTGCCGCCTGGCAAGGGTTCAGCAGCAACAGCATCCAACAGCTCTTTGACCTTGCCAAGCCGGCGGCAACGCTGCAATTCACCGCTGGGGCTCAATACCGCAACCCCGGCCGAGTCGTAGCCGCGATACTCTAAACGACGTAAACCTTCCAATAAAATATCAGCGACATCCCTTTGCGCTACAGCGCCCACTATTCCACACATAGTAACTCCCTTTGATTAATGCTCGACGTCGGCGCGGATCACGCTAACGCCAAATTGTTCAATTTTTTCTGCCTCAGCTGCTGACAAGCCAGTATCGGTAACCAGCACCTTAATCAGCTGCCATGGCAGTTCTAAGTTGTGTATTTTTCGCCCGAGTTTATCGGACTCGACCATCACGATCACTTCCCGCGAGACCTCAGCCATCACCCGGCTCAGGCTATACAGCTCGTTGTAGGTGGTGGTACCTCGCTCTAAATCCAGACCATCGGCGCCTATAAACAATTGGTCAAAGTCGTAGGCTCTGAGCACTTGCTCGGCCAATTGCCCTTGAAAGGATTCTGACTGTGAATCCCAACTGCCACCGGTCATCAACAAGGTGGGCTCGTTTTCCAGCTCACGCAATGCATTGGCGACGGCGAGCGAGTTGGTCATCACCACCAATCCCTGTTTTTTGGCTAATTCAGGTAATAAAGCGGCCGTGGTGCGACCGCTATCAATGATGATGCGATAATGATCTTTAATTAAGGTGGCGGCCGCTTTCGCAATAGCAAGCTTTCGCTTTGAAACCGGTTCCAGGCTGGAATCGGTGACAAAATCTTGTGGCACCAACACAGCGCCGCCATAGCGCCGCAGCAATAAACCCGCTTCTTCCAGCACCGTCAGATCTTTACGGATGGTGACCTCAGACGTTAAAAAGCGCTCGGCCAGGCTATCTACCGATACTTCACCATGCTGCTGCAATTCCGACATGATCAGATGACGTCGTTGTTGGGTATTGCGTTTGTTCATTCAGCACCATAAGTTTCGATTTGAAAGATATTTTAACGAAAAGAAAGATTTTAGCAAGCATCCATTGGCATGATGATCTGATAGTGTAGCCCCTGATCGTGTTCGCTACTCACGCTGATCTGCCCTTTCAGCCGCACCGTGACAAGATTATAAACAATGTGCGCCCCCAGCCCGGTGCCACCCAAAGCACGCTTGGTGGTATAAAAAGGCTCGAACAACCGTTTCAGATCTTGCTCCGCCATGCCACAGCCATTATCCCGATAGCTTAGGTGCAATTCTTTACCAACCACCGCTATGTTTAGATAAATCTGTGGTTCAGCGGTAGTGGCGAAAGCATGTTTTAAGCTGTTCATCACCAGGTTCGTTACAATTTGTGCCAATGCACCAGCATCGGTGGTCCACTGGATGGATTCAGCGCACTCCATAACAAACTGACAGCGTTGTTTTCTCAATTGCGGCTGCAAAGACAGCATCACATCTTGCAAATACAACGCCACATCAATATCACGCAAGCTATCACTGGATTGATCGACCGAGACTTGTTTAAAACTTTGCACCAAAGCCGCTGCCCGCTCAGTATTCACCTCAAGAATTTTTAAGCCTTCAGCCAAGTGCTGTAAAAAGCGATCAAATTGGGATTGTCGTAGCTCTTTATTGATGACGGATTGCTGAACTTGTTCATACTCTGCCTTCAAGTGGCTGGTGGCCGTGACACAAATACCCAGCGGGGTATTAATCTCGTGCGCTACTCCCGCAACCAGGCCACCGAGTGAGGCCATTTTTTCTTGCGTTACCAATTGCTGCTGCGTTTGTTGTAAACGGGTAAAGGTGTCGGCATTGACCACAGCAATGGCAATGGTATTGGCTAAGGTTCTTAGTAGGTCCAGCTGCGATTCGGTAAAAGCTCCGGCTTTAGGGCTTTGCACCGAAAAAACGCCGACTGCCTGCTGATTAACCAGTAAAGGAATATACAGTACCGACTGCATCGGCTCCCCTCGCAGTGGCTGGGGGATCGTGGCAAAGTAGTTTAAAAAATCACTGCGCTGGTTAACGTAGATTTCCTGTTTACGTTGAAAACACAAGGCGGCCAAAATGGTTGGGTCGTCTGATGCGATCGAGAAGGCAGGGTTGCTTTGGTTGTTCTCCAACCAGAACACAAACTCGATCTCCTTTTTTGACGGACGCTGTAGGCCAATCACCATCACATGCACATCCATCAGCTCACTTAGCATTTGATGACATCGTGATAGCACCTGATCCAAATCGAGTGAGGCTGTTATTTCACGACCCATTTGCTGCAGCAACATCAAGTCCTGATTAGAGGCCTGCAAGGCATCGTGTTTTTCTTTTAATTCGTGGGTACGTTTAGACACCTGCCGTTGCAGTTGCAGTCGCATGACCCGTTCGGAGCGAATTTTATAGTGCAACAATCCCCAAATACTGAACACCAGTAACGCCAGCAGGAAACTGCGAAACCACCAGGTCATCCACCAGGGGGGTAACACGTGGATGGCCAGTGTTTGTGCTGGCTGCCATTCACCACCAACCAGACGCACTGCAACCTGAAATTCATATTGTCCCGGCGGCAGCCTGGTATAAGTTGCCACCCGCTCGTCGAACCCTGTCTGGATCCAATCGCGATCAAAGCCATCCAGCCGGTACTTGTAGTGCAACTCCTGTTGTGACAAAGACGGTGCTGCAAAACGAATACTAAACATATCCTGCTCGTAACTCAGTACCAACTCATCAAGGTAAGCCAGCGATACAGGAAAAAAATCGCGTTGCCCGGCACGAATGGTTTGGTTGAATAAACTAAAACGAGTCAAATTTACGTTGGGGATCCTGTGCTTTTGCGGCAAATCGGCTAATCGAAAGTAATCCATCCCCTGACCACCGCCACGATATAAGATCCCTTCATGCAGTTCCCATGAGCCAATCCAGGTAGAGTCTTGCATACCATGCAACAGCCCCAGCGGCAGAATACTTTGACTATCACTCAGCCAATGCTGGCGATAAAGCATTCTGAACTCATCAGCAGCTATAAAAGCACTGTCGACATCCGCTTCCTCCTGGTAGGATTTGAAGTAAGGCGGATGCGGCTGGTCGAGCCAACGATGATCCTGATTACCCGCGCGCACCCAGATATCTCCGTGTTGCTCGTAGATCAGCTGAATGCCATTAAACAGCAAACCATGATCGCCACCTTCAAACTGACGCCAGTGCTGCTGTTGCTGCAAGAGAGCGTCACCACGGACCAATCCCCGGTCAGTAGAGCCAATCCACATGGCCCCATCCTGCGCCTGAAGAATACTATTCACCGTGTCAAAAGGCAGCACATCATGCTCTGCTGAGGGGTAAAAGTGATGCTGCAGACGACGATCTGCATCAAATAAATAAAGTCCGTCTCCTCTGGAGCCCACCCAAAGCCGATCGCTATGATCCGTATACAACACCGCTACATTGGGCTGTGCATCACCAAAATGCGGCAGGGGCACTAAGATCCAACGATGGTGTTCAGGATCAAGTTGATATACCCCCCGGTCAGTCCCTACCCAAATAATCTCATGCTCTGCGAGAACCGTACGACTGAGACTGGCAGCAATGCTCTCTGGTATGGGAAAGCGCCTTAGCTCTCCTGTTTTTGGATTAAAGTGCACAACGCCAGCCTCACGGTTCGCAAGCCACACGTCCTCAGAACGAGGCACATGAATTCCAAATACATTAGGAGCAGCAAGTAAATGGCTTGCACCACTACCATAAGGTAAATTACGTATTTTTTGAGCAAAGTGGTTGAGTGTGCTAAAGCCTGTCTGGCTGACGACCCAAAGGGTGTTTTGTTGGTCAAACAACAGTTCCGTGATGGCCTGACTGCGCAAACCAAACCGGACTTCAGGTTGATAATCAAAGTGCTGCCACTGCAGGCTGGCAGCATCGCGATACCATAACCCTCGATCATAACTGGCCACCCAAAGGTTACCGGCCGGATCAAAGCGAGCATCTGTGAGCAAACTTTGCTGCATGGCCACTGGTCCGTCAGCCAGCTTTAACTGCTGACTTTCCAGATACCAAAGGCCACCTCCAAAGCTGGTCGCCCATAGAGTGCCATCACCACCAACCTGAATCCGGGTCATGGAGTCCACTGGCAAATCCGAGTTTTTCTGGCTCCAAACTTCACCTTGCTGCTGTTGAATATCCCAATGGACCAGCCCGCCTGTATTTGCACCTTTGGTTCGAAGTGGTGCATCTCCAACTGCAAGCCATATCTGCTGCTCAGGGCTCACCCACACATCATTAATGTAAGTGGTACTGACGCCATTGATCTCCGCAGGAATCTCCTGAGCAATCATTTTTTGCTGCTCTGGATCCCAATAAAATAGCCCGGCTCCATAGCTTGCAACCCATATTCGCTGTGATGAATCCTGAAACATGGCGGAAATTTCCGCTGGTGATTCCTGTGCATCATCAAGCAAGCGGATCCGCTGAAATGTCTCTGTACGAGGATCAAAACGATTCACTCCGCCATAGCGAGTACCAATCCACAGGGTATCGTCAGCCGAAACCAGAAGGCTAGTGATCCAATCGGCGGATAGCGCAGTTGGATCTGCAATAACTGCTTTAAAGTGTGTAATCTCACCACCATCAAACCGAAACAAGCCTTGCTGGGTGCCCAACCAGAAAATACCGCGTTGATCTTGCACCACCGATGTCGCCATGGCAGATAGTTCATACTGCTCGTTAAAATGGATAAAGTGACTGAACACCTTCGGGGCAGCATCAGCTTTGATAACAAAGCACAAACAGAACCATATAAAAAACAGCTTCATGACGAAGGAAAATCCAGATGAAAACGCCATGCTCATCTCATTAAAGTCAGCAGTCATCTGAGTATTGCAGCTGATATTAACAAATTCAAACTCTGTCCGATAATAAAACTGTAATGATAATTGTTTGCATTTGAATTCAAGGTTTGTTATTATTTTTTGCGTCAGGGAACTGGCGTACGCTTCACAGCGTTTTTTCCTGGTCGTTGTTAACTTGTCCTGCATTTTGGGGCAGCAATTGCTGCCCCCTTTTTTCATATCTTAGGTGCTGGTTATGCCTTATCTGGATGAACTCTTACTCGCGATGGCTGCCGTGCTGATTGGACTTGCTCTGTCAAACATACCAACCAAAGCATCGCCCAAGCGTTTTTCCGCTACCTGGTGGGAACAATTGTGCTTGCTGGCCTTTATCACTCTACTGACGTTACTTTGGCTGCTCCCCGTTCATTTTAGTCTGCACTTTATGCTGCTGTGGTGCTTAAGCACGCAATTATTACTGTTAACCTGGCAGATTATTGTGCACTTCGTCAGGCTGTGGGTTCAGAAAAAACCGCTTGCTGACTCCTTACAACAAGCACTCTGGCTGGTGGGTTATGCCAGTCAATCCGGTACTGCCGAGCACCTGGCGCGGCAAAGCGCAAAACAACTGCAAGCAGCTGGCAAAAGTGTGCAAATGCTGCCACTCAATGCATTGGCTGAGACGCCACTGCACAACTTTGAGCAAGCACTTTTTATTATCAGTACCCATGGCGAAGGCGAAGCGCCAGATAATGGCCAGCACTTTATGCGTCAGGCTTTGCTGCAACAGCCTGATTTATCCAAACTAAAATTTGCCGTGCTGGCCCTTGGCGATCGCAGCTATCAGCACTTTTGCGCTTTTGGCCACTGGCTCCATGAATGGTTAACGCAACAACGGGCTTCAGCTATCCAGCCACTGCTTCCCTGGGATCAAGGCAAGCGTGACAGCTGTCCTTGGCAGCAATGGCAACAGCTACTGCAAACGCTGGGGGCCGCCGTTCAGGATAAACCAGAAAACCAACAACCCTGGTGCAAGGCTCCGCTGCAAAGCCGCCACTGCGTCAACCCCGGCAGTCAGGGCAAGCCATGCTTTGTGTTGAAACTACCCCGACTGGAAAACATGCACTGGCAGCCAGGAGACATCGTCGATGTTCAGCCAGAGCATAGCCGTTGTTCAATAGCGCTTTGGTTGACCGAGCATCAGCTCTTTGGTTGTCAGCAGGTCCGGTTTTACGACGAACTCATTCCCTTATGCCGGGCACTGGCTCAAATTGAATTGCCCGAGCACGGGCCAGGCGTTGAAACCCCCTTAGAGCCATGGCTGCACCAGCAACCCTTATTGCCACTTCGAAGCTATTCCATTGCCAGCATTCCTGATGAAGGCCAGTTAACCTTGCTGGTCAGGCAGGTGAAAACAGAGCATGGCCTTGGGCTTGGCTCCGGCTGGCTGACCAGTTATGCCTTAGAAGGTCAACCCATCCAACTCCGTATTCGTTCACACCCAAACTTTTATTTACCTGATGATGACCGGCCGATCATCTTTATCTGCAATGGCACGGGCATTGCGGGCATCCGTGGTTTACTGGCTGAACGGGTTAAACGAGGGCATCAACGCAACTGGCTGGTAGTGGGTGAGCGCCAGCAGGCGGTCGACAATTTCTTTGCCAAAGATCTTCAGCTGTGGCAGCAGCTGGGTTTTTTACCGGAGCTGGATCGGGTGTTTTCCCGCGATGACAGCAAGATACGCTATGTACAGCATCAGCTGGCTCAGCGCATAGAGGAATTAAAAGGCTGGCTGGAGCAGGGTGCTGCTATTTATATTTGCGGTAGTTTGCATGGTATGGGGCAAGAGGTTGATCAATTGCTGCACGCTGAACTAGGTACTGAGCAGCTACAGGCCCTGCAGCTACAGGGCCGTTACCGGCGCGATCTGTATTAGCTCTTAGCGCGGGCTAAAACGGATGCGTCCTTGCTGTACTGCCATATTCAGCGGCATCTGCATCAATAAACGCTGAGTCGGGTCGCTGTCATCCAGCCGGTACACCGGCTGATCTTGCAGCCAAACATTCACCAACTGCAACACCTCAGTACTGAGCGGTGCCAGGTTACCGCGATAACCAGCAGCATCAATGCTGGAATCCAGTAAGCGTAAATTTCGCAAATAAACGGCCTGCTCATTCGAGTCATAATAGGGTGAAGCTTCAATTTGCAAGGCCAGACTGGCTGGATAGTGCAGGCCAAAGGCTGAAAAAACCGCACTGGCTTTGGTTCCCAGACGTACGCTGTCGCTGTTATCGGGGCCAATCAGTACTTGCATATCCTCTACCGCCAGTGTAACCGGCATACCAGCCAAGCGAGTTTGCTGCTGCAGCTGGTCGAGCTGACGAAGCATCAACTGCTGCAATTGTTGTTCGGTCACACTGTAGCTGGCCAGCTGACTGACCTGAGCACAGCCTGCCAGTAACATAAGCCCCATACCCGCGACGATCATTCGTAATAATGCCATTCTGTTTTCTCCTTGCTGATAAGCCTGAACAACAGTGTAATGGTTGCACCTTCACTTGTAAGCTGATTTATTTAAGTTTCAGCTGTCACCCATGAGAACTCACTAGCCAGGAAGCACAAATCATAACCTTGTGATATGCTCTGCAGGACAATTTAGGTCTTCAAAAATAACGAGAAATACTATGCTACTGATCCTGAAACTGATTGCCGGCATTGTGATCGGCATGCTGCTGGGACTCTATGCTCCAACAGTGCTGACCCAACTGCTGATCACCTTTAAAGCACTCTTTGCCCAGCTGCTGTTTTTTACCATTCCGCTACTGATTTTATTCTTTATCACCAGTGGTATTGCCAGCTTACCGCAAAATTCCGGCAAGCTGCTGGGCCGCACTTTGGGCACCGCTTATCTCTCCACTATCCTGGCAGGTACCCTGGCATTTTTTATCGCTGCATTACTGGTACCAATGCTGGCAGGCTCTGCTTCAGGGCAAGCTAGTACAGAAGTAGGTGCCGTACTTAGCCCCTTTATCGAGCTGCAGATCCCTCCGGTATTTAATGTGATGACGGCGCTGGCACTGGCCTTTATTTTTGGCTTAGGTATTGCGGCGAAGCAAGCACAGCAACTAAAACAGCTGTCTGATCAGGGCCGCGACGTGATCCAGCTGCTTCTGACCAAAGTCATTATCCCGCTGTTGCCGTTTTACATTGCCGGTGTTTTTGCCGAAATGGCAGTAGCTGGCACCGTTTTCGGTACCCTGAAAACCTTTGGTGTGGTGTTGCTGCTTTCCATCACTCTGCACTGGGTGTGGATTTTCTGCTTATTTACTCTGGCCGCCGTCAAAGCAGGCCGCTCACCATTTGCACTGGTGAAAAACATGCTACCCGCTTACTTCACCGCCTTGGGTACCATGTCGAGCGCCGCGACTATACCGGTATCGCTGCAAGCCACAAAAAACAATGGGGTGAAAGAAGACATTGCCAACTTTACGGTGCCGCTCTGCGCCACCACGCATCTAGCCGGCTCTACCATTACCATCGTGGCTTGTGCCGTAGCTGTGATGGTGATGCAAGACGGTCTGGCCATACCGTCGTTTTTGACCATGCTGCCCTTTATTCTGATGCTGGGCATTGTGATGCTGGCCGCACCAGGCGTGCCAGGTGGCGCTGTGATGTCGGCGGTGGGCTTACTGGCCTCGATGCTGGGCTTTGGTGAAGCCGCCATTGCATTGATGATCGCGCTTTACATGGCTCAGGATAGCTTTGGTACCGCCTGTAATGTGACCGGCGATGGTGCTATTGCTGTGTTGGTGGATAAAGCGAGTTAGGCTTATTGAAGGAATAAAAAAAGCCCGGATACCATTAGGTTACCGGGCTTTATTGTTTAAATTCTTGTTCGTTTATTTGTTTTTCTTCACCGGCCGTTGCCAACCATCAATATGCCGCTGCTTGGCACGGGCCACCACCAGTTCGCCATCGCCGGCATCGCGGGTCAGTACGGTACCGGCTGCGATGGTGGCGTTAACACCCACAGTAACCGGTGCTACCAGTGCGCTGTTGGAGCCGATAAAAGCACCGTCTTTGATGGTGGTAACAAACTTATTGGCGCCATCGTAGTTGCAGGTAATGGTACCGGCACCGACATTCACTTTCTCGCCGATGACGGCATCGCCGAGGTAAGTCAGATGGTTGGCTTTGGAGCCTTTGCCGAGGGTGGTTTTTTTCATTTCGACGAAATTACCGACATGGCTGTCGTCCAGCATCACCGAGTCCGGCCGCAGACGGGCATAAGGACCTACTGAGCAATCCGCGCCCACCGTTGCCTTTTCAATCATCGAGTTAGGCTTAATCTCGGTGTTATCGCCGATAGTGCAGTCTTTTAAAATGCAGTTGGCACCTATGGTCACGCCTTTGCCCAGCACCACTTTGCCTTCAAAAATGACATTGATATCGATCATCACATCATTGCCTACTTCCACGCTACCACGCACATCAATACGCGCTGGATCGCGCAAGTTGGCACCAGCCAGCATCAGCTCTTCTGCTTTGCGCTGCTGATAAGCTCGTTCCAGCGCCGCCAGTTGTACTCTGTTGTTGGCGCCTTCCACTTCCATCGGATTCTGTGGCTGCGCGGTTGCAATCTCGACCCCCTCAGCGTGCGCCATGGCAATCACATCCGTTAAGTAATACTCGCCCTGAGCATTGCTGTTGGATAAGCGGCCAAGCCAGCTTTTCAATTGCTTACCAGGCAAGGCCATAATGCCGCTGTTCACTTCAGTAATTAGCAATTGCTCTGGCGAAGCATCTTTTTGCTCCACAATACCGACTACTTTGCCACTTTTTCGCTCGATACGGCCATAACCGGTTGGATTGGGCAGGGTAACCGTCAAAATAGCCAGCCCATCGGCTGGTTTTGCTGCCAATAGTTGCTCAAGCGTTTCTAGGCGAGTTAAAGGCACATCGCCATACAGCACCAGCACGGTATCGTCATCACTGATATTTGGCACAGCCTGCGCCACGGCATGGCCGGTGCCCAGCTGCTCGGCCTGCAGTACCCAGTGCAGTGGCTGGTCGCCTAAAGCAGCTTGTAAAGCCTCGGCACCATAGCCATACACCAGTTGCGGTTTGGCTGCACCTAAAGCACGAGCAGTATCAATCACATGCTGCACCATCGGCCGCTCGGCCACTTTATGCAGTACCTTCGGTAAATCTGATTTCATCCGTGTGCCTTTACCGGCCGCTAATATCACTACGTTTAATGCCATCACCAATCATCCTTTTCATTGCAATGGCATTATTCTACCTGAACCAGCGGCAGATGGTAGGGTGGTGACCGCAGCAAAATTCAGATAATAAAAAAGCCACCCGAAGGTGGCTTTTTTGGTAAGGCACAAGGCCTGCTTATTTGGCTTTACGCAACTTGCGGATCAATTGCAGCTGGGCAATGGCTTCCGCTAGTTGAGCCGCCGCTTCGGCATAGTCGAAATCGGCGCTGGCGTGCTTCATCGCTTCTTTGGCGCTTTGTTCTGCGTCCAAAGCCGCTTGCTCGTCCAGATCTTCAGCTCGTATAGCTACATCGGCCAACACGGTAATGCAATCAGGCTGCACTTCCAGCACACCGCCAGCAACATAGATGAAGTGTTCTTCACCAAATTGCTTGACGACGCGAACCATGCCTGGCTTCATTGTGGTCAGAAAAGGCGTATGAAAGGGTAAAATACCCAGCTCGCCATCACTGCCGGTCACCTGAATGGACTCAACCAAGCCAGAGAAAATTTTCTCTTCTGCGCTGACTACATCCAGTTGCACTGTCATCGCCATCTTGCCTCCTCAGCTGATTACTTCAGCTTCTTCGCTTTCTCGATGGCTTCTTCAATGGAACCAACCATGTAGAAAGCCTGCTCTGGCATGTGATCGAACTCACCGTCCAGAATGCCTTTAAAGCCACGAATCGTGTCTTTTAGCGAAACGTACTTACCTGGTGAACCAGTGAAGACTTCAGCTACGAAGAATGGTTGAGACAGGAAGCGTTGAATTTTACGCGCCCGGTAGACCGAAGTTTTATCTTCGTCGGACAGCTCATCCATACCCAGGATAGCAATGATGTCTTTCAGCTCTTTGTAACGCTGCAGAACAGTTTGCACCCCACGAGCTACATCGTAATGCTCTTTACCAATCACCAATGGATCCAACTGACGAGAGGTAGAGTCCAGTGGATCAATCGCTGGGTAAATACCCAAAGAAGCGATGTTACGGCTCAGTACTACCGTTGCATCCAAGTGCGAGAACGTCGTGGCTGGTGACGGATCGGTCAAGTCATCGGCAGGTACGTATACCGCTTGAATAGACGTGATAGAACCCGTTTTAGTGGATGTGATACGCTCTTGCAGTACACCCATCTCTTCGGCCAAAGTTGGCTGATAACCTACCGCTGATGGCATCCGGCCCAACAAAGCGGATACTTCGGTACCAGCTAGTGTATAACGATAGATGTTATCCACGAAGAACAGTACGTCACGGCCTTCATCACGGAATTTTTCGGCCATGGTTAAACCAGTCAGAGCAACACGTAAACGGTTACCTGGTGGTTCGTTCATCTGACCGTATACCAGCGATACTTTATCCAGTACGTTGGAATCGTTCATCTCGTGGTAGAAATCGTTACCCTCACGAGTACGCTCACCTACACCAGCAAACACCGAGTAACCGCTGTGCTCGATCGCGATGTTCCGGATCAGCTCCATCATGTTAACGGTTTTACCTACACCAGCACCACCGAACAAGCCGACCTTACCACCTTTGGCGAAAGGACAGATTAAGTCGATAACCTTAATACCGGTTTCTAACAAAGCATTCGACGTCGCTTGTTCTTCATAGCTTGGCGCTTCACGGTGGATGGACCAACGCTCTTCTTCACCAATAGGGCCAGCTTCATCGATTGGCTCACCCAAAACGTTCATAATACGGCCCAGAGTAGCTTTACCCACTGGAACCTGAATGGCTTTACCAGTATTGCTGACAGCTGCACCACGGCGCAGACCATCGGTGGTACCCATAGCGATGGTACGAACAGTTCCGCCACCCAGCTGCTGCTGAACTTCCAGCACCAGACCAGACAGATCACCGTCAGTCACGTTCAACGCGTCATAGATACCAGGTACCGCTTCTTGTGGAAAATCGATATCCACAACGGCGCCAATAATTTGGACGACCTTACCTTGACTCATGTTGTTTCCTCAAATTTCTCAAAACTGTTCACTTAACCAACCGCAGCTGCACCAGAGACAATCTCACTCAGTTCTTGAGTGATGGCGGCCTGACGGGCTTTGTTGTAGACCAACTTCAGCTCATCCATCAGGTTACCAGCATTGTCAGTAGCCGCCTTCATTGCGACCATACGGGCAGCGTGTTCACAGGCGGCATTTTCCACCGCACCTTGATACACCAGCGACTCAATATACCGATCCATTAGCATGTCGATAATCGGCTCTGGCTTCGGCTCGTAAATGTAATCCCACTTGTATTTACGCTTGGGCGCATCGTGGGTTGGCAAAGGCAACAGTTGCTCAATCGTAGGCTCTTGTTTCATCGTGTTGACAAACTGGTTATACACCAGATAGAGGCGATCAATACGACCTTCCAAATAAGCTTTCAGCATCACCTGCACGGAACCAATAATATCCGCGAGCTTAGGTTGTTCACCTACACCAGGTTGCTGTGCCAATACTTTGCCACCAAAACGACGGAAGAAAGCGGTTGCCTTATTGCCGATTAAAGCAAACTCAGAAGAAACCCCTTTGTCTTTCCAGTCTTTCAGTTCCTGAACCACACGTTTAAATTCGTTGCTGTTCAGGCCACCACAAAGTCCACGATCGGTTGAGATAATGATGTAGCCGACGGTACCTGTTTCACGTTCCACCATATAAGGGTGGCGATAATCCAGATTACCTCCGGCCATGTTCCCGATCACTTTGCGCATACCTTCAGCGTATGGGCGGGATGCAGCGACTCGCTCCTGCGCTCGGCGCATTTTGCTAACCGCAACCTTTTCCATAGCGCTGGTGATCTTGCGAGTATTGTTAATACTCCCAATCTTGCTTTTTATCTCTTTACCACCGGCCATGACGTTGTCTCCGTTTATTCAACGACGAAGGGTGGCAGCTGCCACCCACGTCTGATTACCAAGTTTGCGTGGACTTAAATGTCTCAACCACGTTTTTCAAACCTGCTTCGATCTCGTCGTTGTAGTTACCGGTTTTGTTGAGTTCTGCCATCAGCTCGGCATGCTCAGAGGTAGCATAAGACAATAATGAAGATTCGAAATCGCCAATTTTGTCGGTTGCTACGTCTTTCATGAAGCCTTTTTCAATGGCAAAAATAGACAGCGTCATCTCAGCCACGCTCATTGGCGCGTACTGCAACTGCTTCATCAACTCGGTGACTTTTTGACCATGCTCAAGCTGTGCACGGGTCGCATCATCCAAATCAGAAGCAAACTGAGCGAAAGCCGCTAGCTCGGTGTACTGAGCCAAGGCCAGACGAATACCACCACCTAGCTTTTTAATGGCTTTAGTCTGAGCTGCGCCACCTACCCGCGATACCGAAATACCGGCATTGACCGCAGGGCGAATACCGGCATTGAACAAGTCGGTTTCAAGGAAGATCTGACCATCGGTGATCGAAATCACGTTGGTAGGTACGAAAGCAGAAACGTCACCAGCCTGAGTTTCAATGATTGGCAGAGCCGTCAAGGAACCTGTTTTGCCTTTGACTTCTCCATTGGTCAGCTTTTCGACATAGTCAGCATTTACGCGTGATGCGCGTTCCAGCAGACGGGAGTGCAAATAGAACACATCACCCGGGTAGGCTTCACGGCCTGGCGGACGGCGTAACAGCAACGAAATTTGACGATAAGCAACAGCTTGCTTCGACAAATCATCGTATACAATCAGTGCGTCTTCGCCGCGATCACGGAAGTATTCACCCATGGTACAACCAGCATATGGAGCCAGGAACTGCAATGCTGCAGCCTCAGAAGCAGAAGCAACGACCACAATAGTGTGGGCTAGTGCGCCATGTTCTTCCAGTTTACGAACCACGTTAGCGATGGTAGAGTTTTTCTGACCAACTGCCACGTAAATACATTTTACACCAGAGCCTTTCTGGTTGATGATGGCATCGATCGCCAGTGCTGTTTTACCAGTCTGACGGTCACCAATCAACAATTCACGTTGACCACGACCAATCGGGATCATCGCATCAACTGATTTATAACCAGTCTGCAGAGGCTGATCGACCGATTGACGCTCGATAACACCTGGCGCTATTTTCTCTACCGGCTCAAAGCCAGCAGCTTCAATGCTGCCTTTACCATCAATTGGCTCACCTAAGGTGTTGACCACACGGCCCAACAAGGCTTCACCAACAGGAACTTCTAAAATACGACCTGTGCTTTTAACTTTAGTGCCTTCGGTTAAGTCCGCATAAGGACCCATGACTACAGCACCAACCGAGTTGCGCTCTAAGTTCAGCGCAATCGCATAACGATTGCCAGGAAGCTCGATCATCTCACCTTGCATACAATCAGCAAGACCATTGATCCGAATGATACCGTCAGTTACCTGAACAATGGTACCTTCGTTGCGAGCTTCACTGACCACATCGAACTGAGCAATACGCTGTTTGATCAGTTCGGATATTTCAGTGGAATTCAGTTGCATACTCTATTCCCCAATTAGGACTGCAGCGTGGTGATCAGGCGATCCAACTTGCCACGGATCGAACCATCGATGACCATGTCACCTGCTTTCATTAACATACCGCCGACCACATTTGGATCAACGCTACAGTTCAATTTCACTTTACGCGCCAGACGCTTAGATAACGCAGCGGCCAATTTTTCTTGCTGAGCAGCATTCAATTCAGTTGCCGCGATGACATCAACGCTAATTTCGCGTTCGTGATCATCTTTCAATTCAGAAAACTGGACAAATACTTCAGGCAATGCCAATAAACGCTGGTTTTCAGCCATCAACTTGATCAAATTCTGTACCGGCTGATCAAACTGTTCGCCACAGACCTGATTAAACAAGTTTGCTTGAGTATCTGCAGTGCTGTTGCTACGCAGAAACACATTCATCTGCTCATCTTTTGCTACTTCAGCAGCAAAAGCCAGCATCTGTTGCCAACCGCTTAGTGCATTGTGCTCCAGCGCAAAATCAAAAGCTGCTTTCGCGTAAGGACGAGCAATATTCGTCAATTCAGACATGGCTCGCTCCCGTTACAATTCCTGAACCAGTTTTTCCAGAATGTCGCTATGCGCAGCGTCATCAATTTCGCGTTGCAAAATGCGTTCAGCACCAGCGACCGCCAGAGCGGCAACCTGCTTACGCAGATCTTCACGCAAGCGGCTACGCTCGGCTTCCACTTCAGCACGACCTTGAGTCAGGATATGATCCCGCTCTTCGTTGGCTTTAGTGGTCGCTTCGTCAATCATCTTGGCTTCACGCTTACGCGCTTGCTCGATGATACCAGCCGCCTGTTCTTTGGCTTCACGCAAAAAGTCTTTAGCTTTGTCCTGAGCAATGTGCAGATCTTTCTCTGCCCGGTCAGTATGAGCTAAACCTTCAGCAATTTTCTTCTGACGCTCTTCAATCGCGGCGTTAATCGGTGGCCACACGAACTTCAATGTGAACCACACGAAGACAGCCATTGCAATCGACTGACCTATAAGGGTTGCGTTAATATCCACAACGAGCCTCCTTTAAAAGTTGGTTATCGGGGGACTCTTAAGCAAACGGGTTAGCGAACAACAACAACAGAGCCACACCAACACCGATCATGGAGATAGCATCGATCAGACCTGCAAGGATAAACATTTTAGTTTGCAGCTGTGGTGCCATTTCAGGCTGACGCGCACTTGCTTCAAGGAACTTACCACCCATTAAGGCGAAAGAGATAGCGGTTGCCAATGCTGCCGTAGACAGAATGATGGCTACAGCGAATAAAGTTGCAATTTCAATACTCATTTAGTTTCTCCAGTTTTCAAAAGTTAAGGTTAAAAGTAAAAATTAGTGTTTCTCTGCTGCCATGCTCAAATAAACAATGGTCAACATCATAAAAATAAAAGCTTGCAATAAAATAACCAGAATATGGAACGCGGCCCAGGCAAAATGCAATGGCAACTGTGCGATACCAACCAGCGCAATCAGGATAAAGATAACTTCACCTGCATACAGGTTACCGAACAAACGAAGTCCCAGTGATAATGGCTTAGCCAGCAAGGTTACCAGCTCCAATACCAGGTTAAACGGCACCAAAGCCCAGTGATTGAATGGGGTAAATGATAGCTCTTTAGCAAAACCACCCAAACCTTTGTAGTAAATGGAGTAGCCAAGGATCAGAATAAAGACCCCAAGCGACATGCCCATGGTTATGTTCAAATCGGTGGTTGGTGCGATACTCAAGTAACTCCACGGGTGAGCCATAACCCGCTCGATAAAGCCGTAATCTGCCGCATACTCTGGGATTGCACCACTGTTAAATGCCATACCTGCCAGGCCAGTAACCATGGGGAACCAATCCACGGGTACCAGCTTCATCAGGTTCATCAGGAAAATCCACATAAAGATAGTCAGGGCTATAGGGGCAATTAGCTTATCTTTGACGTGGAAAGCTTCTTTTACCGAGGTGTCAACGAACTCGATAATCATCTCTACCAGACACTGGAATTTGCCAGGTACCCCGGTAGTGGCCCTGCGGCCAACCCAAGCAAAGGAAATGATGAAGAGTGAGCCCAGAATTAATGACCAACCTAGACCACCAAGGTTTACGGCCCAAAAGCCTTCTCCTATGGTGAGATCGTTTAAGTGGTGATTAATGTAACTCTGGACTGAAATATTACTATCAGCCATGTTTCATCCTAATTATCAATGTTTAAAGAAAAAAACGGCCGACCATTGCGCTAACAGGGTAACAATGTAGCTGGTGAGTAGTGCAGAGGCCACCACATCATCCTGTCGCATCACCCCGATAAATAAACCAATCGTCAGCAAAATTTTTAGCGCATGACCACGCATAAAAGAAGTGCGGGCCTGATCTGCACTGCCTTCCGTCAGGTAACGAAAAGCTAAAAATGCAAATACTAAATTTGGCAAAGCAGCTATCAGCCCACCTTGCAAAGCGGAGTACGCCGCCTCATTCCCCTGCATAAGAAAAAAAATCAGTGCCATTAAGGCTGCAATTAAAGCCTGAAAACCAACCAACTTATAGGCCGAAATCCGTACCTGACGTGCTGTTGGTTGCATCCTGACTCCATCATTAGTCACTGTGTCGGTTTCAGGGGGTAAAAAACCTGCGTAAGTATACTTATCTCGCCTTAATTTGCAACCAAAAGCGGCGTTTTACCGACTAAAGTGACAAAGGCTGCACACTTAATCTGTTAAGGCTTCCAGCTGAATTTTACTGAGTATTTGCTCCAGCTCATCCAAGCTGGAATACGCTATCACCATTTTACCTTTGCCCTTGCGATTGTAATCAATCTGCACCGGCGCAGCTAAGTGCTCGCTTAAACGCTGTTCCAGTGACACCACATCCGGATCTTTCCGGCTGTTTTGTTTTTCAACCGGTGGTTGTTGTAAGCGACGCACCAGACTTTCGGTTTCGCGCACCGTTAATTGTTTTGCCGCCACTTGCCGAGCAGCTTCAGATTGCAACTCATCGTCTAGAGCCAATAAAGCCCGGGCATGGCCCATATCAATATCGCCATGCTCCAGCAGCACTTTGACATCATCATTCAGCAAATTTAACCGCAGCAAGTTGGTGATGCTGGTTCTGGATTTACCAACCGCATCAGCCACTTGCTGATGAGTCAATTCAAACTCTGTCAACAGACGCTCAAGCGCCACCGCTTCTTCCATTGCATTCAGATCTTCACGCTGAATATTTTCAATCAGCGCAATGGCGACGGCGGCTTCATCAGGTACATCCCGAATAATACAAGGGACTTGATCGAGCTGGGCGAGCTGGGCCGCACGCCAACGTCGTTCACCCGCGATTATTTCATACTTATCACTGGCAACTTTACGTACAACGATTGGTTGAATAACACCCTGAGCCCGGATCGACAGCGCCAAATCTTCGAGTGCTTGCTGGGACATGTCTTTACGAGGCTGGTATTTACCTGGTTGTAAAAATTCGATAGCCAGCTTTTGCAGCTCACTTTCTGGCATTTTCGCTGGCGCTGCATCGTCAGGCTGACTTGCTGTCAGAAGTGCATCCAGACCACGACCTAATCCTCGTTTTTTTACCACCATGACGACAAACTTCCTTATGATTCTGCAGTTGCCCCTGAAACACCAGCAGCAGGCTTATGATCGGCACGTCGTAATAATTCACCTGCCAGTGCTAAATAGGCTTTGGCCCCGGTTGAACTCTTATCGTAATACATCACTGGCGAACCAAAGCTAGGCGCTTCGGCCAGACGCACATTCCTCGGGATCACGGTGCGATAGACTTTATCGCCAAAGTGTTGTTTCAATTGCTCTGATACATCAGTCGCCAACCGGTTGCGTGGATCGTACATGGTTCGCAAGATGCCTTCAATTTTTAAATCGGCATTGACCACAGATGCCAATTGACGAATGGTGTCCATCAGAGCTGTCAGCCCTTCCAAAGCATAGTATTCGCATTGCATCGGCACCAACACAGAATCAGCTGCAGCCATAGCATTGACGGTCAGCATGTTAAGCGAGGGGGGACAATCGATAAAAATATAATCGTAGCTATTGCGCCAATTTTTTAAGGCATTTCGCAAACGAAGCTCGCGGGCAAACACATCCATTAACCGAACTTCGGCTGCGGTGACATCCGAGTTGGCTGCAACTAAATGGTAACCGCCACTGGTTTGTTTAACGACCACTTGATCGAGTGGCTTTTCGTCGATGAGCAATTCATAAGCTGTTGCCGGAAGTTCGTACTTATCGACGCCACTACCCATGGTCGCGTTGCCTTGTGGATCCAGATCGATCAATAAAACTTTGCGTTTGGTGGCGGCCATGGACGCAGCCAGATTCACCGCGGTAGTGGTTTTTCCGACCCCACCTTTCTGGTTAGCAATTGCGATGACTTTTCCCACACCAACCCCTTTCTATGCTTGAGTTAAGCTATTATTTTTTCCAGTTCGACCAGATGACGTTCGGCATTCTGCCCGGGCACCTGCAGTGCATGTACAGCCGTTACTCTAACAAAATCCGGCAAAGCTGCAATTTCTTCTTGCACAGCGGCTCCTTTCATTGCCAGAAAGCGCCCTGTTGGTGAAGGCAGATGCCGACACCACTGCACCATATCGGTCATATTAGCAAAAGCGCGACTGATGACTGCGTCATAACCTTGAGCGACCTGATGATCTTCCACCCGACATTGTACCGGCTCAATGTTGGTTAAATTCAGCTGACGTTTCACTTGATTTAAAAAGCGGATGCGCTTACCCAGACTGTCCAGCAACACAAAATGTTTATCCGGATAATAAATGGCCAATGGTACTCCGGGTAAACCAGGACCAGTGCCAACATCGATCACCTGATTGCCATTCAAGTAGGGTGCCACCACCAGACTATCCAGCAGATGGCGGCCAATCATCGCTTTAGGCTCTCGCACTGAAGTTAGATTGTAGGCGCCATTCCATTTGTGCAGCAGCTCGACATACGCCAGCAGTAGCTGTTGTTGCTTCGCCGTGACCGTTAACTCGGTTTTCGCCAGCAAACGGCTTAATTCAGCCTGCAGCATTAGGCCGACTTCCTGAGTAAACCTTGTTTTTTCAAATACACCAACAGCAATGAGATGGCCGCTGGAGTAATGCCAGAAATACGAGACGCCTGACCAACGGTTTCTGGCTGACTGTCATTGAGCTTGGCGATGACTTCGTTGGATAACCCCTTAACAGACTGATAATCAAACTGAGCGGGTAAGCAGGTTAGTTCATGACGTTTTTGCTTGTCGATTTCATCTTGCTGCCGCTCAATGTAGCCTTGGTACTTGATTTGGATTTCCACTTGCTCAGCAGCAGCGGGGGCAATTGAAGCAGCAGCTAAACCATCGATAGCGACCAAATCTGCATAATTAATCTCTGGTCGACGGATCAGTTCTTCTAAGTTGGCTTCTCGACTCAAAGGCGTTTTTAGTAAACGATTGATCGCTTGGCAAGCAGGATGCTGCGGATGGATCCACTGGTTGCGTAAACGCTGACGCTCCTGCTCAATTTGCTCCATTTTCTGATTAAACAGCGCCCAGCGCTTATCGCAAACCAGACCTAGCTCCCGACCCGGACTGGTTAAACGGGCATCGGCATTGTCTTCACGCAGCATTAAACGGTATTCGGCTCTACTGGTGAACATGCGGTAGGGTTCTTTCGTCCCTAGCGTGGTTAAATCGTCGACCAATACGCCCAAATAAGCCTGGGCACGGCCCGGGGTCCAGGCCGATTTTTCCTGCACTTGCAAGGCTGCATTTAACCCAGCCAACAAGCCTTGTGCACCAGCTTCTTCGTAACCGGTAGTGCCATTGATCTGGCCGGCAAAAAACAAGCCTGAAATAAATTTAGTTTCTAACGATTGCTTTAAATCTCGTGGATCAAAGAAATCGTATTCAATGGCATAACCGGGCCGGGTAATGTGTGCGTTTTCAAATCCTTTTATCGAACGAACCAACTCAAGCTGGACATCAAAAGGCAAACTGGTTGAAATACCGTTCGGGTAGACTTCGTGAGTGGTTAACCCTTCAGGCTCAACAAAGATCTGATGTTGATCCTTGTCGGCAAAACGCATGATCTTATCTTCAATTGATGGGCAGTAGCGTGGACCTATGCCTTCAATAACGCCGGAATACATCGGTGAACGATCCAGTCCCCCACGAATCACATCGTGTGTTTTACTATTGGTGTAAGTGATGTAACACGGGATCTGGCGCGGATGATCGGCCACTGACCCCATGTAGGAAAATACCGGCAGTGGTGTATCACCAGGTTGCGGCTGCATCACTGAAAAATCAAGGCTTCTGGCATCAATACGGGGTGGAGTACCCGTTTTTAAGCGATCAACCCGAAAGGGCAATTCACGTAAACGTCTGGCTAGTGCAATGGATGGTGGATCGCCCGCTCTACCGCCGCTGTAGTTTTGCAAACCAATATGGATTTGACCACCAAGAAAAGTACCTGTGGTTAACACCACAGCTTTGGCCATAAAACGAAGCCCCATTTGGGTGACAACGCCTTTAACTTGATCTTGTTCGACGATTAAATCGTCACAGGCTTGCTGAAAAATGACGAGATTAGGTTGATTTTCTAAAGTGGTCCGAACCGCGGCTTTGTACAACAAACGATCGGCTTGCGCTCTGGTTGCCCGTACAGCTGGGCCTTTGGATGCATTCAGCGTTCTGAATTGGATCCCAGCTTGATCTGCAGCTCTAGCCATAACGCCACCCAGAGCATCAATTTCTTTCACCAAATGGCCTTTACCAATACCTCCAATGGCCGGATTGCAAGACATTTGGCCCAGAGTATCCATGTTGTGGGTCAGCAACAGAGTCTGCATGCCCATTCGAGCTGCTGCCAATGCTGCTTCAGTACCAGCGTGACCACCGCCGATCACTATCACATCATAGGTTGTTTGGTATTGCATCTGTGCCTCGATCATGTGAGCTACCAAGCAAAAAGGGCACATATTGTAACCTGAATTAGGCTGTTGACGAAATAGAAATTCAGCATGGATCTTTAAAGATCTTAGAAGATCTAATAAAAGGATCTTTTTAAAGATCTTTTATTACTATTACTACTAAGGATCGCTATATCGGTGAGTAAGTGCTTTTATAAATGCAAGATCAATCGTTTAGGGCAGATCGGATCCTGTGATCAAGCCGCGATCCACTTGGATCTAACTGGTGGATAACCAGTACTTTTATCCACAGGCGGTTTGGATTTTAATTTCATCCATAGGATAAATACAGGTTTAATTAAAGTTATACATGTTTTTATGCACAAAAAATTTTATTTAAGGCGTATGCTGTGTGTAACCTTGTATAGTGGGATCCGTTTGGATCAGTCGTGGGGTAAGCGTGCGAGTAACTCTGGTAACCAGATCAATGCTTGATCTTCTGGTAAATCAGCATCTTGGACATCAATCTCTAGCGAGTCTAATAATGGTTTTGCGCCCAGTTGCTGCAGTAATTGGCTGAAGGTTCGTCCTGCCTGGCAAAAAGTATCGTAACTTGAATCACCTAAAGTGATCACTGCGAATGAAACTGTGGTAAGATCTGGCCGATCTTGTGCTAATCGATCCGCGAAGGGTTGAATATTATCAGGCAGATCCCCTGCGCCATAAGTGGAGGTGATCAATAACCAGTTCGTTGAATTGGCAATTTGATCCAAATCGGGAGTCAGTTGAAGTGTAACTTCATAACCACCCAATACCATTGTTTCCGCAACCTGTTCTGCCACATATTCCGCTGCACCCATCTGGCTGCCAACGAGGATTTGGATCATGATTCATTCCTTTTTTTGCTGGATGTTTGACTATACTACAATTGGAAGATGATTTGACCATGCAATGGGCATGGCCAAATTTTTGGTGTTTTTACTCAGTGCAGGCGAAGTAAAAACCAGAATAGCACGTTAATGTTGCCTGCCTTTGTGTATTGAGGTTTTATTGTATATGTCTGAAGTGACATCATTTGCTGAGTTGAATTTACCAGAACCGTTGTTAAAAGCGGTTGCAGAACTGGGGTATGAAACTCCTTCGCCTATTCAGGCGGAATCTATCCCTAAGTTACTGTCTGGCGCTGATCTGTTGGGTCAGGCCCAAACCGGTACCGGCAAAACTGCAGCCTTTGCGCTGCCTTTACTGGCCCGCTTGGATGCTGGTCAACGTGAGCCGCAAATTTTGGTGTTAGCTCCAACCCGAGAGCTGGCCATTCAGGTGGCAGAAGCTTTTCAATCCTACGCCAAGTATTTGCCGCAATTCCATGTATTGCCAATCTATGGTGGCCAGAGCTACAGCAATCAATTGCGTTCTTTAAAGCGCGGTTGTCAGGTGGTAGTAGGCACACCTGGCCGTATTATGGACCACTTGGATCGCGGTACCTTGGTGCTGGATAAACTAAAAGCCATTGTGTTGGACGAAGCCGATGAGATGTTGCGTATGGGCTTTATCGATGATGTGCAGGTGATCATGGATAAGACACCGCCAGGCCGTCAGGTGGCTATGTTCTCTGCCACGATGCCGACACAAATTCGTGCTATTGCTCAGAAGCATTTAAGCAATGCTCATGAGATAAAAATTGTTACCAAAACCAGTACGGTTGAACGCATTAGCCAACGCTTTGTTATGTTAGAAAATAATCAAAAGCTGGATGCCTTAACCCGCTTGCTGGAAGGTGAAGATTACGATGCCAGTATCGTATTTGTTCGAACCAAAAGTGCTACCGAAGAAATAGCTGTGAAATTGGGCGCCCGTGGTTATGCTGTGGCGAGCCTGAATGGTGATATGAACCAAACGCATCGTGAGCAAACCATTCGCCGTATCAAAGATGGTCAGTTGGATGTAGTAGTGGCGACCGATGTAGCTGCTCGTGGTTTGGATGTTGAGCGTATTAGTTTAGTCGTTAACTACGATATTCCGTATGATAGCGAAGCCTATGTGCATCGTATTGGCCGTACTGGCCGTGCAGGTCGTGAAGGTAAAGCGATTTTGTTTGTCTCACCACGTGAGCGTCGTTTGTTGCGGAGCATTGAGCATGCAACGCGTCAGCCGATTGAAAAAATGGCATTGCCTACAGGTGCTGTCATTGAGCAACGCCGTATTCAAAACTTCCGTGCTGAATTGGCTCAGGCCAACGAAACGCAAGATCTTAGCTTTTATCAGGAACTGATTGGACAATGGCAAGAGTCGCTTGAATGCACTGATAAAGAATTGGCTGCTGCTTTATTGTATTTAGCGCAAAAAGATCAACCGCTCAATGTTGCCTCACAATTTCCGGAAATCCGTGAACCTCAAGGCAAGCGCGAACGTGAGCAACGTAATGATCGTCCACGTCGTGATAACGCTGAGCGACCAAGCCGCTCAGATCGCCCTGATCGTGCGCCTCGTCAGCGTCGTGAAATGCAAGGAGACTTTAATACCTATCGTATTGAAGTGGGCAAAGAGCATGGCGTGAGAGCGGGGGATATTGTTGGTGCTATTGCCAATGAAGCCAATATTGATAGTCAGTTTATCGGCAACATTAAGCTGCATGATCAGTTTAGTACTGTTGAATTACCGGCTAATATTCCAGCTGAAATTTTTCAGCACCTGAAGAAGGTCTATGTTCGTAAGCAGAAGCTGAATATTACCGTTGATAAAGCGGGTTCGACAGGTGCCGCTGCCCGTCCTGAACGCAAAGGTCCGGGCCCACGCCCTGGTGCCGCACCAAAGCGTCGCCCAAGCTAACAGCAAAACGGGTTATGATTAAAAAATCCTGCCTTTTCCGGCAGGATTTTTTTTAGCTGAATAACTGCAATAACTCATCGGCATTGCCTTGCCAGACTCCTTCTGCCCGACCACTAAATAGCGTATCAGCTAAGGCTTGTTTTTGTTGTTGCAGCACTTGGATCTTTTGCTCAACCGTGTCTTTTGCAATGAGTTTATACACAAACACTCGCTTGTCCTGACCAATACGATGGGCCCGATCGGTAGCCTGTTGCATCACGGCTGGATTCCACCAGGGGTCGTAATGAATGACGGTATCGGCTGCAGTTAAATTTAAGCCGGTGCCTCCGGCTTTTAAGCTCACCAGAAACAGTGGCACATCACCTTGCTGAAATGCATCAATTTGCTGTTGCCGTTTTTTGGTTTGGCCGGTTAATTTAGCGTAAGGGATCCCCAGTTGTTGAATGGCTTCTTCAATCAGTGCCAACATGCTGGTGAATTGACTGAATAGAATAATTTTACGGCCTTCTTCAATCATTTCTGGCAAATTTTCTTGCAGCCAAATTAATTTCGCACTGGTTTGTACTTTTTGGGCACTTTCTAGTTTCACTAGCCTTGCATCACAACATACCTGCCGTAATTTTAATAAGGCATCGAGAAATTCAATTTGGCTCTTGGCCATGCCTTTTTCAGCAAACAACTGGCGAATACGACTTTCCATACTCAGGCGAATGCTATCGTACAGCTGGCGTTGATCCTGATCGAGCTCCAGCAATTGTTCAATTTCAACTTTATCTGGCAACTCGCTCATCACCTGAGATTTGGTTCGTCTAAGCATAAACGGAGCGACCCGCTGCCGTAATTCAACGGCGCGACTGCTCTGTTGCTCACGCTCAATCGGTTTTTTAAATTGATTACGAAAAAATGCATCCGTGCCAAGCAAGCCCGGTAAGGCAAAATCAAACAGCGACTTTAGTTCACCCAAATGGTTTTCAAGCGGAGTACCTGAAAGGCAGAGTTTGAAATTGGCGCGCAGTTTACGAATAGCCGCTGTAGTTTGACTGCGACTGTTTTTAATTTGCTGCGCTTCATCCAGAATAATGTGACTGAACGGTCTGGCCTGATAATGCTTCATATCACGAGCGACCAATGGGTAGGTGGTGATGATGAGATCGGCGGTATCGAGCTCTACCAGTTCTTTACTCCGCTGTTGGCCATGGATCACTAACACCTTGAGTGCCGGTGTGAAGCGTTGAGTTTCCTGTTGCCAGTTACCAATCAGACTGGTTGGGCAGATCACCATAGCGGAAAAACCATCGGGTTTTATTTGTTTTTGGTGCAATAAAAAGGCCAGCGTTTGCAAGGTTTTACCCAGCCCCATATCATCGGCCAGAATGCCACCAAAGCCATAATGTTGTAAAAACTGTAGCCAGTTTAACCCTTGTTGCTGGTAGGGCCGCAATTCTGCTTGTAGTCCTTCCGGGGCAGGCACCGGCTCGATACCGCTAAAATTTTGCAACCTTTCACTCAGATGACGGATATGATCGGCACTGGTGAAGGTGATGTGCTGCTCGGGCAATTGCTGCAACAGTTGGCTTCGATGAATGGGTAGACGTAGTTTTTTTTGCTCATCACCTTGCTGCATAAATTCGAGCAAAGTACTGAACAACGGTTGCAGCTGCTCCGCAGATAAACGCAAGGTTTTGCCATCAGGCAGGGGGAGCCAGAGTATAGCCTCGCTGTCAGGCTCACCATGCTGATGCAGCCATTGTTGCACCAAGGGCAGGATAGGTACCGCTTCCTGATTGACCTGTACGGTCATATCCAGTTTAAACCAGCCTGGTTCATCGCTGGTGACTTCCAACTCGGTGTCAGCATCAATGATACCCAGATCAAAACTCTGGCTCTGACGAACTTGCCAGCCTTGTTGTTGCAACCAGGGAATGTCTTGCTCGATAAAGCCCAGCCAACTTTGTGGTGTATCATCGATAACACTGAAGCATTGAACTGGTTCTGTGCTATTTGGTTTCAATGGATAAAGTTGGCACTCACTTAGTTGTTGTTGAGCAGTCTGCTCCAATGCCAGATTGCGCTCAATGGCATAATGTTGTTGCCCCTGACAATGATGGCTGATGTGGTCTTGCTCAGATTGAGCCGGGTTGAGCTCAAGTGGACCATAACCAAATATCAGTTTGGCGACCGGACCTGATTTTCCACGGCCATCGGGTTGCATGGTCAAGATAAGTTTGGCAACCGGATCTTGATGGATCTGCTTTATTTCTATGTCATCTGGTGCCGGTATGGCTGTGCTTTCCAAGGCTTGTTGCATACTAAACCAGACATGAGCCAATTCATCATCAGGTACTGCAGGCATATGCAGTAAATGCTGCAGTTGTTCACCGCCAAGCTGAGTTTCAATCAGACCGATACGCCGCTGTTTGGCATCCAGATACATTGGGGGTGTGGTATCAATCAATTGCCACTTATCCAGCCCTTCGATGCTCACTTGAAGTTGACGCTGGTCGCTCGCTTGTTGCCAGTTTAGTTGCAGCGGTAAGCTGGGGCCACGCTCAATCGGTGCTTGCACACTTTGCAAGAAGCAACGACCACTTTGCAGGATGCTCTCTAGCGCCAACGCGCCCCATTGTTCTTTCAACAACAGTTGGCCAAAGCGGTTTTGGCTGCTGATCAGGCTGAGTAAACGAAAATCTTCACTGCATCCCCAGTGAGGAATGTAACCTTGACGAAAGTCATGCTCGCTGAGCAAGCTGCCCTGTCCATAGCCACCTTTTTTCAGGCGGCGGGCCCGACGAGGCGACATGGCTAAACCCTGATTAGTCATTTCCAGGATATACAGCACTCGATCTTTGTAATCAAAATCTGGTGCCAGTTGATCAGCCTGTTGCAGTGTGTGCAACCATTGATGCAGTTTGGCTTGTTGCTGCTGACCCATTTCCTGCTGTTGCTGGATGACTTTTAGCAAGACCGCCAGAGTGTGTTTGCAGTTACTACGTACTGGACAGCTGCAGCGAGCATCCAATTGCCAATCATTGCCATTGCGCTGTAGACGAATTTTTTGCCGGTACGGGATCAAGGAGTTGCCCCAAACCTGAGCTTCTATCTTGGCAAAATTCTCGTCGTGTTCAACACGAAACACTTTGTTTTGCTGCAGATAACTGAGGGCACGTTGGTGCACCGCCGGGCCATAACGCAGGATCAGCTCTTGCTCGGAAAGTGGAAACTCAATGGAGGTGTGCTCTGGCATTCGGTTCCTGTCAGCATTTTTACGCAAACGGGTATTGTAACGGTTTTAGCCGCTTGACCCCAGCGCTTTGCATAAAAATGCCACTAAAGTTTTGCTCAAAAGTACTCAGCTACAGGGCCAATCGGCTGCATCGACCCAGTCCAGCGCCGAATGCGCCTTTCCACCGTTCCAACGTTTGATAAAGCTGCCATCGGCATCATAACGGCTTTGTTGTTTGGCTATATCAAAGTGTCGCTGACCTCGAGGGTCGACACCAACACCTGCCAGATATTGCCAATTGCCCCAGTTCACTGCTACATCGTAATCGATCAGTTGTTGCTCAAACCAGGCAGCACCATAGCGCCAGTCCAGTTGCAGCTCGTTGACAAAGCAACTGGCGACAATCTGCCTGCCTCGATTTGATAGATATCCGGTGTCGTTCAATTGATGCATGCAGGCATTGACCAAAGGATAGGGCGTATTGCCAGCACACCAGGCTCGAAAACGCTGTGGATAAAAACTGGTGTGTAAGGAGTGCTGCGTTTTAATGCCATGGCGTAAAAACAATTGCTTGCCAAAGCAGTGGCTATACCAATGGAAGTACTCGCGCCATAGCAACTCAAAGTAAATCCAGTAAGTGGAGTCATTCTGGCCATGTTGTGTTTCGTAATCATTTAACGCCGAGATAACTTGCCGTGGTGAGATGCAACCACTGGCCAGCCAAGCTGAAAATTTGGTTGAGTTGGTAAAGCCGTCCAATTCATTTCGTACTTCTTTGTAATGGCTAGCTAAACTCCCTTTGAAATACTGCTGAAGATGCTGCTGACCACTGGCTTCACCGCCATACATTATGGGTTGTAACCAGTGAGGATAAGCGGGTAAGTCGGCGCACAAGGCATCTTTCACCGGGCTAACAGGAATATGAGTTGGTGCCTGTTGTGCTGGCAGCACCTTTAAGCGCTCGGCCAGTTTGCGAAATTGGCTGAAACTGGCGGGTAGTTCGTGCAACGGAAACGGCAATTGTTGTTGCTCGAATAAGGTGTTGCTGTCGATCTCCGAATAATGCAGATAAGGAAAGCGAGACTGGATTTGTTGCCACTGTTGTTGCTCATAAAACCCCGGTTGACGGCTACGATAAATGGCATCGACTTCATAGTGACTGATCAGCTCACTGATGGCTTGTACCGGGGATTGAAAACGGATCAGCAGTTGCTGACCACCTTGTTTCAGTTGCTGTTGAAGCTCCTGCACACTATCCAGTACAAAGCGCCAGCGCTGCGAGCCCATGCGCTTGCTATTATAGTGGCCGGGTGAAAACCAACCCGGTTCGGCGCAATACACCATAATAAGCTGCGTGCATTGCTGACAGGCGGTCAGTAAGGCGGAGTTATCGCTTAACCGTAAATCCTGCTGAAACCAAAATAGTCCGACTTTGTGCATAGTTACTACTTCACTTCTTCATCACTTCGTTGCTTTTTTTACGCTCAGAACGGTTGAGCAGACCAAACTGATTTGGAGCTGATGATCACTATGCTAACCTAAGTAACAGAGATGATTAAACATGCGGGAAAGGATAGATATGGCTGTGATGAAAACAATGCTGCTCAGCAGTATGCTGGTAGTATCTGTGCAGGTACAAGCTTATGGATGGTCCGGGCCTGAGCCTTTTCGGCTGGAAAGGTTGGATGGCCGCAGCTTTATGCTGAATGAAGAAAGCTTTTTGCACCGTTCTAGTTTTCAAGCCATGCCGGTAGTTCGGATGCAAGATACATGGGCTGATGATGGCTGGTATGGTACGGCTGGTAGCACCCGCAGCCGTGAGTTTTATGTTCAGTCCCATCTGCAAAAGCGGGTTCAATTTGATGTGCCGATGTTTGTCGGCGTCCGTTTTCGTCGTGATGAAGACCTGGATGGTCGTTTTGACCGCACTTTATTTGGCAGCGGCTACGCTAGTGCTGATGGCCGGTTGGAGCTGGGTGTATGGGGTGATGTACAAGGCAGTAAGGAACAGATTGATCTTCAGGTTGAGGGCGTTTGGCGGCCACGGGCGAATCAATGGCTGCGAGCGACTGTTATTTCTCCCGATGCGATGTACAACAGTAAAACCTATGACAGCAGCTTCTACCAGCGTAAACCCTTAACCTTGCATCTGGCGGCAGGAACGTCCTTTGCCGCAGGCCAACAGCTGTACGGCTTTACCAATCTGAATCGGCAAATGGAGTACCATCAGCCTGAGTTGGAGCAGCAATGGACGGATAAGCAGTACTCTGCAGGTATTGGTTGGTTGCTGCCTGTTTCAGCGAACTGGCAGATCGGGCTACAAAGTCAGGGACTTTATGGCCTGCGCCAACAACTTCAGGGCGACGCATTGGTGCTGCAACTGCGCCGACAGTTTTCCGATACCAGCCTGGAGTTGCAATCACGGCAGTCGCAACGTATTGATTATTGGGGTGGTGTACGCTACCTGACGTTACGAGAGCAGGATCAGACTCAGCTTACCCAGCTACAGATGTTGGAACAGCGCGATGAGTGGATGCTTTATGGCGGCTTTGCCTGGAACTGGCGTGATTGGATCCGCCTGAAACCTGCTTTAATGCTCAGTTATGCCGATATCAAAGGGCAAAGACCGGATGATGACGAACCGCTTGATTTCAGTGGCATCATGGCGAAGTTAGTGCCTATGGTGGAGTTCTTGTTGCATCAACAAAGTGGCGCTGTGATCCGGGTCAACCCAACAATAGAGTTGCACAATTTATCTTTCGGTGGGGGCAATGTGCAGGTACATATCCCGTTTTAAGCGATAATACTGATACCCGGTTATCTGAATCAGCTACTATGTAGGCCATGATTTATTTCCCGATACAGAAACTGGAAAATATCCGCCCCAATAAATCATCGGAGCTAAACTCACCGGTGATTTCGTTCAGATGCTGCTGGGTTAGGCGTAGTTCTTCAGCCAGAATTTCCCCTGCGATGTAGCTGTGCAGCTGGTCTTGCCCCGTTGATAAGTGCTCGCTGGCCCGTTCCAGGGCATCCAAGTGGCGGCGTCGAGCCAGAAAGCTGCCCTCGGTGTTGCCTTCAAAACCCATGCATTGTTTTAAGTGCTCGCGCAGCGCATCAATGCCAGCACCCGTTTTTGCCGATAACCGAAACACCGGTACGGCGCTTTCAAGGTCAGCTTGCATTGGTTCACTGGTCAGGTCGGCTTTATTGCGAATGACGGTGATGCCTAATTTGGCGGGTAAGCGATCGATAAAGTCTGGCCAGATGGCATGGGGGTCGGTGGCATCGGTGGTGGTGCCATCCACCATAAAGAGCACGCGGTCGGCTTGCTCAATTTCCTGCCAGGCCCGCTCGATACCTATTTGTTCGACCTGATCGTTGGCTTCACGCAGCCCTGCTGTGTCGATAATATGCAGTGGCATACCATCGACATGGATGTGTTCGCGCAGTACGTCACGAGTGGTACCAGCTATCTCTGTGACGATAGCGGCCTCACGCCCGGCCAAAGCGTTCAGCAAACTGGATTTTCCGGCATTGGGCCGGCCTGCAATAACCACCCGCATGCCTTCGCGCAGGATACTGCCTTGCATGGCCTGACGGCGTATGGTGGCTAAATCGTTGATGATATCCGCTAAGTCTGCTGCCACCTTACCATCGGACAGAAAATCAATTTCTTCATCAGGAAAGTCGATGGCTGCTTCAACATAAATACGCAGATGAATGACCTTTTCCACCAATGCGTGAATACGGGCAGAGAATTCGCCCTGCAGTGAATGCATGGCGGAACGGGCAGCCTGTTCAGAGCTGGCATCGATTAAATCAGCAATGGCTTCGGCCTGAGCCAGATCCAACTTGTCGTTCAAGAAGGCGCGCTCACTAAATTCACCCGGGCGGGCAATGCGCACAGCGGGCAGGGCAAGTACCTGTTGTAGCAGCATATCCAGCAATACCGGGCCTCCATGCCCTTGCAGTTCAAGGACATCTTCGCCGGTAAAGGAATTAGGGCCGGGGAAGTACAGAGCAATGCCTTGATCCAAGACCTGTTTCTGCTGGTCAAAAAACGGCAGGTACTCGGCATAGCGTGCTTTAGGCAGCTTGTGCAGTATCGCCTGAGCAACGGTTTGGGTAGCCGGGCCGGAGATACGGATAATACCGACGCCGGCCCGGCCGGGAGCGGTGGCTAAAGCGGCGATGGTATCGGTGTTAAACATGATTGCCTCTTAATCGAAAAAGCCTGTTGCAGTTGGCAAACAGGCTTAAGGTATTACTGTCAGGGTATGATGCTCACCATACCCTGATTTTGCGGTCAGATTAAGCTTTCTTGCTATGCAAGCCTTTCTTTTCCATACCTTTGTAGATATACAGCATCTGTGCCAGTGAGATCAGGTTGCTGACCAGCCAGTACAGCACCAAGCCACTTGGGAACCAGATAAAGAACACGGAGAAAGCAACCGGCATCCACATCATCAGCTTGCGCTGCATTGGGTCAGTGACCGTCATCGGTGTCAGCTTTTGCATCATAAACATGCTCAGACCAAACAGCACCGGTAAAATGTACCATGGGTCTGGTGCCGACAAGTCCTGGATCCAAAGCATAAAGGGTGCATGGCGTATTTCGACACTTTCCACGAACACCCAGTACAATGCCAGGAAAATAGGCATTTGCAGCAACAAAGGTAAGCAGCCGCCCATCGGGTTGACTTTCTCTTTGCGGTACAGCTCCATCATGGCCGGGCCAAGTTTCTGCCGGTCGTCTTTGTAGCGAGCCTGCAACTCCTCAATCTTCGGCTTCAAATTACGCATCTTCGCCATGGATTCGTACTGAATTTTAGTCAGCGGGTACATCAAGCCTTTCAGTATGATGGTGATGCAGATAATGGCTACACCCCAGTTAACCACAAAACCCTGAATTAAGGTCAGTAACCAGAATAAAGGTTGCGATATAAAAAACAGGAAACCGTAATCAACCGTTAGGTCGAGGCCATTGGCTAGCTCCGCCAGGTTATCCTGGGTTTTGGGGCCAGCATAAAAGGTAGCTGCAATGGTGGTTTGTTCACCTGGCGCCAGTTGAACTACAGGACCAAGAGTTCCTATTACGCCTCTGCCACGATTCTCCCGGCTGTAAATTTGATTGTTTTGATGTTGATCTGGGATCCAGGCCGCGACAAAGTAATGCTCCAGCATGGCAGCCCAGCCACCTACCGTTGGGATCGACAGGTTGCGTTTTTGCATGTCTGAAAACTTGTATTTTTTATAGCGATCGTCCTGACTGCCATAGGCAGCGCCGCGATAAATAGGCATAAAGAAGCTACTGTCTTTGCCCTCAATGCTTTGCATCAGGTGTTGATAGTTTTGCACCACCCGTACTTCATCCGATTGGTTATGCACCAGATATTCTAAACCGATATCGTACTGGCCCGGACGGAAAATAAAGCGCTTTTCAATCAGCAAGCCATCACGCTCGTAGGTGAGCGGCACGATTAGTTCTTGCTGACCATCGGCCAGGCGATAACTCAACTGACTGCTTTGATACACCGGACGGCCTTCGCTACTGCGGCTATCATCTGGCCCATGGGTACCAATTAAGCCTGATTCGGCAATGTACTCAAAGCCAGTCACACGGCGCATCATGACGTATGGTGTGCCACTGTCTTTGGTTTGCTCGTACTGTGGCAGTTTCAGGCCAACAATATCACCACCACGGGTGTTAATTTCCAGCTGCAATACATCGGTTTCAACCTGAATGAGTTGCTGCCGCTGAGCCGTTGTGGTTGTGGGCGTTATCTCAGCGACCGGTTGAGAGCCAAACTCGTCCGAGGTCAGTTGCAAATCGCCAGAATCGATACGGTCTTGTTGTTCAGCTTGAGGCTGGCTGGCGACAGGCTTTTCTCCATAGTCTTTGTGCCATTGTTGCCACAGCAAAAAACTGACGAAAGCGAGCGCGATGATTAAAATACTACGTTGCGAGTCCATAGGTTAGCTTTTCTCATTGTGCTTTTCAGGAACGGGATCGTGACCCCCAGAGTGTAAGGGGTGACATTTTAATAGACGTTTCGCTGCTAACCAAGACCCTTTGAGCACACCAAATCGAGTGATGGCCTCAACGGCATAATGGGAGCAACTTGGGTGGAAGCGGCAACTGGGTCCAAACAATGGGCTGAGCAGCGTTTGATAGCCACGCAGCATAGTCAGGACTAAGCGTTGTAATGGCGACAAATTTTGTTCCATATCCGCTCCAATTGAGTTCTCAGCTCTTCATTTTCTGTGGCACTGATTTGCCCTTTTACCATCACCACCAAATCGATATTAGGCAGCCGATGTTGTTGCAAGCGAAAACTTTCACGGATACAGCGTTTGATCCGGTTGCGTTGCACGGCTAATTTAACACGTTTTTTTGCGATGATCAGACCTAATCGGGGATTAGTTCGGTCGGTAGGGGTACAGAGTATAGTAAACAGAGGGGACCCAGCCCGAAAAGGCTGTTGGAAGACCTGATTAAATTCGCCAGGAGTTAACAGGCGTAACTCCCTGCCGAATTTAAAATTGCGCACGCAGCACTTAAACTGTCGAATTAGACAGCTAAGCGCTTACGGCCTTTAGCACGACGACGTGCCAGGACCTGACGACCATTTTTGGTAGCCATGCGAGCACGGAAACCATGTACACGCTTACGTTTTAATACGCTGGGTTGAAATGTTCTTTTGCTCATAAACTTGTCCGTCCGCTTGAAATAACACTAAAGTTGACTGCTCTGTTTTAGTATTACCTCAGTGATACACCAAAACACAGTTGATAAAAATGAGCGCGAATTTTACGTAGTCTGGCTGACAAAGTCAATGCGATCCTGACGATTATCTCGACAGATCCTTTACGCTATTGGTAATTAATAATGGTTTTCCACAGGCGTGGTGGCTTTGTCTGAATAAAGTGTGTACAAATACCAAGAAAGCCAGCGTTGAACTGATCAGTTCACCGGTATGGGCCATTGCACTTTTTTAGATTAATTCGCAATATTTAATAGCTACTAATCAAATAGATAGACTTTATAGTCTAAGCAAAGCCTTTTTTATAAAAAGTCAATATTGAACTTGTGGATAAGATCGGATCATAATACAGACTTAGCCATAAATTCAGTGCGCAATAGCCTCATAATAAAGCTCAGGGAGACAGGGTGTACCTATCTGTGTGGAAAAATTGCTTGCAGACCTTGCAGCAGGAGTTACCAGCTCAGCATTTTAGTATGTGGATCCGTCCCTTGCAGGCATCCAGTTCTGATGAAGCCCTGACACTCTATGCACCAAATCGTTTTGTATTGGATTGGGTTCGCGAGAAATACTTAAATAGAATCAATGAGTTGATTCAGGATTACTGCGGTGATAATGCTCCTCGCCTGCGGTTTGATGTCGGTAGTCGGCCACAAACGGTTGCCGAGCATGAAGTCAGTGAGGCCAATAAGGCCCATCTGATCCCCAGCCAGACCCGTCAGCAAAGTCGACCAGAACCAGCGCCAAAAACCATCGTCAAGTCGAATATTAAAGCCAGTTACACCTTTGAAAACTTTGTTGAAGGTAAATCCAACCAGTTAGCTCGTGCAGCGGCCAGTCAGGTGGCCGATAATCCAGGTACGGCCTACAACCCTTTATTTATTTATGGCGGTACCGGTTTAGGTAAAACGCATTTATTGCACGCGGTTGGCAATGGCATTATGGCGCAAAAAGAAAACGCCAAAGTCATCTATATGCATTCTGAGCGCTTTGTGCAGGATATGGTAAAAGCGTTGCAAAATAACGCTATTGAGGAATTTAAGCGTTACTACCGCTCGGTCGATGCGCTGCTTATCGATGATATTCAATTTTTTGCCAATAAAGAGCGCTCACAAGAGGAGTTCTTTCATACGTTTAATGCCTTGCTCGAAGGCAACCAGCAAATCATCTTGACCAGCGATCGTTACCCAAAAGAAATTAATGGTGTGGAAGATCGTCTAAAAAGCCGCTTTGGTTGGGGTCTGACTATTGCGATCGAGCCGCCAGAATTGGAAACCCGCGTGGCGATCCTGATGCGAAAAGCGCAGGAAAACCAGATCCGCCTACCGGAAGAAGTCGCCTTTTTTATTGCCAAGCGGTTACGCTCCAATGTGCGTGAGTTAGAGGGCGCTTTGAATCGGGTGATTGCCAATGCCAACTTTACCGGCCGCCCCATCACCATTGATTTTGTCCGCGAAGCGCTTCGCGATTTACTGGCCTTGCAAGATAAGCTGGTTACCATTGAAAACATTCAGAAAACCGTAGCAGAGTACTACAAAATCCGCGTGGCCGATTTATTGTCGAAGCGGCGCAGTCGCTCGGTCGCCCGGCCTCGTCAAATGGCGATGGCGCTCGCCAAAGAGCTGACCAATCACAGCTTACCTGAAATTGGTGATGCTTTTGGTGGGCGTGACCACACTACGGTATTGCATGCCTGCCGCAAGATTGAGTCGCTAAAAGAAGAAACACACGAAATAAAAGAAGACTTTCAAAATTTACTGCGCACCTTGTCGTCATAATAGGGATTTGCTATGCATTTAAGCATTGATAAAGACACACTGCTCAAGCCACTACAAATGGTCTCTGGTGCCATTGAACGGCGCCACACCTTACCCATTTTATCCAATGTGCTGTTGGATGTGCAGCAAGGGCAGCTGGCATTAACGGGCACTGATTTAGAAATCGAAATGGTCGCGAGTGTGGCGGTATCTCAGGTGCATAAAGATGGCCGTGTGACGGTCCCTGCCCGCAAGCTGCTGGATATTTGTCGCAGTTTACCTGATGGCTCTGTTATTGAGTTGACCGTGGTTGGCGATCACTTTGTTATCAGTTGTGGCAAGGCAAAATTCACTCTGACGACCCTGCCAGCCAGTGATTATCCAAATTTAGAAAGTTGGCAAGGCGATGTCAGTTTGCAGTTATCGCGGGCCGAACTGCGCCGATTGCTTGAAGAAACCGCCTTTTCAATGGCCAATCAAGACGTGCGCTATTATTTGAATGGTTTGTTGTTTGAGGTGGATCAGCAAACGGTTCGCACCGTAGCGACCGATGGCCATCGTCTTGCCATGAGCGAATTGCAGCTGCCTCAAAGCACGGGCGCTCAGCAGCAGCTTATCATTCCTCGTAAAGGGGTATTGGAGATGTTGCGTCTACTGCCAGACGATGATGGCAGTTTGACCTTAAGCTTGGGCAATAATCATATTCGCTTGGAAGATGCGGCCTTTAGTTTTAGCAGCAAACTGATCGATGGTCGCTTTCCAGACTATCGCCGGGTGATCCCACGCAACAGTACCAAGCAGGTCACTGCGCATCGTCCTTTGCTGAAAGATGCTTGTACTCGCGCTTCAATTTTATCCAATGAGAAATACCGAGGTGTGCGCTTTAATCTGGCAGTCAACGAATTACAAATTACCGCCAACAATCCAGAGCATGAACAAGCCGAAGAAGTGATTGAAGTTGAGTATCAAGGCGATGTGCTGGAAATAGGTTTTAATGTTGGCTATTTGTTGGACGTGTTGAACAGCTTGAATACCGACTTAGTGTTGTTGCATCTAAGTGATAGCAATTCCAGCGTATTGATTGAAGGTGTAGGTAATGCTCAGGCATCTTATGTAGTTATGCCGATGCGTTTGTAGCAGTAAGGCATGTCTATTCGTCAGTTGTCTGTCACAGACTTCCGCAATTTTGTCAGCCAGCAATTGCAACCTGGTCCTGGTTTTAATGTGATTTGTGGTGCCAATGGCAGTGGCAAAACCAGTTTGCTCGAGGCCATTTACTTTTTGGCTCATGGCCGCTCGTTTCGAACGTCGCGCTTGCCGCGAATGATTCGGTTTGATGCTGCTCAGTGTACCGTGCATGCAAAGTTGCAAATGGCGCAGCAAGCCATTACCTTGGGGATGCAACGCGGTCGTCAAGGCGAGCTTTCATTGCGGATTAATGGTGATAGCGCTCACCGCCTAGCGGACATCGCCCATTATTTGCCGGTTCAACTGATCACCCCGGATAGCTTTCGTATTTTTTTTGGTGGGCCAAAAGAGCGACGACACTTTTTTGATATGGGATTGTTCCACGTGGAACCTTCCTTTTTTCAACAATGGTTGTTATTCAGTAAAGCCAACAAACAACGCAATGCGCTATTAAAGCAGCGCAGCAGCCCAGAGCAATTTAGTTATTGGGATCAGTATTTTTGCCAAAGTGCTGAAGCGATTACTGAACTGAGGCAACGCTATATGGTGAAGCTTGCTGCTGAGTTTGCGTTGCTGGTAGCCAAGCATGAGATACTCTCGGAGGTCAGTTTGCAGTTTTATCCCGGCTGGTCTGACAGCCAGCCTTTGATGGAGTTACTGCAAAACAATATGGCTTCTGATGTGAAAATGGGTTTCACTCAGCTTGGGCCGCAAAAGGCCGATTTACGAATTAAAGTACAACAGCAGCCCGCTGAAGAAGTGTTATCACGTGGGCAGCTAAAGATGTTATTATTTGCACTTAAAATTGCACAAAGCAATGTAATTGGACGAGAAGGCAATAAGCAGCCCATCTTGTTGATTGATGATTTAGCGTCTGAACTGGATGCCGACTCCATTCAACAAGTGTTCCATTTACTAAAAACCATTAACTCTCAGGTATTTGTTACAGCAATTGATCCTGATCCAGTTTTACAACAGATGCCGCCGGATACTACGGCAGTGTTTCACGTGGAACATGGTAACTTGACAGCACGGACAGACAACTATGGCCGAACATGATTACGATTCATCGAGTATCAAAGTATTAAAAGGGCTGGATGCAGTTCGCAAACGCCCTGGTATGTATATCGGGGATACGGACGATGGTTCCGGTTTACACCACATGGTATTCGAGGTGGTAGATAACTCCATTGACGAGGCTTTGGCTGGTCATTGTAGCGATATCTGGGTCACCATTTGCAGCGATAACTCTATTTCTGTGCGCGATAATGGTCGCGGTATTCCAACAGAAATGCATGATGAGGGCGTCTCTGCAGCCGAAGTAATCATGACGGTGTTGCATGCCGGCGGTAAGTTTGACGACAACTCGTACAAAGTCTCAGGCGGTTTGCATGGCGTCGGTGTCTCGGTAGTGAATGCTTTGTCTGACAAGTTAGCGCTCACTATCCGTCGTAAGGGGCAGGTCTTTACGCAAGAATATCACCTTGGGGTTCCCGTTGCGCCATTGGCGGTGATTGGCGAAACAGAAGAAAGTGGTACAGAAATGCGCTTCTGGCCAAGCCCTACCGTATTTACTGACATCAATTACCATTACGATATTTTGGCGAAACGGCTACGTGAGTTATCGTTCTTGAACTCTGGCGTCAGTATTATCCTTAGTGATGAACGCTCTGATAAGCGTGACCACTTCAAATACGAAGGCGGCATTCAGGCCTTTGTGCAATACCTGAATCAAAACAAAACGGCTATTCATGCCAAGCCATTTACCTTTACCCATGAGCGTGAAGATGGCATTTCGGTTGAAGTGGCTATGCAGTGGAATGATAGCTATCAGGAAAATATTTTCTGCTTCACCAATAACATTCCACAACGGGATGGTGGGACTCACTTAGCAGGTTTCCGTTCTGCGTTAACGCGGGTATTGAATACCTATATTGATCAGGAAGGCTATGCCAAGAAAATGAAAGTGGCCGCCTCTGGCGATGATGCACGCGAAGGCTTAACTGCTGTTGTCAGTGTCAAGGTACCGGATCCTAAATTCAGCTCACAAACTAAAGATAAACTGGTCTCTTCCGAAGTAAAATCTGCGGTTGAAAGCGCGATGCACGAAAAGCTGAATGAATACTTGCTTGAGCATCCAAACGAAGCCAAGACCATTGTGACTAAGATTGTTGATGCCGCTCGTGCGCGCGAAGCTGCGCGTAAAGCAAGGGAAATGACGCGCCGAAAGGGCGCACTGGACATTGCAGGCTTACCGGGTAAGTTAGCGGATTGCCAAGAAAAAGATCCTGCGTTATCTGAACTTTATATTGTCGAGGGTGATTCTGCGGGTGGCTCGGCGAAACAAGGTCGGAATCGAAAAAACCAGGCCATTCTGCCACTAAAAGGTAAAATCCTGAACGTGGAAAAAGCTCGTTTTGACAAAATGCTGTCGTCGCAAGAAGTAGGCACTTTGATCACTGCGCTCGGTTGCGGCATTGGTCGCGAAGAGTACAACCCAGATAAAATACGCTATCACAGTATCATTCTGATGACGGATGCTGACGTCGATGGCTCGCATATTCGAACGCTACTACTGACATTCTTCTACCGTCAAATGCCAGAGTTGATTGAGAAAGGTTATGTTTATATTGCTCAACCACCGTTGTACAAGGTGAAAAAGGGCAAGCAAGAGCAGTATTTGAAAGACGAACCAGCTCGTATTGAGTACCTCACGACCTTGGCATTGAACGAAGCCAGCCTGCATGTGAACGCAGAAGCACCAGGCATCACAGGGGCGCATTTAGAGAAACTGGTTCGTCAGTATCATAAAGTAATGTCGACCTTAGATCGGCTGGCACGGAAAATCCCTTACCTGCTGCTGCACGAGTTGATCTATGTGCCGACTCTGAATATTGAGCAGTGCAAAGATCAGGACTTTGTCAGTGCCTGGGTAAAGCAATTAGTCACACAACTGCAAGACTTGGTTGGTAATGGCACCAGTTATGACCATCTGGTGTTTGAAGATCGTGAGCGGCATTTATTTATGCCAAAAATCACCATTCGCCAGCACGGTATTGATTACGAATATGTGCTGCATCATGACTTCCTCACGTCAAAGGATTATCTCAACATCGCAGCCTTGGGTGAAGAAATCCGTGAGCTGATAGAAGACGGTGGCTATGTTCGTCGGGGTGAGAAAGTAAAACCGGTAGAAAGTTTCCGTGAAGCACTGGAATGGTTGATGAGTGAGTCGAAGAAAGGGCTTTACATTCAGCGCTACAAAGGGCTGGGTGAAATGAACCCTGATCAGCTATGGGAAACCACCATGGATCCAAACTCCCGGCGTATGCTGCAGGTCACCATTGAAGATGCCATTGGTGCCGACCAGTTATTCTCCACCTTAATGGGCGACCATGTTGAACCGCGGCGAGCCTTTATTGAAGAGAACGCGCTTCGAGTCGCTAATCTGGATGTCTAGTCCAGTAGCAGTGGCTGTCATCTGATCGTGGATGGCGCGTTAAAAACCGAACCCATAAGGGGCCAGGATAGCCTGACCCCTTTTTTATTGAGATGGAATGCAAGCGCATGCAAAAGTATGACCTTCAAACGTTTCAGGGCCTGATACTGGCTCTGCAGGATTACTGGGCACGTCAGGGCTGCGTCATAGTGCAGCCACTGGACCTTGAAGTGGGGGCGGGTACCTTCCACCCGATGACTTTTTTACGCTCATTAGGACCAGAGCCCACTAATGTAGCCTATGTTCAGCCCTGTCGCCGCCCTACCGATGGCCGCTATGGTGAGAACCCCAATCGTTTGCAGCATTACTATCAGTTTCAAGTGCTGCTCAAGCCTTCGCCCGATAACATTCAGGAGCTGTATCTCGGTTCGTTAAGAGAACTGGGGCTGGATACCTTGGTACATGACATCCGCTTCGTTGAAGACAACTGGGAGTCACCTACCTTGGGAGCATGGGGCCTAGGCTGGGAAGTCTGGCTAAATGGTATGGAAGTGACCCAGTTTACCTATTTCCAGCAAGTAGGAGGCCTCGAGTGCAAACCTGTGTCGGGTGAAATCACCTATGGCTTGGAGCGTTTGGCCATGTACATTCAGGGTGTCGATAGCATTTATGATTTGGTCTGGGCGGATGGTCCGCTGGGTAAGGTCAGTTACGGTGACGTGTTCCATCAAAATGAAGTTGAACAATCTACCTATAATTTTGAACATGCCGATGTCCCGGCGTTGTTTGCTTTGTTTGATCAGTGTGAGAAAGAGAGTCATTACTTAATCGAGCAGGGGTTACCACTACCGGCCTATGAAAAAGTAATGAAGGCATCGCACGCCTTTAACATGCTGGATGCTCGCCATGCCATCTCTGTGACAGAGCGACAGCGTTATATCTTGCGGGTGCGTACCCTGGCCAAAGCTTGTGCCGAGGCTTATTACGCTTCGCGGGAGCAATTGGGCTTCCCTCTTTGCAAAGAGAAAAACACGCAGGAGGCATCGTCATGACACAGGATTTTCTGGTAGAAATTGGCACTGAAGAGTTGCCACCGAAAGCATTAAAAACCTTAGCAACCGCCTTTGCAGAGCAGCTGACCGCCGAGCTGGCTACGTTGGAACTGAGCCATGCTGAGGTGAGCTGGTATGCGGCACCACGTCGTTTGGCGGTTCGCGTCAACCAACTGGTGGCGCAGCAAGCGGATAAAGTGGTAGAGAAGCGCGGGCCAGCGTTGAGTGCCGCCTTCGATGAAGCGGGCAATGCAAGTAAAGCAGCGCAGGGATGGGCCAGAGGCCTCGGAATCGATGTCGCTGATGCTGAACACCTTGAAACCGATAAGGGCGCCTGGTTGCTGTACAAGCAGCTGCAAAAGGGCGCGGCTACGGTCAGTTTATTGCCTGACGTGGTGCAGCAAGCCTTAGCCAGGTTGCCTATCGCGAAGCCTATGCGCTGGGGCAGTTCTGACGCTCAGTTTATTCGCCCGGTTCATACGGTGATAATGCTGTATGGCAATGATGTGGTGCCTGCCACTATTCTTGGTCGTGAAGCTGGCCGCCACAGTTATGGCCATCGTTTCCATGCACCCGATCTAGTCGCCATCGATCATGCCGATCAGTACCTTGCCGTGTTAAAAGATGCCTATGTGGTGGCAGATTTTAATGAACGAAAAGACTATATTGCCGAGCACGTTGCAAAAACAGCGGCTGACATGCAGGCAACGGCATTGATGGACAACGACTTGCTGGAAGAGGTCACGTCTTTGGTTGAGTGGCCGGTGGTGTTGGTCGGTGAGTTTGAACAGCGCTTTTTGCAAGTACCGTCAGAGCCGTTGATTTCAACCATGAAAGACAACCAGAAGTACATTCCGCTGCAAAACAAGCAGGGTGAGTTGCTGAATCAATTTATTTTTATTACCAATATTACCAGTAAAGACCCGCAGCAAATTATTTCCGGCAATGAAAAAGTAGTACGGCCGCGTCTGGCGGATGCTGAATTTTTCTTTCGCACCGATCAAAAAACCAAATTGGCAGATCGCTTAGCCAGTCTGGAAACTGTGTTGTTTCAAAAGCAGTTGGGTACACTGGCTGAAAAGTCAGTACGTATTTCTACGTTGGCCGAAGCGGTTGCGGGCATGATTGGTGCGAATACAGCTGATGCTGCACGTGCTGGCTTGCTATCCAAAACCGACTTAATGACCGATATGGTCGGTGAGTTCCCGGAAGTTCAGGGCATCATGGGTATGCATTATGCACGGCTGGATGGTGAAAATGAAGCCGTTGCTCTAGCGCTTAATGAGCAGTACATGCCTCGCTTCTCTGGCGATGCTTTACCAGCGCAATTGGAAAGCTGCGCCGTTGCTATTGCTGATAAAATGGATACCTTGGTCGGTATTTTCGGTATTGGTCAGGCACCGAAGGGCGATAAAGATCCTTTTGCTCTGCGCCGTGCTGCCATAGGCGCCTTGCGTATCATGGTCGAAAAGCAACTGCCACTGGATCTGGTACAGCTGATTGGCCAAAGTCAGGCGACTTTTTCCGATAAGCTTAGCTGCCCTACTGTGTCAGAAGATGTGTTGGAGTTTATGCTGGGCCGCTTCCGTGCCTGGTATCAGGAGCAAGGCTACCCGGTTGATGTGATCCAAGCCGTATTGGCTCGCAGGCCTACCAGCCCAGCTGATTTTGATCGCCGGGTCAAAGCCGTGGCTGAGTTCCGTAATCTGGATGCAGCAGCTGCGTTAGCTGCAGCCAATAAGCGTGTTGCTAATATTCTGGCCAAGGTTGACGGTGCTATTGCCGATAGCGTGAAGTCGGAGCTACTCACTGAAGTGGCTGAACAAGCGCTTTACCAGGCGATTCAGGCAGAACAGCAGTACCAGGCAACAGCACCATCCTACACCGAAAGTCTGGCGCATCTGGCCGCCATGCGAGATGTGATCGACAGCTTCTTTGATCAGGTGATGGTGAATGCAGATGATATCGCGGTGCGGCAGAATCGTCAGGCTCTTCTGAAACAACTACGCGCCCTGTTCCTGCAGGTGGCAGATATTTCGCTGCTGCAAAGTTAATAGCACAAATCTGTAATCATAAAAAAGCCAGCAGGGATGCTGGCTTATTAACTTCAGCGCTAATTATGGATTATGAGTTACTCTATAGCATCCATTTCGAAATTTAGCTGTATGCTGATATCACTTCCTTTGTGTTTAGGATCATAGCGCCAGCGACTTACCGCCCTTACTGCCTCAGCTTCAAAAATATCATCTGGATGAGCTGCCACCACACGAATACTTTTAGGACTTCCATCATCATCGATATTAAAAGCAAGAGTGACCCAGCCAGCTATACCCTCTTTAGCCGCCTTCACAGGATAGCGTGGTTCGACTCTTACTATAGGTGTAGCTACGTTTGCTTCATCAGCTCGGGTTGGTTCTAATTGGCTTGCTTGCAGTGGGCGCTGCCATAACAAGGTAGCAATTAATAAAGTGGCAAGTAGGATTAAGGTGGGGGTTTTGCTAAAACCATGTTGTTGTTTAAGTTGTAACAGACGTTCTTTCATCGATTGTTTCGCTCCATAATGATGGCAAAAAGGTTGGTAGTGCACTGACGGGGTAGGAACAGACTGCATTGCTGCCAGCAGCGCATTGGCATAACAAAGCTGAGTAGATTGAGGCTGTTGTTGCAACACATCGGCATCACAGGCCAGTTCTTGATCGGCGCGGTAGCGTCGATAAGCCAGCCATATTAGGGGGTGAAACCAGAACAAACACAGCAAAGTAATGGCTAGCAGGTTGGCGTGTAAATCACCTCGCTGCCAGTGACACAATTCATGTTGTAGAATCAGCCGACGCTGTGACCGGCTAAAGCGGTGATGAAAGTCTGCTGGCAGCAACAGGTGGGGCCGGAAGAAGCCAAAAATCGCTGGACCCTGATTGGCCGGATCAATGTAGCAGCTGAGCTTGCTGCTTGCGACATGCCGCTGTTGCTGTAGTAGTCGTTTAAGTTGGTAGAGGCTGGCAAGGCACCATGCCACCATTGCAAAGACCCCTGCTCCCCAGAGCCATAACAGGTAAGGCAAGCTGGTACTGGCCTGAATACTTTGTTCAAGCTGACCTGAAGTAATCAATAGAGTATCTATTATCGGAGGATTGACTGCGCTAGCTAAGCTGATGCTAGGTAGTAGCGGCAGCATTACTGCGACAGGAAGCGCCAGCCACAATAGATAACAACTACGAGGGCCAAGCTGCTTTAATAGTATGGGATGTGCTAATAATAGCAGCATACTAATTACTGCCAGCAACAAGCTACTTTGCCAAAGCCACATCATCATCAGTTGTCCTCCTGCTGTTCTTGCTCTAAGTCGGCAACTAGCTGCTTAAGCTCAGCTAAATCGGCAGCGCTGACATCATGCTTGCGAGCAAAGCTGGCAACTAAAGGTGCAACCCTTCCGGCAAAGAGTCTATCGATAAAGTTACCACTGGCCTGTTGCTGGTAATCCTGTTGTGCGATACAGGGGCTATACAGGTAGGCGCGACCTTGTTTTTGATAGGATAAGGCACCTTTACTGACTAAGCGGTTGAGCAGTGTTTTGACGGTTTTTTCATGCCAGTCTTTGTGTTGCTGCAATCGACTGATCACGTCGGCAGCGGTGCAAGGCGCCTGTTGCCAAATCACTTGCATCACATCAAGCTCAGCATTGCTGATATCCAACATATAAACCCCTATGAATTACATTTGTAATACATTAAAGATTACACATGTAATTCAGTGGCGCAAGTTTTTTGAGTGATTATTTTTTCAAATAGGAGTATTGCAGCATGAAAAGTGAAGTTAGCGTTGTTTAATGAACTTGATTACGCCCTGCTGCTTTGGCACGGTAGAGCTGCTGGTCAGCGGCTTTAATTGCGGCTTGAAAGTGACTTTGTTCCTGGCACACTGTAACGCCAAAACTGGCAGTTATAGGAGCCTCAATAGAGCCAAACATGAAGGGTTGGTTTGCCATAATTGCGCGGATTTTTTCGGCAACACTTTTGCTTTGTTCTAAGTCGGTTTGCGGCAATAGCAATAAAAACTCCTCGCCACCGTTGCGGCAAGCAATATCCTGGGGTCGCAGATGAGAACGAAAAATATCAGCCACTGTCTTTAACACCTCATCACCCACATCATGGCCGTATTGGTCATTAAACAGTTTAAAGTGATCAATATCACACATCACGACACCGAGCGGAAAATAGTGCTGAGGGTAATTGTGCAGTTGCTGAGCAAAGTTGGCTTCAATATAGCGACGGTTGACCAGCAGCGTTAATGGATCGGTATTGGCCTCCATGTCTTTACTTTTTTGCAGCGCACTCATCGCCTCGTGGCTTCGCTCTCGGAAGTGATCGTTTATCCAGCAAACGACAATCACAATAAGCATGGATACCAGAAATCGACTCACTTCTGCCTCTTTGTAGTCGGCTAAAAGTGCATCAGGCTGGAGCAACAGTACAATCAGCAACACCATCAGAATGGCATTGCTTAGTAAGGCTTTACGGACACCGAGTAAACCAAACAAAATAGCGGGGAAAGGAAAAGCCCAGTACAGGGCCGTATTGTTATGGCCACCATGATAAATTAACGCCAGCACAAAAATGGCCACCAATACGGCTTCAATTTGGCAAGCGCTATCCAGCTGCTTAGTCAGTTGAAAGTACAGTATATTGGCAAAAAATAAACTACCACCACCGAACAAAATAGTAGGCAACAACAAAGCGTTTGCATCCCAGCTCATAAAGCCAAACAGCACCATCACAGCACCAGCGATGTAGCTGACAAAAGACAGGATATAAATACGTCTGGTGGCATCAATTTTCCGGGCGTGTTTGCCAGTATCCAGTCTGAGTGATGATTGCAAAAGCAATTACTCCATGAGATCCAATTGCATTAAGGCTAGCATAGCTTGAGGGAATTTCCCCTTAGTCGTGTTCAGCCTGCTTGGCTTGTTGTACAAGTTGACGCACATCGCTAAGTAATTGCTGGGCATCATACACAATGCCATCTTTGATGGTGTATCGGACACCTTCAGTACGCATGGCTTGATTGTCAGCGTTCAGGCGATAATGGCCTGTACCATACAATACTTTGAAATTGGCTAAAGGATTTTCGGCAACAATAAGTAAGTCCGCTTTCTTCCCAGGCACAATGCTACCGATTTCATGGTCTAGCCCAAGTGCAATGGCACCATTTAAGGTGGCTGCCTGAATGACTTCCAGTGGATTAAAGCCTGCTTCACGCAGCAGTTCTAGCTCTTGTACAAAGGCAAAGCCATAAATTTTATAAATGTAACCGGCATCGGATCCAACGGTGACACGCCCACCATGGTTTTTAAAATCATTCAGGAACTGCATCCAGATGCGGTAATTTTCCCGCCAACTGATTTCGTGGTCGGTGGTCCAGTCAAACCAATAGGAACCGTGCGCATAACGACTAGGGGTAAAGAAGCGGTGTAGCGTTGGTAAGGTGTACTCTTGGTGCCATTCTGCGTTGCGCTGAGCTGCAGCATCACGACTGGCTTCATAAATAGTCAGTGTTGGATTGATTGTGAAATCAAGAGCTATCAACTCATCACGGACCTCATTCCATTTATCTGAGCCGGGTGCTGCTGCTTGCTTCCACAGCTCACCCGCTGCACCGAATCGGTCTTGTTCATTCTGGTAGTTGTAATGGGCCGGATAGTTTTGAATGGTTTGGCCGGTAAACAATGCTTCCGGTAAGCCATACCAATGTTCCATCGAATCAAGTCCCATGCGAGCGCTATCGAGCACATTGGTACGCATCACATTCAGTTGAGCGTGGTGCATCATGGTGCCAAGCTGTTGCTGCTTAGCTTCATCCAGAGCAGCTGCAATGATGGGCGGTGTTGCGCCAAAAAACTTGATGCCAGCGGCTCCACGTTGCTTAATGTCTTTGACCCAACTGCGAGCTTGATCGGGGCTGAACACGGGTTGGCCTAATCCTTGACCAAAGCCAACATAGGGAATGATGCGTGGCGCGACAATATGATTTTCTTCAGCAGCCTTTACATGCTTTAAAGTCCAGTCGAGGCCGTTAAAGCTGCCGGGCTCCCGAACGGTGGTAATGCCATGCGCCAGCCAGAGCTTAAACACATACTCCGCAGGAATGCCGTGGGCCGAACCACCAATATGGCCATGCATATCGACAAAGCCGGGCAGAATGTACATGCCTGTGACATCCATTTCCTGATCGCCAGCTTGTGCTTTCGGTCTTTGATCTGCCAGCACCGGGACATCTGGGTAGCCGACAATGGCGACCTGAGTAATGCGATCCTGCTCAATAACAATATCAACAGGACCAACTGCTGGCGCACCTTCGCCACTGATCAGAGTGCCACCTCGTAAAATCAGTCGCTGATAGGGACCATCGCCCTGATCCCGCTCTGGTGCTGATGGGGTTCGCTCGCTAGCGACTATGGTTAGGGGAAGCAGTAACACGCTTATGGCAAAAAGCAGGAACAATGGTGTACGAAGATTCATGACAGCACTCATTTTTGATTTTTCATCAGTGTGGCAAGGCTGGGCGGTTAAATCCAGTGAATGCTGTTAACGCGGAGATTTTTGCGACCAGCGTGGCCTAATTTGCATCACGTCACATCGCAATATTTATCAAAACTCATGCTCAAGTTGCAGGTGACTCTTTAATTAGTGCCCAAATCATGGCTTAACATCCTTTTTTTACCAGATAACGATACGGCAGTTCATTGGTATCACTGGCCAGCAGTTGGTGATCCATAAAGCGGCAAAAACTGGGGATATCCCTGGTAGTAGCAGGGTCGTCTGCGATAATCAGCAAGGTATCACCAACGTGCATCTTTCGAATAGCCAGCCGGATCATCATCACCGGCTCGGGGCAGCGCATGCCCATAGCATCTAAGGTTTGGCTGGCGTTATCAAAAAGCTGTTGCATCGTTACTCCACAGAACATATTTAGTTAATAGGTATTTGGCGAAGATTGCAACCCCGCGGGCACAGCCACAAAACTAAAGCGTAGCGTATGCGGGTGGCGAGGTCGTCGGGAACGACTTCGCCCGGCAACGCCGACCGCACGGTTAGGGGGCAGGAGTAGCCCCTAAGCACGTTGTGGCGAGCACTGGGGGTGTTGCAGTATGCAAGTGACCGCCCCTGAAATACCATTAAATAAGGGCCGTAAGACGGCCCTTATTCTAAGTGATTCTGCTTAAAGCTGCCAGCTTAAGGCCGCTCAAACACGGTGGCAATGCCCTGCCCTAAACCAATGCACATGGTCGCCAGACCGAATTTTCCGCCTTTAGCTTCCATCACGTTCAGCAAGGTGGTGCTGATGCGTGAGCCAGAACAACCCAGAGGATGGCCCAGAGCAATGGCGCCGCCATTCAGGTTAACCTTTTGCTCTGCTACGTCCATTAAGCCTAAATCCTTCATCACCGGTAAGGCTTGAGCGGCAAAAGCTTCGTTTAGCTCGGCGAAGTCGATGCTGTTGATATCAATACCGGCCATTTTCAAAGCTTTTTTACTGGCAGGGACTGGTCCGTAGCCCATAATCGATGGATCACAGCCTGCGACACCCATGCCTCGAACATAGGCGCGAATAGGCAAGCCCAATGCTTTGGCCTTTTCTTCACTCATCACCAACATGCCGGATGCCCCATCCGACAAAGCAGATGAACTGCCTGCGGTCACGGTTCCATTGGCAGGATCAAACACTGGACGCAACTGGCTCAAGCCTTCGACAGTGGTTTCTGGCCGAATCACTTCGTCGGTATCAAAGACTCGTAAGGCACCATCGGCATCGTGACCTTCGGTCGGAATGATTTCATTTTTGAAGCGACCTTCCAAGGTTGCCTCGTGCGCTAAGCGATGCGAGCGCGCGGCGAACTGGTCTTGTTGCTCGCGGCTGATGCCATGCATTTTACCGAGCAACTCAGCGGTTAAACCCATCATGCCTGCCGCTTTGGCGACTGACGTTGATAAGCCGGGGTGAAAGTCGACACCATGACTCATGGGAACATGGCCCATGTGCTCGACGCCACCAATCAGATACACCTCACCCATGCCAGTTTGAATTGATTTTACCGCATCATGCAGCGCCTGCATCGAGGAACCACACAAACGGTTGATGGTTGCCGCTGGCACGGAGTGAGGGATACCGGCCAGTAAAGAGGCGTTACGGGCGATGTTAAAGCCTTGCTCCAGCGTTTGCTGCACGCAGCCCCAGATGATGTCATCGACGTCGGCCGCATCCAGTTGAGGATTACGTGCCAGTAGCGAGGCCATCACATGTGCTGACAATGATTCAGCCCGGACATTACGGAAAATACCATTTTTTGAGCGCCCCATCGGGGTGCGGATGCAATCTACGATTACTGCGTTTTTCATACCAAATACTCCTGCGCTTAGACCGGGAAGAAACGCTGGCCATTAGCGGCCATGGCGCGGGTTTTATCAGTCACCTGGTAAATCTCACCCAGATGCGCGTATTGATCGGCTAAAGCCACAAACTGTTCGAGACCAATGGTATCGACGTAGCGCAGCGGCCCACCACGGAATGGTGGGAAGCCCAGACCATAAATCAGTCCCATATCGGCTTCGGCTGCGCTGCCAATAATGCCCTCTTCCAGACAACGAATGGTTTCGTTGATCATGGGTACCATACAGCGAGCGATAATTTCTTCGGTACTAAATTCGGCTTTGGCGCTGCTGATGCCAGCCAATAACGTCAGGCTGGCTTCATCGACTGCTTTTTTCGGTTTGCCTTTGGCATCTTTGCTGTAGGCATAGAAGCCCAAGCCATTTTTCTGGCCATAGCGATCAGCTTTATACATGGCAGCAACCGGGTCATTGTCCAATTTGGCCATCCGGGTCGGGAAGCCGTCTGCCATCACATCGGTGCAGTGAAAGGCGGTATCTAAACCGACTACATCCAGCAGGTAAGCTGGGCCCATCGGCCAGCCAAATTGCTTTTCCATTACTTTGTCGACAGCACTGAAATCTGCCCCATCCAGTACCAGCTTGCTAAAGCCGGCGAAATAAGGGAATAGCACCCGGTTGACGAAGAAACCAGGGCAATCATTGACGACAATTGGTGATTTACCCATCTTGGCGGCGTAGGCGACTACAGCAGCGACGGTTTCGTCGGAGGTGTCTTTGCCGCGGATCACTTCGACCAGCGGCATGCGGTGTACTGGGTTGAAAAAGTGCATGCCACAGAAATTTTGTGGCCGGGTTAAATTGGCTGCCAGAGAGTCAATGGAAATGGTTGAGGTGTTGGATGTCAAAATAGCATCATCGCTAAGCAGAGCTTCGGTTTCTTTTAGCACTGCGCCTTTGATTTTCGGGTTTTCTACCACCGCTTCAACGACGATATCGGCGTCTTTCACGCTTTCATAGCTGAGTGATGGCGTAATGCTGGCAATCACTTTCGCCATACCGACTGCATCCAGCCGGCCGCGCTCAACCTGCTTCGCCAACAGCTTGGTGGCTTCACCCATGCCAAGCTCAAGTGCTTGTTCGTTGATGTCTTTCATCACCGCAGGAACGCCACGACTGGCTGATTGATAGGCAATGCCACCACCCATAATACCAGCACCTAAGACCGCTGCTTTACGCACTGCCTTGGTGGCGGTTTTCGCCGCTTTCTTTGCTTTGCCTTTAATGAACTGATCGTTTAAGAACAAGCCGACCTGTGCTGACGCTGCATCGGTTTTTGCCAGTTTGGCAAAATTTTGGTTTTCTAGTGCCATGGCACCAGCGCGCTCTAGCCGAGCAGCCGCTTCAATGGTCTGAACGGCGACCATCGGAGCTGGGTAATGCTTACCTGCTGTGGCGAATACCATGCCTTTGGCTGTGGTAAAGCTCATGGTGGCTTCTGTTTTATTCAGCTTGAGTGGCTGTAATTTCACCACACGTTTGGCTTGCCAGTTCAGTTTGCCGGCAATGGCGTCTTCCAGCATGCTTAAAGCTACTGTTTCCAGTTTCTCTGGTGCGGTGACTGCATCAAGCAAACCTTCTTGCTGTGCTTTGCTGGCATTACGATCTTTGCCGGTAGTGATCCACTCCATGGCATTGTCAGCGCCGATAATACGAGGTAGACGGACAGTACCACCAAAGCCAGGCATCAGGCCTAACTTAACTTCTGGCAAGCCAATCTTGGTAGTGGTATCCGCTACCCGGTAATCACAAGCTAATGTCCACTCACAACCACCGCCTAAAGCAAAACCTTTAATGGCCACTACGGTTGGAACCGGTAAATCTTCACACAGATCGAAAATATCAGAGGCTTGCTTAATCCATGGGATCAGTTCATGCTCAGGACGTTGAAAGGTGCTTAAAAACTCTGTGATATCAGCACCAACAATAAAGGTCTCTTTGCTGCTGGCAAACAATACCCCTTTCAGAGATTTATCCTGATGCAGCTGTTCCAATGCTGCCTTACAATCTGCTAAGGTTTGTTGGTCGAATTTATTGACGGAGCCTTCAGCATTGAAGGTAAACTGAGCAATGCCGTCTTTGATGTATTCGACGGTAATGCGTGGACTTTGATACATCATGCATGGTCTCCCTATGATGGTTAGGTCATGTGCGTACGGTCACGCGCTAACTGGTACGATGAGGTAGCGTTACCATCAGTGTGTCGCGGATGGCAGAAAAATTCAACTATTTTTTAAACGGGTGTTTGATTTTTAGCAAGGCTGATTGCACCAACACCTACGAGCATTAACTATAGGCAGGAAATGGATTGAAAGCATGTTGAAGGCAGGGTTAATTTACCATAACTGGTCATGTCGGAGTCTGGTCGCTGGGCTTGGCTTGTGGTTCGGTACCGCTATAGCTGCTGATGCCCCAGATCAGCAAGCGTTACTATTGAGTGAGCAACGCGAACAGTTCGTGCACGCCGAATTGCGAATTGGCTCGACCAATCGCACACAGGCGGAGCAATGGCTGACAGAGTTGGCGGATTACCCTCTGCAACCCTATCTAGAGCAACGCTGGCTGGAAGGCCGTCTTGACTCCACTGAGCGCATCGAACAGTTCTTGCAGCGATATCAGGGCACGCCAATGGATTGGCCTTTACGAAAGCGTTGGCTGTTGTACTTGGCGCAACGAAAAGCCGCTGAGCTCTTTTTGGCGAACTACCGGCCGACACAGGATGCTGAGTTGCAGTGCCATGCACTTCGTTTTCGGTTGGAAAAAGAGCCTGCAGAGCGGATTTGGCCTGAAGTACGTGAGCTGTGGACGGTCGGTGTGTCACAACCAAGAGCATGTGACCCGCTATTTGCCCGCTGGCGTGATGCAGGCAAAATGACGCCTGAAGTCATTTGGCAGCGTGTTGGAGAGGTTGCTGATGGCGGTCAGGCTGGCTTATTACCCTATTTACGGGGGCTATTGCCAAGCAGTGAACAGTATTTAGTCGACTTATGGATCCGAGCCCGACGTAATCCTGCTGTGGTGGCACAACGTAGCTTTTTCCCCGGGCGGGATCAACGAGAGCGACAAATTTTGGCGTATGGCTTGCGCCGCATGGTCTGGCGCGATCCGGATTTGGCACTAAGGACCTGGCAGCGGCATGAAACGGATCCTCATTTTACTGAATCGCAGCGTGAGGTGGTGATACGAGCTTTTGCTGTTGCGCTGGCCAGTAAAGGCGATGAGCGAACCATCGAGTGGATGGAGCAGGTACCAACGGCACACATGGATGATACTTTGGCTCACTGGCGGGTGGCGCATGCTCTGCATCAGCAAGACTGGCCTTTGGTACAGCGAATGATTGAAACCATGCCTGCTGAACTGCAGCAGTCGGCGGCTTGGCAGTACTGGTTGGCACGCTCACTTGAACAGCAAGGAGCGACTGACTCTGCCGATGTATTGTGGCGGCAACTGGCTCAACAACGAAATTACTATGGTTTTATGGCTGCATCCCGCTTGGGGTTACCCCCCAGCCTGTCGCACCGGCCGGTCCCGGTCACCGACTTGGAGGTCACCGAGTTGGCTTCGCACCCAACGGTGCATCGTGCTCAAGAGTGGTTAGCATTAGGCCGGATGACCGAAGCCCGGCGGGAGTGGAATCATTTACAGCGAGTAGCCGATGAGCAGACTAAAATGGCTTCAGCACGTTTGGCTGCGCAGATGCAGTGGTATGAGCGCTCCATTTTCTCGCTGGCTGATGTCGGTTTCTGGGATGATATTGAGCTGCGTTTTCCATTAGCCTTTAAAGATGAAATGACAGAGTATGCAGGCAAGGCGGAGGTGGATACCGCCTGGGCGATGGCGATTACGCGACGAGAAAGCTCCTTTATGGTGGATGCCAACTCCCCTGTAGGCGCACGCGGTTTGATGCAAATTATGCCCAATACGGCTAACTACATTGCCAAGCAGCCGGTGCAGCTGGGACAGCTGTACAACCCGATCACCAATATCAGTTATGGCACCGATTATCTGAATTATCTGATGCGACGCAACGATGGCAACTTAATCGTTGCTACAGCATCCTACAATGCAGGATACAGCCGGGTACGGCAATGGATCCCAAGAGATCGGGCGATGCCAGCTGATATCTGGATCGATACCATCCCGTTTAGAGAAACCCGCGAGTACGTGAAAGCGGTGTTGGCGTATTATCAAATTTACAATATCCGTATGGACAACCCCGTTGATGTATTTGCCCCGCTGCACAGCATGCAGATTGGGCAGCTGGACGAATGATGCTATCATATACTCAGTAAACTCATGATACCTATAGAATAGAAGAAGGACGTTATGGCCCATATTGACCCTACACTCTATGCTCATCACATTCAGATCTTACAGCATCGAACGCAACAATTGCTGGAGCGGGAAAATCTGGATGGTCTGGTGATCCATTCAGGTCAGGCTAAGCGCAAATTTCTGGATGATATGGATTACCCATTTAAAGCCAATCCGCACTTTAAAGCCTGGTTGCCAGTGGTAGATAATCCGCATTGTTGGCTACAGCTTGATGGAGTAAGCAAGCCTAAATTGATTTTTTACCGGCCAAAAGATTTTTGGCACAAGGTACCAGATGAGCCCGCTGATTTTTGGGCCGATTACTTTGATATTCAACTGTTGGAAAAGGCCAATCAGGTGGAGCAGTTGCTGCCTTATGACAAAGCCCGTTTGGCATATATTGGCGAGTATCTTGAAGTCGCTCAAGCATTGGGATTTACTGAGCTTAACCCTGAACCGGTGCTAAACTTCCTGCACTACCATCGTGCTTATAAAACCGATTACGAGCTGCAATGCATGCGCCGAGCCAATCAATTGGCGGTTTCCGGGCATCTAGCTGCCAAGAAAGCTTTTTATGCTGGCGGTACGGAGTTTGATATTCAACTGGCTTATTTGGCGGCGGTAGGACAGACTGAAAATGAAGTGCCTTATGGTAACATTATTGCTCTGAACCAAAACTGCGCAATCTTGCATTACACTGCGCTGGAGCGACAGAAGCCAGAACAACACCGAAGCTTTCTGATTGATGCTGGCGCTGAGTTTCATGGTTATGCAGCTGATATCACCCGCACTTACAGTTTTGCGCGGAATGATGAGTTTGCTGAGCTGATTGGCCGTATTGATCAGATTACGCAGCAAATGGTGGATGGTTTAAAGCCCGGTATCAAATACACCGAGCTGCATCTTCAGACTCACCAGTTGATTGCACAAGCGCTTGCTGACTTTGATTTTGTTCGAGCCTCACCTGATGCGATGGTTGAGCAGAAGATCACACAGGCATTCTTTCCGCATGGTTTGGGTCATCATTTAGGGCTGCAGGTGCATGATGTCGGCGGCTTTATGGCTGATGAGCGTGGCATTCATGTGTCGCCGCCGGAAGAGCATCCCTTCTTGCGCTGTACCCGTTTAATCGAGCCATCGATGGTGTTTACCATTGAGCCTGGGTTGTACTTTATCGATAGCTTATTGCACGATTTGCCCGATGCGCTGCAAAAGCAGTTAAACTGGGATAAAATCAATGCTTTCAAACCCTATGGCGGCATTCGCATTGAAGATAACGTCATTGTACACCGTGATCGCAATGAAAATATGACCAGGGAATTGCAGCTGGATTAAACCTCTAGCTCTGTTCTGACATAGTGTCAGTTTGAGGTAACTTAGGTTTATGCAATACCGCTCCATTATCCGCATCTTGGGGCTGCTGGTCGCTGTATTCAGTGTCAGTATGCTACCCCCTGCGCTTGTGTCACTCTGGTACCAAGATGGTGCTGGAGTGCCATTTATATTGTCTTTTGTGATCTGTATTTTTGTTGGCCTTATCATTTGGTACCCCAATCGGCTGTATCGGCGTGACTTAAAAGTGCGTGATGGCTTTTTGATTGTGGTGTTGTTTTGGCTGGTGCTTGGTGCAGTTGGCACCGTGCCGCTCTACCTTGCTTCTGAAACCGGAATGGGGTTAGCAGATGCTACCTTTGAAGCCTTTTCAGGCTTGACCACGACCGGTGCGACGGTCATGACCAACATTGAGGCCCTGCCAAAAGCCATTTTGTTTTATCGGCAGCAGTTGCAATGGCTTGGCGGCATGGGGATCATTGTGTTAGCCGTGGCTATTTTGCCAATGTTAGGGGTTGGGGGCATGCAGCTATACAAAGCTGAAACGCCTGGCCCGGTCAAAGACAACAAGGTCACACCGCGTATTGCGGATACGGCAAAGCACCTATGGATTATTTATGTCAGCCTTACCGTGACCTGCGCGCTGGCATACCGTATCGCCGGCATGGATTGGTTTGATGCGGTAGGGCATTCATTTTCCACAGTGGCTATTGGCGGCTTTTCGACCTACGACGGCAGTATTGGCCATTTTGACAGCTCGGCTATTAATATTATTTGTGTGGTGTTTTTGCTGATTAGTGCAGTGAATTATCCGCTGCACTTTGCTGCGCTACGCGGAAAAAATGTCCTGACTTACTGGCGCGACCCTGAGTTTAAAGCGTTTTTCGGCATTCAGTTGGCACTTGTGGTGCTGGTTTTTCTCGGGCTACTGCACAGTCAGGTGTACGAGAGTGGCTGGCAAGCTTTGGATCACGGGCTCTTTCAAGCGGTCTCTATTTCAACCACCGCCGGCTTTGCCACGGATGGTTTTGCTTTTTGGCCTTTGTATTTACCCATTCTACTTATTTTTTCCAGCTTTATTGGTGGTTGTGCCGGGTCAACCGGTGGCGGCATGAAGGTAGTCCGAGTGTTCCTGCTGTTTTTACAAGGCAAGCGTGAGCTGAATCGTCTGGTGCACCCAAGGGCGGTGTATGCCATTAAACTGGGCAGGCGGGCCGTGCCTGATCGGGTGGTGGAAGCGGTTTGGGGCTTTTTTGCGGCGTATGCGCTGGTGTTCGTTATCATCATGTTACTGCTTATTATGACTGGGCTGGATAACATGACGGCTTTTTCAGCAACTGCGGCGTGTCTGAATAACTTAGGCCCCGGGCTGGGGGAAGTGGCGGCGCACTTTGGCAATATTCCTGATGCCAGTAAATACTTGCTGGTATTGGCTATGGTGTTCGGCCGGCTGGAAGTTTTCACCTTGTTGGTACTCTTTACGCCGGCATTTTGGAAAGACTAGGTCAACACAGCCTAAATAAAAATAGCACTGACCTGAAACAGTTTTTCTACTTCATGAATGTGCTTTTTGTCTACCAGAAACAGTATGACATGGTCGTTGCTTTCTATCACAATCGGGTCGTGGGCAATCATTACTTCATCACCGCGAACAATGGCGCCGATGGTGGCACCAGGCGGTAATTTTATATCACCAATGGCGCGACCAACCACTTTGGATGTGTTCTCATCACCATGCGCAATGGCTTCGATGGCTTCTGCTGCTCCACGACGTAGTGAGTGAACATTGACAATATCACCACGGCGAATATGGGTCAGCAGCGCGGAAATGGTGGCTTGCTGCGGGGAGACGGCAATATCGACTTCACCACCTTGCAGCAAGTCGACATAGGCACCCCTTTTGATCAGGACAATGGTTTTTTGCGCGCCCATCCGCTTGGCCAGCATAGCTGACATAATATTGGCTTCATCGTCGTTGGTCACGGCAATAAACACATCTATTTGCTCGATGTTTTCTTCTTCCAGCAGTTCCGGGTCGGAAATATCGCCAACATACACCAGTGTGTTATCCAGCGTACCTGATAAAAACTCTGCCCGATCTTTACTGCGCTCTATCAGTTTGACGCTGTAGTTGTTTTCCAGCGCCCGCGCCAAACCTAAGCCAACATTACCGCCACCGGCAATCATGATACGGCGATAGCTACTTTCCAGCTTTTGCAGCTCACTCATGACGACTCTGATATGTTTGGTGGCGGCGACAAAGAACACCTCATCATCCGCTTCAATCACAGTGGTGCCGAGTGGTTTAATGGAGTTTCCCCGGCGGTAAATTGCAGCCACCCGGGCATCAATATTCGGCATATGCACTTTTAAGGTGGATAATGCATGGCCAACCAGCATGCCGCCATAGTAAGCGCGTAAGCCTACCAGGCTGACTTTACCTTCGGCAAACTCCACTACCTGCAAAGCACCCGGGTAGTCAATTAAACGCCGAATGTAATCGGTCACCAGGGTTTCCGGGGCAATAAAGTGGTCGACTGGCATGTCTTCTTTACGAAACAGCTGGTCACGATACTTTAAGTATTGGTTACTACGAATACGGGCAATTTTGAGCGGGGTATGAAAAATACTATAGGCCACCTGACAGGCAACAATGTTGACCTCGTCACTGCTGGTGACAGCAATGATCATATCGGCATCCTCGGCACCTGCTTTTTTCAGCACATCCGGGTGGGCGCTGTAACCATGGATCACCTGCAGATCAAAGCGGTCTTGCAATAGACGCAGCTTTTCCATATTGGTATCGACTAGCGTGATCTCATTCATTTCGCCGACTAAGTTTTCTGCCAGAGTTCCACCGACTTGGCCTGCACCAAGAATAATGATTTTCATAGATTTTTTTCAGCCAGAGGTTGTTTCATCACTTTAGCATAGAAAAAGCCATCCATCTGCTGTTGGCCGGGCAGGATTTGCCAGCCCTGACTTTTCCCCTGAATAGGCAGTAATTGCGCATCGGCTGTATCGGCTAAGAATTGCGTCAGCTGTGTGCTATTTTCCTGCGGCAACACACTGCAGGTGGCATACAGCAAGATGCCACCCGGTTTTAATAAGGGCCATAACTGACGCAACATGCGCTGTTGAATAGCGGCCAGAGCGTCGATATCACTCGCCTTTCGTAGCCAGCGTATGTCGGGATGCCGGCGGATCACGCCGGAAGCCGAGCAGGGAGCATCCAGCAAGATACGATCAAACAATTGACCATCCCACCAGCTATCTGGCTCGCTGGCATCTGCTGCGCGGACATCAGCCTGTAGTTGAAGCCGATCTAAGTTGGCATGCACGCGTTCTAACCGGCTGGCATCTACATCAAGGGCCAGCACGCTTGCTCCGGGTGCTCGCTCCAGCAGGTGACAGGTTTTACCGCCAGGCGCACAGCACGCGTCCAGAATTCGGTGTGTATCGGCAGGCTCCAGTAAGTGTGCAGCAAACTGAGCAGCGGCATCCTGTACAGCAAACCAACCTGCTTGATAACCCGGCAAGCTGCTAATATCTTGTGCCTTGCTTAGCAAAATAGCCTCAGGCAGTTCTGCCAACGGCTGTTGCCACTCAACATCAGCTTCCGTTAGGGCCTGCGTAAAGCCTGCTACGGTTACTTGCTGCAGATTCACTCGTAGCCAAAGCGGGGCTTTCAGTTGATTGGCTTGTAAAATATCGGCGAAGTCAGCTGGGTAGGCTTGTTGCAATTGTTTTATTAGCCAGCCCGGATGACTGTAGCGAACCGCATCTGGCTGCTGCTCAAACTGGAACAATTCAGGTCGACGTTGAACAGTGCGCAGTACGCCATTGATCAACCGTGTCATTGACTTGCCCTTTAGTTGTCGAGCGGCTTCAACGGTTTCACTAATGGCTGCATGATCGGGAATGCGAAGCCAGTGCAATTGATAAATGCCGACATACAGCAGAAACTGCAGCGGTCGCAGCTGTTTAATCAATGGCTTTTCCATCAGCTGACGGCAGATAGCATCGAGTTGAGCAAGGTAGCGTAGTACGCCAAAGCAAATTTCCTGCAATAAGGCCTGATCTTTGCTGTCGGCCAGTTGCTGCTGCGCCTTGGGCAGTACATCCGATAACGAACGGCCTTGTTCCACCACTTGATAACAGCACTGTGCGGCCAGCGCTCTGAGGTTAGTTGGCATCAGGCCTGCTCAGTACCGTACCAACAGTAAACCAGTCTGCCCGACCATTGATGAAGTCAGCAATCGGCATGGCTTTTTTCCCGGCAGGCTGCAGCTGCGTAATCACCAGAACATGCTCGGCGGTAGCGATTTTCAGCCCTTGCCGGTTCAATGCCAGAACAGTGCCGGCTACTGCTGGTTCAATAGTTGATTCAACATGTGCTTGCACAACTTTAATACGGTGCTTGCCATGGTGCAGGACGCTGACTGGCCAAGGGTTAAAGGCCCGAATTTCACGCTCTAGCTGGGTGGCAGATTTGTTGAAATCGAGTAGCGCTTCATCTTTATTCAACTTAGCAGCATAGCAGGCTTGACGCTCATCTTGTGGCTCCGCGGCTTGCTGCAGCTCTGGTAACTGGCTCAGAGCATCGATCAATGCGATCGGCCCAAGTTCAGCCAGCTTGTCATATAAAGAAGCACTGGTGTCGCTATCCGCTATAGCGCAGCTGACCTTGCTGAGCATGGCTCCGGTATCCAAGCCTATATCCATTTGCATAATAGTGACACCGGTTTGATGATCGCCAGCCCAAATAGCGCGCTGGATAGGAGCCGCGCCACGCCAACGTGGCAATAATGAACCATGCACATTAATACAGCCTAAGCGAGGTGCATCCAATACCGCTTGTGGCAGCAGTAAACCATAAGCCACTACCACCATCAGATCTGCCTGCAAGTCACTCAACTGCTGTTGAGCATCGCTTGCTTTTAAAGATGCTGGCTGAAAAACCGGAATAGAGTGTTCAACAGCCAACTGCTTCACTGGGCTTGCAGTCAGATGTTGGCCTCGGCCTGCAGGGCGGTCAGGTTGTGTATAGGCGGCAATGACCTGATGGTCACTTTCGAGCAGTGCCTGCAGGTGGCGGGCGGCAAAATCCGGGGTACCGGCAAAAATAATGCGTAATGGGGTAGTCACGATATATCCTGTTTACAGGGCGTGGCGTTCAGCCAGCCGTGCTTCTTTTTCAAGTTTTTTTCGGATCCGTTCACGTTTCAGCGGCGACAGATAGTCGATAAATAATTTACCGAGTAAGTGGTCCAACTCGTGTTGAATGCAAATCGCCAGCAGCCCATCGGCATGCATTTCAAACCACTCGCCCTTTGCATCCTGGGCTTTCACAGTCACTTCTTCTGCGCGCTGCACTTTGGCATAGTTTTGTGGTACCGATAAACAGCCTTCTTCGTAGCTGGTATCGCCTTTTTTATCGATGATTTCCGGGTTAATGAATACCAAGGGGTCATTGCGATCATCGGATACATCAATCACTACCACACGGACATGCTCGTCGACCTGAGTTGCGGCTAAGCCAATGCCGTTCTCATCGTACATGGTATCCAGCATGTTCTGGACAAGCTGCTGAATTTCGGGTGTAATTTCGGTCACCGCTTTGGCAACGGTGCGAAGGCGAGGGTCTGGAAAATGCAAAACTCGAAGTACGCTCATAGGCTCCACAAATACTATGCTTAAATGAAATAACTGTGCTAAGGTCTAATTTTAGCCATTAATGAGCTCTATGAACAGCTTCGTCTGTCATAATTACAATAAGATCGCGCTGAGGGTGTCGGCATGTTAAAACCAATTCTCAAACTTTTGGCGTTGTGCGCCTTCTGTTGGGCTTTTTTTGCGTCGGCAGATGTGTTGACCGTTCGTCAAGATGCGCCGGAACGCTATGTGGTGAAAAAAGGTGACACGCTATGGGACATTTCGGCGTTGTACCTAAGTGAACCATGGCGTTGGCCTCAACTTTGGCGAATGAACCCACAAATTGATAACCCGCATTTGATCTTCCCTGGCGATGTGCTGAAACTGGTGTATGGGCCCGATGGCCGGCCAATGTTGGTGCGGGATAACCGTGTGGTTCGGCTTTCGCCCCGAACCCGGGTGACCGATACCCGGCCCGATGCGGTGACGACCTTACCCTTGGCGATGATCCGACCTTTTTTAACCCATGATAAACTCATGACGGCGGAACAATTGAACGGTCAACCCTACATTCTTGGTGCTAGCTCCAATGTTAAAAATGCCACTGAAGGCCATATTCTTTATGCGCGAGGCGAGTTAGAGCCAGGAAAAGGCTATGCTATTTATCGGCGCGGTAAAGCTTATATTGACCCTGAAACCAAAGATGAGCTGGGCCATGAGCTCAATCTTGTTGCCACCAGTAGAGCCTTTCGTGCTGGCAATGCCGCCAATAACGAGCCGGCTTCTTTGCAAGTAATGGATGCCCGGCGAGAAATTCGTCAGGGTGATGTTGTGCTGCCTTCCATTGATGGTGAAGCCTTACCTGCCTATTTTCATATGAGTCGACCTGAGCTGGCGGTGGAAGGTCTGATTATTGATACAACTTCTAATTTACGTGAGTTTTCTAAGTGGGACATTGTTATCATCAATCGTGGCACGAATGAACAACTGCAACCCGGTAATATGTTGAATATCGTCCGCCCATCACCGACCGTGGTCGATGGCAATGATGGCAAGCCGGTGTACCTGGAAGATTCGAGCCGCTATCAACGGTTGGCGCGTAACTTTGGTCATGAACAAATCACTATGCCGCGGGAAATGGTCGGTCATTTAATGGTCTTTAAAGTTGCAGATCGCGCCAGCTACGCTATTGTCACGGATACATTTCGGCCTGTACGGGTTGGAGATCATATTATTTCGCCTTAGTAAGGTATTTCGTTAGGAATAGATGTCATGGACGATATCAAAGCATGGTTACAACTGGCTCAGGCTGGTATCAGCGGTTTTCAATTTCAGCGGCTCAGCGAGCATTGCTCAGCTGTTGACTTGTGCAAACAACCCATCAGTACTTTACGACAGCTTGGCTTGAACGAGAATCAGGCCACTAAGCTGAATCAACCCTACCGGCCAGCGATAGAACAAGCATTGCAGTGGCTAGCGAGTCGAGCAGATCATCATATTCTCTGTTACAGCGATGCACGCTACCCTGCTTTGCTAAAACAAATTCGCCAACCTCCGTTAGTTTTATTTGTCGCTGGCAATCTATCACTACTTAGTCAGCCGCAACTGGCGATTGTTGGTAGCCGCCAACCTAGCCCGACCGGCCGTAAAATAGCCTATCATTTTGCAGCCGAGCTGGTGCGACATGGCTACGTCATCACCAGTGGTATGGCTCGGGGGATTGATAGCTGCGCGCATCAGGGGGCTTTGTCGGTCGATGGGCCAACCATCGCCGTATTGGGGAGTGGTTTGGAGCGTATTTACCCAAAATCGAATCGTGAGTTGGCAGCGCAAATTTATCAGCAAGGCGCTATGGTGTCGGAGTACTTTCCGCAGGTCGAAGCCCGTGCTGCTTTTTTCCCTCAACGCAACCGCATTGTGGTAGGGTTATCGAAAGGCACCCTGGTGGTTGAGGCGGCCTTAAAGAGTGGCTCGCTGATCAGCGCTCAACTGGCCGTAGAGTCGAATCGGGATGTCTTTGCAGTTCCTGGCTCGATTTACCATCCGCAGGCGGCTGGTTGTCATGCTTTAATTCAGCAAGGTGCTAAACTGACGACTTCTGTGGCCGATATTTTGGAAGAATGGACTTTTTTCGCAAAATCGAGTCTAAATAAGCAGCAAAGTGAAAAAAAAGCATCGCCAGACTTGTTCGATGGCACTTTGTTGGCTAACGTAGGAGATGAGGCCACTGCGGTTGACCTGATCGCAGAGCGATCTCAGCTGCCTGTGGCAGACACGACCATTGCTTTGCTTCAGCTTGAGCTGGCAGGTCTGGTGGCAGTAGTGCCTGGTGGCTACATCAGAGTGAGGAGTACCTGATCATGTTTGATATCCTCGTATACCTGTTCGAAAACTACATCCACAACGAATCGGAGATTTTTGTCGACCACGACGACCTGACCAAAGAATTAAGTCTGGCTGGTTTTCATGACGACGATATCTTCAGGGCTTTGCAATGGCTGGATAGCCTATCCAAGCTGCAGGAAAGCCATGTTAAACCTTACTTAACGAAGATGACTGTCAGCTCCATGCGGATTTTCACCCCGCAAGAAGCCCGTAAAATGGATACCAATTGTCAGGGGTTCCTGATGTTTCTCGAGCAGATCAATGTGCTGGATGCTTCCACTCGTGAAATGGTATTGGACCGGGTGATGGATTTAGATGGCCAGAGCATCAGTCTTGATGATTTAAAGTGGGTGGTGCTTATGGTGTTATTTAATGTGCCTGGCCGCGAAAGTGCATACGCCCAGATGGAAGATCTGATTTTTGATGAACCAGATGGTCAACTGCACTAAAAGGTAAGACGATACCCTGTCTGGCAGCTAACTATTGCTGCTAGCACAGGTTTGGGAATGGCATAGCGTTATGGCATACTCATCGTTAGATAACTCTGCGGTAGCAATGGCTATGTCTTCTCAGCACGACCCTTTATTTAAATTGGATCAAAGCGCTGGCAATTGTCCACTTTGCCAGCATCCGCTGCAGATAAAATCGGGCAAAAACGGTCCTTTTATCGGTTGCAGCCATTACCCCTCCTGCCACTACATTAAGCCACTGCATGAGCACGAGCACAGTGTGGTTAAAACGCTTGATCATGAGCCCTGTCCCAAGTGTGGTCAGCCACTGGCGGTGAAAAATGGCCGCTACGGTATGTTTATCGGTTGCAGTGCTTATCCGGCCTGTGATTTTATCGTGCATGATGATAGTGAAACAACGGAGTCTTTCCCTTGCCCCAGCTGTCATAAAGGTCAGTTGGTCGAGCGAATTAGCAAATATGGCAAGCATTTTTATGGCTGCGATCGTTACCCGAAATGCAAGTTTTTACTGAATGAGCAGCCGGTGATTGGGCAATGCCAAACCTGTGGTTTTGGTCTATTGCAAAAGAAGAAAACGGCCAAAGGTGAAAAGCTGCTCTGCGCAGACAAAAGTTGCCTGGCAGAGCAAGCTCCTAGTGATTAAATGTCAGCAATTCGCGGTAACATCGTCTCCAGTTCTGGGAAATGCTCCGCTGGCAGCAGCTTTATGAGCTGAGCAAAACGCTGCTTTAGCTGAGCCGGCGCTTCAGCAGACAGATTGATATGACCCATTTTACGGCCCGGTCGGGCGGTTTTTCCATACCAGTGCAGGTGCAGTTCTGGAATCGCCAGCAGGTTCTCTGGCAGTTGGTCTATGCCTAGGATATTCACCATTAGGGTTGGGCGTTGTAAGTTGGTTTCGCCGAGCGGTAAGCCACATACCGCGCGGATATGATTGGCAAACTGACTGCTATCACTGCCTTGCTGAGTCCAATGCCCTGAGTTATGAACTCTGGGCGCAATCTCATTCACTAACAGCGTGTCGCCAACCACGAAGAACTCAATAGCGAGCACACCGACATAATTGAGCTGCTCGGCTATCGCATTAAACATTTGTTCTGCCTTGGCTTGCAAAGGATGTTGCGCGCGGGCAAGGGATACACTCAGGACGCCATTGACATGATGGTTCTCGGTCAGTGGGTACCACTTTACTTGACCATCATTCGCTCTGGCACCGACCAGGGATACTTCGTAATCGAAAGGTATAAACTGTTCTGCCACAATGCCTTGATTGATTTTTTTTGACGATTGCTTCAGAAATTGAGCGATATCAGCCCAAACATCATCGGCTTGCTCAGGCGATTTAATACGCCACTGGCCTTTGCCATCATATCCCTCAAGTGCACTTTTTAAAACCAATGGCAAACCAAGGCTGGTGATGGCGGCATCGAAATCGGCGCGATTTTTGACGAGACAAAAGGCTGCAGTGCTCACCTCAGCTTGTTGCAGCAGGGCTTTTTCCCGACGACGATCGCCACCGGCCAAGATAGCTGTACTACCAGGAAAAAATTTACCACTTTGTTGGCAAGGCTCAAGCACGGATAACGGAATATGCTCAAACTCCGCGGTCACGACATCGGCTTCGCGTAGTGCTTGTTGCAACCCTTCGCCAAGGACTTGCTGGCTGAGGGGGTGAATGATTTGATCGCTACGCACATCAAAGGCTTCAACGTCGATATTGAGAGGCAAGGCTTCCAGTGCCATCATACGGGCTAACTGACCGGCTCCGAGCACCAGTACTTTCATAGTGACAACTCCGATGGATCGGGCTGACTAAGGACGGTATCCGTTTGCTGCTGGCGGAATTGGTCAATTTTCTTCATCAGCTCTGCATCGTGAGTAGCAAGGATTTGCGTGGCCAGTAAGCCAGCGTTAGCGGCTCCGGCATCGCCGATTGCCAAGGTACCAACCGCAACCCCCTTTGGCATCTGGACGATGGATAAGAGTGAATCTATGCCTTTTAGGGCTTTCGATTGCACTGGCACACCAAGGACGGGCAAACTGGTGAAGGCCGCAGCCATCCCCGGTAAATGTGCGGCACCGCCGGCACCGGCAATGATCACTTTCAACCCTCGCTCGGCGGCGGAAGAGGCATACTCAGCCAGAAGTTGGGGAGTGCGATGCGCTGAGACGACCTTAGTTTCGTATTGGATGCCAAAACGATCCAGCATATCAGCGGCGTGCTTCATGGTTGGCCAGTCTGAGGTCGAACCCATTATAATCCCAACGTGCATGTGAGTTTCCTTCTGAAGAGAATGAAGTATGATCGCGAAAGCGGTATTATAGCGGGAACTGCAACTGAATTGAATTTTTACTGAATACCTCATGGCCAAAATACATTCGATCGAACAAGTGATAGCGCTGGTGCAGACGGGGGGCGTGATTGCCTACCCGACTGAGGCTGTGTATGGGTTAGGCTGTGATCCTTTGCAGCAGCAGGCGGTGGAGCGGGTGCTGGCGATTAAACAGCGTCCGGTAGAAAAGGGACTTATCCTGGTTGCAGCTAATTATTCACAGTTGCTGCCCTATGTAGATGATCAAGCCATTCCTTTAGAGCGTCGTGCGGAGATTTTCTCCAGTTGGCCCGGTCACATCAGTTGGGTGCTGCCAGCGAGTAAAGCTGCCCCAGCTTGGATCACGGGGCAGCATCAAAGTATCGCCGTGCGGGTTAGTGCGCACCCGGTGGTGCGAGAGCTTTGTTTAGCGCTGAATCATCCGCTGGTTTCAACCAGTGCCAACCGGGCAGGACAAGATGCCATTCGGGATGCTGCTGAGTTAGATGCTGCGCTAGGCGCTGAGTTGGCTGCTATTGTGGCAGGAGAGCTTGGTGGTGCTAGCCAACCGAGTCAGATTCGTGATGCCATTCAAGGCAATACGTTAAGGAGTTAGTGGTGCAATCTGATCAAAAAGAACAACAGTTGCCACAGGTACAGGCTTTTTTACAGCAATTGCAAGATCGTATCTGTCAGGCTTTGGAACAAGCCGATGGAGGTGCTCAGTTTGTCGAGGATGCTTGGCAACGTGCAGAAGGCGGAGGGGGACGTAGCCGGGTATTAACTGGCGGCGCGGTGTTTGAGCAGGCTGGGGTCAATTATTCACATGTGTATGGTGCACAAATGCCCGCTTCGGCCACGGCACATCGTCCTGAGTTAGCTGGGCGCAGTTTTCATGCCTGTGGTGTGTCGTTGGTTATCCACCCTCACAACCCTTTTTTGCCAACGACCCATGCCAATGTACGTTTTTTTATTGCAGAAAAGGAAGGTGTTGCCCCCGTCTGGTGGTTTGGTGGTGGCTTTGATTTAACCCCTTTTTACCCGTTTGAAGAGGATGTGATCCACTGGCACCAGGTGGCTAAATCAGCTTGTGATCCCTTTGGTGAACAGTATTACCCACACTACAAAAAGTGGTGTGATGATTACTTTTATTTAAAACATCGCGGTGAAACCCGCGGGGTTGGCGGTTTATTTTTTGATGATTTAAACGAGCCTGGCTTTGCGCAAAGTTTTGCCTTGATGCGTTCTATCGGTGAGGCCTTTTTACCGGCTTATCTGCCGTTGGTCGAAAAACGAAAAGACACACCCTATGGTGAACACGAGCGGCAATTTCAGTTGTATCGGCGCGGCCGCTATGTTGAGTTTAACCTGGTGTATGATCGTGGCACCTTGTTTGGTTTGCAAAGCGGCGGCCGCACCGAATCCATCCTGATGTCGATGCCACCGCTGGTGCGTTGGCAATATGGTTTCCAACCTGAAACTGGTAGTGCAGAAGCGTTGCTGTACGAGCGTTACCTTAAGCCGCAGGATTGGCTTGGGCTCAACAATTGATCATGTGACTCGCCAGTTGCCCGATCGACTGGCGAATGCCTTCCCTTAACAACTCATGCTCGACCACTTCATCCAGTGCTTTATTCATGCAAAACATCCACTGATCGCGTAGCTGCTGGTTAACGGTAAAAGGCAAGTGGCGGGCGCGCAGGCGAGGATGACCATATTTTTGCTCAAACAGCGGGGGGCCACCCAACCAGCCGGATAGAAATTCAAAGAACTTTTGTCGGATGCCATGCAGAGGCTGGGGGTGAATGGCATACAGCTCTTTTGCCTCAGGGGCGGTTTCCATTACATCGTAAAAGCGGTCAGCTAATTGGCGCACCTTGGCTTCACCCCCCATCAGTTGATAAGGCGTTTGTTCTGGGTTTGGATGATCCGGCTGGCGTGTCGGGGTGATTTTATGGAATACTTTGGCAATTACATTCTTAATGGACATCAGTTTTGGACCGCTACGCTGTGTTTGGAAACCCGATTGGCCACTCAAAGTCGCCGCTGATACATCGCTTATTCGCTCAACAATGTGCTGAGGTCATGCAATATGAGGCTATTTTAGCACCGGTTGATGGCTTTGCCGATGTCTGGCGGGATTTTGTTACGGCTGGAGGGCGCGGTGGCAATGTTACTGTGCCTTTTAAAGAGCAGGCCTTTCAATTGGCGGATATCCTAACTGAGCGGGCCGCTAAAGCGGGGGCGGTTAATACACTGAGTCTCAATGCTCAGGGGCAGTTATGTGGTGATAATACGGATGGTGCTGGTTTGGTTGCAGACTTGGTTCGTCTTGGTGCTTCACTGCAAGGGCAGACAGTCTTGTTACTAGGTGCTGGCGGGGCCAGTCGAGGGGTGATTGAACCCTTGCTGCAGGCGGGAGTGTCTCAGTTGGTGCTGGCGAATCGCACTTTACATAAAGCGGAGCTGATCGCCGTCAATTTCCCCGATCAAGTGCAGGCCTGTGCTTTGGATGCGATTCCTGCGCAAAACTACAGCCTGGTGATTAACGCCACATCCTCTGGTTTATCCGGTTCACGCCCCGATATTTCCGCCCAGCATTTGCAACACTGTCAATTGGCGTACGATATGATGTACGGCAAGGAACCAACCGCTTTTTTGCAATGGTGTCAGCAGCAGGGCGTTGCGCAGTGTGCCGATGGGCTTGGTATGCTGGTTGGCCAGGCGGCGGAGTCATTCGCTATCTGGCGGGGCAAAAAGCCTGATATAACGCCAGTGCTGGCTGAGTTAAAAAGGCAATTGGCATGAATCAGCAACTGATTTTTAATAACGACTTTCGCTATAACTCAGCCCGTCAAGCAGTGCAGTTTAGTTGTTTACAGGCTGGGTTGCGAATAGACTGCTTTATTCGCTGCCCAGCTGGCCAAACGGGCGAAAGCTGGTTAGCACAAGTAAAGCAGCAAGCTTTCACGTGGGAAGATCACGCAGAACAAGCCATTGCTCATGATAAAATGACAGCAAATGGTGAAGTCTGGCTCGCTGTTTAAGCGTTCGCTTCCTCTAAATACTCATTCTTAAGCACCACATAGTTTTCTGCGGATGCTACCAAGAACGCCTTTTCTTCTGCAGTTAATGGCCGAGCTTGTTTCACTGGGCTACCGACGTACAAATAACCCGACTGCAGCGTTTTACCAGGTGGTACCAGGCTGCCCGCGCCAATGATGACATCATCTTCGACCACGGCATCATCCATTACGATGGCAGCCATACCCACCAAGATACGATTGCCTAGCTGACAGCCATGCAACATGCACTTATGACCGACGGTGACATCATCGCCAATAATTAATGGTGACCCTTCAGGTTTGCGTGGGCTTTTACGGCTGACATGCAACACGGTACCGTCTTGTATATTGCTGCGAGCGCCAATACGAATGGTGTTTACATCGCCCCGGGCGGCAACCAATGGCCAGATGCTTACATCGTCGTTCAAATGAACATCGCCAACAATGACGGCAGAGTTATCTATAAAAACTGAGTCGTTATAGTCGGGGTAGACTCCTTTATAAGGTCGGATCGCCATAATAAAATATCCTTGTTGATGCTTGTGTCGCATTAGTATGCAATAGCTGAATGAAAAAAGCGCGTTACGGCCGAACTTTGTGCAAACAGCAGTAAAAACATAGATATTAGCAAGAATTGCCTTGCAAGGTGCATAAAGAGCTCTATAATGCGCGCCATGCCAACGGAACAGGGCACTAGCCAAGTTCCTGGGTGCTTTAAGAAACGCAAC
>NZ_JAUZVZ010000021.1 GCF_030717845.1 Alkalimonas collagenimarina
AGCAGCCGTCAGGCTGCTTTTTTGTTGAATTTGGAGCGAGTGACGAGGTTCGAACTCGTGACCTCGACCTTGGCAAGGTCGCGCTCTACCAGCTGAGCTACACTCGCGAAATCGTACTTTAAAACTAGCGTTAAATGGTGCCCAGGGCCGGACTTGAACCGGCACGTCCTTACGAACGAGGGATTTTAAATCCCTTGTGTCTACCAATTTCACCACCCGGGCAGACAAGCATCTAACGATAAAACTTTTAACAATAAAACGTTGTTGTGTTATGGAGGCGGGTCCCGGAGTCGAACCGAGGTGGACGGATTTGCAATCCGCTGCATGGCCACTCTGCCAACCCGCCTTACCTGCATCGCCAACTCTTACAAAAAACATTAGTAAGATTTGGAGCGAGTAACGAGGTTCGAACTCGTGACCTCGACCTTGGCAAGGTCGCGCTCTACCAGCTGAGCTATACTCGCGTTGCAATCGCCTTGTGCCTTAACACGAGACGCATTCTACTGGTTTCACTGATTCAGTCAACAACAAATTATCAGATCTGAGTTCGACTGCCTATTTTTTAGCAGAACCGGTGCTTTATCAGTCTGCCTGCTCACCAATCAAGCCATGACGAGCGGCATAAATGTACTGTACCATCGATGAAATAGTCAGTAAGGTCGCAAGATACAACACAATAATGCTGGCTGGCATTACCCATACCAATAAACTATGCGTCGGTTGCCAAATCAAACCAATCAGCGCCACCATCTGGAAAATGGTTTTTAACTTGCCACCACCCGATACGGCAACGGCAGCCCCCTGACCTACGCTAGCCATCCACTCACGTAAGGCAGAAATAATAATTTCACGGCTGATCATAATCAGCGCAGGGATAGTCATCCACAAGGCTTGCTCATCAACGGTAACCAGCACTAGCGCCATCACCACCATTACTTTATCAGCCACAGGGTCCAAAAAAGCGCCAAACGGAGTCGATTGCTCCAACTTACGGGCCAGATAGCCATCCAGCGCATCCGTAATTGCCGCCAACACAAACACCAATGCCGCCCAGAACCGGGCCGAATCAAGGCCAGAATAAAACAGCCAGAGAAAGACCGGGATCAACAACAAGCGAAACAGGGTCAGGATATTGGGTATATTTAACATGCACTACTTCTCTTAGCTACGTTATGCCTATGCTACTTGTTACGGTAGCTTTGGTAAATCTTTTCGGCTTGTTGTTTTGAAATGCCTGGCACAGAAGCAAGCTGCTCCACGCTGGCTTGTTGCACGCCTTGCATCCCTCCAAGGTAATGCAGCAGAGCCTGACGCCGCTTGGCTCCAATGCCCGGGATTTGCTCCAGTGAACTTTTAAGCAATGCTTTGCCACGCTTATTACGATGTCCGGTAATCGCAAAACGGTGCGATTCGTCACGGATTTGCTGAATTAAATGCAAAGCCGGATCATTTTCAGCCAAGTTCCTATCCGTCTGGCCGGGGATCAATAAGGTTTCTAAACCGGCCTTGCGGCTAACCCCTTTCGCCACGCCCATCAACAGAGGTGGTTGCTGGCAAGGGTGGTTGGCAAAAAAATCCACCGCGCGCTGCAACTGGCCCTTGCCGCCGTCGATTAAGATAAGATCAGGCAAGGGATCCGTGGCGCTGAGCTTGCCATAACGTTTGTTCAGGGCAAAATCCATCGCTGCGTAATCATCGCCCCCGGTGATCCCTTTGACATTATAGCGCCGATACAGGGTTTTATTCGGGCCTTTTTCATCAAACACCACGCAGGATGCAATGGTGTCTTGCCCCATGGTATGGCTGATATCAAAGCATTCCATGTGGCTAATTGCAGCCTGTGGTTTAAACAGCTGATTGAGTGCCTGATACCCTAAACGGACCCGTTGTGCCTGACTGACCTTGCCTTCACAGGCAATACGGGCATTTTTGCTGGCTAATTCGAGATAGCGTGCTTTCTCGCCCCGTTGCACTGCCGTGAGCTTAACTTTGCGCCCCGCAACCTGACTAATGGCTTGCTGCAATGCGTCGCTATCGTCCGGTTTTTGCGCCAAAACCACTTCTTTTGGCACCTGCTGGCCCCCCATACCTTGCAAATAAAACTGCAGTAAAAATGCAGGCAGAATCTCAGCCACATCGGTATTAGCGGGGAGTTTAGGAAAGTAGGTTTTACTGCCAATGACTTTATGCTGACGAATATACAGCACATGCACTGCGGCCACTTCGTGTTGAAAGCAGTAACCTATGACATCCATTTCTTCATGATCGCCGCTGACCGACTGCTGCTCTTGCACACGACGCAGCGCTTGGATTTGGTCGCGCAGGCGAGCCGCCGTTTCAAACTCCATCGCAGCACTGGCCTGCTCCATTTGCTGCACCAAATCGGCGACGATTTGCTGATCTTTACCGGTTAAAAAGAGTCGAGCCAGTCGTACCTGCTCCTGATAATCCTCATCGGATACTTTACCAACGCAAGGTGCAGAGCAAAGCTTGAGTTGATATTGCAGACAGGGCCGGGTTCTGGCCTGATAGAAGCTATCCTCGCATTGGCGAATGGGGAAAATTTTCTGCATCAACTTCAGGCTCTGCCAAACGGCCCCGGCATTAGGATAAGGGCCAAAGTACTGTCCGGCTACCGAGCGTGATCCGCGATGCGATAACAAGCGCGGATGACGATGATCACTGAGAATAATGTAAGGGTAAGATTTGTCATCACGCAGCAGAATGTTGTATTTCGGCCGGTGCGCTTTGATCAGGTTGTTTTCCAGCAACAACGCTTCGGTTTCGCTGTGGGTAAGCGTCAATTCGACCTGGGCAATTTGACTAACCAACGCCTTGGTTTTGATGCTGTCAACCTGAGCACGAAAATAACTGCTGAGCCGGTTTTTCAGGTTTTTCGCTTTGCCAACATAGATCACCACGCCTTTGGCATTCAGCATCCGGTACACACCTGGTTGCTGTGGTACCGTTTGCATAAAGCCTTTTGCATCAAACATAGTGATTCACCCGGGCAACAACTCGCTTGGTTCAGGCTTTGGCAATATCAATCATGCCATGACGTAACGCCAGGTGCGTTAACTCTACATCACCTTGAATCGATAGTTTTTCAAACATCCGATAGCGGTATGAGTTCACGGTTTTGCTGCTGACATTAAGCTGAGTGGCAATATCATTGACCTTTTCACCCCGGGTGATCATCAGCATGATTTGTAACTCTCTGTCCGAGAGTTCATCAAACGGATTTTCGCCCTGGTGATTCAGTTTACTCAACGCCATTTTCTGGGCCACTTCATCGGAGATGTGCCGAACCCCGGAATAGACCTTGCGAATAGCAGAAACCATCTCAGACGGAGCTGCATTTTTAGAGATAAAACCAGCAGCACCAAGTTGCATGACCTTGGTCGGCACCGGCTCTTCACAAGTCACCGATAAGGCCAATACTTTAATATCAGGGCAAAAGTGCATCACCCGCTTGGTGGCTGTCATACCACCCATTCCCGGCATATTCATATCCATCAACACGACATCGGGCTCATTGTGTCGACAAAATTGCAGAGCTTCTTCGCCGGTACCAGCTTCGCCTATCACCTTGATACCACGTTCATCCTTAAGAATGCGACTGATGCCAGTTCGAACAAGCTCGTGATCATCAACGATAAGTACGTTAATCAAGTTGCTTCTCCGCTTCACTGGTTTATTACTACTTTCTTATTTTTAAAGCATAGCCGAGGACAGCATTAAACTCAACACAATCACTGGAAATTTACGACTAAAATCCGGTGGCTTAGTGTGCCAGATTGCTTAAGAAGATGGAATGAAAAGTTGCAGTACATTTTAGGAAGGTCAAGCGCAGTGATGAGGGATGAAAATGGCGGAGGGAGAGAGATTCGAACTCTCGGTGGGCTATTAACCCACGCCGGTTTTCAAGACCGGTGCATTCAACCGCTCTGCCATCCCTCCGACATACCTAACCAAGATGATTAGAGGCTGATTAGACATTGACGCACTCAAATAGTTGAGTGTTGCAAACAGCCAGTTGCAACAAGCGAAAATGGCGGAGGGAGAGAGATTCGAACTCTCGGTGGGCTATTAACCCACGCCGGTTTTCAAGACCGGTGCATTCAACCGCTCTGCCATCCCTCCAGCGAGGCGTATACTAATCAGTTTACCAGCGAAAGAAAAGTCCTTTTTGCCATTTTTGTTTCAGCCAGTCAAAATTTCATCAATTTAAGCTATTATGGTGCAACTAGCGCAAAATCGGGCCGATAACACTAGAGCTTAGGGAACTAAATCGGTATGATGAGGATCAAAGTTTTAGCATTTACCATTGCTTTTTAAAGTACTTAAGAGTGCAAGGAGACCTGTATGTCGTACAGAGAAACACAGACCATCAGCACCGCCAGCCGTGGTGTTGAAATCAACAAGGTGCTTCGTAACACCTACTTCTTACTAGGCATGACGTTGGCATTCAGCGCCGTTGCTGCTGCCTTTGCAATGGCGATGAACTTATCCCCTATGGCGTCCATTATCTGCATGATTGCCGGTTTTGTGATGCTGTTTGTGGTAAACAAACAGGCCGATAAAGCCAGTGGTATTTTCTGGGTATTCGCCTTTGCTGGCGCCTTTGGTGCCTCACTCGGCCCGATGCTGACTTACTACGCAGGCCTGCCGAATGGCCCAGGCTTGATTATGCAGGCCTTGGCTGGTACCGCGGTTATTTTCTTCTCGCTGTCCGCTTATGCGTTGACCACTCGTAAAGACTTCTCTTTTATGGGTGGCTTCCTGTTCGTTGGCTTGATTGTGGTCCTGCTGGCAGTACTGGCGAACATTTTCCTGCAAATGCCAGCTCTGCAACTGGCAATTAGCTCAGCTGTGATCCTGATCATGTCTGGCCTTATCCTGTTTGATACCAGCCGCATCATTCATGGTGGTGAAACCAATTATATCCGCGCGACCGTGTCTTTGTATTTGAACGTCTTTAATATCTTCGTTCACTTACTTAGCTTGCTGGGTATCTTTGGTGGTGATGATTAATCATTTGGCTAGTCACGGCTGATGCCGTGGTGATGCTTACCCCCTGCCCCATGTGCTTGCTATACTGTCTGTTGCAGTGAAGCCAGCCATGGGGCTTTGTTTTGAGCTACCCGTTGTTATAACTAACAGGATTTAACCGGTGACATCCTTTGTGATCTTACTGACCCAGTCCCCTTTTAATGGTCAGGCCTTTCAAAGCGCTCTGCGCTTTGCCTCATCAAGCGTAGCAATGGGTCATTGCATCGATCATATTTTCCTCTATCAGGATGCGGTTTTAGCAGCCAGTGATGCCATTGACTTGCCAGCCGATGAGCCAGATGCCTCCCGATTACTGGCTCAGTTTTGTCTGCAGCATCAGATCCCCCTGCTATTTTGCAGCACGGCCGCCGAAAAACGCGGTCTTTCCTTGCAGAGCGAACAACTTCGGCCCGGCTATCAGTTAGCTGGCTTAGCCGAGCATGCCATGCGTCTGGCTAACCACAGATTGGTGCAATTGTAATGACGACATCGATACTGGTCTGGTTAGATAGCTCTCCGTTTAATCGTCCCCAAGCTCGTGAGGCGCTGGATTATGCCCTTGCCATGGCTGCAGTAGAGCATCAAGTGCAGCTGCTACTCACCGGGCCAGCGGTCTTGTTGCTGTTACCCCACAAGGACATTGCCAGCCGCTTGCAACTTAAAGACATGAGCAAAGCAATTGGTTTATTTGAGTTGTATGATATTGCCGCGCCAATTGTGACCGAACCTGACCTGGCGCTCTATCAGTTAACAGCAGATGCTCTTGCCTATGACGTCAGGGTGCTATCGACCGGACAGCTCCATAGCCAATTGCCTCACTATCAGCATATCGTGAGGTTTTCATGAAACTACTGCAATGGATCTCCGCTCAACGTCCAAGCGATGAATGGTTCAATACCTGGTTGGCAACATTAACCGCCGATGATGTGCTGTTGCTGCGCCAGGATGGTGTCTATGCCATGCTCTTGCCATGGCCAGAGTTACCCTGTCGCTGCTATGCCTTGCAGCTGGATGTCGAAGCTCGAGCCATAAACACAGGCGCTCCGTGGCAGACGATCAGTGATCAACAATGGGTCGGGCTGACCGCTCAGGCGAAACAGGTGTGGTTATGTCCGACATTGTAATGGATGGTACTTGCTATCCACTCGACAAGCATGGTTATCTGGCCGATGCCAGCCAGTGGAACCCGGCGCTGGCACAGCGCTTTGCAGAGCTTGAAGGGATCGAACTGACCAACCCGCACTGGGAAGTCGTGCATTTTGTGCGCGACTTCTACCAGCAACATCATACCTCTCCGGCTATTCGTTTACTGGTCAAGGCCATGGCTCAACAATATGGGCCTGAAAAAGGCAGCAGCAAGTACTTATTTATGTTGTTTCCGGATGGGCCAGCCAAGCAAGCAACCCGAATAGCCGGCTTACCAAAGCCCGCTCGTTGTCTGTAACTCAGGCAGTCTTAAAACGCAGGCTGCCTGTCAGTTCAGAATGATTCTTGCCAGATCCCTATCAAGGCTTCGACAAAAAACAACACAGCAACCAGAACAATGCCGATGATCAACAATCGGTAAAGCCACCAACGCACCCCTGCCGTCACGCGCCGATCGGATCGGGATGCATTCAGGCGCTTAGGCCGTAGACCTGTTTTAGGTGGAGTCGCTTTTGGTCCCATACGTTTACCGGCTGTACCCTCAGTTGCTTGCTTTTAGTACCGTCAATCCATTCATGTAAGGCTGCAATACCGTCGGGATCAACACGGAACCATCGGCTTGCTGATAGTTCTCTAATACAGCGACCAAAGTACGACCAACCGCCAAGCCAGAACCATTTAAGGTGTGCAGCAACTCAGGCTTTTTGCCTTCGGCCAAACGAAAGCGGGCTTGCATCCGCCGGGCCTGAAAATCACCCATGGTGCTACAGGAAGAAATTTCACGGTAAGTGTTTTGCGATGGCAACCAGACTTCCAAATCATAAGTTTTGCAAGCGCCAAATCCCATATCACCGGTACAGAGCAGCATGACACGGTATGGCAGCTCTAATAACTGCAATACTTTCTCGGCATGCGATGTCAGCTCTTCTAACGCTGCCATGGAGTGATCAGGATGCACCAGTTGCACCAGCTCCACTTTATCAAATTGATGCTGACGGATTAAACCACGGGTATCACGGCCGTAAGAGCCCGCCTCGCTGCGAAAGCATGGTGTGTGAGCGGTCATTTTCACCGGCAGCTCGGCCAGTTCAAAAATATGATCACGTGCCAGGTTGGTCAGTGGTACTTCAGCCGTAGGGATAAGCGCCATGCCCTGACCTTCTTCGGTCGCAGGTTTGGTGTGAAATAAATCCGCCCCAAATTTCGGCAATTGACCGGTGCCATACAGGCTGTCATGGTTCACCAGATAAGGCACCACCATTTCGGTGTAACCATGCTCGGTGGTATGCAAATCCAGCATAAACTGGGTCAATGCCCGATTCAGCCGGGCCAGCTGGCCGCGCATCACGACAAAACGCGAACCAGACAGTTTTACACCGCTTTCAAAATCGAGGCCCTTATCCAGAGCTTCGCCTAAATCGACATGGTCTTTTGGCTCAAAACCAAGCTTGGTTGGCTCCAGATGACGGCGTACCTCAACATTAGCGGCTTCATCGGCACCATGCGGTACGGATGGATCCGGTAAGTTAGGGATGCTCTGACTGATCTGTTCCAGTTCGGCCAGCAGTTGGTCCAGCTCACTTTTGGCAGCATCAAGTTGCTCACCAAGGCCGGAGACCTCTTGCAGTAAAGGGGCGATATCTTCGCCACGCGCTTTGGCCTGACCAATCTCTTTAGAACGGCTATTGCGCAGGTTTTGCAGTTCCTGCGTTTGCACCTGCAAACTGCGGCGACGCTCTTCCAGCGCCGACAAGGTAGCCACATCCAGTGTGAAACCACGAGCGGCCAAGCGCTCAGCGGTTTCGGTTAATTCTGCTCGTAAAAATTTGCTATCCAACATGATGATTTTCTGTCTTTCGGTTGGGCGGCTGTTGCAATCAAATGACGCCAGCCGCTGATGATTATTCTGAGGTTATTGTATCATTCCCGATAACGTTTGTTCGGACTTTGTGCATCCAATTGCTGTAAATAGCGCATTTTTTCAGCAAGTTGCTTTTCAAGGCCTCGCTCTGCTGGCTGATACAGCTGTAAATCACGAAGCGCCTCGGGTAAATAACATTCACCCGCCGCATAAGCTCCCTCTTCGCTATGCGCGTAGCGATACTCTGCACCAAACCCCTGCTCTTTCATCAGCCTGGTTGGCGCATTGCGTAAGTGGTGTGGTACCTCATGATCCGGCTCACTCACCACCAGTCGGCGCATTTGTTTGAACGCATCGTAGACCGCATTGCTTTTCGGTGCCAATGCCAGATAAATAGTGGCCTGCGCAATGGCGCGTTCGCCTTCAGCCGGGCCAACACGTTGAAAGGTATCCCAGGCATTGAGCGCCATGGTTAAGGCTCTTGGGTCTGCATTGCCGATATCCTCACTGGCGATAGCCAAAAGCCTGCGGGCAACATACAGAGGGTCACCACCGCCTTCCAAAATACGACAATACCAATACAAGGCAGCATCGGGGGCAGAGCCGCGCACCGATTTATGAAAGGCAGAAATCAGATCGTAAAACTGATCCCCCTGGTTATCAAAACCAGGGAGTTTTCGTGGTACCAATTGACGAACCAACTCAGCCGATATGTCATGCTGCTGACCGGCTGCCGTGCTGTATTCAGCGATGAGCTCAAGTAAATTCAGCAATTGACGGGCATCGCCATTGGCCAGTTGCAGCAATAGATGTTCAGCATCAGGCAACAGCGTAAGCGCTTCGCGGCCAAGGCCTACTTCAGTATCGCTGAGTGCCCGCTGCATTAACGGCTTTAATTCATCCTCAGTCAGTTTATTCAGCACACAAACCCGGGCACGGGATAATATCGCGTTGTTCAATGCAAAGGAGGGGTTTTCGGTGGTGGCACCAATGAAAATAATGGTGCCATCTTCAATGTGCGGTAAAAAAGCGTCTTGCTGGCTTTTATTGAAGCGATGCACCTCATCAACAAACAGTAAGGTGCGCTTTTGCCATTGCTGCTGCCTATCTTTGGCTTTTTGAATGGCATCACGAATTTCTTTAATACCAGAGGTCACCGCCGAAAGCTTTTCCAGCTCGGCGTCGGCATGGCTGGCAATAATCTCTGCGAGGGTTGTTTTACCCGTGCCAGGCGGGCCCCATAAAATCAGCGAGTAAATGTTACCTTGTTCAATCGCTTGGCGTAGCGGTAAGCCCGGCGCAAGCAGATGCTGTTGCCCGACATAGTCGTGCAAGGTAAGAGGGCGCATCCGGGCCGCAAGCGGCCGAAAATCATTGCTAAAATCAAACCCCTGGGTGCTCATCCGGATTACCGCTGATCGTCTACATCAACATCAGCAGGCGGTACAAATTGAAAGTGCTCCAGGGTAAAGGCATCAAGGTCGGTATTGATTTGATCGAACCGAAACACACTGAACTGGCCATTTAAATCCTGTACCTGCATTTCACTTAATACATCGCCACTAAATATCAGTTCCAACTGCTGGACTGGACTCGACAAATCAAGTGCCATAATCCGATAGCCCTGCCCGGTCGACTCAATGCGATAATCCTGCCATAACGCACGATCGTCCGACATCAACAAAGCAAAAGGCGTACGCTGCAACTCCGTGGTTGCATCAAATAAAGTCACTTGCTCCAGCAGTTCATTGTAAAACCACAAGGTAATGCCATCACCAACGAATAAAATCGGCTCTGGGGTGTGCATGACATAGCGAAACTTACCTGGCTGCAGTAACCACAGCTCCCCTTCGCCTTCCTGCACCAGCTCCTGTTGCATATCAAACACTTGTTGCTGAAAACTGGCATGAAAATGCTCTATCCGATCCAACTGCTGCCGCAGCGCATCGCTCGCCTCTGGCTCGGACTGTGGCTCCGCAATCACGGCAGCTGAACAACCCAGTAATAAAGTAATCGCGATCAATAGTTTTTTCATTAATGTCCCTTCGGTGGCGGTGGCGCAATAACTTCACGGTTTCCGTTATGGCCTGGTGAACTAACGATACCGCTATGCTCCATTTGTTCAACCAAACGCGCAGCACGGTTATAGCCAATGCGAAAACGCCGTTGCACACCAGAAACTGAGGCACGACGGCTTTCGGTCACAAAAGCGACGGCCTGATCGTACAGCGGATCGGCTTCCCCATCATCTCCTTCGATGGTTTCACCGGGCAATAAGTTCTCTTCGGTGGTTTCACCGCTTAAAATTTCAGCAATGTATTTGGGTTGACCGCGCCGTTTCCAATCAGCGACCACTGCATGCACTTCATGATCATCAACAAAAGCACCGTGTACCCGGTTTGGCACGCCTGAACCCGGCGGCAAATACAACATATCGCCCTGCCCAAGCAGACTTTCAGCTCCTTGTTGATCCAAAATGGTTCTGGAATCGATTTTTGAGCTGACCTGAAAAGCGATCCGGGTCGGAATATTGGCCTTAATCAGGCCGGTAATGACATCCACCGAAGGACGTTGGGTCGCTAATATTAAGTGAATACCTGCAGCCCGCGCTTTTTGTGCAATTCTGGCAATCAGCTCTTCCACTTTTTTGCCGACGATCATCATCATGTCGGCAAACTCGTCGATGACCACCACGATAGCAGGAAGCTTCTCTAGCAGTGGTGCCTCGTCTTGCATATCATCAGATGGCTTCCACAATGGGTCTTTAAGTGGCGCACCAGCAGCAATAGCTTCTTTCACTTTGGCATTGTAACCTTTTAAGTTACGCACCCCGAGCGCAGACATCAGCTTGTAACGTCGTTCCATTTCCCCCACACACCAACGCAGGCCATTGGCGGCATCTTTCATGTCGGTGACAACTTCGGTTAATAAATGGGGAATGCCTTCATAAATCGATAGCTCTAGCATCTTAGGATCGATCATCAGGAAACGAACGTCATCTGGCGTCGATTTGTAGAGAATACTACAGATCATCACATTGACCCCAACCGACTTCCCTGAGCCGGTCGTCCCTGCCACAAGTAAATGTGGCATCTTGGCCAGATCGGCTATCATGGCTTTACCAGCGATATCTTTCCCCAGTACCATGGTCAACGGCGAACGTGATTGCTCAAACACAGCATCACCTATCACTTCCGAAAGACGAACAATTTCACGATGCTTATTGGGCAACTCAAGGCCGATAAAAGACTTACCAGGGATCACCTCAACCACCCGCACACTGATGGCCGATAACGAGCGGGCTAAATCTTTCGCTAAACCAGTAATTTTGCTGACCTTCACACCTGGCGCCAGATCCAGCTCAAATCGTGTTACCACAGGGCCCGGGTGTACCCCCACCACTTTGGCTTCGACATTAAAGTCCAGCAGCTTGGCTTCCACCAAACGCGATACCCGCTCTAAATCAGCCGGGTCAATTGGGTTTTCCGCTTTATCTGGCCGATCCAATAGCTCTAAACCTGGCAATTCTGTAGCGGACAGTGGTTCAAGCTCCATCTCATCATCGTCATCCGGGCTTGGCTCCACGGCAGCTGCCACAGGACGCTTTAGTTGGGTATGACGCAAGGTTTTCTCAATTTGCTCCGGCAGTTCAGGTTCATCCACGGCACTAAACGACAGTGAGTCATCCGCAAGGTCATCGACACTGTAGAATGCTCTGGCATCCGTTTGCTCATTCAATGGGGTCACTGGCAGTACCGAAGCAGCTTTACTGCTGCTAATGCGTAATGGCGGCTCCGTCACTTCCTCGTCGCTATTGCCATTGAAATCATGACTGGCCTTAAACTCTTGACTGTCTTCCACTTCCTGCTGATGCTGCTGCCACTTCTGTTGCAAGAGACTGGGTAATTGAAATAACCAGCAGCCGGCTTGCCAGACCCAGGCACCAATTGTATCCATCACGGTAAACCAGGAAATGCCTGTCATAAAGGTGAGGCCTGTGGCAAACAAACACAGTAACAACAAGGTGGTACCGACAAAATTCAGATAAGGCAGCAATAAGCCACTGAAGATATCCCCCACTACCCCACCGGACGAAAAATAATAAATATCATTAAAGTTCATGCTGCTGATCGCGGTGGCACTGATAATCGTCAGTAACAAGCCGATCAGCCGTAAACCAAGGATCAAATAATCCAGCTCCAGCACATGGTGAAAACGTTTAAAAAACAAATAACCGGCACCAGCCACCAGAACGGGCACTAAATAGGCAATCCAACCAAAAGAGAATAACAATAAATCAGCCATCCAGGCGCCAACGGGCCCGGCATAGTTGGCGACATCCTGCTGATAACCCGCCTGCGACCAACTTGGATCAGCTGGGTTGAATGACATCAATGCCAGCAACATAAAAGCGGCCAGCCCGCAGAAAAGGATCAAACCGACTTCAAGCAATCGCTGAACGCCATTTAAATTAAAGATGGATAGTTGTGGCAAAGGGTAGGCCTCACTTTTATTGGTATCAATGTATCCATGGTTCTGCCTAGAAAGATACCAGACTGTGCACCTTCGTGCATCTGTTTGGCGATCAACTTGCAGAAAAAGCCAGCATATTGGAAACACAATGTCAGATAAGCGAGATTAGGCTTACTCTAAGCGAACCTTTGAAGCCCTGGACGGGCTTCACAGAGCCCCCATGGATGGGTTCACGGCGCGTTCGCGTGAGCTAAGCCGGTTCGAGCATTACGCTAAACTGACTGCACAAATCCTATTAGTTATAACACTCCCAAACTGAACTCAGCCTTGCTAACGGTCAGGGTTTTATAAAATTACCTTGCTTCACTTCTTCCATTACCACGTAAGTTCGGCTCTCCCGCACACTGGGTAAACGCAATAAAGTTTCCCCTAACAACTCACGATAAGCAGCCATATTGGAGACTCGCGTCTTCAATAAAAAATCAAAGCTGCCCGATACCAAGTGGCACTCCTGAATTTCATCCAGTTTTTGCACGGCTTTGCTAAATTCATCAAAATCTTCAGGCGAGGTTTTACTGAGGGTGATTTCGACAAACACCAGAAGCGCAGCACCGACTTTAATTGGGTCCACCAAGGCCGTGTATCCGAGAATGTATTGCTCGCTTTCCAGCTTACGAACCCGCTCCAAACAGGGGGTTGGGCTTAACCCGATGCGCTTGGCAAGTTCTACATTTGAGACCCGACCATCCCGCTGAAGTTCGACTAAGATCTTACGGTCGGTGCGGTCGAGCTTTTTGCTGCTTTTACTTTGCGAAAACATGCAGTGATATATTCTTAAAAATAACGCAGATGAAGCATATTAAACTACCATTCACCATAAAAACAACCATTAATTCGACAAAATTAGCTATATACTAGCACCAAATTTTACCACCCTACAGTAAGGCAATCATCATGTTAATTGGTATCCCAAAAGAGATTAAAAATCACGAGTATCGTGTGGGTATGACACCTGCCAGTGTTCGTGAAGTGATTCAACACGGTCACCAGGTTTGCGTTGAGCATCATGCTGGTATCGGTATTGGTTTTACCGATGAAGATTATCAGGAAGCAGGTGCTGAAGTGCTGACAACAGCCGCTGAGGTATTCGCCAAAGCGGATATGATCGTCAAAGTCAAAGAGCCACAAGCAGTTGAACGTGCCATGCTGCGTGATGGTCAGATCCTGTTTACTTACCTGCATCTGGCACCCGATTTGCCACAAACTGAAGATTTAATCAAAAGCAAAGCCGTCTGCATTGCCTATGAAACCGTTACCGACAGCAAAGGTGGTTTGCCATTGTTGGCCCCAATGTCTGAGGTTGCTGGCCGCATGTCGATTCAGGCAGGTGCACGCGCACTGGAAAAATCCTGCGGTGGCTTAGGCATGTTATTAGGCGGGGTACCAGGCGTAGCACCGGCGAAAGTCGTTGTTATTGGTGGTGGTATGGTTGGCACCAATGCGGCACAAATGGCCTTAGGTTTAGGTGCCGATGTCACAGTACTGGATCGCAGTGTTGATGTACTTCGCCGCATCAATGTGCAATTTAACGGTGCCGTTAAAGCGGTGTACTCGACAGCTGATGCGCTGGAAAAAGAAGTACTGGCGGCTGATCTGGTGATTGGCGGCGTTCTGGTAGCAGGCGCAGCAGCACCGAAACTGGTTACTGCTGAACACATTAAACGCATGAAGCCAGGTGCGGCCATTGTCGATGTGGCCATTGACCAGGGTGGTTGTGTCGAAACGTCACGAGCGACGACGCATGCTGACCCGACCTATATTGTTGATGATGTCGTGCATTACTGCGTTGCGAACATGCCTGGCGCTGTGCCTCGTACCTCAACCTTTGCGCTGAATAACGTCACCTTACCGTACATCATTCGTTTGGCCAACAAAGGCTATAAGCAAGCATTATTGGACGATGAGCACCTTATGAACGGTTTGAATGTCTACCGCGGTCACGTCACCAATCAGTACGTTGCTGAAGCACTGAAGTTTGACTTTGTCGACCCTAAAGTAGCCGTTCGCGGTTAAATAAAGGTTTGCAACGAAAAAGCCCGGCTTAAGAAGCCGGGCTTTTTTATGGAGTTAATCAACTCAGATGATTGAGCGACTACTTAAGCTGTTGCCATAAGTAACTGTATTCCAACGCAGCCATGCGAGCACTTTGCCGGTTATCACTGGCACCGGCATGCCCTCCTTCAATATTCTCGAAGTAGACCACCGGATGTTCTTGTTCCAACATACGAGCTACCATTTTACGCGCATGCGCAGGGTGAACTCGATCATCACGGGTTGAGGTGTAGAAAAAGGCCCGCGGATAGGTCCTATCCTTATGCAGATTATGGTAAGGCGAATAAGTTTTGATCACCTCCCACATCTCAGGATCATCCGGGTTACCATATTCGGCCATCCATGATGCGCCAGCCAATAACAGATGATAGCGCTTCATATCCAGCAAAGGGACTTGGCTGATTACAGCATTAAATAGCTCCGGCCGTAACACCATGGCAGCCCCCGTCAGTAGACCACCGTTTGAACCACCTTTAATCCCCAGGTGCTGTGGCGCGGTGATCTTACGTTCAATCAAATCTTCGGCAATTGCAAAGAAATCTTCGTAAGCCCGCATACGATTTTTTTGAAGCGCAGCCTGATGCCAGGCCGGGCCATACTCACCACCGCCACGAATGTTTCCCAGTACGTAAACACCGCCCTGCTCCAGCCAATTACGACCAAGCACTGCTGAATACGAAGGTCGCATCGAGACTTCAAAGCCACCATAGCCATACAACAAGGTTGGGTTCTTACCATTCAGCTCAACATCTTTCGCTTTCACTACAAAATACGGCACCTGAGTACCATCGGCTGATTTGGCTTTGTACTGCTGCACATCGAAGCGAGCTTCATCAAACCAGCTCGGTGCTTGACGTAGCTGACTGGCTTTCAGCGTTGCGGTATCGTTTTGCATCAATGTCGTCGGGGTTAAAAACCCATTGACGGTATAATGAAAAATATTATCGGTTTCATCGGTATTAAATACCGAGATACTGGCATTGTCTGCCAACTCTAAATCCTGCACTTGCCAGCCTTGCTCAGATGCTTCCAGCTTGAATACCCGGCTGGTCACATCCTGCAATACTGTGATCAACAGATGATCTTTGGTTCGCGTTACGCCCTGAATACTCATGGTCTCCGTGGGAGCCATCACTAAACTGGCCTCGGCTTTGCCGCTATGGACAGACGACATTGGCATCGCCACCAGTGAACCTTGTTTAAAGCCATGTTCTGACCAATCTTCACGCAACATCAGGATCAATTGATCGTTAAAAATAGTGCGTAAGGTCGCGCTGTCTGGTTTTGGTACGGCCAGCAACTCGTCGTTGTGACGTAACCACATTTTATTGCTATAAAAGTTGGGCGATTCATACACCACATCATAATTCGCAGTCGCGGTAAAAATCCGGTAGGCGCCAGCGGCTACCGAGTCAACATCACCATTAAATAACGCTGGAGCTTTTGCTAAATCGGCACCTCGATGCCAAACCCGCACTTCCCTTGGGTAACCGGAGGTTGTCAGGCTATCTTCACCAAAGTCTGTGGCAACATAGAGGCTATCTTGATTGATCCAACCAACCCGGCTTTTTGCTTCTGGCAAGGTAAAGCCATCCTCAACAAAGCTCATGGAGTTTTTATCAAACTCACGCACTACTGTCGCATCGGCGCCACCCCGTGATAAGTTGACCAAACAACGTTGATAATCCGGGTACAAGCACGACATTCCCTTGTACACCCAGTTTTCATCTTCAGCCGCCGCCAATGCATCAATGTCTAATACCACCTGCCACTCTGGCTTACCGCTGGCATAACTTTCTACCGTAGTTCTGCGATATAAACCACGCTGGTTGTTGGCATCGCGCCAAAAGTTATACAGGTACTCTCCCTGTCGACTGGGAAAGTCGATACGATCATCGGAGTCCAGCACTTCAAGAGTCTGATCGTACATGAGCTGATACAACTCAGATTGTGCTAACTCCTGCTGAGCCATTTCATTTTGTTGCTCAACCCATTCCATAGCACGTTCGCCATGAACCTCTTCCAACCAAAGGTAAGGATCCTGCTCTGCCTGAACCATGGCGGATACAACCACCAGGCTAAGCAATGAAGATGCAAATTTTAATGTCATACGAGGGCCTTTTATTTTTTATGTTAATTTAATACACCTTCCGAAATTAACACGATTTCATCTGCCTGCCTACGCTGGTTGCGTTTAACGTCTGCTTTTATAAGAAGAAATGCCAGAAATACAGCGGCTAAAGACCCAAAAATTACTATACATTCGAATAATTACTGTTATGATAACTCTTGGCCTGTAATGCAGACCTATGTACAACTTGTTCCTGAACACTTCGCAGCACAGCTTCATTAGTAAGTCATGTCCCTGAAGATTCACGCTGGTTGGCCACATACGTAACATTTTTGCCGGCTACCAACGCATAGCGCGTTATACATTTAAATTTAATTTTTTCAGGAGACATATAATGTCTAAATCAACTGGTATCGTAAAATGGTTCAACGCCGATAAAGGCTTCGGTTTCATCACTCCAGACAACGGTGGCGCTGACGCTTTCGTTCATTACCGTGCTATCGTAAGCGACGGTTACAAGTCTCTGACTGAAGGCCAACGTGTATCGTTCGAAATCGAACAAGGCCAAAAAGGCCCACAAGCGGCGAACGTTACCCCGCTTTAAGACACTACGAATTTACGAAAAAAGGACACCTCGGTGTCCTTTTTTTATGCTGTTTATGGCAACAATAACGGTTAGTCTTCCGTCACGGGCTCCGCTGCCTTTTGTTGTTTTTTAACCGGCGCTGCATACATGGTCTGCAACCATGCCTGCTCAGCTTCAGAGTGCTCTGCCAGCTTTTGCTGCCACTGCGATCTGTCTTGCTCGGTGATGCTTTCATGCTCAACACCAGCCGCCAGATAGTTGATCGGGAATAAACGGTAATTGCGATAGATTTCTGTATCCAAAGCGGCCGCTAGTTCATCCGGTGAGTCTACATTGGGTTGCACCATCTGGCCAAAGGCAACATGCACTCGTCCTTTAAAGCCTACAATCCCTTGTATGATGCTATCGATGTCTTCAAATTCACCTTTCTGGTAATGCCCTTGTGTTTGTTTTAGCACCAGCTCGCGAACTTTTGCTTTATCGCACGGATCGAACTCATAACTGATGGTTACTGGCACGATATGCAACTGACCAATATCCTCAGCAAATGAAATCCCCTGCTTACGCCCTTCCATATACAGCATTTTCAGCATAGCGGCTTCGGTGACATCATTGCCATCCTTTGCCCGCCCTTCGCGCTGTGCAATCCAAATTGATTGTTTCTCTCTACCGAGCGAATGATGAATATAAGCAGACAATTGAGATAAAGCTTTGAGCATCTCACGCGGCCCCTTCATCGAGCGGCGCACAATAAAACTCTTATTCAAACGCATCAACTCAGTGACACAGGGCTTTTTCAAGAGGTTATCACCAATGGCAATCCGTGCCGTATTCATGCCGTACTTGTGCAGGCACCAATTGACAATGGCTGGATCCATGGCGATGTCACGATGATTAGAAATAAACAAGTACGCTTGATCGGTTTTGAGTTGCTCCACACCAGAGTAACTAAAGCCAGCCGTTGTATTCGCCATGGTACTTTTCATGTAGCGAGAGACCTGCAATTGCACATCTTTCACCGTTTTTAATCGAGCCCATTTACGTTTCAATACCACTTTCAATATCGGTGACAGCAACCAGCCCAAGGGGCCAGAAAGATGAGGAAAGCGATAATGCAAAATAGCGTCAATGAAATCCTGATCAGCAATCAAGCGCTCTATAGCACCAGCTACTTCACTATCATTGTATGGGCGAATATCAACAAAAGGGTCTTGCTCAGTCTGCATCATGCGTAAACTTCGGTCATGAATGAAAGGCACTATTCTACTGACTCCTGCTGATTTGACCAGAGTAGATGTAAAAAATACAAATCGTTAGCCGGTAAAACAAGATGAATCGCTGTTATTTCCTTAATCAGCCTCAAGGTGCAGATATTTCAAGCAGATAAATTGTGCTGACAGGAAAGCGGCTGTTATGATAATGGTTAAATTTCAGCCTGAAATAGGGTTTAATCATGTACGTTTTGAGCTGGTTCAGACACAAGCCAATACTTATATTTGGGCTTGGTCTTTTATTTTCTTGCTACAGCCAGGCCACTGAATCTACCCTGACGGCGCTTACCGATGATTATCAGGCGCTATACCGCGCCAGCCAGCAAGAGCCAGAAGTCACCCAACAACGCATTACACACCAGTTAGAGCAGGTAAACTCTCCTCTGGATAAAGCGCAACTGTTGTATCTGCAGGCGCAGCTGCAAACGGTCTTGGTATACCCCCATCAAGCATTGCAAACCATTGAACAAGCTCTGCAACTGTTTTCAGCCGGGCAACAACCATGGCTCTACCATATGCTGCAACTGACGAAAGCCACAGCACTGGATTTAGCGGGTACACCAGCGGATGGTATGCCTATCACCGAGTCGGCGATCGAGTGGGCTAAACACAATCAGCATCAGGCATTGTATATCCACGGTTTAGTGGTTCGAGGCATACTACAACTTAGCCTGGTGAATTACGTCGCAGCAATGCAAGACTTGCTGCAGGCATACAGACTGGCGCCGGCCGAAGATTTCATGCTCAGTAAAGGCCATATCGCTGGCTATATTGCCTTGGTCTATGAGTACCGTCGTGAAGATGAATTGGCTATACCTTACTTTGAAGAATCCGTAGAGTTTCACCAATCTCAGGGCAATATCGTCGAAGTGAGCATTGCTCAATATGGTTTGGGAAAAGCCCAGATTAATCTTGGCAATCATCAACAAGGGATCGATTTACTAAACGCATCCATGCAATTGGCTGCAGAGGCAGGTGACGATCAGGGCGTGGCTTACGCGCAAAAGGAACTGGCAAGTATTCATATTCAGCGACAAGACTTTGAAGAGGCTAAAGCTATGCTTCAGAGTGCATTGCAAACCTTTAGTAAAGCAGACAATCAGTATATGTTGCTTGATATTCACCGCAGCCTTGCCGTCATTGCATTACAGCAATCAGAATTGGATCTGGCTGAGCAGCATATAACAAAAGCCTTTACGTACGGTGATGCCGAGCATATGCCCATCCAACATGCACATATTCAGCAATTACAAGCTGAGTGGAAGGCTGCCAGTAACCACCCTGCTGAGGCTTATCGATTGTATCGTCAGGCTAGTCAGCGCTTAAGTGAGCTAAACAACCAACGCAGTACCCATTTATTGCACCAACTGCGTGCCCAGTATGAGCTGGATACCAATGCGTTTGAGAATCAACTGCTGCAAAAAGAACTGGAATTACAACAAACCATTATAAACAGCCAAACCGAACACCAACGTATGTTGATTGGATGGCTTGCAGGCTTGGTCATTGGCATCGCTCTACTCTTATTTTTAATCAGCTATGTGCTACTGCAGCGCAAAAAACTACAGCAGTTAGCGAATTTTGATGGGCTGACTCAGCTCCCCAATCGACGCCATACACTCGGCTTATTAAAACAGCAATTGCAACTATCACAACGCCACCACTACCCACTGACGGTGGCTATGCTCGATCTGGATTATTTCAAGCAGCTCAATGATGGCTTTGGCCACGCCGTTGGTGACCGGGTTTTACAGAAATTTGCACGCTTGTGTCAGGAACATACCCGCTCGACTGATGTGGTCGGCCGTATTGGTGGCGAGGAGTTTTTGGTTATTCTGCCTCACACCAATGCGGAAGATGCCAAACAAGTTCTGGAGGCTATTCGGTCGCATACCCCACAAATAGGCACCACTCTCGAATTAAATGATTATCGCACCACCGTATCTATTGGTTACACAAGTTATACAGGCTTTGACAGCGCTGAAACCATGTTAGTGAGTGCTGATCAGGCGCTTTATCATAGCAAGGCCGAGGGGCGTAATCGACTGTCCACCGCTCAGGATTTCGCTAGCTGATAGCATCCCGCAACCGGATTGCGGTCATGTCATCATTCTGTCATGCAGCCCGCCTAAAGTAGAGTCACATTCTGTCATGTGTTCTCAACCGGAGGGCTTAACATGCGTGCGATACAACCCATTGCAGAATTCGACTTAGCATTTTCGTTGTTCTGCTTGCGACATCGATTTAATCGTCAAGTGGCCAGCATCAGCAAAGTGATATCACGTACCGGTGATGGCCATCTCTATATTGTGCTGGGCTTTTTGATCTGGTGGTTGGATCATCAAGACCAAGGGCAGTTTTTCCGTTCTGGTCTGCTCGCTTTTGCCATTCATCTGCCTATTTACTGGTTGGCTAAAAATAGCTTTCGTCGCCGTCGGCCTAAAGAGCTGTCTGAGCTGTTAACCTGCTTTATTACCCCAAGCGACCGCTATAGTTTGCCTTCTGGCCACACGGCCGCAGCTTTTCTTATTGCCACGCTAATCGGTAATTTTTACCCTGAGTTTTATGTGATCGCACTATGTTGGGCAGCACTCATCGGCTTATCACGTATTCTACTGGGTGTGCATTTTATGACAGATGTTTTAATTGGTGCCCTGCTTGGCATTGCTTGTGCTCAAGGCGCATTGCTAATCATGGCAGTTTGAAGTCGCAATTTTGAGGTCATCATGAAGCTACTGTACGGCGTTCAGGGAACAGGAAATGGGCATATTGCTCGCGCTCGCGCGATGGCAGAAGCCTTCAGCAAACAACAAGTGCAGGTCGATTTTATCTTCTCAGGCCGTAGCCACAATGATTATTTCTCCATGGATGCATTTGGTACTTATCAGACCCGGCGCGGCCTGACGTTTTACACTGAACAAGGCCAGATCAATCTATTAAAAACGGTCTTCAAGAATAATCCGGCCCAGTTACTGCGTGAGATCCGCCAGCTGGATCTTAGCGGTTATGATCTGGTATTAAATGATTTTGAGCCGGTCAGTGCCTGGGCGGCAAAAAAACAAAAAATTCCCAGCATTGGCATCAGCCACCAAAATGCATTTCGCTTCGATGTTCCTAAGGTGGGTATGAATGCGATGGATCGCTTGGTGATGAAACACTTCGCACCTACCAATTATTACATCGGATTGCACTGGTATCATTTTAACCAACCTATTCTGCCGCCAATAGTACACTGTAAGTCTGGTATGGATGTCAGTAGCGAACCGTTTATTTTGGTGTATTTACCCTTTGAAGACTTAAACACTATCCGTCAGTTGCTGCTGCGTATCAAGAACCAGCGTTTTGTTTGTTATCACCCGGAACAAAAAGATGCCATCGAACAAGATAACCTGAGTTTACAGCCATTGTCTCACGAGCATTTTCAAGCCGACTTACACCGCTGTCAGGGCGTGATTGCCAATGGTGGCTTTGAACTACCCTCTGAAGCATTGACTCTGGGCAAAAAATTGCTGCTCAAACCACTGCAAGGCCAATTTGAACAACAGAGCAACGTGAAAACTCTGCAGCAACTGGGTCTCTGCCACAGTATGTCCAAACTGGATGCTCAAAGTATTATTGGCTGGTTGGGGACCAAATCGCAAGAAGCAGTACGCTATCCCAAAGTGGCTGAAGCCATCGTGGATTGGGTGTTGCAAGGCAACTGGGGCAACCATCAACCACTTCATGATGCACTATGGCAGCAGACCAACTTCCCAAAAACCATCCAGCTCCCCAGCTGATAAATCACCATCAGCTGGGGTTAAGCAATATGAGACATCTGCCACAACTTGGTTTTCACCAGCTTGGTTGCTAGTGAGTAGCGGCCAGTGCTTGTTCAAACAGGCTATTTACTTTATGCCAGTTCACTACGGTCCACCAGGCATCGGCATAATTACCTCGCTGGTTTTGGTACTGTAAGTAGTAGGCATGTTCCCACACATCCAATGCCAGCACAGGTGTTCCTCTCACATCAGCCATCGGCATCAGCGGGTTATCCTGATTAGGGGTAGAGGTCACTTGCAGCTTGTGGTCTTCATTAACAATCAGCCAGGCCCAGCCAGAGCCAAAGCGGGTTGCCGCCGCCTGATTAAACTGTTTTTTCATTTCACCCATCGAGCCAAAATCGCGCTCAATAGCCGCTTGCAACGCCTTAGATGGTTCACCACCAGTACCAACCGGCGCCATCAATTGCCAGAACAATTGATGATTGTAATGGCCACCGCCATTATTTCGTACAGCGGTATTAAATTCCGGCATCCGCTGCATCATGCGAGCTAAATCCATATCTTTCAGCTCGGGATAATTGGTAATTTGAGCATTCAGGTTGTTCACATAAGCCTGATGATGACGGCCATGATGAATTTGCATAGTGGCCTTATCAATCACAGGCTCCAGCGCATCAGCGGCATAAGGTAAGGGGGCTAAATTAAAACTTGCGAGAGCCGGTAACGATACGGCCAACAATAATCCTGACAATGAAAGCGATTTAAACATCAGACTCAGTTCCTTTTTTAAGAAAAAACGATGACAAAACAACAACTATACATTATACAGCAGAAACAACGTAATGGATGAGTATGCGGGATGTTTCAGTTAATATCAAAATTCAACATATGATTGGTTTTGCGGTTTTAAGATAAAAAAAGAAAAGTAAATGTAACCTTTGCGTATAATTCCTGATTTATGATACCTTCCAAAAGTAATCGTATACAAGGAAAGGAATAGCACATGAGCTGGATTCACACAGGGAAAACCCAAGCCTTTAATTATACCGGTTTAGACAAGAACCTTGCCCAGGAACATGGTATTCGCCTTCCGTCACACTATCTAAACAATCAGTGGCAACTCACCCATCAGGCTTTATTAATGTTAGCCAGCCTCAATGATTACGATCAGCAGCAGGTGATGAAAGAGATTGATTATGTCACCCGTTACCCGGGTTCGACATACTCAACCAGACACAGTTTAAATCCGTTGCGTCGAATCTACCGCACCCGTTACCCATTCCGTTGTTATCACTATCTGATTGAATACCGCACAACAACCAGTGGCCAGGTGGTAATTGACGACATACTGTTTGACCAGTCGCTGCAAGGTGCAAAATCTGGCAATGCAGCGGCAGAACGCACCATGCTTTATCAGGTTAAGCGTAAAAATCCAAACAACTACACCGGCCCTGCATCACAAAGCGACATTAACAGTTTACAAGATGCCTGGGATGAAGGAACTCCGGTGCATCAGGTAAATACCGAGCATGCTGCTGTTAACGGTATGCAGAACGATCAGCGAAAAGCAGCCTGGTTAATGGGGGCTCATGCTCATGCGGCCTATCAAAGCGACGGCATTGCCGCTTATACCCTGTTTCACAACCCAAGTGATGGTTGGAAGCTGGATCTGGCTGAGTGCGTATTCGACAAAGCCAGCCGCTCCAAGTCACATAATGCCCAGCATTTGGCTGCGGTACTTGCACAGGTTCAACAGCAGGGAAAAAGCGTAAAATGGGTAGTACACAGCCAAGGGGCGATAGTATTTAATGCTGCCTTGATTCATTATCGCCAGCATTATGGTGGCCTATTGCACCGCCAACAGTTAACTATTCATGGCAGTGGCGCAAACGTTAGCAAATTAACGCAATTGGCCAATGGCGTAGGCATCAAGATCGTAGCAGTAAGAAACAACCCTTTTGATGTTGTACCAAACTTAGCCGGTGGTAACGATTTGTCAGCCAGCAGCTTATGCCGTAGCATTAAATTCTGTGGTCTGGTCTTGGGTAAAGACTCCGAGCCCGGCGTAAGCCCTCATACCCTGCCATACTTGGGCATAGAGACATATAAACAACAGCTGCTAATGTTTGGTCAGCACAAAAAGGCTGCTCAGGTGCAAAAGTACATTAATAAACATACAGGAAAGGTCAGCTAATGCAGCCTCTAAAAAACTGGTGGCAGGGATTCGCTGGCGGCCCTGATTTCAACCGACTGCACAAGCTCAGCTTTTTACTGGAAGAGTTCTCTGTTCAACTTACGTTGCCCTACTCCAATATTGGCTCTGATGAGCCACCCAAGCAGGTTAATTACCCGTTTCGCTCTAACGGTTGGTTTGAGCAATACCAACAGCAGAAAGACCAGCATAAGTTCGTACCGATATTAACCCATGGTTGGTGTTACTTAGCTCCTCTCGTGCGTTTTGATGGCGGTGAATACGGCTGGCTGTGGTTAAACGTCTGGTTAAAGAAAGTCCCTGAAGGTTTTGATGCGCTTGACCGCCAAGCACTAGCTAAGCATGTCATCAATGAACATGATCAGCATTACAACTCAGAAGTAATTGGCGAATATGGCCTTGGCCGCAATACTGAAATTGAGTCTGAACTAAAAGAATATGCGGAGCTTCGCGCATCCAGAGGCTCACCATTCACTGAAGAGCGCTACCGCGACGAGCTGCAAGGCCGGATAAACAATTATGGCTACCCAGAGCTACAACCAGCGAAACTGGTTACCCTACAAGGTTTTGAGTGGGTGTACTATCAGGAAAAGTATGACCGGCATCCGACACGAACAGATTTTTACTGCCTACCGCTTAGTAGTCAGTTTTACCTGGCAATAGGCTTTAAACACAGAGTTGATAATCCAAGTGAGAAAGCTTGGCAGAAAGATGCAGAAAAAGCGCAGCAAAAAATACTCGAAAATGTAAGGGTCTCTTTGTTGATGGAAGAAAGCCGTTTATTACAGAGTGGAGTATAGTCTTTATCATGAATTAGACCAACGTTGTCCACCGGCAATGTTATACCGGTTTAAGTAGTTGATGCTAAGCGTAACACCAACCAAACCTTCGGCGTGATTGATGTTACCGAGAATTAAGTTAGAACCTTTTTCTATTGCGCTTGGTTGGTAACCCTAAGCAGAGCAGTAAGATAGGCACAGATAATCATAGGACTCTTACCCGATGATTTGACTCTAGTAAAGGCTGCACACACAAATTCAAAGTCAACAAAAATTTTATCGTGTAGCATTAAATGAAGAGAAGTTTAATTCTACTTTAGATGATCTGTGTATTGAGTTTTCGGGTAAACATAAAAACTAGCTGCTTTGCTTTGTAAGGTAAATAATTCTAAATAGCAGGCACATGCTAATATAATACACGAATAACTTTCATAAAAGTGAGACTTTTAAAATTGAAACTTTTCATTAGGATAAGCAAACTTATTGTCAGGTAAAAAATCATACCCAGATTTGATACTATAAGCATATGAATCAGAATTAAACTTCGATTTCATAAATTTTCTGTATGCATTAATGTCAAACCTGCTAATTGAAACTATTTGCGCTGCAGGAATAATGATAACATATCCCTTCATTAACCGAATAGTCTCTGGGTTATCCATTTTAGCAGCAAGATGCCCAAGCTCACTTTTATAGTGTTCATGATAATTTGTTGTAAACTTAACCTCCTGACATTTATCCCTATAACCGCTTAACAGCGGCATGATGGTTATGAACTCTGCCTTACCATCCATGGGATCAAAGTTATACACGATACCTACATATACCTTACCCGACTCAAGAGTTATAAGTATTGATCTGTATTTCGAAGTCGACTCATATAAAATATATTCGTAGTCACTTGTAAGTGCAATACTCAAGGCTAATCTGTATTTTCGTTTAATTGTACAGGTAGAAATTATTTTTTTTATTAATGAAAAAATATAAACGATTAAAACTACAGAAAGTGATAACAAAGAACTCTTAACTAAAGAGCTAGCTATTAATGTAGTTTCAGGTAAATTTTTTACGTAAGACACCCATGAAGGAAAGATTTTAGATGGGACATTAAATATATCTAAAACTGCAATTATTGACACTGCCAATAAGCAAATGAAAACGCCATATACTCCGATATAGAAATAAAGAGAATAACCATCCATTCGTAGTATTTTGTAGCGATTTTTTGGTGTAACCCAGCAATATATATATCCGGCTGCAAATATTAGTACTAAAAATAAAGCACCATAACCCACTTTTACACTCGGCCTACAACTTCAAAGTTCTCAAACTTGCGAACTTCTTCAATCAACCGCTTCTGCGCCTCAGGATTTTCCAAATTCATAGAGATAGTACCATTATCATGGATTCTGAATTCTTTATGGTGGTCTATAAGATCGAGCAATTCTCGTTCGAACTCGTCTTGATCCATTACACCAGCGCCAGAAGAGAATACATCAAAAGATAATATTTTTAACCACTTAGGCATTTTATTTCTCCAAAAGTCAAGCCAGCAAGTATCCGTTAAAGTTGGGGGTTATTTAAGTAATAATCTCTTATCGCACCCTTTGATACCAACCTCAAAAGTCAGGCAACTTAATTCCCTCTTAACTCTTTTGTATACCTTTTTAGTCAAAAAATCCAGCTTATTACGTAATTAAGATTACAACTAATTTATGAAATCTCCGCAAACCCTAAGGTAAGTTTTAGACACAAAAAAACCTGTTAAAAAACAGGTTGTTTTGTTGGTCGGTACGAGAGGATTTGAACCTCCGACCCCTGACACCCCATGACAGTGCGCTACCAAGCTGCGCCACGTACCGACTTAGAGCGTATAATACGGATAATCCGGCAAAAAGCAACGCTGGCGCGCTTAACTGCAGTATTTTTAGGCAGGCTCAGGCTGAATGGCGTGGGTCGCTGCTTTGCACGGCTGGTTGCTGTTGATTTGCATTGAGGAAATCCTGCAACGCCGGGAACGGTTCCAGTGACCACAGTTGGCGAAACGCAATCCAGTCGGCTAAGCAGTACAGACTCATGGCAACATAATTCCAGTCGTTGAATAGCCCTTGCTGTGTCTGTTGTTCTAAAATCGCCAGCACTTCAGCAACCCGTTCACGCTGCAAGTTAAAGAATAACTTATCTTCTGCAATATCAAAGCCCGAACGTTGGCACAGCAGCAGCTCTACCAGTGAATCATTGGCCGCATTTATCAGGATAAGCTGGTTTTCTTCTGGCCAACTAAGTGGCGTCAAGCCAAACTTATTGCTCATGTAGCGATAAATTAAACCTGAATCAAAAATCACTTGCTCATGATCGAGTAGCATGGGGATTTTGCGGGTTGGGTTTAAACGAACCAGTGTGGCACGATCGTCATCCGAAAAGATGTTTAGGTTCACAAACTCATAATGATGATCGGCCAGCAGTAAACGGATGCGACGAACATAGGGTGAAGGTAATGAGCCAAAAAGTTTCATACAGACTCCTGTTAATTGGGCTGACGAATGCGCATATAAATGCGACAGACAACAAAAAAACACGGCTTACACTATTGCCAAACTATGCAGCTTTATTGCATAATCATCACGCTTCATTTTTGCTTTATTGCTTTATTTTTGGCCCATGCTCTGCATGGGCTTTTTAATTTGAATCATAGCAACTTCAAACTCGCCAGCTACAACAAAGTAGAGCTTTTATCATCTTCCCCTATCCGACTGGCAACCGCCCCGGTTTGCTGTTTGTATTTCGCATCAACCCGCTTGTTGTAGGGCCGCTCTGCTTCGCCCGTCATCAATTCAAAGTTAAGTGCGCCAATCTTCATATTTGGCCGCAGAGCCAGTGGCAATTTGCCGCTGTTGTAAAACTCCAGCACAATGTGCCCGGACCAACCCGGATCGATTCGGTGCGCGGTGACATGCACCATCAAGCCAAGCCGGGCCAGCGATGAGCGGCCATCCAACCAACCGACAATATCAGCCGGCAAAGTGACACATTCTAATGTCACAGCCAGAGCCAATTCAGCTGGGTGTAAGATAAAGACACCATCATCTGCAATTTCAATTTCATCACTCATCACCGAGTTCAGTGCTTTATCGACCGCAGCCCGTGGGCCACTCAAGTCGATGTAAGGAGCTGTATAGGCTTGAAATACACGGAATTTATTACCAAGCCGAATATCGACACTGACACCGCTAATCATATCTTGTGCAGGGCGCGGTTCAATACAAATTCGGCCTTCATCCAGATAACGCTCAATATCCCGATCACATAATCTCATAATTTATAGAACCCACAATTTATAGAAGCCGAGTAAGACATACTATTTTTTAAGCCAACACACATGCTCAATCATCACTAAATACAATTTCAGGCACCGATGTCACAGCCAATAGCTGGACCTGCTTTATCAAGTGCTGCGCCATTTGTTGGTACAAAAGACAGAGCGCATCATCGGCCGGATCCTCGCTAAGAAATAGTGGCTTACCCAGATCAGAGCACTCGCGCAGCCTTGTTTGCAAAGGCAACTGCGCCAAAACGGGCAATTGATAGCGAGCAGCCAGCTCAACACCACCATCGCGACCAAAAATAGCCTCTTGATGGCCACAGGCACTGCATTGATGATAACTCATATTTTCTACCAAGCCGAGTACCGGGATCTGCACCTGATTAAACATCACAATGGCTTTTTGCGCATCACTTAATGCCACATCCTGAGGTGTAGTCACAATTACGGCACCGGTCACGGCCAGTTTTTGCGATAGCGTCAATTGGATATCGCCCGTACCAGGGGGCATATCGACAATCAGATAGTCCAGCTCTGGCCAGTTGGTTTCATGAATAAGCTGCAACAAGGCCTGGCTGGCCATCGGGCCTCGCCACACCGTGGCTTTGTCGGGCGATACCAGAAAACCGATGGATTGTACACTCAAGCCAGCGGCCTGTTGCGGTTGCATGGTTTTGCCATCGCCAGACGCTGCCTGTGATTTGGCTAAGCCAAGCATCATTGGAATAGAGGGGCCATAGATATCCGCATCAAGTAAGCCGGTCTTCGCGCCTTCAGCAACGAGAGCAGTCGCCAGATTCACCGCTGTGGTCGACTTTCCGACGCCACCTTTACCAGACGCCACCAAAATAACGTGCTTTACTCGCTGAAAAGCGTACGAAGTTGGCTCTGCACCTGCAGCTTCAGGCTTATAAATTTGAGCCTTTCCCTGAGCTGACGCAGTAGTCGGCTCCGACTGGTGAGCAGGCTCTGATGATGATTTCTTTGTCTTTTGCGCAAACCAATTAAACATTGGGCAATCCATTTAGCAGGAAGTCAGTATTTTTGTACCAGATCGGCCATTGACGGATGCGAACCGGGCGCAGGTATTGTATCATCCATGCATTATTTTTCCTGTTTTTCTGTCAAGAGTTGCCATCGATGTCGAAACGCCAAATTCTAATCACCAGTGCTTTACCTTATGCCAATGGCCCCATCCATTTAGGCCACTTGCTTGAATACATCCAAACGGATATCTGGTCACGTTTTCAAAAATCTCGTGGCCATGAGTGTTACTACGTCTGTGCTGACGATGCGCATGGCACCCCGATCATGCTGAAGGCCCAGCAACAAGGGATATCTCCCGAGCAGATGATTGCACAAACCAGCATTGAGCATCAGGCTGATTTTAGTGATTTTGCCATTCTATTCGATCACTACCACTCAACGCACAGTGATGAAAACCGTGAGCTAGCCAGTTTAATTTATCAACGACTGGATGCTGCCGGTCATATTAAGCGCAAGACCATTAGCCAGTTGTTCGACCCGGAAAAGCAGATGTTTTTACCGGATCGTTTTATCAAAGGCGACTGCCCGAAATGTGGTGCCGAAGATCAAAACGGCGATAGCTGCGATGTCTGTGGCGCCACTTACACCCCTACGGATGTAAAAAACCCACGCTCTGTAATTTCTGGTGCAACACCAGTACTGAAAGATAGCGAACACTACTTCTTCGATTTACCCGCTTTTGAGGACATGCTGAAAGCCTGGACTCGCAGCGGCTCTTTGCAAGAGGAAATGGCCAATAAACTGCAAGAATGGTTTACCGATGGCCTGCATATGTGGGATATCAGCCGTGATGCGCCTTATTTTGGCTTTGAGATCCCAGGCACCACCGATAAGTTTTTCTATGTCTGGTTGGATGCGCCTATAGGCTACTTAGCAAGCTTCAAGGCTTTGTGCCAAATGCAAGATATCGATTTTGAACGCTACTGGGCGCCGGACTCTACCGCTGAGGTCTACCACTTCATTGGTAAAGACATCATCTATTTCCATAGCCTATTCTGGCCTGCCATGCTGGAAGGGGCTGGCTTTCGTAAACCCAATGCGGTTTACGCGCATGGCTTTGTCACCGTGAATGGTGCCAAGATGTCTAAATCGAAAGGGACCTTTATTAAGGCCCGTACCTACCTTGAGCATTTGCACCCGGAGTATTTGCGTTATTATTTCGCGACGAAACTAACTCCAGCCATTACTGATATGGATCTAAACCTGGATGACTTTGTGCAAAAGGTGAATGCCGATCTGGTTGGCAAGGTAGTTAATATTGCCAGTCGTTGTGCTGGCTTTATCACCAAGCGTTTCGACAGCACACTTTCGGCAACAGTCACAGAAACAGCGTTGCTGGCTGAGTTCACTGCCGCCGGCGAAAGCATCGCCAGCCATTATGAAAAGCGCGATTATGCTCGTGCTGTTCGGGACATTATGGCATTGGCCGATAAGGCCAATCAGTACATCGATGCCAAAGCGCCCTGGGTGCTGGTCAAAGATGAGCAGAAACAGCAAGAAGCACATGATGTCTGCTCCATGGGGCTGAACTTGTTTCGTGTGCTGATGCATTATTTAAGCCCTATCCTGCCGATGATGACTCATGATGCTCAGAACTTTTTACAAGATGAATTTGGCTGGCAGAATTATCAGCAACCGCTCACCAATCATCGCATCGAGCCATTCAAAGCACTGATGCAACGGGTTGACCCAGCCAAAGTTTCTGCCATGCTTGAAGCATCAAAAGAAAACTTACTGCCACAGCAGCAGAACAATGAAACACTCACCGCGAAAGCAGCACCAACCGCGGAAGCTTCGGTAGCCAAAGAACGCGAAGCCATAGCGGATACCATCAGTATTGATGACTTTGCTAAAATCGACTTGCGGGTTGCTCGTATAGTGCATGCCGAGCCAGTTGAAAAAGCCGACAAACTGATCCGGCTGGAACTTGATATTGGCGCGGGTGAAACGCGCCAGGTATTTGCTGGTATTAAAGCAGCTTATGAGCCTGCCGATCTGATTGGCCGCTACACCGTGATGGTAGCTAATCTGGCACCGCGAAAAATGCGTTTTGGTTTATCCGAAGGCATGGTACTCGCCGCAGGGCCTGGTGGCAGTGAGTTGTTTATTCTATCACCGGATAGTGGTGCAACTGCTGGTATGCGCGTCAAGTAGCCAACACGGGTCCAAACAGGGAGTAAGTATGTCGCAATCAGGTTCGTATAAAGCATTTTCGTCGTTGTACTTTTCAACCTTTTTGATGGTGCTTGGCGCGGGTCTGCTGACAACCTATCTGGGCTTGCTACTCTCGAAAGAAAGTGCCGATCCCTTGTGGATCGGCGCGCTGATGTCAGCTTATTACCTCGGCTTGGTGCTGGGCTCCAAAGTTGGCCACCGCCTGATCGCCCGCGTTGGCCATATCAGGGCTTTTGTTGCCAGTGCTGGCGTGGTCACCGCATCAGCGCTTTGCCATGGTCTGGTGCCTGATTTGACCTTCTGGCTATTGCTACGGTTTCTGGTCGGCATGGGCATGATGACCCAGTACATGGTGCTGGAAAGTTGGTTGAATGAGCAGGCAGATAATCATCAACGTGGCACCGTGTTCGCTTTTTACATGATCGTGTCGTATTTTGGTCTCATTGCCGGTCAAATGGTCGTTAGTTCATTCCCTGATTTGGGCCCTGAGCCATTACTGCTGGTTGCTATTGGCTTTGCACTCTCCATCGTCCCTATTGGCATTACCCGTCGTATTCACCCCGCGCCCTTGCACTCTGCACCCTTGCAAATTATGACGTTCTGGCGGCGGATCCCACAGTCGTTAAGCACCATTACGGTGGCTGGCATTATTGTTGGGGCTTTTTATGGTATGGCCCCCGCCTTTGCGAGCCAACAAGGCATTCCCACCGAGCAAATCGCGATCTTTATGTCCATCACCATCATCGCAGGCTTGCTGGCACAATGGCCTATGGGTAAATTATCTGATCGTATCCCCAGAAGTCGTTTACTACGCACCAATAGTGCCTTACTCACCATCGTCGTGCTTTGCATTGCCTTATTTCCTCTGTCCGGCATGGCTCTAATGATCGCTACCTTCTGCTTCGGCTTTCTGGCTTTTTCGCTGTATCCCATCGCAGCTGCGTTAGCCAATCAGCACGCGGAGCAGCACGAGCGCGTATCCTTATCAGCCGTCATTTTGCTGACCTTTGGTATCGGTGCTTGCTTTGGTCCCATCTTAGCATCGGCCCTGATGCAGTGGGTCGGTAACTTTATGCTGTATGGTTTTATGGCAGTCTGTAGCTTTTTATTGTTCCTTCGGCTGCAACGCGTTAACTACTCACAGAAACAAGCAGCCCGTATAGTGGCTTCGCAGCAAGCAGAAGACTACGTGATTGCATCAAGCGATGTCTTCTCCTCACCGCTTCGCGCCGCTCTGGACCCACGGGTTGATGAGGACATGGTGCAAGAGCACATGCTGGATGATCCAGAAATTGCGGAAGATACCAATGCGCATTCTACAGCGGGTAGCAGTGAAGATGACCCTATAGTACAAAAGCAACACGACGATGCAGAGCCACCAGCAGATGCATCATTATCCGATGCAGAAACAACAGAAAGCCATACTGACTCAGTAAGCGCTACCGCAGAAGCTAAAAACGAAGTAGGTCTGGAAGAGCAAGATGAAGACGACACCATTGTCAGCCGGTTAGCTAAGCGTCAGGCTAAGCAAAACAACCCAGATAAGTGAGCATCATTAGCTGGGTTGTATAGCCAGAAAAGCTGGTACGGTTAAAAGTGATGATTAATCGCTTTGTTCCATAAGTTCTGGTTTTTGGCGTAGGTAAAGTATTCCGTCGGGTGCCAACACTTAGGGATTAACGCCATATTCTGCCGCTCTTCTAAGTTAGAGACTAACTTCTCCAGAATTTCTTTGAGTCGCTCAGGCTTAATTCGCTCCAACTTCTTACGCGCTTGCGGAAAAAACAAATTATTCTCTACCCGCACAGTGCATCCCATCACCGAGATTTGATAGGTAAGATTTCTCGTCACCATCCGACAAATGGGTACATTGGGATGAGGCGGATACAGGGATGTGACAATCGCGTATTCGTAGCGGTCCAGATCTTGTTTGTCCGAGTCTTTCGGAATATAGGTAATGCCATAACCTTGTGGAAAGATACCGGTAATTCGCATTAAACCATCGGCAGCGGTTTTACTGCACATGCCCTTTTCGACAGCTTTATCGAGCACCAGGCCAACTTTCGGGATGCTCTCATAACTGTAATTGTGCTTGGTCGATAGCACTACAGAAGTATAGATCTGAGGGATCTTTAACAGATTGCCAATCCCCTGCTCTGGCTTGATCGAGTTTTTCAGCAAGGTAACAATAAAACCCAGTTTTTCTTGTTCGTTGCGATCAAACCAGGCACGCTGATCTTTGCTGTTACCAATGTACTTGTCCTTACCAATGGCTTGTGTGATGTATTTCAGGCTTTCTTTATAGTTAATTTGCAGCATAGCGACCCGCTCTGGGTTATCCAGCACACGGAACTCATCCTGATCGCCATCGGGGCCAAGTAAAATCTGCTGTGCTTCAGGGTGGTACTGACCAATATCCTGTACCAGCGCTGCCATTAACAACGGGATTTGGACATCATCCCGAAACGGTTGATAAATACGACCGCCAGTGATTTCGATGTCGTACTCTGTTTTATCCTGATAGCGTTTTAACACATAGCTGTTGCTGATTTGTTCATCCAGCAACAATCGATCCAATAAGCGAAGTGCCAATACGGCTTTATACAAATGCTTGCTTTTTTGGTTGCTAACGACGACTAATTTCCCTTCAGTAGGTGACATCAATTGAATCGTCCCCAATAACTTGGCAGTCATCACATGCGTGTCATCCGCATCCTCGCCTTCTGATAGTTGCAAAACGCTATAGCACAGCTCTTTGAGCTGCTCTAACCGTTGCAAGCGCAGTTGATCCAGCGATGCACTGACTTGTCGCAAAGACTTTTCTGCTTTATCTAATTGCTGCTCTATTTTTGCTTTCTCAGAGGCAGGAGTTTGACCTAAACGCTGATTAAATAAATACACTTCTTGCTCTGCAGCCGTTTGTTGCTGAGCAAGCTTATCTGCATCCAGAAAATACTGAGTCGCTTGTTCATACAATGAGTCCTGAACATCAGTGCGATCATGTATTTTATTAATGAGTGTTTGTACAGCTTTACTGTAATTAGACTTGGCAATTGTCCCCAAGCTCATAAATATCAATTCCTTAGCACATAAAGGCAGACGTTAAAAGCAACTAACGAAAGCTAGTATAGCAGCAAGTTACTCTGGATCAGACATGGTTAAAATAACTTTCCCAATCGTCGCATTGCTCGCAAGCAACTGGTGAGCTTGCTCAACATGATGCCAGTTAAACTCAGCATATAGTTCCGGCTTGAGTTCATTGCACTCAAAAGCAGCACCAAAGTCGGCCAGTAAGTCCCGAACTAAATCTGACTTATAGTGATCTGTGCGGTTGCGTAATGTTGAGCAGAGTAATTGACCGCGCTTACGGAACAGTGTTGCCATGTCCAGGGTACTTTGACGGCCTCCCATCAACGCATAGATCACAATTTTCCCATCCAACGCCAATGCATCCACATTTCGCGCGATATAATCACCAGCGACTGGATCTAGTATCAAATCGACTCCATCAGGCCAAAAAGCCTTGAGCCCGGCAACAAAATCTTGTTTGGTATAATCTATAGTCAGTTCGGCGCCCAATGCCTGACAACGGGCTAACTTCTGTGGGCTGCTGGCGGTGACCGCGACTCTGGCGCCGCTACGACAAGCCAATTGAATCGCTGCGGTCCCGACACCGCTAGCACCAGCATGCAGTAGCACTCGTTGACCTTGTTGCAACTGCCCCAGACGAAACAACAACTGATAAGCGGTTAAGAAAACCTCCGGCATGGCTGCCGCCTGCACCATAGTCCAGTGCTTTGGTACTGGCATTAAGTGTTCGGCATGGGCTCTGGCAAAAGTTGCGTACCCTCCACCCAGCACTAAAGCCATCACCTGACAACCTAACCAATGCTTTAAGTGAGCATCAGCGACAGCAACCACACGACCACTGACTTCTAGCCCAAGAATTTCACTCTCACCTTTTGGGGCAGGATACAAACCTTGGCGTTGCATTAAATCAGCGCGATTAACACCCGCGGCAGTGACGCTAATCAATACCTGACCAGATTGTAAAACAGGCAATGGACACTCAATCAGTGCCAGCTGGCTCTGTTTACCTGCGGCAACAACATGCATGGCTTGCATCTGCTCTGGTAAGCTGTCAATACAAAGGTGGTTAGTCTGCTGCATGCGTATCATCCAACCTGCTCTCTATCTATGTATCCACTGTACCCTATAATTTATATTTTTTCGATAAAATCAATAAGTTAAATTCAATGAAAATTTAGGGTCAACTTATTTAATCAAAACACAAGTCAATATACTGCTTTCTTTTTAGACTATTTTTATCTTAAAACTCAGTAAAAAATAAAATTAGCGACTAAAAAAAATCAAAATGTCGTGTTTTCAAATCAGTGACAAACGAGCATTAGTAAGCACTACAGAGGATAAGCTGGGGATAACTTAGGGATAAGCTGGGGATGATTGAATGGATAGTCCTCTCAACTTGTGTGGAACCATGTAGGAAAAACGGTCTCAAACTAACTACACTTGAAGACAGTTTCTCCTTGGTTATTGTTTTCGATAGCGCACGGCTCATTCCCTATGAGCCATTCCCCTGAGCCCAGAACAATTCGGATTGGTTCTGGGCCTTTTTTTGCTTTTATTTTTTGCTTTAATTATTTATTTTTTCGCTCTATACCAGCAAAAAGCCGATAGAAATTATCAGTAGTCTGACGCGCTAACTCGTCAATTGCAACCCCTTTAACTTCGGCAACGGCTGCAGCGACAGCAGTCACATAGGCAGGTTGATTGGTCTTGCCACGATGAGGAACCGGCGCCAAGTAAGGCGAATCAGTTTCAATAAGCAATGCATCTAACGGCAGTTTTTTCACCACATCGCGAAGTGCACCAGCATTACGAAAGGTCATAATACCTGAAATAGAAATATAAAAACCTAGATCCAAAGCTGCTTTTGCCATGTCCCAGCTTTCAGTAAAACAATGCAATACACCGCCGGCTTGTTCTGCACGATGTGCTTTCATCAAGGCAATGGTATCGGCCCGTGCATCCCGGGTGTGAATAATTACAGGTTTACGAACCGTTGCAGCTACGTCTAAGTGCTCTACAAAAGCGGCTTGCTGTGCCTGTTTTGTTTCTGCAGCATAAAAGTAATCCAGCCCGGTCTCTCCTACGGCCACTACTTTGGAAGTTTGGCAATGTTGCAGCAGTAGCTCGGTATCCACCGTATCGGTTTGATGCAGCGGATGCTCGCCACAAGAGATGGAAACATTCTGATAAGGCGCCACCAAAGCAGCCATCTGCTCAAATTCAGCTAAGCTGACTGATACGCAAAGCAAATGTTCAACGCCAGCAGCAGTTGCGGCATCAATAACATCCGGCAACTGAGCATTTAATTTATCCCATTCAAGGCGATCAAGATGACAGTGTGAATCTACAAACACGGGGATTCCTGTTAGTGAGGATTTAAAGGGTATAAGTGATCTCATGGCTGGCTTGTAAACCAGCGACCAACTTTGCGATTTGCTCGCTCAAGTGCTTTTTATCGTCAATAAAAGCAACACCAACGCCAGCCGGGCAGGCATTTTGGGCACCATGAGGCGTGATCCAGGCAACTTTACCTGTTACTAAAATGGCTTCCAAAGCATCTGGCAAGGTTACGTTAAGTGCCAGTGACTGGCCCATTTTATAAGTTCGGGCCGTGCGGACAAACAAACCGCCCTGCTTTAAAAAAGGCATGTAGCAGCGATACAGTTCTTTGACATCCATAAAATCTAACGGGATTTCTTCCATACCTCACCTCGATCTACGCACTTAAGCGCTTTAACTCCAGCAATAAAGCTGTCAATGCCAGGTTTTTATTTTGCCCTAAAATCTGCGTCTCGTCACGGCACCAACGTTGAAAGTACTGCAGCAACTGCCAGTGAGCTTGCTGAGGTAAGGATATCAGCTCTGGCAGTCGTTGACGAATAAACCAGCTAAGTACCACCGAAAGTACGGCGCTTTTTTCCAATGCTTTGACCACTGTGTGCAGATCCAGTTGGTTTTGCACATACTGCTCCAACTGCTGTAACAACTGTTTTGCTTCCTCAGCTTGTTCAGACTGCAGCCAATGCAATGCTTGCAACGGCGCACTGGCCGCCATCGGCTGCATAAAGTCTGGCAATGGTTGCTGGCTTTGTTGCTGTAACCATGTTGTGGCCTCAGCAACATCGTTGACACCAATAGCCCAACGTTGACAACGGCTTGTAATGGTAGGCAATAACATGGCAGGTTGGTCGCTGGTTAACAGCAAAAAACAGGTCGATGGAGGCTCTTCTAAGGTTTTCAATAAGGCATTCGCCGCAGCCTCACTCATTCGTTCGGCTTGAGGTAATAGCGCGATACGAACTCCTCCCTGCTGGGCACTGCCCTGAAAAAAAGCCGTTAGCTGTCGTATCCTATCGACTCCAATTCGCCCTTCTGCTTCCGCTTGATGCCAATAATCGGCATGGTGATCGGCTAAGCGCAAACGACACGACTTACACTCGCCACAAGGGTTCTGCTGCTGTGGCTCACGACACAACAATAGTGCTGCCAATGCTTCAGCAAGCTGAACCTTGCCTACCCCCGAGCTACCGGTTAGCAAAATAGCATGAGGAAGCTCTGCTTGCAGAGCTAACGCAGCGAGTTGCTGATAGCTGTTGTCAAGCCAGGGAAGCATGCTGCGCGGTCCAAAAATCTGTCAGAGCCTGAATCAAGTCCTGCTGAACTTTGCTCAGGTCTTGAGCCGCATCAATGACCACAATACCAGGCTCGGAAGCAGCGATGGTTAAATAGGCCTGACGGGTACGCTGGAAAAAAGCCAGCTGCTCCAGCTCGATTCGGTCCAGCTCGCCACGAGCTTTGGCACGCTCTAACCCCAACGCCGGATCGATATCAAGATACAAGGTTAAATCTGGCCGACAATCGCCAAGCACCGCATGACGGATGCTGTTAATCAACCCTTCATCCAGTTGGCGACCGCCCCCCTGATAGGCGCGGGATGACAGGTCATGCCTATCTGCCAATACCCATTTGCCCTCGGCCAAAGCAGGCTCAATCACCTGCTGCAATAATTGCACCCGAGCAGCATACATCAACAATAACTCAGCTTCAGGAGCGAGCGTCTCTTCATGCACTTGCTTGACCAACTGACGAATGTGCTCAGCTAAGGGAGTGCCACCAGGTTCCCGGGTACACACCACTTGCAGTTGCTGTTGCTCCAACCATGCTTTAATGCATGCAACCGCCGTGCTTTTGCCTGCCCCTTCTAATCCCTCTACTACAATAAAGCGGCCTTTACTGCTCATTTGTTTGTCCTGAATTGTTTTGTTCCGAATTATCTTGCTCAGATCGGCCTTGTCCTAAAATGTAACGTCGCACCGCAGCATTGTGCTCTTGCAATGTTTCAGAGAAAACATGACTACCATCACCCTTACTCACAAAGTAATACATGCTGCTATCGACTGGCCGGGCTGCTGCCTGCAACGAGCTTCGACTCACCGCTGAAATCGGCCCGGGCGGCAAGCCATGATGCCGGTAAGTATTGTAAGGATGTGGGTTTTGTAAGTCGGCCCGGGTAATGCGACCAGAAAAACTTTCTAAGCCATAAATAACGGTCGGATCGGTTTGCAAACGCATATTGTCCCGTAGCCGATTCATAAACACCGAGCTAATCAGCGGTTTTTCCGGCTCATAGCCACTTTCTTTCTCAATAATAGACGCCATGATCAGTAGCTCATAAGGAGATTGCAGCGGAATGTCAAAATGGCGCTGCTCCCAACTCGCAGACAAGTGTTGAAGCAAACTTTGATGAGCACGCTGCAGTAACTGACTGGCTGAACTACCTACCGTGTAGTTGTACGTTTCAGGGAAAAATAAACCTTCTGCCTGACTGGGTGCTTCGCCCCATGCTTCAGGCCAACTTAGCAGCGTCAGTAGTTGTTCTGAAGCGTCGATATCAAACTGTAAGTGCTCTGCTTGCTCCAAACGTTCGAGCGTTTGTTGCAATGTTTCCCCCTCACGAATAGTAAAAGGAAACTGAGCCACTTCGCCGCGAACAAACTGCTCGATCAAAGCAATTAAGGATGCATCACCAGTGACCTTGTAAGTACCCGCTTTCACCGCAGCAAGTTCTGGCTCTAACCACAATTGAAGGCGAAATAACTGACAGTCTTGCTGTTGTACATAACCATCCCGTTGCAACCGGCGGCATAAGCCAGTTGCCGAGGCTCCGGCAGGAACCGTAAACAATGGTGTGGTTAATTGCAACGGGGTAGTCGCCAACTGTTGCATTTGTTGATACACCAGCACCGCAGCTAAAAAAAATAAGGCCAAGGCCAACACGATTAAACGCCTTAACATAACAACTCCTGTTGTAACTGCTGTACTGCCGAAATATCAAAGATGCGCTGCTGCAACTGCCGCACCGGCACCACACCACAGAGCGCATTGCATAGAAACATCGCATCCACCTGCTCTAACTCAGACAGGGTCCAATTAACTTCAGAAACAGCCAACTGTGCCATTAGGTGAGCTCGCATAACACCCGCGACGCCCGCTCGCTGCAACTGCGGAGTGAACCACTGTTGTTGACGATAAAAAAATACATTCGCCGCCGTTGCCTCGGTGATATACCCCAATTGATCAAGCACCAGCAAATCATCCCACTCAGTAGCTGCCAGCTCTTGCTTTAATAAAACCTGCTCCAATCGGTTATTGTGCTTCAAGCCCGCTAACGCAGGCTGGCATGCCAACTGAAGTGTTGCAACATCGAGCCGGATGCCTTGCTGTTGCCATAACTGATAATCGGGCAAGGCTGCCGTACTGATGTAAATATCCGGACCATCGACACCTACGGGGCTGTAGCCACGACCAGCATGGCCGCGCGAAATCACGACCTTGATCACTTGGCTTTCGGCGGTCACGGCTTGCTGTACAAGGATTGCCAGCTGCTGCCAATCGGGCGCCTTGATGCCAAGCCGCTCAACACCTTGCTGCAGTCTGCTTTGGTGCAATGCCCACAGCTCAGGTCGCCCGTCAGTGACCTTAATGGTGCTAAAAAGGCCATCACCAAATTGAAAACTGCGATCACCAACCGAAGGGGTTGTTACCTGCACAGAGACCACCCTTTGCCATTATCATGATAGGTTCTGGCAAGAGTATGCCCTATCTCAATTATGAATACCAACCAGAACCATCAACGTCAACAAAGCCACTGCCCGGTTGCCGAATCATTCAGCAACTCTGCGTTTTAATAGGTTAATTTGGTTCAAACTAGCCCGAAGTGCCGCCGGTTTGATGGGTTTGGCTAGAAATAACAAACCAAGCCGTTGCGCCTGACTGGCTAAATCAGCCTGTGGCGATGCGGAGACCAAAATCCCCGGCACCTGTTGCCAATACACTTGCAGCTGCTGGTATAAGTCGAGTCCATTGCTATTCTGGCCCAGTTGATAGTCAATCAACAACACATCCGGCGGGCTGTTTTCAGCAGCAAAACGCAATAAGCTTTGCTCATCATAAAATCCGCTTACTTGCTGGATCTGCCATTGCTGCAGTAAGACTTTCAAAGCTTCCAGGTTGGTCACGTCGTCATCAACACAGATCACGCGTAAATCGGCTAAACCAGAGCGTGGCTTGCTCACCCGCTCTTCAATCAGCGGTTTTGGCTTCGCCAATGCAAGCGGTAAGCTTAACTGAAAAACAGTACCATGACCTTGTCGAGAGCGCACATTGACCCGATGCCCGAGCACGCGTGCCATCCGATGTACAACGGCCAAGCCAAGCCCTACCCCTTGCTGCCCTTTGGCTGTGGCATCAATGCGGTAGAAATCATCAAAGATACGCAGCAAATCTGGTTCAGCTATACCCGGCCCGGTATCCCACACCTGAATATCCAACCAATCATCGCGGCGGCGACATCCCAATAAGACTTTTCCACTCGGCGTGTACTTGATGGCATTGGATAACAGGTTTTGCAAGATACGGCGCAGGTAGGTGGCATCAGACAGCACCTGAACATCACGACTTCGTACCGTTAACTGCAACCCTTTTTGCTCAGCCAGTACCCGATACTCATCAGCCAGATTACCCAATAATTCATCTAGCGGTACCGCCTCAATAGAAGGCTCTAACTTGCCATCATCCAGCTTGGCGATCTCCAGTAAGGTAGAGATCAATTCTTCGGTCGCTTTCAGTGAGCTATCCAGTTGCTGCACAATATGTTTTTGCTGATAATCATGTTTTTGTTGATAATCATCTTTGTGCTGGGGGTCATGCTGTTGCTGATGGTTTTCATGCCAGGCAGCTCCCTCTGGTATAGCTTCATGTCGCGCTGACAGTGCAGCCGTAAATAAACGCGCAGCATTCAATGGTTGCAAAATGTCATGACTGGCAAGTGCTAAAAACCGCGTTTTAGATGCATTGGCTGCTTCAGCTTCCGCTTTTGCTTGTAACAACTGCTGCTCCGTCAATTTACGTCGCTCCACTTCATCCAGCAATTCCTGGTTCATTTCGCTGATGGTTTGGGTACGTTCTTTTACTCTTTGCTCCAGATGCTGTTTCGCTTCAGCCAACGCCTGCACGGCTTTTACATGCTCAGTGATATCGGCAAAGCTGGTGACAAACCCTCCACCAGGTATCGGATTACCACGCATTTCAATCACCCGACCATCGGGTCGAACCCGCTGAAAGACATGCTGAGTGCCATTTTGCATATGCTGTATTCGCTTGGCCACATGATCTTCGGCATTCCCCTTGCCACACAAACCACGCTCTGCATTCAAACGGACAATATCGGCAATGGGCCGTCCGACTCTTACCATTCCTTCGGGGTAGTCAAACATCTCTAAATACGATTTATTCCAGGCCACCAGATTTAAATCACGATCAACCACACTGACCCCCTGACTTAAGTGCTCCAGTGTAGAAAACAAAATTTTTCGAGAGAATTGAATGGCCTGAGTCGTGTCATCAAACAAGGTCACCACATCTTCGAAACCCAGTTGCTTGCCTTCAAGCACAGCATTAACCATGGTCGAAGCCGATGATGCACCAATCACTCCAGACAGCTCACGCTCTACATGCTCAACCAAACGAGTTGTTGGTTGCTCATCTGGGTCAAGCTCCATCTCCTGACGTCTGGCATACTCTTGCAAACACTCATTAGCACGTTGCGAGCCGACAAAGCGCTCCAACAAGGTACGTAAATCAGAATTACGAATCCGGATCCGGCGGGCAGGAGTATCCTGATGATCAACAGGCAAGTTCGGTTTGACAAAGGCCACTGCTTGTAAACGGTCCTTCAACGGCGCACGCCTTAGAACAGAAACCAACAGATAAGCGGCAATGTTAAAACCAAGCGAAAAGATAACGCCGTGACTCAGACTATCTAATTGCACTCCAAACAGCTGCTCGGGACGCAGCCAGCTTAAACCAAACAAACCGGTGGCCATAATATCGGTATTGATCACCCCGGCGCTGACCAACTGAGGCAACATTAAAGTGAAGAACCACAGGCTAAAACCAAGTAACAAACCAGCATAAACGCCATATGCATTACCATGTCGCCAGTACAAGCCCCCCACCACAGCAGGAGCAAGCTGTATGGTTAAAGCAAAGGCCAATAAACCGGTTTCTGCCAAATCATAATTGCGGGCAAACACCACGTAATACAGCCAGGATAATGCCATCACCACCACGATCATGCTGCGACGAACCAACAGCAGCAACAAACTATAGTCATGCTGCATGCCTTGCTTCTTACTGCGTCGTAACAAGCCCGGCAAGATCACATCGTTGCTGATCATGGTACTCAGTGCCAGTGTCGCAATAATGATCATCGAGGTAGCGGCAGAAAAGCCACCAATAAAGACCAGGATACTCAAGGTATCCCAGCCTGAGGCAGAAGGGATCAGCAATACAAAGCTATCTGCATCGACCAAGCGGCCAGGAAACATCATCATACCGGCCACAGCAATAGGCACGACCACCAGAGTCACCATCACCATGTAGCCAGAGAACCAGCGCCTGGCATGCCGAAGGTGCTGACTCGACACATTTTCAACAAAGGCCACGTGAAATTGGCGAGGTAACAAAAATACAGCAGCCGTTGCCAAAACCGTTTTGGTGATAAAGCCTATCCAACCACTGCTGCTGGTTTGCTGCTGCTGCATCGAAGCATGCTCAATAAATCGTTGCAAAGCTGATTGTTCGATATCCAATATAAACACATACACAGCTCCGGCCAGCATCAACAAGGCAAAGAGTTTGACCACAGATTCAAAGGCTATCGCCACCATCACTCCCCGGTTCTGCTCGGTCAGGTGCACTTTTCGGGTGCCAAACAAAATAGCAAAAAACGCCATAGCAATCGCGCTTAACAAAGCACTATCCTGGAACCAGCTCACATTGCCAACACTAAAGTCCTCACCCAGCAGCACCTGATACGAGCTAGCCACCGCTTTTAATTGCAATGAGATATAAGGCACCACCACCACCAAGCAGATCAGTGCCACCAACAGAGCAATGTTGCGTCGTTTGCCATAACGGGAGGAAATAAAATCAGCGATCGAGGTCACATTGTGTTTTTTAGTGACATGCAGCAATTTAAACAGGAAAGGTTGAGCGAATAGAAACAGCAGCAATGGGCCTAAATAAATGGGAATGTAATCCCAGCCTTGCGTGACTGCGGTGCCTACAGCACCGTAATAGGTCCAGGATGTGCAATATACAGCCAAAGCCAGACTATAAATTAAGCCACCATACTTTCGTATCAGACGATCGTCGGCATGACGCTCCCCCCAGTTGGCGATCCAAAATAAGCCTCCGACATAGGCTAACGCCAATAATGCTACCGTCCAAGCTGCCACTGCATGCTCTCCCCATTATTTTTCTTTTCATACTCTTGGCTGAACACCATCGAAAGTCAACCAATAGCTCGCTCTAAACCCTTTGGCTTCGACTAAAGTCGGGCTTTCGCAATTCCCAGCCGCTGCTAGATTAAGACTGACCAAAAGTGAACAAAAATACAACAATGGGAGCACAACCATGGTAGAGCATAAAAAAAGTGCTGCTGCGTACTGGCAAGCAAATCTCCGGCTGATCATCATCAGCCTGGCGATTTGGGCGTTGGTATCGTACGGCTTCGGTATTTTATTCCGCCCGTTACTGAGCGGAATCGCAATTGGTGGCACTGATCTGGGTTTTTGGTTCGCCCAGCAAGGTTCCATCTTAACCTTTATCGCCTTGATCTTTTTCTACGCCTGGAGAATGAACAAGCTCGATAAAGAATACGGTCTGGACGAGGAATAATGCTATGAGTCAGTTTGCCATTAACTTAATCTTCGTCGGCGCATCCTTTGCGCTTTATATCGGTATTGCTATCTGGGCGCGCGCTGGTTCCACCAAGGAGTTTTATGTTGCCGGTGGTGGTGTCAACCCAGTCATGAACGGCATGGCAACCGCTGCAGACTGGATGTCTGCCGCATCGTTTATCTCTATGGCTGGCCTTATTGCCGCCGGCGGTTACGCTAACTCAAGCTTTTTAATGGGTTGGACCGGTGGTTATGTACTGCTTGCGATGTTGCTTGCTCCCTACCTGCGGAAGTTTGGTAAGTTTACCGTACCTGACTTTATCGGTGACCGTTTTTACAGCACCGGAGCGCGCTTAGTCGCTGTCGCCTGTTTGATCATTGCTTCCGTAACCTATGTTATCGGTCAGATGACCGGCGCTGGTGTCGCCTTTTCTCGCTTCCTGGAAGTAGAAAACGATACTGGTCTCATGATTGCCGCTGTGGTGGTATTTATGTACGCCGTTATGGGCGGCATGAAAGGTATTACTTACACTCAGGTCGCACAGTACGTGGTGCTGATTATTGCTTATACCATTCCTGCTGTCTTTATTTCTATGCAGTTGACCGGTAACCCAATTCCACCACTAGGTTTATTCTCGACCCATACCGAATCTGGCCTGCCTTTGTTGCAGAAACTGGATGAAGTTGTCCGTGATTTAGGTTTCCAGGACTACACCGCTGACGTCGATAACAAACTCAACATGGTGCTGTTTACTTTATCCCTGATGATTGGTACCGCTGGTTTACCGCACGTCATTATTCGCTTTTTCACTGTACCTAAGGTTGCAGATGCTCGTTGGTCTGCTGGCTGGGCACTGGTGTTTATCGCGTTGTTGTATTTAACTGCACCAGCAGTTGCTTCCATGGCCCGTTTAAATCTGATGACCACTATTTATCCAGATGGCCCAACCGCTGAAGCCATTCATTACAGTGAGCGCCCTGATTGGATGCGTACCTGGGAAAACACTGGTCTTATCCGCTTTGACGATAAAAATGGCGACGGTCGTATTCAGATGTACAACGACAATCTGTCCGATCCAAAGGGTCAAGAGTTTGCAGCGACGGCCGCTGAACGTGGCTGGGCTGGTAATGAGTTGACTGTAAATAATGATATTTTGGTACTGGCCAACCCGGAAATTGCCAATCTACCCGGTTGGGTCATCGGCTTAATTGCAGCTGGCGGCTTAGCAGCAGCGTTATCCACCGCTGCCGGTTTGTTATTAGCGATATCCTCTGCCATTAGTCATGACTTAATCAAAGGCTCCATTAATCCAAATATCAGTGATAAAGGCGAGTTGATGGCGGCCAGGATCTCTATGGGGGTCGCCATAGTGGTTGCTACCTGGCTCGGGTTAAATCCGCCTGGCTTTGCCGCCCAGACGGTAGCACTCGCGTTCGGTATCGCTGCAGCGTCGATTTTCCCAGCGCTGATGATGGGGATTTTCTCCAAACGCATCAACAGCAAAGGAGCTATCGCAGGTATGCTGGCTGGTTTAATCAGTACTGTGGTTTACATCTTCCTGTATCTGGGCTGGTTGTTCATTCCTGGCACCAATACCTTTGAGAATATCCCACAGAACTGGCTACTGGGCTCTTTCGGCTACGGTATTTCGCCGCTGTCGTTCGGTGCAGTGGGTGCCATGATCAACTTTGGTGTTGCCTTCTTAGTCTCTGGCCTGACTGAAGAACCACCACAGGAAATTCAAGACCTGGTCGAAAGTGTTCGTTTCCCGCGCGGTGCCGGTGAAGCGACTGGCCACTAACTCCATGCACGTTGTTGTGCTAGAGTAGTAACGTCCAAACACGGGCTTTCCGGCAGGAAAGCCCTTTTTTATTCGAGAGGTACACATGTTCTGGGAATTTATCGCTACTATTTCCGCTGGTATGGGCGCGGCAGGCATCGCCCTGACTTTGCGTTTTTTGAGCGGCAAAAGGCTTGCCACCTGGTGGGTTCCCGTTGCTGCTGGTGTTGGTATGCTGAGCTTTCAGATCTACACCGAATACACCTGGTTTGATCATCAGCAAACCTTACTTCCTGCTGGAGTCGAGGTGGTACGTACCGCTGAACAAACCGCGTTTTGGCGGCCCTGGAGTTATGTCTTCCCGCAAACGCTACGCTTTATTGCCGCTGATCTCAACAATGCCAGCCACAATGAACACAACCCAGATTTAATCCGTTTGGATTTATACCTGTTCGAACGTCGTATGGCAGCCAGAAAAGTGACCACAGTCATCCACTGTAGCCAGCAGGCCCGCGCTGATTATCATGAGCAACTTAAGCTTCCTGCTGCTGGTGAATCTGTCTCCAGCGACTGGTACCGGTTAGAGCAAAACGATCCACTGCTGCGGGTATGCCGTTAAACCACAGCACATCATGGATGGTTTTATTCTTTGATACCTGAGTATCCATGTTATGGCTGCGACTAAAGTCGTCTGGTTTCTCTGCCATCGCTTTGCTATGGTTGCTTGTATGTTGGCTCAGGCATAACAGCAATGGAAGTCACCGAAGTTACGTCATTTTTAGCACAAACTACCCCCTTTGATCAGTTGGATGCAGATCAACGGCAGGCATTGGCACGTCAGATGTCGGTGTACTATTTTCGTGCCGGTGAAGAAGTAAACACAGCTAGCCAACGGCTGATGATTGTCCGCACTGGAGTCTTCTCCCTTTACAGTGATCAGCAGCAACTACTCACCAAGTTACAAACTGGTGATTTTTATGGCTATCAACAACTACTGACGGAGCTGCATGATAAAGATACTCTGTTGTGTGAAGAAGATGGCCTGGTCTATTGGTTGCCTGCAGAAGGCTTTGATCATTTTCGCTATCAATTCAAAAACATCGATTTATTTTTTCAACGTTTATTTAGTCGCCGCCTGCATCAATACAAGGCGCAATCTACCGATCGGTTTACCCTAAAAATTAGCGACGTCGCCAAAGCGCGTAAAGTCAGTATTCCGCCAGATGCAACCGTTCAAGAAGCGGCCAGTATGATGTCAAAACAGCGGGTATCGTCTTTATTGGTCGAGCACGATAATAAGCTGGTGGGTATTATCACCGACCGCGATTTACGCAGCCGTGTGGTTGCTGAAGCCTTACCTGCTAATACCCTCGTCACTGAAGTGATGACAGAACGTCCCGAAACCATCGACTTGCATGCCTATCTGTTTGAAGCCGTCCAGTTGATGAGTCAGCACAATATTCACCATTTGCCCGTGCTCAGGGATGAGCATATTTTTGGCATGATCACCGCGACAGATGTGATCCGTGCCCAACAAGATCATCCGGTGTATTTGATTGGTGAGATCCACCGGCAACATACCGAAGAAGGTATTTTGCAGTGCGCCAGTCAAATAGAGCATTTAAGTCGTAGCCTGAGCTCGCAGCAAGTGCCCGCGCACGAGGCCAGCCACGTACTGACAACCGTGACGGATGCTCTGACGCAAAGTTGGATCAAACTGGCCATTGCTGAACTCGGGCCGCCGCCTTGTGTGTTCAGCTGGCTCGGGTTTGGTTCGCAGGCACGGATGGAGCAAGGTTTAAATGCCGATCAAGACAATGCTTTACTATTGGAAAAAGAGCCGGAGGGCGCCGTTGGCCAGTATTTTGAGCAACTCGCCAAAATCGTCTGTGATGGCTTAAACCAATGTGGCATTGTGTACTGCCCGGGTAATATTATGGCCAGTAACCCTGAGTTACGGCTAAGTCTCAAAGGCTGGTCGAAACAATTCGGCCGTTGGATCCAAACCCCAACCCCGGACGCCTTGCTAAAGTCGAGTATTTTCTTTGATTTGCGGCCTATTTATGGCAGCAAAAGTCTGTTTAATGCGTTAAAGCAAGATATTCTGGCTCGCACCGTTGATCGAGCCGTGTTTTTGTACCATCTTTCGCACAATGCATTAAAAGGCTCGCCACCGCTTGGTTTCTTCAAAACCTTTACCCTGGAGCGCGATGGCAAACAAAAGAAAGGGCTCGATTTGAAAAAGCGCGGCCTGATCCTGATCACCGATATCGCACGTATTTACAGCCTGAGCAAAGGGATCCCAGCCATCAATACACGGCAACGATTGATCCAATTGGCGCAGCATAAAGTGATGGATCCAAAAGACAGCCAGAACTTACTCGATGCATTTGATGTATTGGCCCAGCTACGCTGGGATAAACATCAGCATGATATTTCACAAGGCCATGAAGCGTCTAATTTGCTCGACCCAGCTGTCTTATCTGGTCTGCAACGGCATCAGTTAAAGGATGTGTTTGAGGTGATTAATCAGGCCCAAAGTCACTTGAAGTATCGCTTCTGTCGGGAGCTTTAGTTTGGAGGTATTATCATGTTTGGTTGGTTCAAAAATCCCCCAATGCCAATGAATGACATTGTCCGTCAATACGAAGCTATTTCCCCTCCGTCACCGAAAACCAAGTTGCGGGATGTGAATTTTTTGGCGCTTGATTTAGAGCTAACTGGCCTTGATGCCAAGCAAGACCATATCGTCAGTGCGGGCTGGGTTCCAATACGGCAGCAAGAAATCATTCTGGGTGAAAGTGCCCACTATCTGGTGAAATCTCCGATCGGCGTCGGCCAAAGTGCCGTGTTCCATGGCGTACATGACCATCAGTTATTGCAAGGCATGGAGTTATGCGAATTGTTGCAGTTGCTGCTTGAGAGTTACCCCGGCTATATTCTGGTTGCCCATCATGCAGTGATGGATTTAGCTTTTTTAACCATGGCCTGCCAACGTTGCTTCGGCCGTAGCCCTAAGTTTAACGCTATTGATACCATGCGTGTAGAGTGGCAGCGGCTTCAGCGCAAAGGTACGGTGCTGACACAAAATGCCTTGCGGCTGCCAAACTGTCTGGAGCGGCATCATTTACCAGAAGCACCACAACACCATGCGCTGGCCGATGCCTTTGCCTGCGCACAGCTGCTGATCAGCCAAATTCGACAGTACAGCAATGCAGAGATGACTTTAGCAGAGCTTCAAGCGCTATCGCGTTAGTGATCGTATACTCATCTATGTCTAACTTGGCTAGAAGTAATAGCTAACTTCAACCCCAAGCTGTCGGGCCTCACCTCGCAATTGAGTTATGGCACCAAGTGCGGCAATCGAATCGAACTTTAGCTCAGTATATTCTTGATTAAACAAGTTTTTACCCCAAAAAGCCAGCTCAAGTTCAGGTGTTAGTTGCCAACCGACCCGCCCATGCCAAAGACTGTAACCTGTCTGGCGGGTATAATGGTCTTCGTATTGATCAAAGTAAACTGAGGATTGGTAATCGACACCAAGCTGCCACAATAAAGCACCGTGATTCAGTGCCTGCTGGTACTGAATGGCTGCACCTAGCGTCCATTCAGGCGTAAAAGGTAAACGGGTATCGGCAACAAATAGCTCACCTTCACGATACTCCCCTAACTTAGCCGTTGGGATATACCCCAGCGCTAACTGCAGTTCCAACTGCTGACTGGCCTGATAGCGCCATTCAGATTCAACACCAAAGATTTGCCCGTCACCAGCATTTTTCAATACATGATAAGGAGCAACCCCACTGCTAAAGTTGACGAAGGTTTGTTGATCGCGGTAATCGTAATAAAAAGCAGCCAGATTCCAGCGCATACGATTATTTTCTGAGCGCCAACGACTGCCAACTTCCCAGGCATCCAGGTATTCAGGCCCGTAAGCTGAGTTGGCGGCTTCTTCTGCACTACTGGCAAAGCCGCCATTGTAACCGCCACTTTTGTACCCTCTGGAATAACTGTAATACAGCATATGCCGGGGATTTAAACGCTGGTTAAGAGCGAGTTTCCCGGTCCACTCGATATCCGATACTTTACCGGAAAGATCCCACAGCTGTGGAATAAAAAATGCGACCGTATCCAAATCACTTTGCGCCTGATAGCGCGTACTCTCATCCGTGATCCGCAGCCCTGCAGTCAGGGTAAAACGCTGACTAAGCGGCTGCTCCAGCTGGGCATAAGCCGCCGTTGAGGTATTCTTGAGGGTATTGTGATAAATAAATTGGGCCGGAACATCTGATAACTCAGGTACCGCCCTAAAATCGCGAAATAAATCGAGGCGATTGTTTTGCTCAAGCTCTTCTTGCAGGTAAAAAAGCCCAGCGGTCCAAAAGCGCGAGCCTTGATCCCAATAGAACGTCAATTCCTGACTGAAAAAATCACTGTTCGAGCCAAGCTGGCCTTCAATAAACTGTCCGGGACCATCCGCATCCCATAAATGCATTCGATTGAACGTTTTATAAGCGCTAACCGACTTCAGACTGAACTCTGGACTAAAGTCACGGCTGAGGTGGATACTGGCCCCCCAACTATCGGTACGATTACGTTTCTCTGCCATGTTCGCCGATGTGGTCCAGAAATCATCGCTATCCACACGCATGCCAAAGCCATCGACGCATTCTTTGGTGCCCACTAAAGCAAGCGGACATAAGGTTCCTGTGGCCAGATCACTGAAAATACCTGCACTGTACACTGGTTTTGGTACACCCTGCCAATGCTCGGATGACAAGCGCAATAATAGATCCCAATCTTGCCATTGTGTGGTAAGCAGCACACGGAAGCTGGCTTGCTCCATACCCGCAGTAGGTGCATCAGGAAACACATTATTCATGCTGTAGTGGTAATCCTGCCAGTTAAAGGCAAAGCGGACGGCAGTATCGTCATTAATTGGGGTGTTCAGCGCGCCTTGTGCCCGATAATGTTGCTGTTCAGCCGCACTGGCCCTTATATAGCCACCAAATTCATCTTCAGGCATGGCTGACATCAGTAAAATAGCGCCGCCAGTGGTATTACGGCCAAACAAAGTGCCCTGAGGCCCACGTAAAATCTCGACCCGAGCCAAATCAAACAGCTGAGCCCCCAGAAAGCTGGCACCACCACTGACAATATCATCGCTGTATATCGCAATCGGAGAGACCGTCGATGTATTGTAATCAAACATGCCAACACCGCGCATAGTAAAAGCTGGTGTGGTGCCTTCTGCGGCAGCTTGGCTTGCAGTAAAGTTTGGTGATAACGCAGCCAGCTCTACACTGTCTTTGATCTGCCGTTGCTTTAAGTACTCGCCATCGATTAGTGTCACAGCAACGGACACATCAAAAATATCTTGTAAACGGCGTTGAGCATGCACCTCTATGACTTCAACAGCATCTTGCTCCGCTGAAGAGCTATCCATTTGTGCTTCAGCAGACCATGTGCTGAGTCCGAGCGCTAAACTACAAAATGAAACAGGGAATACGCTTTTATAGAGCATGTTTTTATAATACATAGTGCCTATCCTGAGCTGGCCCTGAAGCGGTAAAAACAGCGAAGCCAAAGTACTTAAGTCGATGGTGAAATAGTATAGGATCGTATCAGGCTCTACAAACAGAATTTGTAATCAGCTTGATAGCCAAAGCTATGATGAAAAGCCTTTATTCTTCTTTACGAACCCATTAAGCTAGCTCAAGACTGTTCATACTTTCAGGTGTTGTTCTATGCTGAAGCTGTCACAATTTAATGAGTTAACTGAACGTCCTGCTTTAGCTCCTGATCATCGTTTATTTGTTGCCAAAACTGCTGAACAACAGCAGGTGTTTATTCATCAACACTCGTTATCCGCAGCGTCTACATCACAAGCTCTCGCCACTTTGCAGGCAGAGCATCCCTGGCTTGTTCAGGCCTTAGATAGCTTTGAAGAAGGAGGCTACCGGTATAGGGTGGTCCCGATGCGGCATTACACGCTTGGCTTTTTTGAAGTGATCGACTGCATTAGTCAGCAGAAAATTACGGCCCTAACCGCCATCCAAAGTTTATTGCGCCTGCTGCAACAAATCCACCAGGCCGGTTTCATCTTGGGCGAACTAAAGGCAGAATCACTCTATTGGTCTGCGACTGGTGACGAAGTCAATTTACTGAATAGTCGTTTTGCATCTACCATCAGTTCAGTCCATCCATTGCAGGTAAAGACTGAATTGGATCTCGCCATGCTTCGGACGCTAGCTCCGGAAGCCACTGGCAGAGTGCACTGCCCGTTGGATCAGCGCGCTGATCTCTATGCACTAGGTGTCTTAAGTTATGCCTTAATTGCCGGGCAATTCCCATTCGAACAGCAACAAGCGCTTGAGTTGGTTCATGCCCACATTGCGAAAAAACCAACAGATTTACTCGAATTAAAACCAGAGCTTGATCCCCGACTAGCTCACATCATTCATACTCTGCTGCATAAAGACCCGAATCAACGTTATCATTCGGTCCAGGGTGTGATGCAAGATATTGAATCTTGCACTGAGCCAAGCTCAGAACAGGATAAAACATTATTCATCCCCTCCGTCTATGTGGGGATCCGTCAGCTGCCTTTTCCTGACACCTTATATGAGCGGGCCGACGCATTACAAGTTCTGGAACACACCTTTGCTTTATCTCACCAATCCAGCGAAATGCAGGTGGTGGCGGTACAAGGCTACTCTGGTTCAGGAAAAACCAGCGTCATTGCACAGCTGCATCCATTAACACTGGACGGTCATACTTTTTTTATTCAAGGAAAACACGATCAGTACTTACAGAACTCAGTTTTCTCAGGGCTGAAAAGTGCGCTGGAGCAGTTAGCAGAATCTATTTTGCAAGAGCCCGAGTCAGAACTAAAAATATGGCAGCAACTGCTGCAACTGGCGGCTGGTGACGATGCTTTTTTACTGACGGAGCTGATCCCTGAGTGGGCGCCTATTCTCACACCAGCACCCAAACCACAGGCCTTGGCTAACCGTGCCAGCCAGAGCCGTTTTAATCAGCTTTTACTACGTATCTTCCGTGTTTTTCCCGAGCAAAATTGCACGCTGGTCTTGTTTCTGGATGATATGCAATGGGCAGATAGAGCCACACTGCGCTGGTTGGAGCTATTAGCCGAAGATCCAAGTGCTCAGCGCATCATGCTGCTACTGAGTTTTCGGAAAAATGAAGTTCTGGCCGACCACCCATTGCAATTTACTCTTGATGCTATAGCACAAAGCCATGCCAACCTTCAGCACATATCGATTAACCCTCTGTCTGAGCAGGCAACATTGCAGCTACTCACCGATACACTGCAACAGACCGAGAAATCGTTGCAGCCACTGGCTGATATGTTGATTCAAAAAACCAGTGGCAACCCCTTTTACTTGAAGCAGTTTTTGCTGAAACTACATCATGAAAAGCTACTATATTGTTGTGCGGATGGTATCTGGCGTTGGGATTTGACTGCAGTGTCTCAGCAAACCATGAGCGATCAGCATGCTGAGGTCGTAGCAGAGCGACTCAATCAGTTTGATGCCGAGGCACAGCAACTGCTTAGAATCATTGCCTTGCTGGGTGACTCAGCAACCATGCATACCCTAGCAGGGATTACCGGGTATTCAGTCATGGAACTGGAGCAGCACCTAACCGGCCCTATTAACACAGGTATTCTGACCGCATTCAAAGCTCCGGATGGGCAGCAATTGCAATCGCTTCATTTCAGCCATGACCGCCTGCAACAAGCAGCGTTTCAACTGGCCACCCCACAAACTGAGCAACAGCTGCACGCTACTATTGCCCGCTATTATCTGGCAGACTTTGCAACAGCACAGCAGCAGCAACAACATGTCTTTGAGTTTATCACGCATCTCAATGCCGCCCTCCCCCTCAGTGTAGGTGAGCTTGGCGCAGAAAAGGTGGCTGAATTTAACTTAATGGCTGCAGATAAAGCCTTAGCAACCAATGCATACGATACCGCTCATGCATTTTTTGTGCAGGCCCGGCAACTGCTGGAAAACTTGAGCGATCCTTCGAGTGACGATCAATCCCGGGCCGTCCTCGCTGGCCTTGCGCAAAGTAGCTATCTAACACAGAACTACCCGGATGCCTGGCACTGGTGCCTGCAGTTGGATCAGCTGACTCACTCCCGGTTGCAGCGTATGCAAAACTGCCAGCAAAAGATCCTGATTTTGTTTGCTCAGAATCAGCTTAGTGAAGCCTTTGATCTTGCCGCTGAGGTGCTGGCTGAAGTGGGGATTGACATTACCGTCACGGAGCAGATTGTCAGTCATTATGCGGAAGTGCTAACGATGTATGCACCTGACAACATCGCGGCTTTAATCGAACGCCCAGCCCTGCAAGATGATGAGTTATTGCAGGCCATGGATATGCTAGGGAGTCTCTTTACGGTCGCCTATATCGTCGGCCCCTTGCACTACATGACGGTCAGTTATCATTTACTGAAATTAAGCCTGCAGCATGGTCATTGTGCTTCGTCGGCACTGGGTTATCTCGGCCATGGTATGAATTTAGTGGCTGCATTTGGTCAATACAGTACAGCGCTCGAGTTTGCAGATCTCGCTTTGGATGTGAATACGCGGTACCAAGGTAAATTTCAAGCTCAGTTAGACTTTCAACGCGCAGCTGCAATTTTGCCCTGGAATGCCCCTCTCAGCGTCAGCATACAAGCACTCGAAGACAGTTTTCAACAAGCGTTAAAAGAAGGCAACCTGGAGTATGCGGCCCATTCGGCTTTATTTGGTAGCTTTTATCGGGTCATGAGTGGCCAACCCTTACAGCAGGTCGCACAGTACGGCGATCGTGCGATTCAGTTTCTAACTGAGAAGCAGTTTCCTTATAACCTTGAGTTTAGCCAGATTTGGCAGCAACTGACATTCAACCTAACGACGGTTCCACGTAATGTCTTGATGCTCGAAGGAGAAGCGTACTCAGAAAGTACTCAGCTTGCGGTGTTGCAACAAAACAACAACCACACCATTTTATTTTGCTACCATTGCATCAAATTAATACTTGCTTCTTTGATGGATGAAGATGAGCAAGCCCTCGAACATATCAAGGCTGCAGAGCCACTGGCAGGCGTAGCATTATCACTGCACCACCAGACTGAGTATTACTTTTTTGCCGCCCTAACCTATGCTCGTTTACTCAGAAAAGCACAGCACGCACCTAATAATGACCAAGCCAGTCATTGGCACAATGAGCTTAATGCGCTGGTGCTTAAATTTGAAAGCTGGTCCGAAGCCGGACCGGACAACCATCAATATAAGGTGTTTTTACTTCATGCTGAGCAAGCCGCTTTGGCCAATAAAACGGATGCATGGCAACTTTATCAGCAAGCCATTCACCAGTCTGAACAGCAGGGATTTCTGCACCACCTCGCCATTGCCCATGAACGGGTAGCCGATTATTGGCAACAGATGCATCAGCCCGATTTTGCCGCAGGACACCGCCTGAAGGCCTACCAAAGTTATCAACAATGGCAAGCCGCAGCCAAACTTCAGCAGTTACAATCAACCTACCCTGAACTACGTGTATACCAACACTCATCCGACACCGCCACATCAGGCCGCCAACTGGATCTTATTTCAATTTTTAAGGCTTCTGAAACGCTCAGTGGACAAGTTGATTTAACCGCTTTCCTCGATACCATGCTGCATATCATGGTGGAAAATGCCGGAGCACAGAATGGCTGTCTTTTGTTTGCATCAGGAGAAGAAGAGCTGGAGCTACAAGCCAGCACCAGCGATAAATTACTGCAGCCGCCAGCCAACCTGCTAAATTTGGTTCGCCGCACCGGTAAAGCCAAACTCTATAATGATACCAGTCAGGTTCCGCTGCTGAAATCCATTCATCCACAACTTGGGTTGCCAGCATCCTTGCTGTGTATTCCTATTATTGTCAATGGCGCCTTTCGCGGTATTTTGTATTTGCAGCACGACAGCATGACAGGTGCTTTTCCGGAAGAGCGGATCCAAGTACTGCAGTTACTGGCCAACCAGACAGCTATCTTATTTGAAAACACCCGCTTATCGCAGCAACTGTTAGAGGCAAATAAAAATCTGGAACAAAAAGTAGCTTCACGAACCAGAGAGCTGGCCCAAGCTAAAATCAAAGCAGAAGCAGCGACCGATGCAAAATCGGCATTTTTAGCTCGGATGAGCCATGAAATTCGAACCCCAATTAATGCGGTGATAGGCCTGAGTCGCTTGGCCAGTAAGCGAGTGGTCGATCATGAACAGTTGGATTTACTGGGTAAAATTCGGGGCTCAGGCGAAATGCTGCTCAGCCTTGTAAATGACATTCTCGATTTCTCTAAGGTAGAAGCAGGCAAATTAACACTGGAGCGTACCCGGCTTTCTATACATCATGTAGTGCAGCAAGCCATTAATATGACAGCCTTGAAAGCTCACAGCAAAGGGCTGGAGCTGGTCGCTGATATATCGGTTGATATTCCCAAGGAGCTGATTGGCGATCCTTTACGTATTCAACAGTTACTCATCAACTTGCTGAATAATGCAGTTAAATTTACCGATAAAGGGTCTATTTGTATTATGCTGCATGGAGATAAATCAGCCGACCGTAGTTATAAATTGCATGGCTCAGTCACCGATACCGGCATAGGTATGACCGAGCGACAACGGCAACGTCTGTTTAAATCATTCCATCAAGCCGATGACTCAATTACCCGAAAGTATGGTGGTTCAGGGCTAGGGCTGACTATTTGTAAACAGTTATGCGAACTGATGTCAGGTGATATCTGGCTGGAAAGTGAAGAAGGCTATGGTTCTACCTTTTATTTCACCATCGCCCTGCAATTGCCAGAACATGATCAACCAGCCGTTAAGCGCCCTATGCTGTCCCAACGCAAGCTAAGAGCTCTGGTGGTCGATGACATGGCGTTAACCCGCATGGTATTGCTGAAACAGCTCGATGAACTTGGTATTCAAGCCGAACAAACCAACAATGGTGAAGAAGCCGTGGCCAAGGTAAAGTTAGCCGAGAGCAACCAGCAAGGGTATGACTTTATATTAATGGATTGGCGTATGCCTGAGATGGATGGCATTGAAGCCACACGTCGTATTCAGCAAGAGCTCGGTAGTCGGGCACCGCATATACTGATGGTCTCAGCTTATGATAAGGCGGCAGCTAAAGCTGCAATGCAACAGGTTCAGATCGATCAATTTTTAGAGAAGCCTGTTAATTACTCGATGTTACTGGATGCACTTGGTCCGCTGCTGTTTGATACCACCACCAATACAGCAGCATTGCAAACCTACTCACTCGAAGAAGCGCTACCTGATTTGCTAGGCAAACGTTTGTTATTGGTTGAAGACCACGTGATCAATCGTCAGGTGGCCTTAGGTTTCTTGCAAGAGACCGGTGCAGATATTGATGTTGCGGTCCATGGTGCAGAAGCCGTCAGCAAACTTAAGCAGCGAGACTATGACTTAGTGTTGATGGATATTCAAATGCCTGAAATGGATGGTCTGACTGCCACGCAACTGATCCGTCAGCAACTGCAGCTCACAGAGTTACCCATTGTCGCTATGACAGCCCATGCGTTACCGGAAGATATTGAAAAAAGCCGGGCTGCGGGTATGAATGAGCATCTGACTAAGCCGATTGTGCCAGAACAATTGTACCGTGTTCTGCAGCAACAGTTGCAGGTCGCCGTGAAACAAGTCGTGACTTCAACCGTGCTCTCAGAGCTGTCATCATCAAGCAAAGATCCATTACAACTCGATGAGGCAAAAGCACGTGCAAACCTTGGCCCTCAAGCATCCCTGTACCCTAGCCTGCTGCATATCTTCTACAATGAGCATAAAGAGCTACCGAAAAAACTACGTCATCAGCTACAGCATCACGATTATGAATCAATCAGTCGTGAAATGCATTCGCTGAAAGCGGCCGCAGCCTATATCGGTGCTTTTGCTTTTGCAGCCCAGTGCGCTGAGGCCGAATCACAATTGTTAGCTGGTCAGCCAGATGCGGATGAAATTGACCATGTTATTGCAATGCTGAATGAGTTGATGAATCACCTGAAAGCACAAGTCGAGATCACGGAGGAGACCTCTGCCATAGAACCGATCTCACATAAACAACTTAATTTGGAGCTCCATCAGTTGCTGCCATTATTGCAACAATCTGATTTCGCAGCCGAAGCGCAACTCGAGCGATTAAAAAGGCTGACAAAACAAAGCAATTTCGCAGCAGAGATAGCAGACATAAGCCATAATGTAAGCCATATTGAATTTGAAACAGCCACGGAACAGCTGCAAGCATTGCTCAATAAGTTAGCAAAGCAGTCTGACGGCGATCAAAAGTGATGATGTTATGACACGTAGCCAGAGCACCAGACAGCAGGTACTGATCATTGATGATCAAAAAACAAACTTAAAAATTCTCGGCGATATTCTACGACAAGATGTTGATGTCACTCTGGCTCAATCTGCCGAGCAAGGACTTCGTAAAGCCATTGAGTTTCAGCCCGATCTCATTCTATTGGATGTGCTGATGCCAGACATAAATGGCTTTGAACTTATCAAGAGTCTAAAGCATCATGCACATACCAGCTCGATTCCCGTGATCTTTATTACGGCATTAAGTGATACCAATCATGAAGAGCAAGGCCTGCGCCTGGGCGCTTGCGATTACATCTATAAGCCTTTCCACGCCACCATTGTGCAAGCTCGGGTTCGGTTGCATTTGCAGCTATCAAGACAGCGTAAATTACTTGAACAACTGGCACATATCGACCCGCTAACGGGGATTGCCAATCGTCGCAAATACGATCAGGTACTAGAGCAACTATGGCGTAGCGCCACTCGTCAGCACAGCCATTTATCGCTGGTGATGCTCGATATTGATCATTTTAAAGAGTTTAACGACCATTATGGTCACGCTGCCGGAGACAAGGTGCTGCACCAAGTCGCCACTCATCTGAAACAAACGTTGCGCCGGCCAAACGATTTCATTGCCCGCTATGGTGGTGAAGAGTTTGTGATCTTACTACCAGATAGCGATGAAGAAGGCAGTCGCCAGTTGATTGAACACTGCTTAAGTAGTATTGAACAATTGCAGTTGGAACATGGCTACTCCCCTATCAGCGACTACATTACGCTCAGCGCTGGGGGGATCAGTTGCGCAGCGACACAGGATGAAGATCCAAACGATGTGCTCAAACGTGCAGATGATATGCTGTACAAAGCTAAGCAAAGCGGTAAAAATCAGTTGATGTGGTATACGGATTAACGTGAAAGCATACAAGAAAGGGCGCAATGATGCGCCCCTGCGTCAAAAAGGGCGCAATCATGCGCCCCTACTTATCTTGAACGGCTTCGGTACTCATCTGTACGAGTGTCGATTTCAATTTTATCGCCAATTTCGACAAAGGCAGGCACCATCAGTTCAAAACCGGTATCCAACTTGGCTGGTTTCATCACCTTACCAGTAGTATCGCCTTTAGCTGCAGGCTCAGTGTACACCACTTCGCGAACCACGATGGTTGGCAGATCAACCGAAATTGGCCGCTCACCATAAAACACCAAAGTCACTTGCATACCATCGCCCAGATATTTTAAAGCACTTTCCATGTTTTCAGCTTCCACTTCAAACTGGTTGTACTCTTCATCCATAAAGACATACATAGGGTCGGCATAATAAGAGTAAGTCACTTCTTTGTTTTCCAGAATGACTTGTTCAAACTTATCATCAGCACGATACACAGTTTCAGTACCGGCATTACTCAACAAGTTTTTCATCTTCATTTTAACAACGGCAGAGTTACGGCCGGACTTGTTAAATTCAGCTTTTAAAATAACCATTGGCTCGCTACCAACCATAATTACCTGACCGGCACGAAGCTCTTGAGCAGTTTTCATCATATTCTTGGTTTCTTCTTACTAGGAAAAATTTGCCGTTAGTATAAATTTTTTTTCAACAAAACGCACCAGATTCTTTGCCAGATCATCCTGCAAACTCAGCTGCTGCTGCCAACGGCTCGCATGCTGCTGCCAATAAGGTAACAAAGGGAGCAGCTGCTGCCAAGGCGTCACTAAATCCAATGGTTCATTCCATGCCTGCCAAAATGTTTCTAATGCATCGTGCAACTGAGTAGGCATCTGGTGCTTATATTGCTGCCAAAAGGCTTCCAGCTTATCTAAATGAGCGTCATCCGGTTGACGGTACAGTTGCCAATTAAATGGTCGCCCCGCCCAAATCGCTCGGATCAGTGAGTCTTCACCGCGGACAAAGTTAATATCACAACACCAAAGCAATTGGTCAAAAGCTGGCTGATCAACAAATGGGAGTAGTTGCAGCCGGAGCTGGCCCCACTCCATCCAACCAGTTGAACGCAACTGAGGATAGTGCTGCTGCAGCTCTGTAGCCAGTGCTCCGGCGGGAACCAAACATAACACTTTAGGCTCCATCCGGGCCAGTGCGTCTAACCAGTCAGCCAACTTGGAGTGACTGTACGCAAACAAGCACAGCTTCAACCCATACTGTTCTGGCTGCTCAACACCGAGGTTCTGTAAAAAAACCTGTTGCTGCTCGCTGCTTTGTTGAAACTGGCTGACCTGTTCGAGCAGCCCCTGCTCGCGCAAGAGCCCGCCCGTACGGCCAGTAAACCCAGGGAAAAAAAAGTATTTTTGCAGTGGTAACTGTGGATGTGGCGAGGGTAAAGCATGACAATCTTCTACCCATGCTTCAGCCGATAGATATTCCAGATTGAGCCATAATGGTTTGGTATGGCGCTTTGCCATCTGTGCTAAATACGTAGTTGGAAGCTCGCAACCGAATGCCTCAATGACGACATCAGCATCAGGGCCGCTTAAAAGCAAATCAGCGAAACAGCCAGCCTTACTCCAGGCGACCACTTCAACACCACTTGCTAAACATTGTTGCGTTAAGGACGGATCGATTTCTATACAAATCCGTTGAAAACTATCGAGATCGTCTACCCAGAGTCTAACGTGCACGGAATACTCGGCCTGGAGTTGTCGTGCTAAGCGCCAACAGACCCCAATATCGCCAAAATTATCGACGACGCTACAAAATATATCCCATTGCTTCCTAGCGGTCATGCGCCCAGCAACCAACGCATCAAACCACCAAAACCAATGCGGGCACCTAGCACCGCTATCGCCAGCATGATGAAGCTGGTGATCAGGGCCAATAACAGATAGCCCAAACGTACCAATCGTACCTTGCAGCGCAGGAAAAAGCCTTTGGTCTCATTCAGTTCAGGGGCCGGTGTAGCAAACCACTTAATCACCAATAACAACCCAAGCATCGCCAGCATCAACAACAGCCAAAACAGCACACTGGCTTGATGACTCTGTTCACTGGTCAGCAGTAGCCAAATAAAAAGCATGCCAAACAATATGGCAGCAGCAAGCAGCCACCAAAAGGCTGGCGCTAAGATTCGAGCCAGACGATGATAAAAGCTCAACATAATTCATCCCTATAGTCTGAAGATATGGGGTGATGCAATGGTGGAAACAGTGCCAGCAAACCAGAGTCTCCAGCCATATCGCCAATCAGCCAGATCTGTTCAAAGGGGTGTTGTTTCGGGATACGTAGTTTTGGGAAATGAGCCAACATCTCGTCCCGGGTCCATAATGGGTTGGCATTTCGTATCACCAGCCACACCTTGTTACTGTCGTATGTTTTCTGAGCTTTGCTGGCCAATAAACTATTTAAAGCTGCGACTAATCTTGCTTCTGCGGGCATTCGCATCAACGTTAACAACTCTTTATGCGTTTGTGTCGACAACTCCCGACCAAGAATATGCATGGCTTCTGCTTCGCTACCATACAAATGAGCAATTTCAAGATCGAGCTTTTTATCCTGATAGTAGCAAGTCACATCTGGTCGCGCTGGTTTATTGTGCCAGATATGTCGCATAGTAATGCCGTAGTCCTGCTCGTAAAGCCGCATGAAAAGCCGTGCGGCTTCATGCTCAAGCCTTACCTTTTCATCGCGACTGTGTGACATCATAGGTCATTTTTTTCATGAGTTTAACGCTAAGCTTTTGAAAAATAGTAAGCAATATTTATAGGTTGGTCTATGCTTATACGACAACAGTTCAACATAAAGGAAATGAACATGCAAAAAATTATCGGCATAGCAGCATTGGTCGCAGGCGCAATTTTACTTTATTTTGGTTATGCAGAGTATAACTCAACAGCATCACAAGTTACCGAAGTAATTACCGGTAGCCCAACAGATAACTCCGTGCTTTATTTGGTTGCCGGTGCGGTGGCAGTTATTGTCGGCTTGGGCTTGTTGTTAAAAAAATAGCATTCGAATCCATAAAAACGGCCACTTAAAGTGGCCGTTTTTATGGATAATGGATGATTACTGCCCTTCGTTCCAACTATCCCGCAAACCGACAGTACGGTTAAACACCAGCCGCTCAGCCGAAGTATCCCTATTGTCTGCACAATAATAGCCTTCTCGCTCAAACTGGTAAGCGCTCTCTGCTTTTGCCTCTTTTAATGAAGGTTCTGCAAATCCATGCTTAATCACCAAAGAGTCAGCATGAATGCACTGTAAAAAGTCATCTTCAGCTGCCGGGTTGGCTACACTAAACAAGCGGTCATACACACGAAACTCAGCAGGTATCGCTTGGCTTGCTTCCACCCAATGGATGACACCGCGCACTTTACGACCATCGGCCGGGTTTTCTCCGAGCGTTTCTGGTAAATAACTGCAAATGAGCTCGACTATTTCACCAGAGGCATCTTTAATCACTTCATCCGCTTGAATGACATAAGCATTTCTTAAACGAACATTGCCACCGGTCACCAGTCGCTTGTACTTCTTGTTCGCTTCTTCCCGAAAATCCGCCTTATCAATATACACCACGGGGCCAAACGGCAATTGACGTTGCCCCATGCTTTCATCTTTCGGGTGATTTGGCGCATCCAACCATTCCAGCTGATCAGCCGGATAGTTGCTAATGGTCACTTTCAGTGGCTCCAACACTGCCATAGCACGTGGTGCCCGGCTATCTAAATCTTCGCGAATACACGCTTCCAGCGCACTCATTTCAATCACATTATCTTGTTTCGTCACGCCGATACGCTTTGAAAACTCACGGATCGCTTCAGGCGTATAGCCGCGGCGGCGCAAACCAGCGATGGTGGGCATGCGCGGGTCATCCCACCCTGACACCACTTGTTTCTCTACCAGAGTTTGCAGCTTGCGCTTACTCATCACAGTATATTCCAGGTTTAACCGTGAAAACTCAATTTGCTGCGGATGGCAATCCACACTGATGTGATCGAGGATCCAGTCGTACAAGCGGCGGTTATCCTGAAATTCCAAGGTACACAGCGAATGCGTAACACCTTCTAACGCATCTGAAATACAGTGGGTAAAATCATACATCGGATAAATGCACCATTTGTCACCCGTTTGGTGATGATGAGCAAATTTCACCCGATAAATCACCGGATCCCGCATGCACATAAAAGGCGAGCTCATATCAATTTTAGCGCGTAATGAACACTCCCCTTCTTTAAAGCCACCGGCACGCATTTTTTCAAACAAGGCTAGATTTTCTGCTGGTGAAGTATCACGCGTAGGGCTATTTTTGCCTGGCTTGGTTAAAGAGCCGCGGTACTCACGCATCTGCTCAGCATTCAAATAACAGACATAAGCCAAGCCTTGTTCAATTAACTCAACGGCAAAGCCATACAGTTGCTCAAAGTAATCGGATGAATAATGAATGGGATCCTGCCATTGAAACCCCAACCAGCTGACATCACGTTGAATAGACTCAACAAAATCTATGTTCTCTTTTTCTGGATTGGTATCATCAAAACGCAGATTGCAGAGCCCTTGATAATCCTTGGCTATACCAAAATTCAAGCAAATTGACTTGGCATGACCAATATGCAAAAAGCCATTCGGTTCAGGTGGAAAGCGGGTCTGAACGGTCTTGTGTTTGCCACTGGCCAAATCCTGATCGATGATTTGGCGTATAAAATTGCTGGGGCGATGTTCAACGTCCGCCATAATTATGAAGTTCCTCTGAAAAAACAGCTGCAGTAGCAGCATTACGATGCAGCCATTATAACATCAGGTTGGCAACTGGCTATGACGGAATAAAAAATTACAGGCTAATCATGATTAAATCCAGCCAGCTGGCTTGAAAGCAGTCTTATAATCAGGCATCCCAAAGACCTTATCCAACCAAACCGCATGCGGTGGTAGCTTCTGCCGCGCCAGTTGCAATCGTTTTAAAATAGCTGGATGCACTTCTGTTTGTGGTCTTTCTGCCCCATACCTGTCAATGCATTCCTGCTGCAAAAAATTCATACCATACAAAATGCATTCATAACTCTCATGGTTCCATAATCCCCCGGTATCGACTGCAGGCCGGCCATCGGCATGAGCATAGCTATCAGCTCCTGATGAAGTTACAGGCATACCGGCAAACCATTGATCCTGAAAATCATGCGAGCTGGGTGGTTTAATACGCCAGAATTCAAGTTTTGCTTTTAACCGATCGGTGATACGCTCAGGCTTCTGAACTTCCCGCCAGAAAGGAGTATCGGTTCTTTGGGTCATGCAGTAATGCATATTGATGAAATCGAGGATCTCATAAAAACGATTCGACATGATACGATTATAACGGCTAGCCAAAATATCCATCTCTTGATCTGCATAAGGAAAGTACTCTGCCAGCAGCACAGCTCCCAAATCACTCAAATACAAGCCAGTTGACTCAAGCGGTTCAATAAAGCCACCAGATAGTCCGATAGCAATACAGTTGCCATGCCAGTTACCGCAGCGCCTACCCACTTTAAAATGAACCACGCGAGACTTCAGATCCGCAGTATCACCTCCCTGATAAGCTCGCATTTCTGCTTCAGCTGCATCGATATCGATAAAATGACTGGAGTGCACATAACCAACTGAGCGCTGACTCCGCATAGGAATATCCCATATCCAGCCTGATGATAACGCAGTAGCAGTAGTATACGGGCGGATCATCCCTGGATAAAAACGATCATATGGAATGTGCATGGTGATAGCTCGATCGCAAAGCAACCACTGTGAGCAGTCTTCAAAACCAACAGCCATTTTTTCTTCAATGAGCTTGGCCTTGAATCCAGTACAGTCGACAAAAATATCACCTTCTATGCATTGATCGCGATCGGTGTGGACAGCTCGTATCCTTTTTTCAGACTGCATATCCACCGAAGTGACATTGGCTAAGGTATGTATGACGCCTCTCTCTACAGAGAAGTCACGCAAATAATCAGCAAACTTTTGAGCGTTCATATGGTAAGCATAATTAAACCGGGCTCCCATATCCCAAGGACCAAGCATCAGCGGTGATAACCCCCACTCACATATAAGAGGTTGAGCCGAACAGGTCTCCATAAATGGAATACTACGATCACTTTTAAGCCAATCCATACCCGCACGGTCAATTGGCTGTAATCGCATACTGCTGAATGGGTGATGATAAAAAGTATTGTCGTTTTGCACCCAATTACAGTATTTGATCGACTGCTTAAAGGTCGCATCCGTTGCTTTCATAAAATCCATCTCATCAACCCCCACTACGGCCAGCAGATGGCGCATAGAAGGTATAGTCGCTTCGCCAACAGAAATACGGGGAATATCAGGGGATTCAACCAACTCAATGTCTACATTGGATTCAGTACCGCGTTTATTTAATGCGCCGTTTAGATAAGCTGCGGTCATCCAGCCGGCTGAGCCGCCTCCAACAATGACTACTTTACGCTTTTTCATTTGGGTTACTCCGGTAAATTCGTTCTTATTGTTATACCGTCGCTACTGCAGGTGACGTTGCTTTGTACAGATCAAGTTAACAGGCTAATAGTAGCCAAGTAAATGGCGCAATCCGGGCATACAGTAATCAACCAGTTTCTTTTGCATTACCGGCAACTCATCCGGTAATTCGAACTTATGACCACTCAAATTCTCTCGCGCGGTACCACTTTGCTTGCGATCAGAGCCAATCCTAATCCGCTCTTGCCAGTCGTCAGGTAAGGTATCCATACCTAAACAGCTCAGTAAATCGGTAAAGAAGAGCTTGGCTTCATGCGTATCGATGGCTTTCAGGTGCTTAATGACCTCTTCATAATGAACGAGCTTCACATCAGTTCCAAGCCAGGCAGCTCCGTTATGATTAAAAATTTCCTGCATACTTGGAGCTTTTTGGTAGATACCAAAGATCATCATATTCAGGACTTCTTCAACTGACACCTTGCCACCTTTTAAATGATCTAATGAGCCTTGAAAAGTATCAGACAAAAAGAAACGAGCTCTGGCCAGCACCCAATCATAAGGATCACGCACAATCAATAAATGACGAACTGGTCGTAATGCAATGGCTGAGTTATCAGAAAACAGCATATGTCCCCAGCTAAGAAATGGCTGCTGCGGATTAAAGGCCTGCATGTGTTGTTGAATAATAGGGATCTGAATAAATGCTTTATGGTACTGCTGCTCAACAGGCACAAACATTCTGAAAATATTTCGCAACAAATGAGTACCACACTTAGGTACGGAGTTTAGATAGACTGGAATACTGAGCTCTTGTTGACTGAATTGTTTATTCAATTCATTCAGATTATCCGGTTTACCAAGGATCCTAGGAGTTGAGACAATGGACATAATTTGCTCGCAGACGTAAGTCGCCCTTCTCTCACAAAAAGATAAAAGACAGGGCGTTCATTTGAAATCACTTTAACGTAGTTTACCTGATAAAAAAAGCCGACCGAAGTCGGCTTTCATCGTGGCGAAACTTAGAAGTCGTATGAAACTGTCAGGAAAGCTCTGCGTCCCGTCCAGTCGTATTGGCTGTAGAATGCTGAACTACCTTCACGCCGGACAACACCACCAAAATCACTCACTCGTGGCGGTTTCTGATCAAACGCATTCGCAATCCCAAGTGTCACATCAAAGCCAGCGATATCCCTACTAGCAGAAAATGAATGATACCAAAGGCCATTATCACGGAATATCAGTTTCACATCCTGACCTCTAATGACGGCATCATCATTAAACTCTTCTGGATTCCTGAAG
>NZ_JAUZVZ010000022.1 GCF_030717845.1 Alkalimonas collagenimarina
ACCTTAGGTGGCTTTTTTTATGGCTAAGAAGGCATGGACTACCACTAAAGTTTGCTTGGTTAGTGTGTGGCTTAACGCTAAAATAAAGCACATTTGATGAAAATTCACACAAATTATCTAGACTAGAAGACAACTGTTCTTGAGGTGATAAATTTTCAGGATGACATAGATAGCTACGGCTTTTAATGTTAAAATCCGCGCCATTAATACGTGTATCCGAAATTGGAGCCTGTTTTTTACAGAAAGTTCCAGTATCAATCGGGTGCGCTGCGTGATATGCAGCTGAAAAACTAAACCGTTTCTTCCCAAACTAGTAGTGCAAGTACGTATGATAAAACTCAAAAAAGGCTTGGACATTCCCCTTTCGGGCAGTCCTAAACAAGACATAACTGACGGGCCTGCTGTTAAACGCGTTGCCGTACTCGGTGAAGAGTTTAATGGTATGCGGCCAACGATGTTGGTTGAAGTAGGCGATACCGTAAAAAAAGGTCAGGGCTTGTTTGAAGACAAGAAAACCCCTGGTGTTGTTTTTACTGCGCCTGCCTCAGGAACCGTTGTGGAAATTAACCGTGGTGCCAAGCGTGTTTTGCAATCTGTGGTGATTGAAGTGGGCGGCTCTGATGCCGTGCAATTCGAGAAGTATAGTGCAGATCAGCTCAGCAGCCTGACAGCAGACCAGGTTCGCAAAAACCTGGTTGATTCAGGTTTATGGACTGCGTTTCGTACCCGTCCATTCAGCCAAACACCAGCGATAGATAGCACTGCAAAAGCTATTTTTATCACGGCTATCGATACGCATCCTTTGGCTGCGGATCCTGCATTGGTGATTAACGCTGAAGCTGAAGCATTTAAGCATGGCTTAACAGTACTAACCCACTTGACGGATGGCAAAATCTATCTGTGTAAGCAGGCAGGTACTGAGTTACCATCGGTTTCTGGTGTTGAGCAGGCTGAGTTTGGCGGCCCACACCCGGCCGGTTTGCCTGGTACCCATATTCACTTTCTGGAAGGTGCTGCCATTCATCACGTTGTTTGGCATTTGGGCTACCAAGATGTTATCGCAGCGGGTAAGTTGTTCACCACGGGAGAGTTGCCGGTTGAACGTGTTATTTCTCTGGCCGGTCCTGTAGTGAAAAATCCACGTCTGGTGAAAACAGTGCTGGGTGCTTCACTCGAAGAGCTAACCGCTGGTGAACTTACTGACGGTGAGCATCGTATTATTTCAGGTTCGGTACTGTCTGGTACAACTGCTCACGGCGTGCATGGTTATCTTGGCCGCTTCCACAATCAAGTGTCTGTTTTGGCTGATGGTAGCAATAAAGAGTTCCTTGGTTGGATTGCCCCGGGTAGTGAAAAGTTTTCCATTACCCGTGCCTATCTATCTCATATCAACCCTAAAAAACGCTTTGATATGACCACCAGCACCAATGGATCATCTCGTGCCATGGTACCGATCGGAAATTACGAGCGGATCATGCCGTTGGACATTCTGCCCACTTTATTGTTGCGTGATCTGGTTTCGGGTGATACCGACAGCGCTCAGTCACTTGGCTGCCTTGAACTGGACGAAGAAGACTTGGCACTGTGCACCTTTGTGTGCCCTGGCAAGTATGATTACGGCTCCATTCTGCGTAGCTGCCTGACGACGATCCAGAAGGAAGGCTAATCATGAGTTTAAAGCATTATTTAGAACGCATTGAACCGCAGTTTGAAAAAGGCGGTAAATACGAGAAGTGGTATGCGATGTACGAAGCTGTCGCTACCATTTTATACACTCCAGGTCTCGTGACCAAAAACGGTGCACATGTGCGTGACAGCATTGACCTGAAACGTATCATGATTTTTGTCTGGCTAGCACTGTTCCCAGCCCTGTTCTTCGGAATGTTTAATGTCGGTCACCAAGCGGTTGCCGCGCTGGCTGATGGCTTTGCCACGCCTGATACATGGCAGGTGGGTGTCTTCCAAATGCTGGGTGGCAGCTTGACGGAAAACTCCGGCTGGGGCATGAAAATGCTCTATGGTGCATGTTGGTTTCTGCCCATTTATGCAGTGACCTTCATTGTCGGTGGTTTTTGGGAAGTATTGTTTGCTTCGGTCCGTAAGCACGAAGTCAACGAAGGCTTCTTTGTTACCTCAATTCTGTTTGCATTGATCCTGCCAGCGACTATCCCATTGTGGCAAGTTGCTCTGGGTATTACCTTTGGTGTGGTCGTGGCAAAAGAGGTGTTTGGTGGAACGGGTCGTAACTTCTTGAACCCAGCTCTGGCAGGCCGTGCTTTCTTGTTCTTCGCCTATCCAGCGCAAATCTCTGGTGATGCCGTGTGGACAGTAGCGGATGGTTACTCAGGTGCTACCTTATTGAGCCAGGCGCAAGGTTTGCCGTATGAAGCGGGCCAAACGGGCAATACACTGTATGCTTCGCTGGATTACAGCAACATGCAACTATGGTGGGATTCTTTCTTAGGTTTTATCCCCGGTTCTGTTGGTGAAACATCCACCTTAGCTCTGCTGATTGGTGGTTTGGCCTTGATTTACTTCCGCATTGCATCCTGGCGTATAGTGCTGGGTGTCATGGTGGGGATGGTACTGACGGCTTTACTGTTTAACGGCATTGGCTCAGACACCAACCATTTATTCGCGATGCCCTGGCATTGGCATTTGGTGATTGGTGGTTTTGCGATTGGTATGTTCTTTATGGCAACGGATCCGGTTTCAGCGTCCTTTACCAATCAGGGTAAGTGGGCTTACGGTATCTTGATTGGCGTGATGGTGGTTCTCATCCGCGTAGTCAATCCGGCCTATCCGGAAGGCATGATGCTGGCGATTTTATTCGCCAACCTGTTCGCACCATTATTTGATTTCTTCGTGGCTCAGGCCAATATTAAACGGAGGCTGGCACGCAATGTCTAGTAACAACGATACCATCAGTAAAACACTGATTGTGGTCATTTCATTATGTCTGGTCTGTGCTTTTATTGTATCCACAGCCGCAGTGCAACTGCGGCCGGTTCAGGAAGCCAATCAGCTGCTGGATGCGCAAACGAACATTCTTCGCAGTGCGAAAATTCTGGAGGGTGCAGCAACACCTGCCAAAGTTCGTGAGTTATTTGCCAAGCATGTTGAAGAGCGTATTATCGATCTGGCTACCGGTGAGTTTACCGATAAAGATCCGGCGCAGTTTGATTACCGTTCTTCCTGGCGTGATAACGAGTTAAGTACTCAGTTGAACAAAAAAGATGATGTGGCTTCCATTCGTCGCAAACCACATTATGCGCCGGTGTATCTGGTCACCAATGCAGAAGATGAGCTGATTTCAGTGGTGTTGCCAATTCATGGCTATGGCCTCTGGTCAACCATGCATGCCTTTATTGCTCTGGAAACCGATGGCAATACTATCATTGCCATGAATTACTATGAGCAAGGTGAAACACCCGGTTTAGGTGGGGAGATTGAGAACCCGCGTTGGATTGGTCAGTTTGAAGAGAAAAAACTCTTTGACGAGCAAGGTAACCTCGCTCTGAATATTGTGCGCCCGGGCAATGCTTCAGATCCTAATCATCACATTGATGGTTTGTCTGGTGCCACGCTGACTGCCAATGGTGTCCAAAATACCTTTACCTTTTGGATGGGGGAGCAGGGCTTTGGTCCTTTCCTGAGCAAGGTTCATCAAGGAGCACTGAACAATGGCTAATGCAAAAGAAATTAAAACCGTACTGTTTGGGCCGATTTTTGCAAATAACCCTATAGCGCTTCAGGTGTTGGGTGTTTGTTCCGCCTTGGCCGTGACAACTCAGATGGCAACTGCCTTGGTGATGTGTTTTGCGCTGACCTTTGTACTGACGTTGTCCAACTTCTTTATTTCTGTCATTCGAAACCATATCCCATCGAGTGTGCGGATCATCGTACAAATGACCATCATTGCGTCCCTGGTTATCATTGTCGATCAGTTGTTGAAAGCTTACGCTTACGATGTATCGAAAGAGCTTTCAGTATTTGTTGGTTTAATCATTACCAACTGTATCGTCATGGGCCGTGCGGAAGCGTACGCTATGAAGAGCTCGCCAGGCATGAGTCTGTTAGATGGCCTGGGCAATGCGCTCGGCTACAGCTTAGTCTTGATGGTGGTTGCCTTTATCCGCGAACTTGGTGGTTCAGGTTCTGTTTTTGGTGTGGAGATTATGCCACTGGTCAGTGAAGGTGGTTGGTATCAACCGATGGGTATGTTGTTGTTGGCACCAAGTGCTTTCATCATTATTGCCTTCTTCATTTGGGTGCTGCGGACGTTCCGTCCTGAGCAAGTTGAGCAGGCATAAGGAGCTGACAAATGGGATTTGAGCATTATATTAGTTTATTTGTTCGTGCTGTGTTTATTGAGAACCTCGCACTGACATTTTTCCTTGGTATGTGTACCTTTCTGGCGGTATCAAAGAAAGTAACCACTGCCTTTGGTCTTGGCGTTGCTGTTATTGTGGTATTAGGTCTGGCCGTGCCAATCAATAACATTGTGTATCACAATCTGCTGGCACCAGGTGCTTTGGAGTGGGCTGGGTTTCCAGATGCTGACCTGAGCTTCCTTGGTTTTATCACCTATATTGGCGTTATCGCTGCGATGGTGCAGATCCTTGAAATGGCTTTGGATAAGTTCTTTCCGGCACTTTACAACGCCTTGGGGATTTTTCTGCCCTTGATTACGGTGAACTGCGCTATCTTCGGTGGTGTTGCCTTCATGGTAGAGCGTGATTATGGCTTCGGTGAAAGCGTGGTATTTGGTTTAGGCAGCGGCGTAGGCTGGGCTTTAGCTATTACCTTGCTGGCAGGTATTCGTGAGAAATTGAAGTACTCGGATATGCCTGCTGGTATGCGTGGCCTTGCGTCCACCTTCTTAGTGGTGGGTCTGATGGGCTTGGGCTTTATGTCGTTCTCCGGCGTTTCATTGTAAGCAGCAGTAGAGGGAAAAAACCATGCAAGAGATTATTCTTGGCGTAGTGATGTTTACAGTGGTCGTTGTGGCCTTAGTATTCATCATTCTAGCCGCGAAATCCAAACTGGTTGCCAGCGGTGAAGTCACCATCACCATCAATGGTGACCCGGAAAAAGCAATCAAAACGAAGCCAGGTAGCAAGTTACTTGGTGTATTGGCCGATAAAGGCATCTTCTTATCATCCGCTTGCGGTGGTGGTGGCTCGTGCGGTCAGTGTACGGTTCATGTGAAAGAGGGCGGCGGTGAAATTTTACCGACGGAGCTTGACCACATCACCAAAAAAGAAGCTCGTGAAGGCTGTCGCTTGTCCTGTCAGGTCAATGTAAAAGGCGACATGGACATTGAAGTGGAAGATGAAGTCTTTGGTATTCGTAAGTGGGATTGTGAAGTCATCTCCAACGATAACAAAGCGACTTTCATCAAAGAATTGGTGCTGAAAATTCCTGGTACCGAGTCCGTGCCATTCCGTGCTGGTGGTTACATACAAATTGAAGCGCCACCACATCATGTGAAATACAAAGACTTCGATATTCCGGAAGAGTATCGTGGTGATTGGGAGCGCTTTAACTTCTTTAGTCTTGAGTCTAAAGTCGACGAAGAAACTATTCGTGCTTACTCCATGGCCAATTACCCGGAAGAAGAAGGTATCATTATGTTGAATGTGCGGATTGCGACACCGCCGCCAAACAACCTTTCACTGCCATGTGGTAAAATGTCTTCCTTTATCTGGGGCTTGAAAAAAGGCGATAAAGTGACAATTTCAGGGCCATTTGGTGAGTTCTTTGCCAAAGAAACTGAGGCTGAAATGGTCTTCGTTGGTGGTGGTGCTGGTATGGCGCCAATGCGCTCGCATATTTTTGATCAGCTTCGACGCCTGAAGTCAACGCGCAAAATGTCGTTCTGGTATGGAGCCCGCTCTAAGCGCGAAATGTTCTATGAAGAAGATTTCGACATGTTGGCGAAAGAAAATGACAACTTCGAATGGTATGTGGCCTTGTCTGATCCGCAACCAGAAGATAACTGGGAAGGCGACACTGGCTTCATTCACAATGTGCTGTATGAGAATTATTTGAAAAATCATAAGGCACCTGAAGATTGTGAGTTCTATATGTGTGGCCCGCCAATGATGAACAAAGCTGTCATCAACATGCTGAAAGATTTAGGTGTTGAAGACGAAAATATAATGCTTGATGACTTTGGTGGTTAACCCTACATCATGTTGAAATTTGCACGCAATTACTGGCTGGCCCTTCTCGGGCTGGCCATTTTACTTTCTTGCAGTCCGGTTGAGGAAACCCCTTCAGTTTCGCCTGAGCGGTTAGAAGGGCGGACTATGGGAACCTACTATGTGGTGACCTTATTTACCGGCTCGCAAGTAGTTGATTTACCCCAGTTACAGCAAAGAATTGATGCTGAGTTGGAGTTGGTGAATCAGTTGATGTCGACCTATATCCCTGATTCCGAGCTGATGCGCTTTAATAGCTGGCATAGCACACAACCATTTTTGCTGTCAGAAGCCACTGCGGAAGTGATGGCTGAGGCACTCAAAGTGGCTGAAGAAACCGGTGGATTGCTGGATGTCACTATTCGACCGTTGGTCGAGTTGTGGGGCTTTGGTGCACAGGGCCGCATTGAGAAAGCTCCAACCGCTGAGCAATACCAAGAGATCCAACCCTATGTAGGGTATCAGAACCTGCAACTCGATGGATTATGGCTGAGCAAAGCAGATCCACGGGTGTCGGCTGATTTATCGACCATTGCCAAAGGGTATGGCGTTGATCGTGTGGCGGATTTGTTGGAGGCAGAAGGCATTACCGCTTATTTGGTGGAGGTTGGTGGTGAAATTCGTGTGCGTGGCCCTAAACCTGACGGAAGCCCCTGGCGTATTGCCATAGAGCGACCAGTGTCTGGTGAGCGCTCGGTGCAACGTATTCTTGAGTTCGACAACAAAGCCTTGGCTACATCAGGTGATTATCGGAACTATTTTGAACAGGATGGCGTGCGTCATTCGCATATACTGGATCCGCGAACTGGCCAGCCCATCCAGAATCGAGTCGTTTCTAGTACGGTGTTGCATGAGTCATGCATGACCGCTGATGCCTATTCAACCGCACTAATGCTCATGGACGCCGATGAAGCCATTGCCTTTGCAGATACTCATAGTTTGGCTGCGTTGATTGTGGTTAAAACCGATGATGGTTTTGAAGAGCTCAGCAGCCGTGCTTTTGAACCTTTTTTGCAGTAAGGAGCCAAATAGATGATGAGTACCTTTCTACTGACGTTTGCAATTTTACTTTTGGTGGTGCTAGGCATGGCCATTGGTTTTTTGGTGCAACGGAAAACCTTGGCTGGCAGTTGTGGTGGCTTAGGGAGTATGGGTATTGAAAAAGCCTGCGACTGTGATAACCCATGTGAAAAGCGACAGCAGCGCATGGCAAAAGAAAAGTTCTGGCAAGAGAATAAAATTATCTAGTTGCTTCACGTCAAAATACTGTAAAGCAGGACTGCCAGTAACCGTTGCCTCTTTGACGGATACTGGTTGTTCCTGATGCAGTTTTCTTCAATAATGGCTTTTTGAATTACTGGAAGCTGTTATGTCTTATCCTACTCTTTTTACCGCAGACTCGATAACAGCGTCATTGCAAGATGAGCGCTGGGATGCCTTGATTGTGTTGGCGCATGACCTACAAGCCGATGAGCTGTCCACGATAGCAATCGCCATAGCATCAGCTCAGGGCGTTGATCAACGTATTGGTCAGCAGCTGGTAGCAATGCCATGCAGTAGCATGCCGGGTGGCCGCTTGATCCTTGCCCCTGTCGGTACTTTAGAGCGTGATTACGACGATGTTCGTAGTTATGCGGATGCTGCTAAAGCAGCCATAGTATTGGCAAAGGAGATGGGAGCTACTGCTCCATTGGTGTGGGTGCAACCTCACCACAATGAACTGTACCAGCATGCAATCGAAGTCAGTTATCTGGCGATGTGTCAGGCGCTGTGGCAACCGCTAGAAGGACGTGAAGTAGTTGGTGAAGAAAAGCTGGAACCGGTGCAGTCCATTGCTATGGTTGGTCTCGTTGAGTCTCAGGCTGAAGAGCTGATGGCTATTGAGTCAGGACGCCGGTTAGCACGTGATTTAGCAGGTACAGAGCCAGAACGCATGAGTGCTTTGAATTTTGCTGCTTATTGTCAGCAGACGTTCTCCGGCAGTGCGGTCGAGGTTGAGGTCGTAACCGATATCAAAACATTGCAACAAGATTATCCACTGCTGATGGCGGTTGCTCGAAGTTCATTGGTGGTGCCGAGGCATAGGCCAGCTGTGATCCGCCTTAGCTACACACCGAAAGGTGCCATAGCTCAAAGTGTATTTTTGGCAGGAAAAGGGTTGGTGTACGATACCGGTGGCGCTGATTTAAAAGTAGGCGGTAGCATGGCGGGTATGAGCCGCGATAAAGGCGGTGGTGCTGCGGTGGCAGGCTTTATGTTGTCGATTGCCAAGCTGCAGCCTGAAGGCTTGAAAGTAGTTGCGGAAATTGGAGCCGTTCGTAATAGCATTGGCTCGGATGCGTTTGTACCAGATGAAATTTTGACGAGCCATGCCGGGGTACGGGTACGAATTGGCAATACCGATGCTGAAGGACGTCTGGTATTGGCTGACCTACTCTCGCACTTACGCCAGCAAGCAACCGATGAAGTGGCACCACAGATCTTTTCAGTTGCTACTTTAACAGGTCATGCGGCTCGTTCAGTTGGCCCTTACACGGCATTGGTTGAAAATGGCCCGGCGCGTGCCTTAGGGCTATCGCTTCGCATGCAGCAGTTTGGCGATGTGTGGGGCGACCCTTGTGAAATATCGCGCAGTCGTCGAGAGGACTATCAGTTTATTCAAGCAAAAAGCAGTGCTGAAGATGTGTTAAGTTGCAACAATGCAGCGTCATCCATTACGGTGCGCGGCCACCAGTTCCCCATGGCGTTTCTGGTCGAGGCTTCCGGGCTGGCCGACCATGGACAATACCACATGAAGCCTATTCCTTATGTACACTTAGATATTGCGGGCAGTGGCGTCGATGGTGGCGACTGGATACACGGCAAGCCATCAGCAGCACCCTTGATCACGATGCTGGCATCGGTGTTATCGGATCAGACCATTCGCTGAGTACCGGCCAGCGGCTCTCATGTTCGTGCAGAGCCACTGGCCTGATATATGATGGCAGACAACAACGCTTGTCCTGATGTTAAATGCTGGGTATGCTGTTCATTCATGATTTTAACTATACGACTAATAGTAGCCTCAAGATGCAAATGGACTGGCAATGCGCTTAAGACAGACGTTACTGATTTATTTAGTACCCTTGCTGTTATTTCCGGCTATGCTGTTTGGTATTTTGGCGATTAAATACAGTCAGTTGTACTATTGGCAACAAGCAAATCTAACCGCCAGCCACTTTTTAGCCGAGCAAAAGCTGGCAATTAATCACGAACTGTCCACGTACCGCCAACAGATCCAAGCGTTGGCGTCCAGTCAAGAGATAGAGCAATTTCTATTATCTGCCGCATCGGAGCCTGAAGCCTTGCAAGCGAGGTTTACGGCTTTTATCGACTCACAAGGTGAGTCGTATTCCCTCAAGTTACTGCGTTTGAACGGTCAGGTTGAGCTGTTGGTATCTGAGCAGTCGGATGAGGGCCGCTCCACTCGGTTTCGTCAACGATATCTAACGCGTCTGCAGAGCATGATCCGGGAAGATATTTTTTTCTTTGCACCAGAAAGTGACACTACCGAACAACGTTTGTTTATTGCCCATAAAGTGTACAGCCCTCAACAGGAAGGCACTGACTCCAGATTACTTTGGGGGTACTTGGTACTTGGTGTTGATCCGAAAAATTTGCGTGACATCTTGCAACAGAGCTTAACACCAGGCAGCGTCTCTTTAATGATCAGTCCCTCAGCAACCATTGCTTTTTCAGATCGTCCACAGTTAATTGGTAGTACATTTGCTCCGAGTCATTTCAGAACCATTCAAAAGAGTATGCAACAACTTGAGATGGAAAAGGGCTTGCTACTAGGCCAATCAATGTTGTTGAAAGGTGCTGAATTGCCGGGGGATTTCCAGCTGTTATTAGGGATTAATCAGCAGGAGCTTATGGATGGCACCATGCAGATCCCATGGGTTATCGGCGGGTTGTTGTTGAGTGTTTGTTTATTGCTTCCTTTTAGTATTTACTGGTTGTTGATCCGCCATGTCTTTGGCCCCATTCGTAAGCTCACGCAAGCAAAAACAGCCGTCGGCCGCGGTGATTTATCGACGTTATTACCGGTATTAAAGCAAGATGAATTGGGCGATATGTTTGCTGCATTTAATGTCATGGTACGACAGCTTAGGGTGTATCGTGAACGTGAGCGTGCATATAAACAGCAGCTTGAAGAAAAGGTATTAAAACGGACGCAGGACTTGGCACGGGCTAATGACGATTTAGCTGCTGCGAACCACGAGCTTATTATTGCCAGAGAGACGGCAGAACAAGCCAGCCGCTTAAAAAGCGTATTCCTTGCCAATATGAGCCATGAAATCCGCACACCCTTAACCGCTATTATTGGCTTTAGTGAGCAAAGCGTACAGGAAGTTGATGTCGAAAAAATCAAAGATTATCAGCATCGGGTACTTAAAAGCAGTCAGCACTTATTAAACCTCATCAACGATATTCTGGATCTTTCTAAAATTGAAGCGGATAAACTTGAATTGCAGGCTGAAACGTTTAACTGTCTGGAAATTATCGATGATGTGTACCAATTGACACACAATCAGGCGGTAGCAAAAGGCTTGGATTGTGAGCTTCAGTGGATATTCCCATTGCCTGAAACCCTAAAAACTGACGAAGTTCGTTTTCGGCAGGTGCTGCTCAATTTAACCAGTAACGCGGTTAAGTTTACGCAGGAAGGCAAGATCATCATTCGGGTCGAGCATGATTTGATGAGCCAACAGCTTCGAATTGCGGTGAAAGACACCGGAATTGGTATCGCTCCGTCCGAGCTATCACGCTTATTTCAGCCCTTTGTACAGGCAGACTCTACCGTTACGCGCCACTTTGGTGGCACGGGGCTTGGCCTGTGTATTTCAAAAAAGCTTGTTCAGCAGATGGGCGGGGATATCTTTGTTGAGAGCGTGAAGGGGGTTGGCAGTAATTTTGAGATCCTGCTGGATTGTACCGGCATGGATAGCCACTTAGTGCAGTCTTACCAACCACCAGAAGTTATTCTGACTGAACCATTGACGCATCAGCAAAGCGCATTGCATATTTTGGTTGCAGAAGACAACCCGGATAATCAGCTACTATTAAGCATCTTACTGCAGCAGGTCAATGCGACTTATGTGATGGTTGAAAATGGACATCAAGCCGTTGAGCAGGTATTGAGTGCTGATTTTGATCTTATTTTTATGGATATGCAAATGCCAGAAATGGGGGGTGAAGAGGCGACCGAGTTGATTCGCCATGCGGGCATTCAAACACCTATTATTGCGGTCACTGCCAATGTGATGAGCGAAGATATCGAGCGTTATAAACGCTCTGGTTGCCAGTCCGTATTATCCAAACCAATTAATCAGCAGCAGTTCCTGACGGTAGTAAAATCGTTCCGAACCGAGCTATCAACAGAAGACCATCTGCAACTGGAGCAGAAGCTGGCACAAGATCCAGTGATACAGGCATTAAAACAAAGCTTTAAACTGAAATTGCCGGGTCTGATCGAACAATTACAACAGGCATTCGAATTGCAAGACTGGGACCGACTGGCCTTTGAGGCTCATAGTTTAAAAGGCAGTGCTGGTAGTATGGACTTTCCTACGATCACTGAACTGGCTGCAGAGCTGGAGCAACTGGCGCATCAGCAAGTCGTTCAGCGCTGTGAGGACGTATTGTTGCAGATGCAATCCATAGCAGAAAAGGACGTAACCAATGTCTAGTTACCATGATTTCCAATTAGACCCCAGATTGGAGCAGGATAGCCATTTTATGCAAAACTGGCCGTTATGCCAGTTGCGATTAATGAATGATCAACAGTACCCGTGGTTCCTCTTGGTACCGCGCCGTAAAGCGCTGCGAGAGTTTATTGATTTATCTGAGCCAGATGCACTGCAACTTCAGCTCGAGAGTCGGCGTTTGAGTAAGTGGATGCAGCAGCAATTTCAACCCGCCAAGTTAAATATTGCGGCCTTGGGTAATATAGTGCCACAATTACATATTCACCATATTGCCAGATTTACTGATGATACTGCATGGCCTGCTCCAGTTTGGGGTTATGCACCTATGCTGCCTTACACTGAACAAAAAGTGCAGCAGAAGCTGTTTCACTGGCAGCAATCCTTGCCTGTTTGGCCGGAAGATACATCGGGCCGGCCATGATTTTTTTCGCTAGATATTGAGGTGAAGTATGTCTGCAGAAAATGCATTGGTTACCATATTAACTGAAAAGCTAAGAACCGATAGTTTGCTGTTACCAACCTTACCTGAGGTGGCTTTACGTGTTCGGCGAACTGCCGATGACCCTGAAGTTAGCCTTGCCACTATGGCAGAGGTGATCAGCATGGATCCAGCTTTAGCTGCGCGCATGTTGCGTGTTGCCAATAGTGCATTTTTAGGCCGCTCGATTAAAGTGGGGACCTTAAGTCAGGCGGTGACCCGCATTGGTTTAAGTCAGATTAAAACCATTGCCACGGCCATGGCGATGGAGCAGCTATTTGTTTGTCAAAACAGCCATATTCAGCAGATGATGGATAAAGCATGGCGTGATACCGTGCAGGTTACCAGTGTTGCCGTGGCCTGCTTGAGTTATTATCGTTCGCAGCAGCGTAGTTGTAAGTTAAGCCTTGATGTGATGACGCTATCCGCTTTATTACACCATATCGGTCTACTGCCGATTTTAACGGAGGCAGAAAAGCACGAAGATGTTTTTGGCCACCCGGGATTTATGCGGCATGCTATGGTGAAGCTTTCACCACGAATTGGTTTGGCTATTATGAAAGCCTGGGGGTTTTCCGAGTTGTACCAGCAGGTAGTCGCTGAGTGGCAGGTGGCTAAAACGTCTGACTCGCCAGATTATACCGACTTTATCCGCATAGCGACCATCGTGAATAAAGCATTTCCAGAGGTTGAGCAGCAGCAGTTCTTGATGGGACAATACATTGAGCAAGGGCTGATCCCTGATGCAGATTTTATGCAGGAGCCGCTTATCGCCGCTGTTTATCAGGATGTGCGCTCTCTGTTTGCCTGAAGGCAAACGAGAGAGCATGACCGTACTTATGCTTTAAGGCGTTAAATCAGCGCTCGCACTGACTGAATCCGCCAATTGATCCAGACTTTCTGCCAGTGTTGAGCACATTAACAAGGTGTCTGCTGCTAAACGAGCTTCTTCATCTTCCCAGCCCAGCTCATCGTTATGGCCACTGATGCTGTCATGGTACTGAATGCCCTTGATACTGCCATCGTCACATACTTTCCAGCTCAGACGTTCATCTTGCTCCAGCTCAAGCCGGGTTACCAGCTTATCTTCCAGATGACTCTGTACATCGTCGGTGGTGAGAATGTGATTACTAAAACGAACTTTAGCACCTTCTTCATCCGGCGCTTTTAACTCTACTTCTGCCCCCAAGGTAAAGCCATTAGGCAATGCTTGATTCTGTAACCATAGTTGCAATTTGGCACTGAGTTTGTAGGGGTCCAGCCAAGGAAGTGCTGGCAGTGAGCCAAACGCTTTACGCAACAAAGCCAGCATATCTTCTGCTTTGCTGCTACTGCTGGTGTTGATTAAAATGCGCTGGTTTGTTTCATCGAAGCAAGCAAAGATAGTTTGCGAACGACTAAAAGCTCTTGGCAGCAGCTCGAAGGTCACGTCTTCTTTTAGGCTGTCTTTTTCTTTACGGCTTAAGGAGCGGCCTTTCTCTTGCTCCAATGCATCCAGCCGAGGCTGCATTTCATCTTGCACTACGGCGGCGGGCAAAATTTTCTCTTGTCGCTTTAAAGCAAAGAAAATAAATTGCTGATTCTGATAGCAGAAGTTTTGGGTCGACTCAAAAGGAGCGGTAAAACCGGAACTGGATGCTTGCTGGCCGGTACAGGGACTAAAGCGGAACTCTGCTAATGCTTGCTCCATGGCGTCAATGCTAAGTGTTAAAGGGGTATTTAATTGATAAACGCGAAGATTTTTAAACCACATAAAGATACTCTGAGACAACGGGAAAGTGGCCAGTATAACGTGAGCAAACGAGAAAGATAAACGCCCTAACCAAAATCAATGGTCATTTTTTCTGGGAAACCGAATGTGATAATGCAGGCCTTCACCAAGTTTACTCTGCACTTCTATACTGCCTTTCAAGGTTTGGCGCACAAGATTGTAGGTAATATGGGTGCCTAAACCGCTGCCTCCTAATTCACGTTTGGTGGTGAAAAAAGGATGAAATAATTTTTCAAGCTGTTCTTCCGTTAAGCCTTTACCATTATCACTGTAACGAATATCGACATAGTTCTCATCATCGACCACGGTAATGCGGATCTCTCCTTGTTCAATACCTTCAAAGCCATGGATCAATGAGTTCATCAGCAGATTGGTAAAAATCTGCGAAATCGCCCCCGCCGGGCAGGTCAGCTGTAGTTCAGCGGGACAGTTTATTTCGACTTGATGCTTGGTTTTTTTAAAGTGAGGTTGTAAGGAGCGAACCACTTCCTTTAAGTAGTGATCCAGCTGGATAGTTCGAATGGCTTCACTGGTTTGATCCACAGCAATTTGTTTAAAGCTCGCAATCAGATCTGAGGCACGACTAAGGTTGGTTTCCAGTAAGCTTGTTGTTTCGCTGGCTTCACCGATGAAGCGTTCCAAATGCTTTGGCGATAAGGTTTTCTCTTGGTAAGCGTGTTGTAATATCTGAATTTTTTCAGCTAAGAAACTGGTTGCGGTGACCCCAATGCCGACGGGTGTGTTGACCTCATGCGTGATACCGGCCACCAGACCGCCCAGAGCTGCCATTTTTTCAGATTGTACCAACCGATCTTGTGTTTGTTTTAAGTCCTCGACCAGATTTTCCAATTCAGTTTGTTTATTGCGAAGTGCATGCTCAATGTGACGGCGCCGCTCGATCTCTTCTTTGAGGCTTTGTTGTTTTGTTTCCAGTTGTTGTTTTTGTTGTTGTAAATCCATCATGGCCTGACTCAGGCCGGATGTCTTACGTGCCACTTCTTGTTCCAGTACCAGATTGTGCTGGTCAAGTTTCTCATTGCTGATCAGCAATTCCTTTTGTGTACTTTCCAACTCGGATTTGTAATCTTGCACCCGACGAATTAAACGGTTAAAGGCTGTGGCCATCACTCCCAGCTCAGAGCTGGTTTCTTGTTGCTTGGTAGAAATGTTGACGCCTTCGAGATGATCCATTTCCAAATCTTCAATCTGTTGCGTAAGCTGAGATAATGGTTCGGTTAAGTATTGGCGAAATGCAATTAAAAATAGAATGATAAGAAAAGTAGTTTTGAGCATGGCATTGCCGATGAGAAAGAAGATGCCTACTTTAATGCGATCAATAACAATTGCCCGGCTGGAGAACAAGGTGACATCACCAACCTGAGTAGCCCGACCAGAAAACTCAAAAATAAGTGGAAAGGTGTAGCCAAAAAGGCCGGATTGTTGCTCGGTAAGTTCAATACCTTCGCGCACTAACTGGGTGCCATGCCGTTCACTAATATCAACATGTCGGCCGAGCTGAGTAATGACAGTACCACTATCATCACGCACGATAATTCCTTCTACGGCAGGTATGGCAAGTAAGCCATCAGCGATAACCAATGCTTGCTGAGTATTCAGCTCCCATATGGCACGCGTCAGGCTACCAGAAAAGGTTTGTTGCAGTGTGGATAGTTCACTATTGATGTAGCGTTTAGTATTAAAGTACTCGGCACCAATTTGCGCTAGGGTGACTACAAATGTCAGAATAAAATAAACCGACAAAACTTTAGTCAATAATGTGCGAGACAAACCTTTTTGCTGCATAGATAACCTTTTTAAAACAGCGAATAAGTAGCGTGTTGTGTCCCATGCTATAACGCTGCAGGATGACGCTTCGTTTTAATTATAATATACGATACTTTCACGGTATTTTTTATGGTCTTCACTACTGCATTTAGCCATGCTTTATTCGACGGAATACGGGATGAAAGTATCTTTTGACTATAGCTTAATTTTCAGATATTTCGTTGAATTATTGATAAAGTATCAGACTTTGTGGTGGCTTGCATTGTATTTAGCTTCTGTATAGTATTCCAGCTAGGCTTGATGTAATAACACCAATAAGAAACGCATTTTATCAAGAGAACCGAACTCATGACCTTAAAGGCTTTGATTTGTGATGACTCTGTACTTGCACGTAAACAAGTCAAAAAGAGTTTACCTGAGGATTTCGATGCGGAGATCCTAACTGCTTCGAATGGCAATGAGGCCTTAGACGTTTTAGCACAGCATGAAATTGGGCTGGTTTTCCTCGATTTGACCATGCCTGAGCTGGATGGCGTTGGTGTATTGGAAGCGATAAAAGCCAGGCAACTTAAGTGCTTTGTCATCGTGATTTCTGCTGATATTCAGCCAGAAATGCAAAAGCGGGTCACTGAACTGGGTGCCTTGGCTTTTATCCAAAAGCCGGTAAACAGTGACAAGCTAGCTGTCATTTTACACCAGTATGGATTGATGTGATGGTCATATTGACGCCTGATCAACAAGATGCTTTGCAGGAGCTGATGAATGTTGCCATGGGCGGGGCCAGTGATCAGTTAGCGCGTTTTTTAAATACATTTATTCATTTACAGGTACCGGCAATACAGGTGGTCGAAGCTAGTTCAGTACCAGAGCAACTGGCGAGAATGTATGTCGATGATGATACCCGCCTGGTGAGCCAAGGCTTTATGGGATCAGCTGGTATTCAAGGCGAAGCCATGCTGCTGTACAAAATGGCCAGTACGCATCAGTTAGCGGGTATCCTCGGGTATCAGCAAGATGACACCAGTGAGTCGGAAATGCTGAGCGATATCAGCTCGATCCTGACCACCACTTTTTTAAACAGTTTATCCGCCCAACTTGACAGCAGTTTATCTTACAGTGCGCCTCGGTTACTGAGCTGCCAGCCTTCTGAATTAAAGCAGCGCCTGAAGGAGCTGTCAGAGCGTTGGACAGCCGCCTTGCAAGTGAATATTCATTATCAGGTAACTGATTATGCCTTTGATTGCGAAATGATTTTGTTGATCCCCGGCAGTGCTTTGGAAACCTTGCAACATCAGCTCGACCTCATTCTGCAGGAGTTCTGATGGATGCTCATTGGTTAGCCTTGCCAATCCTGAATCAGCTGAATAGCGGTGTGTTAGTTTTGACGACCGACTATACCATCAGTTACTACAACCAATTTATTGAGCGACGGCTTGGGGTACCTTTAGTCGAGGTACGAAATCGCTGTGTTTTTGATGTGTTTACTGACTTGCCTGAAGCCTGGTTAACACGCAAACTAGATAGTGTTATCGCGCTCAATGCCCCAACATTTAGCTCCTGGGAGCAGCGTCCTTATATCGTGAAACTGCCTCATTTGCGGCCTGTCAGTGGCGGCACTGATTACATGATGCAAAATTGCACCATGTTGCCGCTACAGCATCCAAAAACGAAAGAGACCTTTGTTTGTCTATTGATTGAGGATGCGACCGATGTCAGCATCTATCAGCAAGAGTTACAGCAAAACATGCTGGCTCTGAAACAAGCCAACCGGCTGGATGGGCTGACCAAGGTGCTAAACCGTGCCCATTGGGAGGATTTACTGCAAACTGAGCTGCTACGGGCCAAACGCTATCAGCAACCTTTATCGCTGATCCTGTTTGATTTGGATAAATTCAAACAACTCAATGACGACTATGGGCATCTTGGTGGTGACTTTGTGTTGATTGAGTTGGCCAGTTTTATTCAAAGCTTGTTGCGGGAGTCGGATTATCTTGGCCGTTATGGTGGGGAAGAGTTTGGCATTATTCTGCCGAATACAGCGTTGCAAGGTGCATCGGACGTTGCTGAACGAGTATGCAAGGCGGTGGCAGAACATAAGATGCTATTCAATCAGCAACAGATACGAGCCACCATCAGCCTGGGGGTTGCCGAGTTGAATACGCATCGCCATAAAGACGCGCATGACATGTTGCAATGTGCCGATATTGCTTTGTATGTGTCGAAGCGACAAGGACGCAATCGAAGCACCAAGTACCGCGAGCAGTTGCAAGACTTCGTACAAAAAGTAAATCCGTAAGATTGGCCGTTAACTATTGACAGACGTCTACAAGTCCGTGCATTATGGTGTCTATGAAAAAAATACTGACTCTCACCACGACCATTATTATTACCACCACCCTAACGGGGTAGGAGGTCGGTGGTGCATTGTCATCTGAAAACCCGTGACCTCATCCGTCACGGGTTTTTTGTTAAAGGGCATTAGACCCTATGACTCAACCAGGTCCAATAACAATATCGCAAACACGTTGAATGAATTCAGGAGTAAAACATGCGAGTGCTAAAATTTGGGGGATCGTCATTGGCGTCGATTGCACGCTTTCAGGATGTTGCCGCCATTGTCGCAGACACCGCCTCGGAAACGGACCTTTGTCTGGTATTATCAGCCCCGCAGGGGGTGACCAACTTACTGGTTGAGTTAACTGATTTAGCTTATATGGGGGCAGAGTATCAGGATTTACTAGGTAACCTGCAACAACGCTATCAGCACTTGCTGACGGATGCCACTGCCATTGTAGGCCACGAATTGCTGGAACCTGCGCGTCTGGTGATGGATCAACAAATGACCTTGTTGCAGCAGCGACTGCAAGGTGTGCAATTGTTAAAGCATTGCCCGGATCACATCAAGGCACAGTTGCTTGGTTTGGGTGAGCAATTTAGTGTCACTTTGATGCAGGCACTGTTGCAGGCGAAAGCCCTTTCTGTAGTTCTGTTGTCTGCAGCTGAGTGTATCCGCAGCGAGGGTGACTACCTGAATGCCTCGGCAGATATTGCCAGCTCTGAAAAGGCACTCAAAGCGGCACTGGCCCGTCAGGCAGCTCAAGTGTATCTGTTGGCTGGTTTTGTTTCTAGCAATGCGCAGGGTGAGCTTTGCCTGCTGGGCCGAAATGGTTCGGACTATTCTGCGGCAATTGCGGCGGCGAGTATTCAGGCGGCATCCTGTGAAGTCTGGACTGATGTGGATGGCGTCTTCAGTGCTGACCCTCGTCAGGTCAAGCAAACCCAGCTGATTGAGCGTTTGTCCTACGATGAAGCCATGGAACTTTCTTATTTTGGTGCCAAAGTGCTGCACCCTAAAACCATTGGCCCTTTGGCTCGGTTTTCGATTCCCTGCTACATTAAGAACACGCTGAACCCACAAGCGGAAGGAACCTGTATTGCGGCTGAAGGCGGTGGTGACTCCTTGGTTAAAGGCATTTCCAGTTTGCAGCATCTCGCATTGATCACGGTATCAGGACCTGGTCTCAAAGGCGTCGTGGGTATGGCAAGCCGAGTGTTTGCTACCATGGCGCGCTCGCATATTTCGGTGAATTTGATTACTCAATCATCATCTGAGTTCAGCATCAGTTTTTGTGTTCCCCAAGTGCACTTAACGGCAGCTCAGAAAGCGCTGGAGTCAGAGTTTGAACTGGAACTACAAGGCAGTTTGTTGCGACCATTGGATATTTCAGCTGATATGGCCATCGTTAGTCTGGTTGGGGATGGCATGCGACAGCATCGTGGGGTTGCTGCCAAGTTTTTTGCCTCTTTGGCACAGGCACGTGTCAATGTGGTGGCGATTGCTCAAGATAGCAGTGAGCGCTCTATTTCAGCCGTGGTCGCGCAGTCTGCTTGCCAGGATGCGGTGAAGGTTTGCCACGAGAACTTCTTTAGTCATGTGCCTAGTATCGATGTATTTTTAGTTGGTTGCGGTGTGGTCGGGGCAGAATTATTGGCTCAGATTGAACGGCAGCAAGGTTTTCTACAACAGCGTCATGTGAAATTAAAAGTCTATGGCATTGCAAATAGCACGCAGTTGTTATTGCAACCGGAGGGCGTTGATTTATCTGATTGGCAACAACAGCTCAGTGCGAGTCAACAAACATTCTCTTTGGCGACATTGAATCAGTTTGTGCAACAGCAACATTTGATTAATCCCGTGCTGATTGATTGCACCAGCTCTGAGGTGATCGCTGCTCAGTATGCTGATTTTTTAGCGGCCGGTTTTCATGTGGTGACGCCGAATAAAAAAGCAAATACCGCCAGCATGGCATACTACCGCCAGCTACGGCAGACAGCGCAGCAGCACCGTCGGCGTTTCTTGTATGAAACCACCGTAGGGGCTGGGTTGCCGGTCATTGATACCTTGCAAGGCCTGTTGAATGCAGGTGATGAGTTATTGGCTTTCGAAGGCATTTTATCGGGCTCACTCTCCTATATTTTTGGTATGTTGGAGCAGGGCATGAGTTTGTCTGAGGTGACCTTAAAAGCCAAAGCGATGGGCTTTACCGAACCGGATCCACGTGATGATTTATCTGGTATGGATGTGGCTCGTAAGTTACTGATTATGGCTCGTGAATTTGGCTTAGAGCTAGAGCTGGATCAAGTTCGTGTTGAGTCTGTATTGCCCGCTGATTTTGATGCCAGTGGCAGCATAGATGATTTTCTGGCTCGTTTACCGCAAGCTGATGCTAGCTTTGCCAGGCGAGTTGAGGCAGCGCAAGCTGAAGGCAAGGTTCTGCGATACATTGGTGAGATCCGTGATGGTCAATGCCAGGTTGCGATCAAAGCATTGGCACCCGATCATCCGCTAGCAAAAGTAAAGGATGGCGAGAATGCGCTGGCGATCCACAGCCGTTACTATCAGCCTATTCCATTTGTATTGCGAGGCTATGGGGCTGGTGCGGCGGTGACTTCAGCAGGCGTATTTAGCGATGTGTTGCGGACCTTGTCCTGGCAGCAGGAGGTGTGAGGCGCTATGGCTACTTATTTTGCTCCGGCGTCTGCCGGTAATTTCAGCGTCGGCTTTGATCTGCTTGGCGCTGCTTTTGCACCTATAGATGGCTCCTTACTGGGTGATAAACTTGAGATCTGCGGTGAGCAGGCCGTTACTCAGCTTCGTATCACCGGGCGATATCGACATCAACTGCCAGAAGATAGCAGTGATAACCTGGTGTTACGTTGTTACCAGCTTTTTCAGCAGCGGATCGGACGATCGTTACCCGGGTTGGCTCTTCATTTGCACAAAGAGTTACCGGTAGGTAGTGGCTTGGGATCGAGTGCTTGTTCTATCGTGGTGGCATGTTATGCTTTTAATCATTATTTTAACCAGCCGCTCAGTCCACAAGCCTTATTGCAGTTGATGGCGGAAGCTGAGGGTGGCGTCAGTGGCTCGGTGCATTACGATAATGTTGCTCCCTCCTATTTAGGTGGTTTGCAATTGATGCTACCAGAAAGCAAAACCTTATGCCGCAGCTTGCCTTGGTTTGAGCATTGGCGAGTGGTACTGAGCTATCCTGGTACGGTTCTTTCGACCAAAGCCGCCCGAGCCGCGATCCCTGCACAATTGGAGCTGGCAACCAGCATTCAGTTTGCCGCTGGCCTCAGTCGTTTTGTATCTGCGCTTTATTGTCAGGATGAAGCGGATGCGTTAGCTGCATTGCAGGACGTGATCGCTGAACCTGCCCGAGCTTTACTAATGCCAGAGTTGCCATCCATCCGTCAGGCATTGACTGAGCTTGGTGTGGCTCATGTTGGTATCTCTGGTGCAGGCCCGACAGTGTTTGCCCTGTGTCAGACGGATGCTCAAGCAGAAGATGCTGCACGCTATCTGGCTATGAATTATGCCAAAAATCAGGATGCCATGACGCATATTTGTCGATTATCCCCGAATGGCGCACAAGTGCTAAAGGATGAAACCCATGCAGTTAGTTAATTTAAAAGTTCCTGAGGAACAAGTTCAATTTCTTGAAGCCGTTCGTACTGGTTTGGGCCAGCAGCAAGGCTTATTTTTCCCAACGCACTGGCCTCAGTTGGATTGTGATACTTTGTTAGCACTGCCTCTGGTGGAGCGTAGTACCAGGATTATGCACGCGTTATTTGGCGATGAATTGCCGCTAACACAGATTCAGCAGATGATCGATCAGGCGTTTACCTTTCCTGCGCCTTTGCAGCGGGTGAAAGGGGAGCTGTATTGTCTCGAGTTATTCCATGGCCCAACGTTAGCATTTAAAGATTTTGGTGCTCGTTTTATGGCGCAGGCGCTGGCCAAAGCGCAGCAACAAGAGCGAGTGACCATTGTTACGGCAACTTCAGGCGATACCGGCGCTGCAGTGGCGCAGGCCTTTTACCGTCAGCCCGGTGTTCAAGTTGTGATCCTTTACCCTAAGGGAAAAATCAGTAGCTTGCAGGAAAAGCTGTTTTCCACCTTGGGTGAGAACATTACTACGCTAGCGGTAGATGGTGACTTTGATCAATGTCAGGCACTGGTGAAACAGGTATTTGATAATCAAGCTCTGGTGAAGCAGTTGAATATCAATTCGGCCAATTCGATCAATATCAGCCGTTTGTTGGCACAGGTCTGTTATTACTTTGAAGCAATGGCTCAGGTACCAGCAGAGCGGCGCAAGGATGTGGTGTTTGCCGTGCCGAGCGGTAACTTTGGCAATGTCACTGCCGGGTTAATTGCCAAAGCCATGGGCTTGCCTTTTAAGCGAATGGTGGCTGCAACCAACATCAATGATACGGTGCCACGTTATTGGCGTGATGGTGCCTGGCAACCCAACCTGACACAAGCGACATTGTCGAATGCGATGGATATCAGTTCTCCAAATAATTGGCCTCGCGTCGAAGCGTTATTACAGCAGGGCGTGATTTCGCGGGCTGAGCTGGAAGCGGTTGCTGTGGATGAAGATGATACGCAGCTGGGCATGCGCCAACTGGCAGCAGATGGCTATGTCAGTGAGCCTCATGCCGCCGTTGCCTATAAAGCGTTAAAGCGAAGCTTGCAACCTGATGAAGTAGGAATTTTTCTTGGTACGGCGCATCCGGCTAAGTTTAAAGAGCAAGTGGAGAATATTTTAGGCTGCCCGATTGCATTGCCGCCAGTATTGGCCAAATGCCAGGGAGAGACCAGTCTGAGCATTGATATCGCGGCAGATTTCTCCGCATTAGCGCAGGTCCTGCAAACGTTGGATTCCCATGCTTGATTGGCAGCAGGTGATAGGTGCTGAAAAGCAGCAGCCTTACTTTCAACGCATTCTTGCACAAATTAAGCAAGACCGAGCAGCTGGGCAGGTGATCTACCCAGCTGATAGCGAGATGTTTAATGCGTTCAAGTTCACGCCTTTTTCGCAGTTGAAAGTCGTGCTGTTGGGGCAAGATCCTTACCATGGGCCCAATCAGGCGCATGGCCTGGCTTTTTCGGTCCGGCCTGGCGTGGCGATCCCGCCATCGCTACGTAATATGTACAAAGAGCTGGCGCAGGAGTACAGCGGCTTTCAGCCACCTAAGCATGGTTGTTTGCAAGCATGGGCAGAGCAGGGGGTACTGTTGTTGAATACCGCTTTATCTGTGGTGGCTAATCAAGCCAACTCGCACCGTGATCTAGGCTGGGAGCAATTTACCGATCAGGTCATTACTGCTGTTAGCCAGCAGGCTGAACATGTGGTCTTCTTGCTGTGGGGCGCGCATGCTGGCCGCAAAGCCCGGTTGATCGACGCCACTAAACATACGATATTGACGGCACCACATCCATCGCCATTATCTGCCCATCGCGGTTTTATTGGTTGCAATCACTTTCGTGATACCAATGCCGCTCTGGTAGCCCACGGGCAAAGCACCATAGACTGGCAGCTACCAGCTATAGGTGAACTTTGACAAGGCCAGGCAGATGACACCTAGAACCAGAGCTAACCTGGATTAGCTCTTACAAAAAATGCCCACATCGTGAGATATGGGCATTTTTGTTAAAATAATTCAATGTCATCCAGTTCTGGTTCGATGGTCCAGTCCATATCGGCCAGTTCACGCTTTAACCGCTGTCGCTCTTTCATGGCTTCAATTTCACGCCATTTACGCTTGCCCGTGCTACGGGCTTTTTGCGCTGGTCGCTCCAACATATTCAGTAAGTCTTCGAAGCTTTCCATTTAAGCTGCCTCTCTGATGTTGTTGTTATTTTCAACAAAGGTGTACCATAGCGAGAGACAAAAATAAAGCGAAAACGTGACAGTATGATGACATTTTAGCCATTCTGGTGACTGGTCAGATGTCCTCGCATGATGGCGATCAGTTGGTTGGTTGAGCTATCAAACTGGGGATGCTCGTTTTTACTCAACGTTTGGTAGATAGGACCCGATAACTGCTTACCTAACTCAACACCCCATTGATCGAACGAGTTGAGCTGCCATATTGCGCCCTGACAAAATACTTTATGCTCATACAAGGCGATCAAAGCTCCCAGATAGTAAGGGGACAGTTCGGGCAGCAGGAGCGTGTTGCTGGGTTTATTACCCGGAGACGCCTTGTGCGGTGCTAATGTGGCTGCTTGTTGCGGTGTCATGCCTTGTTGCAGACATTCAGCTGTCGCTTCAGCAACGGTTTTTCCTTGCATCAGGGCCTGTGTTTGCGCAAAGCAATGCGCGGCCAGTCGAAGTTGGTGATCTGGCTGCTGATGTTGAGGTTTGGCCGCCAGAATAAAATCAGCTGGGATCAGCTGCTGGCTTTGATGCAAGAGTTGATGGTAGGCGTGCTGGCCATTGGTGCCTGCATCGCCCCAAATGACCGGAGCGGTGGCATAGGGCAGCAGATTGCCTTGATGATCCACTTGCTTGCCATTGCTTTCCATATCCAGTTGTTGCACATAAGATGGCAGCAGGCGCAGATAATGATTGTATGGCAGTAGTGCCTGACTCTGACAACCCATGCCATTGATATACAACACTCCAAGCAAGGCCAAAGTCACTGGCATACTGGTTGCTAAATCGGCCTCTAAGAAGTGCTGATCCATAGCATGAGCACCAGCCAGAAAAGCATTAAATTGTGCCATACCCAATTGCAAAGCCAAGGGCAAACCTATGGCCGACCAAATGGAGTAGCGGCCTCCAACCCAATCCCACATTGGCAGGATATGCTCCGGTTGAATGCCAAACTCAGCAGCGGCCTCGATATTTGAACTAGTTGCCCAAAAGTGCAATGCAATCGCTTTTTTATCGGCCCCTGATTGTGTGAACCAATGGCGAAGGCTTAACGCATTCTGCCGGGTTTCTTCCGTACCAAAAGACTTTGAAGCCACCACCACCAGGCTGGTTTCAGGATCCAAATCCTGACAGATATCACTGACAACGGCACCATCGATGTTGCCGGCAAAATGGATCCGTACGGGGCTTTTGCTAAATGGACGTAATGCTTCACAGGTCATTTGTGGGCCCAGTAAAGAGCCGCCAATCCCCACCCAAATCAGATCTGTGATGGCTTTGCCGGTGTACCCGAGGTAGCTGCCTTGGTGCAATTGATTGACTAGCGCTGTCATCCTATCGCGACAACGAAGAATATCAGCAGCTAAGGCTTGATCGGTCAGCTGCTTAATGGCTGCATCCGGTAAACGCAATTGCATATGGCCGACGCTGCGTTGCTCGGTATGATTGATAGCCTCACCAGCCAACATGCGTTGTCGCAATGGTAAGATATCACTCTGCTTTGCCAGTGCCTGCAGTGAGGCCCAGCGTTGATCATTGATCAGGTTTTTGGAGTAATCTAATGAAATACCGCAGGCTTGCAATTGATAACGACGAGCACGCTTAGGATCATCGGCAAATGCCTGACGAAGTGAAAAAGGTTGTGCTGCCAGTTGCTGTAGCTCTGACCACTGGGGGCTCATTGTCTTACTCCTTTTAGTGAAACCATTTGGGTATAATAAACCCGTCTGAATTAAGCCGTTAATTGAGATTGGATCAGTTGTTCAAGTTTGCGTTGGTCGGCTGCAAATTTGCGGATCCCTTCAGCCAGTTTTTCGGTGGCCATTGCATCTTCATTCATGGCCCAGCGGAACTCAGCCTCAGTCATGACGGCTGGCACAGCCTTTGTCGCGCCTTGGTCATGCAGGTGTACAGTGAGTTTACTCTCGTGCTGTTCAAGTTCAGTCAATAAAGCCGGACTAATGGTTAGGCGATCGCAGCCCGCCAAGGCCAGTACTTCACCAATGTTTCGGAAGCTGGCACCCATGACGATGGTTTTATAGCCATGATCTTTGTAGTAGCGATAAATATCTCGTACTGACAACACTCCGGGATCGGTTTCCGCCGTGTAATCCTCGCCAGTGTGTGCTTTATACCAATCGAGAATGCGTCCGACAAAAGGAGAAATCAGATACGCATTGGCTTCTGCACATGCGATGGCCTGTGCTTTGTGAAATAGTAATGTCAGGTTGCACTGAATGCCTTCTTGTTCCAGCACACGTGCTGCCTGAATACCTTCCCAGGTCGATGCAATTTTAATCAGTACACGATCAGCGCCAATACCATTTTCGCGGTACATGGCGATCAATTGCCGTGCTTTGGCAATAGTGGCATCACGGTCAAAGGATAAGCGAGCATCTACTTCAGTTGAAACTCGCCCAGGTACCAGCTTGCTGATGGCGGTACCCACTTCAACAGCAAACTTATCAGATGCTAATGCGATTTGCTGATTCGATTCTGCATGCTGCTGCGCATAGTTGATTGCTGATGCCAGCAGGTCTTTGCTAAACTCTTGCTGACTGGCATTTAACAACAGTGATGGATTGGTGGTAGCATCAACAGGACGAAATTGAGCGATTGATGCCAGGTCGCCGGTGTCGGCAACTACGGTAGTAACTGCTTTTAACTGTTCAAGTAGTGTGCTCATATTGTTTAATTACCATCAAATATGCCGAATAATCATTTTTTCAGCGTTTATCATAAATAAATGTAGGAAAATTACAACATTATTCCTGCAGCATTCCAAGAATGGCGGTGAGTAAACTGATTGCACGGCCAGACTGAACTAACTATAGTGCCATAACAGTACAAAGGCGTGAATCGATAACCTTAGCCTGGAAACGTTACACAGGATGTCCATGATTTTCCAAAGCAGTTTTTATCAAAGTAAACGAATCTTATTGGTCGACGATTGTGAGCCGGTCAGAGCTTCCATTCGTGGCATGTTACAACAGATAGGTTTCGAACACATTACTGTTGTATCCGATGCCAGCGCTGCCATTAGTAAGGCAGAATTACACTCGTTTGATTTTATTGTAGCTGACTTTCAGTTAGGTGATGGACTGGATGGGTTTCAGCTCTTTAGTGAGCTTAAAAAGCGGGAGTTGATTAAGTTAAATTGTTGCGTAACGTTGATCAGTGCAGAATCCATTCGCATGCCGGTATTAGGGATGCTGGAGCGGCAACCGGATTGTTTTATACTTAAACCTTTCACTTACATGACGCTAGAGAAGCGATTGGCCCGGGCGGTGCAACAGCGGATGGCGTTTCGTAAGGTCTATCAGGCCATTCAACAACGCCAGCCTGAGCAAGCGATTGAGTTGAGTGAGCAGTTGGTCAAAGATAGTCCGCTTCATGCGTTGCATGCGCTTCGCTTGAAAGGGGAGTTATTGTTGCAACACCATCAGCCAGACAAAGCTACCAAACTGTATCAACAAATTTTACAAAAACGTCAGTTGAGCTGGGCTGCATTAGGGTTGGCCATTGCCAGTATGCAAGCAGGACAGTTGGATGAAGCCGAGTACAGCTTGCTTGAGCTGAGTAAGCAAGAAGACACTCGCTCTGAAGCATTGGATTGGCTAATCCGGCTGTATCTACAGCAAAATAATACAGCGCAAGCATTAGAAGTGAGCTACGAATTAGGTCGTGCTTTGCCTCGTCAGGCACTTGCCATGCAAGTGCAAACTTATATACATACGCTCTGCGGTCAAGTGGATGATGCGATACGAGGCTGGACGAAAATAAGCCAGCAGGTTCGTTACAGTTCATTGGATTCTGCTCAGCATTATTTAAACCCAGCCCGGCTGTGGCTAACACACTTACAGCAAAGCAAATCATTACAACCTGGTCAGCAACTGTCTAAAGCGGAAGAGTGCCTGCAGCAGCTGCCCAAGCGCTTCCAAACGGATGAGCTTCAGCTTGAGCTGCAATGGCTACAAGCCAGAATTGCTGTGTTGCAAGGCGATCCGGTACCGGCACAGCAAGCGGTTGCATCGGCAACACCAGAACATTTAGCACAACTACCGATGGAAGCTGTGATGGACTTGGCAATGTTGCAGCTGGCGCTTGGCGACACGAAGCAGCACGAACTAGTATTGCAACAACTTACGCAGGCTAGAGTCGATCCCTCATTGATAGGCGCCTTGCAACAGCAGTACAGTCAGCATGCTATGCAGCAAGGTAAGGTTCTGCGTCAGAAAATAAAACAACAGATGCAAAAAGGGCAAGATGATTATCGACAGCAAGCGTATAACCATGCTTTTAGTCGGTTATGGCAAAGCTTTTTGTACATGCCAGCTAATATGAGTTTAGCCTTGAGCTTATGGCAAACGCTGGCACAGTTACCCTATGCCAGTAGTCTGCAACATGCGGTGTTACTTATCGCCCAACTGCTGCAATCTGCGACATTACAAGGTGCAAATCAGCAGCGCTTTGTTTCGGTGTATCAGAAACTGGCGGTGCCCTATAAATTGCCACAGTTAAATGGCAGCACTGCAAATTCAGCAAGTTAAATCCTCTTTTTTATCGGAAGGACAGATAATAATGTTAATGGTGATTTCCCCGGCAAAAGATCTAGATATGGAGCGCAAGGCGCCAGTTACCGATTACACTCAGGCGGATTTATTGCCTCAAAGTGAACAATTGATCGAGGTGTGTCGCGAATTGACGCCGTTGGATATTGCTAAGCTAATGAAGCTGAGTGATAAATTAGCTGGCTTAAATGCCGCCCGCTTTAGTGACTGGCAGCTGCCTTTTACGCCCGATAATGCCAGCGCAGCACTCTATGCGTTTAATGGCGATGTCTATCAGGGACTCGATGCTGCCAGCTTGTCTGCCGATGAGTTGCATTACGCGCAACAGCATTTACGGATTTTAAGCGGCTTGTATGGTGTGCTCCGACCGCTGGATTTAATGCAGGCCTATCGGCTGGAAATGGGCACCCGCCTGGAGACTGCTGCGGGAAAAAACCTGTATGAGTTCTGGCAAGAGCGCATTACCGATCATTTGAATCAGCAACTGGATGTATTGAATACTGACCTGTTACTGAATTTGGCTTCACAGGAGTACTTTAAAGCGGTCAAGCCTGCGAAGCTGAATGGCACAGTGATTAACGTGCAGTTTAAAGATTGGAAAAATGATCGCTATAAAATCATTAGCTTTTATGCCAAAAAGGCCCGTGGTTTGATGGCACGCTATGTGATTGAACATCAAGTCAGCTCGGTATCGCAGTTAAAAGCATTTGATCGCGCTGGTTATTGCATCAATGAAGAGGCTTCCAGTGATACTGAGCTGCTATTCCAGCGTGAACAAGTGGCTTGAATACTGACAATCGAGTACACTAGCGCCCTTTTTGTCAGCGGCAGAGTTGAGTCAACGGATGAAGTTTCCAGGCCATCGAAAAATAAAACACTATTTCCCGGTATCTGCTCCTAAGCCTGAGTTACCTCGATTTGAGGTAGATCCAGCACTGGATACCTATGTGGTCGGTCTGGATCAAGTTATTGTTGATGTCGTGGCCAAAGTCAGTGATGAGTTTTTGCAGCGCTATGGTATCGGCAAAGGGTTATCCAATTTGGTTGAGCATCAGCAGGCTGATGCCATTTATCAGGAATTACTGCATTGTCAGGCGATTTCTGATCATTTTGCTGGTGGCACCATTGGTAATACTATTCACAACTACTCAGTTTTGGCCGATGACAAGTCGGTATTGCTGGGTGTGATGTCGGCCAATATTACTTTGGGCTCACCAGCCTATCATTATTTATGTCATACCAGCAGCAAAGTCGATCTGAATCATTTGCATGGCGTGGCAGGCGACATTGGCCGTGGGATCACGCTGATCACGCCTGATGGCGAGCGTACCTTTGTGATTGATCCCGGTGACATGGATCAATTGACGCAGACGTCTATTCCGGCCGATTTGGTGACCAATGCATCTGCTTTGGTGCTGAGTGCTTATCCGCTTCGAGCCACTGGCCAACCCATCATTGCTGCTATGCAGCATAGTTTAGAGCTTGCGAATCAACAGCAGGTGCCGGTAGTGATGAGTTTGGGCACCCGACATCTGGTCGAAGAGTTACGAACGACCATTCAGCAGACGGCTGAACATCATATTCAAATTTTAGCGATGAACGAACAGGAAGCGGAAGCCCTGACCGGATTGTCTGAGCCTTTGCTGGCGGCAGAGAAAATTCTGGATTGGGTTGATATGGTGCTGATTACCGCAGGAGCTGAGGGGCTTTACTTGTGTGGTTATACCGATGCTTCGGTGCAACGTGAGACCACGCATCCTATTAAATCAGGGGCATTAGCCGACTTTAATCGCTATGAGTTCAGCCGGCCCATGCTGCGACGCGATTGTCAGCAACCGGTGAAGGTTTATTCGCACATTGATCCCTACATGGGTGGCCCTGAGCGTATCGCGAATACCAATGGTGCAGGTGACGGGGCACTGGCTGCTGTACTGCACGATATGGCTGCCAACCACCACCACCGACAGCTACAACCACTGTCCAGCAAGCATGAACTGCCTTATCTTTGTTACTCCTCCTTTGCCCAGATCTGTAAGTACGCCAACCGGGTGAGCTATGAAATCTTAGTGCAATATGCCTCACGACTGAGTAGAGGCTTGCCTGAGCGCGAAGATAGTCTGGAAGAGGCCTATTGGGAACGTTAACTTTTAGTTGCTGTTTATCTGGTGATTGGTTAACGTGGTAGCTAGCCTGATTGCTGCGAGGATACTGCCATGGATCTAGACAAGCTTGAAAAGTTAAATGCATTAAAAGAAAAGGGTATTTTAACGGAGCAGGAGTTTACTGAGCAAAAGCAAAAGCTGCTTAACCAACCAACAACTAGTTTCGAGCAGATCATGGAGAATAGCTATAATTACTCCATGTTGATGCACTTAGCTCAGTTTTGTGCCTTTATACTACCTTTTTTGGGTTGGGTCCTGCCTTTAGTGATGTGGATACTGAAAAAAGATGATGACTACATCGATCAGCAAGGCAAGGTCATTTTCAATTGGGTTTTAAGTGTGTTGGTGTATTTCTTTATCGCTTTGACACTAACGATGATTCTGATCGGCATTCCAATGTTATTTGCTCTTGTTATATGCTCCATTGTATTTACCATTATAGGTGCTTTGAAAGCAAAAGAGGGTATCGTCAAAAACTATCCACTAGCTATCCGCTTTTTTCGGGTCGAAGAAAGTGAACCTACCTTTGATTGATGAAAAAAAAGTTTTATGCACCCAAACCAGAGCGCTAGTCTTATAGACTCTGGTTTTTCTTTAGTTTGAACTGCATCTTCATTCAGTCGTTTTGCATCTTATGGTACTCGCCAAACGTTGTCGTGTCTGGGGTGCTTGGCGTCGGCAGTAAAACTTGCTATAACAGTTTTGGATGGCTTTACTTCTAGAGTATATATACTAATCTAATGGGTAAGGTTTGCACTGGTACGAGGTGCGTGACAGAGATACTCTTCTGTGGCGACTCCCTATAAAATACCATACAACAAAGTACCGTTTTGCAGTCCCGCCATACATAGCCGATAGTGAACATTTTTGCACCCTACAACTGTTTAGGAACTGAACATCATGTCCGATTTTAGAGAGCAAGCACTCAAATACCACGCTGAACCTACCCCAGGAAAAATCAGCATTGAAATCAGCAAACCAGCTGAAACGGTTCGCGACTTAGCGCTGGCATACAGCCCAGGCGTTGCTGAGCCAGTACGCTGCATTGCTGAAAATCCGGATGATGTCTATAAATACACGGCCAAAGGAAACTTAGTAGCAGTGATCTCTAATGGCACGGCCATTTTAGGGTTGGGTAACCTTGGCCCTATGGCGTCTAAGCCAGTGATGGAAGGTAAGGCCTTATTGTTTAAGCGCTTTGCTAACCTTGATTCGATTGATATTGAAGTGAGCCACCGCACCACTGAAGAATTTATCAATACGGTCGCCAATATTGCTGATACCTTCGGCGGGATCAATTTAGAAGATATCAAAGCACCAGAATGTTTTGAAATCGAGAAAGAGCTGATTAAACGCTGTAACATCCCTGTCTTTCATGACGATCAGCATGGTACGGCCATTGTTACCGCCGCAGGTATGTTGAATGCATTAGAAATTCAGGGCAAAGATATTGCCGATGCCACTATCGTGTGCATGGGAGCAGGGGCTGCAGCTATCGCCTGTATGGAACTACTGATCAAGTGTGGTGCCAAGCGCGAGTATATTTATATGCTGGACCGTAAAGGCGTGATCCATACCCGTCGAGACGATTTGAACGAATACAAGCAGCTCTTTGCTAACAATACCGATAAACGGACACTGGAAGATGCGTTGCAAGGTGCTGATGTTTTTGTTGGAGTATCAGGGCCTGATGTCTTACCGCCAGAAGCATTAAAGTTGATGGCAGAAAAGCCCGTAATTTTTGCTTGTTCCAACCCGGATCCGGAAATTAAACCTGAACTGGCTCACGCCACCCGTAAGGATATTATTATGGCCACAGGGCGTTCTGATTACCCTAACCAGGTCAATAATGTATTGTGCTTTCCATTTATTTTCCGCGGTGCTCTGGATGTGCGCGCCAGTGAAATTAATGATGAGATGAAAATTGCTGCGGTGCATGCCATTCGAAGCATTGCCAAGGAGCCAGTACCAGAGTCGGTGTTGAAAGCGGCAGAGGTAAGCTCACTGGTGTTTGGTCCTGAGTACATTATTCCAAAACCGATGGATCCACGGTTGTTACCTCGGGTCTCAAAAGCGGTGTCAGATGCGGCGATTGCATCAGGAGTGGCCAGAATTAAACGTGCTGACGTGTAGAACGGCGCATTAAATCAAGCTTTGCTGTCAAGACAAAAAACCGCAGTGGCTTTAAACACTGCGGTTTTTTATGTTTTTTATTGCCACTTTAAGGCTGATTTATTCTTCTGCATCATCGGCTTCGATGATTACTGGGATAGGTTTACCCATTTGAGTCAGAATGTCACGGACCTCTTGCGGGATTTGGTGAGGGCTGTCTTTGCGTAGATCCTCATCAGTTGGCAATGGCTGGCCAGTAAATGCATGCAAAAAGGCTTCGCACAGCAGCTCACTATTGGTAGCATGACGCAGGTTGTTGACCTGACGACGCGTACGCTCATCGGTTAAAACTTTTAATACATTCAAAGGGATAGATACGGTAATTTTTTTTACTTGTTCTGATTTTTTACCGTGCTCTGCATAGGGATGAATGTACTCACCATTCCATTTAGCCATAACAATACCTTGTAGTTGTTGTTGTCGAGTGCTGAATCACCAATAAAGAAATCCATAGCGCCTTGGTGACAGCAAGTGCCGAAATTTTAACTCTTTCTGACCCACAGTCAAATAGTGGTACAGAAATAACTCGCTTATACGAAGCTTACCAGAGAAAAGTTTTGACATCGCCGCTTATCTGGTTATACTTTTAGACGTCTAAACATCTAAGTGTAATTATGAGGTCTGTCATGACACAACGTCAATTTGCTACCATTGCTGCCAGAGCGGGTATTGCACAAGATACTGCACATGAAGCCGTGACTCCACCGTTGTATCTGACGACGACCTATCGTTTAAAAGCGTTAGGGCAAGCTGGCCCATACGATTACAGCCGTTCCAACAATCCAACACGAGATCTGTTAGCTGAAGCCTTGGCTGAGCTTGAAGGGGGGAGCAAGGCGATTGTCACAAATACAGGCATGTCGGCTTGTGTGCTCGCACTGCAGTTGTTGACGCCAGAAGATACTCTGGTGATACCGCATGATTGTTATGGTGGTAGCTATCGATTGTTTACCAATCTGGCTGAGCGTAAGCGTAGTTTTAAACTGGAAATTATCAACTTTCAGCAACCGGACTGGCAGCAGCGTATTCAGGCGATTAAGCCCGCGATGATTTGGTTGGAAACGCCAAGCAACCCACTGTTGCAGATCACCGATATTAAAGCTGCCTGCGTGCTTGCGAAGCAACTGAGCGCGCTTGTAGTGGTGGATAACACCTTTTTATCACCTTTATTGCAGCAGCCTTTGGCGTTAGGCGCCGATATCGTGGTGCATTCAACCACCAAATACATTAATGGTCATAGTGATGTGGTAGCAGGTGCTTTAATTTGCGCCGATCAAACGCTCGGTGATGAACTTAAATGGTGGGCCAACTGTCTGGGTATCACTGGTGGCGCGTTTGATGCGTACTTAACCTTGCGTGGGCTGCGAACCTTGTTACCCAGAATGCAACAACATCAGCGCAACGCAGAGCAGGTGGTGGCTTATTTGCAGCAACAGCCTTTGGTGAGCAAGGTGTATTACCCTGGTCTGGTTGATCACCCCGGGCATGCGATTGCCAGGCAGCAACAGCAAGGGTTTGGCGCCATGCTAAGTTTTGACTTGGCGGTTGAACCTGCTCAGTTGCCGGTATTCCTCGATGCGTTGCAATGCTTTACTCTGGCGCAATCCTTGGGTGGTATTGAAAGCTTAATTTGTCATCCAGGTAGCATGACGCACGCATCCATGAGTGCAGAAGCTCAGCAGGTGGCAGGTATAGGTCCGACATTACTGCGTTTGTCCGTTGGTATTGAAGCCATTGATGACTTATTGGCTGATTTAGATGCTGCTTTTCAGCAATTAGCGGCCTCTGTCAACACGAACGCGTCGGATGCTGCCGATCACAAGCCAGGGACGACAGCCGCCAGCCCATCAAGCGACCATGCTGACTCGGCCGAATGCCGCTTGAATCCGGCATTAACTGCTTTATGGTGAACAGATGACAACTCAACTACAACCACGACACTATTGGCCTGCTGGTAGCCAAGTGCATAAATTTGGTGGTACCAGCTTGGCGGATGCGAGCCGTTTTAAGGCCGTAGCTGCCATTATCAAACAGCAGCAACTATCGGAGTGTTGGGTGGTGGTGTCTGCGCCCGGTAAAACAACCGATCAACTTTGTGCTTTGCTTGAATTAGCCGATTCTCCTTCTGCTTTATCACGCGCCATTGAGCAACTTGGTCAAAGTCTGCAACAACTGGTGATGAATACTTTAACCGGTGCATGGGCGGATGAAGTGTTAGCTCAGTTACAGTCGTGGTTAGCAGCATTGCCCACGCAGATACAAACAGGCCAACAGGTCGATGCACTGGCACTTGGCGAGTCGTTATCGGCCTTATTGCTCAGCCGTTTATTGCGCCAGCTTGGCGTGGGTGCTGACTGGCTCGATAGTCGCCATTTCTTGACAGTAGAACACCATCAAATTCGTTGGGATGAATCAGAACAACGCTTACAAGCTCAACGAGGCAATGGCATCCAAATCGTCACTGGCTTTATTGCTCGTGACCCTGCAGGAAATAGCTTAACCTTAGGGCGCAATGGCAGTGATTATTCTGCCACTATTTTAGGACGGCTAATCCAAGCCGAACAGGTCCATATCTGGACGGATGTTGATGCGATCTATAGCGGCGATCCCCGCCGTTTGACGGCCGCAATTCCTTATCGACAAGTGAGTTGGCGTCAAGCCTGTTTACTGGCTCAGTTAGGCAACCCAGTGCTGCATGCCAGGACGCTGGCGCCGCTGCAAAACAGCCAGACCCGGTTAGAAGTGCGCTCCAGTTTTCAACCTGAACGCTCTGGTTGCCAGATCGTGCCACAGCAAGATTGTACCGCCAGCTTCGTCACGGATTTGTCAAAGGTCGTGTTGCTAAGCGTGCATGATACCCATGGCTATGATGCAGACTGGTTGGCGCGTGAGTTGCATCAGCCGGTTATTGAGCTATCGCATACGGCGGAAGGACATCTGTGGCTCGTTCCTCAGGCCGTTGCAAGCAAAGCGGTGCAATTGCTGGCTGAGTTGGATGTGCATGCCGTCCACGATACCCAGCCTTATTACGCGGTGGCCTGGTTGAAACCAAAGCAGGCACAGCGCGAGGATTTGCCTGCGGATGTACAAGCATGCATCCATGCATTGCAGCCACTGCATGTGTATCAAACAAAGGTGTTAGCCATTTGGCTGTTTGACACGGAGTTATCGACCATGAGTCTATCTGAATTACATGATTGCTGTACGCAGCCCCGACCAAGCATTCAAATCATCGTGGCCGGGACCGGTAATGTCGGTGCTGAGTTTCTAAAGTTACTGCCTGGCCACCAGCAAAAAATTGGCATAAAAGCCAGATTAGAGGTTGCGGCATTGTTCAATTCCAGACAGATGCTATTTGCACCCGAATTGGAGTCGTTGGACGTCGAAGGAATATTGCAACAGGCGGAGCCTCTGCAGCATCAAGCACTACTGGCATATATTGCGCAACTCGATAGCCCCAAGGTATTGATTGATTTAACGCCCAGTCAGCAATTGGCTGAACGTTACCCTGAGTTTATTACTGCAGGTTGTCATATCATTAGTGCAAATAAACAAGGGGTTACCTTACCGCAGTCGCAGTATCAGGCGATAGTTCAGCAGTTGGCTGACCATCAGCTGCAATGGTTGAGTAATACGACGGTTGGGGCAGGTTTACCGGTGCAGCGAACTATTCAGGAATTGCTCAGCTGCGGTGATCGTATTCAGCGGATCAGTGGCATTTTTTCGGGTACTTTATCTTGGTTGCTCTGTAAGTATGATGGCAGTACTCCCTTTTCAGAGTTATTGTTGCAAGCGAAGGAGCTAGGCTATACCGAGCCGGACCCACGGGAAGACTTATCCGGTCGTGATGTCCAGCGCAAGTTGTTAGTGTTGGCGCGCGAGCTTGGTTTGTCGTTGGATCTTGAACACATCAAGTTGACGCCGTTGTTGCCTGAAACAATGGCAGGTGCTAGTTGGGATGCTTTTTGGCAACAACGTGCTGATTTTGATGCGCTAATGCAAGCTACCGTGCAACAGGCTCAGCAACAACAACAGGTGCTTCGTTATACCGGTGAGCTAGAAATCACGGCAGCCGGTGTACGCGCTGAGGTAAAGCTGGTGGCCGTGTCGGCAGATAATGCACTTGCCGGTATTCAGCCTTGCGACAATATTTTTGTCATCCACTCAGAGTGGTATCAGGACACTGGCTTGGTGATCCAAGGGCCTGGCGCTGGACGCACGGTCACTGCTGGTGGCGTTCACGCTGATTTAGCGCATTTAGTGCGTCAGTTCGTGGTAGAAAAGCCATGTACTCAAACCGAATTATTACTCGAGAGGCAGTCGTAACATGTCATTTGCTCATGCGCAATTTTTAGAAGCAATCAATCGTAATTTGCACGATGTTCAAGGGAAGGCGAAGGTCAGTTTCGAGTTTTTCCCACCAAAAACAGAACAGATGGAACAGACACTGTGGCAGTCGATTGAGCGGTTAGCTCCTGTGGCTCCAAGCTTTGTGTCGGTCACTTATGGTGCCAACTCTGGCGAGCGTGATCGTACCCATGACATCATTAAATCCATCAAGCAGCGTACTGGCTTGATTGCAGCGCCACATTTAACCTGTGTGGATGCATCGGTCGATGAGTTAAAGTCGATTGCCCGTGACTACTGGAATAGCGGTATCCGCCATATCGTTGCATTACGAGGCGATTTGCCACCAAGTGCGACAGAGAAGCCTGCGTTGTATGCTTCAGATCTGGTTGAGATTCTTCGTTCGGTGGCCGACTTTGATATCTCGGTCGCAGCATATCCAGAGGTGCACCCGGAAGCACCGAATGCGCAATTTGATTTATTAAATTTGAAACGCAAAGTTGATGCAGGCGCTTCACGAGCGATTACCCAGTTTTTCTTTGATGTAGAGAAGTTTCTGCGCTACCGCGATCGTTGTGCGGCCATTGGCATCGACGTGGACATCATTCCAGGCATACTGCCGGTCACCAACTTTCAGCAACTGATTAAGTTTGCCAACCTAACCAATGTTGCCGTGCCCAACTGGATGCATAAGGCGTACGAAGGGTTGGATCATGACCCGACGACCCGTAATCTGGTGGCTGCTAATATTGCCATGGAAATGGTTAAGGTGCTGAGCCGGGAGGGCATCGATCAATTTCACTTTTACACCCTCAACCGAAGTGAACTGAGTTATGCTATTTGCCACATGTTGGGAGTACGTCCTCAGGTTCAGTCTGCACAAACAGCCTGAGGTGACTCGGCGATATAGCCATTGGAAGTGGATGAGCTTGGTTGCCATAACCGGGTCATCTACTCCTGCCAGGGTGATTGAAAAGTCTTTCTGGTATATGGATATAAATTCACAAAATCAGCATAAAAATTCTTGTTTTTCCTTGTGCTCCTGCGTAGACTAGCCGCTTGTACTTAGCGGAATATTTTTCATGTCACAGAGCACTTCTTCTATATCGGTTAAAAAGCGGGCTATCGTGCTGGGTGCGGCTGGTTACAGTGGTGCAGAGTTGGTGCGTTTACTCAGTCAACACCCCTCCATGCAGCTAGTGGCTGCTTATGCATCCGAAGGGCGCACAGCTGAACCTTTTTCCAGCTTGTATCCTCGGTTTCAGCAACAAGTCGACCTGTTGGTTGAACCCTGGCGAGATAGCGAGTTAACGGATCTGGCACAGAGAGCCGATGTGGCTTTTCTGGCGTTACCGCATGAAGCCAGTGAGCAACTGGCGCCTAAACTAGTGCAGGCTGGTTTAACCGTCTTTGATTTATCGGGTGCCTTTCGGCTAAAAAATCCGGCTCTGTACCCAGAGTTTTATGGTTACCAGCACCAGCATCCAGCGTATTTGGTCTCAGCGCCTTATGGCTTGGCTGAATGGATCACTCAAGATGAGTTAGAGCAATCGTTATTTGCGGTGGCGGGCTGTTACCCAACCGCGTCCTCATTGGCCTTGCTGCCACTGGTTAAACAACAGTTGCTGGCTGAGTATTCGGTACCAGTCATTAGCGCAGTAAGTGGGGTGTCGGGAGCCGGACGTAAAGCAAGCTTATCGACATCGTTTTGTGAAGTCGGTTTGGCTGCCTACGGCTTTTTTTCGCATCGACATCGGCCCGAAATTGAGCAGTGCCTTGGGCGCTCGGTAGTTTTTACTCCACATCTGGGTAATTTTAAACGGGGTATTTTGGCGACCATCGTGGTGACCTTGGCAGAAAATGTGTCTAAGGCGCAGGTCGATGCGGCTTTTCAGCATAGTTATCAGCACAAACCTCTGGTTCGTTTGCTGAATAGATCCCCCAATGTTGCTGATGTCGCTGGTACCCCATTTTGCGATCTTTTCTGGCAGCAGCAGGGGCAGCAGTTGGTGATTGTCGCCGCCATCGATAACTTATTAAAAGGGGCGGCAGCGCAAGCCATACAACTGGCTAATTTAAAGTATCAATGGTCTGAAACTTCAGGTCTGTTAGCAGGTGATCCTTATGAGTGATTCACGAACTTTAGTGCTGAAGCTGGGCGGCCGCTTATTGCAGGATCCTTCAGCATTAACTGCCTTGTTGCAGATCTGTCGTCAGTTAAAGCGGCAGCGGCCTTTGTTGCTGGTGCATGGCGGTGGTGCTCAGGTTGATCAGTGGTTACAGCAATTTGGTTTTACCACAGAAAAACTGGATGGCCAGCGCGTTTCACCGCCTGAGCAAATGCCGGTGATTTGTGGTGCGCTGGCGGGCGCCGTTAATGCTGAGCTGGTTGGTCTGGCCGATACGGCAGGTTTACGCCCGGTTGGCTTAACCTTGGCCGCTGGAGGCAGTTGCCATTTTCAACGAAATTCCCGGCTCGGAGCCGTTGCTCACCCAGTGCCGGCTGATCCTGCTTTATTGCAGCAGCTGCTCGCTGCAGACTGGACGCCGGTAGTCAGCTCTATTGGTCATGATGAGGCTGGCCAATTATTGAACATAAATGCCGATTTAGCTGCCGCAGCATTATGTCAACTGCTTCATGGGCAGCTGGTATTGCTGACCGATGTTGCCGGGGTTTTAGACAGTCACGGTAATGTAGTGGCTGAGTTGAGCAGTGTTCAGGCTGCTGAAATGGTAAGCAATGGCGAGATTCAAGGCGGCATGAAGGTCAAGCTGGATGCTGCATTAGATACGGCCAAAGTACTAAACGATAGCATTATCGTCGCGGGTTGGCAGCAGCCGGACGCTCTGTTGGCTTTGGTAACCGGAGATGCGGTTGGTACCCGTATCTCCGTGAAATAAAGGGATTGAGTGCACCTATGAAACCGATGAACCAGTTATTGTCGTTGCACCAGTTGCAACCAGAGCAGTTGCATCAGTTGTTGCAGCTTGCATTACAGATTAAGCACCAGCCTCAGCTGTACCAGCAAGCTCTGGCCGGAAAAAGTATCGCGTTGTTATTTGAAAAACCATCGTTGCGCACCCGTGTCAGCTTTGATGTAGGCATCCATAAATTAGGTGGTCATAGTGTCTATCTGGATCAGCAAAATGGTGCCATTGGCCAACGTGAGAGTGTAGAAGATTTTGGCCGTAATTTAGCGTGTTGGACTGATGCCATTGTTGCCCGGGTCTATGAGCAGAAGACACTAGAGAAACTCGCTGCCAGTAGCGGTATTCCTGTAGTGAATGCACTCAGTGACTTGTATCATCCTTGTCAGGCTTTGGCTGATTTGTTGACACTGCATGAGCAATGTGGCGATTTAGCGACGGTTAAGCTAGCTTATGTTGGCGATGGCAATAATGTTTGTCATTCACTGATGCTTGGTGCTGCGCTCTGCGGTATGGATCTGGTGATTATTACGCCGCCAAACTTCGGCCCGGATGGGCATGAACTGCAGCGAGCTTTAAAGATTGCTGCAAGCACGGGAGGAAGCATCCAGCTTAGTCATGAGTTGTCGGCTGCGGCTGGCGCTCAAGCACTGTATACCGATACCTGGTTATCGATGGGCGATCAAGCCGACCCAGCGGAGCTGATGCGCCGTTTTTCGGCTTATCAGGTATCAACCGAATTGTTGCAACGTTTGTCTGTCCCTTATCTGATGCATTGCTTGCCAGCGCATCGAGGGCAAGAAGTAACCAGCGAAGTGCTTGATAGCGACGCATCACTGGTGTTACAACAAGCAGAAAACAGAATGCACGTGCAAAATGCCGTGCTGGTCCAACTTTTGGCATGAGGTCACAATGCATAAGGTCCCAATGAGTGTAAAGAAGGTTGTTTTAGCCTATTCCGGTGGTTTAGATACGTCGGCGATTGTGCCGTGGTTGAAAGAAAATTATCAGTGTGAAGTGGTCGCTTTTGTTGCCAATGTCGGCCAAGGGGACGATGAACTGGTTGGGGTGGAAGAGAAAGCCATCGCTTCGGGTGCTTCCAGCTGCTATGTAGTGGACTTACGTGAACAACTGATGCAGGAAGTGGTGTACCCAACGCTGAAAACCGGAGCTGTGTATGAGGGCCAGTATTTGCTGGGTACCTCGATGGCGCGACCCGTGATTGCACGAGCTCAGGTGGAACTGGCGTTAAAAGTAGGCGCGGATGCCCTCAGTCATGGTTGCACTGGTAAAGGCAATGATCAGGTTCGTTTTGAAAGTGCTTTTGCGGCACTGGCGCCTCAACTGAAAGTGATTGCGCCCTGGCGCGAATGGGACTTTAGTTCACGACAATCGTTGTTGGATTACCTGGCAGAAAAAAATATACCGACCACATCGTCGGCCACTAAAATTTACAGCCGTGATGCGAACTTATGGCATATCTCGCATGAAGGTGGTGAGCTGGAAGATCCATGGTGTGAGCCGTCGGAGCAAGTCTGGACCTGGACCAAATCACCAGAGCAAGCACCGGATCATCCCGTCTATGTTGAGTTGTCTTTTGAGGCAGGGGAGCTCACTAAAATCAACGGGCATGCTATGAACCCCGTAGAGGCTCTGACATTACTCAATGAGCTGGGTGCTGAGCATGGTGTCGGCCGCATTGATATTGTAGAGAACCGTTTGGTGGGCATGAAATCACGCGGTTGTTATGAAACACCGGGTGGTACCATTATGCTGGCGGGTCTGAAAGGCTTAGAAGCTTTGGTTTATGATCGCAGCTCATTGAATTACCGGGAAGACATTGCCCTGCAGTTTGCGCAACTGGTCTACGATGGTCGCTGGTTTACGCCACTAAAAGATGCTTTGCTGGCTGCAGCGAGTAGCTTGGCGAAGGATTTAACCGGTGATGTGGTGATGAAGCTTTACAAGGGGCAGGTGACGGTGGCGAAGCGCCGTTCCGTCAATAGTCTGTACTCAGAAGCTTTTGCCACCTTCGAAGACGACGAAGTCTACAACCAGCAGGATGCTGCAGGCTTTATTCGTCTGTACAGCTTAGCCAGCCGCATTCGTGCGATGCATGCAGCCGATAAAAAAGCACAGGAGTAACCGTAATGGCGATGTGGGGCGGACGTTTTACCGAGGCTAGCCTGGCGGAGTTTAAAGCCTTTAATGACTCCATTGGTTTCGATTATCAATTAGCACAACAGGACATTGCTGCATCCAAAGTATGGGCGGCAGGTTTAGCTGAGGCCAACTTGATCACTGCTCAAGAAGCAGAGCAATTGCAGCAGGCATTGCAAAAGCTGGCGTTGAAGCTTGAGCAAGATCCTACCTTGCCAGTCGATAGCGGTGAAGAAGATATTCACAGCTGGGTTGAAGTACAGTTAACCGAGCAGTTGGGTGCCGTTGCGCGAAAACTTCATACGGGGCGAAGCCGTAATGATTTGGTTGCGACTGATCTGCGTTTGTGGGCTCGTGATGCGGCGCAAGCGGTTCGGCATAGCTTATTGGCCAGTGTGCAGGCGTTGATCAACTTTGCCGAAGCCGCTGGTGATGCCGTGATGCCGGGATATACTCATTTACAGCGCGCTCAGCCGGTGATGGTGGCGCATTGGGCATTGGCTTACGTGGAGATGCTGAAGCGTGATGTCGGTCGGCTTGATGATGCGGTAGCACGTTTAAATGTTTGCCCGCTAGGCGCAGGGGCTTTGGCCGGAACTGGTGTGCCGGTCGATCGGAACTGGTTGGCTATTGAGCTGGGGTTCGACAGTGCCGCCGCCAATAGTCTGGATGCAGTTTCTGATCGTGATTTTGTTGTTGAGCTTAGTGCTGCCGCGAGTTTGTGCATGACGCATGTCTCTCGTTTATCGGAAGATGTGGTGTTTTTCTGTTCCGGGGAAGCTGGCTTTTTCAAGTTAGGTGATGCTATTAGTAGTGGATCATCCCTGATGCCACAAAAGAAAAATCCGGATGTGTTCGAATTGCTTCGCGGCAAGAGCGGTCGTATCCTGGGACAATTGGTAGCCATTTTACATGTCTTGAAAGGATTGCCGCTGGCTTACAACAAGGATATGCAAGAAGACAAGCAGGGCTTTTTTGATCTGATGCAGCAATGGCAGCAATCGTTGCAGGTGCTGGCAACGGTATTGCCGCATTTGACAGTAAAGGTCGATGTCTGTCGCCAAGCGGCGGAACTAGGTTACAGTAATGCGACTGATCTGGCTGATTATTTGGTGGGTAAAGGCATTCCATTTCGGGATGCCCATCATCTTTCTGGCCAATTGGTGCTGACTGCATCCGAGCAGCAGATACCACTTGAGCAATTGACGTTGTCGCAGATGCAACAGGTTTCTCCAGTGATTCGTGACGATGTTTACCCAGCCCTGACGCTGGAAGCCGGTATGGCGCGCCGCAATGCTCTGGGTGGCACCAGCCCTGCGCAGGTGATGTCTGCTTTGACTCACGCCAAAGTCTGGCTTGCTGCTCAGCAATAGCTGTTCGTAAGTTATTGCATAAAAAAGCCAGCATCTCTGCTGGCTTTTTTAGCTTATTGTACTCAGCTAAGTGTATCGGTTAGTCAAATATTTCCAGCAATTCTGTTGCAGGTTCATCGTCATCAAATGAGAAACCAGGCGTACCAGGCTGTACATACTGAGTAGGCTCTGTACCTCGGACAAAAAATTCGAAGCGGCTGGTATGATCATTCGCCCGGCTCAGTAAGCCTGTTTCCAGATCAATACGGACTGATGATATGCCGGCTGGGGTTTCAGCCTGATCCACCGGCATATCTTGCATCGCAAACCGCATAAACTCCAGCCAGGCGGGCAACGCAGTACGCGCCCCAGCTTCAACACCACTGCTTTGATTGCGATCAAAATTAGCATTCCAGGTTGCCCGGCCAAGGCTGCGGTTTGAATCGTCAAAGCCAACCCACGAGGTGGTGACAATCTGGCGGTTGTAGCCGGTAAACCACGTATCTTTTGAATCGTTGGTTGTCCCCGTTTTGCCTGAAATATCTCGGCGCTCTAAGCTTTGTACTCGCCAGCCCGTGCCGTTCCAGCCGGTACCCCGGTTCCAGTGGCCACCACCCCAAATACTGGACTTTAGTGCTTCGGTGATTAAAAAGGCATTTTGCTCAGAAATTACTCGCGGTGCTTGTTTAGGGCTTGTTGCAGCAGGGGCAGCCTCATCGAGTTGAGGCTCAGCAAAGAGCTGCGCCAATTGCGCTTCGGTATCCAGCACTTCTGTTGTTTCTACCGGCGTATCAAACCCACAGTCACTACATGCAATGACCGCTTGATGTTGATAAATAAGCTCATTTTCTTCATTGTATACTTTTTCGATGACATAGGGTTTCACCAAAAAACCACCGTTGGCAAAGACGGCATAACCGGTCATCAGTTCTACAGGAGTCAATGAGGCAGAGCCAAGTGATAGAGTTTCATTTCGTGGCAAATCCGTCTCTGCAAAACCAAAACGTTTTAAGTGCTGGATGGAATCATCGATACCAACGCCGCGCATTAATCGTACGGAGACCACGTTCTTTGATTTAGCCAATGCTTCCCGAACCCGGATAGGCCCATCATAAACTGCGGGTGAGTTGCGTGGGCGCCAGGCAATACCGGCCCCCTGATCCCAGTGATGTATGGGGGCATCGTTAATAACAGATGCCAGTGTATAATCATGCTCAAGCGCAGCTGAATAGATAAATGGCTTGATATTAGAGCCTACTTGTCGCTTGGCTTGGGTTGCACGGTTGAACTGGCTCTGAGCAAAACTAAAACCACCAACCAGTGCTTGTATGGCTCCAGTTCTAGGGTCCATAGCAACCAAAGCGCTGGTTGCTTCGGGCATTTGGCTGAGCTGCCAGTCATCACCGTTGTGGCGGATTTGTACATGCATACCAGGTTGCAAAATATCAGCGGCTTGCTTAGGAGCATGGCTTTGTCGGTGATCTGTTATAAAAGCACGAGCCCATTTTAGGCCATCCCAGTCGAGAGTCAGTTGTTGGCCATCTGCTCGAACGACTTGAGCTTGCTGCGCTTCAACAGCAAGCACCACGGCGTGATGTAAATCTTCAATGGAGCTCTGCTCTGCCAGATAACTCAGAATGCGATCTTCATCCCATGGTGTGTCGGCGTCTTGTTCTTCAGATGGATTGTCTTGCTGTTGCCATAAAACAGCCTCAGGGCCACGGTAACCATGGCGCTCATCGTAATCGTATAGGTTCTTCTGGAGCGCCTTACGGGCGGAATCCTGAGTGGATTTATTGATAGTCGTATAGACTTGCAAGCCCGCGTTATAGGCGTATTCCTCGCCAAATCTTTCCACCATTTCCTGCCGAACCATTTCAGCAATATAGGGAGCTGATGCCGTGATTTGTGCGCCATGACGTCGACTGGTAATAGGTGCTTGTAGTGCTTGCTGATATTGTGTTTGATCGATGTAATTCATGCTTAGCATACGCCCCAACACAATATTACGGCGATTGCGGGCATTGCTGGGTGAGCGTACCGGATTTAAGATGGATGGTGCCTGAGGCAAACCAGCAATAATGGCGATTTCATCAAGAGTGAGTTCATCAATGGTTTTTCCAAAATAGACTTGAGCGGCAGCACCAACCCCAAAAGCGCGGTGACCTAGCTCAATTTTATTCAGGTACAGTTCGAGAATTTCGTCTTTGCTTAGCAGTTGCTCAATGCGGATCGCCAGGAAAATTTCCTTAATTTTACGAATAACCTTTTTCTCACGAGTAAGAAAAAAGTTCCGGGCTAGCTGCTGGGTGATGGTACTTGCGCCTTGTTTTGCATCGCGGGTGCTGGCTACGACAATGGCTGCTCGCATCATACCTATGACATCAAAACCGGGGTGATCATAAAAGCGGCTGTCTTCGGTTGCCAGAAAGGCTTGGATCAATTGCGGAGGCATTTCATCCAATGTTAATGGGATCCGGCGCTGCTCGCCAAACTGCGACATCAACTCGCCATCAGCGGTAAAAACTCGCATCGGCGTTTGTAACCGGACGTCCTGCAGTGAGCTGACATCTGGCAAATCATCTTTTACATACCAATAAGCAAGCAAAACAGCCGCTACTGCCAACATCAAGCCTATCAGGCACAGAATTACAATTTTTTTAAGCCAGAACACCTATTCGCCTCTATTACATCTGTCAATTTTGACATCAGATCTCTAGTATATAGTTGTTTCTTTTTGAATAAACTCTTTTTATTCCTTAAAAAAGGATCTAAGCTAGATTGTATAACAATAACAATTGTAATAACTACGGCTGCTTTTCGCTATGATGAAACGCTTATTTCAAAAACAGTCTCCAATGATGGTTGGCATCGATATCGGCTCCCACTCGGTAAAAGCCGTGTTGCTTAGTCAGCAACAAGACCACTATCAACTGGAAGCTTTCGCCATTGAGCCTATGGTCAAAGGTGCTATGTCGGATCGCGAGATTCAGGATATTGAAGCCGTTGGTAATGTACTCAACAAAATCCGTAAAAAAATCCCGCGAACAATCAAGTATGCGGCCGCTGCAGTATCTGGCTCAACGGTGATTAGCAAAGTCATTTTTATGGATGTCTCCTTAACCGACGCTGAACTGGAAAGCCAGATAGAAGTAGAGGCAGATAGTTTAATCCCGTATCCATTGAATGAAGTCAGCATGGATTTCGAAAAGCTCGATATCAATGAATCTGATCCATCAAAGGTCAATGTACTGCTCAGTGCAGCCCGGACTGAAAGTGTTGAAGCGCGAGTCGCTGCGCTCGATCATGGCCACTTTGCTACCAAGGTTATTGATGTTGAAAGTTATGCGCTCAGTCGAGCAGCCAACCTGTGTATGGCGCAATTGCCTGAAGATGCCGCCGATAAAATAGTGGCCATGGTTGATATTGGCGCCACCATGACGTTGCTGTCGATCATTGAAAAGGGCCGAACCCTGTATACCCGCGATCAGGTGTTTGGTGGCGAACAATACACTCGCAGCATTTTGTCGTACTACAATAAGAATTACGATGAAGCGGAGCAGGCCAAGGTCAGTGGGGATCTTCCGCCAAACTACACCTTTGAAGTACTGGCGCCGTTTCAAACTATGTTGTTGCAACAAGTCCGGCGTGGCGTTCAAATGTACTTAACCACCAGTGGTAAAGAGAGCATTGACTATTTAGTTATTTCTGGCGGTACCGCCTTGTTAGAAGGGATTGACAAGTTACTGACCGATGAGTTGGGTATCCATACGGTGATAGCCAATCCGTTTGGTGCGATGAAAGTCGCCAATGCTATTGATCAGGAATTACTAAACGAGCAAAGCCCCCAACTGATGGTGGCGTCTGGATTAGCATTACGGAGTTTTTCGTCATGGCACATATAAACTTACTGCCCTGGCGTGAGGCCGCACGCAAAGAGCAGCAAACTCAATATCTAAGCATTATTACGGCAGTGGCGTTGTTTAGTTTTCTTACTGTCTTTCTGATCAGTTCAATCTATAGCGCTCGATTAGATGGCCAACAAAAGCGCAACCAATATTTGCAAACAGAAATTGCGGCTTTGGACCGAAAAATTGCTGAAATCCGCAACCTAAATGAAACGAAAAACAATCTGCAACAACGTATGTCACTGATTTCACAGTTGCAAGGTAGCCGAAATCTGGGCACCCAGATTATGGATGAAATTGTAAAAGTTGTTCCATCAGGGGTGTATCTGACCAGCCTGGAGAAAAAAGGCTCGGCTTTGTTGCTGATTGGGAAAAGTGAGTCGAATAATCGCTTGTCCAACATGATCCGGCAAGTTGAAGACTCTGAATTACTCAGTGAGCCGCTGTTGGAGTTTATTGAAACCGGGCGTGCTCCGGGGCGGTTGTTAAGTGACTTTAAAATGCATGTGCGGGTGCAAGGCTTCGAAGCGCTGCAAGGAGAAGCTCAATGAAGTTAAATCTCAATTTATCTGAAATTGATGTCAATGAGCTTACCCTCGATAACATGGGCAGTTGGCCGCAGGTGGTCAAGCTGATTTTTGCCGTGATGGTGGCTATTGCGATCGCCGCGTTGAGCTACTACATGCTGGTTAGCAGTAAAATTGATGCGCTAAAAGCAGCGCAAAATGAAGAAATTCAATTAAAACAAAGTTATCGAACCAAGTATGCTTCTGCAGTGAATCTCGAGCCATACAAGCAGCAAATGGCAGAAATGGAACAAACCTTTGCTGACTTATTAAAACAGCTGCCTGCTACTCATGAGACGCCAGGTCTCTTGGACGATATCACCTATGTAGGCACGACCAGTGGGCTTAACTTTGTTCGTATTCACTGGATGCCTGAAATTGAAAAGGAGTTTTACACCGAATTGCCCATAGGGATCCATGTCATTGGCGACTATCATCAGTTTGGCAATTTTGTCAGTGAAGTGGCTAAGCTTCCTCGCATTGTGAGTTTGCATGACTTTACGGTTCAAGCAGAAGATAACGGCCGGCTTCGCTTTAATGTAGTAGCAAAAACATACCGCTACAAGGAGGCTGACCAATGAGGCTATTGTGGTTAGTTGCTTCAGTTATTTTATTGGTGGGCTGTTTTGATGATATGTCTGATTTGCATGAATTTGAAAATGAAGTGAAATCAGGGGTGCGTCCAAGAGTAGAGCCTTTGCCTGAAATTACCGATTTTGAACATGTTGCGTACAGAGGCTCAACGTCGAGAAGCCCTTTTGCTATGCCTGTAGCTGAAGCCCTGCAGCAACAGTTTGTCCAGCAACAAGATTGTTTGCATCCAGACCCTCGTCGTCGGAAAGAGCCGCTTGAGGTTTTTGCACTTGATAACTTAGCGATGCGAGGAACGCTGGGGGATGCAGGTAACCTGTGGGCATTGATCCAAGCATCCGATCAAACATTGCACCGAATTACCATCGATAACCATGTTGGGCTATATCATGGCCGGGTCGTTGCGGTAGCGCCGACTCATATTGAACTTCTTGAATTGATCCCAGATGGCGCAGGCTGCTGGAAAGAACGAACAACAATGCTGCAGATGGTTGAGTCTGTCAATTAACAGGTGTGTAGATTATTATGGATAAAATTACTAAAACAAAGACAAGCCATTTTATATGCGCCATGCAAAAGATTGCACTGCTTTTGCTATTTGTAGCGGTTCCAGCGAGCGCGAAACCCATACTGAATGATGTACGGTACAGCCCGCTAATGAGTGGAGAGACTGAGCTAGAGTTTGTGTTCAATGACCGAATAACAGCCACACCGGAAGTTCAGGTGTTTAATCAACCTGCCCGGATTGAATTGTTCTTCGGACAAACAGGCTTAGATGATGCACTGGCTAATATTGATGTTGAGCGTGCTGGGATCCAACGGATCCAGTCGTATGACGAAGACAATGGTACCCGGGCTGTGATTTATCTGGATCACTTAAGCCTCTACCAAACCAGACAAGAGGATAATGTATTTTATCTTCACATTACACAAAGTGATGGTGTGTCGGTACCTGGTCAGCAAAGCGACATCAAGCCGCGTAGCTTGAACGACATTCAGGCCATTGATTTCCGCCGGGGCGAGCGTGGTGAAGGTCGGGTTTTGGTGTTTTTACGCAATAATACCGCAGCTGTAAACGTATCTGAGCGTGCTGGCAAACTACATGTCGACTTTCACAACACCAGTATCCCGGATGATATGCTCTATCTATTGGATGTGATGGATTTTGGCACGATCGTCAAACAAATTGAAACCTTTCATGAGGATGGTGTCAGCCGCTTGGTGATTGAGCCAAGTGGGGCTTTTACCCATAACTATCAGCAAATTGATAACATTTTCACTTTAGATGTGCAACGGGATGAAACCCAACGTAGTATCTTGGGTGGACGTGACTATCAAGGCCAGGCTATTTCATTGAATTTTCAAGATATTCCGGTAAGAACCGTGTTGCAGATTATTGCGGATTACAATGGGTTTAATCTGGTCACCAGTGACTCGGTAACGGGTAATGTCACGCTACGTCTGGATGGAGTCCCTTGGGATCAGGCACTGGACATTGTGCTAAGAGTCCGGGGCCTTGATAAGCGAATGGATGGTAATATCCTGATGGTTGCCCCAACGGACGAACTGGCTGGTCGTGAAGCCAGAGAGTTACAGGCGCAACTGGATGTAGAGAATCTCGAACCTCTTTATTCAGACTTTTTGGTGATCAACTATGCGAAAGCAATTGATATTGCTTCTTTATTGCGCAATCAAGACACCAGTCTGCTGACTTCACGAGGTGCGGTTACTGTCGATGAGCGAACCAATACTATTCTGATTCGTGATACCACCCGCTCAATCGAGAATGCTCGTCGTTTGGTTGAACGTTTAGATATTCCAGTACGGCAGGTTTTGATAGAGTCGCGCATGGTCACAGTGACTGATAATGTTCAAGAGGATTTGGGGATCCGGTGGGGATTTAGCGATCAGCAGCGTACCAAAGGCACATCGGGTACTGCCGCTGGTGCCAATACCATCGCCGGGGGCGTGGTTCCAAGTTTGGATCAACGATGGAATGTGAATCTGCCGGTACAAAATCCCGCCGGTAACATTGCGTTTCATGTCGCTAAATTATCCGATGGGACCATTCTTGACTTAGAGTTATCCGCGTTGGAGCAAGAAAACAAAGCTGAAATCATTGCCAGTCCCCGAGTAACCACTTCAAATCAAAAAATGGCGCGGATTGAGCAAGGTACTGAGATCCCTTATGTGCAGGCCGCCTCGAGTGGTGCCACTACGGTGACCTTCAAAAAAGCGGTATTAAGCCTTGAAGTGACGCCACAAATTACCCCGGATAATCGTATTATTTTGGATCTGGTCATCACACAGGATACACGTGGCGATACTGTACAAACGCCAACAGGACCTGCCACAGCAATTAACACTCAACGTATTCAAACTCAGGTGTTAGTCGACAATGGCGAAACCATTGTTTTGGGTGGTATCTATCAGCAACAGGCAATCTCTGCTGTATCCAAAGTGCCGTTATTTGGCGATATCCCTTATGTCGGTCGCTTGTTCAAAAATACCAGCGAGTTTAATGAAAAAACCGAGCTGCTTATTTTTGTCACACCTCGTATCCTGTCAGAAGGCCAGTAATCTTAGCTGACAGGCGGTTTTATCGCCTGTCAGCATTGTAATTGTGCCCGGATGGCTATTTTTTTCAAATAGGCTTGCCAAGCTGCTGCCAATACTGACATAATTCAGCGCTTAAAATCTTCGTGGGAGCCTTAGTTCCTGACCGTAATTCACCAAGATAACGAATTAGCACTACTACATATGGCAGAAAAACGTAATATTTTCCTTGTAGGTCCCATGGGTGCTGGCAAAAGCACAATTGGCCGTCATTTGGCAGACATGCTGCATCTTGATTTTTATGATTCTGATCAGGAGATCGAGCGCAGAACCGGTGCTGACATCGCCTGGGTATTTGACTTGGAAGGTGAAGAGGGGTTCCGGGTCCGTGAAGAGAACGTCATCCAAGACTTAACCGAAATGCAGGGCATCGTGTTAGCGACCGGTGGTGGCTCAGTCACCAGTAAAGAAACCCGGAATCGCTTATCCGCTCGTGGTATTGTGGTCTATCTTGAGACGCCAATCGAAAAACAGGTGGCTCGCACGCAGCGTGATAAACGTCGGCCACTGCTGCAAACCGAAGAAGATTCGGAAGAAGTATTGACTCGCCTTGCTGCAGAGCGTAATCCTTTGTACGAAGAGATTGCTGATTTCACCGTGCGTACTGATGAGCAAAGTGCTCGGGCAGTTGCCAGTCAAATTGTTGAACAGTTAGGTTTCTAATCGCATTTAAAAAGGGAGTAGCTGCTTATGCATCGTGTTCAGGTTGAACTGGGTGAACGCAGCTACCCGATTGATATCGCTCCCTCACTCTTGCAGCAGCCAGAGTGCTTACTTCGTACTTATCGTCATGTGATCATTATCAGTAATGATACCGTTGCACCGCTCTACCTTGAGTCCGTCAAGTCTCTTTTTGAAGTGAGCCAATTACATACCTTCTTATTGCCTGATGGCGAAGCTTATAAGACACTCGAGCAGTTCGGTCATATCATGACTTTCTTGTTGGAGCATAAGTTTCCTCGAGATGGTTTGTTGGTGGCTTTAGGAGGCGGGGTCGTTGGTGATATCACTGGCTTTGTTGCTGCCTGTTACCAGCGCGGTGCTGACTTCATTCAGATCCCAACGACCTTATTGTCTCAAGTTGACTCTTCTGTAGGTGGAAAAACAGCAGTCAATCACCCACTTGGGAAAAATATGATTGGTGCTTTTAAGCAGCCTCAGCAGGTACTCATTGATACTGATGTGTTGACCACCTTACCCAGCCGTGAATTTGCAGCTGGAATGGCGGAAGTGATCAAATATGCCTTGATTGCTGACGCAGACTTTTTTAGCTTTCTGGAACAGCATACCAGTACGATTCAGGCACTTGATTCTGAAGTGATTGGTCGCATGGTGCAGCACTGTTGCCAGATGAAAGCAGATATTGTGGCGATGGATGAAACGGAGCAGGGGCAGCGCGCCTTATTAAATCTTGGCCATACCTTTGGTCATGCCATCGAAGCGTGGCTGGGTTATGGCCGTTGGTTGCACGGTGAAGCTGTTGCTGCAGGAATGGTGATGGCTGCCAGAGTGTCAATGCATCGTGGTTGGCTGACACAAGCTGAGTTGGATCGTATCTGCGCTTTATTGCAGCGTTTCGGGCTACCGATTGAACCACCTGAAGGTATGGTTATTGCTGATTTTATGCCGTTTATGAAAACCGATAAAAAAGTTCGGGCGGGTCAGATGCGGTTTGTGTTACCTACGGCCTTTGGCTATAGTAAGGTGATTGATGACGTAAATGATAGTGAACTGCAGAGTATTTTTGCCTGAATGCCAAACTCGCCTTTAATCGCTAAGCTTCATGCCCATGCCACCTTACTGCCATCGCAACGCGAGTTGTTGGAGAGAGTTGTTTTCCAGCTTGAGTTTAATGGCTTTCAACACATCCATTTAGTCGGAAAGGCTGGCTCTGGTAAAACAACCTTGAGTCTGGTGTTAGCAGAGCTATTATCCGATGAGATGAACTTGGCTTACTTCTCCGCTCAACCAGGCATGACCACTCAAGATTGTCAGAAACAACTTCTACAACAGTGGTTTGGTCTTAGTGACTACGAAAGCTCGTTGATGGAGCAGTTAGAGCTGCCTCACAGTCAACCTCTGGCATGGGTGTTGGATAGTCAGCGTGAATTGCCACTCAGTTGCTTATCAATGCTGCGTGCTCATCCAGTGCATATCATTACCACCGGCCCTGACGTATTGACCGAAGCGGATGTTAATCTAACGATACCTGAAATTACGGCTGCGGATGTTCGCCTATTGTTGCCTGAGTCCGCTATTTCAGCTTGGTCGATCGAAGATAGATTGGTGCATGCCGCAGGCAACCTGCATAGTTTGCTAGAACCAGATACGATCGCTGTTGAGTCGAAAGCCGATTCTGATGTGCAGACTTCAGGCCATAGTGCCATGCGCTATCGACTAGCCTCATTGGCACTTGCAGTCGTGGGAGCTTTGTTTATTGCAGGTTATTGGTGGATGCATGATAGCAATGAATCTGTAGTCGATGTGCCGCCAGCAGATAATGAGGTGACTCAACGTTTTCAAGCGCCAGCATTGCACCAGCAATCGGCGTTGCCTCGACGTACTGACGTCGCTGCTGACAATGGTATCGACGCGACACAATTGCCTGATGAAGAGAGTGCTCCTCAATCTGAAGTCAGCTCTGAACCTGAAGATACGCCGGAGATCATAGCAACAGAGTTATCGGAACAGGATACGCTACAGGTGGTTCCTGAAGCGCCTGTGCTTAGCCCTGATGAGACACAAGAGACGGAAAATACTGCTGCTACGAGTGCTCAGGTAGCTCTGCCGGCTGACATGGAGGCAGACCAAACGTCAACATCAGAAGATACTTCTACACCTTATCGTTATCAGGAGGCTGAGTTACTGGCGATGGATTCTGGTGCTTTTGCGTTGCAGTTGGGTGCTTTCTCTTCAGAGGCTGCAGCTCAGCGTCTAATGACCCGCTACTCTGAACTCACCATGCATTTGTACCGGCGCAGGCAGGGCAATCAGCTGCAGTGGGTTGTGGTCATGGCTCCGTTTGATGATGCCGTGACAGCTCGCAATCAGCGTAATCAGCTCTCTGATGCGTTGCAAGCTGAGACGCCATTTGCAAAATCACTAAGAACGCTACAGCAGGAAATTCAGCAACGGCTGCAGGATGATTCGGGCAATTTATGAAAAAGAAGCAGCGAGCATTTTTAAAATGGGCCGGTGGTAAATACAATTTAGTCGATGCATTGTCACAATACTTGCCAAAGGCACGCTGTCTGGTGGAGCCCTTTGTCGGCGCTGGTTCAGTCTTCTTAAATACTGACTATGAGCATTATCAACTGAACGATATCAATCAAGATTTGATCAGCTTGTATCGTATTGTCAAAGCACAACCAAAGCAATTTATTGACGATGCCAGAGCCTTTTTCGTTGCATCAGGCAATCAAAAAGAAAGTTATTTCAGTTTACGACAACGATTCAATGATAGTAACGATAGTTATGAGCGTGCGGTACTATTTCTCTATCTTAATCGGCATGGTTACAACGGGCTTTGCCGCTACAACTTAAGCGGTAAGTTTAATGTCCCCTTTGGCAGTTACAAAAAACCTTATTTCCCTGAGGCAGAATTGTATTTTTTTGCTGAAAAGGCACAAAAAGCTGAGTTTTACTGCACCAGCTACCAGCAAGTATTCGCTCAGGTCCCATCAGATGCGGTAATGTATTGCGATCCTCCTTATGTACCTTTAAGTAAGACGGCGAGTTTCACTAGCTATGCGCGAGAAGGGTTTAACCTGGATGATCAGGCACAGTTGGCTAATCTGGCAGAAAGCGCTTGCCGGCAAGGTACCACTGTTTTAATCAGCAACCATGATACTACTCTGACCCGCAAGATCTATCAGCAGGCAAAACTCTATCCCATTCAGGTAGGGCGCTCTATTAGCCAAAAAGGTCATGGTCGTAAGAAAGTAGCAGAGATTTTTGCCTTGTATCAGCCAAAGTTACGCACGGCAGATGTGATTAACGCAGTACCCAAGATACAACAAGCACGACGGCTACAACAAACATAATGGCCATAACAACACCAACGATAATGTAGGGTAGAGGGTTGGTTGTGGTAAAGTCCTGTTGGCGCTGTTGCTCGGATTGGACTCCGATAAAGGCTCCAAGTACAGCTTTAATGACTTGCTTGAGGGGGGGAGATTTACTGTTTGCCATCTGAATTGCCGGTGCTTGCGGGCAACATCCTGTCTAGCAATTCCAAAAAGTCAACAAAGTGAAATTGTGATGAACGGCTCTGCCCCTTTAGCCAGCTTATCCAGTCCTGACTCTGTTGGCACTGAAGTTGAGCCTGCTGGGTACTGCAGTTTAATTGATGAGCAGGCAATAGTTTGAAGCTGATGCCAGCAACTAGTGCGGCAAGCAAAAACAGACCAGCAAATTTATATTGTTGTACAATGCCTTTCATCACTGAACCCTCGGTGCTTCCTTTAACAGATGTACCATATCAGAAAGCTCCCAGGGATACAAGTTATTTACTTTTCTGCTGACTGACTAGTCAAAATGAAGCAGTCAGACCAAAGAAAATAGCACGGTCACCATCTTCCTTTTTGGTGGCAAAGGCGGATGCGGTGAGTGTATCGGTGATGGCATAGTTTAAGCTGATCCCAACATCATACAAAGACACTGAATCTTCCCAACCTACATGCAAGCCCACATTCCATTGGTCGTTAAGATCAAAGTCAGTCCCTGCTTCTATATAGATATTATCAAACTCATCGTAATAAAAGGTAACTGCTGCCAGACCAAAATCAATGCCCAGATGATACTCAAGATAGTCTTCATCAATGCCATCGAACCGGTATTGCAGCACACCGACATCGAGACTGATGCTGTCGCTTACGTCGAAGCCGTAACCAATGTATAAGTTGGTTTCCGATCCCAGTTCTTGATCGGTCGTGCCCCAAAAACCAGCATAAAACCCGTTGTAATCAGCTTCAATCGAACCCTGGATATGGAAGTGATCGGTCAGTTGGTAACCGCGGAACACGTACTTCGTCATACCGCTGACTTCAGCACTTATACCAACCTCGTTGGCTTGTAAAGCAAATGAACTGGAGTAAGCAAGGAGGAGTGCACTGGCGCATAGCGTTTTTTTCATGGTAGTTGTCCCTTATGTTTTGATTATCACATGGAACTACCAAGATGCATGCCACAAAATTTACCAAAATAAAATCAATGGTTTATTTGTTATTTAACACTTTCCTTTGTGTGGTTATGGGCTGTTTTGGTGCGTGGCTGCCTGATTTTTGTGCATCGGTTTCGGGTGCTTTTTATGCGCAAATTCAGTAAAGTAGCGCCTAGCTCACTGGTTGGAGACCGAATTGTAATGCAGCCCTACTTAATTGCACCTTCTATTTTATCTGCTGATTTTGCGCGGCTTGGTGAGGATACTGCCAAAGTGCTGGCAGCTGGCGCCGATGTTGTGCACTTTGATGTGATGGACAATCATTATGTACCCAACCTTACTATGGGGCCTATGGTGTGCCAGGCACTTCGAGATTATGGTATTACCGCTCCTATTGATGTGCATTTAATGGTTGAGCCTGTGGATGCCTTGGTGCCACAGTTTGCTGAAGCAGGCGCCAGTATCATCAGCTTTCATCCGGAAGCATCGCGTCATGTAGATCGAACGTTGCAACTGATCCGGCAGCAAGGCTGTGAAGCGGGCTTGGTGTTTAATCCAGCCACGCCACTGCATGTGCTGGAGCATGTGTTAGATAAAGTGGATCTGGTGTTATTGATGTCGGTGAACCCCGGGTTTGGTGGTCAGAGTTTTATTCCTGCTACCTTGGACAAACTGAAACAAGCAAGGCGTATTATTGATCAATCTGGTCGCCCGATTCGGTTGGAAATAGATGGCGGTGTGAAAACAGATAATATTGCAGAAATAGCAGCCGCAGGAGCAGATATGTTTGTGGCTGGCTCTGCAATTTTCAATAGTGCAGATTATCAGGCGACCATCAGTGCCATGCGTGCAGAATTGGCAAAGGTTGCTCAATAACCTAAACGGCTAATGCAGTACTTCGTGTAATCTTGGTTCTTTACAGGTATGCAGTTGGTATGCCTGATAATGGAGCCCGCTCATTTTTGTTGTTAACTATGGATCCTATGTATGACTAGCAAGCCAATCGTATTAAGTGGCGCACAGCCTTCAGGACAATTGACCATCGGGAATTATTTAGGCGCCTTACGTCAGTGGGATCGAATGCAAGATGATTACGATTGTCTGTATTGCATTGTCGATTTGCATGCCATCACGGTTCGTCAAGATCCGGTTGCTTTGCGTAACGCCTCTTTGGATAGCTTGGCTTTGTATTTAGCTTGCGGTATTGACCCACAGCGTTCCGCCATTTTTATGCAATCGCATGTGCCGGAGCATAGCCAGCTCGCCTGGATCCTGAACTGCTACACTCAGTTTGGTGAACTAGGGCGGATGACTCAGTTTAAAGATAAATCTGAACGTCATAATAATAACGTGAACGCTGGATTATTTACCTACCCGGTACTAATGGCGGCCGATATTTTGTTGTATCAAGCCAATCAGATCCCGGTTGGGCATGATCAAAAGCAGCACCTGGAGTTGGCTCGTGATGTTGCGATGCGCTTTAATGCCTTGCATGGTGAGGTGTTTACAGTTCCTGAGCCCTTTATTCCAAAAGTGGCTGCCCGGGTGATGAGTCTGCAAGATCCAACCAAGAAAATGTCCAAATCCGATGATAACCCGCAAAACTTTATCGGCTTGCTCGAAGATCCGAAAGTGATTGCCAAAAAAATCAAACGTGCAGTGACTGACTCCGACGATCCACCACGGGTCACTTTCGATATTGAAGCAAAGCCCGGAGTGGCCAATCTGCTCAGCATTCTTAGCGGAGTGAGCAACAAAACTGTGGCTGAACTGGAAGCCGAATACGAAGGCAAGATGTATGGTCATTTAAAAACTGATGTAGCCGATGCGGTGGTGAGCTTACTGGAGCCACTGCAACAACGGTTTACCGAAATTCGTGCGGATAACACGCTGATGCGACAAGTGATGCAGCAGGGGGCTGAACAGGCCCGGAGCCGGGCGGCGGAAACCTTACGAAAAGTCTATGATGCGGTTGGTTTCGTTTTACCCTAGGGGATCGGCACTATGAGCCAGATTCTGCCAACTTCAGTGTGGTTCTGGTTGTTGTTTTTTAGTGCCGCCGCCTTGGGCGGCATTTTACGTTTTTGGCTGACCAACCTGGTCAGTCGTAAACTTGGCATGGCATTGCCCTGGGGCACTTTGCTGGTCAACTGCAGTGGTGCTATGGCGCTCGGGTTTCTTGCTGCCAGAGTTGCAGGAGCCGAGCAGGCACAGCTGGTATGGTTGGTGCTGGGCATCGGCTTTTTAGGGGCTTATACCACCGTCTCCAGTTTTAGCCTGCAAACCTTAAGCCTTTGGCAAGCAGGACGTCGTCAACGGGCTCTCCTTAATGTGATACTGACCTTGTTGCTTGGGATGGCGTCCGTTACTCTCGGTTTTTACTGGGGGCAGGAATGACTATTCGGCCTGTCACCTATGTGTTGGTCGGGCTAGGCTCTGGCCTTGGCGCTAGTCTTCGTTTGTTGCTGTCGGCACAACTGTATCAGCCGGAGTATGTATGGCCTTGGGCGACTTTACTGGTCAATGTGTTCGGGTCTTTCCTGATGGTTTTTTATGCCAGTATGGTCGGTAGTCAGGGGCACTGGAAGGTCAGTGAGCCACAGAAACAGTTTGTACTGGCTGGCCTTTGTGGTGGCTTTACCACCTTCTCGGTATTTAGTCTTGAATTAGGTGTGTTATGGATTCGCCAGCAATGGTTTTTGGCTGGCGGCTATCTGTTGGCATCGGTTTGCTGTTGGCTGCTTGCCATTTGGTTAGGGTATTTATTGGCGACAAAGCTAACCAAGCGCATGCAAATCCTTTAAACTAGCCGTCTTTTACTGCACAGGTTACTTCTTCGATGCTACTAATGATTGATAACTACGACTCCTTTACCTGGAATCTGGTGCAGTACTTTCAGCAGCTTGGTCAGCAGGTCGTGGTGCGCCGCAACGATGACATCACTTTGAAAGATATTGATGCACTAGCCCCGGAGTATTTGGTGATTTCACCCGGGCCAGGAACACCGGATGATGCCGGTATTTCCATGGCCGCGATCCGACATTGCGCGGGTAAGGTACCCATTTTAGGCGTCTGTTTGGGCCATCAAGCCATAGCGCAGGCATTCGGTGCTAAAGTGGTGCAGGCTCGTCAGGTGATGCATGGCAAGAACAGCTGGATTCACCACTCAGACAGTCATTTGTTTGCTGGTTTGCCAAACCCGTTAAGTATCACCCGTTATCACTCACTGGTGGTAGATTCCGAAAGCCTCAGTGCAGATTTCGAATGTTTGGCCTGGACGACGACGGATGCTTGTCAGGATGAATTGATGGCTTTTCGGCACCGCCAGCTATCGTTGTTTGGGGTTCAGTTTCATCCAGAAGCTATTTTATCCGATGCAGGCCTTCAACTGCTGCAGCATTTTTTACAATGCAGGGTTGCTTCACTACATCGTGCTTGACAGCCAAGAGCCAGCTAAGCAGTATGTATTTTTGCTAATTAACCACTTTTCGCAGGGGCATGCGATTTTATGAGTTCTTCGTCAGTACTGACAGAATTTCCATTACGATACTTTGATTTATTGATCGGAGTCGATCCGGCAACCAGAGACAAAAAAAAGAAATACGATAAAGATGCCGTGCAGGATCGTACCCTGTTAGCTGTAGAGGCTCAGGCTAGACAAGCGCGGCTGGCTGATGCAAAAGTCAAGGTGCAGTTTAGTGAGTTTGCGCAAGCTCATTTACAGGATCAGGTGGCAGATGTATTGGCAGACCGATTAACGGCCATTGATGAGGTGGCATCCAGTCTGTTTGATTTAACGGCGGACTATTATGCTTTGCTGGATACATTAAGCGCCAAAGTGGTGACCTTGAACCAGTTGGATCCGGCCATTAAAAAAGTCCCCTGGTTGGTAGATGATTTATTGAAACTGGTGAATCAACCGAAATATCGGAACCGTACCGCTTCAGGTGCGCTGATTAAGGATGTGAAGACTGGTCTGCGCTTTCTCGGTGTTGAAGCCTTGCAGCTTATTATTCCTGTGTATGGCATGAAGCGCTGCATGCCTCATTCTACGGAGCCATTTCATCGTTTGAAAACGGATCTGTGGGATTACAGTTTGGCCACGGCAATTGCTGCCAAAACATTAGCTGACTATTATGGCGAGTCGTCCTTTACTGCCTTCTGTGCTGGTTTATACCATCCACTGGGGCATATAGCGGTCACTCGTAATTATTTACGAACTTATCAGCAAGTTAAGCGTGAAGAGCTACTAAAAGCTCGTGAGGCCAGAGATGTTGGCTTAATCGATACACTGGATGAATTGGAAGCGGATGCGGGCATGCTGAGTGAGCAATTGACCGAACATGCCGCCGTGCTGAGTGCTGACTTAACCTCTCGCTGGGGTTTAAGACGGTTACCATTATGCCAAACACTGGATCAACTGGCAGAAGGGATCGGTTTCAGCGGAGCCTCCCCAATGGCTCGAGTGGTGCAGCAAGCGCAAACTTTTGTCCAGTGGCAGCAATTGAAGAAAAAGCAACGCTTGTCCAGCGATGAAATGCAGGCCATGTTGAAGGCCGTAGGCATGACCAAAGAAACGCTTCAGCTTTTACTCAGTACCAATTTACAGAAACTGGATGTTGATTTGTAATTTTTTTTACGATAATCATGCAAGCTGTCTTTGAGAGCGTATTTAAACTGTTGGGATGGCAACAGTGATGGCAGCTTACTTGCTCTTGCTTCAAACGGAATTTGAGTGAAATAGTCACTGCGTACTTATTCAGCTTGCATGCAAAACTATCTGTAGCCCTTGTTTTTGTTGGCCTTGAGCGGTTCTGGGGTGCAGACATCGTTGAATTAATCTGCAATAATGCCAATACCAATACTGATGTTTTCATGGCTTTTTATTCAGCCGTATATGCATCGGTGAGCAACTTTATAGTGAAGAGGTAAGTACAATCATGGCAGAGCACATTCAGGTCACCCGCAGCTTATTTGATGAGGTCATGGTACCTAACTATGCCCCGGCAAACATGATCCCGGTCAAGGGCGAGGGGTCTCGTGTCTGGGACCAGGAAGGACTGGAGTATGTTGATTTTGCAGGTGGTATTGCCGTAAGTAGTTTGGGTCATTGTCACCCAGCGCTGGTGTCTGCATTGAAGAGCCAGGCCGATAAGTTATGGCATCTAAGCAATGTCCTGACCAATGAACCAGCGCTTCGTCTGGCCAGTAAGTTGGTTCAGCATACTTTTGCCGATAAAGTCTTTTTTGCCAACTCAGGTGCTGAAGCCAACGAAGCCGCTTTTAAACTGGCTCGTCGCTGGGCGTTGGATGTTCATGGTGAAGCGAAGCAAGAAATCATCTCCTTTAGTAAAAGCTTTCATGGCCGTACCTTTTTTACCGTCACTGTAGGTGGCCAGGCCAGCTATTCCGATGGCTTTGGTCCAAAACCCGGTGCCGTCATGCATGCGGAATTTAATAATCTGGATAGTGTAAAAGCGCTAATTAGTGATCGCACCTGTGCTGTTGTATTGGAGCCAATTCAAGGCGAGGGCGGCATTATTCCTGCTACGCAGGAGTTCTTGCAAGGGATTCGCGAGTTGTGCGATCAACACAATGCACTCTTGGTGATGGATGAAGTGCAAACAGGAGTTGGCCGTACTGGCAAATTGTTTGCTTACATGAATTACAATGTGCAACCGGATATTTTAACCAGTGCTAAGTCTCTGGGTGGTGGTTTCCCGATTGGTGCAATGTTAACCACTGATGCGTTTGCTAAGCATTTAAAAGTGGGCACGCATGGTAGCACTTATGGTGGCAACCCATTGGGTTGTGCGGTTGCTGAGGCAGTCCTTGATACGGTAAACACCCCAGAGGTATTGGATGGAGTGGTGGCGAAAGAGCGATTATTTCGCCAGCGCCTGGAGGCCATCAACGAGACGTATCAGGTGTTCAGTGAAGTTCGTGGTAAAGGTATGCTGTTAGGTGCTGTGTTGAATGAGCGTTATCAGGGCCGTGCACGCGACTTTTTGTTGGCTGCAGCCGATCATCGTTTGATGGCGTTAGTCGCTGGTGCCAATGTAGTGCGCTTTGCGCCATCACTGGTGATCACTGAGCAAGATATCCATGATGGTATGGATCGGTTTGAGCAAGCTGTGGCCCAAGTGGTTAATGCAGGTTAATTGAATAAAAGCAATAAGGCGCCTAAGCGTCGACAATGAAGCACTGAGGCGGCCTGGCTGCCTCTTTTACTGAATATACCCGTCGCCTTTCAAACTGCATGGGCTTGCTGCCTGGCTGCACTGCGAAACCCATAGGGTATACAACTGGAGAAAGCGACAATGATTGTGATTCGCCCAATCCGTGCTGATGATTATGCATCCTTGTACGATATCGCCGTCGAGTCCGGCCATGGTTTTACCTCACTGCCTGTGAATGATGAGCTGTTGATGCGGAAAATTAACCGTTCAGAACGTTCATTTCAAAAAACAGTGACGTCACCGGGTGATGAGGGATATTTATTTGTATTGGAAGATACAACAAGCGGTTTGGTGATGGGCACCAGTGCGCTGGAAGCTGCTGTGGGTCTGGATGATGCTTTTTATCATTATCACTTAGGCAAGGTGGTGCATAGTTCACGCTCGCTAAATGTGTACAAAACGGTCGATATTTTGACATTGTGCAACGATTACACCGGTGCCAGTGAGTTATGTACCTTATTTCTGCGTGAAGCCTGTCGGCAAAAGAACAATGGTAAGTTGCTGTCAAAGTTTCGCTTCTTATTCTTAAAAGAATTTAGCGAACGCTTTTCCGATCGCATTATTGCTGAAATGCGCGGTGTCTCCGATGAAAATGGTAACTCTCCATTCTGGCAATGGTTACAGGAGCACTTTTTTTCAGTAGACTTCCCTACAGCGGACTATTTAACCGGTATCGGCCAGAAAGTATTTATTGCCGAGCTGATGCCAAAGTATCCTATTTATGTCAGTTTGCTCAGTAAAGAAGCGCAAGCGGTGATTGGCCAGGTGCACGGTAAGACCAGACCTGCCATTTCTTTATTGCAGTCCGAAGGGTTTTCCCATCGAGGCTATGTCGATATATTTGATGCAGGCCCAACCGTTGAAGCAAATTTAGAGCATATTCGCTCGGCTCGATACAGCGAGAAACGTCAGGTTCGAATTGGCGATGTGAAGCCAGGGCATGCGTACTTAGTCTGTAATACGCAGCTGCAAAATTTCAGGGCAACCTGGCTTGAGATGCAGATCGATGAAGACAGCGACGAGGTGGTGTTATCTGCCGAATGCGCTGAGGGGTTGCTGGTTGAAGCCGGTGACTGGGTACGTCTAACCAGAATTTAATCAGGGGAGTGGAATGAAACGTCCTGTTCAGTTTATTCAAGGTCAGTGGGTGGCGGGCGAAGGCTCATCTTTTGTGTCGTTGGACCCAGCTAAAAATAAGCAAGTGTGGCAAGGTGAGTCCGCCTCTGCGGCTCAAGTCGATACTGCGGTTCAAGCAGCACGAGAAGCACATTACAGCTGGGCGGACTTGAGTCTGGAACAGCGGCTTGAAGTAGTGAAAAAGTTTGGTGAGCAACTGGTTGCAGAGAAAGAAGCATTGGCGCTTTGTATTGCTGAAGAAACAGGCAAGCCGTTGTGGGAAAGCCGCACCGAAGTGGGCGCTATGACCGGGAAAATTGATATATCCGTGCGTGCTTATCAGGAAAGAACCGGTAGCAAAGAAAACCCAATGCCTCAGGGCAAGGCTTTTTTACGCCATAAACCGCATGGGGTAGTGGCTGTTTTTGGCCCTTATAACTTCCCCGGCCATTTACCCAATGGCCATATCGTGCCAGCATTGTTGGCAGGAAATAGTGTGTTATTCAAGCCAAGTGAATTGACGCCTAAAGTCGCAGAGCTGACTGTGCAATTGTGGCAAAAAGCGGGCCTACCGGCTGGTGTGCTGAATTTATTGCAAGGTGAAGTTGACACCGGTAAAGCGCTGGCTGGCCACGACGGCATTGATGGTTTGTTTTTTACTGGCAGTTCCAGAACTGGCCACTTTTTACATCAGCAGTTTGCTGGTCGGCCAGAGAAAATTCTGGCGCTTGAGATGGGTGGCAACAACCCATTGATCGTGCAGGATGTATCGGATGTGGATGCAGCTGTGCATGATATCATTCAATCTGCTTTCATTTCTGCCGGCCAACGTTGTACCTGTGCCCGCAAGTTGTTTTTGCCAGCCAATGAGCAAGGCGATAAAATTTTGGCTCGACTGCTTGATGTTGCAAGCAACATCAAGGTGGGGCTGTACGACGATGAAGAACAGCCGTTTATGGGCTCGATGATCTCAGTCGCTGCAGCCAAGGGTATGCTGGATGTGCAGGCTCAACTACAAAAGCTGGGCGGACGCTCTTTGTTGGAAATGAAGCATCTGGATGAGGCTACGGCTTTGGTATCGCCTGGCATTATCGATTGTAGCGATATTGCAGATTTTCCAGACGATGAACACTTTGGCCCTTTATTGAAAGTGTTTCGCTTTACCGACTTTGATGCCGCAATTGCTGCAGCCAACAACACTAGCTTCGGCTTGTCTGCTGGTTTATTAAGTGACAGTGCTGATTTGTACCAGCACTTTTTCCGCCGTATTCGTGCCGGTATCGTGAACTGGAACCGCCCGATCACGGGGGCTAGCTCAGCAGCACCCTTTGGTGGTATCGGTAAGAGTGGTAACCACCGTGCTAGTGCTTACTATGCGGCCGATTACTGTGCATACCCGGTGGCTTCTGTCGAGTTAGATAAAGTACAACTACCAGAGCAACTATCGCCAGGCTTACAGTTCTAGCACTTGATTGCGTTGGAATGAAGTAAAAACAAGTCGGGGCTTTTGCCCCGATTTGTTTTATGCGTCAGATTTTGCTTAACTGTTAGGCAATCTCATTACAGTAAGGCAGTACGGCAACCATGGTGATTGATAAAACCGGCTACGAACACCTGATCCAGTTTTTAGCAGAGAACTTGTCTTTATTTGAGCAACCTGGTGATCCTGCCGCTAATCATAAAACGGTAGGTGAGTTTTTGGAGGAGCGTATTGCTGAGCAAATTATTCAGCTCTGCACACAACACTCTGAGCTGGAAATGAATCACCGCAGCATCATCATTCGGGAAGTCGATGGCATTATGTATGACTTTCAGGAAGTGTTAGCCAGTGTACTGGAACAGCCGGTAACACTTGAGCAAGCTGAGCTGATTAATGAGACTGCATTATTAATCAAGAACTTATTTGATAATGCCATTGCTGATCTTTTTGATTAACTGATAAACCGCAATTGAATCTGGCGACAATGCATATATTTCGCTAGAATGTGCCCCCTTTTGCGTAAATACCATGGAGCTTACGATGGAAGCATCGGTAAAGTGGTTGGATACAATGACCTTTGTTGGGCACTCTGGTAGCGGCCATCAGGTCGTGTTTGATGCCGACAGTACTCAGCATTCGGCGCCTAGCCCAATGGAAATGCTGTTGATGTCTGCCGGAGCTTGTTCATCGGTTGATGTGGTCAGCATATTAAAAAAAGCCCGGCAGCAAATTCTGCATTGTGAAGTCAAATTACAAGCCGAGCGAGCGGAGACCATCCCCCGGGTATTTACCAAAATGCATCTGCACTTCGAAATCACCGGAGTAGATGTCAATGAAAAGCAGGTGGCCAAAGCTGTACAGCTATCTGCCGAGAAGTATTGTTCAGTGTCGCTTATGCTGGCGAAAAGCCTTGAGGTGACACACTCGTTCAGCGTAAAAGCCGCGGAAGGGTTGGCCAGCGCCAACTAGTTTCCAGTTGTTAAATAGCTGTTGTAAACACAACAGTAGTGGAGAGCACGCTCAGTGATCAATCCGTTTGAGAAAATAAAGCTGCATGGCTTTAACAACTTGACCAAAAGCTTAAGCTTTAGCATCTACGATATTTGCTACGCCAAAAGCGAGCAACATCGGCAAGAATACATCGAATACATCGATGAACAATACAATGCTGATCGTTTGACCGATATCCTCTGCGAAGTGGTCGATATTATTGGCGCTAATGTGCTAAACATTGCGCGGCAAGATTACGATCCGCAAGGTGCCAGTGTCACCATTTTAGTAAGCGAAGAGCCAGTACTGGAAAACCCCGATAATTCAGAAAACCCGGGCCCATTACCAGAAACCGTGGTTGCTCATCTGGATAAAAGCCATATTTGTGTGCACACCTATCCGGAAGTGCACCCACACGATGGCATTTGTACCTTTCGGGCTGATATTGAAGTATCCACCTGTGGCATTATTTCACCACTGAAAGCACTGAATTTTTTGATCCACAGTTTTGAATCTGATGTCGTGACCATCGATTACCGGGTACGAGGCTTTACCCGGGATGTCAGTGGCACCAAGCATTATATCGATCACCCGATCAGTTCTATCCAAAACTTTATGGATGAAGACACGAAGAATGCTTTTCAGATGATCGATGTGAATGTCTATCAAGAGAATCTGTTTCACACCAAAATGATGTTAAAAGAAGGCGATTTAAACAATTACCTGTTTGGTGTTGGCACCGACTCGATGAGCGACGAGACGGAGCATGAGATTAGCAGCAAGGTGTTTAAAGAAATCCGTGAAATCTTTTATGGGCGCAATTTACCAGAAGTAAAGTAGTTGATGCCGCATCATAAAAAACCGCTCAG
>NZ_JAUZVZ010000023.1 GCF_030717845.1 Alkalimonas collagenimarina
ATCCCTGTGTTTCGCCCTCCGGGCCGTCGCTTCGCAACGTCCTAAAACGCTCCCGACGTTTTAGTCGCCATGCTGTATTCCCTTATCCTGCTACTGCATTCCTCCCCTTTGTAAAATGGGGACCGAGGGGGATTTGGAACCGAGGAGAACTTAGATATTGCTTTAAAGATCTCTCCACTGTACTAGATTGCAGTCACTGCGCTGTGATAAGCTGATTTCACTTGTAATAAATTATTCCTTCCTATGAAATATTTGATTCCTAAACTAAAGTTGGTTGGCTGCATGGTTGCGGCTGGTTGGTTGTCGGTTGGTGTTGCTGAGCAGGTAACGCCTACGGATCTGTTAATTCCTGAACTGGTTGCTCAGTCGCTGGAAGCCTTTGATACACCTGGCATGTCGGTTGCTGTAGTTCATCAGGGCGATGTAGTCCATCTGGCTGGTTATGGTTATCGTGAGCTGGAAGGGGAGTTGCCGGTCACAGCTGAAACTTACTTCCGACTTGCCTCGGCCAGTAAAGCCTTTACTGCAGCTTCGGTTGCTATGCTGGTAGATGACGGAAAGTTAAACTGGGATGATAAGGTGGTGGATTATCTACCAGAGTTTCGGTTGCAAGACCCTTGGGTTACCACTGAATTTACCATCAGGGATTTGTTATCACATCGCAGTGGTTTGGTTGGAGGTGCTGGTGATAGCATGATTTGGCCTGAACCCTCAGGTTTTAGCCGACAGGAAGTGATCCATAACCTACGCTATCTGACTCCAGAGTTTAGTTTTCGTAGCAACTATGGCTATAGTAATGTGTTCTATATTACAGCCGCAGAACTGGTCGCTCGTGTAGCTGAACAGCCGTGGGAAGATTACATTGCAGAACGTCTTTTTCAACCACTTGGTATGGACTGTTACGCCGGTGATATGCCGGACTCAGCCTTAGGTAATCGTGCGCTGGGCTATGGTAGACGCGGTGGTGTCTTTTTTGATATTCCGCGTAATAGCATTAATGGTCAAGGCCAGATGTCTGCTGCTGCAGGTGGCTTGGTTTGTAGTGCTGCGGATATGAGTAAGTGGCTGCAGTTTTTATTACAGCAGTATCAGCAGAACACTGCAGAAAAGAGCGTCTTTAGCCGACAACAACTGTTACAGATGTGGTCGCCAAATACTTTGATGGGGGTCACGACCAGAACGCAGGAATTGCACCAGACCAGTTTCAGTGCTTATGGTTTGGGCTGGCGAATGCAGGATATGCATGGCTATAAGGTAGTGCATCATACCGGAACTTTATCTGGTTATCAGGCCTATGTCGCTCTGGTACCAGATCTTCAGCTTGGTGTGGTGGTCCTGAACAATGGTTCCGATAGTGGTGCCAGAACGGCAGTAGTCCAGTCAATTTTAGATGCTTACCTACCCGCTGAAGAAGCCCGGGATTGGGTTGCTTTTTTACAGCAAGAGCGGCAAGAACGTGAACAACGCTTAGCTCAGCGTAAGCCTGATTTGCCAGTGGGCACTGGTGAGGTTTTGCTGCCGCTGCAAGCCTACAGTGGCTACTTTGCTGATCGTTGGTTTGGTGGCATCGATATTCAGCAAACGACTGAAGGGCTGCGTTTTCGTTCTGTTCGTATGCTGAATAAGGTAGGCATGATGGAGCCATTTGCCGATCATAGCTTTGTCATTCGCTGGGATGATCCTAATGTGGCTGCAGATACCTTAATCCGCTTCCAACTTGATGCGCGTCGTCAGGTGACTGGTTTTGAGTTATTACCGCATCGAGTGCAGGTAGGGGCACGTCATGCTTATCGGGATATGGCTTTTTACAAAGTAGGGAATGAGCCGCCTGCTGCGGAGCAGTCAGGCGACGATTAATATCAAAACAGCCACATTTAACGCGACAAATCTGTGGCTGCTTTCATCTGCTGAACAAAGGAAGTGAGCTCTTGCAGCAGTGCTTCAGGTTGATCTTTGAGCTTTTCAATCCGCTGTACAATGGCTGAACCGGAAATGGCCCCTGCTGCACCACTTTGCAGTGCATCTTTGACGTGCTCTGGTGCAGAAATACCGAAACCGAGCAAAGCCGGAGCGGCATGATACTCACTGAGTTTTTCAATCAGGTGATGTGCCGGTGCAGCAGCTTTGGTTTCTGTGCCGGTGACGCCTGCTCGGCTGAGTAAATAGGTGTAACCACGGCCATAGGAGGCGACCTGACGAAGAGTATCATCGCTACAGTTCGGTGGTACGATAAAAATCGGTGCTACGTCATGCTTCATCGCAGCTTGGCGGAAGAGTTTGCTTTCATGCAAAGGCACATCGGCAATCAGCACTGAGTCAATGCCTGACTCAGCCGCTTGCTGATAAAAAGCGTCTAACCCTTTAGCCATCACCAGATTGCTATACAGCAACAGACCAATTGGCAAATCTGGGTGATTCTGACGCACTTTTTTAATCAGCTCTAGACTGGCACTAGGTGTCACACCCGCAGCTAAAGCCCTGATATTTGCCCCTTGTATAGTTGGCCCATCGGCTACTGGATCAGAGAATGGAATCCCCAGTTCAAGTGCATCAGCGCCACCGGCAATAAGCGCTTCAATAATGCGGTACGATAGCTCTAAATCAGGGTCGCCAATGGTGACGAATGGTACAAAGGCTCCTTGTTTGACTGCGCTTAAGCGCGAAAACATCTGTTGATAACGGCTCATGCGTGCTCCTCTGTACTTGGGTTGTTTTGTGCAGCTAAAATGCCGTGGACATGGGCCAGATCTTTATCACCACGACCAGATAAATTAATCACAATAATTTGCTCGGAATCTGCTTCCTTCGCCATCTTTAAGGCATAAGCAAGTGCATGCGAACTCTCCAGAGCCGGAATAATCCCTTCGCTTTTAGCTAATAATTGAAATGCAGCTAAAGCTTCATCATCGTTAATGGCCACGTACTCAGCACGGCCACTTTGCTGCAAAAAGGTATGTTGTGGTCCTACAGCCGGGTAATCCAAGCCAGCAGATACCGAGTACGACTCTTCAATCTGACCTTCTTTGGTTTGCATAATAGCGGTATAGGCACCATGCAAGATACCGTAGCTACCAGTGCTTAAGGCCGCACCATGTTGATGGGTATCAATGCCTTTGCCACCAGGCTCAACGCCAATCAGGCGAACGCCTTTTTCTTCAATGAAGTCGGCAAACATACCGATAGCGTTGGAGCCACCACCGACACAAGCGACCACTGCATCGGGCAAACGGCCTTCTGCCTGCAGGATTTGCTGTTTCGCTTCTTCGCCGATCATACGTTGAAACTCTCGGACCATGGTCGGGAAAGGATGTGGCCCAGCAGCGGTGCCTAACAAATAGTGACTCTTATCATAAGTTGCTGACCAATCACGCATCGCTTCACTGACGGCATCTTTTAGGGTACCAGAGCCGGAAGTTACTGGAATAACGGTAGCTCCCATCAGTTTCATGCGAAAAACATTCGGCTGCTGACGCTCCATATCTTTTGCACCCATGTAAACCCGGCATTTTAGACCAAGCAAAGCACAAGCTAAGGCGGTGGCCACACCATGTTGACCAGCTCCGGTTTCAGCAATAATGTCATCCTTACCCATGCGCTTAGCCAGCAATGCCTGACCCAGCACCTGATTGGTTTTATGGGCACCACCGTGCAATAAATCTTCCCGCTTAAGATAGATTTTTACCTTAGGATTAGGAGAAATATTTCGGCATAACGTCAAAGGAGTCGGACGGCCCGCATAGGTATTAAGTAAGTGATAAAACTCCTGCTGAAAAGACTCGTCTTGTTGTGCATCAATGAATGCTTGCTCCAGTTGTTTCAGTGCAGGCACCAGTAGTTCAGGTACAAACATGCCACCGTAATCACCAAAATAGGCGGATAAAGTTTTGTTACTCATAATGAAATTCTCTTATGATTTGAAATGCGGTTGCAATTTTATCGGCAGACTTAATCCCGGGTTCCGTTTCAAGACCAGAGTTCAGGTCCAAACCCGCGACGGGCTGCTGCAAAGCGTCATTGATATTGCTGGCTTGCAAACCTCCGGCCAGCATCACAGGTAATTTAGTGTTGAGTTGTGCTAACAGTTGCCAGCTAAATTGCTCGCCGGTACCACCAGGTGTACCGGCTTGATAAGTATCCAATACGATTCGATCAGCGTCCTGAGTCAATGTAGGCAGTTTATTTTTAACTCGATAAGCTTTCCAGATCTCAGTGTGCTCCGGTAACAGACTACGAAGGGTATTGATGTAATCATCAGTCTCTTCACCGTGCAGCTGAACGGCAGTTAATTTAAGTTCAGTAGCTATACGGCTCACTATGTCTGCTGGTTCATTGACAAATACGCCTACGAAGTTTAAATCCGCTTGTTTTACCAATGTTTTCGCGTGCTCCAGATCTACTGCGCGAGGTGATTTTGGGTAGAATATCAGCCCGCCATAGTAGGCTTGTGCTTGATGAGCAGCGGCTACATCTTCTGGCCGGGTTAAACCACAGATTTTGTGTTCACCACGGGTCAGTTTTTTGCAGGCTAAAGCCAGATTGGGTTGAGCCATCAGTGAACTGCCTACCAGAAATGCATCGGCGACCATGGAAAGCTGTCGTACCTGTTGATTGGTATAGATGCCAGATTCAGATACAACAACAGTATTTTTTGGGATCAGCTTTCGTAGCCGTATGCTGGTATCCAGGTCGGTTGATAGATCGCGCAGATCGCGATTATTAATCCCAATTAGTTGCGCATTCATAGCGACTGCACGCTTGGTTTCTTCTTCATTGCTCACTTCCGTCAATACGGTCATGGCAAAGGATGAAGCGACGTCGTGCAGTTGACGGTATTCATCATCCGATAATACCGATAGCATGAGTAAGACAGCATCAGCTCCGCACAAACGACCCAGATAGATTTGGTAGGGATCGATGATAAAGTCTTTATGCAATAATGGCTGTTGAACCAAAGCTCGCATTTGGCTCAGATTGTCATAACTGCCTTGAAAAAACTCCTGATCAGTGAGTACTGAAATGCAATCAGCATACTCACCATACACGGTAGAGAGCTCATCCAAATCGAAATTGTCTCTGATCAGGCCTTTTGATGGCGATGCTTTTTTGCACTCCAAAATAAAGCGAGGGCCAGATTTGCGCAGTGCATCAAGGAATTTTCGCTCGGTTGCTTTGACGTCATGCAAAAAGGAATCCAGCGGGCGATCGGCTTTTAATTTAGCAACTTCATGCTGTTTGTGTTCAATGATTTTTTTTAAGATATCAGCCATGGGAGATCTCCTTCATGGCTTGCAGGATTTGATAAGGCTGATCCGTTGCAAGCAATTGTTGTATTTTCGCTGTATTGGCTTTCAAATCATCCCCTTTACCGCAAATCGCCATCATCGCAGCTACATTGGCTGCAATGGCATCGCGGTGTGCCGGGATACCTTGGCCTTGTAGGATAGCTAAACTGGCTTGGGCGTTTTGTTCCGGAGCCCCACCAGCCAGTTCGGTTAGCGGTCGTTCGGAAAGACCAAAATCAGCCGGAGTCAGTGTAAATTGGCGGATAGTACCATCCATTAATTCAGTTACCTCGGTTGGCCCATGCAAGGCGATTTCATCGCAACCGCTGCCATGCACAACCCATGCTTTACGTAGGCCTAGCTGTGCCAAGGCTTCTGCTAGTACTGGTGCTAATGCTGGATCATAGACGCCAAGTAATTGATAGCTTGGGGCTGCTGGGTTTACGATAGGGCCTAGCACATTAAACAAGGTTCGCGTTTTTAACTGCTGACGAACCGGCATCGCATGGCGGATACCTGCATGATACAAAGGAGCATACAAAAAAGTGCAGCCAGTGCGCGCTAGCGACTGTGCAGCCAACTCTGGTGAAAGCTCGATATTCACCCCAAGTGCGCTCAGTAAATCTGACGAACCTGAGGCGGAAGAAATACTACGGTTGCCATGCTTCACCACCGACAAACCAGCAGCTGCGGCTACTATAGCGGCAGTGGTCGAGATATTAATGGTGTTGCTGCCATCGCCACCGGTACCGCAGCAGTCTATGCTATCGCTGGCATCGCCAGGAAAGGGAACCGCTGCAGCACGCAGAGCCTTGGCAGCACCGGCGACTTCCTCGGCAGCGATGCCGCTGAGTTTTCCGGCAACGAGCACGGCGGTTAAATCAATTGGGTCCACTTCACCGCGCACTACAGCACCATAAAACTCGCTGGCTTCAGCCTGAGTATAGCTGCCACCATTCAGACGCTTTTGTACCAGAGCTGCAATCATGGAGCACTCCTGTTTATTAAGTAATCTAAACTTTGCTTGAGTAAAGGTTTGCCTAGTGTGGTTAAAATGGATTCTGGATGGAACTGAAAACCTAGCACTGGCAAGGTTTTATGGCATACCGCCATCGGAATATGTTGATAATGCGCGATCACATCCATGGTGTCTGGTACCTCTGTTGCGATTAAGGAGTGATAGCGCGCCACCGGAAAGGGCCGGGGCAGCTCGGCAAACACAGGGTGATCGCTGAGCTCAATGGCGGAGGTTTTACCATGCACGGTTTGCCCAGCCTGGCCAACAGTACCACCAAAGTGCTCTACCAGCGCCTGATGACCCAGGCAGATGCCTAGGAGTGGGATCTTTCCTACGGTTAAACGGATCAACTCTGGCATGCAGCCAGCATGTTCAGGAGCACCAGGCCCAGGGGATAACACCAAGGCTGTGTTGTCGGTCTCTTGATTGATCTGCTGCATAATGAAATCAGCAGGCACGGTATGACGATACAGCTTTAAGCGATAGCCCAACTGCTCAAACTCATCCACCAGGTTGTAGGTAAAGGAGTCCATGTTATCCAACAAATACAGGGTGGTCATAACTTCTCCAACGCGTCAGCGGTTTGAATGGCTTTGATGACAGCCTGAGCTTTATTCCGGGTTTCGTCTGCTTCAGCTTGTGGGTCGGAGTCGAACACGACACCGGCACCTGCTTGTATGGATGCAATTCCATCTTGCACATAGGCTGATCGGATGACGATGCAACTGTCAAAGTCACCTTGACCTGTCAGGTAACCGACGGCTCCGCCATAACTGCCACGGCGTTTTTTCTCGACATAACGCACTAGCTCCGCCGCTTTCACTTTCGGCGCGCCAACCAAGGTACCCATATTCATACAGGCCTGATACGCATGCAATGCATCCAGTTCAGGCTTTAAAGTACCAATGACTCGAGACACCAAGTGCATGACGTAAGAGTATCGATCCACTTTAAGTAATTCTTTGACATAGCGACTGCCCGGTACGGCGATACGTGCCACATCATTGCGAGCCAGATCGACCAGCATCAGATGCTCAGCTTTTTCCTTTTCATCCTGACGCAGCTCCAGTTCAATGCGACTATCCAAATCAGGGTCGATGCGGCCATCGGCATGAAAACCACGACGTCGGGTGCCAGCTATTGGATAAATTTCGACCTGCCGGTTGTTAGCATCAAACTTTAATGCTGACTCAGGAGAAGCCCCAAACAAAGTGAACGCTTGATCTTGCATAAAAAACATATAAGGGCTGGGGTTGAGTTGCTTTAGTCGGGCATAAGCGGTTAAAGGGTTAGGGCAAGGCAATTGAAAGCAGCGCGAAGGGACAACCTGAAAGATATCACCACAGACAATATGTTGCTTTAACTGGACGACCTGCTGTTTAAAGGTTTCGTCAGAAATATCGACCGTTGCCACAGCTTCTGAGCTAGTCGGGGTGCCAGGCTGAAACCGATGTCCTTGCTGAGCGAGTTGTTTTAACTGCTCCAGACGTTTGCCAATGGCAAAACAGTTGGCCAGAGCTTGCTCGCCACAAAATACATTACCAAGCACCTTGCTGGTTTTGGCTTGATGATCCATCACCATCATGGTTTCAGCCAGATAAAATAGATAATCCGGGCATTGATTATCCCCAGTGGGAACCTCTGGTAGTTGCTCAACATTAGCCACCATATCGTAGCCGATGACACCGCCCAGAAAGACTGCAAAGGCTTCATCACTTTGGCTGACTAGCTCCGTTCGAATACGACGCAGTACACTAAAAGGATTGGGCACCTGCAACCGGCTGACCTCATCCAGCAGTGGATCGGCCTCGGCATAGCGAACCACCAACTGCTCCGAGTCTAATTCTACGCTGGCCTCTGTTTGTAACTTTTCAGCCAGAAAGGGCAGTAAGGTGGCACCGTTTGGGCTGATAGCGCGCAGTGTGACCACAGAGCCGATGCATTCAATGCGTAAAGCTACATCAATCAACATCAGACTCTTCAGGTTGTCCTTGCTGTCAATTTCGGCCGATTCTAGCAGCAGTGAGCAGCTGCTGGTTGCTGCTAATTGCTGGTAACAGGATAATGGATCCTGCTGGTAATCCAGCGGCATGGCAATGCTCGCTACTTCGCCAGCTTGCTCGGTAATATGACTGAAAATCATCTGTTTTCCTGTCGGTTCATAAAAAATAGGTAAAAAAAAGCCCGTTTCTTTTGGAAACGGGCTCAGGTTATTAAAGCTAAAACAACGCCTACAACACACGCCCGTTGGGAGTGTGCCACCACCAGTTGATTGCAGTGAATGAACAAGCGTTGAGAAGTTGCATTAGCTTTAATCACGTTCTTAGTTTTCGTTTGTGCTATAAAACCGCGAATTTCAGTTCAGGTCAAGTAGTGCAGCAAGAAAAAATTAATTCTGGCTGAACAATTGGTCTGCATTATAAACATATATGCGTCTGGATGGCTATAATGCCTTTCGTTTTCAACGGCATTTTGTGCGATAATAATCTTTAATCAGGAGTTTGTATGAAAATCGATTTGCACAGCCATACCCGCCACTCGGACGGTTTATTAACCACGCAGGAATTACTGCAGCGGGCAGAACTGCGAGGCGTGGATGTGCTCGCCATTACTGATCACGACTCGATTGCTGCTATCCCTGAAGCACAGGCTTATCTACACAGCCAGAACTCCAAGCTTCAGCTCATCAGTGGCGTCGAGATATCCAGCAGCTGGCAAAACTTTGAAATTCATGTGGTTGGGTTAAACTTTGACCCCACTAATGAGCTTTTTCAACAACGACTGGCAGAGCAACAACAAAAACGAATTGAACGTGTTGCGCTTATTGCTGAGCGTCTGAGTCGTCGTTGCCGGATGGATGATGTGTTACCCGGTGTGATGGAGATGGCAGCTGGAGCTGCGGTAACTCGTGCTCATGTGGCGCGCTATTTGGTGCAAATAGGTGCCGTCGAACACATGGGGGCTGCTTTTGATAAATACTTAGCCCGAGGCAAACCGGCTTATGTACCATCGCAATGGGTGTCGCTGGCTGATGCCATTGGCTGGATCCAGCAAGCAGGTGGCCAAGCCGTGTTGGCTCATCCATTAAAATACAAGCTGTCGGGAAAGTGGTTACGCCGTCTAGTGGTAGATTTTTCCAATGCCGGTGGTGATGCAATGGAAGTGGTATCGCCACAGCAAACTCCTCAGCAACGGGCTGAATTATGGGCTTTATGCCAGCAGTATGGCTTACTTGCTTCCGTGGGCTCTGATTTTCATCAGCCAACGCCTTGGAATGAGCTGGGAAAAAACCTATATTTAACTGAGGAGATGACCCCGGTGTGGGGCAATTGGAAGTTGGCAGGACAACAGGCATTACCACTTTAAGTTCGCGAAGCTCAGTTGTTATGAGAGCCTGCCATGTCCTTGTAAGCAAAAGTTTACTTTACTAACAACAGAACTAAGAATAAGAAGAATCGTATGAGTCAATTTTTTCATTTACACCCAGATACACCTCAATTGCGCTTGCTTAAGCAAGCCGCGCAGATTATTCAGCGAGGCGGAGTAGTGGTGTACCCGACTGATAGTGGCTATGCCCTTGCTTGCCATTTAGGTGATAAAAATGCCCACGAGCGAATTTTGCGTATTCGACAAATCAGTGGTGATCATCACTTCACCCTGATGTGCAAAGACTTATCTGAGCTGTCGTTATTTGCAAAAGTTGATAATAAAGCCTTTCGGTTGATTAAAAACAATACCCCGGGCGCCTATACTTTTATTCTGCGTGGCACCAAAGATGTGCCGCGGCGCTTTTTGAACGAGAAAAAGAAAACCATTGGCTTGCGTATTCCTGAAAATCGCATTGCACTGGCCTTACTCGAAGAGTTAGGTGAGCCACTAATGTCGACCAGTTTACTTCTGCCCGGTCAGCAATTTGCTGAAGCCGATCCAGAAGATATGCGGCTGCAACTGGAAAAGCAGGTCGATTTGATCATGCATGGTGGTGTGATTGCCGAGGCGCCCACCACAGTCGTGGACTTATCCGAAGACCAGCCTGTTATTGTGCGTGAAGGGGTTGGTGATTGCAGTCCTTTTCTCTGATACCGCAGCATGAGCGAGCCATTCGTTCCTGAGCCACTGACGATTCAGCAACCGTTACCGCTGGCCTTTGTGCGTGGCGAGGCGGTGCTGGATCGGCCTGAGGATTTATACATCCCGCCTGATGCCATGGAAGTGCTACTTGATGCATTTGAAGGGCCATTGGACTTTCTGCTGTATTTGATCCGCAAACACAAGTTTGAGATCGTTGATTTACCCGTGAATGAAATTACTCAGCAATACATGGAATACATCGAGCTGATGCAGGAGATGAATTTTGAGCTGGCGGCAGAGTACTTGGTCATGGCGGCAATGCTGGCAGAAATAAAATCGAGGTTGTTGTTGCCAAAACATCGGGAACACGAAGACGAAGAAAGTGATCCACGAGCCGAGCTGATCCGCCGCTTGCAAGAATACGAGGTATATCGTCAGGCAGCTACCGATATGGATCTACTGCCGCGACAAGAGCGTGATTTTTTTCATGGGCATGCAGAGCTACCCGCTGATTTTCAGCCTTTGATCATTTTGCCTGAGGTCTCACTGGAGGATATGGTATTGGCGCTGAAAGATATTATGAAACGTGCTAATGACTTTCAGCATCATCATATTAAGCGCGAGTTAATGTCGACCCGTGAGCGCATGAGTCGCATCCTAAGCTTATTGCAACAACGGGATTATTTACGTTTTGAAGACTGTTTTGATACCTCAGAAGGTAAAGAAGGCGTCGTGGTTAGTTTTTTGGCTGTGCTTGAGTTAAGTAAAGAAAAGCTGATTATGCTCACCCAGGTAGAGTTATACGGGCCAATCCATCTGAAAGTGGCTGTGGGGGCTGACGCATGAGTCGACAGATCCAGCCAGCTCAGTTGCAACAACTGGTTGAAGCCGCTTTGTTTACTTCAGAACAACCACTGTCCATGCCGGATTTGCAAGCTGGCGTGTTGGCTGACTTAAATGTCAGCAAAAAAAAATTACAGCAAATCCTTGCACAATTACAGCAAGATTATGCCGGTCGTGGTGTACAATTGGTAGAAACCGCCTCAGGCTATCATTTTCAAAGTCGGCCTGAGTTGAGTGATTACTTGGCCCGGCTGTGGCCCGAGCGCTCACCACGCTATTCCAGAGCAGTGATGGAAACCTTGGCATTGATTGCTTATCGTCAGCCGATTACCCGTGGTGAGATTGAAGATATACGTGGCGTTAGTGTGAGCTCACAGATCATGCGCACCTTAGTGGACCGAAACTGGGTCAAGGTGGTAGGCCATAAAGAAGTACCAGGCCGGCCAGGGCTTTACGCCACCACGGCTGAATTTTTAGATTATTTTGGTTTGAAAAACTTAAGCCAGCTTCCACAGCTTACCGAGTTAAGACCGGTTTCTGATGCTGAGCTCAACACCGTCGAGATGACAGGAGATGTATCATCATGAGTGAAAAATTACAAAAAGTATTAGCCCGGGCAGGCGTTGGCTCGCGCCGCGAAATGGAAAGCTTAATCAGTGCTGGTCGAGTATCGGTCGATGGAAAAACCGCCTTTTTAGGTGATCGGGTAGAGCCGGGGCAGGCGATACGGGTCGATGGTCACCCTGTGAAAATCATGGCAGAAGAAGCTCAAGTGTGTCGGGTCATTGCGTATCATAAGCCTGAAGGAGAGATATGTTCACGCAACGATCCGGAGGGTCGTCCAACCGTATTTGAACGTTTACCTAAACTACAAGGTGCGCGTTGGATTGCCATTGGCCGCCTCGATATTAACACCTCTGGTCTTTTGCTATTTACCACCGACGGTGAGCTGGCCAATCGCTTAATGCACCCTAAGTTTGAAGTTGAACGCGAGTATGCAGTGCGGGTTTTTGGTGAAGTAACCGATGCCATTATTCAACGCTTGCGCACCGGAGTAATGCTGGAAGATGGCAAAGCCAACTTTAAGAAAATTAAAGCCATGCCTGGTGAGGGCCTGAATCGCTGGTTTCATGTGATGCTGACTGAAGGACGCAACCGTGAAGTTCGTCGTATGTGGGAGTCGCAGGGAGCAGTAGTGAATCGCTTGATCCGAGTACGCTATGGCGATCTGCAATTGCCGAAACATATTCCAGCGGGTGGTTATGCTGAATGTGACTTAAAAGAAGTGAATTACTTACGAGAGCTGGTTAAGTTGCCGGAAGAGACACAAAGCCTAATCATGCATGAAGACCGCACCGAAAGGCGACGTCGTATTGCTGGTGTCCGTCGGGCGGTGCGTAAGCATCAAATTGCGGCTAAAACACCAGGCCGTAAAGAGACCAAACCAAAAGCTAAACCAGCACGCAGCGAAGCAACAAAAGATAGAGCACCACAACGCAAAAGCCCTAAAAAGCCCTCCCGTACCTAGCCACTCTTGAGACACCGCGATAGATGAAACCATCTATCGCAGCAAAACTTTACGAACCGCAGCAGGGGGAGGTGTTACGCATACCCATCCGGGTTTTGCTGTTGCCAGCGCCAACTATCTCGTACCATATCATCCAGCGTTTTTTCCGCTTGCCAATTCAAAACTGATTTAGCTTTGCCCGGGTCGGCATAACAGGTCGCTATATCACCGGGGCGACGTTCTCCAATCTGGTATGGAACGGCGACTTGGTTGATATCACGAAAAGCATGCGCCATATCCAGTACGCTGTAACCAACGCCGGTACCAAGGTTAAATGCTTCAATGCCTGAATGCTGTTGCAGATAGCTAAGCGCCTTCAAGTGACCGGCGGCTAAATCAACCACATGAATGTAATCACGAACGCCAGTGCCATCTTTCGTTGGGTAATCGCCACCAAATACATGAAGTTTTTCACGTTTACCCACCGCTACTTGCGAAATAAAAGGCATCAGATTATTAGGGATACCATTAGGATCTTCGCCGATTTGGCCGCTGCTATCGGCACCGACTGGATTAAAGTAACGCAAAAGGGCAATAGACCAAGTTGGGTCTGCTACTACCAAATCTTCTAAAATATGCTCAATCATCAGTTTGCTTTGACCGTATGGGTTGGTCGCCGAACGAGGAGCCAGCTCAGAGATAGGTACCTGCTTGGCATCGCCATACACCGTTGCTGATGAACTAAAAACCAGCTGTTTAACGCCAACTTCCTGCATCACCTGACACAAGGTAACGGTGCCCGCCACGTTGTTATCGTAGTAATGCAGAGGCTGTTCCGTCGACTCGCCGACTGCTTTTAATCCGGCAAAGTGGATGACTGCTGCGATATCATGGGCTTTAAATAAGTCACGTAATCCTTGTTGATCACGAATATCAAGCTCCAGACTAAGCAGATGTCTGTTAGCCAATTGCTGAACACGATGCAGCGATTCAGGGGTGCTGTTGCTGAAGTTATCGATGCTGATTACCTGATGACCAGCTCGTAGCAGAGCCAATGCGGTGTGGCTGCCGATATAGCCTGCACCACCGGTTAATAATATTGCGCTCATTGGCTGTCCTTAAGGGAGAACTTTTTTAAAGGGTTTCACGGTTGAACATTTATATACACCGGCTGCCAGATAGGGATCATCATCGGCCCAGCGTTGAGCCTCGGCTAAAGAATCAAATTCAGCAACCACCAGAGACCCAGTGAAACCAGCTGGTCCGGGGTCAATACTATCAACGGCAGGCAATGGCCCTGCAAGCTGCAATCGACCTTGTTGCTGTAATGTCTGCAAGCGAGCGAGGTGAGCAGGGCGGGTTTGTAGACGTTGCTCAAGACTATTGGCAACATCCTCAGAATAAATCATATAAAGCATGGTACGTCCTTTGAAGAGATGCTGTTTATATTAAACCATAAAAAATGCGGCTTTAACGCATCGGCCTACCGAAATGCTAGGATTTCGAACTTCGCCCTGTTAGCATGATGAAAAAAGATAGACCAAATCTATACCATACAATTCTAACAATAAAAGTCAGGGAGTCCCAACCAAAATGAAACGCGAACTGTTCAGTTCTAAATTAGGCTTTATTCTGGCAGCTGCAGGTTCTGCCGTCGGTATCGGCAATCTGGTCGCCTTTCCGGTGATGGCCAGCCAAAATGGTGGCGCTGCATTTTTAATTATGTATACCATTTTTGTGTTTTTTATCTGTTTGCCGGTGATGTTAGCCGAGATGAGTTTAGGCCGGCATACCCGGAAAAGCCCTTATGGTGCTTACAGTGAAATTGGTCAACATAAGCTTTGGAATGGGGTCGGCTGGCTGGCCGTAATTACTCCTTTTATGATTGGCGTGTTTTATCTGGTGATCACCGTCTGGATTTTTGGTTATTTAGCCAAAGCGATGATGGGACAGTTAGAGACCTTGGCTCAGGATGGGGCTTTTGGGGTTTTTATCAATAGCAATGAGCTCTATGTTTATATGGCCGTTGTGATTGGCTTAACCTTTTTGATTTTGCAAGGGGGGGTTCGTCAAGGGATCGAACGTGCTGCAACCTACCTAATGCCTGCTTTATTTATCATGTTGATACTGTTGGTGGCTTATGTCATGACGTTGGAGAACGCCATGTTGGGAGTCACTTTCTTTTTGATACCAGACTTCTCGAAAATCAACGTACAGGTGCTTACCGATTCGTTGGCACAAGCCTTTTTCTCATTATCATTGGCGATGGGTATACTCATTACCTATGGCTCCTATATTCAGAAAAATAACGATATCGTTGGTGCCGGTAAAATGGTGGCTGCACTTTCATTATTAGTCGCTTGTTGTGCTGGTTTGTTAATCTTGCCTGCGGTTTTTGCATTTGACCCAGCCACTGATCCTGCAGAGTTAACCGACTCCAGTATTGGCATGATCTTTATGTTCCTTCCAAAGATATTTCTGGCGTTACAGCAGGATATTGGCTTCTTTGGTGCATCCTTTGTGGCTTCGTTTTTCTTCCTCTTGGTATTTTTTGCCGCCATGACGTCGCTGATTTCCATTATAGAAGTGCCGGTTGCCAGTTTGATGGACTCGAAAGGTATCTCTCGTCGCAAGTCTTTGATCGTACTCGGTGTGTTGATGGTATTTTTATCGGTGCTGTCTGCTTTGTCGTTTGGTCGAGTTGATTGGCTGAGTAGCTTTATTAGCTATGGTGGTGGTGACAAGTCCTTTTTTGACGTCATTATGGATGTGTTTTACTACAGTATCTTGCCACTAAATGGCTTACTGCTTTGCCTGTTCGTGATTTATCGCTGGAAGAAAGCAAACCTGAATGAAGAAATGGTGCAGGGCAATGAGCGATTTGAAGGCAGCTTTATTCAGAAGTATATTGATTTCTCACTGGGTACCTTTATTCCAGCCATACTGGCGATCATTTTCTTACTGAATGTAGCAGGGCGTTTCTTTGGGATTGAGGTATTCTGATCTGACGCACGAATCTCATGTGATTTGAATTGCCATAAAAAAAGGTGCCATTTACTTCTGTAAATGGCACCTTTTTTATTTGCTCATCAAGCTGAGTAGCCTGACTCGTTACTCTGAGTCAGTCTTACTCATTGGTGCTGATGACGCTTGACGTGCGAAGCGTGAACCTGCCTGACGGTCAGAGCTTTGAACCGTAGGACGTTGTTCTGCTGGCATTGCTCCTGGCAGTTCAGCTGAAGGTTCATCACTGACTTTAGTCGGCTTAGTCATTTGTGATACCACCATCTGCTGGTAACGATTGGTTGCAGCTGGTGCTGGTTTGTTTGCTGCTGGCTTGTCTGCAGTTGGTTCTGCAACGGGGGCCTTATCAACGTTAGGCTTTGTATCCGTTACATCCGCTGCTTTGCTACTGCTTTTTGCAGACTCAACAGGTGTTGCATCTGCGGCTTTAGCTGCAACTGCTGCCTCGGTTTCAACTTTTGCGGTTGATGCTGTTTCTTTGCTAGCTGTTTTATCGCTGCTTACCTTTGCCTCACTAGCGTTATCAACTGCTTTGTCTGCTGTATCCGCTTTGGTTTTCGCTTTGCTTCTGGCCGGAGCCCGTTTACGTGGCTTGGCCGGTGCTTTTGCAGTAGTGCCAGCATCTTCCGCAGCCGTTGCGTCTGGAGCTGAAGCCTGCTCTGCAGTGTCTTTAGCTTTTGCTTTCTTAGCTGGCTCTTTTGCTTTTTGTGGCTCAGCAGTAGTTTTGGTGTCCACGGACTCTGCCATGGGCAGATCAAGCTGCTGATCTTTTGGCTCAATGGCAGGTTGCTGAGAAGCCGGTTGTTCAGCGCTCACGTCCGTTTGTTCGCTTGCATCTATATCACTTTGCTCTTTCTTGCGTTTTTGTCCTGCAGCGCGAAGGTGACGAGGAGAGCGGCGAGTACGCTTACGCTGATCGCTTGCTTCTTTTTCTGCATGGTCCGCATCGGCATCACCATCTGATGAAGTTGCCGCTGCTGTGGCTTCCTCTGTAGCAGGCTTCTGCGTTTCAGCCTGAGCAGGTTTTGCATCTGTAGTTTTACTCGCGACGACTTCTTGTTCAGCAGGCAGCTGTGCTTCTTTTGACGGCGTTGCTGGTGCTTGAGTCGTCTCAGTCGCAGCTTTAGCATCTGATTCTACTGGCGTTGCTTGTTCCTGCTTCACCGTTTGTGGTGTTGTCGTCTGAACAGGCTCATTTTTTTCAACACGTTCAACCGCTTTTGTTTCAACTGGTTTTTCAATCGCCTTGGTTTCAACAGGTTTTGCATCCGTTGTAGACACTGCTTCAGTTTCAGCTTTTTCCAGTCGAACCGACTTTTGCATGGTACGGCGTTGACGACGCTCTTTACGTTGTTGAACAGGCTTATCATCACTAGCTACTTTGCTTGGTTGCTTAGCTTCTGGTTTGACATCCTGTTTTTTATTGCTGTCTGCTGGCTTTGCTTGCGACTTCGCAGCTGCTTGTTTCGGTTGAGCAGTTTCAGTTGATGAACTCGCAGAGTCTTGATCACGAGACTGGTTGCGGTTGCGTGCATCCTGCCCCCCGCGACGGCGGTTGTTATTGCGACCACGACGGTTGCTGTCCTGATTTTGACCCGCCGGACGACGGTTTTGCTCTGAGCGCTGTTGCACTGGTTTTTCAGTTTTCTCAGGTGCTTTTTCTTCTGGTGCACTGAAAAGCTTGCTCACCCAACCAGTGAGTTGTTGCCACAATCCAGCTTCCGGCTTTTGGGCCGTCTGTTTGGCGACAGGGGCAGCTTTACTGTCAGCTTTTGGCGCTTGATCCACAATGCTGATAGCAGCCAATGCAGGTTTTTCACGGGTGCTTTCTTGCGTCAAAGGTTGGTACAGGTCTTTTGTCAGATCAGGTGTTTTCACCATCTGGAAGCTGCTTTCATCCAGCTCTTCATCAATACGAACACGGATCACTTCAAAATGAGGTGTTTCCATGTACTCGTTCGGAATAATGAATACATCAATCCCCTGACGCTTTTCAATACGACGGACAGCATCCCGCTTCTCGTTCATCAGGTAGGTCGCAACAGAGATAGGCACCTGAGCCTGAATCTGGCTGGTGTTCTCTTTGATCGACTCTTCTTCAATCAGACGCAAAATAGACAATGCTGAAGATTCGGTACTTCGGATGGTGCCACGACCATGGCAACGTGGGCATAAATGGCCCGCAGACTCACCCAAAGATGGGCGCAAACGCTGACGTGACATTTCCAGTAAGCCAAAGCGGGAGATACGACCAATTTGTACGCGGGCACGATCTTGCTTAACCGCATCTTTTAAACGGTTTTCTACCTCACGTTGGTGCCGTACAGGTGTCATATCGATAAAGTCGATGACGATTAAGCCACCAAGATCCCGCAAACGCAATTGACGAGCAATTTCGTCGGCAGCTTCAAGGTTGGTATTAAAGGCGGTTTCTTCAATATCACCGCCTTTGGTGGCCTTGGCCGAGTTGATATCAATCGCAGTTAATGCTTCGGTGCTATCGATGACAATGGAGCCGCCAGCAGGCAAGCGAACTTCACGATGAAAAGCAGACTCAATTTGGCTTTCAATCTGGAAGTGCATAAATAAAGGCACTTCACCGGTATACAGTTTTACTCTGTGCGCGAAATCAGGCCGGAATTGCTGAATGTATAATCTTGCTTCATCAAAAATGCGTTGGCTGTCGATCAAGATTTCACCGATATCGCGGCGCAAGTAATCACGAATAGCACGAAACACCACATTACTTTCTTGATGGATTAGGAAAGGGGCTGCTTTTTTCGCGGCTTCATCAGTAATAGCTGACCAGTGCTTCAACAACGCTTTTAAATCGTAATCCAGCTCTTCAAAGGATTTACCGACACCTGCGGTACGCACAATCAGGCCCATGCCATCAGGCATCACCAATTGATTGAGAGCATCTTTAAGATCCTGACGCTCATCACCTTCAATGCGACGAGAAATTCCGCCAGCACGAGGATTGTTCGGCATCAATACTAAATAAGAACCAGCCAGGCTGACAAAGGTAGTTAACGCAGCACCTTTTTGGCCACGCTCTTCTTTATCAATCTGGATAATAACTTCCTGACCTTCTTTAACCACTTCTTTAATGTTTGGACGGCCATCAAATTTGTAGCCTGCAGGGAAGTATTCGCGGGAGATTTCTTTTAAAGGCAGGAAGCCATGCCGGTCGGCACCATAATCAACAAAAGCCGCTTCAAGACTGGGTTCAACCCGGGTGATCTTACCTTTGTAAATATTGGCTTTCTTTTGTTCATGACCTGGGCTTTCGATATCCAAATCAAATAATCGCTGGCCATCAACCAGCGCAACACGGATTTCTTCTTCCTGCGTTGCATTAATTAACATTCTTTTCATTGTGTAGTGACTCTGTGTTCAGGCCACAACGAAACGACGCCATTTAGCGGGTGCTCAGACGCTTTCAAACATCTACTGGTGCAGTCTCACGACTGGAATGTTTGAGGAAACCTATTGTAAAAATTTACAGTTGTCGCTGTAATTATTCAAATCTGAAACACACCGCATGTTCTGGTGCGCTGCGTTATAGCCTATTCGTATTCAATTTTGCTCAGCTGACTGGATCCCGTGTTTTGTCGATGTTGGTAATAAATTACGCAGCATTACCTCAGACAAAATGGCGTTTTGTTTGCTTTGAAGGTTGAAAAACGTTGGTTTTCACAACGATTTCGGTATGATCCACCTTCGTAGCGGTGCCGCACATCATCTCTTATGTCGCTTAGAGCGCCCTAATTGCCATGGTTGTGGCTTAATTAGCCTAGGTATTATCCCATTAATCAGCAACCAATAGCAACTAAATTGTAATTTTAGCAGAGTTGAAAGCTTTCATGACAGATGACATTAAGTTAGGTGTGCAAATTGTTGAAATTGAACCCGATTTTTCAGGTCAGCGCGTAGACAACTTCTTGATCACACGGCTGAAAGGCGTACCGAAAAGTGTCATTTATCGGGTGTTGCGCAAAGGTGAAGTCCGAATAAACAAAAAACGGATAAAACCTGATTACAAGCTTCAGGCTGGTGATTTACTACGGATCCCTCCCATCACCGTGCGCAAAGAACCGGATGCAATTTCCAATCAACTAGCCGTAGTTAAGCAACTTGAGCACTGCATCTTATTTGAGGATGACCATTTAATTATTCTCAATAAACCCTCTGGCATGGCGGTACATGGCGGTAGTGGTCTGAGTTTTGGTGTGATAGAAGCTTTACGTGCCTTACGGCCCGATGATCGTCATTTAGAGTTAGTGCATCGATTGGATCGGGATACCTCCGGCTGTTTGATGATTGCTAAAAAACGTTCTGTGTTACGTCATATGCATCAGCAATTACGTGATAAAACGGTGGAAAAGAAATACCATGCCTTGGTCGCGGGTGATTGGCCTGCCAAATTGCGTAAGGTGACAGAGCCACTGCGCAAGAATACCCTGCAATCAGGTGAGCGGATGGTGCGGGTTGATCATATCGAAGGCAAAGAGTCAGAGACTCGCTTTCGGATTTTACAGCGTTATCAACAAAGCACGCTGATAGAGGCCTTTCCTGTCACTGGACGTACTCATCAAATACGAGTTCATACCGCGTGCAAAGGGCACGCTATTGCCTGCGATGACAAGTACGGCGATGCGGCCTTTACCGAGCAGATGAAAGGGCTCGGTTTAAAGCGTTTATTTTTACATGCCTTCAGTTTGCGTGTGGTGCACCCGGCCACTGAGACCACCTTAGCTGTCGAAGCGCCGCTTGATGCAGATCTCTCTGCGGCGCTACAGCAATTAAAGCGAGTTTAATTTTATCATGCAGCACTCACTTCAATGTTGTCGACTGGTTATTTTTGACTGGGATGGCACCGTCATGGACTCCGTGGGGCGTATTGTATCTGCCATGCAAACATCGGCAAAATTGGCTGAGTTACCAGTACCCACGGCGTATGAGGTGAAGCAAATTATTGGTCTAAGTCTTGATTTAGCCTTTACCAGCTTGTTTCCCTGCATGAACAAGCAGCAGCATCAATCATTATTTAAACATTACCGAGAGCAGTACGTGCATCATGATCCGACGCCAACGCCGATGTTTGAGGGTGCCGAGTTGCTATTTCAACAGTTGCATCAACAACAACGGCAACTAGCTGTTGCTACCGGCAAAGCGCGAAAAGGGCTGACTCGTATATTTGCAGAGACTGGATTGGCGCACTATTTTGTCACTACCCGCTGTGCCGATGACGCCCGTTCGAAGCCAGACCCAGACATGTTGTTGCAGATCCTGCATGAAACGGGTCTTCAACCTGAGCAAGCGGTGATGGTAGGCGATACCAGCCATGATATGCTGATGGCGCAAAAAGCCGGTATTCCGCGTATCGGAGTGACACATGGTGTGCACGGCTTAGACGTCTTAGCGAAGTTTGAACCCATTGCAATTGTTGATGACTTGCACCAGCTAAAAACGCTATTTAGCAGTAGTTAACTCAAAGCCCATAATTTACAATTCAACATTCAACATTCAACAAAGCGGGTTGATACCTTGCTGGCGCAGCATCGCTAATAAACGGATCAGTGGCAAGCCAATCAGGCTATTGGGATCATCGCCTTCAAGCTTTTCAAACAAAGAGATACCTAAGCCTTCACTTTTAAAGCTGCCAGCACAATCAAGCGGTTGTTCGAGAGTGATGTATTGCTTGATCTCATGGTTGCTTAACTGACGAAAATGGACGTGAAATGGCTCGCAACATACCTTATAGCTCTGATCAGCCGCATTGATCAGCGCCAGCCCGGTTAAAAACGTCACTTTGTGGCCACTAAAACGTTGAAGCTGCGCAATGGCCTTGGCTTCAGTATGAGGTTTGCCAAGAATGCTATCGCCAAAAACGGCGACCTGGTCCGAACCGATTACGAGTCCAGCATCAAGAGACTCGGCTACTTTTAGTGCTTTGGTAACTGCAAGACGTTGCACCAAGTCACTGGGAGTTTCCCCAGCTAAAGCGCTCTCATCAATATTTGGTGCGGCGGTGGTAAAGTGCAACCCCGTTTTTTTTAACAGTTGCTGACGGTAAGGTGAGGTAGAAGCCAGCCAGAGTGTATAATCAGCGGAGTTGCTCATCAAAAAAGTCCTGTTAGTGGCCATTTCAAGTTGGCTAAAGTGCTTACTATACGGAACCCGGTCTTTAATCGCGAGAAAATCGTCTGAAAAGCTGCAGAATCCTTTGACAGCAAAGGCTGGGATCTATAAGATGCGCGCCTTATGCAAAAAGTGAAAATACCTGTTACCTTAGACCCAGTGCGGGCAGCCCAAAAACGTTCATCTTACGATGGCGTGATTTTGCTTTCCGGTCTGACCCGTTTAGGCGAGCATTTGCTGGACACCGCAGGTGATGTAACAGTAAGTATCGACTGCGATGTAGATGAACAAAAGTTGGTTGTGCTGAAAGGCAAAGCCGCGTGCACGGTCCAGGTGGCTTGTGAACGATGCCAACAACCACTAGAGCTGGAATTATCATGCCAGTTTGCGTTTACACCTATTCGCGGTGATAATACGGCACTGGATCACATTCCTGAGTGCTATGACGTGATCGTAAAAGACGAACACGGTGAAGTGAATTTGCGGCAAATGGTTGAGGATGAACTGATACTGACCCTGCCTATGTACCCGGTACATGACGAACAATTTTGTTCTGCACCGGAGAAGCCAGCGAGTTTTGGCAAGGTAGTTGATGAAGATGAAAAACCGAATCCGTTTGCTATATTGCAAGAATTGAAGAAAAAATGATTTATTAGGAGAAAGACCATGGCAGTTCAGCAAAACAAAAAATCTCGTTCAAGACGTGACATGCGTCGTTCACACGATGCGTTGACCGGTCCTACTTTGTCTGTAGATGCAACGACTGGTGAAACTCATCGTCGTCACCACATCACTGCAGACGGCTACTTCAAAGGCCGTAAAGTTAAGTAAGTTCGGATGCACCTGGTGCAGCCAACAAAGATCACTATCGCGTTAGATATGATGGGGGGCGATCACGGCCCCCTTGCTACGTTGCCTGCAGCTATTGCAGCCGTGCAGGAAAACCCTCGTTTACACCTCACCCTGTGCGGTGATGCTGAGCTATTGCAACAGCATCTACAGCAAGCGGGTTTTCACAATCATCCTCGATTGCAATTGCTCCATTGTACCCAGCATGTTTCTATGGCTGAAAAGCCATCGTCTGCATTGCGTAATAAACGTGATTCTTCCATGCGTATTGCACTGGAGCTGGTAGAGCAAGGACAGGCTACGGCTTGCGTAAGTGCAGGCAATACCGGAGCTTTGATTGCCATGGCACATTTTGTATTAAAAATGCTGCCTGGTGTTGAACGTCCTGCATTAATTAGTGCCTTACCTTCCACGACCAATCAACCCGTTTATATGCTCGACCTTGGAGCCACCGTCAATTGCAACGCAGATACCTTGTTTCAGTTTGCCGTGATGGGAGCCGTGATGTCGGAGGAAGTTGAATCACTCAGTGCTCCTCGAGTGGCTTTATTGAATATGGGCGAAGAGGAGATCAAAGGCTCTGATCAAATTAAGCAAGCATCGGTGCAATTGTCTGAGTGTGAAGAGCTGAATTATATTGGCTACATTGAAGGCAATGATATTTTTTCTGGCAAAGCGGATGTCATTATTTGCGATGGTTTTGTTGGCAATGTTGCGCTGAAAACCTGTGAAGGTGTCGCTACCTTGATCATGAGTCGGATCCGTGCGAGGTTGATGAGTAGCTTTTTTGGTCGAATTACCGCCAAACTCGCTCAATCTTGGTTCAAATCACTGGTTCAAGGGGTGAACCCCGACCAGTACAATGGCGCAAGTCTGATAGGATTGCGCGGAATTGTCGTGAAAAGTCATGGAAATGCTTCAAAAGAAGCTTTTCTAAGTGCGATACGGCAAGCGGTCAGAGAAGTTGAACGTCAGGTACCAGCCAAAATTAAGCACCGGCTGGAACAGGTATTAATTGGAAAAGCGTAGGTTGCCATGTATTCACGCATTATCGGAACCGGAAGTTATTTCCCGTCTCAAGTAAGAACGAACACCGATCTGGAAACCATGGTGGAAACCACGGATGAGTGGATCATTGAGCGCACAGGCATTCGTGAGCGTCGAATTATTGGTGCTGATGAGTCTGTTGCAACCATGGGAGCCGCTGCAGCACGTCAGGCCATCGATGCTGCTGGGATCGACAAAAACAGCATCGATATGATTTTAGTGGCGACGACCAGTGGCGCACGGTCGTTACCAAGTTCGGCTTGCGAAGTGCAGCGAGAGTTAGCTATTCCCGCGATTCCTGCTTTTGATATCGCAGCGGCTTGTGCAGGCTTTTGTTATGCGCTCAGTGTTGCCGATCAATACATTCGTACTGGCATGGCCAAACGTATTATGGTGATAGGCTCCGATTGTTTATCGCAATTGATTAGCCCTGAAGATCGTAGCATGGTGATTTTATTTGGTGATGCGGCCGGCGCTGTATTACTTGAAGCCTCTGAGCAGCCCGGCATTTTATCTACTCATATTCATGCAGATGGCAAGTACTCAGAATTGTTGTATGTCAACAATCCAATCCGTGGTGATGTAGATTCTGTGCATAACTCCTGGGGATCAATGAAAGGCAACGATGTGTTCAAAGTCGCGGTGAATAAACTATCCGAAGTGGTTGAACAAACGCTCGCCGCCAATAACATGGATAAATCAGAGATTGATTGGTTGGTGCCTCATCAGGCTAATTTACGCATTATTTCTGCTGTAGCCCGAAAGTTAAGTTTGCCAATGGAACAGGTGGTGATCAATCTGGATCGTTATGGCAATACCTCTGCGGCAACGGTACCAACAGCGCTGGATGAAGCGATCCGTGATGGCCGTATTCAACGAGGTCAAACACTGTTACTGGAAGCCTTTGGCGGTGGTTTTGCCTGGGCATCCGCATTGGTACGGTATTAAAACGCAGCACTAAAATTTGGTGCGGTATCAAAATACGTCGCGTGATGATTCAACCTTGTTCATTCGATTATGGGACGGGAATTAAGTTATGAGCAACAAACTTGCAATTGTGTTTCCGGGGCAGGGCTCGCAAAGCCTTGGAATGTTAAGTGAGCTGCATGCTGAGCATGCAATTATAGGTGAAACCTTCGCAGAGGCTTCACAAGCACTGGGTTACGATTTATGGGATTTGGTTACCAATGGGCCCGAAGCCGTATTAAATGAAACCGATAAAACCCAACCTGCTTTATTGACGGCTTCAGTGGCTTGCTGGCGTTTATGGCGACAGCAAGGTGGCGCAACACCTTCTTATTTGGCTGGACACTCTTTGGGTGAATATTCTGCCTTGGTTTGTGCTGGCGTTATGAGCTTGCAAGATGCGGTGATACTGGTGACCAATCGTGGTCGATATATGCAAGACGCAGTTCCGGCAGGCACCGGTGCTATGTATGCCATTATCGGGCTGGATGATCAGGCGGTAGCTGAATCCTGTGCTCAAGTAGCCAACGATGAAGTTGTTGCTCCAGTTAATTACAACTCCCCAGGTCAAGTGGTCATCGCGGGCCAAAAGGCCGCGGTTGAACGTGCAGCTATAGCGTGCAAAGAGTCTGGTGCCAAACGGGCATTGCCATTAGCTGTCAGTGTCCCTTCCCATTGCGCATTAATGAAGCCAGCAGCAAAGACCTTGGCTCGTGATATGGCTGCGATGGATTTTAACCCAGCAACTTTATCGGTCGTCAATAATGTCGATGTAGCTATTGCTCATGATGCAGCAGCCATACAAGATGCGCTCGTTCGTCAGCTGTATAGCCCGGTTCGTTGGACTGAAACTATCCAGTGGCTGGTGGCTCAAGAGGTGACCGACTTTGTCGAGCTGGGAGCCGGTAAAGTGTTGTCTGGTTTAATTAAGCGAATTGATAAAAATGTAACGGCTCGTTCAGTGAACGATTGTGCTTCTTTACAGCAAGCATTGGCCGCAGAATAAGGAAAAACCATGTCAACATTATTTTCTTTGGAAGGCAAAGTGGCTTTAGTTACAGGCGCAAGCCGTGGTATTGGCCGAGCCATTGCTGAGCAACTTCAGGCGTTAGGCGCGACAGTGGTGGGTACAGCCACCAGTGAAAAAGGTGCTGCGGCGATAGGCGATTATCTTGGCAATCCAGCGGCAGGCTTGGTCCTCAATGTCACCGATACTGCATCAATTGAAGACTGCTTAGCTCGCATTAAAAATAGCTTTGGAGATATTGATATTTTAGTCAATAATGCCGGAATAACCCGTGATAACCTGTTAATGCGGATGAAAGATGATGAATGGTTTGATATTATGCAAACCAATTTGACGTCAGTGTTCCGCCTTAGCAAAGCAGTATTGCGTAGCATGATGAAAAAGCGTTATGGTCGTATCATTACCATAGGTTCCGTTGTCGGAAGCATGGGAAATGCGGGCCAGAGCAATTATGCTGCTGCAAAAGCCGGTGTACTTGGTTTTACTAAATCGCTGGCACGCGAAGTGGCGTCCAGAGGGATCACCGTGAATGCGGTTGCACCAGGCTTTATCGATACGGATATGACAAAAGAGTTATCGGATGACCAGAAAGAAGCTATCTTTGGTCAGGTTCCAGCCAACCGTTTGGGGCGGCCGGAAGAAATTGCAGCTACCGTTGCATTCCTGTCTTCAGAGCCAGCTGCTTACATTACAGGCGAAACTATTCACGTTAACGGCGGTATGTATATGGTGTAAGCCGTGGCATGTCAGACCAGCGAAAAAATGCCGGTTACATGACTTGCAACAGACAAAGCTTACGCATAAACTAGCGCCACATAAAATTGCACGAACTGTTGCGATTTAGATGAAAAAAGGAAGAAAAGATGAGCAACATCGAAGAACGCGTAAAAAAAATCATTATTGAGCAACTGGGTGTTAAAGAAGAAGAAGTGAAATCTGAAGCTTCCTTCGTTGACGATCTGGGTGCAGACTCACTGGACACCGTTGAGCTGGTTATGGCTTTGGAAGAGGAATTCGACACTGAAATCCCTGATGAAGAAGCAGAAAAAATCACTACGGTTCAATCTGCTATTGATTACGTCAAAGCAAACGCAGAGTAAGCCTGCTGTACTGAAAACGGGTAGCGAGGCTACCCGTTTTTCGTTTTACGGTTTATAGTATCCAAAAGTGCGACCATTATTTTTTGCGATTACAATTCATATTCATTCCGCTGCAGCATTGTTCGTTCAGTATCGTGCTGCAACGGAATGAATAGGTTATTCCGGTGGAGGACGCAGTGACAAAACGTCGAGTAGTGGTGACGGGTTTAGGGCTATTAACGCCGCTTGGAAATGATGTGGCTTCCAGCTGGCACGCTCTGCAGCAAGGAAAAAGTGGTGTAAGCATGATCGAGCATTTCGATACTGATGCTTATAGCACCAAGTTTGCAGCAATGGTCAAAAATTTTGATGTAGAACCTTTCTTCCCGGCTAAAGAAGCCAAAAAAATGGATTTGTTTATCCAGTATGGGGTTGCTGCTGGTATTCAGGCATTCCGCGACTCTGGCATTGAAATTACTGAACAAAATGCGAGCCGAATTGGTGCTGCTATCGGTTCAGGCATTGGTGGTCTTGGCTTGATTGAGGAAAACCATACCAAATTGCTGAATAGCGGTCCGCGTCGTTTGTCACCCTTTTTCGTCCCCTCAACCATCATCAATATGATTGCTGGCCAATTATCCATTATGTTGGGGCTGCAAGGACCAAATATCAGCATTGTGACCGCCTGTACCACGGGGGTGCACAACATTGGCCAAGCTGCTCGTATGATTGCCTATGGCGATGCCGATGTGATGCTGGCTGGTGGTGCTGAAAAGGGATCCGCTCCTTTGGGCATGGGTGGTTTTGGAGCAGCCCGAGCCTTGTCGACCCGCAACGATGCACCAGAGCAGGCAAGTCGTCCCTGGGATAAAGACCGTGATGGCTTTGTACTTGGCGATGGCGCTGGTGTTGTTGTGCTGGAAGAATACGAGCATGCTAAAGCCCGTGGAGCGAAAATTTACGCTGAACTGGCTGGCTTTGGTATGAGTGGCGATGCGTACCATATGACGTCACCGCCTGAAGATGGTCGTGGTGGTGCGATGGCAATGCAAAACGCCTTGAATGACGCCGGCGTTAATGCAGAGCAGGTTGGCTACATCAACGCGCATGGTACTTCGACCAATGCTGGGGATGTTGCTGAAACTCGTGCCATTAAATCTGTTTTTGCCGCCAATATCGATAGCATCATGGTCAGCTCATCCAAGTCGATGATTGGTCATCTACTTGGTGCGGCAGGTTCGGTTGAGTCGATCATCAGTATTTTATCGCTGCGTGATCAAGTGGTCACTCCAACCATCAATTTGGATAACCCGGACGAAGGCTGTGATTTAGATTATGTGCCTCATCAGGCCCGTGATGCTAAACTGGATTACGCACTGTGTAATTCCTTTGGCTTTGGTGGAACCAACGGCTCCATCTTATTTAAACGCGTTTGATAAGCTGATTTGCCCAGATACAACAAAGCCCGCTTAAGCGGGCTTTGTTGTATCTGGGGCTGTATTCATGTACTAACTTAGTCGCGCTTTCACTTTTGCTGCTTGCCATTCTGCTTGAGTGATAGGACTGGTTTCAATCTCTGTTAGATCATGCTGTTGGTACTGCATTTTCCGTTGAGCGACCTGCTGCATAATTTGTTGCAACTCTGCATCTGACTTTCGGTTCCAATTAGCGATTTCGCTGATATGTCGATAGCAACCAATGCAGACTTTCTTTGCGTCCAGCTTGCAGCAGGCAATGCAGGGGGAATCAATACTCATGATTGACGGATAGAGCTTTATCTACTGGCGGCTCAAGGGTCAACCGCTGTGCCTGAATGACAACCTGAGTTCTGTTGGTACAACCAAGCTTGCGAAAAATAGCGGTAATATGTGCTTTAACTGTGGCTTCTGAAATGTGCAGATCGTAAGCAATTTGCTTATTGAGCCAACCCTCCGTTAAATAATACAACACTTTGTATTGTTGATTGGTTAGTTGAGCAACACGAGCTGCCAGATCAAGATCATGTTCTTGCGCATCTTGTTCATCCAGCGCTTTTTGCATCGAGGGAGGTACCCAGAGCTCACCGGCCAGAACTTCCTTCAATGCTTCGCTGATCTGTGATGGATTGGCAGATTTAGGGATATAGGCTGAGGCACCAAATGAAATGACCCGTTTAACCACATCGAGTTCTTCACTGGCTGAAATAACCACGATGGGTAAGCTAGGGTAATTTTTACGAAGCTGAATTAACCCCAAAAAACCACAATTACCAGGCATGTGTAAGTCTAGCAGTAATAAATCGGTATCTGGGTGCTGTTCCAGTGCCTGACAGGTGGATTCAAATGAATCAGTTTCGATGGTGGCTTTGGTGCTAAAGGTATTACTGATAGCATTGATGAGCGCATTTCGGAACAGTGGGTGGTCGTCTGCAACGATCAATTTGGCCATGAGTCCTCGTTATTATTATCATACCTTATGGCTTAGTATATAACTAAAGGCCGCGTAAAGCGGCCTTGATTTTTGATTAATTACAAACAGTATATTGTCACGATTTGCGATTCAACCTGTTTTCAATCAATTGATCAACGACTGACGGGTCAGCTAAGGTAGAAATATCCCCTAATTGATCGTGCTCATTCGCTGCAATTTTGCGTAAAATGCGACGCATAATCTTACCCGAGCGAGTTTTTGGCAAGCCCTGAGGAGCCCATTGCACAATATCGGGTGAAGCGATGGGCGATATTTCCTGCCGGACCCAATCCCGCACGGCTTTGGTCAGGTCTTCACTGGGCTCTACGCCAACACGAGGGGCAATGTAGACATAAATTCCTTGCCCCTTGATATCGTGTGGATAGCCGACAACTGCAGCTTCTGCAATGGCTTCGTGAGCCACCAGACAGCTCTCAATTTCAGCGGTGCCTAGTCGGTGGCCTGAAATATTCAATACATCATCGACCCGGCCGGTTAGCCAATAATAACCATCGTCATCCCGGCGCGCACCATCTCCTGTGAAGTATGAGTTTTTATAGGTACTGAAGTAGGTTTGTTCAAAACGAGCATGATCGCCAAACAAGGTTCGCATCTGACCCGGCCAGCTGTCTTGGATCACTAAGTTACCCTCGGCTGCTCCCTCCAATACCTTGCCTTTGTTATTGACAATCGCCGGCTGAACGCCAAAAAATGGTCGTGTTGCCGAGCCAGGTTTTAAATCGGTGGCACCGGGTAATGGCGTGATCAAAATGCCGCCAGTCTCAGTCTGCCACCAGGTATCAACAATCGGACAGTTACCACGACCAATTTTCTCGTGATACCAGCTCCACGCCTCTGGGTTAATAGGCTCACCAACACTACCAAGGGTTCGTAAAGACGTAAGATTGGCTCCCTCGACCGGTGCATCACCATGGGACATTAATGCCCGAATGGCCGTGGGGGCGGTATACAGAATATTGACGTCGTATTTATCGACGATTTGCGCCATACGCTTAATGGAAGGGTAGGTCGGTACCCCTTCAAATAAAACACTGGTGGCACCGTTGGCCAGCGGACCATAAATAATATAGGTATGGCCTGTGACCCAACCGACATCCGCAGCGCACCAGTATACGTCGCCCGGATGGTAATCGAACACGTACTGATGCGTCATCGATGCCCACACCATATAGCCACCTGTGGTATGCAGCACTCCTTTGGGCTTACCAGTGGAACCGGAGGTATACAGAATGAACAGAGGGTCTTCAGCATTCATTGGCTCTGGTTCACATTCGTTCGATTGTTTAGCCAGTAACTCGTGATACCAGACATCGCGTCCAGCGTGCTCATCGATATTTTTACCAACATGTTTAACGACAATAACGTGTTTGACCGGACTGTCTTTACCCAGGTGACCCAAGGCCAAATCCGTGTTGTCTTTTAGTGCAGTAAGGCGATTACCGCGAGGCGCCTGATCTGCAGTGATGACCAGTTTAGAGTTACAGTCCTGAATACGGCTGCCAAGCGCATCCGGTGAAAAACCAGCAAACACCACGGAATGCACAGCACCAATACGAGCACAAGCCAACAAAGCAACAACCGCTTCAACGATCATCGGTAGATAGATGGTTACTCGATCGCCTTTACCGATACCAAGAGATTTCATGCCATTGGCCAACTGGCAGACATGCTCATGCAGTTCACGATAACTGATATTTTTTTGAATACCAGGCTCGTCACCTTCCCAATAAAAAGCAATATCATCTGCTTTTTCAGGCAGGTGGCGATCGAGGCAGTTGTAGCTGGCATTCAGCACACCATCTTCAAACCATTTGATATCGATATTACCGGGCTCGAAGCTGGTATTTTTTACTTTGCTGTAGGGTTTGAACCAGTCAATACGCTTGCCATGCTCAGCCCAAAACGACTCCGGATCCTGTATAGATTGCTGATACATACGTTGATACGTTTCATTATCAATCAAGCAGCGTGCTTTAGCGGCCGCTGGAACCGGAAAAAGGCTTGGCTGTGTCATAACGATGTCCCCATGTTTGCTGTATTCATAACTAGAACCTATGTTCTAACGAATTGTGCTCTAGAAAGAAATTAGACCATTGTCTAGCTTGATACAATAAAGCAATCGATTAGAGGTCTGTTGCAATCAAAGCTACTGTAACAACGGATGCGACTAAAGGCTAATTGCGGGAATTGCGTTGCTGACCCAACCTTGTTCACAAAACAACCAACAAGAACAAGATAAACTAGGGAGCACCGCATGAAACAACTACCCTTTGCCGCCAGTTTGCTGGCAGCGAGCATGACACTTGGATTATCGCAGGCTCAGGCCTCCTTTACCGTCGGTAATACCGACATTAGTTTTGGCGGCTTTGTCAAACTTGATATGATGCTCAATGATACGCCGGATGGAAATCTGGGCACCAATATTGGCCGTGATTTTTATGTGCCATCTCTGACGCCAGTCGGTGGTGAAGGCGAGAGCACTAAGTTTGATATGCATGCCCGGCAGTCGCGTTTCTTTTTTACCACCCAAACAAAATTAGAGAATGGCAAAACTGTTGGAGGACGACTTGAGTTCGATATGATGTCGACGCCGGGAGGCGATCAGCGTATTTCCAATGGTTACTCACCTGGCATTCGTCACGCCTTTTTTACCTATGACAAGTGGCTGTTTGGTCAAACCTGGTCCACGTTTATGGATCTAACCTCTTTGCCTGAAAGCGTCGATTTTGTTGGCAATACCGATGGACAGATCTTCGTTCGGCAACCACAAGTTCGTTACACCAATGGCAGTTTTCAATTTGCTATAGAAAACCCGGAAAGTACCATCACACCATCGCCTGATGGTGGTCGGGTTGTCAGTGATGACAACACCATGCCTGATGTGGTCGCTCGTTATAACCATTCTGCAGAGTGGGGCAGTCTTTCTTTGTCTGGCTTGGTACGGCAACTAGCGTACGAAGACAGAGCGCTGCAAATTAATGATCGGGTCATGGGCTATGGCCTGTCGTTAACCGGTAAAGTGATGGTGACTGACAGTAATGATATTCGCTTTACCATCAATACCGGCAAAGGGTTAGGGCGTTACATTGGTTTAAATACTTCGAACGGTGCAGTGCTTGATGCCAATGGGGAGCTGCAGGCCATTCAGTCTACCGGGATGACACTGGCTTATCGGCATGTCTGGGATGAAAACTGGCGCACTAACCTGATCTATGCCACGCTCCGGGTTGATAATGATGAAGAATTAACCGGCCTATCTGCCACCAAAAGTACCGAAAGTCTCAGTGCCAATATGATGTATCAGGCATCACGGCATTTACAGTTTGGTGTTGAGTTTAGGCATGCCACCCGCAAACTTGAATCAGGCGCCGATGGTGACTTAAACCGTTTGCAATTTATGGCGAAATACGACTTTTAATCGGATGGTTTCCGTGCTCAGAAGGCCTGGCTGAATGAGTTGCTCGTCTTTACCCAGGCCACCTGTCGCTCGCATCTTCAGGTGGTTTGGGTATAATGACGGCTTATTTTAGCCGCTAAGTTTACTTATGCCTGTAGCCGATGCCTTAAAAGTATTACCCGCCAGCACAGAAGCCTACCGCATTATCTATCAAGATGATCATTTGCTGATAGTGAACAAGCCCTCGATGCTGTTAACAGTTCCGGGGCGGCACCCGGACAATCAGGATTGTTTGATCCATCGATTGCATCAGGAGTTTCCAACGGCTGCGGTGGTGCATCGGTTAGATTACGATACCAGTGGCTTACTGATTATTCCGCTGCACAAAGCAGCGCTATCTGCCATCAGCAAGCAATTTCAAGCCCGAACCATACAAAAACACTATCTGGCAGTGGTTGGTGGGCAGCTAGCTCAAAATGAAGGACGGGTTGATTTAGCCATTGCTCCTGATGCTGAGCGACGGCCTCGATATAAAATTTGCCCAGATGGAAAATCATCAATTACGGATTATAAAGTACTGTCTTATGATCCACTGATTGACTGCAGCCGAGTTCAATTAAGCCCGGTAACCGGGCGTTCGCATCAACTGCGTTTGCACATGATGGCGTTGGGACACGCAATTTTGGGCGATCCGTTTTATGCCTCAGCAGAGCTTGTAGCCAAAAGTAAGCGTTTATTATTGCATGCAAGCTGGATCCGCTTTCAGCATCCTGCCACTTTAAAGGAGTTGGAGTACAACTCTGACGCTGAGTTTTAATTAACAAGCTTAACCCGCTAATCAGCTTCATCGCAGGCTAAGCGCCTTCTAACGGCACTCAATTGCAGCTATATGACTGGGCTGCTACTATCCGCGATACACCAATTTTCCTAAACAACATAAATGACAACACAGGTCAGCTTTATGAAAACATCATGCATTGGGTTACTACTACTTGGCTTCGCCTGTATTTCCTTTACAGCGGCAGCTGATACGAACAACCAGTCTTTAACAGAACATAGAGTTGTAGCTGAAAAAGTCCTATTCCTGGGGCCGGTTCCTGCCTTTGCATCTGAAGCGCTGCAACAAAGTGGTAAAGCCGATGAGCTGCGTCAACAAGTATTGCACCATCTGGAACAGCAAGCCGTCCCTGTTGCCGGACAATCAACCAGCTTTATGGGGCAATCATTGTCATGGCGGGAGATGAGTCCCGCTGAAGCCGCAGCCGCAGGCCCTGGTATTTGGTTTACTCAAGTACAGCACGATGCTTTTTACCAAGGTAAGCTGCAGTTCGCTGGTTTGACGGCCCCGGTTGCTTATTTGAACTTTCAAAAGTTGGGAGACGGTCAGCGGCATGCACTTAATCTTAGTACTGGTTGGCAGCAATTGGTGCTATTTGTGGATGGAGGCGAGCCGCAAAGCGTTGAGCTGGCTTTAACGCATCAACAGCAAACAGATATTCGTTTCACATTATCTGCTAAAGAAAGTATGAACAATCGTTTACTTACTAATGCAGAAACCATTAGCCAGCTGGCGCTTTCACCAGACACGAACTGGATGCTACTCAGCTTTTCCGGGCGTTCGGATGCAACCAATACTGACGTAAGCCGAACTGAGCTGCGGGAAATGAGCCGGAATCGTATCCAGCATAGTTGGCCCAATCAAGCCATGAGCCGGGCTCAGTTTAGTCCAAATAGTGAGTATCTTAGTTATGTTGACGGTAACACGCTGTGGTTGATGAACCTGAGCGATGGCAAGTTAACTGCGGTTATACAAAACCAATCTGGTCTTGGCAGTTATCAATGGGCACCTGACAGCAAAACCATTATTTTTAGCTGGACACAACCAGATAAAAGTCTGGAGCAGGCCAAGGCCAAAAATTACCGTGCGCTCGAAGACCGTTGGCGCGGTTTTCGCGATATCAGCCGGCTGTATCAGCTTGATGTTGACAGTGGTTTCGTACGAACACTGACCCCCGGCGGCGATAGCAGCAGCCTGGCGGATATCCATCAAGATAATCAGCGGTTGTTGTATACCCAGCGTCGATTGGATCGCACAGTAGCTCCGCATGCGGCCACTGCAGTCTTTGAGTTGGACTTAGCCACGCTGGAGCACCGTGAAATAGGGCAGTTCCGGCATCTAAATCAGATCAGTTATTATCGGGACAAATTATTGGTGGTGGGTGGTCCCAACTTTGCTGATGGTGCCGGTGTGAATTTGCCCTCCGCTGATCTCATCGCTAACGATTACGACGGTCAGTTATACCTGATGGATCTTGATGGTCAGCACATCCAACCATTGTCGAAAGACTTTACCCCAAGTATCAGTAATGTCACAGTGAATGGCCGGGGCCAGGTGATTGCACTGGTGAATGAGGCTGACCGTTCCGCTTTATACAGTGTGGATATCAATCGAACACGTTATCAAAAGTTGGCATTGTCGTTGGATGTGATCGAACGCTTTGCGGTTGCTAATGATCGCGGTGCAACGGTAGTGGCTGCAGGCTCTGCCGTGGCGACTCCACAACAACTCGAGCTAATCCGACCTGGCCAGCGCCGGCCAACGGTATTGCATGATAGCAGCAAACTGTATCAGCACATTCAATTGGGCGAGGTCAGAGATTTCAATGTTGAAAACCCGGAAGGGGACCTGATCCAGGGACGTTACTACCTGCCACCTGATTTTGATGCCAGTCGTACCTACCCGACTATTGTGTATTACTATGGTGGCACCACCACGGTCAATCGGCAATTTACCGGCCGCTACCCATTTCATCACTGGGCTGCCAATGGCTACATTGTCTATGTGGTGCAACCCCGGGGCACCATTGGCTATGGTCAGTATTTCTCGGCATTGCATGTGAACGCCTGGGGGCAATACACTGCAGATGATATTATTCATGCCACTAAGGAGTTTGTTGCACAGCATGACTTTGTTGATGGTGCGCGTTTAGGCAACATTGGTGCTTCTTATGGTGGCTTTATGACCATGTATCTTGCGACGCAGACCGATCTGTTCGCAGCTTCCGTCTCGCATGCGGGGATCAGTGCACTTAGTTCCTACTGGGGGCAAGGTTGGTGGGGGTTCCTGTATTCAGGTGTTGCCAGCCGGGATAGCTTTCCATGGAATAACCACGAGTTGTATGTCGGACAGAGCCCTTTGTATATGGCCGATAAAATCAATACCCCGTTATTGCTGATTACAGGCGATTCCGATGTCAATGTACCTGCTGGTGAATCACAGCAAATGTTTACTGCCCTTAAGTTACTGGGGCGGGAAGTTGCTCTGGTCGAGATCCCCGGAGAGGATCATCACATCATTGACCGGGAAAAACGCTATGTTTGGTGGGATCATTTATTGGCTTGGTTCGATTTGCATTTAAAAGATGAAGCCGAATGGTGGCACTATTTAAGTGAATAAGGTCAGGGCGTGAAAAAATGGAGTGTGCTGTGGGTGAATGTTACTTTTTGTCGGTATATTTTACAAAATAAGACTTAACAAGTAGATTTGATTCTTATGTTATTGTTTTTTAATTGATTTTAATGTTGGATCGATTATTGCATTGTTTTTGGTGAGCTACTGAATACAAAATCAGTAAACTTCTGCACACAAAGGAATGCAACATGAAAACGAAAACAATTCAAAAAACGTTACTTAATTCAGCTTTGGTCGCGGCACTGGCATTTGCCGGTACGGCATCAGCCTCTTTATTTGACTCTGGCTTACCATCAGGCTGGGATTGCGTCGGCACCTGTGGTGCTTTAGGCGCAGATGGCGATGTCACAGCTCCGCCAACAGGCTCAAGTCAGTATGGCTATGTGGTTTCTTCAAGCAATGGCCCAACCGGCATTGGTCTGGACGGCTTAGTTGGAACGACCGGCTCTACACTGAAATCAAACCTGTTTTCAGCGCAGGACGGTGACGAGTTAAACTTTATTTTTAACTACATTTCATCAGATGGCGCAGGTTATGCTGATTACGCCTGGGCACGGTTATTGAATGAGTTAAATGAAGAAGTAGCCATTTTATTTACTGCCCGTACCACTGATAGTGGAAGTATTGTGCCTGGCTTTGGTATGCCGGACCCAACCGCTACGCTAAATCCTGACTCAGTAATGATGAACCCAGGCGCGCCAAACTGGTCTCCTCTGGGTGGAGATAGTGGTTCTTGTTTTAGTACTGGTTGTGGGTATACCGGCTGGATTGAGTCCAGTTATAATATTTCAGCCGCGGGTAACTACTTTCTGGAGTTTGGTGTAGTAAACTGGAACGATACATCATTTCAATCTGGTTTAGCTTTTGATGGTATTACCGTTGGTGGTAACCCGATTGATACCAACCCTGTGCCTGTTCCAGCTACGTTGGGTTTGCTGGGTTTGGGTTTACTAGGTTTGCGTTTACGTCGTAAGCAAAAGTAATTTTACAACAGACGAATGTTGGTATGGAAAGGCAGGTGACTACACCTGCCTTTTTTGTTGTGTAAAATACCATAGTTGCAGGACTACAAAGATGAGCAAGCCGCTAATGGCTCCATATAGGTGAGCATCAATAGCGACGTTTGCTTCAATCAATTGCGCCAGCTCCGGATCTGGCCCCTGCCATTGCTCATAGCCAACTTTTGCTACCGTAAGGAGCAGTAACAGCCAGCCGGTCAGCATTTTTGCTCGGATATCATACAAAGCGCCGAGTATGACCATGGCATGCAAGCTACCAGATAAGCCAACATAGTGATTTAGCTCAGGAGCAAGGAACAGGATCATGATACTGCTCAGCAGCGAGGCAGCCAGCAGCAGGCTGGTATAGCGCCAGGCCGTAAAGTGAATGTGATGCAGCAGCCAAAGTACGCCAAAACCAGCCAGATTGAGCCATAGGTGCCAAATATTACTGTGAATAAAGTTGGCCGTTACCAAGCGCCATAGCTCACCAGCATAAATGAAGTCACGCTGAAAGTTTAGTCGAATCCATGCCGACTCGGGAAGGCTATGCAGGGCAAGTACCAGCACAGCAACTAAGCTGGGTAGCAGGGTTAGTTGTAGCAAGGATAACTTGCGTTGGGAGTGGGTGGGTTTGTTCATTCCTGCATACTAGCCAGACTTTACCTGCTTGTCATCCAGATGTTGATTGATCTTTTGGCTGGTTCTGGTTAGGGTAAATGTAATTTTGTCCAGTTGTAGGTTGCTATGAAGTATCCACTTTTCTCATCGTTACTGGTAACTAGTGCTTTTTGGACTGCATCAGCCCTTGGTTCGGTTCCTGCTCAGGCTGATCGTGAGCCAGAGGCTGCTACTGGTATCTATCAGCAAGCACTGGTTCAGGCGAGTGACTATATGGTTGCAGCCGCCCATCCTCTGGCTACGGAAGCCGGAACTACTATCCTTGCTAAAGGGGGTAGTGCTCTTGATGCTGCGGTTGCCGTTCAGCTGGTACTGGGGCTGGTTGAGCCGCAAAGCTCAGGCATTGGCGGCGGCGCTTTTATTCTGCACTGGGATCAAACCGAGCAGCATATGACCACTTTTGATGGTCGGGAAACCGCGCCAGAAGCAGCAAATGCTCACTTGTTTATGCAAGGAGACACCGCGATGCCTTGGCGTGAAGCTTATGTCGGAGGCAAGTCTGTCGGTGTACCTGGTTTATTTGCTGCATTGTACAAAGCCCATCAACGTTATGGGACCTTGCCGTGGGCCGATTTATTCAGTGATGCTATTCGTTTGGCCGAAGATGGTTTCCCTGTCTCCGACCGTATGGCAAGGCAGCTAGCTGTTGGCTGGAATCGTGGCATCGAACATAGCCCGGCGGCTAGTGACTACTTTTATCCTGAAGGTCAGCCATTAAAAACAAATGAAATCATCACCAATCACGCCTATGCAAAGGTACTGCGCCAAGTGGCTAGTGACGGGCCTGCTGCTTTTTATCAAGGCGACAATGCCAAGGCGATTGTACAAGCAGTGCAACAAGCGAAGGTCAATGCCGGTCAACTTTCGTTGAAGGATTTAGCTGAATATACCGCTGTTGAGCGTGAGCCTGTGTGTGGTTCCTATCGCAGTTATCGAGTCTGTGGCATGCCTCCCCCTAGTTCAGGAGGGGTGGCCGTCTTGCAAATTTTAGGTTTACTGGAGCGTTTTGATATCGCCGCGCTAGCGCCTGATAGTGTCGATGCAATCCACTTATTTAGCCAGGCATCTCAGTTAGCTTTTGCCGATCGAGACCACTATCTGGCTGATACTGATTTTGTTGAGGTGCCTGTACAGCCACTGATCCATCCAGATTATCTTGCTGAACGAAGCTCGTTGATCAGTAGCGAAAAGGCGTTAACGGTGATTCAGCCGGGTGTTCCTAAGCATGCCGAAGCCATGGCTCGTATTAGTAGCGCAAGCCCGGAGCTGGAAAATACCAGCCATTTCTCTATTGTGGATGCGGATGGCAATGCAGTTAGTTTGACCTCAAGCATAGAAAATGTGTTTGGCTCTGGTTTAATGGCCAATGGTTACTTACTCAATAATCAGTTAACGGACTTTTCATTATCACCTGAGCTGGATGGGCACTTGGTCGCGAACCGGGTTGAGGGGGGCAAACGCCCACGCTCATCGATGGCTCCTATGATGGTGTTTGATGAAGATGGTGCGCTGCGTTTTGTAGTAGGTTCACCGGGTGGCAGTCGCATTATCAACTATGTGGCACAAACTCTGGTTGGCTTGATTGACTGGCAGTTGGATATACAGTCAGCGATTAACATGGCCAAGTTTACCCACCGCAATGATTTTCTCGCATTGGAAAAAAATACGCCAATCGCAGAGCACCAGGCTGCTTTAGAGCAGATGGGGCATCAGGTTCGGGTAATCGATTTAAACAGTGGGCTACACGGTATCGTCATTACTGAGTCTGGTTTAGAAGGTGGAGCAGACCCTCGTCGAGAAGGTCGGGTACTTGGTCACTAGGAGTGCATGTTATGAGCCAGGTTGAAACAAAGTTAGAAAGTAATGTGCTGTGCCTGACGTTACAAAGACCCGATAAAAAAAATGCTTTGAGCCAGCAGATGTATCAACAGCTCGCAGAAGCACTAGAGCAGGCGGCTGAAAATGATGCAGTGCATGTCGTCTTGCTGCAAGGCCAGAAGGATTGTTTTACCGCCGGTAATGATTTACAGGATTTTATCGATGGTGGAGAGCTCAATGAGCAGCATCCAACGGTACGCTTCTTGTATAAATTGGCAGAGTTTTCTAAGCCTTTGGTGGCTGCTGTTGGTGGCTTGGCTATTGGCATTGGTACTACTGCATTAATGCATTGTGACTTGGTGTATGCGACCCGTACAACTCGCTTTCAATTGCCGTTTACCAAATTAGGGCTGTGCCCCGAAGCCGCCTCTAGTTTGTTGTTGCCGCAATTAATTGGGTATCATCGTGCTTGTGAATACTTACTGCTTGGCGAGGCGTTTGATGGCGAAAGTGCCTATCGGATGGGATTGGTCAATCAATTGGTCGAGCCTGAACAGCTATTGGATTACGCGATGTCAAAAGCTCAGCAATTGGCTGCACTGCCAGCGCAAGCCGTTCAAAGCAGCAAGCACCTGATGAAAGCAAATCAACGCGAAGCTTTGCAGTATACCTTGCGGGAAGAACTGAATGAATTTCAGCAACTACTGCACTCAGATGCTTGTCAGCAGGCAGTAAAGCAATTTTTTCAGAAAAAGTAACCACTGCACTGGCAGTGTTGTTTAGTTAGCAATGTTGTTTAGGTTTGCACCTTGCTGTAAGGGTCATTGAGGATTTCATCCACCAGCCAGCGGCCTCTGACCCGGACCATTCGCACCACCCGCATCTCATTGACGGTGCGGTTATCAAAAGTTCCGGTAAATACCAGCATCACCTCGGTAGCATCCCCATATTGTTCCCGAAGGTTCTGGCCTGCGCGGTTCACATTTATCGTCACTTCATCGTACGACATATTGATCACGGTTCTTGCAACTTGGCGTGGGGTTGCATAGTGCTCGATTAGTTCAGCCAGAGATTGGCTGCTCAGACTCTTGGCAAGCTCCAGATCATTTTGATTATAAATGGCATCAAAGAATTCAGCCGCAGCGTGTTCAGGTGCAGCAAAATTGCCTGATAGCGCAGTATTATCTTCTGCACAGCTCAACAGCAGAAGTAGAAAGGGGACGATCAACCATGGTTTAGTCATGCAATCTCAAATGTGCTAAAAAATCAGATGACATTAAGTGTGGACAGAATTTACGCTGCTGTAAAGGAGATAATGTTTAGGGGCGCGTGATTGACTCTTGAAAAGCCACGTATCGGTAGGGGTGCATGATTGCGCCCGTATTTCACAAATCCCTACGAAAAGGGCGCAATCATGCGCCCCTACGATACGAACAACAATCAGGCTTGCAGCTCTTGCTCGGTAAATACATCGGCAAACAATGGGCTGGACAGGTAGCGCTCAGCTGAGCTTGGTAAAATAACCACGATATTTTTATCGGCAAACTCAGGCGTTTCGGCTAAACGCTTGGCAGCCACTACCGCGGCACCTGATGAGATACCGGCCAAAATACCTTCTTCTTTCATCAGGCGATGGGCCATAGCAATGGCTTCGTCATTGCTGACAAGCTCAACCCGATCGATCATTTCCAAATCCAGATTACCCGGGATAAAGCCTGCACCAATGCCCTGAATTTTGTGTGGGCCAGGCTTCAACTCTTCGCCTGCACGCTGTTGCGTGATCACCGGCGAGTCAGTTGGCTCTACCGCGACACTGACCAACGGATGCTTCTTTTCTAACTTAATAAAGCGACTGACACCAGTGATGGTACCGCCGGTGCCAACACCAGCGACAAAGGCATCAATGTTGCCATCGATATCGTTCCAGATCTCTGGGCCCGTGGTTTCAAAGTGAATTTGCGGGTTTGCCGGGTTATCAAACTGTTGTAGCAGTACATACTTTTCCGGGTCAGACGCCTGAATTTCTTTGGCTTTTTCAATGGCACCTTTCATGCCCTTTGGACCTTCGGTCAACACCACATTTGCACCTAATGCTTTTAATAACTTGCGGCGTTCCAAACTCATGGTCGCAGGCATGGTTAAGGTGAGCTTATAACCGCGACTAGCAGCGACGAAAGCCAAAGCAATACCGGTATTGCCTGAGGTTGGCTCAATCAATTCTTTGCCTTCAGTCAGCAGCCCTTTTTTTTCAGCGTCCCAGATCATCGAGGCGCCAATACGACATTTAACACTAAAGCTTGGGTTGCGTGCTTCAATTTTGGCGAATACATTGCCGCCTGTCACACGTTTCAATTTGACCAGAGGGGTACGTCCGATCGACAATGAGTTGTCTTCAAAAATAGTTGCCATGGTAATAACTCCGATTGACTAGCAAGATACTGGTAAGATAAGACTTCGAGCGCTTATTTCCAAGTAGCGTTTTGCTATATGTTATACCCAAGCAACCTTAAACTAAGAGTGGATAAATGGCTTTTCAAAGTACTGAGCACTATATTGTTTCTCCTGAGTTGGCGTTAGCCGTGAATGCCGCGGTTACCCTGGAAAAACCACTGTTGATTAAAGGGGAGCCTGGTACCGGAAAAACCAGACTGGCTGAAGAGTTAGCTGCGTCATTAGGCCGTCAATTGCTGACGTGGCCGATTAAATCCACTACCAAGGCACAGCATGGCTTGTACGAGTACGATGCGGTATCGAGGCTACGTGACAGTCAACTTGGTAGTGACAAAGTTCATGATATTAGTAATTACATTCGGCAAGGTAAACTGTGGCAGGCCTTTGTTGCTAACGAGCGTCCGGTATTATTGATTGATGAAATCGATAAAGCCGATATCGAGTTTCCCAATGACTTGCTGTACGAGCTGGACCGTATGGCGTTTTTTGTCCACGAAACCGGCGAAGAGATCGTAGCTGCGCAGCGACCCATTGTGATTATCACCTCTAACAATGAAAAAGAATTGCCGGATGCATTTTTACGCCGCTGCTTTTTTCATTACATCCGTTTCCCGGATGCCGATTTATTATCCCAGATCGTGGCGGTGCACTTTCCTCACATTCAGCAGCAGTTACTGAGCGTAGCATTAGAGGTGTTCTTTGAGCTACGCGAGCTACCGAGCTTAAAGAAAAAGCCATCGACTTCAGAGTTGCTGGATTGGTTAAAGTTGTTACTTGCTGAAGATATTTCGCCAGAAGTATTGCACGATAGCCAGAAAAAAGGTGGCCTGATGCCAATGTTTGGTGCTTTATTAAAAAATGAGCAGGATGTTGCTTTGGTCGAGAAGTTAGCGTTTATGGCACGGCGCCGCTGATGCTGATCCAATTTTTTCAAACGCTTCGCAAGCACGGCCTTTCCGTTAGCCTGACAGAGTTGCTTGATCTGTTGGCGGCACTGGATAAGCAGGTTATTTTTGCCGATACCGAAGCCTTTTATTATTTAGCACGGCTGGTGCTGGTGAAAGATGAGCGTGATTACGATAAGTTTGATCGCGCTTTTGCGGATTACTTTGAAGGTGTGGCTCAAGTTGAGATCGCGGCCAGCATCCCCGATGAGTGGTTACAGCCTGGTTTGTTGAAACAACTCAGTGAAGAACAAAAAGCCGCCTTGCAAGGTCCCGGTAGTCTGGATGAGCTGCTTAAGCAGTTTCGTGAACGTCTTAGTGAGCAACAAAAGCGACATGCCGGTGGAAACAAGTGGATTGGGACCGGCGGAACTTCGCCTTTTGGTGCCTACGGCTATAATCCAGAGGGGATACGCATCGGTCAGGAGGGATCCGGTGCCCGTCGCGCGGTCAAAGTGTGGGATAAACGAGAGTTTCGTGATTTAGACAGTGATGCCGAGCTAAATAACCGCTCGATTAAAATTGCGCTGCGGCAATTGCGTCGTTTTGCCCGCACCGGGGCTAGTCAGGAGTTGGATTTACCTGCCACCATTACCGCGACATCGCAACAGGGCGGTTGGCTCGATTTGCAGTGGCAAGCGGAACGGCATAATGCCATCAAAGTCTTGTTGTTTCTTGATGTAGGCGGCTCGATGGATGACTACATACAGGAATGCGAACAGTTATTCTCGGCCGCCAAAGCTGAATTTAAGCATTTGGAGTTCTTCTACTTTCACAACTGTGTGTATGAAGGAGTGTGGAAGCACAATCAACGACGTCGTGAACAACAAACTTCCGTATTAGATATTATTCATACCTACGGATCGGATTACAAATTAATTTTTGTTGGTGATGCCACGATGGGGCCTTATGAAATTAGCTATCCCGGCGGTAGTGTCGAGCACTGGAATGAAGAGCCAGGTGCCGCATGGATGCAGCGTTTATTACAACAGTACTCAAAAGCAGCTTGGCTTAATCCGCAGCCAGAAACATGGTGGCCACATTATCAGTCGATTGATATGATTCAGCAGCTGATGACGCAGCGCATGTATCCACTGACTCTGGATGGGCTTAATCGTGCGATGCGTGCTTTATTGAACTAGAGTAGCGATAGAAAGTAAGAGTAGCGATAGAAAGAAACGATAGAGCGGCGATTTTACCGTGCCAGAGGTCGGATCAGGCGTTATAATCACTTCATTCATTATATGAGCTCTCGCAGCGCGACTATGCAGCTGACCAGAGCACAGTCAGACAAGGTTTAGTTTTATATGACCCCCTCAGAAAACCAAAAAACCAATGAACGAGCTGCAGAAAAACTACATAAAAATGTGGTGATCAGTGGTTCCGGTGTTTTTACCCCGGTTGATAGCATTTCTAATGAAGAGCTGGTCGCGAGCTTTAATCAGTATGTTGATCAATTTAATGCCGAACATGCAGCTGAAATTGAGCGAGGCGAGCTGGATGCCTTGGCGCACTCGAGTTGTGAGTTTATCGAGAAAGCGTCTGGCATCAAATCCCGTCATGTTTTGTACAAAGAGGGGATTCTTGACCCTGCCGTGATGCACCCGGTGTTTCCCCGTCGTGGAGAAGAAACACCACCTGAAATGGTTGAAATGGCCTTGGCAGCAGCGCAAGAAGCCTTGCAACAAGCTGGAAAAACAGCCAGTGATGTCGATTTAATTATTTGTGCTGCGTCCAATATGCAGCGGCCTTATCCAGCACTGTCTGTTGAACTGCAGCAATTGCTCGGTGCATCAGGCTATGCCTTTGATATGAACGTAGCCTGCTCATCGGCCACTTTTGCTATTAGCAATGCTGTTAATGCCATCCGTGGTGGCACGGCTGGTGTGGTCTTGGTAGTCAACCCTGAATTTGCTTCTCCGCAGGTTAATTACAAAAGTCGTGACAGTCACTTTATTTTTGGTGATGTCTGTACCGCTACCATTATCGAGGCAGAAGCAACGGCTACTTCTACCAAGGCGTATCGCATTCTGGGCATGCAACTGAAAACGGAGTTCTCGAATAATATCCGTTGCGATGTGGGCTATACCGAACACTGTTTTGAGCACGAGGATCCTGAAGTGGCCTTTTTTAAACAGCAAGGACGTAAAGTCTTTAAAGAGCTGTTGCCTCTAGTCGCCGATGTCATTCAATCCGAGATGGCAGCGCAGGGCGTCAAAGCAGATGATTTAAAGCGCTTATGGTTGCATCAGGCTAATATCAATATGAATATCTTTGCTGCCAAGAAAATCCTTGGTCGTGACCCAGAACCAGAGGAAGCTCCTTTAGTGCTTGATAGATACGCCAATACTGCTTCGGCTGGTTCTATTATAGCGTTTCATCAGCATAAAGAAGGGCTGCAATCAGGTGATAAAGCCATTCTTTGCTCCTTTGGCGCTGGTTATTCGATTGGTTGTTTGGTGCTGGAAAAAGTCTGAGTGCTAACCCTACAACTGAGCTGGAGCAGCTCAGTTGTAACAAAGTATTGCAGTTGTACTGATAAAATTCAGCCGCCTGATTCGATCCCAGATAGAGCCTTCAATTTATCTTGTTGTTTTTGTTGTATTTTTAGCCTTTTATTGGCTGTGTGCTCAAGGCAGGCCGCATGCCGTTCGTTATAGGATGCAACATTTAGCAGGCCCATCTATTTCTATTCTCAGTTAGTATAAGTCAGTATTGAACTAAAAATAGACTTTTACAGAGAGTAGCGATGTCACCAAAACTAATAAAAATCGTCTTGCCTATCGTCATTGTGGTTGTAGCTGCTGGTTTGCTGTTCGTCCTCAGTAATGCGCGTCAGCCAGCCGAGCAAAGAGAAGAATTGCCAACAGGGATCTTGGTGGATGCCATCACAGCTCACGTTGAAGACATTCAATATCGCATTGTTTCTCAGGGCACTGTGCAGCCAAAGTTAATGACCAGTCTGATTTCTGAAGTCAATGGGCGCATCATTGAAGTGTCTCCAAACTTTGTTGAGGGTGGCTTTTTTGCCAAAGGCGAATTATTAGTTAAAGTTGAGCAGGACGATTACTTAACGGCGGTGAAAGCAGCGGAAGCAAACCTTGCCAGAGCCAGCGCCTCGTTAGAGGAAGAAAAGGCCCGGGTGCGGGTTGCAGAAGGGGAGTGGGCTTCATTTACTGAAGGTGTGGCTCCCGAGTTGGGTTTACGGCGGCCTCAATTGGCGCAAGAGTTAGCCAATGTTCGTTCAGCCGAAGCCGAGTTAGAGCGGGCAGCACGTGATTTAAGTCGTACTGAAATCAGAGCCCCTTATGCCGGCATTCTGCAAAGCCGCTCAGTCAATATTGGTCAGTTTATTAGCCGAGGTACTACTCTGGGGATGATTTACGGTACCGATATTGCCGAAGTACGCTTGCCTCTGACCGATCATGATACCGCCTTTATTCGCTTACCTACCCGAGGGCAAGGGGATTATCCAGATGTTCAACTTTCTGCCGTGATTGCTGGCCGTCTGCAACAGTGGCAGGGCAAGCTGATCAGAACCGAAGGTGTGCTTGATGAGCGCAGTCGGGTGATTTATGGCGTGGTGCAGGTGGAAGATCCTTATCAACTTGCATTGGACCATCAAAATGAACCGCTGCGATTTGGTCGTTTTGTGCGAGCTCAAGTACAAGGGGTTACCTCACAACAGGTAGTGATGCTGCCACGTAATTTATTACGCCCGCAAAATCAGGTGTTACTGGTTGATGCCGAGTACAAGCTGGAGTTCAGAGATGTCATCGTCCAGCGCACCGATGAGCGCTACGCCTATGTGGCTTCGGGGTTGGAAGCAGGTGAACTGCTGGCGATTTCTGCTATGCCGAATCCATTGCAAGGCATGCAGGTTCGGCTGGGACGGGTTGACGGAGAGTGGTTGGAATCAACCGTGACCTCTGCAACGTCTGACACGGATAAGCAGGAGTAAACGATGGATACGCACAAAGGTATTATTTCCTGGTTTGCCCGCAATAGTGTCGCTGCCAATTTGCTAATGATTATTTTGATCATTGCTGGTATTGCTTCTTTAATGACCATCAAAAAACAGATTTTCCCTGAAATTGCCCTGGATGAAGTGACCATACGCGTGCCCTATTTAGGAGCAGCGCCGCAAGAGGTCGAGTCAGCGGTGATCGATAAAATCGAAGAGCGGCTGCGTGCCGTCAATGGCATCAAACGAATTCGTTCTACTGCTGTCGAAGGTATGGGTACGGTACGGGCCGAAATCGCCAGCAGTTATGATATCCAGGAAGTGATGGATGAAATTAAAACCCAAGTCGCCGCCATAGCCACATTTCCTGAGCAGGCTGAACGACCTTTGGTGTATCGACAGCGTTTCCAAAGTACGGTTATTTGGTTGTCGCTGTATGGTGATGCCAACGAACGGGCATTAAAAGAACTGGCAAAAGATGTCCGGGATGAACTGAAAAAACGCTATGCCATCAGTCAGGTTGAAGTGGTAGGTGCGCGTGACTACGAATTATCTATTGAGTTATCTGAGGCACGGCTGCGTGAATACAGCCTGACGTTCGAACAGGTGGTGCAAGCCATTCGCAACAGCTCGGTAGACATCCCTGGTGGTAGTATTCGCTCCGATGCTGGCACTATCTTATTGCGAACCAAAGGTCAGGCTTATCGTGGCAGTGAGTTTGCCGATATTATTCTGCTGCGCTTTAATGATGGAACTCGCCTGCGGCTGGGCGATATTGCTAGCATCAATGATGGTTTTATTGAACGAGATGGCGATGCGACCTTTGATGGTTACCCATCGATTTCGATCCGTGTTGATGCCGTGGGTGATGATAACAGCCTGCAAATCTCCGAAAATGTAAAACGCTTTGTTGATGAAAAGCGCTCAGTATTGCCTGAGGGCATCTATTTAGATCATTGGGGAGATAGCAGTTATTACCTGGAAGGCCGGATTGATTTGATGACCGGTAATTTATTCTATGGTGTATTACTGGTGTTGCTCGCGCTTACTCTGTTTCTTGAATTCCGTATTGCCTTTTGGGTAATGGTCGGTATTCCTGTCTGTTTCCTTGGAGCCTTGGCGCTGATGCCACTGCCTATGTTTGGTGTCTCCATTAATATGATCAGCTTATTTGGCTTCATATTGGTGCTGGGTATTGTGGTAGATGATGCCATTATTATCGGTGAAAGCGCCTTTAGTGAGATAGAGAAAAAAGGCAAGTCGCTGGACTCGGTCATAGCCGGGGCGAAAAAAGTCGCCATGCCTGCAACCTTTGGTGTTCTGACCACCATTGCAGCCTTTACACCGATGTTGATGGTGGGCGGAAGCATGGGGCCTATTTGGGAATCCATTGCGTGGGTTGTCGTACTGTGTCTGGTATTCTCTATTGTTGAATCTAAACTGATCTTACCGGCTCATATTGCCAATATGGACACCAAGCCGTGGGATCCTGATCGACATGGTTTGTTTTACGCCTCAGGCCGCGGTGCCAGTAACTTTTTGCGGGGTATACGTGAAGCAGTGGCTCGCTGGTTGCAGAATATTATTCAGAACCATTATCGACCCTTGATCCGTCGCTGCATCGAGTTCCGTTATGTCACCCTGGCTGCTTTTTTTGCCATGATGCTGGTGATGATCGGGTTACTCAGTGGCGGTTTCGTTCGCTGGGTGTTTTTCCCGGATATTCCAAGCGATTTCATTCAAGCCAATATCCAAATGGAAGAAGGCACATCCAGCTTGCAAACGCAGCTGGCATTGGACGAAATGGAAGCCGCCTTGCTTCGTGCGAACGAGCGACTTAAGTCTGAATACAATGCTGATGTGATTCAACACCGATTGGTGTTCTTAAACAGCGACACCCGTGGTCAAATGGTGCTTGAGCTGGAAAAAAGTGAAGGCCGCGAAATTGATGGCTTCGAAATTGCTCGCATTTGGCGCGAAGAAATGCCAGAAATGGCTGGGGTGCGCTCGTTTAATATCAGTGCCTCCACCGGAGGCGGAGGAGGTACCGACATTGCACTGCAAATTCGCGGTGATGATTTAGCCATGCTGGAAGCGGCCGCTGATGAATTGAAATTTGCGTTATCACAGTACGAAGGCATATTCGATATTCAGGACAACCTAAGCGGTGGTAATGATGAAGTGGTGTTGGCGTTAAAACCAGAAGCCGACTTGCTTGGCCTGACGTTAGCAGATGTTGCTCGTCAGGTACGCTATGGTTTTTATGGCGCGGAAGCACAGCGCGTGCAACGCGATGGTGAAGAAGTCAAAGTGATGGTGCGTTACCCGAAAGACGAACGCAGTTCATTAGGTAATCTGGAACAAATGCGCATTCGTACCGCGGATGGTGGTGAGGTTCCTTTTGATATGGTGGCCAGTTATCAGCTGCAACCTGCTTTTAATGCCATCAACCGGGTTAATGGCGAGCGGGCGGTCACCATTACCGCCTCAGCCGATAAAGACCGCATCGAGCCGGGTCAGGTGATCCGTGAAGTTCGTCAGGGCATCATGAAAGAGTTACCCAGAAGCTATCCCGGAGTCACCACCGCCCTTGAAGGTAGTAGTCAGGATGAAGTGGATGCGCAAAAAGACATGATGAAAGCAGCCGTACTGGCATTGTTTATGATTTATGCCTTGATGGCGATTCCACTTAAATCCTACAGCCAGCCATTGATCATCATGAGTGTGATCCCCTTTGGCTTAATTGGTGCTGTGGTCGGCCATATGGTGTTGGGGTTAAGTATGAGCATCATGTCGATGTTTGGCTTAATTGCCTTGGCTGGGGTGGTGGTGAACGATAGCTTGATCATGGTCGACTTTGTCAACAAAGCCAGAGCGACAGGACACAGCATCCGTCAAGCGGTCGAAGAAGCGGGTACCATGCGCTTTCGAGCCATAGTACTGACATCAACCACCACTTTTCTAGGGTTAACGCCTATTGTGCTTGAGCGCAGCCTACAAGCTCAAATCGTGGTGCCAATGGCGGTATCATTGGCTTTCGGTATCTTGTTCGCCACCATCATCACTTTGGTACTGATCCCAGCGTTGTATGTGATTTTAGAAGACGTGAAGAACTTGTTCCGGCGCAAAGAACTGAAAGTAGATACCCGGGTGGGTGAGTTAAGCTGATAAGTTTTGCTGATGTAACAATGCCCCTGATCGCAGGGGCATTTTTTTTAGCACTCAATAATATTCACGGCTAAGCCACCGCGTGAAGTCTCTTTGTATTTGGTCTGCATATCCTTGCCGGTGTCCCACATGGTTTTAATCACTTTATCCAGCGACACTTTTTGATCACCACTACCGCGCAGCGCCAGACGGGAGGCATTAATGGCTTTTACGGCGCCCATGGCATTGCGCTCAATGCAAGGCACTTGCACCAAGCCACCGACCGGATCGCAGGTCAGCCCCAGGTTGTGCTCCATGCCAATTTCAGCCGCATTTTCTACATGCAGCACCGAGCCACCTAAGATTTCAGTGATAGCACCTGCAGCCATCGAACAAGCGACGCCCACTTCACCCTGACAGCCGACTTCAGCACCTGAAATAGACGCATTTTTCTTGTACAAAATACCAATGGCTGCAGCCGTCAGTAGATAGCGCATGGCGATTTCCGGAGTCACTGGCTGAATAAACTTATCGTAATACATCAACACAGAAGGAATAATACCCGCAGCGCCATTGGTGGGGGCTGTCACCACCCGGCCACCGGCAGCATTTTCTTCGTTCACCGCCAAAGCAAATAAATTAACCCAGTCCATCACTTGCAAGGGATCAGAGCTTTTTTCTACACTTAAACGACGATACAACGACGGCGCCCGTCGTTTCACTTTTAAACCACCGGGCAAAATTCCTTCGGTACGAACCCCGCGATCGACACAATCACGCATGGTTTGCCACAGATGAAACAACTCATCTTTGATTTGCTGTGGGCTGCGCAGTACTTTTTCGTTTTCCAGCATCAGGCTGGAAATGGATAAGCCATGTTCTTTGCATAATGCCAGTAATTCCGCTGCACTCTCATAAGGGTAGGGCGGTGGATTTTCAGCTGCAAATTGACTTGCGGCTTCTTTTTCCTTGGCAAAGTCTTCTGCTTTGACAATAAAGCCGCCACCGATAGAGAAATAGACTTCCCGGGCTATTTCTTTATCTCCTTGCCAAACCACCAGCTCCATGCCATTGGAATGAGCTTTCAGCGTTTTACGGCGATGAAAGGTAATAGCCCCTTCACGGGGGAATTTAATGCTGTGTTCCTGACCAAGCTTTAGGGTTTGCTCGGTATGCACCTGATGCAATAACCCCGGGATTACATCCGGATCTATGCTTTCGGGCAAGTAACCGCACAACCCTAAGATCACGGCTTTGCCAGTGCCATGTCCAACACCGGTCTGCCCCAGCGAGCCATAAAGCTCTACCTTGATGCGTGTGACATCTTGCAGTACACCTTGTTGTTTGAGTTGTTCAGTAAACTGGTGAGCGGCCCGCATTGGTCCAACGGTATGAGAACTGGATGGCCCGATGCCAATGCTAAACATATCAAATGCGCTGATGATCATAAAAAACTAATGCAATTAAAAATACATAGTTTGATTGTATACCAAAGCCAAGAGGTCTGTAAGCCGTCATGAATGAGAACAGACGTGGTTACAGGCTACAGCCCTTGCCAGTGCTGTATGATTATGTTGACATGAAATTTTCTAAGGGAAAAATCATCATGCAGCTGGTGCTGCATGATGTGAGTTACAAATGAGCAGTTAGTACTTCGCTGCAGCTTCTACGGCACGCATCACGCGCAGTACATTGCCGCTCCACAGTGCGCGGATTTCATCTTCATTGTAACCACGGCGCATCAACTCCCAGGTCACATTGATGGTTTCGGTCGCATCATCCCAGCCTTCAACACCGCCGCCGCCGTCAAAGTCGGAAACGATACCGACATGCTCAATACCAATCAGCTTCACGGCATAATCAATATGATCGATAAATTGAGCTAATGTGACGTCTTGGTGAGTTCGCCGAAGTTCCGTTAAACCTTCGGTATAGGCTTTTACATCGGCCTCACTGGCGCCACCCCAGCCTGCAGAGAGGTACTGCTGACGTAACTCTTCTTGGCCTTTTTGAATGAGTGGGTCGATAGCTGCGACATAACTTCTGAATGCCACCATCTGAGCAACACCGCCATTGGCTTTAATGGCATTGAGTTGTTCATCATCCAGATTCCGTGGGTTGGCATAAAGCCCGGTTGCACCAGAGTGCGAAGCGATGACCGGTGCGCGTGACAGTTCAATGGCTTCCAGCATGGTTTTCTTGCCTACATGAGACACATCTACCATGATGCCATAGTCGTTTAATGCAGCAACCAACTGGCGGCCCAGGTCGGTTAGCGTTTGTTCTCGTTTATCATCACCCTGATCAAAGCGTGGGTTTGAACTGCCTCCAAACTGGTTGTTGCCCATGTGGGTCAGGCTGGCATAACGTACACCGCGCTCGGCCCAGAGTGGAATTTCAGCCACACTCTCACCAAGCGGATACGCGTTTTCCATACCGATCAAGGCAACCAGTTTGCCTTCAGCATGCAGTGCCTCGACTTCATCTGCGGTACGAGCCAACCCAATTTGGTCGGGGTACGCGCGGGTCATACGTTTAATCGCTTGATAGCTTTCTTCAGCCCGTTGGCGGGCATTGGCATAGCCTTGTTCAGTCATCGGGCCTTGCCCTACATAAACAATGAAGAAAGCTGCATCCAGACCTCCTGCACGCATCTTGGGTAAGTCGACCTGAGCAGAAGTAAAGCGGCCCGGATCCAGTCGTTCGGTGGCGTAACCCCGGCCAATATCGACGTGTGTATCCAGAGTCAGCACTCGGGAGTGCACGTCCCAGGCTTCTTTTTCACTAACATCCTGAATCTGGCGTTCCGCCAAGGCGGATCCCATGAATAATAAACTGCTTGCAGCGATAGCGCTGAGTAAGCGAGGCATAAAGCGTCTCCTGTTCCTGATTTATTGTTTTATTTTATAATTCACTCATTGAGAGAATGTGCGCATGGTAACCGTAGGTTGGTAGTGCATATCCATCATGAATGGCTCATTGTTTTTGCAGCAAACACACTAGCCAAAATCACAACAGCAATAGCGATACCGAAATAAAGGGTCTCTATGGTAGCCCCAACTTCTACGGCTTGCTCCAAAAAGAGAATAACCATAATAACACTAGCGACTTGAAGAAGGGTGATTTTAAGGTCATGGAAGTTTTTGATATCCATTGCTTTTAGAAGTCCCTTATTCTTCAACTCTTCCTTGGCTAAAAATAGTCGATACAACCCACTGGCAATAATTTGGAAGGTAAGTGCAATAAGGAGTGTATCGAGGACTTTTAGTAACTTTACGGCAAGCCGTTTACCTTCATCTGCGTGTGTCGGTAGTTGCGATAGGGTATCCATGACAATTTGATAAACGATGACCACACTTGAGGCATAAAGCAGACAGGCCGCAGTTGCACAAGTGATAATGGTCAATAGCACTAAGATACGGCTACTTTGTAAAAGTTTTTCCACTATCAAGTCTCCATCAGCGACTACGTCTGAAACAACAGCATATGATGCGTTCGTTAAAAATTCATCTTATACGAATTAAAAAGGGGTTCCAATCTGTTGTTTCAAGCGATACAAAATAGCAGCAGTTGCGCCCCAAATTAATTGTTGGCGCCAGTGCAAAAAGTGGACTGGAAGTTGTTTGCCCTTGTGCTGCCAGTTCCATTGCTGCCAGCGCCGCTCTTCCCATAACTCCTTGAGGGGGGCGTGAAATAAGTCTGCTACTTCGTCATGCTGCAATAACCATTCTTTTGGTGGCTCGATCAATGCCAGCCATGGCTCAATAACAAAACCGGTGCTGGTGGGTTGGTGTGGCAGGGCGCCCAATAATTGCACTTGAGCTGGCGCCAAACCAATTTCTTCTTCAGCTTCGCGCAACGCCGCCTGCTGACTTAATTCACCGGGTTCTAACCTGCCTCCCGGAAAGCTGATTTGGCCAGGGTGATGGCGTAAGTGAGCCGCGCGCTGAGTCAGCACCAGCTCCAGGCCATTGGCGCCCGATAGAATAGGCAGTAGCACCGCGGCACGATGGTGGTTAGGCCCAGCAATAAAGTTCTGCTGAACTTTGGGCGAAGCCTGGAAGGAATAACGTGTTAACAGCCAGTCGATTGAGTAATTCACAGTAATACAGTCTAAATATACGAATGCACACTATACCAGTGAACGTAGTTTAAACCATACTATGGAGCACTATTGGTTGGTTTCTGCTTGTTCTCTTAACTTAGACAGAGCAGAAGAGTATTTCTGATACTCGATGTACCAACCATCTGCCAGAGGTTTGGTAAAATGAGAGTTTTCAATGGTATCAGGATCTCCTTGAAAGAAAACATCAGCATTATAATCAGCCAGTTTGGCGGGTTGATACGTGTAACTAAGGCTAGTTCCCTTGCCCGCAAAACTAATGTCCCATTCAGGGACGAAAATTGAGCATTCATGGCTATCATTTTGTTGTAACACAATGACATCAACATCAATCTGATGTAAGAGCTGATCCAGCTGTTCTAGATGAGGCTGAAAGTTAGGATTATGTTTTAGCTGCTCTAATCGAGGTTTTAAGTATGGCTCACGTTCCATCTCAGTATGGATATAATAGCGAAAGTAAGGTGTATTTAAGTCTGCTTTTATGGAACAAGCAATGTTCGCTAAAGCGTTAAACTGCGCATGATGTTGATAAAAGCGTTGCTCCAACACTTCGACGTCTGGCCGTTTGTCACAAGCGGTAAGTGTCAATACGCTGATCATTAAAAAATATAGATGGTTATGATGACCCATACTGAACACCTTGGCTGCGTTTGCCAGAGCTTAACAGCCCTGACAAATTAACTATAATAATTATGGAATTATCCAAAAACTACAGGTTTTTTCCATGTAAAACATGCCATTGGGTAAGCCTGAAGGAAAGTACCAAAGTTCGCAGTTGATCATAAGAGCTGTGCAATCAGTTCATCCATATTTATGGTATTCAATGTACCAACCACTGGCCAGCGGCTTGGTAAAACGGATTTCCTTTCGTTCCACTTCTGGAGTGCCTTTAGTATCGTAAAGATCGGGATGGTATTCGATAATCTCAGTAGGTTGAAAGCTAAAACCGATGGTAATTCCACTGCCGGCAAAAGCAGACGACCATTGAGTGATATGTAATGTGCAGCCCGGCGCACCTTTTTGTTGTAACACAATGTGTTCAGCGCCTATCTTTGTCATTAGTTGGTCAAGCATTTGAAATTCTTCGGACAGTGAATCACTGAACTGCTCGCCACTGTTGACCTCATAGCGCAACCAGCGGGTGTTAAGCTCGCTCCTTATCGAGCAAGCGACTTTAGAAATGACTTCAAACTGTGTTTGATGTTGATAAAAACGTTGCTCCAGCACTTCGATGTCTGGTCGTTTGTCACAAGCTGCTAGTATCAACACGCTTATTATTAAAAAATACAGCCGGTTTTGATGATTCATGCGAACTCCATGGCAGGTAAACTGTGCCAGAGCTTAATCCTCTGGCATAGAATGTGAAATTAAACTCAAATAATTTATGGTATCATCCAGAAACTGCAGTTTTTTTCCATGTAAAACATGCCGTTGGTTAGGCCTGACGGAAAGTACCAAAGCTCACAGCTAGACCAATAGGTACCACTACCACCAAGATTACCGCCATCAGTACCACCAGTACCGCCCGTTCCCGGATTAGGCGCTTGGTCCAAGGTTCTATCGTCAATACAAGATAATGACTGGGAATCTGATGGATTTTGACTATGTACTTCACTTGCATAGCGCCAGCCTTTAGCTATTAACTCGTCATCACCGGGGCTATCACCTGAGTTTGTAACATAATTATATATCCCTTGTGTGATTACACCCATTGAAAGCTCGCCTCCATTATCTTGTATTGCCTGATAAGCAGCAGCATAGCGTTGAGATGCGCTTAAGCTAAAGCCGTGAGTATGCAAAACGGCACCGTAGAGATAATTGCCAAACTCCATACCACCATCCCACTCGCTATCACCTGATTTTACATCGAATTGAGCACCTGTCTTATGATTTTGATACAGGCGCTGGTAGGTTGCAGTATGAATCGCGAAAGGGTTTGAAGAGAAAGCTGTTTTTGTTCTTGCGCGCCATGTTCGCTCATTCCTAAGTATCTGATTTAAGTTTAGTTGCCTTCCCGAACCATCACGTGCATAAGGTGCTGGTGTAGGTGGTCTGTTATCAGCATTGCATTGCGAGCCAGAAGATGCCACTACATCACCGATCATTACTGCATTGGTTGATAGCGGTGATATCCATGTTGGGCTTGGTTGGCTGAAAGGATCTGTACATATGAGTTCACCGTGAACTTCATAACATCCACCACCACCAGGTGGTGGGGTTGGTTGCGATGTACTTTTGGCTTTAGCACTGACTACGACTGAGATCATGCTTAGTCCTTGGACCTCCCGATTATTAATGATATTGAAGGTGTAATCGTAATTGGCACCATTCTGCGCTTTTTTCAGTCGTAGTGTAGCTCGGTCATGGTTTTGGATATTGACCTTAGCCATATCAAAGTCAGTGTAAATGTTTTTGTTGTACACGGTACTGCCATTGGTCAGTTGCCAACGGGCATCATAGCCCACCAATGCAGGACTGTTCATGCCCGGATAGGATTTATCCACCATAAAATACGTTTCTGTTGGGTGTAAATCCCGTAAGGTGATGCAAATTTCGCCATTACTGCTGGATGCGGTGGATAGAGTTATTTCACTGTTTTCTCGTAGCTCAATACAGGAGGCACTGGCATAGCCAATACTAAGTGTGGCGAGAGCTGTAACAAAAAAATTTCGTAACATCTTATGATTCCTTTCTTAATTAAATGGAATCATGACTATATCCCCCCCCTCGAACTTTGTGTCAATTGTTTAATACAGGTAATATTTTTGAAACTTTATCCAAAGTTTCCTGATACTCGCTATCCAGAGTGGAATCAGCAACGATGCCGCCACCAGCCCAGCAGTGCAGCTTGCCATCACTGGCGACCAGCGTGCGGATGGCGATGTTGGTGTCCATATCGCCGCCGTGATCAATGTAACCAATAGAACCGCAATACACTGAACGTCGGTGTGGCTCTAGTTGCTCTATGATGTGCATAGCGCTGATTTTAGGGGCGCCGGTAATGGATCCGCCAGGAAACGCTGCTCGCAGTAGGTCGGTGGCATCCAGCCCATCGGCCAGCAAACCGGTCACGGTACTAACCAGGTGATGCACTGCCGGGTAGCTTTCAATGGCAAATAAACTGGGCACCCGCACTGAGCCGGGCTGCGCGACCCGGCCAATATCGTTGCGTAGCAAATCGACAATCATCACATTTTCGGCGCGATCTTTTGTTGATTGCTGCAGGGTTTCGGCATGAGCATCATCTTGCTCCGGGTCGCGATGGCGCGGCATGGTGCCTTTGATCGGCTTGGTTTCAATTTGCTGATCATGCAGCTGCATAAAACGCTCGGGCGAAATACTCAAGACACAACCTTCAGGCAAACGAATAAAGGCAGAAAAAGGGGCCGCATTGGCGTGGCGCAATTGCAAATAAGCCTGCCACTCATTGCCGGTATAACGAGCGCTGAACCGCTGCGCCAAATTAATTTGGTAACAGTTACCAGCGAGTAAGTGCTGCTGTACTTGATGAAACCGCTCGGCATAACCGGCTTTATCCATATTGGCTTGCCAGTTCGATGTCAGGGTAAGCGGCGTAGGGTCCGAATCGTACTGACATAGCCGTGTATTCAATTGACGCCAGTGCTGCTCGGCATCCCCCCGGTAATCTAAGTACCACAGTTGCTGTTTTTCTTTATCCAGCACCAAAGCCCACAGGTAAATACCCACGGCCATATCGGGCAGTTGAATATCATGCTCGGCTTGCTCTGGCAGACGTTCAAAGTAACGGCCCAGATCGTAACCAAAATAGCCCAGGGCTCCACCACGGAAAGGCAAATCCAGCGCTGGTGCGGGTTCTGGGAAATAGCATTTTAGCGCCGCCTGTAGCACTTTTAGCGGATCGTCCTGATAGCGATGCTGGCCATGCTCGTCGGTTAAAATGGTCATGCCTTCGCGTGCTTCAATGGTGCAGCAGGGTTCGGCGACCAGAATGTCGTAGCGGTTATTCAGGCCGGTTTGGGCCGCTGAGTCCAGTAGCATGGCCCAGGGTTGATCGGCCAGCGGCGCAAAATAACTCAGAAGATTGGCCGGGGCATCCCCGACAATATGATAATGCTGCATGCAATCATCTCTTTACACTGTTTGGCGGCAATAGACTCTAGCCGTTATTGCAGGGTATGATATCAGCCTTGTATACCCAAGTAACCTCAAGATGTGAGTTTCAGACAGGAAGGATAAGTTTCAGATGACAGTTATACGCCAGCAAGATTTTATCGATAGCATTGAAGATGCCTTGCAATACATTTCGTATTATCACCCGCTTGATTTTATTCAGGCACTGGAAGTGGCGTATCACAAAGAAGAAAACAAGGCTGCCAAAGACGCCATTGCCCAGATTTTAATTAACTCTCGTATGTCGGCAGAAGGTCACCGGCCTATTTGTCAGGATACTGGTATCGTCACCTGCTTTGTTAAAGTGGGGATGGATGTTAAATGGGATAAAACTGATCTAACTGTGCAGCAAATGGTAGATGAGGGCACCCGTCGTGCCTACCTGAACCCGGACAACCCGCTACGTGCTTCTATCGTGTCAGACCCTGCCGGAGCTCGCAAGAACACCAAAGATAATACCCCTGCTGTGGTGCATATTGATTTAGTGGCTGGCGATCAGGTCGAAGTGATGATTGCGGCCAAAGGCGGCGGCTCAGAAAATAAAACCAAGATGGTGATGCTAAACCCATCGGATTCGATAGTGGATTGGGTGTTAGAAACCTTGCCGAAAATGGGCGCAGGCTGGTGCCCGCCGGGGATGCTGGGTATAGGCATTGGTGGTACTGCAGAGAAAGCAGCGGTGCTGGCGAAAGAATCATTGATGGACCCGGTGAATATCCAGGAATTACTGGAACGTGGCGCTGAAACGACCGATGAAAAGCTGCGGGTCGAGCTGTATGAAAAAGTGAACAAACTGGGCATTGGCGCTCAGGGGTTAGGTGGTTTAACCACTGTAGTGGATGTGAAAATCAACAGCGTGCCAACGCATGCTGCTTCATTACCGGTCGCGATGATCCCAAACTGCGCCGCCACTCGTCATGTGCATTTTCATCTGGATGGCTCAGGCCCGGCTGATATTAAGCCGCCGAAGTTAGAAGATTGGCCACAAGTCACCTGGGAGCTCGGCAGCAATGTGCGTCGGGTGAATCTGGATACGGTAACCCCGGAAGACGTACAAAGCTGGCAGGCCGGTGAAACCGTGCTGCTGAGCGGTAAAATGCTGACCGGCCGCGATGCGGCGCATAAACGCATTGCCGATCGCCTGAACAAAGGCGAAGGTTTGCCTGAAGGGGTTGACCTCAAAAATAAATTTATCTATTACGTCGGCCCGGTCGATGCGGTAGGCGATGAAGTGGTTGGCCCGGCAGGCCCGACGACAGCGACGCGGATGGATAAATTCACCGAGATGATGCTGTCGCAAACCGGTTTACTTGGCATGATTGGTAAATCGGAGCGTGGTGATGCCACCGTCGAAAGCATTAAGCAGCACAAGGCGGTGTATTTAATGGCAGTCGGTGGTGCAGCTTATTTAGTATCGAAAGCCATTAAAAAAGCCCGTGTGGTGGCCTTTGAAGATTTAGGCATGGAGGCTATCTATGAATTTGAAGTGGAAGATATGCCCGTGACCGTGGCAGTGGATAGTCAGGGCAACAATGTCCATAAACAAGGCCCGGCTATCTGGAAAGTAAAAATCGAAGACATGGCAAGCGCACAGTAAGTCGCCGCATACCAGCAAAACCTGCCAGCATCGCTTGCAGGTTTTTTTTAACCATCAGGGGAAGCTTATTATGGAAAAGTATTCTGTTACGCTCTCTGCGCTGTTGTTAGCCGGGCTGGGGTTCCATGCCAGTGCTACCACGCCGTTGCAGGTCGAGCACCTTAGTCAATTTAATCAACTGAGTGATATCAACGTATCGCCAGATGGTCGTTATCTGGTGTATGCCCAAAGCAATGGCGGTTTTAGCCCCGCTGATCACAGTCATGATTTGTACCTGCTGGATTTACAGCAAAATCAGCCAGCGCAACCAAAGCGTTTAACGCAAAGCAGCAGCCGTGAGCAGCAAGTGCGCTGGAGTAGTGATAGCAGCAGCCTCTATTTTCTGGCCGATCGCAGTGGTAGTGCTCAAGTGTGGCGTTTACCACTTACCGGGGGCGAAGCGAGGCAAATGACAGATTTGCCCTTACCGGTACAAGGCTATCAGGTATCAGCCAATGGCGAGCGTATCGCGCTGGCGTTGGCAGCCAAGCCAGGTTGTGCCGATATTGCCTGTACGCTGGCAGCAAAAGAAACGGATAGCCAGCGTAAAGATACCGCCATGGTGTACGACCAATTGATGGTACGGCACTGGGACCGGTGGCTCGATGGTTATCGCACACATTTGCATGTCGCTGAGCTTGGCGATACGCCGGTGCAAGATGCACTTAATTTGATGCCAGAGTGGAACACAGACATTGCAGGGATTGAGCAAGTGGTGTTTACACCCGATCAACAGCATCTGGTGTTTAGTGCCAAAATCCCCGGCGTGGATGAAAGCTGGCACACCAATTACGATTTGTTCGAAATCAGCATTGAGGGTGGCGAAAAGAAAAACCTGACGGCCGATAACCCAGCCTGGGATTCGCATCCTTCGTTTTCTAATGATGGCCGCTTTCTGGCCTACTTAGCCATGGAAAAACCACAGGCCGAATCCGATCGCCGTCGTTTGATGCTACTGGATCAGGTCACTGGCCAGCGGACTGAACTGGCACCGGACTGGGATCGCTCCATTAGCACCTATGTGTTCGGGCCAGATAACCGCACCATTTACGTCACCACTCAAGACGTAGGGCAGGTCAGTATCTATGCCATCAACACCAGCTTTGGTGATGTGCGTAAAGTGTATGGTGATGGCACGGCAGGCCACCTGAATGTCACTTCAGAGCGCATTGTGTTTAGCAATCATCGACTGAACCAACCAACCGAGATCTACCAAATTAATACCGATGGCAGCCGCTTACAGCAACTCAGCAACGTCAATGCTGATTTAATGGCGACGTTAAAATTTGCTGATTTTGAGCAATTTAGCTTTTCCGGCTGGAATGATCAGACCGTGTATGGCTATTTAGTCCGACCGGTCGATTTTGATGCCACTAAAAAATATCCGATGGCTTATTTAGTGCATGGCGGCCCGCAAGGCAGCTTTGGCAATATGTTCCATTACCGTTGGAATGCTCAGTTGTGGGCCGCGCAGGGCTATGCCGTCGTGATGGTCGATTTTCATGGCTCGACGGGCTATGGGCAAGCCTTTACCGATTCCATCAGTCGTGACTGGGGTGGTAAGCCGCTGGAAGATTTGCAAAAAGGCTTTGAATACATCCTGCAAGCTCAGCCATGGATTGATGGTGACCGCGCCTGTGCCTTAGGGGCATCCTATGGTGGTTACATGATGAACTGGTTCGCCGGCAAGTGGCCTGACGCTTTTAGCTGTCTGGTGAATCATGCTGGCTTGTACGACATGCCCAGTTTCTATGGCAGCACCGAAGAGCTGTTTTTCCCTGAGTTTGATTTGGGCGGAACGGCTTGGGATGCAGATTCAGATTATCAAAAATTCAACCCTGCAGCCTATGCTGATAACTGGCAAACCCCGATGTTGGTGATCCATGGTTTAAAAGATTACCGAGTACCTTACGCTCAAGGTTTAGGCACCTTTACCAACCTGCAACGCAAAGGCATCGACTCACGCTTAGTCATTTTCCCCGATGAAAACCATTGGATCCGTAAACCGGAAAACCTGCAGCGATGGTATCAGGAAGTGTTTGATTGGATGAAACGCTATACTGCGGAATAACCGTAGGGGCGCATGATTGCGCCCTAAAATCCCACCCCAAAAAAAGGGCGCAACCATGCGCCCCTACGTTATTATCGATGCATCATTGTTGTGCTTGTGATGCTCGATGCCCTGAGCAACACATCATGTGTAGGGGCGAAAATCCGTTCATGTAGGGGCGCATGATTGCGCCCTAAAATCCCACCCAAAAAAAGGGCGCAATCATGC
>NZ_JAUZVZ010000024.1 GCF_030717845.1 Alkalimonas collagenimarina
GGATAATTTACTGTTGGGTCTTAGTGCTATTTCCGATTCTTGCAATACCGAGGCGTTTGTTCGTCGGGATTGGGAGGCTGTTGCCACGAATGTAGGTGCGAAATTTGTAAACATTGAAATAGTTTGTACCGATCCAAAGGAGCATGAGCTACGAGCCATTAAACGAAAAAGCACTGTAGCAAATCTCAAGCCTCCTAGCTGGGATAAGATTAAAAATCGAGTTTACGAACCTTGGGATTCAGAAGTTATAACGATTGACACAGCAGGTTCGAGTGTTGACGATTCATTAAAGACGCTTTTGGTAAAGCTGGGTGTGTGACGATTGTATATAACAAATTACTGCACCGGATAAATAACTCGCTGGAGCTCGTCATTTTCTAGTGATAAAGCGTTAGATGTAAGGAGAAACATGGCAATCACTGTAAGACCAGCGACGGTCTTTGACGACATTAAGGAAGTTGTGGGACCCAAGCATCCAGACGCCAGTGTCTGCTGGTGTTTGACGTACAGACTCCCTGCGAAGGAGAACAAAGCCCTCACTGGTCCGGCTAGGGGCGAGCGTATAGCGGCAATGCTGCAGGATGGACCAATTGGTGTCTTGGCCTATGATGAAGACGAAGCAGTGGGCTGGGCTGCCGTCGCCCCCCGCACCGAGACTACATTTGATCGGAGCAGGACAATTCCCCGCGTAGACGATGCGGATGTTTGGTGTGTCTGGTGCATTCGGATCAAGCCTGGCCATCGCAAGAAAGGAATTTCACATCACCTGCTAGCTGGGGCTATAGAATTCGCTCGTGGCCATGGAGCAACGATACTGGAAGGTTATCCGCTGGACAATGCAGGCGAGACGATCAACACGACTATGGCGTATGTTGGAACGAAGGCTCTCTTCGAGTCAGCGGGCTTTCGTCATGTAGCGGACACAAAATCTGTGCTAGATGGTTTTCCACGGCTCTTGATGCGGTTGAACCTATAGTGGTTTGGGTTTAGAGAGGGTGGTGAGAGGCTCATCAAGCGCATGTTGTCGGACTGGTTTTCCGCTGCGTTCCAAACTAGCCGAAAATGCGGGCGATGTGATGCATGCAGCAGCTAGAAAAGTTCGCTGTGAGAGCCGATGCGTGCAAGTTGTAGTTTGTCGTTGTTGATTCTATAGATCAGCACAAGGTCTGGTTTAATGTGGCAATCGCGAAAGCCGTGCCAGTTTCCCGTTAGGGGATGATCAACATTTTTGGGTGGTAAAGTTTCGCCGCGTTGTAACTGGGAATAGGCATTTTAGTGATTTTCTTAAAATCTTTTTTGAATTGTGTTGAATATTCAAGAGTGAGCATTTGGAACCTTGCCCTCGGTCAGCTCATTGAACAAATCATCGACAGATGAGCTTTGTTTGCCTTTGCCTTCAACCAATTCTTTAATTGCAGCGGCAGTTGTTCCATTTGGCTGTCGCGCCTTAAGCTCAAAAGGTATACCGCCATGGTTGATGACTGCGCGGGCAAAAAGCTTAAGAGCCTGAGATGGACTTAGCCCGACATCATCGCAAATGTTGGTAAAAGCCACTTTTGTGTCATGATCTATGCGTGTGCTAAGCATTTCGCTTTTCATGGTAATTACTCCAGCGTGTGTTGCAATGTTAGACATTGTAGCACATAGTTGGAACATCACATAACAAACCTCGTCATTCATGGCCTGTGGCCGCTGGATTTGCAACAAGTTGCTCGCCGTTTAGGCGTGCGTTAAATTGCTATGTGAGCCCTTGTTGACTACAATGTATTACATTGTTTTGGTTGAGAGGAGTGTCAACATGAGTGTTACCACAGTTCGCTTACAGGCAGAGGTTGAGCATCAGTTGGAAGCTATCGCGAGCAGGCTTCATCGGAGCAAAGGATGGGTGATCAATCAAGCCTTATCGGAATACATTGATAAGCAGCATTTACAGCAAGAGCGCTGGAAACAAACCTTGGATGCGATGGAGTCAGCAGCTCAAGGAAAATTGGTTGACGCTAGTGAAGTACACAACTGGTTAAACAGTTGGGGTACAGAAAAAGAACAGGATGCTCCGAGGTCTGGTAAGTGAAGCTAGTTTATACCAAGGATGCAATCGAAGATTTAAAGCGTTTGCGGGAGTTTATTGCAGTTAATAATCCAACCGCAGCTAGCAGAATAGCCGCAGAATTGATCGCAAAAATGGAGTTGTTGCCAGAATTCCCAAGGATGGGTACGCCGGTTCAGATGGCTCCTGTTCCAGATGTCATCCGTGATATGGTTTTTGGAAAATACGTTGTTCGCTATTCTGTTCACACCAGTGCAGTCATTGTCCTTCGAGTATGGCATGAGCTTGAAAATGAGCGATAGCAATTTAACAAGTTACTGCACCGGAAAAGTAACTCGCTGGCGCTCCCAATTTTCCGGTGAGTAAAGCGTTGGGTGGACCAAGCATAGAGGAGTGAGTAATGGACCTTGGACTTCGTGGAAAATGTGCCGTCGTGACTGGTGGCAGCAAGGGGATCGGCCGCGCGATTGCGCTTGCCCTGGCCGAGGAGGGGGCGCACGTTGCCATCTGTGCTCGTGGCGAAGAGGCATTGCGTGATACCGAAAGGGTGCTTCGCGAAAGAGGCGTTGAAGTCGTTGCGGCCGTTTGCGATGTTTCCGATCCGGCGGCTCTTGACGGCTTTCTCGAGTCGGCCCGTAAAGCGTTCGGTCGTCTCGATATCCTGGTCAACAATCCATCTGCACTTGCCAGCAGCTTTGCCGATGACGAAGCCGGATGGCGAAGCGGCTTTGAAGTCGACGTCATGGCCGCCGTGCGAGCCACCTGGAAGGTAGTCCCTTGGTTCGCCGAAAGTGGTGGTGGATGCATCTTACACATTTCATCCGTGTCAGGATTGGAAGCTGGCTCTCCACCTGCTTACGCTGCTGCAAAGGCTGCCCTAATCAGCCACTCGAAGACTTTGGCGGTTTCCCTCGCTCCTCAGAAAATCCGCGTCAATGTGATTGCACCAGGCTCGATTGAGTTTGCAGGCGGCCTGTGGGAGGCGACCAAGCAGAATGACCCTGAATTCTACTCGACGGTGCTTGGGACCATTCCATGGGGTAGGATGGGCACCCCTGAAGAGGTAGCCAATGCAGCCGTCTTTCTCGTCTCCGAACCAGCGAGCTGGATCACAGGCGTGTGTCTCGGTGTCGATGGTGGACAGCGTAAAGCGAACATCTAAGGGATATCCACCTTCTGCCTAGGTGAGTTGTGCCGCCGCTGATACTGGGTATTGGCTTAAAATAACTAAGGACCTCATTTTGAAAATTAAGTACACCCTATTGACCGTGGTGGCTTTATTGGCCAATCCACTGCAAGCAGACTCATTTGGGCCGTGTGACCTCGAAGTCAATGCTTCTGGATTTTCCTCATCAACCTGCGCTAAAAGTGAACTTCCGCTAGACTATGAAGGCCATGTTGCTGGCAATGTTGAACTGGCAATCCGCAAATTTACTGTTGAAGACTCTGATAAACGTCGCGGTCAACTATGGCTGATACATGGTGGGCCTGGCGAACCTGGAGCGGGGTTTTATCCTTTTATCGACGTGTTTCGTGCTGCTTTTGAAGGCTTCGATCTCATTATACCGGATCATCGTGGAACCGGTGAGTCGACTCGACTTTGCCCGGCTGAAGAATCTTTAGAGAGTGAGGCAGGCTATGCTTTGGCAAACTCAGAGTGGGGATCTTGCATCGGCTCTATGTTTGCAAATCCAGAACGAACCAAAGCATTTTCCATCAGTAATGCTGCTCACGATTTAGCGGCGCTTATCGAACAGTACCGTGAGCCAGGCGAGGTTTATGTATACGCGGTATCTTATGGCACTCAATTGACCTTGCGCATGATGCAAGTTTCGGAACCAAAGCTGGATGGTATTATTCTTGATGGAATTATTCCGCCGGAGTCGATGCCGGAATGGGATCTCAGTTTTAGAACCGCGCTTGTTGATGATGTTGGCCGATCGATTTTAAGTGAACAAAGTATCGAGCAGTATCAACAGCTTTTAGCGTCTGGCATCAATATTTGGCAGGATGTCATTGGTCCGGGAGATATACGTCAGTTTATGGGAACGTTGTTAAGCTTTCCTGAATTACGTAAGCGCATTCCGGACCTTATCAATGAGTTGGCAGAAGGGCACACGGGTCTCCTGACTGACACAGTGACAGCGCTAAAGGAAGCACATCAGCGTTTAGCTCCATACCCACAGTCTGAGCCATCGATACCCTTGGTAATGCTCATCAGCGGTTCGGAGAATAACAGTCGCCGAGACCTTAATGCTGAAACCGTAGCTGCCGAGGCCAAAGACGCTCTCTTCATCCATCCGCTACCGGGTTTGTTGGCGAGCGCTTCAGCGCCATTTTATGATAGAGACGACTACTTTGGGCAGTTGCCAAAACGTATGCCGCGTACTTTGATTATTCATGGCACCTTAGATCCGAGTACACCTTATGAAGGAGCCAGGCTGCACGCTGATTTATTGAGTAAGGCAGGAGATCTGCGTTTTTCAACCGTGATTGGTGGTGCACATTTTTTGCCTGTGGTTGCACCTGGGTGTTTCATTGAGGCAGCGTCAGCATTTGTTAGCACTGGTGAAGTGCCGGAGCATTGCGATTCGTTATAAATACCAGAAAGCCGCGCGTGCTGCGGGCGTTAGCGTCCCCATTCTGATTGAAGGATTAAAATTGAAGATAACACGGTTAATTTGGTCATCACTACTGGTGATTGTTGCAGCTTCTGCGTGTTCAGCTGAGTCTGAAAGCTCTGCATCGCGAGCATTGATAACGTCAGATGCCGAGGTGTTTGCTGGTTTATTTAGACAGTATGGCGAGGAACTCAGTGCAGAAGAGTTACAGCGGTATTATCTGGAACCTGGCTCAGATGGAATACGCATCTTTACGCCATATAGGATTATTGATGCTGATAACCTTGCGAAAGAAGTTTCTCAGAACCGTGACCTATATCAAAAAGCAATATCACTGTGTCTGCCAGTAGTACGATCATTGGCCGAAGAGTCTGAGCGTATCATGCAAGAGGTTGCTGACAGCATTGGTGAGCAAGAGTCAGCCCCCGCTTATGTTGTGTTTGGGGGAAATAATTCTGGCGGAACCGCCAGCGCTGAAGGATTGGTGATTGGGATTGAGACGGTCTGCAATCTGATTGATAGCGAGGAAGAGTTCGCTCAATCATTTACCTATCTTATCGCTCATGAAATGGTACATGTGTATCAAAGTCGATTAGTCAGTATCGAAGGCCAACCTTCTCTGCTTGAGCTGACACTCATAGAAGGTGTGGCTGATTTTATCGCTGAAAAAATTCTGGGAAGAGTAGATTTCTCAGCTACTGCACGAACTGAATATGGGCTAAATAACGAGGCGCGTCTTTGGCAAGAATTTAAGACTGTTATGGATTCGACTGAAACCGGCGACTGGATGTATCGGCAACAAGCAACGGATGGAAAGCCTGCAGACATGGCATACTGGATTGGGAAGCGCATTGCTGAAGCTTATTATAACAATGCGCCAAATAGCAGCGTAGCTTTACGTGAACTCGTTGGATTTTCGGATGTGCACGAAATACTAAGTAAAAGCCAATATGGCGAAAAATTTTGATCGGGCAAGTGGGTAAGAACCATTGCAAAAGGAGATGCACAGCATGAATCAAGTTAAGAGTCAGTTTCAAATCATAGCCGCCTCGGTTTCAACGCTTTATTTTGCCTTGTTTGCCTATGGAGCCTTTGTTGTTATTCGGCAATTCGAAAAAATATTTGACTCTTTTGGAGCTGAGCTACCAATTCAAACCGCCATACTCATCGGCTCTTATCGCTATTGGGGAGTGTTGTGCCTCATTTCTGTTTTTGTACTTTACAAAGTCATTAAAGGAGAAAACCGTCGATCGATGACGTTACTTACTTGGCTTTTTGTTTTGTCATTATGCTTAGTTCTGTTTGCAACTTGGGGAATTTACAGCCCTGTACTTGCAGGTAGCGGATAACTTTCAATATAAAAAACAAGTTGTATCGCCCGGAATAAATGTTAACTTTATGGTTGCAATGAGTTACATTAAAAAAATAAATTTAAAATGAAGCTGTTTAGTAACATTGAGTCTGTTTTCATCAGGCATGCTTGTTTCGAGTGTTTCTATTGCGAGTGATATTCTAAAGTTTACGGAGTTAGCCATGAAGAAAGTTGTTTCCCTATCGGTTCTAAGCTTGTTTATGGTTGCATGTGCTTCTCATAATACGCTTGAAGAGAGTGCGGATACGATAAACGAAGAGCCAATACATTATCTGGATTTAACCTTAGAGGAGACAAAGGGGTTACTTAAGGAGTATTGGGTTGAAGTGAGCAGAAAAAACCCCAGGTACCCAATGAGTGCAGTTAGTGCCCGACAGTCCGGGTGCGTAAATCTGATTATAGGCATCAATAGTGATGGGCGTGCTAGTGGGTATAGAGTGATAAAATCGTATCCGGAAGGGGTATTTGATAACTACGCAATTGCCGCATTAACGGAGTGGCAATGGGTTGCTGCAGATACCAATAGTGATAAAACACCCGTATTAACCACTATCCAGTTGGATTTCTCTATGAGTGAATCTTCAAATAGAAAAGAAGCTGAAAATCAGTGTCGGGTAGGGTAAAAATAACTCTCTTACCAAACATGACTATACTCACTTGGTCTGCAGTACAACAAGGCTGGATGTTTGTAAAATGAAGGTACAGATCAGTGATTCAACTATGAGCTGAAGTGACACCGCACCATTAAAACCTGATTAGTACATTAAATTAAGCTAGCGAATTGACTCTGAACTACAGTACAGGGTTTATGCTTGTGTTTTCAATGAATATCAGAGGAGATAAATGATGAGTGCAGAAACTAAGCGCGCAGTACTTTATCGCATGACGACTCCTAAGCATCAATGCCCATATGGCCTAAAAGTACTGTATCAACTGCGCCAGGCTGGCTATGAGGTGGAAGATAACCAGCTGGGCTCACGACAAGATATCGATGCATTCAAAGCTAAGCACCAAGTGAAAAGCACCCCGCAGGTGTTTATTGATGGTGAGCGTATCGGTGGTTATGAGGCGGTTCGCAAACACCTCGGGAAGCCAGTGCACGATCCTGATGCGACCAGTTATCGTCCAGTAGCAGCACTATTTACTATGACCGCACTAACTGCTGTTGCCCTGAGTGTTGGTGTGCATGGTAACTGGCTATCGGTACAGACAGTCGAGTGGTTTATAGCCTTGTCGATGGTGGTCTTGGCGCTGTTAAAATTGCAGAATATTGAAAGTTTTTCGACCATGTTTCTTAACTATGATCTGGTCGCAAAGCGCTGGGTGCCTTACAGCTATGTCTACCCCTATGCAGAAGGTTTGGCTGGTGTGTTGATGGTTGCCGGTATGCTGAACTGGCTATCGATTCCACTGGCGCTTTTTATCGGTTGTGTCGGTGCCGTGTCGGTTTTTAAGGCAGTTTATTTGGACAAACGTGAGATTAAGTGTGCTTGTGTTGGTGGTGCCAATAACGTACCACTGGGTTTCATCTCGCTAACCGAAAATCTTATGATGATCGGCATGGCATTGTGGATGTGGTACGCCCATGGTTGGTTTTAATCACGTTTTACGGCAACAGCTCCATCAAAGACGCCACTTCATTTGGATCGGCCAAAGCTGTGGCTACTTTATTGATATCTTCGGCCAGTGGACGATCGTTTTGCAATGGTTCAACATAGTGGCGAAGCCAGTTGCAAAGTATTTGAGATGCATGACTTAATGATTGTTTGCTTTTCAGCTCTGCACCTTGCACCAATACCATTGATTCAATTGCCAGTATTTGATACAGCTGAGTTATGCTGCAGCTAGCTCGCCGTGCTGCGATGGTGCCTAATGGCACTATATCCTGATTATCAGCGTTGGTTGGGATGGATTGGATGGATGCTGGCATTGCTTGGCTTCGCAGCTCAGCCACCAAGGAGGTCGCACATACTTGTGCACCCATAAATCCACTATGGAGACCTGTGTCTTGCGGTTGCATAAAGGCTGGTAAGCCTTTATTTTTTAAAGGGTCGGTGATTCTGGCGATGCGTCGCTCGCTGTACAACGCCATTTGGATCAGTGCATTATTTAAGTGATCGCTGGCAAAAGCTAAATGCTGGCCAAAAAAATTACCGCCATGAAGAACCAGATGCTCATCGGGGAATAGCAGAGGATTATCGGTGACCGAACTAAGTTCTGTCTGAACGGTATGTGCATGTTGATGCACCACATCCAGCACCGCACCCAAAGCTTGAGGTGCACAGCGTAAGGTGTAGGCATCCTGCAATAGGGGTTGATGCTGAACAATGCCGTTTGGCATATTGGCCAATCGCTCCGCCGCTGCTTGCCAGGGAGTTAACGCTGCACTACTTTCCGATAGCGACCAGAGCCATCGATGCAGCTGCTGTTGACCAGAGTGAGGGCGAAGCTCGCCAATTGCAGGATGAAAAGCTTCACGATGCCCCTGCAATAACTCAGCGTAAAGCAAGACCAGCAAAGTACTGAGTTTAACGGCGCGCTCAGCTGCTGTTGAGTTAAGAGCGGCGATGCCCACCGTGACCGAAGTCCCATTCACCAATGAAATGGCATCTTTCCCCTGCAATTGTAAAGGCTGCCAGCCGAACTGTTGATGAGCAATTGCGCTCTCTATCCATGAGCTACCTTTAATGCTGACGCGTCCTTCGCCACTGAGCGCTCGCGCCAGATGGGCGAGTGGGGTTAAATCACCACTGGCACCAACTGTCCCTTGCGATGGTATTTCAGGAACCACATCGGCTAGCAACCAAGCCAGCATGCGCTCAATCATAACCGGGTTAGCACCTGAGTGACCAGCGGACAAGCTGGCGATGCGGGCGACCATCATGGCTCGAACATGGTGATGCGCTAGTGGCTCACCAACACCACTGCAAAGATGATAGACTAAATTTTGTTGTAATAGTGCAGATTGCTTTGGGTCAACATCCGTGGTTGCTAAAGGCCCATAGCCTGTCGTGACCCCATAAATACGTTGGCGATCGGCGATGGCATCACAAAGAAATTGGTGCGCTTTTGCAATAGCAGTTTGTGCTTGCTCAGGTAGGAACAATGTCTGACGACCATGCGCAATGGCTTCTACATCGTTCAGTGTTAGGGGCCAATCCTGCATTGCAGTGTTTCCTTAATGAGGGAGTTACCAATCGGTAAGCTTACCCATGGTATTGGTTGGTAAGACTGCACCATAAGTAAAGCTAATAGGGCGCTCAGCTGCCGGCCATTGCGAAATAGTTTTGGCAATTTCATCCGAGGTTATAGCTTCTGAAGCGGCCGGGACGATAAAAGCTTTCAAGCGCGTCTGTGAAGCTGCTTTTATGGGACGGACGGTGCAACCATCAACACTATCTAAGGCAAGCAATCGTTCAGTAATTAGGCTAGGGCTCACATTAACCCCCCCAATGCTTACCACGTCATCAATACGGCCGTTTAAGTGAAAGGTGCGATCACTAAGCCAGTGCGTTTTGTCCAATAGCGGGATAGTTACCGTGTCGCCTTTACGTTGGATATGTAAGTGATCAGAGCGTAGCCAGTGAGTCAGCAGTTGATAATTCGGATCGGGTCGCCAGCGCGTGGCCACACCACCTGTTTCTGTACTGCCATAAATATCGAGCAAACCCGTTAACCCTAATTCGAGTAAATGATCAGCTGTAGCCTCACATAAGGGGGCGGTAGAGGTGACACCCACTACTTGGGGCGGCCATGGCTTTCCTGAGCGTGCCAGATAATCCCAACGAGGGGGTACCGTCACGACTAAATCACCAGAGGTAATTTCAGGTAGCGCATGGCTATTGACCCAGAGCCGAGGGATCTGTCCGACAGCGGGCAGGGCAATGCCCAGCATAAAGCCATACAAATGGTGCAGTGGCAGCCAAGAAAGAACACGTTGGATCGACAGAACGTCAGCAAGGCATAACTCCAGTGCTTTTGCTTCTGCAGCTATTTGATTCCATGGATGCAAATGTGCCGTAGGCTGTCCAGTGCTACCTGACGTTCTAAAGGTAAGTCCAGATGTCTCCATGGTCGCTTGAGCCACCAGGCTGGCCCAGTCGTCAATGCTGCTGGTCATGAGTAGGCGATCTTCGACACCGGTCTCGTGTAGGCGAAAAAACTCGTTCACACAGCCAGCCAGATGAAGTCGTTCAAGCGAATCAATGTCGGGATTCTCTTGCCAATCTGCGGCCACGCCTCGATAGGCACTCAGTTCTGCGCCCAATAACGATTGCAAAACTGCTTTGCAGTCAGCGACGGTAAGCCACTGTGGCATCATTATATCCTTTGGAAAGCAACTAAATTAAGCGGGGGTATTATCATAAACAAGCTGCCTTGCCTGATGACCAGGCAAAGCAGCTGCCATTAAAATTATAGACGTTTGACAAAAATCCAGAAGCTGTCGCCAGAAATAGCCTTTTTCATATGGACTTTTACTTTGGTCGGCTTCATTTGGTAGTCGAATACGTATTCAAACATGGTATTGAGGTCACCATTTTTAACACCATCTTTGAAACGGCCTTGAAACTCTTTACTCTGAGTGCATGGCGCAACACTGGTAAAAAAGTTCTTACCAATGACGCTCTTAGGGTCGCGACCGGTAATGCTACCTTCCGCAGCATTGTATTGAATAATGGTACCATTACCATCTAGCTGAATGGCTCCAAAAGCTAGCTTATCAAGATTTTCATCATTCATTTTGGCCAATGAGTTTTCGATATCATCGCCACCAAAGCGAATCGTTTCTAGCGACATAATTACCACCTGATTATTTATTGTTGCTGGATATTGGCGCCAGAGCTCGGTACACATTGGAGCCACAATGCCAGTTTGTAAGGGTTCATTTATAAGCTAACAGTAATAATTAAGCATAGCAAATAGCTTTAACCTGCATAAATGGCATATTACCTTAGCATTGCGTAAGCAGAAAAAAACCGGATACATGACTGTATCCGGTTTTGTACGATTGCACTGAGTGTTTGGTGATACACCGCTAGCGTTATTATTGTTTTGGTAACTCTTTGTATCCCATGTTGTAGAGAGTAAAAGAGAACACATCAGCGGCTTGATCGATGATCATCGACACAGGCATGCCCGCTCCATGACCGGCATTCACATCAATGCGGATCAACTGTGGATTCTGGCCGCCATCTTTTGCTTGAAGCTCCGCAATGTATTTAAATGAATGTGCCGGAACCACTCGGTCATCATGATCCGCGGTAGTCACCATGGTTGCCGGGTGATTCACACCTTCCTGAACATTGTGCACCGGTGAATAGCCACGTAAGTAGGCGAACATTTCTTCACTTTGCTCTGCAGTACCATAGTCATGCGCCCAACCAGCACCTGCGGTGAAGGTGTGATAGCGAAGCATATCGAGCACACCGACCGCTGGGATCGCTACTTTAAAAAGCTCGGGCCGCTGGATGGATGCGGCAGCGACGAGCAAGCCGCCATTTGACCCACCACGTATAGCCAGCTTTTCAGCGCTGGTGTACTTCTTATCGATGAGATACTCACCGGCTGCGATAAAATCATCGAACACATTTTGACGGTTGAGCTGGCGTCCCGCGTCATGCCAATCTTTGCCGTACTCGCCACCGCCGCGAATGTTGGCTACGGCATAAACACCACCCATATCCATCCAGACGGCATTAGAGACGCTAAAAGACGGAGTTAAGCTGACATTGAAGCCGCCATAGCCATACAAAATAGTCGGGTTGGTGCCATCTTGCTCAATGTCGCTGCGATAGCTGATGATCATCGGGATCCGGGTGCCATCTTTTGAGGTATAAAATACCTGCTCAGAGGTGTAGTTGGCAGGGTCAAAACCAGTTTCAGGTCGATTGTATAACTCGGTATCACCGCTTTGTGGATCCAGCTCGAAAATACTGCCCGGGCTGATGTAGTTGGTAAAGCTGAAGTAGAGCGTATCGGCATCGCTTTTGCCACTAAAACCTCCCGCACTTCCAACGCCTGGCAAGTCAACCTGACGAACCAGCTGGCCTTCATAGTCAAATTGTTTGACCTGAGCCACTGCATCAACGATGTAATTAGCAAAGATAAAGCCGGCACCGGTGCTGGCACGAAGTACATGCCCGGTTTGTGGGATCAGCTCCTGCCAGTACTCAGGTTGAGGCTTGGATGCTTGAGCAACCACCACCCGGCGGTTCGGTGCTTCATGGTTGGTCACCAAAAACAGCTCTTCACCTTGCGAGGTCAGAAAGCTCACATCATGATCGGTGGTATCTACAATGGGGGTAAAGCCAGCTTCTGGTTGTGCCAGATCTTTGAGAAACAATTTATTACCTGATGTCGAGACTGCTGCAGATACCAGTAGGTAGCGATCATCTTCGGTCACGCTGGCGCCGATATAGCGGTGCTCTTCACCAGGCGCTGCACCAAAGATCACCTGATCTTCAGATTGCGGTGTGCCCAATTGATGGTAATACAGTTTGTGTTGATCTGTCATGGCCGACAGCTCGCTGCCATCCGGTTTGTCATAGCTGGAGTAATAGAAGCCTTCATTACCCACCCAGCTGATGCCACTGAATTTGATATCAACCAGTACATCACCAATTTGTTCACCGCTTTCGGTGTCGATAACGATGATTTTGCGCCAGTCGCTCCCGCCTTCAGAAATGGCATAAGCAGCCAGGCTTCCATCGCGTGAGAAACGAATGGTGGCCATGGATGTGGTGCCATCGTCACTGAAGGTATTTGGATCTAAAAAGACTTCGGGTTCCGCGTCACCTTTTTGCCGGTACAACACAAACTGATTCTGCAGGCCATCGTTGCGATAAAAATAGGTGTAGTCGCCTTCGATGAAAGGGGCTCCTAAGCGTTCAAAGTTCCATGAATCTTGTAAGCGTTGGCGGATATCCGCGCGGTAGGGGATTTGTTCTAAATAAGAAAAGGTCAGTTCATTTTGCGCCTTAACCCAGGCTTCGGTCTCACTGCTGCGATCGTCTTCAAGCCAGCGGTAAGGGTCTGCTATTGGTTGACCAAAATAGGTATCTACCACATCGCCGCGAGCGGTATACGGGTAACTAAGGTTATGAGAGCTATCGGTGACCTGATTGGCTTCGGTGGGGTCAGATTGACCACCACTGCATGCAGTTAACAGGGCGACAGTAAATAAGGGGACGGCATACTTCATAAGACAGTGGACTCCATGGTTGTTGTTATTTTTAAGCAAGATTAACAAAGTAACGCTACAAAGCCTATCAACCCAACAGGTGTTGGCCGCATAAAACGGGCCTGTCGCAGTTTTTAAGGGGAAGTGTGCTTTTATTCTTAAACCACCCAAGGGTGCAGGGTACCGAAAGTAAAAAGCAGTCGATACCTGTGAGGTGCTCGACTGCTTCGCATCATCGCTTTGCTAGTGGTTACTTCACTACATGATGGTTGAGGTTATTCATCATCCTCGACCAATGTCATCAGCGAGGTATTGCCACCGGAGGCTGTGGTATCGATACTGATGGTTTTTTCTGTCACCAAACGCTTGATTAAGGTGTCGTAATACTCAGCGCTGATCACTGGTAAAATGGCGCCCTGACGTTGTGCCAGTTGTTGGCTAAAGTAGCCCAAACGTGATGAACGCGCCGCGATAACTGCGCCCGCCAAATGCGGATGGGCCAGGATCGCTTGCAACTGGTTTGGTTTCGCAACCTGAAATACGCCTTCAGCAATGCCGGTAGAGATAAACTTATCTTTAAAGGCCACGGCTTCTTCATAGAACAGCTCTGATGCAACCGTAATGACGGTATTGCCTGCAGCTAAAGCGGTAATGATGGAGATGGCCCAGAAGTTAAATGATGTACTCTTATCGGCATAGCACACTACGCAGCCACGAGGCTCGATGTGCAGCGTATTGGATTCACCCGTTGGTCCCGGCAAGGTGATGTGCTTGCGCATGTGTTTTTCCAGCCGGTTTAGTTGGGCACGAGCATCGGCTAAGGTTTGTGCTAAATCATCGGCCAGTTCGTCGATGATGTCGACAGTTGCAACTTTTGCTAGCAGTTGACGTACCGCGGACATGCGATCATTCAATGGCGTTGCCCGCCAGATTTTCTCATCGCGCATGGAGTTTTTCATCAATACAGCGACTTGCTCATCGGCATCATCGGTGTGGTGCAGATCCAACTCATCCGGGGTGAGGCTGGTCATTTGTACGTTTTCCGGTGAGGCTTTCTCTTTCACCAAACGCAGCAAATAGTTGGGGCCACCAGCCTTGGGGCCAGTACCCGACAAACCACGACCACCAAAAGGCTGCACGCCAACAATGGCTCCAATCATATTGCGGTTAATGTAGACGTTACCGGCGCGAGACATTTTCGCCAGATACTCACAGCGATCTTCAATTCGTGAATGCACACCCATGGTCAGGCCATAGCCGGTGCCATTGATTTGATCGATCACCTGATCCAACTCACTGGCTTTAAAGCGAATGATATGGACACAGGGGCCAAAAACCTCACGTTTTAGTACCGATAAATCCTTGATTTCATACAAACGTGGGGCGAAGAAAAACGCACCTTGTTTGGTGTTGTCAGGGATGTCGCACTGGAAGTGCAGGGTAGCTTTGTCTTTCAAATACTCAACATGCTCGGTCAGGCTATTCAGTGCCTTAGCATCGATTACCGGGCCAATATCGGTCGATAAGAATGATGGGTCGCCAACATGCAGCTCTTTTAGAGCGCCTACCAGCATCTCAATGATGCCATCCGCCACATCGTCCTGGATAAAGAGTACGCGTAACGCAGAACAGCGTTGGCCTGCGCTTTGAAAGCCAGAACTAATGACGTCATCGACCACTTGCTCAGGCAAGGCGGTAGAGTCGACAATCATGCAGTTCTGACCACCGGTCTCTGCAATCAGTGGGACCTGAGTGTCACTGCGAGCGGCCAGTGTTTGCGAAATTACCGTACCGGTTTCGGTAGAACCGGTGAACATGACCGCCTGAATGCGTGGATCCGGCACAATGGTTTTACCCACTTCACTACCGCGGGCAATGACCGGTTGTACTACATGCTCAGGCAAGCCAACCGAAAGCATCAGCTCGATGGTGCGCAGGGCAATCAAACTGGTTTGCTCGGCTGGTTTGGCTATGACGGTATTACCAGTAACGATGGCTGCAGCTACTTGCCCTAAGAAAATAGCCAGCGGGAAGTTCCAGGGGCTGATGCATAAAATGACGCCACGGGCTTCAAAGCGCTCATCTTCAGACAGCTCTTCAGCGCGGGCGGCGTAATAACGGCAAAAATCAACCGCTTCCCGCACTTCATCAATACCATCCTGTGCTACTTTGCCTGCTTCTTTGATACAAATCGCCACCAGCTCATCATGATGACGCTCGAGAATGTCGGCGATGCGGCGCAATAAGTCGGCACGCTCTTTCACGGGCGTGGCAGACCAACTGGTAAAGGCTGCATCGGCATTGGCCAGCATGGTTTGCATATCATCACTGTTATGCAGTTTGACATGGCCGATAACTTCCTGGTGATTGGCTGGGTTTTTTACCGCAACAGCGCCTTCAGGCAGCTGGCCTGCATCGATACGGTGCTCTTCAAACCAACGCACCAGGTTTTCTTTAAACGGCGTAATGGCATCGATATCGGTTAAATCGAGCCCTTTGGAGTTGGCTCGTTCTTTGCCGTACAAATCAATCGGCATTTTAATCTGGTTGTTGTATTTGTTGCGCAGCCCTTGCAGGGTTTCAACCGGATCTGGCAACAAGGCCTCAACCGGCTTGCTGGTATCGACAATGGCGTTAACAAAAGAGGAGTTAGCGCCGTTTTCGAGCAAACGACGCACCAAATAAGCCAATAGATTTTCATGCTGACCGACTGGGGCATAGACCCGGCATTGAATTTTTTCTTCACGGACAATTTGGTCGAATAACGATTCGCCCATGCCGTGCAAGCGCTGGAACTCAAAGCCAACGTTATCGCCTTTGGCTACTTCTAAAATGGTCGCTGCGGTGTAAGCATTGTGGGTGGCAAATTGCGGGTACAGCACATCACGCGCTTCCAGCAACTTAATGGCACAGGCTTTGTACGATACGTCGGTGGTCGCTTTGCGGGTAAATACCGGGAAATGAGCCAGGCCCATTTGCTGGGTGGTTTTAATTTCAGTATCCCAATAAGCACCTTTGACTAAGCGAACCATCAGTTGGCGGCCGACGCGACGGGCTAAATCAGTCACCCATTCAATGACAAAAATAGCACGCTTTTGATAGGCTTGAACGGCTAAACCAAAGCCATTCCAGTTGCCCAGTTCATCATCGCTGAATACCGCTTCGATCACGTCCAGTGAGATATCGAGCCGATCCGCTTCTTCTGCATCGACGGTAAAGCCAATATCATATTCTTTAGCTATTAAGGCTAAGGCTTTTAATTTCGGCACCAGCTCAGTCATCACGCGCTCACGGTGGCTAAACTCATAACGTGGATGAATGGCCGACAACTTCACTGAAATACCAGGGCTTTTGATCGGGCCACGGCCTTTGGCGGCCTTGCCTATGGCATGAGTGGCGTCTAGATAGCTTTGATAGTAGAACTCGGCGTCTTTCATGGTGCGCGCACCTTCGCCTAGCATGTCGTAGGAATAGACATAGCCCTTTTTTTCTGTTTCTGCAGCGCGTTCAATGGCGTCCTCAATGGTTTGGCCCATCACAAACTGTTTGCCCATGATTTTCATGGCAAAGTTTACCGACTTACGGATCACTGGCTCGCCCAAGCGACCAATGGTCTTTTTCAGCATGCCAAATTGTTGTGCTTTCGATTTATCGCTGTAGTTCACCATTTTACCGGTGACCAGCAGCCCCCAGGAGGAAGCATTCACAAACAAAGAGTCGCTACTACCTAAATGAGAGCTCCAATCGCCTTTAGCTAGTTTATCGCGGATCAGTAGCTCCTGAGTGCGCTTATCAGGAACGCGTAATAAGGCTTCAGCGAGACACATCAGTACTACGCCTTCTTCACTGGAGAGAGAGAACTCATTCAGTAAAGCATCGATACCGCCCTGGCCATCTTGATCCTGACGGATGTTATGCACGATTTGGCGTGCACGCTCCCAGGCCCGACTGCGTGCTTTTACTCCGACTTCGGCCAGTGGCAATATATGATCAATGACGGCATTTTCATCAATACGATAGAAATCACGGATTTTTTGCCGGATGGGGCAATCAGTGGTCAAGTCACCATTAAATAGCATAGCTTTAATCCTCAGAGTCAGGGGCAACAGCCAGCACTATGAATGCGGAATGTCGACTGTCATTTTTTACGGTTCTGTATCATGGTTTCAGTGCGCGTATTCTAATGAAAATATCGCAGAATATGTTGGTTAAATTGTTACTTTGTCCACGAATTTACAGGGCATAATTTGCACATCACCGAATAAATCACTGCGTTTGTGTTGATAGGATAGCGTAAAGCCGAAGTAAGTGGGGAAACCGACACAACAAGTATCGGTTAGCAAGGTATCGGTTTGTGTGAGATCTAGGCTGCTTTCTCGTTGGTACTGGCCGCTTGTTTTGTTGTTGCGGCTTTTGGTTTGGCTGGTGCTGCTTTGCGTTTATTGCCCAGAATGGCAAGCAATTCATCTTTATGCTCTGCCAGATACATGGCCAGGGCGTCTTGTTTTGCTTTGTCTTCGACCAGTTCGCTTTTACCCAACCAGTCACATAGCTCATCTGCCATATCAAGCATTTTATCGTAGGCGTCAGCTTCTGCTTTAGAGGTAAAAGTCATCTTTTCTTCTCCGTTTCGCTCGACCACGTACTTAACGATTACAGCCATGGTTTTTCCTCTGCTCTGTTGATTAACAATACTGTCTATTTATACAGTTTGTTGTGGCGAATGTCCAGTGTCGTATGCAGCTGTAGCGACCATCGTTAAAAAATGCTGGCATGATGCTACATCAGGGTGGTGGCATGAGCCGAAATGAAGGGCAGAAAATTATAGGAAGAAGCCACCTAAGTTAGGTGGCTTGCATATGTAGTTGATGGATCAGAATTGTACTCTGGTCTGTAAGTACCAAAAACGACTGCCGGGCATCTCGTAGTTGGATGGATCATAACCATTGAGGGTACAAGAAAGGCAAATAGGCGGCTCCTTACCAAATAAATTGTTCAGGCCAACCACAATTTGTACGCCATTCAGCAGCATATCAGTTTGCCAACTAAACTGAACATCATGGTATACCACAGAGCCTAACCGGTTCTGGCCAGTCTCAGGGGTGTTTTGACAGATAGCAAAGCTGGCTGCACTGCCACAGCTTTCAGTCAGCTCACTGAGGTAGCGCATGGTCCAGCTGGCTTGAATGCTATCGTTGCCATAAGCCAGATTTAGATTGCTACTAAAGCGAGGAATGCCACTGTTGTTTACTTCGACCCCGACGGTTCTTGGCTGGCGTTCATTGTTGGCATCAAACACGCGATGATAATTCATCATGGTGGTGCGCCAATTCACGCTCAGTTGCCCCATATCGGTTGCTGGTTGTAACCAGCTAACATCAAAATCAACACCAGAAGTATCGATTTTACCAATATTGGTTAGGGAGTTGCTGAAATTATCGATGGCACCGAGCGCATTACGCTGAATACCACCGCAAAAATCATCGCTTAAGGTTTGCACACAAAGGTTGAGCTGTGTTTGAGCATCCAATGCCTGAATAGCCCCTTTGAGCTTGTGTTGATACCAGCTAACACTGAAGTCCATTCGTTCAGACCAGCTGGTTTGGCTGGCGAATTCCGGGCTATACACGAAGCCAAGGTTATAGCTAGTGGATGTTTCTGGCTGCAGCTCTAGGTTACCGCCGGTAATGACACCAATTTGAGGGTTTGGCTGGACATAGTTGGCTGGTACTCCGAGGCTGGAACAGTTTGCTTGAGTGGTGGCATCGCTGGGATCAGAACAAGGATCGTTGAGCACGGCATCAAAGCCACTGGCTGAGCCAAACAGTTCGCCAATATTTGGTGCGCGGAACCCTTCGGCCCAGCTACCCCGTAGTAAAAACTCACTGGAAACTTGCCAGCGAAGGCCTGCTTTGCTGGTTAGCTCGCTGCCAAAGGTGGAATAATCAGAAAATCGACTAGCTATACTTAAATCCATTTGTTCGGCTAACAGCTGATCGCGCAGCAGTGGAATACTCAGCTCGGCATAGACTTCATTCACATCGTAGCTGCCGGACGTTGGCGAAGAAACCACACCGTTGTATTCACCCGCAACCGTTAGGCCATCAGGCCGGTAGCTGCCGCGGTACTTGCGGTATTCCCAGCCAGTGGCAAATGCTAGCTCCCCAGCAGGTAAAGCCATTAAGTCACCGGTTAAGTTGGCTGAAAATAGGTTGAGTGTATTTTCGCTGTTATCCCGAACTACTGGCTGAATGTAGGCAAGCATTTCAGGTGTAAGCGCATTGGCTCCAAACAGGTTGAGTGGGACACACCCAGCTTCAGCCTGACACGTTGCTAAAGGGCCTAAGCCAGTTGCCAATCGTCTCGCGTTATAACTACCAAAGTTAAGTTGTTCTGCACGGTTGGTGCTAAAGGCGGCGTTGATATCCCAGTTAAACCAGCGATCACCTGCAGCAAAATCACCGCTAAGCCCCGTAGCGACATAAAAGGTATCGACGGTTTGCTCAAAGCGACGAGCGCCTCCTTCGAGCGGTCGGTAAGCCAGCATCAGCAAGTTAGGATTATCACCACCAGCAACCAGGTCAAAGCCAAAGGGGTTGTAGGGATTATCGGCAGCAATGGTTACATTATCGGCCCAGAAATTGGTTGGTACTGCGGTACCCAGAAAGAAAGGTTCAGCCGCAGCTTGGTTGGTGCTTTTGCGCTGATTGTACAAACCACGAAGATACCACTGAGTGTTATCGGTTAAACGATATTGTTGCTGAGCAAATAAAGATCCCCGTTTGTTCGGGGTTTGTAGCAAGTTATAGTTGGCATAATTAAAGCGGTTGTCATCGCTAAAACAACGAAAGTCGTCACTACGATCACAGCCACTAAGCGCTGGGTTGTATGTGGGGTTGGCGTTATTAGGAAACAGATTTTGTTGCTGGCCGGTATTGGGATCAATAAAGTGAATCAAACCGGCCGGGATAGCAGCACTACCCAAAGCACTGCCGGTACCAGGTACAGGCAGACTGGATTGTTCCCGGGTATTTGAGGCGACGGTTTTTTGATCGTAATAACTAGCAGCTATAAAAAAGCTGTGCCGGTCAGACTCACCGCCAAAGCTCAGCTCAAGCTGGCTCTGCTCTCCATCGCCTTTCGTGAAGGAGCCATAGCGCGCATTTAAAGTGGCGCCAGTCTGCGCTTGTTTTGTGATGATATTCACCACACCAGCAATGGCATCTGAGCCATAAATAGAAGAGGCTCCATCCTCCAGCACTTCGATGCGATCCACTATCGCCATGGGGATGGTATTTAAATCAACCACGCCTCCGACACCAGAAGCCGAGCTTTCATTCACCCAGCGTAAGCCATCTACTAACACCAGAACCCGTTGGGTACCAAGGTGTCGCAAATCGACAGTAGTTGCTCCAGCTCCGACGCCACCGCCATCTGGTGGGAAGCCAAAGTTACCGCTAGAGTTAAACCGTGTATTCAGAGCTGAGCCTGACGCGGTGATGGATTGCAGTAAATCACCAATAGAACTCATTCCTGATCGATCAATGTAATCACGATCCAGTACCTGTACAGGGTTCTGCCCTTCGAGTTCAGATTGACGAATACGACTCCCCGTTACTTGAATGCGTTCTACTTCTTCTACTGCTTGCTGTGACGATTCCGCATGTGCAGAAAAAGGAGAAACAATGATTGCACCAAGTGCTAAACAGACCCCACTGAGTGGATAACGCATGAAACCTCCGGGTTAACTTGTTGTGTTTATTATTTGTTATTAGTGAGCTAACTGGTTTAGCCCAGAGCAATACTAGTTAATAGCATAATAAATGCAAAATTAATGGTGCTAAAAAGTTGAAGTTTCTGTACCAATATCTTTACATCCTGCCTGTAGCTGGGTTCATTACTGCTTTCATGATTGCTTTTGCAAAATAAAGTTGCTTATTCGTTCGTCAACATTGAAAAATGGCGGATTTCTGTTTAGATTGAAGCAACAGCAATAAGAAAGGGATGAAGAAGAATGAAAAAGTGGCTTTTAGCACTTGCGGTGGTTGTGTTTTCTGTTGGCTCATTGCAAGCAAATGCATCAACGAAAGATTATCGGTTGGTCACGGTTGCCGGTTATCTGAACTTTTACTTATTAAACCTGAATGCCTGTCAGGATTTTCATCCAGCTGTGCGTCAGTCTGCTTATCAGGTTGAAAGTCAGTTGTATCCATGGTTAGAAAAGTTGCAAGCTAAACTGGATGCTTCCAATGACTTTGATAGCAAGATGATGTCTGACATCGTGTTGCGCCGACGTGCGTTATTGAATGAGCAGATTGCGGAAGACGATTTCACACTGGATCATTGCAAGGCCATTGTACAGATCCTTGGTAATGAAGGTTTGGATGAGACATTACTTGCTGTGCTGAATTAATGATTACTCGTAGATTCTAACAAAACCAGCTTCGGCTGGTTTTTGTGCTTTTTACGCCTTCTCGATTTTTTTCTGTTACAATTCGTCTACTTGTCGTTGGTTGGGAGCCTGAGGTGCCATCACCGGTCTTGCAGGTCAAAGATCTAAATTTGCAGTTGGCTCAACGCCAGATCCTGCGTCATATCAATTTTTCACTGTCTAAAGGCAGAATGCTCGGTGTTGTCGGGCCCAATGGGGCAGGGAAAAGCTCATTACTGAAATTATTGCATGGCGAACTGCTGCCTACCTCTGGACAGATTTGGTTGAAGAACCGGCCTTTACAAGCTCATACCCGACGTGAATTAGCGCAACAAGTTGCAGTGGTTGTGCAAAGCCCGGTACCGGTATTTAGCCTAACCACAGAGCAGCTATTAATGATGGGGCTGGTGCCGCACAAACGCTGGCTTGACCCGACCACCAGTGAAGATCGTCAGCACATTGAGCAGGCGTTGCTCAAAACCGGCCTGATATCACTTCGTGCTAAAACTTTGGATTCATTATCTGGCGGCGAACTGCAGCGTGCCTTTATTGCCCGGGCTTTGGTGCAAAATGCGCGAGTTTTATTGTTGGATGAACCAACCAATCACCTCGATGTGCATTATCAGCATCAAATTTTAAATTTAATCAAACAATTGGGTTTGACTATTGTGTGCTGTTTGCATGACTTAAACCTGGCTGCCAGTTATTGTGATGATATTCTGTTGCTAAATGAAGGCCAGGTGTGCGGCTTAGGCCCTGCCGATCAGGTGCTGCAGCCTGACTTGTTAAGTGCCGTGTTTCGCCAGCCATGCCGGCTTATTCAGCAGCCAGGTTTAACGCGACCCATCATTCACTTTTATCCAGCAGAGCACGGGGCCATGCATGCCGATTAAACGAAGCTATGTTTGGTGGTTAGCTGGGGGAGCCTTGCTGCTGACGTTGATGATGAGTATCCGCTTAGGCAGTGCTGAAATCCGCTATATACAACTGTGGCATAGCATCTGGCAGCAACAGCTGGATCCATTGATTGATGCCATTGTTTGGCAAATCCGCCTGCCTCGAATTGCCATGGCTTTTTTTGCCGGCGCCGGTTTGGCGGTTTGTGGGGCTTTGCTGCAGAACATGAGCCGCAATCCCTTGGCTGATCCCTATTTATTTGGTTTGATTGCCGGGGCGGGCTTAGGTGCGACCATCTCGACCATTTTGTTTCCCGATCAACAATTACCGCTGGCGATCGCCGCCTTTGCTGGCGCAGCTCTTGCGGTCATGCTGGTGATTTTGGTCTGCATAAGTCATGGCTGGCAGCAAGTTCAAGTCATGTTGCTGGCCGGGGTAGCGGTTTCTTTTATGCTGAGCGCTATCAGTAGCTTTATTCTCTATTTTGCCGACCCTTTTGCCGCCAATCGGGTGATATTCTGGCTGATGGGCAGTTTAAGTCGCAGCGATTGGCAGGGGGTAGCTATTGTTGCACCGGCGGTGTTGGTACTGATGGTGCTCGCTCTTGCTTTTAGGCGACAATTGGATGCCATGCTGTTGCATGACGAGAGTGCCCGCACCTTAGGCGTGCCTGTAGAGCGAATTCGGTTGCTGTTCTTACTGGCGACTTCCGCCGTGACGGCCTTTATCGTGGCCCAGTGTGGCGGCATTGCCTTTGTCGGTTTAATGATCCCGCATTTGGTTCGGCAATGGTTTGGAGTCACCTTGTTGCCTTTGTTGCTTGGCTCTGCGCTAGTCGGCGGCATTTTCCTGATCTGGGTGGATAATCTGGCGCGTAGTTTGCTGCAGCAGCAAGAAATTCCATTGGGGGTGATTACCTCCGTCATTGGCAGTGTATTCTTTCTTATTCTTTTACGACGACAGCAGGGTTAATTTTTCATGAGCGATGACTACAAAACCAGCAGGCATCAACAGCGACAGCAACAGTTAAAAGAGCAGGTTGATGCTGCAGTTGCCAAAGCAGATCAAGACAAAGGGTTGCTACTGGTTCTCACTGGCAATGGTAAAGGCAAGTCAACCGCCGGGTTTGGTACCGTGACAAGAGCGGTAGGGCATGGTTATACCGCTGCAGTTGCTCAGTTTATTAAAGGGGAATGGGCATGCGGCGAGCGCAATTTGTTGCAACAACATGGCGTGCCCTTTGCCGTGATGGCGACAGGGTTTACCTGGGATACGCAGGATAAATCGGCCGATATTGCAGCAGCAACGGCTGTCTGGCAGCAAGCGAAAGCCTTTTTAGCCGATGAAAAGATCAATCTGGTATTGCTTGATGAGCTGACCTACATGCTCAGTTATCATTATCTGGATACCGATGAAGTACTGGCTGCTATTGCAGGACGTCCAGCGCATCAGCATGTGGTGGTTACGGGTCGAAACTGTCATCGGCGCTTGATCGAATTGGCCGATACTGTCAGTGATGTGCAGGTCGTAAAACATGCATTCGATGCAGGGATTCGCGCACAGCAAGGAGTCGATTGGTGAGGCGTATTCACTTACCAAAGTTTGGTTATGTGCTGGCTCTGCTCAGTACCCTGATGTTGTTACCCTTACACGCCGCATCGAGCGAGCCAGCACCGCAACGGATCATTGCATTAGCCCCTCACATTGTAGAGCTACTATTTGATATTGGTGCAGGCGATCAGCTGGTGGCCGTTAGCGATCACAGCGATTACCCGGCGATTGCCAGAGAATTGCCTCGGGTAGCCAATTATGCCGCCATTCAGTTAGAAGCCGTGTTATCGCTGCAACCAGATCTGGTGATTGCCTGGCGCAGCGGTAATCCTGCTGCCGATTTACAACGCCTGGCTGCCTTGGGTGTGCGCATTGAGTACTCAGACCCAAAGCAGTTGGCAGATGTCGCGACTGAATTGCGTTATTTAGGTGAGCTGACCGGACATGTACAGCAAGCTGAGCAACAAGCGCAGCGTTATGAACAAGAGCTCGCCAGATTAGAGCAACAATATCAGCAGCACCAACCTGTCCGAGTGTTCTTTGCCAGTTCTACCCAGCCATTATCTACAGTGGCGAATCAGGCGTGGCCGCAACAGATGTTAGAGCTGTGCGGTGCAGAAAACCCGTTTGCTGACGTGAAAGGCGATTATCCTACCATTGGGCCTGAACAATTACTGTTGGCACAACCGGAACTCATCATTGTTCCATCTGGTTCGATGCAGGCTATTAACCCAGCAGACTGGACGCAGTTTGCCCGAATTCCTGCTGTGCAGAATCAACAGTTTTTGCAGGCAAACGCTGATTATTTGTATCGTTTTACCCGCCGTAGCCTGTTGGGTATAAAACAGCTTTGTCAAGGCATCGATGACTTCCGGCAAACAACTGCTCTTACAACAAAAGCTGACCGTTGATTTTGCTCCACCCAAGATGTTTTTTTTGCTAAGCTAAAACCGCCGTATAAAACCAACAACATGGCAGTAAGGTATCGACACACCTTAATAAAGCAAAAAGACAATACTGACATAGAAATGGAGCATCCTTGTGAAATATCAAATTCTCATCCTTTCCGCCTGTCTGGCGATCACGGCTTGTTCAAAAAAAGAGCCGGAGCCGCGCGCTGTTGAAAAAGGAGCGCTGGTGATGGTTGGCGGTTCGCTAAGCACCAGCAATGCTGAAGTATACCAACGGTTTATTGAGCTGGCGGGCGGCCCTATTCAGGCACGAATTGCAGTGATCCCGGCAGCCAGCGGCCAGCCCGTTCGCTACTATAAGCAGTTTAAACAAGACATGGTGCATTATGGCCTGAATGAAGATCAGGTGACCTTATTTCCGATTGCCGTCAAAGACGACCGCAGTACGCCAGATGTCGATGAAAGCACCTGGGCGCAGGGTGGCTTTAATGAGGAGCTTGCCGCCTCGTTGGATCACTACACGGCCGTTTGGTTCCTCGGTGGTGATCAGTTGAATATTACTAAAACATTGGCGCCAGAGCATCAGGCAACTCCGGTGTTGCAGGCAATTCAGGCGTTGTACAAGCGCGGTGGCGTGGTCGCTGGCACCAGTGCCGGGGCAGCTATGATGAGTGATATTATGGTAGCCGCAGGTGATTCGTGGAATGCCTTGACGGTAGGGACTACCGATAGCTATGCCGGCATGCAAGATCAGGAGAATGGCCCTTTATTGCTTCGCTCCGGGCTTGGCTTTTTTCGTGATGGCATCATCGACCAGCACTTTGATCGCAAAGCGCGTTTTGGCCGTTTGGTGGTCGCGACTCAATTGCATCGGGAGTTTTATCCGGTCGGTTACGGTATCGATGAAGATGCCGCTTTGGTGTATTACCCGGAAAGTCAGGAGATAGAAGCGCTTGGTTATGGTGGAGTCACCATTATTGATGTGCGCGATGCCAACAAAATTAGCAACCCACACGGCTACCATATCGAAGGGGTGCGTATTAGCTTTATACAGGGGGCTGATCGCTATCATGTCAAAGAGCATCGTTTTATCCCCAACCCGCTGAAGTCTGCTACGGTAGGGGCTGAATACCTTGATATTGCCGGGCCAGTAGTGGCCTCAGGTGTGTTTAGCCGTAATAGCCGGTTAAAAGATCTGATTGGTTTTGATCTGGTCGATAACAAAGGCACCGACGAAGTTGTGAGCTACTTGCATCAGGGTGAAGGACTTGGCTTTACGCTACGGTTCCGTCAGGATGAACGTACCCAAGGCTATTGGGAGTACCTGGATGGCATGAAAGACAATAGCAGTGCCGCCTTTGTTCGGTTGGATATTATTCCAAGTCGTTTTAGCATCACTGAACTGCAACCAGACAACCGGTAAGTCTCTCTTTCTATACACGTCATCTGATCGCATAACCAAACGCTTATCACAAACTTAGGTTATGCGGTCATCAAGACCCGCTAGTACAAGCGCTCCAGCTGATAATCGCCTTGCTTAAAAGCCTCAGCTAACTCGTGGGAGCGTTCAATCACAATGGCCCAATCTTTTAAACGCTGTTGATCAGGGCGCTTAAAGTCGTTGCGATCGGGGATTTTTCCGCCGGGTAACGATTCTATCCACTGTGCTGAAGGACATAGCATCACGACATGATCATAGTGCGATGAGAAACGTCTGCGCCAAGGCAGGCTTTTATCGAACCAACCGGGGCTGATTTGCGGGTAAAAGTGCGGGTACAAGACTAAGCCTTGTTGCGAGAACGGCATATCAAAATGATAATCGGTAATGCCGCCATCGTAAAACACACCGGGGCCAGCGCCGGGAATATCGAGAACGGGATCCAGCACCAGTGGAATGGAACCACTGGCTTGCAATGCTTGCTTCAGATTGTGTTGATCCAAGGGCACCCAGCGAGTGGGTAAATCGTTTAAATCAGCAACAACCTGAGCCTGATTGGGGGTGTGAAACAAGACTCGCTCAAAAAAATGCCCTAACCAACGGCGCTGCGCTAAATTTGCTGCTGCAGTCATGGTTAAGCCAACCAGTTGCGTAGCTTTGCTGCGCCCGCGGGTTAATGCCCGCGCTCGTGCCACGATGAAATTTAGCTTGATAGCCGGGTTCTCGATCACTTGCTGGATATGCTGCTGGCTTGGAAACACCGCATCAATCACAGTCATAGAAATACGGGTGATGTCGGCGGTGGATGCTTTTTTTGGGTAGCAAAGAGTCGAGTAGGCCTGACAGAATCGCTGCGAGGCCGCAACAGGGGCATCTTGGGCAAAGCAAGCAAAGCGCCAGGCGCCGGCTGAGCTGCCAAGTAACTGCAATGGCTGTGTACGCTGAGCAAAGAAATCGCCAAACAGATACTGATCAAGACCAAATAAACTAAACCACTTTGGGCCACCACTGGCGCCGACCATGGTGCTGAAATCGTCGGCGTGCATACCTCGCTGTTGGATCTGTTGAAAGGCTTTAGGTCCTGCTAAAACACGTAACGTCATAATGCTCCAAAGAGTTTTTTATACATGGTCTCCGCGTACTCATCGGTCATGCCAGAAAGGTAATCGCAAATCACCCGTAAGCCCTGGCCATGACGCTCTGCATCATGCCAGCGCTGTTGGGTGTTTAATGGTAGTAATCGCTTTGGATCCGAGGCAAAGGCATCAAACATGCGCAGCAGCATATTCTGGCAGCGAAAACGAGTTTGTTGAATATCTGGTTGGCTGATGACATTGGTAAACACAAAGCGCTTTAACACATCAAGCAATTGTTTTTGTGGTTCGGGTAAGCAGGCATTTAAGCGGATCAATGGCTCCTCGCAATCTGGCAGTACTTCATGCAATTCAGCCGAGGTAATAAATAAATTGACCAGGGCACCGATGGCATCTTTACGCAGGTGATGCTCAGAGCAAAATAAGCTGGTACCGACATGTTGCATCAGTTGTTGCAGCGCTTCAGGCAGGGAGCTCAGGCTGGTTTGCATCTGTAGCTGCCATTGCCCGGCAGTGGCATGTCCGGTCACAATAGCATCTTCTAAATCATGCACGCCATAGGCAATATCATCGGCCAGTTCCATAATGGAAGCATCCAGAGACTTGTATCTGGATTTTAACCATGGGCTGTGCGGCAGGGTGTCAATCTGTTGGAACTGCTGGCGATCGGAATCGCTTAACGGTGCTAATACCCAATCCAACACATCGGCATCTTCGTGAAAAACCGCTTTAACGGCTTTCCATGGTGTTAAGCACAATGGTGCCGCTTCACGGTTGTCGCCAAGTTCTGTAGGCGGGAGTACCGGATATTTTAGCAGGCCCAATAAAGTGCGGCGGGTTAAATCCATGCCGTGATGTTCGGTGTACGGTTCTAACCGGGCGACAATGCGAAAAGTCTGTCCATTGCCTTCAAAGCCACCAGCATGCAACATTTTGTAATTGAGCGCAGTTTCGCCACCATGACCAAAAGGAGGATGACCAATATCATGGGCGAGACATAAGGCATCAATTAAGCTGTCATCGGGTAAATGGATGGCTCTGTCAGCTACATCAACATAGCGGCGGCGGAGCTGAGTCACCAAACCGGTACCAATTTGCGCTGCTTCCAATGAGTGTGTCAGACGAGTGCGGTAAAAATCATTCTGGCCGACGCCCATAATCTGCGTTTTAGCTTGCAGGCGGCGAAAAGCGGCTGAATGAAGAATACGCGCCCGATCCCGTTGCCAGGGGGTCCGTTGGTCATCTTGTCGAAGCGTAGATCGTTCTGAACGTCGTGCCAGCCATGGAGTTGTCATAAGGTAATCCGCTTAATACAGGCACAGTTATCTTACGCCAAAGGTTATGATGGATCGAGTCAAATAGCCGCATTTTTAACTATTTTTACCACAAAATTATCTTTCTGCTGTCATATTAGTGTCACTTTGTATTGATATAACGGACCCCACTATTTATCACCAATTTAGGGATAATTTATGACGGCTACTCGCAGTTTTTTGCGCTATAGAAACAGCTTGCTCAGCGTTGTTTTACTCCTGCTGATTGTGATGCTGACGGCCTGTCAACCTGCCGGGGATCTGGGAAGTCGCAACAACCCGGTTCGTTTGTATTTTACGCCTTCTGTTGATGCCGATACCATCGCCAGTAACTCACGTGAGTTTATTCGCTTTTTAGAGCAAGAAACAGGGCACTACTACACAACAGGGATCCCTACCAGCTACATCGCTGTCGTTGAAGCTTTTGGCTCAGGTCGGGCAGATATTGGCGCCATGAACTCATTTGGCTACTTGATGGCGCATGAGCGTTATGGTGCAGAAGCGCATTTAAAAATGATCCGCCATGGCGTGGATTATTATCAGGGGCAAATTGTGGTGCGGGCGGATAGCGGTATTGAAACCATAGCGGATCTTGCCGGCAAGCGCTTTGCTTTTACCGATCCCGCCTCGACTTCAGGTTACTTGTTCCCACTTAAAATGCTGCTTGACGAGAATGTGACGCTAGGGCATGAAACCTTTGCCATGAAGCACGACAGCGTCATCACTATGGTGTATCAGGGACAAGTAGATGCTGGCTCCGCCTATTATTCGGCTCCGGCTGCTGATGGCAGCATTCGTGATGCCCGCCAACGTGTGTTAACTCAATTTCCTGATGTTACGGAACGGGTTCGTATTCTGGCGGTGACCGAGAAAATTCCAAACGATCCCTTTGTTTTTCGTAAAGATTTACCAGCAGATATCCGGGATAGCTTTATCACCGCCATCAAAAAATTTCTATCGACGGAACAGGGGCGCGATATTTTTCGTAATATCTACAGCGTGGAAGGGTTGATTGACGCAACCGATGAAGATTATCAGCCATTACGAGAGATGATCCGAACCATCGAAATTGATACGGAATCATTGGTGCTTTAGGGGAACCCATGCCACTTTTACATGCAGAACACATCAGTAAAACCTATCCAAACGGCACTCAGGCTCTAAAAGGGATTGATATCGAAGTAGAGCAGGGAGAGTTTTTGGTCGTCATTGGTTTGTCAGGTTCAGGCAAGTCAACTTTATTGCGTTGCATCAATCAATTACACACCGTCAGCAGTGGTCGAATTGTGTTTGATGATGCAGAAATAACCGCGTTGAAAGGTCGCAGATTACGTCAGGCGAGAAGCCGCATTGGCATGATTTTTCAACAGTTTAATCTTATTCCACGTAAAACGGTATTAACGAACGTGTTGTCAGGCGCTCTGGCCCGTACCCCGGTAATAAAGTCACTGTTAGGCATGTATTCTGCTGAGGATAAGCAAAAAGCGTTGGCGTATTTAGATATCGTTGGTCTGGCTCAGAAAGCTTATGTGCGGGCGGATAATTTATCCGGTGGTCAGCAGCAACGTGTCGCCATTGCCAGAGCCCTGATGCAGGACCCTAAAATACTCTTGGCTGATGAGCCGGTGGCCAGTCTGGATCCTTCAACTTCTCATTCTGTGATGAAATATCTGCAAAAAATCAATCAAGAGCTCGGTGTGACCGTGATTTGCAACTTGCATTTTTTGTCGCTGGTACGTACTTATGCAACGCGAGTTATTGCATTAAAAGAAGGGCAGTTGGTGTATCAAGGCGCTCCCAGTGATATTGACGAACAATGGTTTAAAACCATCTATGGCGAAGACGCGGTAGAAGTCAGTATAAATTAACGGAAAAAATGATGACCGAACATATTATTGCGCAACCCATGTCCATTCAGCGCTACAAAGCGACCATCAAAGCCTGGTGTACAGATGTACTCATTTGGAGTTACAGCTGTATTGTCTTGTTTAAAATAGCCTATCAACAATGGTGGTTAGATCTGCGATATGTTGATTTTTCATGGCATGAGCCACTGTACTGTTTTGTAGTTGCTATGGTATTGGCTAGTGTGCTTATCTACACTCGATGCTCAATTGGTAAAGCTTTATTTGGCTTGATCACCTTTAAAGAAGGTCAATCTATATTCCGTGCGTCGTCTGTACGTTTGGCGCTCGTCAAGCTGCTACTGACTTTTGCTGCTGGATTGCATGTGTCGCAGGTGTCGATGCATGAATTTTTATCGCCAAGCGGTCTTGCTGGCGCCCAACGCATTTTTAGCGCTTTACTAAGCCCAAACTTTGCTATTTTTGAAGATGCGCTTTTTGCTGCCATTGAAACTGTTTATATGGCATTTGTTGCTACGGCGCTGGCGATACCGGTTGCTTTTGTGCTGGCCTTTTTTGCCGCCCGAAACCTGATGAAACACTCTGCCGCTAGTTTTGCACTCTATGCGGTGATCCGATTCTTTATGAATTTAACACGTTCGATTGAGCCGCTGGTGTGGGCCATTATATTTTCGGTGTGGGTCGGTATAGGCCCGTTTTCAGGCATGCTGGCTTTATTTCTGCATTCTGTGGCGTCATTGACGAAATTGTACTCGGAGCAAATAGAAGCAATCCATGATGGCCCCGTGGAGGCAATGACGGCAACAGGCGCTCATCCCGTTCAAGTGATTTGGTACGGTGTGGTCCCACAAATTATTTTACCTTATTTGTCCTATACCATCTATCGTTGGGATATTAACGTGCGGATGGCGACGGTCATTGGTCTGGTCGGCGGTGGTGGCATTGGTACCATGCTGATGCAATACCAGGGCTTAGCTCGCTGGAATGAAGTAGGTATGCTGGTGATTGTGATTGCCACCATCGTTTGGTTGATGGATTATGCCTCGGCACGTATTCGGGCTCATTTAAAGTAATGATGTCGATGTAAGTACCGTTTGTGGCAACGGTACTCACTCATGAATAGCACCTATTATTTTTCAGTTTGGATCTTGTGCCAATACGCTTTAAGATCTTGTTTCACTTCAGGCATTAATAAATAAATCGCCAGGATATTGGGCAGCGCCATCAAGAAAATCATCGAATCAATTAAGTCGAATACCGCCAGAATATTCGGTACAGCGCCAATGGACACGACCAAACAAAACAAAACCTTAAATAGATTTTGGTTGAAGGTGGTTTCGCCAAATAGATAGCTCCATGACTTCAAACCATAATATGACCAGCTGATCACGGTAGAAAAACCAAACAGCAGCAATGCCACCATCAATACGCCAGGGAACCATTCGAATACACTAGCAAAAGCACTTGAGGTCAGACGAACGCCATCCAGATCCGCACCCAGGTAAGCACCGGTTAGAATAATCACCAAAGCAGTGATGGTGCATATCACCACGGTATCGATAAAAGGCTCAAGCAAAGCAACAAAACCTTGTGACACTGGTTGGCGAGTTTGGGCGGCGGCATGGGCAATTGGAGATGAGCCGATCCCTGCTTCGTTGGAGTAGGCAGCTCGGCGAAAGCCTTGAATCAACACACCAATAAAGCCACCATAAGCCGCTTCGGGGGCAAAGGCGCCGTGAATGATGGTCATAAAGGCGGCAGGAACCGCGCTGGCGTGACCACCAATGATGATCAGGGCTGCTGTCAGATAAATTGCACACATGATCGGGACCAGTTTACTGGTCACGTTGGCAATACTTTTAATACCACCAATGATAACTACCGCCACCAAAAGCGCGTAAAGGGCACCAAACAGCCAGGCATTATCAAAACCAGTCACGCCCTTCACCTGAGCAAACCCCTGGTTGACGTGAACAAAAGCAGTGGAGCCAAAGACACAGGCAACGGCAAAGAAAATTGCCAGGGCTTTGCCAAGGCGGGGCAGATTAAACTTGGCGAGCGCAACAGGGATGTAATACATCGGGCCACCAGAAAAAGTGCCATCCGGGGCTTGGTGGCGGTATTTAACCGCCAAAGTACATTCAACAAATTTCAGCGACATACCAAGGATGCCAGCGACAATCATCCAGAAGGTAGCACCTGGGCCACCTAAGGTAATGGCGACAGCGACTCCGGCAATATTGCCGGTACCCACTGTGCCAGATAAAGCCGTTGTCAGTGCTTGAAAGGGGGTAATATCACCTTGTTGTTTGGGATCTTTATAGCGGCCACCAACGACCTTTAAGGCATGGACAAAACCACGCACATTAATAAAACCCAGGTAAAAAGTGCTGATGATGGCGCCAGAAACCAGCCAGAGCACCACCATGGGAATTTCAACACCTGCGACAGGAAATGCATAAAAAACGACACTGGAAAGGTGGTTGGTAAACCACTCAAAACCTTGTCGAAAACTAAATTCAGTAACCATTCATGACCTGTCATCTACAGTAGAAAGTGGCTTTTATACTGCGCAAAATAACCAGTTAGATCAAGTATTTTGATGAAATGATAGCGCACTCTAACAATAGACAAATGATGAGGTGTTTATGAAAGCAAATTACATAGGGTTGTTGATTGTATTGTTATTCACTCTGCAAGGCTGTGCTGGCGGTTATCGCGCTACACCTGATGAGCAGCGGTTAGCCATTCAGGATATGCGACAGCAAAGCTTAGCTCGCTTGTATCAGGAAAAATCAAGTGCTCGTGCTGAGGTTCAGGCTGCTCCGGGTTATGCGGTGTTCAGTAATGCCAATATAAATGTGATTCTGGCTAGTTTTGGCGGTGGTTATGGCGTGGTACGAAATAATAGTACCGGGCAGGATACCTATATGCGGGTCGGTGAGCTCGGTTTGGGGCTGGGCGCCGGGGTGAAAGATTATCGTTTGGTGATGGTGTTTCATACCGATGAAAGTATGGAGCGTTTTATCGAACAGGGCTGGACCTTTGGCGGCCAAGCAGACGCAGCCGCAAAAGCTGGAGACAAAGGTGGTGCTGTTGGGGCTGAGGCCAGTGTCAATGATGTCACAGTGTATCAGATGACAGAATCTGGCCTTGCACTGCAAGCGACATTGAAAGGCTCACGCTTCTGGGTTGATGAATCGCTTAATTAAATGCTGCGATTGATAGCAAGTGGTTTCATATTATCACCAAAGGCAGGCCAACCCAACTCAGTTGCGACAGCTATTGCTGATACCCAGCCAGAAACTGTTGCAACTGGCCAATGGCTTGTTCTAGCTGTTCCTTATGTGGCAAAAAAACAATTCGAAAATGGTCTGGCTCTGGCCAGTTAAATGCCCGGCCATGCACCAATAACACTTTGTGTTGACGAAGAAAGTCCAGCACCATCAATTCATCGTCTTTGACTTTAATGACACTGCGATCAATTTTGGGGAATAAATACATAGCACCTTTGGGCCGCATGCAGCTTAATCCCGGAATGGCATTCACCATTTTCCAGGCGGCATCCATCTGTTCAAACAAACGTCCACCGGGCCTGGTCAGCTCAAAAATACTCTGATAGCCACCCAGCGCGGTTTGCACAGCATGCTGGCAAGGCACATTGGCACAGAGTCGCATCGATGCCAGGATCCCAAGGCCATCAATGTAATGTTGAGCATGCCGTTTAGCACCAGAGATAAACAACCAGCCGACCCGAAAGCCGGCAATGCGATAGTTTTTCGATAAGCCACCAAAGGTCAGCATCAACAAATCATCACACAACGATGCCGTACTGATGTGACTGTGGCCATCGTATAAAATCTTATCGTAGATTTCATCGCTAAGAACCACCAGCTTGTGTTGGCGAGCCAATTCAAGCAGCGCAAGTAATACGTCTTCTGGATAGACGGCCCCGGTTGGGTTGTTTGGATTAATTAGTACCAGTGCCTTGGTTCTTTTGCTGATTTTACTCGCTATATCCGCTAGATCGGGAGCCCAGTCTTGTTGCTCATCACAGCGATAGTGTACCGCTTTACCACCAGCTAAGTTTACCGCTGCAGTCCATAATGGGTAATCAGGGGAGGGGATAAGCACTTCATCATCGTTATTTAGCAGCGCTTGCAACGACATTAATATCAACTCAGAGACACCATTGCCAATAAAGACATCATCGGCGTCTGCACCGCGGATACCACGTTGTTGATAGTATTGAGCCACAGCGACCCGGGCGGGATAAATACCTTGAGAATCGGAATACCCCTGCGCGGTCGGCAGGTTATGGATGACGTGTTTCAATATTTCATCGGGTGCTTCAAAACCAAAAGGTGCCGGGTTACCAATGTTGAGCTTTAGAATGCGGTGACCTTCATCTTCCATACGGCGCGCTTCTTGCGCCACAGGACCACGGATATCGTAACAGACTCCCTCAAGCTTTGAGGAGCGTAACACAGGCTTCATAAGATCACTTTTAGGTTGATATACGTCTGGATAGCCAAATACTACCTGAATTGTGCTGAGAAATAAAAGAAGAAATATCCATTTTCTTCTTTATTTTGTGGGCTGGGCCATACTTATTGATGGGCTATGCTGATATCACCTACACCGACGCTGGCTTCAAAGGATGCTTGACCTGAACCTTCCAACTCAAGGGTGCCACCAACCAGATGGCGCTCTGATTTTGTTTCTTTTGGTGCGTTTTTTAATTGCACATTACCAACCCCGGCAGTCAGCAGTATCTTTTGATAATGTGTGGTATCGAGATTAGCGGATACCTGGCCAACGCTAACATCAACGAAGGCATCAGCGATAAATTGCTCAGCAAAAAATTGACCAACCCCTAAATCGATACGAACCGCCAGCGATTCAGGGATAGTCAGTTGCCAGTCTTGTTTGGTGTTGTCTTTATCAATACTGAGTGACAGCTTGCTACCATCGCGCTGCTTTGTCAGTTCGATATCGCCCACCTTATGACTGAAAAACCACCATCGCTTTTCGCCAGTGACATCAACACGAAGTTGAATTTTGTCGGTGTTTGCCGTGCTTAATTTTATTTGCCCAACGCCGACTTGAAGATGCAGTTGCTGCAATTGCGCAGCATCCAGTTCCATGGTGATGTTTTTGGTATCGGCATGAACAGACCAGCTCAACAGCACACCGAACAATGCAGCCAGGTTAAGTTGCACTTTCATAAATTTATCCTTTAATAGATTCTGATTCCTTCAAAAGGAAGCAGGTAGTATGCCAAAATTATTTTTTATATGTAAATAAGTAACTTAACTGATTTTCATGGCAATGTCGCTGTGTTGGAAAGCATGAAAAATTCGTACATTTCACTATTTAAGTTTAAAATGACAAATAATGAAACAACTACAAAGTTAAAAACTAAACCAATACCCGCTGCGGTACAAGACTTTAGTCTACCAAGTAGTTGAAGATAAAGTGCAATGAAGATAAAAGGTGGTTCATGCGAAATTTGACATACTTGATGTTTGTATGTGTTTGGTTGATGGTGGCATATGCTTTGGTATATCCCTTTATCCAGCAACCGGATGTTGAAGAGGTGTGGCTTGAGCCGTTGCAACACCCATCCCGAGCAGAAGTGCAGCCCTATCTGACAAAGCCATCTGTCAAGGAGCGAATCGCCTATCCCGTGCCGGCACCAGAATTTAGCCCGTTGCCTGATTTTAATGAAATCTCAGATATTCATGAAAAGAAACAAGCTTTTTTTAATTACCTCGGCCCTTATGTCTACCGGGAAAATGCACGGTTGCGTGCGCTCCGTGCCGATTTAACGGTATTACAGCAACGAATCCAGGACCATGACGCACTGAGCATGAACGATTATGCTTTTATCTATCGACTGTATGATGAATTTCGTATGAGCGATGATGATGTGAGTGAGCAGGGCATCACTGAGTTACTGAAGCGGGTCGATGTATTGCCATCATCTTTGGTATTAATGCAAGCGGCCAATGAGTCAGCTTGGGGAACCAGCCGCTTTGCGGTGGAGGGGCTAAACTTTTTTGGTCAGTGGTGCTTTCGTGAAGGCTGCGGTTTAATTCCTTTATCGCGCGGCGATGAGCAATTTCATGAAGTGGCCCGATTTGACAGTGCCGAAGCCAGTATCCGCAGTTATTTTTACAACTTAAATACTTTTCACACCTATGAAGAACTGCGTGATATACGAGCTGATTTGCGCAGTCGAAATCGGCCGGTGCGTGGCGTTAATTTAGCTCCGGGGTTAAGCCGTTATTCTGAGCGTGGTGAAGATTACATTGCTGAAATTAAAGGCATGATCCGCTTTAACTGCCCAATATTGGAAGAAGTCCGTCAACAGGTAGCTATCTCTCCCTCCTGTTAATCGACAGGAGGAAGGACCAACAAACTATTTAATGCAACTCAACAATCTGCACCTTCGCTTCTGGCGCATCAGGCGCTTGTTCATCACTTTCATCAGTACTCTGCGGTAGTGCGATAGTCACAGAGTCAAAAGCGGTATCCGCGGCGAAATGCTTATCTGCATGGGTTAAACCAGCAAAGTTGAATAAACTGGTGTCAGCAAGGTGGGAAGGCACGACATTTTGCAGTGCCTGAAACATGGTTTCAATGCGGCCAGGAAAACGCTTGTCCCAGTCTTGCATCATTTCTTTGATCACCTGGCGCTGCAAGCCATCTTGTGAGCCGCACAGGTTGCATGGAATGATAGGAAAGGCTTTCTGTTCTGCATAGCGGGCAATGTCTTTTTCCCGGCAGTAAGCCAACGGTCGGATCACCATATGCTCGCCATTGTCACTCAGTAGCTTTGGCGGCATTGACTTCATTTTGCCGCCATAAAACATATTTAAAAACAGCGTTTCCAGCATGTCATCACGATGGTGACCCAGCGCTATTTTAGTTGCACCTAACTCTTTTGCAGTACGGTACAAAATGCCACGGCGTAAACGCGAACACAACGAGCAGGTGGTTTTTCCTTCAGGAATTTTGTCTTTGACGATGGAATAGGTATCTTCGGTGACAATGTTAAAATCGACCCCTAAAGCACTGAGGTAATTTGGCAATACCTCGGCAGGGAAGCCCGGTTGCTTCTGATCGAGATTGACCGCGATAATCGAGAAGTCGATGGGGGCTGATATTTGCAAGTTGAGTAAGATATCAAGCAGCGTATAGCTGTCTTTACCACCTGACAAACACACCATGACTTTATCGCCTGCTTCAATCATATTGAAATCGGCAATGGCCTGACCAACACCACGACGTAATTTTTTGTGCAGCTTATTCAGACTGTATTGTGCTTTTGCTTGCGCAGAATGAGACATAATCGAACCCCGGAAAAAAACGGAGCTTAGTATAGCGGATCTGATGGCATTTCCATAGAGCCAGCCAACCTCAAAATGCACGGGGGAGTGCTTGCTCCTTCGTGCATTTTGACATCCATAGCGGATAGTGGTGGTCGGGCTGTTACTTGTCTACTGAGTTGACTTATTTTTCTAATGGGCTGACAAAGTTATCTGGTTTTAGGGCAATCACATCGCAATCTAATCGATCAATGACGTGCTCTGCGGTATTGCCAATTATGGCAGCTGAGAACCCGGTGCGGCCAATAGTACCAATCAATACCATCTCGGCATCCAACTCTTTCGCCACCTTAGGGATCACATCCTCTGGCATGCCTTCAAGCACATGAGTGCGATCATCGCTGATACCATGTGCTGCAGCAAGGTCCCGCACGGCATCAACATGATGTCGTCGCATGGTGCTGTTGTATTCATCAGGGTTAAACTCTGGGATTTCAATGGCAATATTCACCGGCGTACCAGGATAGGCATTGACTAAATGCACCTTAGCAGACAGCATACTGGCAACATGTTCTGCTTTGTTGATGAGCCGTTTATTTAATGAACGGTGGTAATCTTGCTCACTGCCGGCGTTGACTGCAACCAGAACATTGCCGCCCTCAGGCCAATCATGGTCTTTGACCAGTAGTACAGGGCAGGGGCATTTGCGCAATATATGCCAGTCGGTCGGGGTGAAAATCATCGATTTCAACACATCGTGATCATGGGTGCCTTTGACTACCATATCATAGCCTTCTTCCAGAACCGCCTGTACGATGGCTTCAAAGGGGCGATTATGCCATTCGACATGAATATCAATGACCAGGCCTTTCTCACGGTAGGGAGCAACCAGTTCACTGATCCATAATTCCCGATCTTTAATCACCGCCTGACGCATGGATTCGCGTTCGTCACCTGATAACATGGTGGTCATTTCATAAGAGAAATCATAAATAGACAAGAAGGCGGTCAGGCTGCAATCCTGATAGCGTGCATATTCAACGGCACGGTTCAGTGCTTTTTGCTGTTCAGTGGTGGGATCAATGACCACCATGATATGTTCGGGCTTGGTCACGGGCTGTCTCCATTTGCTTGTCTGTAGCTATAGTGTAGACAAAATAAAGCAGCCTGCCGAATTTAAAGCTTGTTCTATATCAAAAGATTGATGTTAATTTTACCTTATACATCAAGTTGCTATACCAGCCATGCCGCCAAGCCGTGCTAATGACTGAGCATCGACAAGACGGATTAATTTTCCATCGACATGGATCAGTTGCTCTTTATGAAAACGGCCGAGCAAACGGCTGATGGTCTCGACGGTCAGCCCAAGGTAATTGCCTATTTCGCCACGAGTCATAGTGAGACGAAACTCTTTGCCAGAAAAACCACGGCTTTGAAAGCGTTGCGCCAGATTGGTTAAAAATGCCGCCAGCTTTTCTTCGGCATTCTTGCGATTCAACAACAGCATCAACTGTTGATCGGCTGAAATATCCTGACTCATTAAGCGCATTAACTGTTGACGCAACTTCGGCAACTCGCCCAGTAATTGCTCCAGGTTGTGATAAGGGATCTCACACACCATGGCCGTTTCGAGCGCCTGAGCAAAACTGACATGCTGCTCGGTATTGATGGCTTCAAAGCCAAGCACATCACCCGGCAGGTGAAAGCCGGTGATCTGTTCTTCACCTTGCTCGGTGAGCGTAAAGGTTTTAAAAGAACCGGTACGAATGGCATACAAAGCCTGGAAGGAATCACCTGCTTCATACAGGTAATCGCCTTTATGCGACGGCTTTTTACGCTGGATAATGTCATCCAGTGTATCCATTTCACGGTCGTTTAAGGTGAAGGGTAAACAGAGCTGGCTGAAACCACAGTCCTGGCAATTAATTGATGAGTTGGCCATGTCACATCCATTATGGAGCTAATTGAGGGATAGCTTAAAAAACTAGTCGCTGTATAGCAAGCCAAACCGTATAAAGGCCATAAATACCTAATAAGGCGGCTGTCCCGTAGCGAAACCAAAGCTGTTGTTTTAGTTGATTAAGCTTTGCTGCAATGCCTGCAGTCAGTAAAATAGCGGGTAAGGTACCCAGACCAAAGGCGAACATAATAGCGGCACCAGATAAGGCGCTGCCACTGGCAAGGCTCCAGCTTAAGGTACTATAGACCAAACCACAGGGCAACCAGCCCCAACAAACGCCATAGCCAAATGCTTTTAAGGGGCTATCCAATGGCATCAATCGATTGCTCAGCGGCTGGATCAGGCGCCACAGGTGCTGGCCACCACGCTCAAGGTACTGTAATAGGTTCCATAGCCGGGAGATATACAACGCCATGGCAATCAGCAACAAACCGGCCAGCAATCGCAGCCAGAGCATGGAGGCGCCACTCACTTGCATAGCAACCACGCCAAAATACCCCACCAATGCACCGAAAAATGCATAACTGCACAAGCGCCCGGCACTAAGCAATAATTGCAAAGCCAACCGTGTAGACCAGCGAGTGGTGGGCATGGATAGTTGTAAGGCGGCAACAATGCCACCGCACATCACCAGGCAATGGCTACTGCCAATAAAACCTATCAGAAAAGCAGCTGCAATATCAGCGTTCATCGGGCTCCTGATGTGGCTTCTGCTGCGAAGAGGATTGATCGTCGCTGGCATCTTGCTTGTACTGATGGGGCTCATCATCAAACAAAATACTAAAGCCTTGTTTGTCCAGATCTTCAAATTGCTTGCTTCGCACGGCCCAGAAAAAAATAGCCAGCCCAATCATGACAAAAAGCACAGCAATTGGGATCAGCACATAAATAACACTCATGATTTTAAAAGCCTTAGCGAGTTCGATACCACCAATAATGAGCTAAATGACATACCAAGTACAGCGACATAGGGTGAAACCAGGCCAACGACCGCCAGTGGTATGATGATGCCATTGTAGCCCACAGCCCAGGCAAGGTTTTGTTTAATGGTTCGTGCAGCTTGCTCGCCGCCGGCTAACAGGGTGGTCAGCAGGCTTAAATCATTACGAAGGATCAGCACATCTGCCTGATTTTTTGCCAGATCAGTACTGCCTTGCATGGTTACCGAAACATCGGCAGCATGAAAACAGGCACTGTCATTGATGCCATCGCCAACCATCATAATTTTTTGTTGTTGCTTTGCCGCGAGTTGTTGCAGCACGGTCACTTTTTGCTCTGGGCTACAGCCTTTTTCCAGCCAATCAAAGCCCAGCTGACTTGCAAGTCGCTCCGCCTGACTGGAACTGTCACCCGTCAGAAGACCCAGTTGGTAGCCTTTTGCTTTCAGTGCGTTGAGCAGAGCTGGAACTTCTGGCCGAACTTCATCCTGCAATTCAATCGCTGCCAATACGGTCTGATTAATGGCCAGGTAGACCATGGCGCCATCCACCGGCTCTGCCTGACAAAAATCAGCATGTCCGACCCGTATCTGTTGTCCTTGATGCATGGCAGATATACCTGCACCGATGTGAATTTGCACATCACTCAGCGCTAACGTATCGCGGAGATAAGGCAGAAACGCTTTGCCAATCGGGTGTTCGGAATGACGCTCAACATGGGCGATCAGGTTTAATAACTGGTTTTGGTCCAGCCCGGCTTGCAGCAGATGAACCTTATGCACACTAAACCGACCCTGTGTCAGGGTGCCGGTTTTATCGAATACGATCTGCTGTAGCTCTGGCAGGCGATCCAATACTTTATTGTTTTTAATCAGAATATGTTTGCGATTAAGCCGGGCCAACGAACAGGTAATAGCCGTGGGAGTTGCCAGTGCGAGCGCGCAGGGGCAGGTGGCAACCAGCACCGATAACGTGACCCAAAATGCACGGCTGGCATCAATCCAGAAAAACCATACCAAAAAAGTGGCCAGTGCGATCAGCAGCAATCGCTCAACAAAGTACTGCGCCAGCTGATCGGTTTTTTCAGCCAGCTCTGGTTTTTGGTTCAGGGTATCTTGTTGCAGTGCAATGATTTGACCAAGCCGCGAAAGCGCCAGTGGTTGTGTTACCTGCACTTGCAAAACACCATCATGATTGATGCTGCCGGCCAGCACGGTTGCACCGACGCTTTTGCTAATCGGCAGGTACTCCCCGGTCAGCATCGACTCATCGACACTACTGCTGCCGCTGACGACTTCGCCATCGGCTGGCAAGGTTTCACCGGCTTTCACCAAGATTAAATCACCAACTTGTAATCGTTTGGCCGAGGTGTTTTGTGGTTGACCGTCGATCAGCTGTGTTGCTGTCACGGGCATAATTTTCAGCAAGTTACTGGTGGCATCACGAGCTTTTGAGCGGGCGCGGTACTCAAAAAACTTGCCCAGCTGTAAAAAGAATACGAACATGCAGACCGACTCGAAATAGACTTCACCGCTTTCTGTCAGGGTGGCGTAGGCAGAAGCAAAATAAGTGTAATAAATGGCCAGACTTACTGGCACATCCATGTTCATTTTTCGGTTGTGAATACTGCGCCAGGCACTGGTGACAAAGGGGAGGGCGGCATAAAAAGCCACTGGCGTCGTTAGTAACATGCTGATCCAGCGCAGGTAATCCTGGTGTTCAGGATCGATACCGGTCCACTCGCCAAAGTACAGTGCAATCGCCAGCATCATCACTTGCATCGAGAGCACACCGGAAACGGCGAGTCGTTTCAGGTAACGTTTTAGTTCTTCTTTGTAGGTTTGCTCTTCTTGATCAGCGGCGAAAGGGCTGGCTTGATAGCCCAGGCTGGCTATCTGCTGCAGGATCTGACTTAGCTTGAGTTGCCCGGGATACCATTCAATCATGGCGCGTTGAGTGCTGGAGTTGACGCTGATGCTATACAAGCCAGTCAACTGCTTTAAGCGACGCTCTATGAGCCAGGCACAGGCAGCGCAGCTGATGCCGCTGATAGATAACTCGATTTTACTGATTTCTCCCTGGCTGATAGACAGATCAGCCAGTACATCCGGGCTATCAAAGCTAGCAAGCTCTGCAGCCAAGTCTGCAGGCATCGCATCCGCTTTTGTGGCCGGTTCCGTGCGAAAGCGATAATAGTCGGCCAGCCCTTGTTGAATAATCGTATCGGCGACCGCATGGCAACCGGCGCAACAAAAGACGCGATTTTGCTGTTCAAAATCCAGCGTAAACTGCTGACCAGTGAGCACGGGCTCATGACAATGAAAGCAGTTTTGCTGAGCAGACATGAGCGCTTTAGTACCCTAGCTTGATTTCCTGAACTTCAGGAAGTTGAATGTTCGCTCGCAAACGCCATTCTTCGCTATCATCGGAAACCACTAACCGAAAACGACCTGTCGGGGTATGAGGCAGGGTTGCGACATACAGCAACTCTCCGCTGCGATAGGCATTGACCTCAAAGTCATGAGCTCCAAGGGTTGGATGGTAAAAATCCAAATGAATGCTTTCTCCCAGCACGGCATTTTCCTCAAAGCGGACGACGGCACGATTACCGGCAATCAACACATGCGCATTAAGGTTGCGTAGGGCGGCTTCGCGGTACTTTTCCAGCCGGTTATTGATGGTACGTCCTTCTCGATAATAGTCATCGACCACCATTTCCGGTTGGTTTTGCATCATGATATAAAAAGCCCAACCACCCCGGGCAAAGGCTATCAGAGGGAGCAATATCAAGATCCAGGGCCATAACTGCTTGTACCAAGGTTGGGTATCTGTTTTCATGCAAGCTTACCTCATTAAAAATAAACCCCGAACCCGGGGTTTATTTTTTGCACTCAGCCCGTTGGCTGAGGACTACTTTTGCTCTGGGTTCGACAAACGGTACACATAGGCGGTAATGATGTGTATTTTATCTTCCCCCAAGGTCTGTTTAAAGGCTGGCATTTCGCCGTAGCGGCCTTTGACCAAAGTTTCTTCGATATCAGCGGCAGAGCCACCATACAACCAGATGTTATTGGTCAGGTTGGGCGCACCAAAGGGTAAGTTGTGAGCCAGGCTTCCTTTACCATCCGCACCATGGCAGGCGGCACACATGCCAAACTTTGCCTGGCCTGCATCGGCATCTCGCTGATTGACGGTACGGCCAGATAGGCTTAGTACGTAAGCGGTCATTTCACGGATCCCTTGCTCTCCCAAGGCATCTTTCCAGCCTGGCATGGCGGCTTTACGGCCATACAGCAGTGTTTCTTTAATTTTATCTGGCGTACCACCATACAACCAGTCATCGTTGGTCAGGTTCGGGAATCCGCGTTGACCGCGAGCATCCGAGCCATGGCATTGCGCACAGTTTTGTAAGAACAAACGTTGACCAATGCGGAGTGCATCCGGGTCGTAGGCTAAATCCAGCACATCGCGTTCGGCAAACTGGCGAAACACTGGTCCATACACTTCATCAGCACGGACAATCTCACGATCCAGTTGAACATTTAAGCCGGCTTCACGAGCAGCGATAACTGCTTGCTCCGATTCTGCCAAGGATAAAATGCCCTGATTGGAACTGGTCCAGTTTAAAAAGCCTTTGTAATTACCAAGTCCCGGGTAAGCAGCTAAATATAGCAATGACCAGACGATGGTGATGTAGAACATGTAGGTCCACCACTTTGGCAGTGGGTTATTCAGCTCTGAAATACCATCGTGCTCATGACCGGTAGTTTCATCTTCAGACACACCAACATAGTTTTTCAGGTTCCAGGTCAGCAAGACAAAGCAACCGACTAAAACCACCAGAGTAAAGATAATGATCCAAGCGCTCCAGAAGCTACTCATGATCGGACTCCTGTTTTTGTTTTTGTTCAGGTTTTGCCTCTGGCTCGTCATCGAACACCAGATTGGCTGCTTCGTCGAAATCTTTTTTCCGACCCTTGCCGTAGGCCCAAATAATCAGGCCGACAAAACCCACAAATAAAATAACGGTTAATATGCTATGAACAGTTGAAAATTCCATCGTCATCACTTTAAGGCTGTACCCAGCGACTGCAGGTATGCAATCAGGGCGTCCATTTCAGTTTTACCTTGAACGGCTTCAGCTGCACCGGCAATATCTTCATCGGTGTAGGGAACCCCAAGGTTGCGAAAGATCTCAAGCTTGCGGGCTGTGTACTTTCCATCCAACTTACGCTCAGCCAACCAGGGGTAGGCAGGCATATTGGATTGAGGTACCACCGAACGCGGATCCATCATATGGGCATAGTGCCAGTCATCGCTGTAGCGTCCGCCAACACGAGCCAAATCAGGTCCTGTCCGCTTAGAGCCCCACAAGTGCGGATGCTCCCAGACATGCTCACCAGCAACAGAGTAATGACCATAGCGCTCTACCTCTGAACGGAATGGGCGGATCATCTGACTGTGGCAGTTGTTACAGCCCTCACGAATATAGATATCGCGACCTTCCATTTGCAGCGCAGTATAAGGAGTCAAGCCATCGACTGGTGTAGTGGTTTCTTCCATATACATCAGCGGGGTAATTTGCACCATGGTGCCAAAGCTGATGGCGATAATGGTAAAGATCCCGAGCAAGCCAACACTTTTCTCTATTTTTTCATGATGATTTTTATTCGACATTGCTTGCTCCTTACGCTACAGCTTCAGCTAAAGGTTTTAGCGAGTGCTGTTCTGCCCGAAGTGTTTTGTAGACGTTGTACGCCATAATAAACATACCGACCAGTACAAAGACACCACCAATAAAACGCATCAGATAGAACGGCATGGAAGCCTCAACACTTTCGACAAAACTGTAAGTCAGGGTGCCGTCAGTGTTAACTGCACGCCACATCATGCCTTGCATAATGCCCGAAATCCACATGGCAACGATGTACAACACCACACCAATGGTGTGCAACCAGAAGTGGGTATTGATCAGCTTGGTGCTGTACATCCGGCCTTGATTAAACAGGGTAGGTACCAGATAGTACATGGCACCGATGGTGATCATTGCGACCCAACCCAGCGCACCTGAATGCACGTGACCGACCGTCCAATCCGTATAGTGTGATAAAGCGTTCACTGATTTAATGGCCATCATCGGACCTTCAAAGGTCGACATGCCGTAAAAGGACAGTGAAACAATTAAGAAGCGCAGAATAGGGTCTGTTTTTAGTTTATGCCAGGCACCAGATAACGTCATGATACCGTTGATCATGCCACCCCAGCTTGGAACAAACAAAATAACCGACATCACCATGCCAAGCGACTGAGTCCAATCTGGCAGGGCGGTGTAGTGCAAATGGTGCGGACCAGCCCAGATATACAGTGCGATTAAGGCCCAGAAATGCACAATGGATAAACGATACGAATAGACCGGGCGTCCGGCTTGCTTCGGTACAAAGTAATACATCATGCCTAAGAAACCAGCCGTAAGCAGGAAGCCAACCGCATTATGGCCATACCACCATTGGATCATCGCATCGACGGCACCGGCATAAATGGAATAGGATTTAACCAGGTTAAGCGGTATCACCATGTTATTGACTAAATGCAAAGCCGCAACAGTAATAATAAAGGCGCCGTAGAACCAGTTTGCCACATAGATATGGCTGGTGTTCCGTTTGACTAAAGTGCCAAAAAACACCACCGCAAAAGAGACCCACACCACAGTGATCAGAATATCAATCGGCCACTCTAGTTCAGCGTACTCTTTCGATTGCGTGATCCCCATTGGCAGCGTAATGGCAGCCAGCACAATGACGGTTTGCCAGCCCCAAAAGGTAAAAGATGCCAGCTTTTCTGCAAACAATCTGACCTGGCAGGTACGCTGCGCGACATAATAAGCGGTTGCCATCAACGCATTGGTGCCAAAAGCAAAAATAACTGCATTGGTATGAAGAGGACGAAGCCGGCTGTACGTCAGCCAGGGAGTGTCAAAGTTTAAGGCTGGCCAATACAATTGGGCTGCTATTAATACACCTATCCCCATACCCACAATACCCCAGATAATGGTGGCAAGGGTAAAGAGACGGACAACGCTATAGTTGTATTCAACTTCTAACGATTTAGTCTGGCTCATATCGAGTTCCACTGCAGTTTCGCTGATTTCACATATCCACTTCTGCTAGAAAGTGGCCCTTATTATCACTCATGGTAGCGACTATGTGACTAGCTGTACCTACCATGGGCTATTCTGGTTGCGGATGATACGGTTTTCACTTTGGAAAAGAAAGGTGAATCCGCCGCTTTTATGATATAGAACAAAGTCCTTGATTACTAAGTAATCAAGTGTAGGTTCTCTTTGCTACTTTTGCAGCAAAGCAGGTAAAATCATCTTTTTATTATTCACGTGACGATAACTCAATCATGTCAACAAGGTGGGAACTATGCAACGCTCTCTGCTTGTCATCATCTTGCTACTCATGCTGCAAGCCTGTCAGCCGCTCCAACAAAATTATGATTCTGAGCTTTTGCTCTATGGTACCACAACCGAACAGCTGACTATAAGCCCTGCTAATGTTCCCGTGGAGTCGTTATTACGACTTGATTTTCAGACAGTGGATACCGTTGTTGCCATCACTGGTGAAATTATTGGGGTGTCGATGTACATGGGGCGGATCCCGCTGCATTTCTCTGAACTGAATGCAACACATTGGCGAGCCGAACTACTATTGGGTGCTTGCAGCGATCCAGCGATGGAATGGCGTATCATTGTCACGGTTCAATATGCCAGCGGTAAAGAACAGTTGCTGAGCGAAACCTTTCGTTCCAGCTGGGGCTAGTGCTTACTTAGGGATAAAAAGTTAAAGACGGATCTGCTGCTTGAGCAAGAGCGGCATCGGTTGCCAGTGCAAACGGGCGGTCTCGAGGCAAATAAAATGCTGATAGCCGTCATCAGGCATGTCTGGCATGGCTTGGCTTTTCTGCTGCCACGGGTTCCAGAGTACGGCATGATCCTGACCAGCCTGGTTGAGCGTCAGCGAGTGCTTATCGCCGATAAGCTTCATTTCTGCAGCAGGCTGACGGTACACTCGATCAGTCTCGCTATCAATGTGTGCATGGTCATTGGCTTGTTGTGTTGGCTGGCCACTGACTTTATCCATATAAGACTGGCTTAAGCCTTGTATCTGTATTTGCTGAATCGTTTCTGAACCCACAGTACTCGCCATTAAAGGCGCAATAGCAAAGTAGCTATGCAATGCCGCTTGCTGAGCAATAGGGGCGTCGCAGCGTAGTTCAATCGTTAGCGTGTTGCTCAGTGTTAATTGCAGATAGAGTGTAACAGGGCTGGCAATATGCGGTAGCGTATCCAGAGTGACTTTTAAGGTGAGCTGCGTTGCAGACTCCAGTTCAGCTTTGTGATGCAGCTGCCACAAACGATTGCGCACCAAGCCATGACCGGGCTGAGTGGCGGCATCAGGCAAAATATTGGCATCTGCCGGTCCAAACCAAGGCCAGCAAATAGGAATACCACCTCGAATAGCCTGCTGTTGATGCCAGCTACTTAATGGCGAAAGCCAGAGCACTTCCTGCTCTGGCTTTGGTTGATACGACAAGACTTGTGCACCGTAGCTGCTGATCACCGCACAGGCATCGCCAAATCGGAGCTGCCAGCAGGGCAAGTCGCTCAGATGGGCAAAACCGGTTTGTTCGGTGATCATGCCAGTCATGTATGACCCGGTCACTGCTTCAGTTACTTCATCAATTGCATGGTGTTATCGAGCATGCGGTTGCTAAAGCCCCATTCATTGTCGTACCACGACATCACTTTGACCAAACGGCCATTGACCCGGGTCTCGCTGCTGTCAAAAATCGACGACATCGGGTTGTGGTTAAAATCAACCGAGACCAGTGGTAAATCATTTACCATCAAGACTTCATTCATCGGTGAGCTTGCCGCTGCTTTACGGATAATATCGTTGATTTCATCGACCGAGGTGTTGCGACCAGCGATAAAGGTTAAATCAACCAAAGACACATTCAGGGTAGGAACCCGAACCGCCAAACCATCAAACTTGCCCTGCAATTCAGGCACTACCAGACCTACTGCAGCAGCAGCACCGGTTTTGGTTGGAATCATCGACATAGCGGCAGCACGGGCACGACGGACATCAGTATGGTAGACATCGCTCAAGCGTTGATCATTGGTGTAGGCATGAATAGTGGTCATTAAACCAGATTCAATCCCGAGCGCATCATTCAGTGGCTTGGCGATAGGGGCCAGACAGTTGGTGGTGCAGGATGCATTGGAAATAATGGTCATATCCGGTGTGATGATGTCATGGTTAACACCGTACACCACGGTTGCATCCACATTCTTGGCCGGAGCCGAGATAATTACTTTTTTCGCACCCGCTTCAAGGTGAGCACCAGCTGTGGCTCTGTCATTAAATAAACCGGTACATTCCAGTACCACATCAACATTCAGCTCTTTCCAGGGCAGAGCTGCAGGGTTACGCTCGCTTAAGGTACGAATTTCATCCTGGTTGACAAAGATGCTCTGATCGCTGTGTTCAACTTGAGCCGGAAAAATGCCATGAGCTGTGTCATACTTCAGCAAGTGCGCATTAATGGCGGCATCGCCTAAGTCATTAATGGCAACAATTTTAATGTCGTACGACTTATTCGTTTCATAAAGAGCCCGTAAAATATTACGGCCGATGCGGCCAAAGCCGTTGATTGCAACACGAATGGTCATAAGCACCCCTTGATTAGTCTGATTTTGTAGTAAAATTACATTGTTTGGCGTTTTTTTCAAGTGAAAAATGCATTTGCATACGAATTCTTGTAATAAAATAACGCAAAATGCTAAAGTTCAGAGTAATCTAGTTTGATTATAGTATTCCAATAACGAAGGAACCTCATGGATAGCGCCTTATTGCAACAAGGGCTGGCAATGGCTGGCATCGAAAGCAACTACACCGATGCTTATGGTCAGCTGCGTGATGTAGACGAGCAAAACCTATTGGCTTTATTGGCGGCACAAGGTTTTGACACCGAGGATGAAGCCGCACTGGCTGACAGCATGGCCCTTCAGCAGCAAGCGATCTGGCAGCAAGTTATTTTGCCGGTTTCCGTGCAACGCGAAGACCAGCCATTGCATCTGGAGCTGAGAGTACCATTGCAACTGGCCAATGAAACTTTGCGGTTTAGTCTGACGATGGAAACAGGACAACAAAAGCGGTTCAGCCTTACCCCGGTGGATGGCGAGTTGCTGCAGGTGCATCAGGACGAGTTTGGCGAATACCACCTGTACCAGCATCAACTGCACCTTGAGCTACCCATAGGTTATCATCGTTTGCGTGTCACCGAACCGTCGGCAAAAAAAACCGAACAGTCGTTGATCATTACCCCGCATCATTGTTATCAACCGAGTGCTTTTCAGCAGCAAAAACAATGGGGCGTTTCGGTGCAGTTGTATGGTGTGCGCTCTGAGCGCAATTGGGGCATTGGTGATTTTACCGATTTGCAGCAGCTGGTTACTTTTTTGGCTGGGCAGGGTGCAGATTATGTGGGTTTAAACCCAATTCATGCGCTCTATCCGGCGATGCCAGAGCATGCCAGCCCTTATAGCCCGTCTTCACGACGTTGGTTAAATAGCCTCTATATTGATGTTTCGGCGTTACCAGGTTTTGCAGCGTGCAGTGCTTGTCAGCAGTTGGTAAACACCACTGAGTTTCAGCAACAGCTGCAGATGCAGCGCGATAAAGATTGGGTCGATTACAGTGGAGTGATGCAGCTTAAGTTGCCGGTCATGCGCACGCTGTATCAGTGGTTCATTGAGCAGGCTGATGCGAAAAGCCAGCAAGCCTTCTCGGACTTTAAACAATCCGGTGGCGACAGCCTGAAGCAATTGGCGCTCTACGATGCGTTGCATGCCTGGTTGTATGCGCAAGATAGTGCGCACTGGGGCTGGCCCAATTGGCCTGAAGCTTATCAACAGCCCGCATCGCCTGCGGTGAAAGCCTTTACCAAAAAGCATGCAGCTGATATCGATTTTTACTGCTATTTGCAATTTTGTGCCGATCAACAACTGGCGGCTGCTCAACAACAAGCAAAAGATGCAGGCATGCTGCTCGGTATTTATCGCGATTTAGCGGTAGGCGTCAGTGAAGCATCCACTGAAATCTGGGCCAATGACAGCCTGTATTGCCGAGAGGCCAGTGTTGGCGCTCCGCCGGATCCCTTAGGCCCGCAAGGCCAAAACTGGGGCTTACCGCCAATGTCACCGATGCAGCTTTTCCAACAAGGCTATCGTCCGATGATTGAACTGTTTCGCAGCAACATGCAGCATGCTGGCGCGTTACGGATCGATCATGTCATGGCCTTACTGCGTCTGTGGTGGGTGCCGAAAAGTGCAGCCGATGCCAGAGGTGGTGCCTATCAATATTATCCTATTATGGATCTGCTGGGCATTTTAGCGTTAGAGAGCCAGCGTCATGAAACGCTGGTGATTGGTGAAGATCTTGGCACCGTGCCGGATGGTATTCGCGACTTGTTGCATGAGTATGGTGTCTACTCCTATCGGGTGTTCTTTTTTGAACAAGCCGCCGACGGTGGTTTTATTTCACCAGCGCATTACCCGCAACAAGCGATGGCGACACTTTGCACGCATGACTTGCCTACCTTGATAGGTTTTTGGCATTGCGATGATTTAAAGCTGGGCCAGCAATTGGGCTTGTATCAAGATGAAGCGCAATTGCAGGGACTATTTGCCGAGCGCCATCGCAATAAGCAGCGGATCCTTGATTCTTTGCATGGTCATGGCATGCTACCAGATGATTATCCACGACAAGTGGAGCAGGTCGGCATGGAGCCGGTGTTGGCGAAGGCCTTGCAGTTGCATCTGGCGCGAGGTCAGAGCCAGCTGCTTTGTTTGCAATTGGAAGACTGGTTTGCCATGACGCAGCCGGTCAATGTGCCGGGTACCAGTGACGAATACCCGAACTGGCGTCGCAAGCTTAGCCATACTTTGGAGCAGCTCGCGCATTCGGACGATATGCAACAGCTGTTGCAGCAAATCACGCAAAGCCGCCGTGAGCAGCTGTATTCGCTGTGAGTCTTCGACCATTGAACCGTCACTTCACCCATTTAAAACAGGATAAAATGCATGACGTCTGTTGTTGATTTGCTTGAAACACGCTGTGCCGCACCTTTTGCTTTATTGGGCTGGCAGCCCAACATCCAGCAGGGCAAAGCCAAAGGGCTGGTGCTGCGCTGTTATCTGCCAGAAGCCAGTGCCGTTGAGGTGATGGATGCAAAAACCGGCAAATCCCTGGGGAGTTGTCAGGCGATTGAACAGCAGTTCGGTGTATATGAGCTGGTATTGCCTCGTAAGCGAGCTGCCACACCGTATTGGCTGCAAGTGACTCATGGCAAGCATCAGTATCGATTGGTGGATCCCTACCAGTTTCGTGACGAGGCCTTTTATGCCGTGCATTTTGTCCATAGCGAACCGCACAATCTGTATCGGCAACTTGGCGCCCAGCTTATTGATCTGTCGTTTGCAGGCAAGACCATAGCTGCCACCCGTTTTGCTGTGTATGCGCCGAATGCCAGCAGTGTCAGCCTGATAGGCGATATGAATGGCTGGGATGGCCGCTGTCACCCAATGCAACGCACCGATTGTGGCCATTGGGTGCTGGTGGTGCCGGAAATAGCTGCAGGAGTACGTTACAAGTACGAAATTAAAGATGCCAGCGGTCATACCTTACCGCACAAAGCCGATCCGCTGGGCTTTTTTGCCGATCAATACCCATCGCATGCCTCGCAGGTGTACGATCATCAGCATTATCAATGGCAGGATGAAGCCTGGCTCGAGCGTGATACCCAATCTCTGTACCAATCGGCCATGAGTATTTATGAAGTGCACTTAGGCTCCTGGCGTCGTAAAGCCGATAATAAGCCACTAAGCTATCTGGAATTGAAAGATCAACTGATCCCGTACGTGCTGGATATGGGCTACACCCATATTGAGTTGATGCCGGTGATGGAACACCCCTTTGATGGCTCCTGGGGCTACCAGCCGGTTGGTTTGTTTGCTCCGAGTTCACGCTTTGGACACCCGGATGAATTTAAAGCCTTTGTCGATGCTTGTCATCAGGCGGGCATTGGCGTCATCCTTGATTGGGTTCCGGCGCATTTTCCATCCGATGGCCATGGCTTAGCCCGGTTTGATGGCAGTGCTTTGTACGAATACGATGATCCACGCCGCGGCTGGCACCCGGATTGGAATTCATGCATCTATGATTTTGGCAAAGACACGGTTCGTCAATTTCTGGTTGCCAGCGCCATTTATTGGTTGGAACACTTCCACATCGATGGGCTGCGCGTCGATGCCGTCGCATCCATGCTGTACTGGGATTACTCCCGTAAAGCAGGCGAGTGGGTACCGAATGTTGATGGTGGCAATCACAACTACGAAGCCATCAGTTTATTGCAATGGCTAAATACCGAAGTGTACCGCTTGTATCCAAAGGCCATTACCATCGCGGAAGAGTCTACTTCCTTTGCTGGTGTATCGAAGCCGGTTGATATGGGCGGCCTTGGCTTTGGTTTTAAATGGAACATGGGTTGGATGAACGACAGCCTGCGTTACATCAGTAAAGATCCGGCCTATCGAAAATTTCATCACAATGATCTGACGTTTTCGATGGTGTATCACTACAACGAAAACTTTGTCTTGCCGTTGTCGCACGATGAAGTGGTGCATGGCAAGGGTAGCTTGCTGCACAAAATGCCCGGAGATGAGTGGCAACAAGCCGCTAATTTACGTGCTTACCTTGCCTATATGTTTGCCCATCCAGGTAAGAAGCTGAATTTTATGGGCATGGAATTCGCCCAAGCGCAGGAGTGGAGCCACGAGCGCAGTCTGGATTGGCACTTGCTCGATTTCGATAAACACCGTGGTGTGCAGCAATTATTCCGCGATTTAAACCTGAGTTACCGTCGCTGCGCGCCTCTGCACCAACTGGATTATCAGTCTGAGGGTTTTGCCTGGTTGGATCATGATGACGCCGAGCACTCGATGCTTAGTTTCTATCGACAAGATGCAGCAGGCCAGCGGATTTATGTGGTCAGTAACTTTACACCGGTACCGCGTAACCAATATCAGTTAGGCGTTGCCGAGGCAGGGGATTACGAAGTCATCGTCAATACCGACAGCGAGCATTACTGGGGCAGTAACTACGATATAGGCGCCTTATTCAGTAGTGAACCCAGCGCACATCAGCGGCAGGCCCATAGCATCCGCCTGAAAGTCCCGCCATTGGCCACCTTGTATATCCGCAAACGGAGCAGCTGATGAGCCTGCAAGTCCCCTTGCTAAAAACCAAAGTTGGTCAACCAAAACCATTGGGGCCAATTTGTATTGAGCACCACTTTATTGCCGGCGCTGATAGTGAGCAAACGAAAACCGGTATTGGTTGCTGGAACTTTGCAGTATACGCGCCAGAAGCCAAAGCGCTTACGCTATGTTTGTTTCAACCCGATACCGAAGAGCCAATAGCCGAACTGTCGTTTATTGGCCGCACGGCCGATATTTGGCATCTGGAAGTGTCTGGTATTGCTGATAATACCTTGTACGCGTTATCGGTCGATGGAGTCAATCAGCCACAGCAAGGCTTTTGTTTTGATGCCGAGCGCTTATTGATCGACCCTTATTGTCGTCAGCTCAATCGGCCACAAAATTATCAGCCGCGTTTGTATGAGAGTAAGAGTGCTTTGTTTATCAGCAAAGGCGTATTAAAGCACCATTCATTTGATTGGCAACAGATCGGCAAGCCAGAGATACCAGCTGAGCAAACCATCATTTATGAGGCGCATGTCAAAGGCATGACCATGCTGCACCCGGAGGTGCCTGAAGAGTTACGCGGAACCTATTTAGGGCTGTGTCACCCAGCTATTATTCAGCATTTACAACAGCTTGGCATTACCTCTATTCAATTGCTTCCGGTGGCCAGCTTTATGAGTGAACCCCGCCTGGAGTCGATGCAGCTGAGCAATTACTGGGGCTACAATCCGGTCAATTTCTTTGCGCCGGATGCACGTTATCAGCTCCATGATGCGGTGACTGAATTTAAAACCATGGTGCGTACCTTTCACCAGCATGGTATCGAAGTGATTTTGGATGTGGTGTTTAACCATACAGCTGAAGCGGGTGCCGATGGCCCCTTATTAAGTTTCCGTGGTCTGGCCAATCGTCAGTATTATCTGTTTCATAATCATGCCGACATCACCGATTTCCAAAACTACTGCAATTTTACCGGCTGTGGTAATACGCTGAATGTGGCGCATCCTTTGATGCAAAAAATGGTGATGGATGCATTGCGTTATTGGCTGACCGAAATGCAGGTCGATGGTTTCCGGTTTGATTTGGCGGTCACTTTGGGCCGGGAGCACAAACGCTTTAACCCTTATGCGGCATTTTTTCAGATCATTGCGCAGGATCCAGTCATCAGTCAGGCCAAGTTGATTGCAGAGCCCTGGGATGTTGGCCCCTTTGGTTATCATCTGGGGCAGTTTCCGGCCAATTGGGCTGAGTTAAACGATAAATGCCGCGATACTTTCCGGGCATTTTGGCGCGGCAATAAAGGCACTTTGGCCGAATTTACCACCCGTTTGCTTGGCTCACGCGATATTTTTCAGCAACACAGAATGCCCGCCAACTGTAGTGTCAACTATCTGTGCTATCACGATGGTTATACCTTGCACGATCTGGTCAGTTACGAGCAAAAGCACAACTGGCTTAATGGCGAACAGAACCAGGATGGCCATTCGCATAATTTAAGCTTGAATCATGGTGTTGAAGGGCCAAGCCGTGATCCGTTAATTATCAAACAGCGTTTTTTGCATAAGCGCAATTTAGTGGCAACGCTGTTATTCAGTCAGGGCATGATCCATTGGCTGGGTGGGGATGAATTAAGTCATACCCAACGTGGCAATAATAATGCTTACTGTCAGGACAATGCCGTCAGTTGGTTGCATTGGCAACTGGATAAAGACAGCAAAGATTTTTTACAGTTTGTGCAGCAAATGATGGAGCTACGCAAGCGCTTTCCTTGTTTGCAACAGTTATCGCTATTGGATGAGCAGTACCAACTGCATGGTGATAAACATCGGGTACAGTGGTATCTGGCTAGCGGTGATTTAAAACAAAGCCATGATTGGCATGATCCGGATCGGTCGTGCTGCATGTTCAGTATTACCAACACCAGCAGCAACAGCAGCTTGTTATTTGTGTTTAATGCCGCCGATCATGAGTTATCGCTGGAGTTGCCGGATGAACACTGGCAGTTATTGCTGGATACCCAGCTCGAACAGGGCAAGCTACAAGCGGATGGCCCGGTTTGTCAGCAATACCTGCAAGCGCCTTTTAGCATTTCATTGTGGCAAAATATGTAATTCAGTGGCGAAGTTGGTATACTTCGCGCCGATTTTCCAAGCTTAATAGGATCGTACATGTCAGAACCAACGCTGCGTTGTGATATCGGCTTTGTCGGGGCCGGTGTGATGGGGAAAAACCTCATTCTTAATCTGGCCGATAATGGTTATCGGGTAGCGGCTTTCGATTTAGATCATCAGAAGCTGGAAGCCATTTTGGCGCAAGATGCCGCCGAACGTGGGGATCAGCCAGCACGGGTAGTGGCCTGTACCTCCTATACCGAGTTGTTATCCAAACTCACCTCACCGCATTTAATTGTGTTGTCGGTGCCCGCCGGTAAGCCGGTCGATGATATTTGCCACAAACTGATTGATGCCGGCATTGAAGCCGATGACATCGTGGTAGATACCGGCAACAGCCTCTGGACAGATACCGTTGAGCGAGAGAAGTCGTACGAAGGTAAGTTCATCTTTTTCAGTACCGCCGTTTCGGGTGGCGAAGAAGGTGCCCGCTTTGGTCCGTCATTGATGCCAAGCGGCGACCCATATGCCTGGACGCGCATCAAGCCGGTCTGGCAAGCCATTTCTGCTAAAGTAGATCCTGCCAGCGGTAAACCGATAGAGCGCCGTATTCCCGGCCAACCGGTGACTGAAGGCGAGCCCTGCGCCACCTATATTGGCCCAACAGGTTCCGGTCATTACGTCAAAATGGTGCATAACGGCATTGAATACGCAGATATGCAGCTGATTTGTGAAGCCTATCAGGTGATGCGCGATCAACTGGATATGACGCCGCAGGATATCTCGGCGGTGTTTCGTGATTGGAATGATGGCGTGTTAAACAGCTATCTGATGGAAATCAGCGCCGAGGTTTTAGCCACAGCCGACTCCGATACTGGCTTGCCGTTGGTTGATGTGATTTTAGATAAAGCGGGACAAAAGGGCACAGGCCTCTGGACTGCCGTCAGTAGTTTGCAACTGGGTAGCCCTGCACCGAGCATCAGCGAGGCGGTTTATGCCCGCTCATTATCGGCGTTAAAATCGGAGCGGGTCAAAGCATCCAGTATCTTAGCTGGCCCCAGCCCGCAATTGCTGAGTGAAGCCGAAAAACAGACCACCATCAACGCCTTGCACGATGCATTGTACTGCGCCAAAGTGTGTGTGTACGGTCAGGGCTTTCACTTGATGAAAACAGCGGGTGCAGAACAGGGCTGGGATCTGAATTTTGCTGAAATCGCCAAAATCTGGCGAGCGGGCTGCATTATTCGAGCGGTGTTTTTGCAATCCATTACCGAAGCCTATCAGCGCAACGATGAGCTGGAAAACCTATTGCTGGATCCATTCTTCGCCAAGCAAATTTCCAGCTATCAGCAAAACTGGCGTCAAGCCGTAGCCAATGCCAGCATGGCAGGTATTCCGGTGCCAGCCATGAGTTCGGCGCTCAACTACTACGATGCCTATCGCACCGCTGTACTGCCGGCAAACCTATTGCAAGGGCAGCGTGATTTCTTTGGCGCTCACACCTTCGAGCGTACCGATCAGCCGAAAGGTCGCAGCTATCATGTGCTTTGGTCTACGGACGAGCGCAGTATGACGAGGGTGAAATAATGGCAACAGGCTCAACAGTAAAAGATATCGTTATCGGAACGCCAGGTTCTGCCAGTGCTACCAAAGTCGTGTTATTAGGCTGCGGTGAGCTTGGCAAAGAGCTGTGCATCGAATTAAAGCGCTATGGCTGTGAAGTCATCGCCGTCGATCGCTACCCAAATGCGCCCGCGATGCAGGTAGCCGATAAAGCGGTGGTCATTTCGATGCTGAATAATGCCGCTTTGCGTCAGTTGGTGATTAAAGAAAAACCTGATTTTATCGTGCCTGAATTAGAAGCCATCGCCACCACCGAGTTGTTGGAGTTGGAACAAGCCGGCTTTACCGTGGTGCCAAGCGCCCGGGCCGCCAACCTGACCATGAACCGTGAGGGTATTCGGCGCTTAGCTGCTGAAGAGTTGCAGTTACCGACATCGCCATTTCAGTTTGCACAAGATGAAGCCAGTTTTAAAGCCGCTGTTGCTGCTATTGGTTACCCTTGTGTGGTCAAGCCTATTATGTCGTCATCGGGCAAAGGCCAAAGTGTGTTGCGCAGCGATGCCGATTTAGCAACCGCCTGGCAGTACGCGCAAGAAGGGGGCCGCGCTGGTAAAGGCCGGGTCATTGTGGAAGGCTTTATCGACTTTGATTACGAAATTACCTTACTGACGGTGCAATCGGTTAGTGGTATTCAATACTGCAAGCCGATAGGCCATCGTCAGGAAGACGGCGATTACCGCGAAAGCTGGCAACCACAAGTCATGGCTCCTGCAGCTTTAGAGCTGGCACAGCGTTATGCTAAACAAGTGGTAGAGGCGTTGGGTGGCAATGGTATTTTCGGCGTCGAGCTGTTTATCAAAGGCGACAACGTCTGGTTTAGCGAAGTCTCACCACGGCCACACGATACCGGTTTAGTGACCTTGATATCGCAGCAATACAGCGAGTTCGCCTTGCACGCCCGTGCCATTCTGGGCTTGCCTATCCCGCAGATCCGCCAATACAGCCCGGCAGCATCAGCCGTGTTGTTGGTCGAAGGGCAGAGCGCCGATATCAGTTACCAAGGCCTGGCCCAAGCACTGGCAGAACCAGACACCGAAGTACGGTTGTTTGGCAAACCAGAAGTGCAGGGCAAACGCCGTATGGGCGTGGCACTAGCACTGGCAGACACGACCGAAGCCGCCGTGACAAAAGCGAAGGCAAGCGCCGCCTGCATAACGACCAAGCTCAGTTAAACCAGAGCCAACCCAATCAACGAAAACCGAACCATAGCGTTCGGTTTTTTTATGGCCATAACTACAGATGTATAAACAAACAGTGGCTAGTTAATTTATGGTTAACAAGTAAATCGCGAGGGTAAAACCCGCTTTCACCAATAAAAATTTGCCAGCTGGTTACAAAGTTGTTGATTCAAAGGAAGTAGTTAGCTAGATTGATTCCAACTAAAAAAGATAGAAGGGAAAATCCCGTGCGTGAAAGAAGGGATTTTCCAAACTATTAAGCTGTTATACGTTCCCAAGGATTGAGTTCATTGCATACTAAACAAGGCATTTTTTTATTAATAATTGTAGCAATAATTGCTATCGCTACTGCCAGTGCTCATTTGTCTTGTATTTACTTTGGGCCACAGTGCTATTCGGCGCAAATGGCACCCAGTGCTATTGTTGAGTCTGCAAAATCTGGAACCTTGCTAGCTCCGCTTGGGACAATTGCTGTATCTATTTTGTTTGTTACTCTAGCTGCCTATGCCTTATCTGCTGCGCGGTTAATTCGTCAACTACCGCTGCTTAATACTGGTATTTATCTTATCGCTGCGTTGTGCATTATTAGAGGCATATTGCCACTACAACTTTGGTTACGGCATCGGAGTATAGTTAACGAAATTGAACTTTATGTTGGTTTTATTTGGCTTGCAGTTGGTTTATTCTGTTTTTTTGGCTTTCGGGCTATGAACAAGCCAAGCGTATAACAAACCGCGTCATTCGGGGGCTACGGCCCCTGCGACGCTCACACGTTCGCGCGCATGCGCGGGGCGTTATGCCGTTCGGAGATATCCATGAATGATTCGATAAGATCAAAACTTCCATTTTTATTTCTTGTCTGTATTTCGATAGGGTGGGGTTTCTATTACCAATCTAACAGCAAGCTAAATGACTATGGCAGCGCGAACTTTGAATGGCTGTTTCTTTTGGATGCATTAATAGTACTACCGATAATCTGTTTCGTCTGTGCTAAAAATAAAAAAGAAGGCTTGTTAAAAGCTGTTGTTTTAGGCTGCTTAGCTGTTCTGATCGGTAGTTACATTATTCCTGAGCAAAGTAAATTAATCTGGCATTATCTTGAAAATGGTCGCTATTTTGCCTTGGCTGTTATTCTGTTGTTTGAACTTGTTGCAATTTTAACAGTGTATCTTGCGATTAAAGCAGCCATCGGTAAGAGTGAAGATCCCGATCTTTCGATAGAAAAGCCAATAAAAAAATACTTGGGTGAAAGTCCTGTTGCGTCTTTATTGACTTTTGAAACCAGGATGTGGACATTTGCTTTTTTTGCAAATCGCATCAAACCAAAACATTTCAGAGGTGAGCAACACTTTACCTATCATCAGAAAGATGGCGCAAAAAGTAGCTTGCTAGGTTTCATCTTCCTCATTGCATTTGAAATGCCAATTATGCATCTGGTGTTGCACTTTATCTGGTCACCTCTTGCTGCAAATGTTGTCACATTACTCACGATTTTTAGTTTGGTTTTTTTTATTGCAGAGTATCGGGCACTTTCGAGAAGGCCAATTTCTTTAGTTTGTAATAAGTTATTTATTCGTTATGGGCTTTATCATCCGCTGGTAATACCGTTAGAGAACATTGTTAAAATTGAAAGAAATAACGAGTTTGTTCCTCGCTCGAAATTTGTAAAGCGTTACAATTACTCAGGTAATCCAAATATCAGAATTGAACTTTCAGAGCCGTTGGGGTCGGTTAATTCAATTTTCATTGGTGTTGATAATGCCGAGTATTTCATCTCAGCGTTGTTAGATTCAGCATCACGGCATAACAATCAAATATTATCGCCAGTAAAAAGCGCTGGCTGCGACGTCAACCCGCTGCGCGGCCTTCCGCGCTAAATTT
>NZ_JAUZVZ010000025.1 GCF_030717845.1 Alkalimonas collagenimarina
TTTGAGCGGTTTTTTGTATCACAGCGAAGGTGAGACTACGATTAAAAGTCTGCACTGCCAGGTGTTCTGGGGAAGGCAATCACATCGCGGACGTTACCGATACCTGTGACATAACTGACCAGTCGCTCAAAGCCTAAACCAAAGCCGGAGTGGGGCACCGTACCAAAACGACGCAAGTCGCGATACCAGCCATAATCTTCTTTATCCAAGCCCATATCGAGTAAACGCTGGTCCAGATTGTCCAGTCGTTCCTCGCGCTGGCTTCCGCCGATAATTTCACCGATCCCAGGAGCCAATACGTCCATGGCTGCCACAGTTTTGCCATCGTCATTCAGTCGCATGTAAAAGGCCTTGATGTCCTTCGGGTAATTTTGCAATATCACCGGTGCACCTACATGCTCTTCGGCTAAATAACGTTCATGCTCTGATTGCAAATCAATACCCCACTCAACAGGGTAGTTGAAGGTTTTTCCGCTGCTTTTCAAAATCTCGATGGCATCGGTGTAGTCCATTCGCACGAAGCTTGAATCAATCATTTTTTGCAGGCGTTGTATTGCATCTTGATCAACCCGCTCAGCAAAAAAGGCCATATCGTCGGCACGCTCGGTAAGTACCGCTTGAAATACATATTTCAGCATATCTTCTGCCAACTGAGCGATATCAGCTAAATCGGCAAAAGCCACTTCAGGCTCTATCATCCAGAATTCAGCCAAATGACGACTGGTATTGGAGTTTTCTGCACGGAAGGTAGGGCCAAAGGTATAGACCTTCGATAAAGCACAGCAAAAGCTTTCGACATTCAGCTGGCCTGAAACCGTTAAAAAGGTTTCTTTGGCAAAGAAATCTTGCGAGTAATCGACCTTGCCTTGTTCAGTACGTGGCAGGTTTTCCAGATCCAGCGTACTGACCCGAAACATTTCTCCAGCGCCCTCAGAATCTGAAGCGGTAATAATCGGGGTGCTGATCCAGTTAAAGCCGCGCTCATGAAAGAAGCGATGAATAGCTTGAGCCAGACAGTTGCGTACACGAGTGACTGCACCATTGATGTTGGTTCGCGGTCGCAGATGAGCAAATTCGCGCAGATATTCCATCGAGTGGCGCTTGGGTGCCATAGGGTAGGTATCAGGATTTTCAACCCAGCCAACTACTTCAACCTCTGTTGCCTGAATCTCAAATTGCTGGCCTTTGCCTTCAGAGCGGGCAATGGTACCAGTTACAATTACCGAGCAAGCAGTGGTCAGGCGTTTGACTTCATTCTCATAATTAGACAACTCAGCCGGAACCACGGCTTGGACCGCATCAAAACAACTGCCGTCATGAACAGCAACAAAAGAAATACCGGCTTTGGAGTCACGCTTGGTGCGAACCCAGCCTTTGACCGTAACCGTTTCACCTTCGGCGTAACGACCGGCAAGAACATCATGTATAACAGCATGTGACATGCTAATGGCTCCGTTTTAAATCTGGAAAACTTGGCGAATGGATCAAGAGATGTAATGATACTGACGCAGGCGATGAACACAAGTAAAAACTTCAAAGGAATAGCGCTTTGACAGAACATGGTGCTTTTAAAAATGATCGCAGACATGGACCAGATTTAATCCGCCAATTGTTTAGCTGGATGGCAATTCTTGCGTGGCTGGTTTTTATTGTTGCTATTGTGCTTATTCATTATGCCCGACCTGAGCTGGATACTGGTTTGGTAAGGTATTGGCAATTAGACATCAGGCAAGATTGGCATCCACAACTTACCCTTTGGTTGCACTACCTGCTATGGGTTACGGCAGGACTTAGTGGCGTTAGCTTGGTGTTTAACCGATTGAGAGCTCGACGCAAAGAAGATCGGCTGCACTTTAATCTGGTGCTATTGTTATTGACGTCTATTGCCTTGGTACTCTATTTGATGCGCCTTTAACTGCCATTGTTTGATACTTATCTGTTTCCAGTGCTCAGGCCGCACCCACGGCTAAACGCATTGCCGCGGTTAGCTTGGTAAGCTGTTCTGAGCTGATGGTAAAGGGAGGCATGATATAAATTAAGTGATTAAATGGCCGGATCCAAACGCCTTGCTCGACAAACAACTGTTGCAATGCTGCGACCTGAACCGGTTCCGTCATTTCAATAACGCCGATGGCTCCAAGCACTCGTACATCACTTACGCCCTGGCCCAGCCTGCAAGGCGCTAATTCATGCGTTAATTGAGCCTCAATGGCTGCTACCTGCTCGGGCCAGTGATTTTGCCGGATCAACCGTACGCTGGCGTTGGCCACTGCACAGGCCAATGGGTTGGCCATAAACGTTGGGCCATGCATCAAGCCGCCAGCCTCGCTTTGACTGACACCAATCGCCAGCTTATCACTGCATAAGGTGGCAGCCATGGTCATATAGCCACCAGTTAAGGCTTTACCCAAGCACATAATATCGGGGGCAACGTCTGCATGTTCACAGGCGAATAACTTGCCGGTACGTCCGAAACCAGTGGCAATTTCATCTGCAATTAACAGCACATCGTATTCATCGCATAACTGACGGCAGGCCTTTAGATATTCAGGGTGGTAAAAGCGCATACCACCATAACCTTGTACCACAGGCTCGATGATCAAAGCGGCAATCTTCGTGTGGCGCTCTTGCAGCAGTTGTCGCAGTGGTTCAATGCTGTTGGCCTGATAAGGCTGATGAAAGGGGCAATCCGGTGCGGGTAAAAAATGATGCTGTGGCAGTAAGCGCTGAAACATGCTGTGCATGCTATCGACCGGGTCACACACCGCCATGGTGGCAAAGGTATCGCCATGATAGCCCTTGCGTACACTGATCAGTTCGGTTTTATCTGCTTGTCCTACACCCTGCCAATACTGCAGTGCTATTTTAAGCGCCACTTCAACCGCAATGGAGCCGCTATCTGCCAGAAATACTTTACTCAGTGATGCTGGCGTGATGTCAATTAGTTGCTTACAGAGCTCAATAGCCTGAGGATGGGTAATACCGCCAAACATCACATGGGCCATGTGCTGCAATTGTTCGGTAACAGCCTTGTCCAGTTCAGGATGGCGATAACCATGGACGGCTGACCACCAGGATGCAGTGCCATCGACCAAACGCTGTCCGTTCTCCAGAATCAATTCGCAGCCTTCAGCTGCCACCACCGGGTACACCGGCAATGGGTTTAGCATCGAAGTGTATGGATGCCAGATATGCTCTCTATCAAACGCTAAATCGATGCTCATAAATTAACCGCTAGTAAAGTTAAAGGTGGAATACAGATTGACAAGTCAGCACTGGCGGCTAGACTAGCGAAAAATAGCTTTTATCACAACTCAAATGGGAATACCGATGTCCTCTTCAATTCGTCACAACTGGACGCTGGATCAAGTCAACGCTTTATTTACGTTACCTTTTAATGATTTGGTTTTTCAGGCGCAAACGGTTCATCGCCAGCATTTCACGCCGAATGAGGTGCAAGTGAGTACCTTATTATCCATTAAAACAGGTGCTTGTGCCGAAGACTGTAAGTATTGCCCGCAAAGTGGCCACTACAACACCGGCCTTGAACGTGAACGCTTAATTGAAGTGGAAAAGGTACTGACTCAAGCTAAAGCCGCCAAAGACAAGGGTGCTACTCGTTTTTGCATGGGCGCGGCCTGGAGCAATCCGAAACAGCGGGATATGCCATATCTGATTGAGATGGTCCGTGGTGTTAAGGCCATGGGCTTAGAAACCTGCATGACTTTAGGCATGATCGATACCGAACAAGCTGAAACTCTGGCTGATGCTGGCTTAGACTACTACAACCATAATCTGGATACCTCACCAGAATTTTATGGTGAAATCATTACTACCCGTACCTATCAAGACCGCTTAGATACCCTGCAACATGTGCGGGATGCAGGCATGAAAGTATGCTGTGGTGGCATTCTTGGCATGGGAGAGAGTGCCAATGATCGTTCTGCCTTGCTGATGCAATTGGCCAATTTGCCTGAGCACCCAGAAAGTGTACCCATCAACATGTTGGTAAAAGTGCAGGGCACACCATTAGAAAATGTTGAAGATATGGACCCGTTTGAGTTTATTCGCGCTATTGCCGTGGCTCGTATCATGATGCCAGCCAGTCATGTTCGCTTATCAGCGGGACGTTCGCGTATGAATGAGCAGATGCAGGCACTATGTTTTATGGCTGGCGCGAACTCTATTTTTTATGGCGATAAGCTACTTACTACGGACAACCCGGAAGCTGATGCAGATATGCAATTGTTTGCCAAACTGGGTATCAAACCAGAGCAACGTCATGATGTATCGGATGAAGCGCACGAGCTGGCCTTGGCTGATGCCATTAAAGATCAGCAAGAAACTCCTTTGTATCACGCTGCGAACTAAACGATGCAACTGGCCCGATTGCGGCAGGCATTAACGGATCGTGCCGATCAGCAGTTATTGCGCCATACGGTATGCATCGAACCTTTAGCGGAAGGTCGCTTACGAGCTGATGGCAAAGAGTATCTCAACTTCTCAGGCAATGATTACCTTGGTCTTGCTGCTGAGCCTGATGTGCTAAAAGCCAGTGAAGAGGGGCTTCGCCGTTTTGGTTTAGGCAGTACCGGTTCGCCGCTTGTGACCGGGTATCATTATGCGCATCAGGCACTAACAGAGGCGCTCTGTGATTGGCTTGGCTTTGATCAGGTGTTGCTGTTTTCGTCTGGTTTTGCTGCGAATCACGCCATGATCCAAACTCTGGCAGATGCCGACGATACTCTGTTGCTGGATAAACTGAGCCATGCGTCCTTGATTGATGGGGCTCAACAGCGGTCCGGATCGTTTAAACGTTTTTTGCATAATGATTTGGTGTCATTGCAAAGCATTATTGAGCAGCTTCCCGTGGGCAAAAGCATGGTGGTGACAGAAGGTGTCTTTAGCATGGATGGAGACAGCCCGGATTTGGTCGCTGTGAGTCGGTTGTGCCAGCAAGCTCAGGCTCCGCTATTGCTGGATGATGCCCATGGTCTAGGTGTTTGTGGTGAGCGGGGGCGGGGAAGTTGGCAACAGCAAGGGCTTGAGCCTAAGCAGTTGCATGCCTTGATGGCCAATTTTGGTAAAGCGCTGGGGGGCTCTGGTGCCTTTATCGCGGGTTCAAACACCGTTATCGATTACTTGCGACAGTTCGCCCGTCATTATATTTACAGTACGGCATTATCACCAGCACTCTGCTGGGGGGTGTTGGCAGCGATTCGTTGTTGTCAGGCAGATCACTGGCGCCGTGATAAGTTGCAGCACAATATTGCATCCTTTCGTCAATGGGCAAGTGAAGCCGAATTACCGGTAATGACTTCGGCAACTGCGATTCAACCCTTGCTGATTGGTGATACCGTGAAGACGGTGCAATTAAGTCAACAACTAAAGAGCCGTGGTATCTGGTTGACGCCAATACGCCCACCAACGGTTCCCCACGGTAAAGCCCGGTTGCGTATCGCTTTGAGCAGTTCGCATCAGCCAGAGGATATCCTCTTTTTAGTCCAATCGTTGAAGGAGCTGTATTGATGTCTGCTCAATTTCAGGCTGTGGCTGATCATTTTAGCAAAGCCTCAGATAGCTATTTTGCAGCCGCTCGATTACAACAGCAAACTGGTTACGCGGCACTGGAACTATTACCTGACTATCTGGCTGGACAGTTGCTTGATCTGGGCTGTGGTCCTGGCTGGTTGCACCCTGAGCTGACGATACGCTGCCAATCGCTGCTGGCCGTTGATCTGAGTCAAGGTATGCTCGACAAAGCGAAACAACAACAGCTGGCTGCTCATTATATCCGAGCAGATGCAGCGGAATTGCCTTTGGCAGATGCCAGCGTCGACGGTGTATTTTCAAACCTAATGTTGCAGTGGTGCCCTCAGCCTGACCAGGTTAGTCGTGAATTGGCCCGGGTGTGCAAACCCGGAGCCAGTCTGGTCCTCACCACCTTACTTGATGGAACCTTACGCGAGTTGAAACAGGCTTTTCAGCAGTTAGATGCCCGACCACATGTGAATGATTTTTTACCGGCCGATGTGCTACTTGAACGTTTGAAGTCCGCTAGTCCTGATATTGAGTGGCACTTACAAACTCACAGCATGCCATTGCCCTATCCAGATGTGTTGGCTCTGGCTCGTGAATTGAAATCACTGGGTGCCAACTATGTGGTGGGTAAAACGTCAAAAGGACTGACAGGGAAACAATACTGGCAACGCTTGAATGCAGCCTATCCGCTGCATGATACCCATGAGCAGGTACTAGCCAGCTATGAGGTTGGTGTATTGACAGGAACCCGACGCTGATGCACAGCTTTTTTGTGACGGGAACCGATACAGATGCAGGGAAAACCTTTGTAAGTACTGCGTTGTTGCATGGTCTGGCGCAAGCTGGCAAGCACTGTATAGCAGCAAAGCCAATTGCGGCAGGGGTTGAAGCGGACGGTAAAAATCAGGATGCAGTCATTTTACAGCAAGCTGCAAATCTGGTGTTACCTTATGAACTGGTTAACCCGATTTTATTTGCTGAACCGGTAGCACCACATTTGGCCGCGGCCCGTCACCAGAGAGTGATTGATGAGCAACTATTGGATCAAAATCTTCAACAGCTGCAGAGCTATAAGGCAGATTATCTGTTAGTGGAAGGAGCTGGTGGCTGGTTATTGCCCATCTCATCTGAGCGCTATCTGGCTGATTGGGTGATCAAGCAGCAGCTACCCGTTCTGCTGGTGGTAGGGGTCAAGCTTGGCTGTTTAAATCACGCCATGTTAACGGTACGAGAAATTAAACGAAGTGGGGTGCCTTTGTTGGGGTGGGTGGGCAATTGTGTCGACCCAGACATGGCTTTGCTGCAAGAAAATATTGATGATTTGCAGCAACGTATTGCTGCCCCATGCCTTGGTGTTGTGCCTTATTGCATCGATGGCGAGATCCCTGAGTCGATCAATCTGAAGTTGGCGTCTGCTGTTCTCCAATTGAGTCAAGCAACTTGATGGTTCTATAATCAGTGCTAACTCTATCTACCAGGCTATTATCCCGAGCCACTAACACTGCCCACTCATGATGTAAGTTTTGCTTACACATTAAATTGAGCTTGTTCATTGATAATTAAGCTTGAGCCCATATAGTATGCACTAGGTAAGTCCATAAGTTCCTTAAAGAGGTCTGATATGAAAAGAGTGCTGTTGTTTCTAGCGACCAACTTAGCGGTATTGGTGGTATTAAGTATTGCACTAAGTGTTATTTTCTCGGTATTTGGCATTGATAGCTCCAGTATTGGTGGCTTGTTGGTGTTTGCTGCCATTTTTGGCTTTGGCGGTTCTTTTATTTCACTGGCGATGTCCAAGTGGATGGCCAAGCGCTCGACCCGCGCGGTGGTGATAGAGCAGCCAAAGAATGCCACTGAAAAGTGGTTGATGGATACGGTTGCCCGCCAAGCTCGTAAAGCTGGCATAGGTATGCCGGAAGTGGCTATTTACGACTCTCCGGAAATGAATGCCTTTGCAACTGGCATGAAGCGCAATGATGCGTTAGTCGCTGTAAGTACTGGTTTGCTGCGAAATATGCGCGAAGATGAAGTTGAAGCTGTGTTGGCACACGAGGTGTCACACATCGCTAATGGCGATATGGTGACGTTGACGCTGATTCAAGGCGTAGTGAATACTTTTGTAATCTTTCTGGCACGTTTCATTGCTGGCATTATCCGCCAAAATAATCAGCAGCTAGGTACTTTGGCCTATTTTGGCATCGTCATTGTGCTTGAAATTGTTTTTGGTTTTCTTGCCAGTATTATCGTGATGTGGTTTTCACGTCAGCGTGAATACCGGGCCGATGCAGGTGCGGCAAGATTGGAAGGCCCGAACAAGATGGTTGCTGCATTGCAGCGGTTACAGCACAATCATGAAAGCCGGCTGGAAGGCAATATGATGGCTTTTGGTATCGCAGGTGGCGGTAAAAAGTCTGAGCTGTTTATGACGCATCCACCACTTGAGAAGCGCATTGCGGCTTTGCAGAATAGTCGTGAGTTTTAAATTACTGAAGTGACAGTAAAAAGCTGTCAGTTGAGCTTAAAAACGCCAGTTGTCTGGCGTTTTTTTATGGCTGAAAACCATCCGGTAACTGCAAACGCTTCCATGTTTTATGCTTTGTTTTCAGTCGATGAAAAAGCTCTGTGCGTGCCTGTTGGTCACTGGCAAAGACCCATTGCTGGTATAACTGATTGGTGCTATTAAGCTCACTGGCCAGTGCTGGGTTCGACTGAGCCAACCGAGCCAAGGCTTGGCTGACAGGCATACCCTCAGGTTTATAGCGCAAGGCAGGAATAAAACGCAGCATGAGTTGATAGCTTCCTGTTTTTGTTTTCAGTCGGTAGAGGTACCATAACCCGGCCATGCACAATAGAGCTAGCAAACCAGCCACTACATAGAGCCCTGTACGACCATAGTCACGCCATGCGTTATACAGCGATTGCCATAACGCGGTTTGGCGTTGTTGATTAAAGCCAAGCACCCATACCGACCAGTAGTAATCAAGATGCAGTAACTGCAATCGCACCTGATTCAATAATGGAACTGAAGCCAACCATGGCGATGACAATGACAACCTATCGGCATCACTCAATGACTCATCAAGGCCAGATAAAACTCGTTCAGGCGCGATAGCTGCAGTAGGATCCAGCTGATGCCATTGCTCTTCTACCAAATACTCGACCCAGGCGTGGGCATCACGTTGGCGTACCAATAAGTAGTTTTGCTCTGGATACCATAAACCACCTTGGTAGCCTCCAACCACTCTAGCCGGAATGCCAGCTTGTCGCAGCAAAAGCGCCGTGGCTGAGGCATAGTGGCCACAAAAACCGGATCGTGTATTGAATAAGAAGTCGTCAACACTCTGAGCGCCAAGCCGTGGTGGGTTTAATGTGTAGTAAAAGGCTTGTTGGCGAAAATGGTCGAGCACCGCCTCAGCAAAATGGTGTGGCTCTGGGTACCGCTGACTAAGCTGTTGAGCAAAACGGTAGCTTTGTGGGTTATGCTCGCCAATCACTTGATTCAACTCAGATTCCCTCTGATCGGTGCTCATGACCCCTCTTAGTTGACTGCTAAGCCGATAGCTGATGCGTTGTGTGACCGGACGTTTTGCTTGCACCAGCCCAGCGGGTAAGGACTCTATAGAGCTATCTACCTGAGTGGGCGTTGCCAGACTAAATAAACTTTGCTGATAACTGGCTTCAGCAATGATTTGGTAACTTATGCTCTCTACAGCTGATGTCGCAGGATCGGATTGGCGAAGTGAGCGCTTAGAGAAGTCACGTTCCACGGACCAACGTCTTCCATCAAATTGTTCAAATACTTTTGCCCGCCAATATCGCTGAGACTGTGGTGGCGGAACACCGTTATCAAAGCTGACTCTGAATGCGGTTGCGTCGCTTTGCACCAGCTGTTCAATGCTACCCGGTTCAATGTCGTTGGCAAGGCCACTAATGGCTTGTTGGGACGAGGGCAGTTGCCATAGTGGGGAAAGTCGTGGAAATAACAGGAATAATCCAAGCCAAACGGGAATGATCCAGAGTAAATAGGGCGTCGTTCGGCTTAATCGTTTCCATGGCACAGGCTCAGGGCTGAACAATAAATAATGCAAGTGCAGATTCGCTGCAACTGTGCTTAAAATAACGAAGGCAAGCGTCATCGACTGATGAAATAAAAAACTGCAACCAATAATGAAGTAATGCACCCACACCAGTTGTTGCGCCTCACCATGATGGCGTAAGGCCAATAAACGCAATAAAGCAGACAGCAACAGAATATGCATTAAAAAATGCATGGCACCAAATTGACGGATGGATAGCACAAATAAGGTTGCCGTGAGGGCGGCAACAATGTTGGCAGTTTTTAGGCTTAGTTTTGGTACTTTGTCAAAGGATTGCAATGCCGCAAAGCTGATGAAACCAAGCAACAGCAGGAAACTCCATAATGATAAGGCTGGCCATAGCAGAAGCAACAGCGCAAGCTGAAGTAGTGCAGCATGACGTTGGAAATGCAGGTTTAGCATAAGGCTAACCTTTGCAAGCATTGCTGCAAATGCAGTGCACCAGATCCCAGCGCGATCTGGCTGCCTGGGGTCTTCAGGCCATAGCTGATACCAGCTTGCTCTAAGTGCAGCATTTGATGGCAGGCTTCAGATAACGCTTGTTCCAGAGCCGGGCCTTTTAGCTCAGGGATGACAACCCAACGTGGATCCGGGGTGATCTGCTGTTCTGCGGCTCTTACTACAGGAGCATGAGGTTGCCGGGCCAGCCGTTTCCAATACAAATGTCGAACGCTATCGCCACTTTGGTATAGTTTTAACTGATCAGGTAATTGAGGCTGCTGTTGACCATCTTGCTCAGCCTCAATTTGATTTGCTTGTTGGCGAGGTTCGAGTGGCGTGGGGAAAACCCAGTATTCTCCTTGGCTTGGCAAATAGCTCCAGCAACGTATTAAGCCAAATGGAAAATAGCTGATTAATTGAATTCGTGGTAAAGGGAAGCAGCCACGTCTTACTACGGGTAGGGTAAGCTGGCATTTTTCTGAAGTGCCATTAAAGGTGACTTTTTGCTGCTCGCAGATAAAATCCAATGCAACCACAGGATGGGAGCTGCTGCATTTCAATTGGAGTTGGAGTGGCGTACCACAAAACGTACTTTGTTTGCTTGTTAATTGAACGCTTAGCCCGGATAGGTTTTTCCAAGCGAGCCAGATGGTCACTAAGAAAATTGAAAGCAACAGGTAAGCTAGCAACAGTACGAGATTATTCTGATAGTTGGTTCCAAGCAAATACAGCAACAGCAATAACAACAGAAACCAAAAGCCATATCGGCTAGGGAATACCAATAGGGTGCTGTGATTAAATTGATAGCATTCTGGCTTAGGATGGCGCTTTAGCAGCCAACGATCGAGCCGTTGCCAGAATCTGGTTTTCATTTGAGTTTTTAACCAGTTCAAAGCTGACAAGGTGTTTCCTTGAGTAGTAACGCACTCCAGCGAGCATCTGCGGCATGCGACTTAGGCGCCAAGCGATGTTCTGCCACACTGGGGAATACCGCTTGCACATCTTCAGCAGTCACATAATTTCGTTGATGCAATAAGGCCCATGATTTTGCTGCTTGCAGCAGCGCTTTAGCGGCACGCGGTGATAAAGGCAGCATATCGGGGTGTTGTCGGCTATGGCCGACCAGATCGAGAATATAATGTAATAATGGCTCTGCAGCTGTCACGTTAGGCACTTGTTGTTGTAAATGCATTAATTGCTCAATACTTAAAGTGTCACTTAATAACTCTAAACGAGATTGACCACGATCAGAGTCCAGTAACTCAAATTCTGCAGCTCGGCTGGGGAAGCCGAGAGATACACGCATTAAAAACCGATCCAATTGGGATTCAGGTAACGCTGACGTGCCTGATTGATCCAATGGGTTTTGGGTAGCGATGACAAAAAACGGCTTTGGAAGTGCGTGTGTCTCCCCATCGATCGAGACTTGCTGTTCTTCCATTGCTTCGAGCAAGGCACTTTGCGTTTTAGGGCTGGCGCGATTGATTTCATCTGCCAGCAATAAGTGGCTGAAAACAGGGCCAGGTTTGAAACTGAATTGATGTGATCGTGTATCGTAGATGGTCATCCCCAGCAAATCACCAGGCAATAAATCACTGGTAAACTGCACTCGTCGGTACGACAAGCTCAAGCTATTGGCAAGGGCATGGGCCAGTGTGGTTTTCCCCATACCTGGCAAATCTTCCAGTAGAAGATGACCTTTGGCCAGTAAACAACAAAGTGCTAGTTTAATTTGTTGTGGTTTGCCAAGGATGACTTGATTTAAGTGGGTTTCAATCGCGTTGAACTGCTGCAGCACGGTGATATCCTGTAAAGTGGGGCTGTATGTAAGATAGCAAGTTACGAACAAATAAAAAAGGCGACCCGTAGGTCGCCTCTTCAAAGCACCTGGCACATTAGAATTGTGCAACGACCTCTGCCGAGCAGATATCGGTGCCTTCAGCGCATAATTGATACACCACCATATCAGCGCTAGTATTAAAGCGATCACGGTAACGACCATTGTTATCGATGGTAGCTACTTTGACACCATCACGGTACAGATCAAGTTGGCTTTCAGCCCCTGACCAACGCAAATCGACAATACTGGAGCCTGTACGTGCTTGTTGTGCCCGCTGGACCCATAAGTCAATAGAGCTGACCGCATCCGATACTGTGACCGTTTTCGCGACCGTATCCGATAGGCCTGTACTGTCTTCAACCGTCAGGCTTACATTGTAGCTACCCGCAGCATTGTAACTATGACTTGGGCTTTGCTCAGTAGAGCTTATACCATCACCGAAATTCCAGCTCCAGCTAACAATGTCATCGTCATCATCAGTCGACATATCAGTGAAGTTCACCAGCAAACCGGAGGCACTGTAGCTAAAGTCAGCTTCAGGTGCTGAAGGGTCAGGATCAACAATATCGCCATCAGACAAGGCCGTAATAGTGAGATCCCAACTATTCAGGGTTCCGGTATCTAGTGCGGCATTATCCGAAACAAATAGAGTCCAGTCGCCTTGCATAGCTTCGCCGTTAAAGCTGTCTAGTGTCCAGCTTTCAATCAAATCGTCAGCACTGCCACCGGTCCGGTTATGCAAGACATGTTCGGTGCCTTCAGGTGAAGTCAGTGAAACAATGAGATCGCCACGCCAAGTGTGGGTAATATTCACGCCGACTTCAACACCAAAAACATGGCCATCTTGGCCAACCGAAATGATGCTCTCAATGCCTGAACTATCATTATCAGGAATGGCAACTGGGGTGGTATTTTCATACGGGAAATCGACTAAGCCTTGTGGAATGACGGTCAGACCAGCGGTGACTTCACGGACCAACTCACCAGATGCTGAATCTGTAGCATTAACCACCATTTGGTATGTACCCCATGGGGTTTCAGCATCGCTGTCTATCAGCAAACTAATCACATCACCAGGAAAGGCAACGGTGCTTGATAGCGTGGCGCCAGCAAATTCAGGCGTGCTGTCAAGGCTGAGGGTAATTTCATCGTTCCAGCCAGCAACTGAACTGAACTCCAGTGTATACTCGGTTTGTTCACCAGCGATGATTTGTTGATTGCGTGGGTCCAGGCTCATTCTGAAACCAGGAGCCGGGTCAGCTTCTTCCAACGCAGTCGCGACATTCAGGCGCTTCCCTGATACGGTCATGCCTTCCAGGCCATCTAAAGGATCACCTGACTCCATCAGAATGTCTTTCATTTCTAACGCTGGAATGCTGGGATCTAAAGACCAGACCAGTGCAGCGGCACCCGCAACATGTGGGGCGGCCATTGAGGTGCCTGAAAAGGTAGAATAGCCGGCACCAGGCACTGTGGATAAAATGGCTGAACCAGGGGCTCCGAGATCAACACTAACGAGGCCATAGTTCGAGAAACCTGACATGTTGTCGTTACGATCGGTTGAAGCTACAGAGACAATGATATCTGAATCATAAGCCGCAGGGTACATAGGTGCTACATCGGCGTTGTTCCCATCATTACCGGATGCTGCAATGAAGAGAATCCCTGCATCACCACCATCTTCAATGGCTAGTTTTAATGCCTCAGAAAATCCGCCTCCGCCCCAGGAGTTATTGGTGGCTTTGACATCAACACCATGGTTTGTTTTTAGGTCAGTAAAATAGCTGATACATTCAATGGCGCCAGCGGTTGAACCGCCAGTTGGACCCAAAAACTGGCAAGGGATCAATGTGACATTCCAGCTAACACCAGTAACACCAATACCATTATTACCTGAAGCACCAATAGTACCGGCAACATGGGTACCATGGCTGCCACTATCCATTGGATCACCATCAGGATTCAGTGTTGACCAACCAAATTGATGACCTGGGTAGCTGCCATCATTTTCCCAACGGTTGGCAATAAGATCCGGATGGTTGTAATCCATTCCCGAATCAATCACACCAATGACAATATCGTGGCTACCGGTAGTAACTTGCCATGCATCCAACGCACTGATATCGGCACCGACGGTGCCACCACTTTGTCCTGTATTACTTAAGCCCCACAACTCATTAAAACGAGGATCATCAGGTTGTGTTAATGGCTGTACCAGATAGTTGGGTTCAGCGATTTCAATAGCGGGATGTTGCGCAAGTTTTTTGATCATATGATCACGATGGACGCCTGATGGCAATTTGACTTTGGCGATTCGACCATCAGCGATATGCTGCATACGAATATCCCGGCCTTCAGCATCTAGTTCGCGCAAAGATACACCAGCACGCTGCATAACGCTCATACGCTCGGCTTTACCAACCCCGGGTTTAAATACGACCAGAATAGAATCATCAGCAGCTTGTTGCGGTGCAGCTAGCACCGAGCCAGCTACCAGAGCTGCTGAAACCGCGATTGCCAGTTTTTTTAATTGTCGCATATATGAATACCTTATTTTTATACTGTAAATTAATTGCGCATTGTGCGCGCTGTTGATCAATAGCATAAATAAAGTTTTCAATGTGATAACAATTAACCAAATAGTCCTTATGTACTAGTCTTAATGTGCTGCATCTTGTTAACGGATAAGTGCTAAGTGACTGTTAAATGGGCCTAATATTTAATTTGCATGTGTTATATCCAGAAAAAAAATAATTCTTTTATCTAATTGCAGCATATTAGAAATCTTATAGTTTAGTCAGGTATCAAGTGTAAAAGGAGTTCGTTAGATTGTTAATTATCATTAGGTTGTTCGTACTGTCCGTGTTGTTCGTCATGAGCACTACTGCAAAAGCAGAGTTACCATTACCTATTGCTTCGCTGATAGAACGTCAGACGCTGGGTAACCTTGCCGAAATCACTCAGCATGGTTCAGCCAACTCCGTTTGGTTAGAGCAGTTGGGGCAGGCAAATGTTGCTTTGCTGCATCAAGCAGGTTACTTCAATCAATTGGAGCTGATACAGCATGGTCATGGCAATCAGGCATTGATAAGTCAATTTAATCAATCTAATCAAGTGACTATTATGCAGCAAGGTGATTTTAATCTCATTCAGGTTGAGCAGCATGGAAACTCAGGTTTTAGTCTCCAGCAAATTGGACATGGAGCTGAAGTATCCATCATCCAATATTAATTTCTAATTTAAAACAAGTAAGTAAAATAACAGTTGGGAGTACCACATAATGAACAAGAGTCCACGTAAGCATGTTTTGGGAATGGCTATAGCTATGGTGTTATCTGGTTATGCCATGGCAGATAATGAAGCCCTTATTTTACAAACGTCTGCTGCTGGCGCGCTGGAAGGGAATGAAGCTGTCGTTGAGCAAACTGGCAGTATTAATCTTGCAATTGTAGAGCAAGATGGTGAATTAAACTTTACCGATGTAAAGCAAGATGGTGTCTGGCATGAAAGCTATTCATTCAGTGTCGGTAATGACAACTGGATTCGAGTTGAACAAAACGACGATTGGCACATTGCGTTCGTTGATATTGATGGTGAAGAGAATACGGCTACAGTGACTCAGGATGGTTTTTGGAATGTTGCTGAAATCGGTATTAATGGCAGCATGAATGATGCTGCGATATTTCAATCAGGCGATCAAAGTGAAGCAAGTATTAATCTGGTCGGTGATCTGAACTTTGTGGAGTTGCATCAAGAAGGTGATGCAAACTGGGCCAATGCAGGGTTTGTTGGTGATAACAACGAGCTGTTCAGCGTGCAACAAGGTAATGCCAACGAATCTGGTATGTTTAACTTAGTGGGTGATGGTAACCTGATGGAGGTTGAACAGTTTGGTGATGGTAACGTTGGCGGTGTGGTTGGTGTTAATGGTAGCGATAATACCTTTTATGTTCAACAAGATGGCACCAGCAACGTATTTATTGCTTTTGATGTAAGCGGAACCAACAACCTCGTTGATGTCTACCAATCTGGAGCTGATAACACCTTCTTACTGGAGCCGTTAGCTGGTGAAGCCAATACCATTTGGGTGCAGCAAGAGGGCAATGCCAACCAAATTGATGCGCCAATTGGGGTTAGTGGTAACGACAACTTTGTTGATGTATATCAGACGGGCACTGCCAACGTTGCCTTTTTTGCGACCTTTGGTGATGGCCATGATGTCACGATTTATCAGCAAGGTCAGGAGAATATCGGTGAAGTTGTGATGGATGGTGGCGACAATGCTGCAGCAATTAATTCAGTTGGTGATTTCAACTATGCTGGTGCTGGAGCAGTTGGTTTCAATAATGTCATTACCATTGATCAAAACGGTGCAGATAATTACGCTCTGGTTAATGTAGAGCTTGGCTTTGATAATGTCATTGATGTGATGCAAGATGGCGTTGAGAACTTCAGCTACGTCGATATTATTGGCCTTGATAATAACTTTAGTATTGAGCAAACCGGTGATGTAAACGAGGTAGTTGCTACCAGTGATGGTGTGTTATCAGGCCAACAGTTTTCTGCTCAACAGCAAGGTGAATTGAACTTGATTGATGTTCTGTTGGCAGGAAGTGACAATGTGATGAATATCATGCAAAATGGTATGGGTAACTGGGTCACAGGCCACAACGGACCATCGTTTGAGCAAGGTGGTAGTGGTGGCACTGTTTCTATCACTCAATCTGGTAATGATAACTTGGTAATGGGGTCACAAATGGGTGCCGGTAATATTATGACGGTTACACAAATGGGTGACTTTAATACCGCTACAGTGATTCAAAACTAAGCGTTTTAAAGGGGGCGGCTTTGGCCGCCCATAAACTATGTATGAATATAAATAATGTAGTATGAAAATAATCAGCTGGTTTCTTGTCATTTTTTGCCTTTATGTAACGCCTCCCGTATCTGCGAGTGACATTTCATTAAGTGGTTTGGTATTGGATAGAACGATCAGCCGATTTGGTAAGGATTTTGTCTTTTACTACTCCAGCTATTGGCGTGAAATGCCGTCTACTGAAAATATAACGGTGGTGATTTATGAACAAGTGTATCCGCAGGCAGGGACTAGGCTTTGGGTAGAGTTAAATCAGAAAACCATTTATCAGACCTACTTTGGTCGGCGATACAATGACGTCAAAGAAACTGCAGAGCAAGCCGTATTAAATAGCTTAACCGAATTAGCCAGAATTCAAGCCAGCAGAATGCTAGGTGATTCAACTGATGATATATTTAACGAGGAATGACCATGAAGTTGAGGTTATTATTCTTATCCATGTTTGCCTGCTCGGTAAGTGCTACTGAGTTGGTTTATACACCGATTAACCCTAGTTTCGGTGGCAATCCATTAAACGGCTCATTTTTACTGCAAAAAGCACAAATACATCAACCAGCCCGAGCTGAGAAAAGTTTTGTTGACCGTTTTCGTGAGGCCTTAGAGCGAAACATCATTAATACGCTAACCCGACGGATTGCGGATGGTGATATTGTGGATGGCATCTACGATACTGGTGAGTTTTTGGTGGATGTCACTACCGGAACCGATGGTAGTGTTACCGTTACTATCACCAATAACTTTACGGGTGAAGTTACCATTTTAACCATTCCCAGTATAGGCGGCTAGTTCATGAAGTATGTAGTTATTCTGGCAGGCTGCCTTATACTGGCTGGTTGCTCTGCTATGCCAAAACCACGTTTTCATTTGAGTCCCGCAGAAGTGGATCAGCCGAGTCAGTTGATGCAAGAGCTTTGGCAAAAACCCCGGCCTCAGCATGGCATACCTGTCTCTGTTTATGCCTTTAGAGATCAAACCGGTCAATACAAACCACAAGCAAATGTTTCAAGCTTTTCAACTGCAGTCACTCAAGGCGGTACTTCGATGTTGACTCAGATATTGCTGGAGTCTGGCTGGTTTGCGCCTCTTGAACGTGAAGGTTTACAAAACTTACTAACGGAACGGAAGATCCATGGCTCAAGCCGAACATCAACCGAGTTGCCACCATTGCGAGAAGCCCGCCTTTTATTTGAAGGTGGGATTATTAGTTATGAAACCAACCTGACGACCGGTGGTTTTGGTATGGAGTATTTTGGCATCGGTGCTTCTGAATTGTTTCGGGAAGATCAAGTGACGGTTTATTTGCGGGCGATTGATGTTCATACGGGGCAGGTCTTGTTGTCGGTGTCATCCACTAAAAAAGTGTTTTCGCATGAACTTAGGGCGGGGCTATTTCGCTATGTATCAATAAACCGTCTTGCTGAAATGGAAACTGGCTATTCAACCAACGAGCCGGTGCAATTTTCAGTTCGCCAGGCTATGGAGACAGCGGTAGCCGATGTAATTGATAAAGGTCAGCAGCAGGGATTTTGGCGAGCAGGGAGCCAACCCTCACTAGAGTCTGCCGGCTAAAGCGTACGTGAAGGGCTGGACTGTTGAATCCATCGTAGCAGTTCAACCCGATTACGAGATTTTGTTTTTCTGAATATGGAAGACAAGTGCGCTTTTACTGTATGAGCACTGATATTAAGTGCCATCGCAACTTCTTTATTACGCGAACCATCAGCAACCAGTTGAATAATCTTCTTTTCTTGTTTTGTTAATAATTGAATGGCTGATAACGCTTCTGGATCAAAGCCTTGATTAAAGCGTTGTTGCAACACTTCATCAACTAGCTCGGACATAATTGCCCTAGGGTAGTACAGCTCTCCAGCCATCATTGCTTTGATAGCGTTTAATACTCTATCGAGTTGCTCATCACGGTAAATCAAGCCGCGGATACCAATGTTTAATGCGTAATTAGGATCGACAAAACTGCGTTCTACCTGATAAAGAAAAACTGGAGCGAGCTGCATACAATGCTGCAAGTCTTCTGATATGCCTCGTTTTCCTAGCTGTCTACCATAAAAAGGGAAAGCAACTAGAGTGCCATTACGAATACTTTTTCCTTGTAAATCTGGTTTAATGGTTTGTTCAACTTTGATATTAATCGATTCGGCGAGTAGCGCCATATTGGATGTTTGTTCTTTTTCAGTAATGATTAAAAGTTTTGTAAAACGTTCCATCGGTATACCATTCAACTGACCTAGGTCAAAGCTACTAGTCTAATGCCTGCTATAGTGTGCTTTTGTCTTAAAGATTGCAAGTGTAAATTGAACATCAGCAACAGTATAAATCTATGCTTTTTAAAGGCAACAATACATGCATTTTAGAATACTATTTCTTGGTAACATGCTGAATCTAAATCTATAGGCATGGTAGAATAGAGGTTCATGACAGAGCCGAGAGAACCTGAATGATTAAAAAAGTTTTGTTTGTTTGCCTTGGTAATATATGCCGGTCACCAACGGCTCATGCGGTGTTCCGCCAGAAAGCGAAAGAGCGCCGTATATCGGTTGAAATCGAGTCAGCTGGAACTAGTGCATACCATCAGGGTGCGAAGCCCGATCAACGAAGTGTCGCTTTAGGGCTGCAACGAGGCTATGATTTTTCGGCTATTTTTTCACGCCCGGTGAAAGACAATGACTTTGCTTATTATGATGAGATTTATGCGATGGATGCGCAAAATTTGGCTGATTTAGAGCGGCGATGTCCTGCTGACTATAAAAGTAAATTGATGCTTTTTTTACAGTTTCATCCTGAGTATCCAAGACTTCAAGAAGTGCCGGATCCTTATTATGGTGGCACTCGTGGGTTTGAGCGAGTGATGGATTTAATCGAGCAGGGCTGTGACGCTTTACTGGACCAACATCAGCATATCAGCTCATGATTTTGTAACTCAGTTACTTTTTGTTGGCGATAGAGCCACTGAATTGCTAGTTTTCCAGTTTATTTAGCCGTAAAGATTGCTTTTAGTGAGTAATAAATTTACTTTGTGATCAAATTTAATTGATGAGGACATGTACGTGAGCCAATGGACGCCACAAAGCTGGCGGGACTTCCCTATACAGCAACAACCAAAGTATCAAGATAACGCTTTGGTTCGCCAAATCGAGCAGCAATTGCATAAATATCCGCCTTTGGTTTTTGCTCAAGAAACACGTGACTTGTTTAAACAGCTCGGGCAGGTTGCTGAAGGCGAAGCATTTTTGCTACAAGGTGGGGATTGTGCTGAGAGCTTTGCTGATTTTAATGCACCTAAAATTCGTGACACTTTTAAAGTGTTACTTCAGATGGCGGTGGTATTAACCTTTGCAGGGCGCAGCCCGGTTGTTAAAGTAGCTCGTATGGCGGGGCAGTATGCGAAACCTCGCTCCAGCGACCTGGAAACCATTGATGGGGTTAGTTTGCCTAGTTACCGCGGTGATATTATCAATAGCTCCGAGTTTACGGCATCCTCGCGTGAGCCTGATCCGAACCGTTTAGTCACGGCTTATCATCATTCAGCTGCTTCACTTAACCTGCTGCGAGCGTTTGCTCAAGGTGGTTTGGCCGATTTACATCAGGTCAATCGTTGGAATATGAGCTTTGTTGAGAGCAATCCTCTTAAAGACCGTTATCAGGATATTTCTCAGCGGATCCAAGAGGCTCTGCGTTTCATGGAAGTATGTGGCATTACTTCGCAAACTGCGCCTTCCATTCGCGAAACACAGCTGTATACCTCACATGAGGCTCTACTGCTCAATTATGAAGAAGCGCTAACGCGGCGCGATTCTTTGACGGGTGATTGGTACGATTGCTCTGCTCATATGGTGTGGATAGGCGAGCGAACCCGCCAATTGGATCATGCCCATATTGAATTTTTCCGCGGTATTCATAACCCTGTTGGTGTCAAAGTTGGCCCGGGTATGAAAGAAGATGAGCTGATACGTTTAATTGATGCATTGAATCCTGAAAATAAAGCAGGGCGTTTAACTCTGATCACCCGGATGGGAGCAGATAATCTTGCGGATAAATTACCTGCTTTGGTACGTAAAGTTCAGCAAGAAGGTCGCAAGGTGGTTTGGAGCTCCGACCCCATGCATGGCAATACCGTTAAAGCCAGCAACAACTACAAAACACGTGACTTTGAAGCTATTTTACGTGAAATTAGACAGTTTTTTGCTGTGCATCAAGCTGAGGGCAGCCATGCTGGTGGTATTCATCTGGAAATGACCGGTGAGCATGTTACTGAGTGTACTGGTGGTGCTTATGGTTTGAGTGAGCAAGATTTAGCTCAGCGATACTTCACGCAATGTGATCCGAGATTAAACTCTGACCAAGTGCTTGAGCTGGCCTTTTTGATTGCCGATAGCTTACGAACAGGAGCGGTTTAATAGCGGCCCGCAAAGTAGTGTACATAAAAAAGCCCTGGTGTGTTGTGCACTCAGGGCTTTTTTTAAAGTCCATAGCCTTTAATGGCGCTGACGCTTTAGCCCTGTAATCGCCATGATTTTGGCTGACATTTCCTCAATTGAAAGTTGTGATGAATTTAAAAACGGAATCTGTTCTCGTCGGTACAGCTGTTCAACCTGATTTAGCTCATGGCGGCATTGCTGTATAGATGCATAACGGCTATTGGCCCGGCGCTGTTGGCGAATGTCACTTAATCGCTGAGCACTAATAGTCAGGCCAAATAGCTTATTTTTGTTTTTACGTAATACGTCTGGTAGTTGCAACTGCTCCATATCTTCTTCAACGAAAGGGTAATTCGCGGCTTTGATGCCATATTGCAGCGCGAGGTACAAGCTGGTCGGGGTTTTACCTGAGCGGCTCACCCCAACCAAAATGATATCGGCTTTATCAAAGTCTTTCATATTTGAGCCATCATCATTGGCCAACGCATAATTGACGGCATCAATACGATAGTCATAGGTTTTTTCATGCATGCTGTGCGTTCGATGTGTTTTCGGGACTGGCGCCATGCCGAGCTCTTGCTGCACCTTGCTGATTAAACTTTCTAAAAAGTCATAGCACACGCCCTCACTGCCTCGAATCACATCCCGTAACGCTTCATCGACAAAGGTTTGAAATACCAAAGGCCGTTGCCCGCTAGCAGCGAAGCGATCGTTAATCACTATTTTTAATTGTTCTGCTTGCTCGATAGTCTCAATAAATGGAATAGTCACATGTTCAAGTTCGGCAGGAAACAAGGACAATAAGGCATGGCCAAAAACCTCGGAAGTAATGGCGGTGCCATCGGATATATAGAATGCTGTTCTCACCTCAACCTCGCTGATGTTGAATGAACGAAACGTATACCATATTTATACGATACCAGGATGCAATCACTGCAATACAACAGTTTATTTGCAGCGCAGCAGCGTGTAAACTCAAATGTAATTCAAGATGTAAGCTTACAGCACTGGCAACAAAATGGAGATAACACTGTGCAAAAATATGTAATCTGGTATCAGGACCTAGGGATGGGGGATGTCGACCGGGTCGGTGGTAAAAACGCCTCTCTGGGTGAAATGATTAGTAATCTGGCAGGAGCCGGTGTTCAGGTGCCTGGTGGCTTTGCTACAACGGCTGAGGCTTTTAATTTATTTTTAGAGCAAAGTGGCCTTAATGAGCGTATCTATAATCGACTGGATACCCTGAATGTTGATGATGTCAGTGCACTCAATGCTGCAGGTGCCGATATTCGCCAGTGGATTATTGATACGCCTTTTCAACCTGACTTTGAGCAGGCTATTCGCTCGGCGTATCAACAACTTCATTCTGATCCAACCAAAGATTTATCGTTTGCGGTGCGTTCATCGGCCACTGCGGAAGACATGCCAGATGCGTCCTTTGCCGGACAGCAAGAAACCTTTCTCAATGTCCGTGGTTATGATGCGGTAATTGAAGCCATAAAGCATGTGTTTGCATCACTGTTTAATGACCGGGCGATTTCTTATCGGGTGCATCAGGGCTATGACCACCGTGGGGTAGCATTATCCGCCGGTATCCAGCGCATGGTGCGCTCCGACTGTGCAGCTTCTGGCGTTATGTTTACCTTGGATACCGAGTCTGGCTATGAAGATGTCGTATTTATCACTTCCTCTTACGGTCTTGGCGAAATGGTGGTGCAGGGTGCAGTCAACCCAGATGAATTCTATGTGCACAAGCAAACGCTACAAGCTGGACGGCCTGCTGTGGTCAAGCGTAACCTTGGCAGTAAGCTGATCCAAATGGTGTACTCCAACCAACAGCAACATGGCAAGCAAGTGGTGATTGAAGATGTTGAACCTGAGCTACGTAAACATTTTTCACTCAGTGATAGCGAAATAGAGCAACTCGCTCAGCAAGCCATCATCATTGAGCAACACTATAAACGGCCGATGGACATCGAATGGGCCAAAGATGGTATTGATGGCCAACTCTATATCGTACAAGCCCGCCCAGAAACAGTGCGTAGCCGTGATGACAACACGCGGCTTGAGCGCTTTCAACTGAATGAAACAGGGGCCTTACTTATTGAAGGCCGTGCTATTGGTCAACGTATTGGCTCTGGTAAAGCGAAGGTCTTGGCTGGTATCGAACAGATGGATCAAGTTCAGCCGGGCGACGTGCTGGTGACCGATATGACCGATCCTGATTGGGAGCCGATCATGAAACGTGCTTCAGCTATCGTAACCAATAGAGGCGGCCGAACTTGCCATGCCGCCATCATTGCGCGTGAGCTCGGGATCCCTGCGGTCGTAGGCTGTGGTGATGCGACCAAGAAAATTACTGATGGCTCGGATGTTACCGTATCGTGCGCCGAAGGCGACACTGGCTTTGTTTATCAAGGCTTATTGGACTACAAAATTGTGAGTTCAAATGTCGACAAAATGCCTGAACTTGGCATGAAAGTGATGATGAACGTGGGTAATCCAGAGCGGGCCTTTGCTTTTTCACGCTTGCCAAATGCCGGTGTTGGGTTGGCTCGGCTTGAGTTTATTATCAATCGCATGATCGGAGTTCACCCCAAAGCGTTAATCAACTACAGCGAACAGGATGCCGAGACTAAATCCCTGATAGATGAAGTGATGGCTGGATACAGTAGCCCTACAGAGTTTTATATTGCCAAACTGACCGAGGGGATTGCAACTCTGGCTTGTGCTTTTGCGCCACAAAAAGTCATTGTCCGAATGTCTGATTTTAAATCGAACGAGTACGCCAACTTAATTGGTGGTCGAGCATACGAGCCGCACGAAGAAAACCCGATGATTGGTTTTCGTGGCGCTGCTCGTTATATTTCTGAAAACTTCCGTGATTGCTTTGCCCTGGAAGTTGAAGCGTTAAAGCGAGTACGGAATGAGATGGGTTTTCACAATGTAGAAGTGATGATCCCCTTTGTTCGTACTTTAGAAGAAGCACAAGATGTTACGCGATTGCTGGCAGAGCATGGATTAAAGCGTGGCGAGCATGGGCTGCGGTTGATCATGATGTGTGAGTTGCCATCCAATGCCTTGCTAGCGACTGAGTTCTTGCAGTATTTTGATGGTTTCTCCATTGGTTCAAACGATTTGACGCAGCTGACATTGGGACTAGACCGAGACAGTGGCTTAATAGCGCACTTATTTGATGAGCGTAATCCTGCCATTAAAAAGTTATTGGAAATGGCTATTCAAGCATGTAAGGCGGAAGGTAAATATGTCGGTATTTGTGGTCAAGGACCATCCGATCATGATGATTTTGCCGCCTGGCTGATGGAGCAGGGCATTGATAGTGTTTCGTTAAATCCGGATACCGTTGTCGAAACATGGCTCTATCTGGCCGATAAATACGGCCAGTAAAGGTTTCGTATGCACATCACATATAGCCTGCTTGTATAAGCAGGCTTTTTTCATCACAAAAAATAAGTCAATGACAGCATAACCACCAGGTCTGTGTAGCGGTTCTTGTTGAACTGTGGCAGAGTAATACCTTCAGATAAAACAATAAAAAATTTTAGGGGAATACCATGGAAGCCTTTGTTAGTTTCCTGAATGGGATCATTTGGAGCCCGGCACTGATTTTCTTGTGTCTGGGTGCAGGTTTGTTCTATTCAATTTTAACGCGCTTTGCTCAGGTGCGTCATTTCAGAGAAATGTGGAGTTTGTTGTTTAGCTCCTCAGAATCCGCCAAAGGGATTTCGTCGTTTCAGGCACTTGCCGTTACCTTATCCGGTCGGGTTGGTGTCGGTAATATTGCGGGTGTGGCTGCTGCCATTGGTTTTGGTGGCCCCGGCGCAGTATTTTGGATGTGGGTAGTCGCCTTTTTAGGGGCGAGTACTGCGTATGCTGAATCCACGCTTGGCCAAATATATAAAGTAGAAGAAGATGGCCAGTATCGTGGTGGCCCAGCGTATTACTTTGAGCGCTGCCTTGGGCAAAAATGGTTGGCCATTTTATTTGCCATTTCTGCCATTATAGCCTGTGGTATCTTCTTGCCAGGTGTGCAAGCTAATGCGGTTGGTAACGCAGTGACTCAGGTGTTTGGTGACGGCACTATGGTCAGCACCGATTACGGCGAAGTTGGTGTTCATAAGTTAATCGCTCTTGCTATCATTATGATCGTGCTTGCTTTCATTATCTTTGGTGGTATTAAGCGCATTGCCCACTTCACGCAAATTGTGGTGCCTTTTATGGCGTTGGGCTACATCGTAATGGCATTGATCATTATCTTTTTAAACCTGAATCAGTTACCAGGTATTATCTCACTGATCCTTTCCGATGCCTTTACCGCGCAAGCGGGCTTCGGTGCCGCCATAGGGTGGGGAGTTAAACGCGGTATTTATTCGAATGAAGCAGGTCAGGGAACAGGCCCTCATGCTGCATCTGCTGCAGAGGTTGATCACCCAGCGCAGCAAGGCTTAGTGCAGGCCTTTTCGGTCTATGTTGATACATTATTCGTCTGTTCAGCCACGGCTTTCATGATTTTGATTACTCAGCAGTTCAACGTACAAACTGAAGACTTCAACGCAGTCACTGGTGCTGGCACCATGATTATACAAAATGTTGATATTACAACTGAAGTGGCTTCGCCTGCCTTTACCCAGATGGCACTGAATAGCGTGTTTGGTCAGTTTGGTCAGGTGTTTGTTGGTATTGCTATCTTCTTCTTTGCCTTTACCACTATTCTGGCGTACTACTACATTGCGGAAACCAACGTCGCATACTTGAATCGCTTTTTCAGAAACCGCTTCTCGTTGCTGGTAGTCAAGCTGATGATCATGTTTATGGTGGCCTATGGTACGGTAAATAGCTCCGGTTATATTTGGGGCTTGGGCGATGTCGGGGTAGGGTTAATGGCCTGGATCAACATCGTCGGTATTCTGGTCATATTCTTCGTAGCTAAGCCAGCTATCATGTGTCTACGTGATTACGAAGCACAGTTGAAGTCCGGCCAACCGATTACCTTTGACCCGGTAAAGCTAGGTATTAAAAACGCAACCTTTTGGGAGAAGCGATTAGCCAAGTCGAGATCTACCGAAGGGTCTGCACCAGCACCACAAAAAGCTGAATAAAATACTACCCTTGACTGGATAAGGGGCGATAACTATCGCCCCTTATTATTATGCAGTTTAGGTTACTCGACACCAATAAAACCACCCGTTTGATGCGCCCAGAGCTGAGCATAAATTCCGCCCGATCCAATAAGTTCTGCATGTGTTCCTTGCTCAACAATACGTCCCTCATCCAGCACGATTAAACGGTCCATTTGTGCGATGGTGGATAATCGATGCGCAATGGCGATCACGGTTTTGCCATCCATTAATTTGTTTAAGCTAGCCTGAATAGCAGCCTCCACTTCGGAATCCAGCGCGGAAGTGGCTTCATCCAGGATCAGAATGGGAGCATTTTTCAGTAATACTCGTGCAATCGCAATCCGTTGGCGTTGGCCACCAGATAACTTAACTCCGCGCTCACCCACTTGAGCATCAAAGCCAACGTTGCCTTTAGGGTCGGTCAGGCCATGGATAAAATCCATGGCTTCAGCTTGCTCAGCTGCTTGAATAAGTTCTGCTTCGGTAGCATCCGGTTTACCATAAATAATATTGTCGCGAACGGAGCGGTGCAGCAAAGATGTATCTTGCGTTACCATGGCAATCTGCTGACGTAAGCTTTCTTGACTCACCCGGCTGATATCCTGCCCATCAATTAGAATTTGCCCTGACTCGATATCGTAAAAGCGCAATAATAGGTTCACCAGTGTTGATTTACCCGCCCCAGAACGGCCAACCAAGCCCACTTTTTCTCCGGCTTGGATGTTAAGGTTTAATTGTTGCAACACGGTCGATTGGCTGTCGCTGGCTTTATCTTTACCATAATTGAAGTTGACCTGATTAAAGTCGATACGGCCTTGACTGACCTGCAATGGTTGAGCGTTAGTACTGTCTTCCACCGTAGCTGGTTGTGACAAGGTGGTGATACCATCAGCCACAGTGCCAATATTTTCGAACAAGCTACTAACTTCCCACATGATCCACTGTGACATACCATTCAAGCGAAGCGACAAGCTGACGGCGATAGCGATGGCGCCAACCGTCATAGCACTGCTGGTCCATAACCATAATGAAAGGGCCGCCACACTAAAGACCAGTAAGTAATTTAAACTTTGCACGGAAACATTGAGCCAGGTGGCTAACCGCATCTGTTGGTACACCGGCGTGAGGAACACTTGCATGCTGTCTTTGGCATAGCTCTCTTCGCGTTGGGTGTGTGAAAACAGTTTAATGGTGGTGATGTTGCTGTAGCTATCGACAATTCGCCCGGTCATTTCAGAGCGGGCATCGGCTTGACGGCTAGCCACTGCTTTTAATCGCGGTACAAAGTAAAACTGCAAAGCAATATACAAAACCAGCCATACCAGCATCGGAATAATAAGCCGAACATCCGCTTTGGCGACGTAGTACAGCATGGCGCTAAAATAGACCAGTACATAAATCATCACATTCAACAGCTTCATCACCGTTTCACGCACAGCCAATGAGGTTTGCATCACCTTGGTGGCAATACGACCGGCAAAATCATTTTGATAAAAACTGACACTCTGGCGTAGCAAATAACGGTGTGCCAACCAGCGAATAGACATCGGATAATTGCCTAATAGGGTTTGATGCACCACAGCAGAGTGTAAAAAAGTCACCAGAGGTAATAAAATAACGGTGACGGCCGCCATACCAAGTAGCTTAGCTCGTTCATCGACAAAAAAAGTGTCCGGATCTTTCTCCACCAACCAATCGACCAACTGCCCCATAAAGCTGAACAGTGTAACTTCGAGAATGGCAGCACAGGCCGCCAGTATGGCCATTACTGCTAATGAGCCCTCCATTCCTCTAGTGTAATGCCGACAGAAAGCGAATATCCCTTGAGGCGGTTGCTCTGGTTCAGCGGCAGGAAAAGGGCGGGTGATGCGTTCAAACCATCCAAGCATGAAAAGTGTCCAATCAATGAGTGAATTGCTATTTTAACGCACTGGAGCAGAAAAGTTGTCATCTTATGTGATAATATACCGAGGTATCATTTTGTTATGAGATCTCTGGATGAAGCTTAAACTCGTTGCCTCTACCTTGTTACCTACCCCTTTTGCTGAGTTTCAATTGCATGGCTTCGAAGCGCCCAATGGAAAAGAGCATGTTGCTTTAACACTTGGTGATGTGACAACCAAGGAACCGGTACTGGCTCGCGTGCATTCTGAATGCCTAACTGGCGATGCTTTGTTCAGCTTACGCTGCGACTGCGGACCGCAATTAGAGGCCGCTATGCAAAAAATAGCCAAAGAAGGTCGTGGTGCTATATTGTATTTACGGCAAGAGGGCCGGGGTATTGGCTTGCTGAATAAAATACGTGCTTATGCCGAGCAAGATAAAGGCTTAGATACGGTTGAAGCGAATGAAATTCTGGGCTTTTTACCTGATATGCGTGAATACGATATTGCCGCAGAGATGCTGACACAGCTGGGAATTGATCAAATCCGCTTGTTAACCAACAACCCCCGTAAATTAAAGGCCTTGGAAGAAGCTGGGGTCAACATTCTTGAACGCGTACAGCATCGGGTTAAAACCACAGCTCATAGTCATCGCTATCTGGCGACTAAAGCGGCCAAAATGGGCCATATGCCGTAAAACCCTCGTCCTGGTGTTAATAAAACGAGTTAGTTAGTGGTATACTGATGGTCACTTTGTACCAGCCATTTGTGACGTATGATCCCAAAACTAGCCCCTGAAAGTGCTCTTGATGCGAGTGTAGTTGCTTTTTGTAAAGCATTAACGACAGCCGGTTTCACTGGTGATATCGAAACCAGTTATGGCAGTCGATTGGCAGTTGCTACCGATAACAGCATTTATCAGGCGCTGCCTCAAGCGGTACTGCTGCCTAAAAGTACCGATGATATCGTCTTATTGACATCGTTATCTCAAACCTCTAGTTTTCGACACTTGAAGTTCAGTCCACGCGGTGGTGGTACGGGGACTAACGGTCAATCGTTAACCGAGCATCTGGTCGTCGACTTATCCCGTCACATGCGAGGCATTCTTGACATTAATGTCGAGCAGCGCTGGGTGCGTGTGCAAGCTGGGGTGATTAAAGATCAACTGAATGCTTTTTTAAAACCCTATGGTTTTTTCTTTGCCCCCGATTTATCAACTTCTAACCGGGCCACCATAGGTGGCATGATCAATACTGATGCATCGGGTCAGGGCTCGTTGGTGTATGGCAAAACCAGTGATCATACCTTAGCGTTAAAAACGGTTTTGATTGATGGCACAATTTTGGAAACCACACCAGAGTCGATTGCTGAGGCTGAATCTAAAGCGGAACAACATGGCGCTCTTGGTGCCATTTATCGTCAGGTATTAAATAGTTGCCGTGATTTCAGGCCACAAATTCTGGAAAAATTCCCGCGTTTAAATCGGTTTTTAACTGGCTACGATTTAGAGCATGTGCTGAATGAGGATGGCAGTCAGTTTGATTTGTCTCGCCTAATCACAGGCTCCGAGGGCTCCCTTGGCTTTGTAACAGAAGCTAAGCTTAACCTCACTCCGATTGCTCCTTTTAAATGCTTGGTAAATATTAAGTACGACAGTTTTGAAAGTGCATTGCGCAACTCACCTTTTCTGGTCGCGGCCGAGGCTACATCCGTTGAAACGGTCGATAGCAAGGTGCTTGATTTAGCTCGTAGCGACACGATTTGGCAGCAGGTGAATGAGCTTATTACCGATGTGCCCGGCAAGGATATGCAGGGCCTGAATATGGTGGAGTACAACAGTGAGCAGCAGGAGGATATTGAGCAAAAAATTACGTCTTTAACTGCCCGGCTTGATGATGCCATAGCCAACAACGCCCATGGCATCATTGGTTATCAATTAACCTATGATACCGAGTCAATAGGGCACATCTATGCCATGCGCAAGAAAGCAGTCGGTTTGCTTGGCAACACCAAAGGCAGACAAAAGCCGATTGCCTTCGCCGAAGATACCGCAGTTCCACCTGAACATCTTGCTGATTTTATTATGGAGTTTCGGGCTTTACTCGATGAGCATGGTCTGCAGTATGGCATGTTTGGCCATGTTGATGCTGGTGTACTGCATGTCAGGCCAGCGCTTGATATGTGTGACCCGGAACAAGAGCGATTGCTCCGAACCATCTCCGATCAGGTAGTAGCATTAACGGCCAAATATGGCGGCTTGATGTGGGGAGAGCATGGCAAGGGGTATCGCAGTGAGTACGGCCCTGAATTTTTTGGCGATGAATTATTTGCCCAGCTGAGGAAAATTAAAGCGGCTTTCGACCCATTCAATCGGGTAAATCCAGGCAAAATATGTACACCTTGGCAAAGTAGCGATGAGCTGGTCAGTGTGGATGGGCAGAAACGCGCCTGGTTTGATAGACAAATCTCGGTGCAGGTCAAAGATAGTTTTGACAGTAGCCTGAACTGCAATGGAAATGGACTTTGTTTTAATTTCGATACCAATTCACCGATGTGTCCTTCAAGTAAAGTCACCGGTGATCGTCGTCATAGTCCAAAAGGGCGGGCCGGTTTAATGCGAGAATGGTTGCGTTTAACTGAGCAGCAAGGCATGGACATTCTCGCACAGGAGCAGAAGCTGGTTCAGGCTTCATCAGGATTTCATGGGACATGGCAGCGGCTAAAGAACCAATGGGCTAAGCGGCAAGGCGAAGCAGACTTTTCGCATGAAGTCATGGATGCGATGGAAGGTTGTCTGGCTTGCAAAGCTTGTGCAAACCAATGCCCGATTGGGGTCGATGTGCCTTCATTTCGCTCGCGTTTCTTGCAGCTGTATTACAGCCGCTATCTGCGACCAGCAAAAGATTACATTGTCGGCAATATCGAACGTACCGCGCCATTACTAGCCAAGGCACCGACTCTGGTAAATTTCTTTTTAAAGCAGAAGTGGCTGCAAAAAACCTTAGAACATACGGTTGGCTACGTCGATACGCCTTTACTATCGGTACCAACCTTGTCCGAGCGGGTACAAAATCGTTACGCGTTCAACATGCAACAGCTGACATCGCTCACTGCAGAGCAGCGTAAAAGAACCGTGCTGTTAGTACAAGATCCTTTTACCAGCTTTTATGAAGCTGAATTGGTAGCAGATGCGTTAGCTCTGATTGAGCGATTGGGCTTTCAACCAGTCTTGTTGCCATTTCTGCCCAATGGCAAGCCGCAGCACGTGAAAGGTTTCCTTCGTCAGTTTGCTCACACAGCTCGAACAGCGGCAGATTTTCTGAACCAGCTTGCTGAACTGGATCTGCCGATGTTAGGGCTGGATGCATCCTTGGTGTTGGTTTACCGTGATGAATACAACAAGATACTCGGTGATGAACGTGGTCATTTTCAGGTGCAGTTGGTGCACGAATGGCTAAGTCAGCAACCGATACCTCAAGTGAAGCAACCACAGGGCTTTAGCTTGTTGGCACACTGTACCGAGAAAACCGCTTTACCTGCGACAGAGAAAGCGTGGCAAGCTATTTTTAGCAAAGCAGGGTTATCGCTTACCCCTATTAGTGTAGGCTGTTGCGGCATGGCAGGTACCTATGGCCATGAGCAGCAGAATTTATCGAACAGCCAAGCTTTGTTTGATATGAGTTGGCGTCATCCAATTGAAACTCATGGCACCGATCGAATTCTGGTAACAGGCTTTTCATGCCGTAGCCAAGTAAAGCGCTTAGTGGGGGATAAACCAAAGCACCCATTGCAGCAATTATTGCAGTGCATTGGCTAGGTGGTGATTTTTTGTACAGCGATGTTGTATACGCTATACTTGTGCCATGCTGTCTAAATGTTTTGTGAACGATGCCATCAGCGTTAGATCATCGCTACTCAAGATAAATGAGAGTGGTGTGTGATTTGGTGTAGATAAGGAGGCTGACTATGATTGCTGTAACCGGAACTGTGACTTCTGCCGCCTTTGCGGAGTTGAAGCAACAGATGGCACTTCGTACTGCGGAGCAAGCAGAGCGAGAGGCAAAGTCATTGAAGTCTGAAGCAGCGGATAAACGCCAAGAAGCAAGAGACATTGCCGAAGAAGCTCGTAATTTGCAACTGGCCTCAGGTCAAGCTCAGAACCGCGCTGATAGTGCGATAGCATCTCTACCACCCGAGAACTTATTGCAACGGCTGGACAGTCAGTTTTCTTCAATTATCTCTGCTCAAGAGCCACAAAATGAAGTTGCTGCTGAGTCTGAGCAAATCGGCTCTGAAGATAATGCACCGGGCAATTCTCCAGGCAACGTCGAAACTTCCGTACAAGGTGGGTCGGCTCGCTCCATTAATATGCTAGGGCAGGCAACTGGTGGCACCATTGATATACTCGTTTGAAAAGCCAGATAGAAAATACAAAAGCCTCCGGTTGGAGGCTTTTTCATTAAGCTATTAAACGTTAAGGTAACTTAGAAGCTGTAACGGCCTTTCAAGTACCACATGCCACCATTGATCCCCATGGGGGAGGTTTCAAAGTATTTGGCACCTAAGATAGAACTCATATCTGCAGGCAGACGCTCTGGCTTTGCATCAAAGACATTTTGCGCACCAACAGCAACTGAAAAAGCATCGTTGATGGCGTAATTCACTTCAACATCAAAAGTCAATTTAGCCGACGCATCCAGATTTAAGCCATCCGAGTCCGCATGAACACCCTGGAAGCTGCCATAATGATTGGCACGGACAAACATCGAGACATCATCCCATTGCTGATTCCATGCTAACGTGGCTCGATGCTTGGGTAAGTCTTTTTCTAAACGCGATACTTTAAAAGCACCGGTAATGTCAGAAAACTTGGTGACTTCGGTGTCATTCCAGTTATAGGCCAGGCTAAAGGTTGAGCGGCCTGCCAACAGGTTTGCACTGTAATTCATGACAATATCCAAGCCACGCGTAGTGGTGGAGAAATCATTGGTATAGAACGAAATCAATGACAGAGAGTCTACGCCACGAATACCAGAGGCTCGCAGTTGTTCTTTTTCAGCTTCGGTAATTGGAATTTCAGCAGACTGGCTAATACGATCATCAACCTCAATGCGATACAAATCTGCCGTCATAAAGAAATCATACCCCGAATAGACCAAACCTAAAGCGTAACTGGTTGATGTTTCAGGCGTTAGTTCAGTGGCACCGAACAACTGAGAGACTGGGTTGGTTGGTGAGAGTAATGCAATATCAACCAAATTACCTTCAGCCACAGCCGTTCTTACGTTACTGATATTGGCCTGCCCAACCGTTGGCGCACGAAAGCCCGTGCTTGTCGAGGCACGAATAGCAAAATCATCGGTAAGGCGGTATTGACCGGTCAACTTATAGTTGGTTGTGGTACCAAAGGTCTCATAGTCCTCATGGCGCAGGGCAAAACCAAGTAGTAAATCTTCGGTAAACTCTGCTTCTAAGTCGATATAAGCGGCCCAGTGGCGACGAACATAAACACCGGCATCATCCGGTTTAAAACCGGGGAAACCATTGGAGCCAATGCTAAAACCATCATCGATATAGGGACCGATTTCCCAAGAGGCGACATCACCGGCAATGATTTCAAAGCTTTCTTCTGACCACTGTAAACCGCCAGCTACCGCCAAATCCTCAAATAACCCAACTGGTACATAACGATAGAAATCTGCATTGAAATGTTTTTCAAGTTGAATATAGCGACCAGGATCAAATTCAGTCGGGCTATCTGGGCCCATTGAGGCATTGACGGTATTAACGATACTAAAACTGGCTTCGCTACGACCAACGGTTGCGCTAAAGTCATACATAGTGCCAGCTAAGGGGCCGGATAAAAACTCCCCCTTAGTACCACCTACCAGTGAGGTGTCGGTTATATTACCGCCAAAGTTTGGCGTGAAGCCACCGGGGAACTCAGAAAAGAAGGTAAAACAATGAGCAGGAAGTGCGCTTACCTGACTATTAACCGCATCGAAGCTGGTATCTGCCAATGATACAGTGGGGCAGCCACCGAGCGACGGATCCGTATTAGCTATTAATAACGTTTCACCTTCATCATTCGAGAAAACACCACCACGAGTATAGGGATCTCGGTAATAGAAGCCGCCCAATACATCACGCTCTGAATAGTTACCAAACAGATACGCATCACGGCCATTCCCTAAATCCAAGCCTGCATTGGCAAAAATAGCGATGTCATCGTTGATTTCCGGAGAGCCCCAAATCTGGACGGCAGGTTCAATAATGAATGGGTTACCATCGGCAATGTGTTGTAAAGCATCGCCACGCTGCACACTACGGCTGGTTGCATCGGATGTCTTGTACTGCGCACTGACATTAAAAAAGCCAGCGCTGCTTAACGGCATACCAATATTGGCATTCACTTCTGTCGAGGTACCATCGCCAGCATAAAACTCGCCGCGTCGTACTTCGATATGACCACCTTGGTCACTGTCATTCAGTACGAAGTTAACCACACCGGCAATGGCATCAGAACCATATTGCGCTGCCGCACCATCTCGAAGAATTTCAACTTGTTTTAGAGCAGCACCAGGGATAGCGGATATATCCGGCCCTTGTGCACCATCATTCAAGCCGCCACCTAGCATGGTAATAACCGCTGAGCGATGACGGCGTTTACCATTCACCAGAATCAACGTACTATCCGAAGACAGGCCGCGCAGATTCATTGGGCGGATCAAGGTTGCTGCATCACTAATTGGATGAGAGTGAACGTTCATGGATGGCACGGTAGTTGCCATCATATTTAGCATATCGGTACTGCCGTTTTTCATCAGTTCGTCACCACCGATGATATCGACAGGAACCGGTGAATCAGCAACCGAGCGAGGGGCTGAGCGACTGCCGACGACAGCAATGCGTTCAACGCGTTCTTGCGCTACTGTTTCAGTTTGTTCCTCTGCGTTTGCCCACACAGGTGCTGTCAAAGCTAGCGTGGTAACGCCAGCAATAGCACAACGGATACAGGTTGATAACCGACTATAGTTCTTAGTTTGCATAGTTGTTCTTCCTGGTTTCTATTATAGGTTTCTTGTTAAGGGGTTTGTTGTTTTTATCCCCCTGGCTAACATAGGTTATTTGAAAAACCTTGTCTATCCTATTTTATGGTGAACTTGTCGCAATGCATTTGGATTTGGTATGATTTTTGACCACCTTGTTTGGCTTATGGGGAAATAGCATATTTTCCAGTTCAGGTTGGGACTTTAATTGACTTTATAATGCTACGGAGTACCTCATGTATATACGTCCTTACCGCTCCATCGATGCGGAGTCGCTACTTCAGTTGGCGACAAAGGTGCATGGAGACGGTTATCTGGATAAACAGACATTGCAACAGTTCGTTGAGTTGGGCTGTGCTCAGGGTATTAATGCCAGCTTTGTTGCGTATCAAGATTCAATCTTAGTGGGGTACCGGCTAAGTTTTTCGGCTGGTCGTTGGCAAGCTGATAGATGGTGTAGTCCTCAGCTTTGGCCGGTAGCAGCAGCGGATATGGCTTATTTTAAGTCGGTGGCGGTTGAGCCAGGTTGTCAGGGGCAGGGCATTGGCAGCGCGTTATTGCAGGCGTCGGTGGACGTGTTGCAGCAGCAAGGAGCAAAAGCAGGCTTAGCTCATTTGTGGCAGCAAAGTCCTGGTAACAGTGCTGTTCGTTACTTTACCAAGGCGGGTGGGAAGTTGATTGCTGTGCATCAGGATAAATGGTTGGCTTTATCATTGAACGATGGATATTTTTGCCCGGTTTGCCAAGGCGAATGCCATTGCAGTGCGGCTGAGATGGTACTGCAGTTTTAAATGTTACGGCCTCAAGAAGAGGCCGTAGATACAAATACTCTATCGTGACTAAGCAAGTACTTAGAAACGAGCACGTAATCCGACGGTAATGGCCCGGCCAGGTAAAGGTGCATCGTCTTTAATAAATGAGCTGTGGACAAAGCCAAGTTGATTGGTCAAGTTCGAGCCCCGTACAAATGCAGTCATGTCGACTTCAGTAAAGTTGAAATAGTAATTAAAGGTCGCATCCAACAGTGTATAGCCCTTGGTGCTGGACTCTAACTCACTCACTCGGTTTTGTTTGGCGTAACGGGTAATACCAACTTCAGCACTCCAGTCTTGTGATTGATAGCGGTATTCTGCTCCCAATTTCATTGGGGGGATACGCGGCAGGTTATCACCTGAGCGAATGGAAGCGCGAACATGATCGGCAAATACATGTAGTGATTGTGCTTGATCTAAATAGTATGCCAATTCAAACTCGAAGCCATATAAGGTGGCATCTGCTTGCGCATACTGTAGTACCGGGAAACTGTCATGATCAGCATGGCCGTGATCGTCATGCCCATGATCGTCGTGTCCATGATCATCATGCCCATGGTCATGGTCATCATGGCCCCCCAAATCGTCCATACGCAAACCAGTATTTGACAGGAAGATGTAGTTGTTGACCCTATTGTAAAAAAAGTTGTAGGTAAAGCTTAAATCACCATCAAACTTGCGGAACGTCAGATCTAAATTATTGGCGGTTTCTTTACGGAAACGCCCACGATATGGGTCGATATCACCATCATGATCGTCAAGTACATAAGCCAAGCCTAACTCATAGGTGCTGGTAGCGATGTGAGCGCCGTTCGAGTACAGCTCGGCAGAGCTTGGTGCCCGTTCGGAGCGACTGGCTGCCAAAGCCCACGAAAATCCGGGTTGAAACTCCCAAACTAGCCCGGCAGAGAGGCTGTATGCGGTAAATCGAGCATCTACATGCTCGTGATTGCCTTGGTCATGCCCATGATCATGCCCGTGGTCGTCGTGCTCATCGAAACCAAAGACAATCCCATCGGCATGATACTCAACTCGCTCTAAGCGCCCACCTAGCTGCGCAGTGAGTTGACCAAACTTTTTCTCTTCTAATACAAACAAGGCATGACTGGTGGTTTCTGTATCAGGCGTGAACGCTTCTTCACCGGAGGCCGTGTAATCATTTTTAGTAAAATGGTAGCCAACTAGCCCATGCCAGCCCGCCAGAGGTTCATGCTCAAGTGTAAATCGGCTTTCCAGCGTTTTACTACTAAAAAAGGTGGCATCAAAACCATCTTCAATTTCACTGTGAGTATAATCGGTATAAGCTGTATTAAACGCCAACGTCTCGATACCGGCAAAAGGAGTATAGTACTCACCAGCAAGATTAAAACGATTCTGACGGGCTTTGGCAAATACATCATCGTCGTGGTCATCGTGACCATGATCATCGTGCCCATGTCCATGGTCATGCCCGCCATGGCCGTGATCATCGTGATCGTCATGACCATGAGCGTGGTCATGTCCCGGAATGCCGTATTCGGATTCGGTACGGCCAGCATGAAAACCAATCAAGCCTCTTGAGCCTATATAGCTTAAGCCTGCATTCAGTGAGCTGGTTTCAAGCCAACTATTATCAATTTCTTTTTCTCTGTCGCCATCATCGTTGGTGAACGCTGGTACTTTGTAATCATCCGACTGGCGGTGCAAGGCATCAAGATGCCATGCAATGGCATTCTGACTACCGTCATGGTTGAATGCGACCGTTTTTTCGTCAGAGACTGAATTGTAGCGTGTTTCAATAGCGGTATCGGCTTCTGGACGCAATTGACGCGGGATGCGGTTATCCACCACATTGACGACGCCACCAATGGCACCACTGCCATACAATAAGGTCGCAGGGCCACGTAATACTTCTATCTGCTCGGTGGTCATGGCATCAGCCATAATGGCATGATCCGGGCCTATACGCGAAACATCACCAGTATCCAATCCATTATTTAACACACGAACTCGAGGACCATCCAAGCCCCGGATCACTGGGCTGGAGGCTACCGGGCCGAAATAATTGCCATGGACACCGGGTTGTTTTTTCAGGGTTTCACCGATGGTAGGTTCCGTGCGACGTGACAATTGCTCTCCGGCTAAAACACTGACCGGCGTAGCCATATCAAGGTTGTACTTATGCAAGCCTGAGGCGGATACCACCATGCGCTCAATATGACCACCGGGCCGTAGCTGAATCGAAAGTGGAGTCGTTTGATCGGTTACCTGAAGGTAGTGACCATCAAAGCCCGGAGCTGAAATGTGCAACTCAGAATTCAATGGTGCGGATACAACGAAGCGACCTTGCTGATCGGTATAGACATATTGCTGACGACCATGAACATGGATGCGAGCATTTTTGACGGGCTCGCCAGCTTGATCCACGATAGTGCCTGTCACTGGTTGAGTAGCCTGAGCATGAGTGGATAAAGAAAGAGACACCAACAGCGCCAGTGCAGATGGTTTCAGGATGAGCTTAGTACGACGCATCTTTGATCCTTTTGTTGTGATTGTTTGTGATGTTATAACATTTTACAGGATTTGCGTTTTTCATCAAGCCCAGAACCGAGCAATCCACCCTTGAATAAGATGAAATGTCTATTTTCTTCGATCAACGCTTGAGCAAGGAAGACACTTTTGGCTTTGCCATTGCCGCAAGCATTCGTTGCAGCGTACAATGCTTTTTTCTATTCATTTCTCGTGCTTATGAACTTTTGGTCTGAATTCTTTTTAATTATGGTCGTGCACTTTATGGCCGTGGCGAGTCCGGGGCCGGATTTTGCTATCGTGCTTCGCTATGCGGTTCGATATGGCAAAAGAGCCGCATTATCAGCCAGCATTGGTATTGGGCTGGCTATTCTACTGCATGTCACCTACTCATTGGTGGGGATTGGCTTACTGATCAAAACCACACCATGGTTGTACATGGCATTTAGTGTGGTAGCAGCGTTGTATTTAGTATTTCTTGGCATGCAAGCGCTCAGAAGCAAAGCACCCGATGTGAAGGAGGCGATGGAACATGAGCAAGTAGAGTCAAGTCTAAGCTCAAGAAAAGCGATGCTGACTGGTTTTATCACCAATGGCTTGAACCCTAAGGCGACGTTATTCTTTTTATCTTTGTTTGCGGTAGTGATTTCAGTGAATACGCCTTTTCACTATAAATTGGTCTATGGTATCTATATGGCTATAGCAACTGCAGCGTGGTTTAGTTTGCTCTCTTTGGTGTTGACTCGTGCGAAGGTACGGGGATTCTTGTTGTTGAAAGGGTACTGGTTTGACAGAGCGATGGGGTTGTTATTATTGGCATTAGCCTTGCATTTAATCTGGGGAGTGTTCTGAGTTTGAACCAGACTCAATGAAGTAACCTATATGCCGATACAGTAAATGAAGGAGGGACTGATGATGTTGATGAGCTCCAAAGTGATCAGACTCGATTTAAATTACAGTTGCGCTCAACACCATCACTTTGAGCAGCAGCGCCATTATCTTGCACCTTATCCTGATGAGGAAGCTGAGCATTTCGCCCGTCGTATCTTGGCATGGTTGAGTTTGTATGAACAAAAACCCGTGATGTCTCCTTTGCATCGCGCTGGCAAAGACCCTGATTTATTTATTCAAGATGATCAGCAGCATTTTACATTATGGGCCACTGTCGATTTATTGGATGAAAAACGTTTTCGCCGGGCTTGTCATTTGGCTGATAAGGTTATGTTGTTTTTAAATGACTCTGATCAGGACAAACTCGATACCTTACCGTTCAATGTTAAATCCAGTTGCTGTTTATTCGAAGCTGAGCAACTGGAGTTGTTGTGTGCCATGTTAAAGCCACATATGCAGCTGAATGTATGGCGAGAGGACAATGCATTATTGCTGACGGATGGTGAGTATTGTTTAGATATGACCATGCATAACACCCTGCCACATTGAAACCTTTTCAGTCTCTGTAAAGATCGTTATAATTCATCGCTTCTATTTTCTTGTCTTGGTTTTACCATGGCTCTTGCCCTGGATTTGCGATCCAGCTTAGCAAAAAGGTGATGTATGTTCGTTGTAGCTGCTCTGTACAAATTTGTTCGTTTGCCCGATTATCAACAATTGCGTGATAAGTTGTATCAACTGTTAGTTGAGCATAAAGTGAAAGGTACTTTATTGCTTGCTGAAGAAGGGATCAATGGCACTATCTGTGGTCAACGTGCCGGCATTGATGCGGTAAAAGCATGGTTGGCCGCAGAAGGGCGTTTTGATCAGCTAAGTTATAAAGAATCCTTTGCTGATGAACCCGCTTTTTACCGCACCAAAGTTAAACTTAAAAGTGAAATAGTCACCATGGGCGTGCCCGATGTAGACCCCGCTCATATTGTCGGGACCTATGTCAAAGGGGAGCAATGGAATCAACTGATCAACGACCCGGATACCCTTGTGATTGATACGCGTAACGATTATGAGGTGGCTATCGGCAGCTTTAAGAACGCTATCAATCCCAACACCACTTCATTCCGTGAGTTTCCAGAGTGGGCTGCTAATCATTTGGACCGTACGCAACATAAAAAAGTGGCTATGTTTTGTACCGGTGGTATTCGCTGTGAAAAATCGACTGCATTTCTAAAAGAGCAGGGGTTTGATGAGGTGTATCATCTGGATGGTGGCATCTTAAAGTATCTGGAAGAAGTGCCGGAAGAGCAAAGTCTTTGGCAGGGTGAATGCTTTGTGTTTGATCAGCGGGTCGCAGTTAAACATGGTTTAGAGCAGGGTAGTTATGATCAATGCTATGCTTGCCGCATGCCACTATCTGCCGAAGATATGAAATCCAAACACTACATCAAAGGCTTAAGCTGTCCCCACTGCTATGACAGCACCACAGCTGAGCAAAAAGCATCATTTGCTGAACGTCAAAAGCAGGTCGAATTGGCCAGGCAGCGTGGTGAGCAGCATATTCGTGATGGAAAGCTAGAGTCATAGCCAGTTACACTACCAGACATAAATCTGTCATACTCGGCGGATTGATGTTGAACCGTTGCTTTGGGATCCATTATGCGCTGCACTTTGTTTTCACAGCCTGCTTTTGCTCGGGTAGGCTTTACACCTTTACTACTCATTGGCACCTGCTTACTGACTGCGTGCGGCAGTATCGTTGAGCAGCAGAGCTCTGAGCATGATTTTACTTTGGCAATTGCCCATATCAACGATCACCACTCTAATTTATCCGCTAAACAGCAAATATCGCTGCGGTTAGCTGGCGAATTTACCGATGTTGAAGTAGGGGGCTTTCCTCGTGTGGCGGCAAAAATTGCCTCATTGGAACAACAGCATCAGCACTTTTTAAAACTACATGCCGGCGATGCCATCACTGGTGATTTGTACTACAGCCTGTTTCAAGGGGATGCCGACGCGCATTTCATGCGTGAAGTGTGTTTTGATGCCTTTGTCATCGGCAACCATGAATTCGATGATGGTGATGCGCATCTGGCTAATTTTCTCAGAACCTTGCGCGATGATGATTGCCGCACCCCGGTGATATCGGCCAATATTCAGCCTGAAATTGGAACTCCATTGGCAGAAAATGAACTATGGGAGCTGTTTAGCCCTTATGTGATCCATCAGTTGGGTGAGCATCAAGTTGGTATTATCGGCCTAACCGTTGCACAAAAAACAAAACAATCCTCTCAGCCATTGGCCAGCACAGTATTACATGATGAGGTGGAAACGGCCCGGTTTTATATTGAAGAGCTTCGTCAGTTAGGTATTGGTAAAATTGTATTATTGACCCATTATGGTTACGACAATGATATTGCATTAGCACAGCAACTGCCTGAGGTGGATGTGATTGTTGGGGGTGACTCGCATAGTTTATTAGGAAACTTTACTGAAGTCGGCTTAACCTCCGATGGCGATTATCCAACCATGGTAACCAATCAGGATGGTGACCCGGTTTGTATTGTACAAGGTAAAGATTACTCACAGGTAGTTGGTGAGTTAATCGTTCATTTTTCTGGTGACAAGGTGGCGCATTGTGAAGGGCGGCCGCATTTGCTGGTGGGTTCCAATTTTAACCGGAACGGCGTCGCTGTATCTGACGAGGATACTCAAAAAATTCAGCAGTTTATTAAGCAATCAGCAACGCTGAGTTTAGTAAAGCCAGAGCCGCGTTTGCAAAGTCTGCTTGAAAGTTACAGCGTACGCATCGATGAGCTTGCGGCTCAAAGTATCGCCATGGTGCCAGAGCGCTTGTGTCGGATGGACCCAGGTATTGCCAGAGAACAAAGCTGTGGTGAAGCAACGCAGTCGGATTTGCACTCGGTAGTGAGTGAAGCTTTTTTACGGCAAAGTCGTCATGCTGATATTGCATTACAAAATGGCGGGGGGGTTCGCACCGACTTACCAGCAGGTGAATTATCGATTGCTCAGGTCTATCAACTGCTGCCATTTTCTAATACGCTTTTTCATCTTGAAATGACAGGAGATGAAATTAAACAAGTGTTGGAAGATGCGATTGGCTATTCTCAAACGCTTGGTGGATCGCTTGGTGCTTATCCGCATGGTGCGGGTATTCGATTTGATGTTGATTTAACTGCTGCGGATAATAACCGGGTGAGTCGGTTGGAGGTTTTCCAACAGGGTGAGTGGCAGCCTCTACGCGCAGAGCAAAGCTATATCGTGGTCACCAATAGTTTTATTGCTTCCGGCCAAGATGGTTGGGCAACGTTTGCAGATATCGTGGCTAGTGGTCGCTATCAGGATACCTACATCAATTATGCACAGGCCTTTATTGATTACGCCCAGCAACAAAAAGTGCTTGAGCGGCCCGATCCAAGCAGACACAGTACTCGCCGTATCCGCCTTACTCAGTAATTCTGCAGCATACTGCGGCTATCTGGCCGCAGCTTTCTAAAAAATAGAACTAATTAAGCCTTTATTTGCGCTTTATTTGCCAATTTAACACTGTATTCTGAACGTATAAATTTGGAAACGCACAGTGTCTATGTTTAAGAATACCTCTTCTCGTTATGGTCTGGTCAGTATACTGCTGCATTGGCTAACAGCGCTTACTGTCATAGGGCTTTTTGCTTTGGGCTTTTGGATGATAGACCTGAGTTACTACGACAGTTGGTATCGAACGGCGCCGCACATTCACAAGAGCATTGGTATTTTGTTATTTATCGCCATGACCACAAGGTTACTTTGGCGTTGGTACTCACCGGTCCCCCGCTCATTGTCGAGCCATAAGCCTTGGGAGCAATTGATCAGTAAATGCACTCATGTACTTTTGTATCTGTTGATCTTCATTATTATGATGACCGGCTATCTGATATCGACATCGGATGGACGTGCCATTCAAGTATTTACCTGGTTTGAAGTACCAGCTCTTGGTGAACTATTTCCGCGTCAAAGTGACATCGCAGGCGATTTACACAAATGGCTCGCTTACACCCTGATTGCTTTGGTGGTACTTCATGCCATAGCAGCTATTAAGCATCATCTGATAGACAAAGATGCGACTTTGCTTCGTATTTTTGGTCGAGACAAAAAAAATTAACCCTTAGGAGCAATCTATGAAAACGATTTATTTAGCGTCATCACTTACCGCATTACTGGCCAGTGCCGCATTAGTACCAACGACTACGCAAGCAGCTAACTACGTCATTGATACTCAAGGAGCGCACGCTTTTATACAGTTTCGTGTTAATCACCTTGGTTATAGCTGGCTGTATGGCCGCTTCAATACTTTTGAAGGTACGTTCAGTTATGATGCCGATGATCTGGCAGCATCCAGTATTCAATTGACCATTGATACCCGAAGTGTGGATAGCAACCATGCCGAGCGTGATCGTCATTTACGTAATGAAGATTTTTTAAATACCAGTCGTTATCCTGAAGCTACTTTCAACAGCACGAGTGTTGTTGCCAAAGCCGATGGCCGTTTTGATCTGCATGGTGAGCTAACACTTAATGGTGTCACCAAAGCGTTGGTCATTGATGCAGAAAAAATGGGGGAGGGCACGGATCCATGGGGTGGACATCGTGCCGGGTTTTCAGGAACCACCGAATTTGCACTGAAAGATTTTGGTATCAATTATGATTTAGGGCCTGCAGCAACGCATGTGTATCTGGATCTGACCGTTGAAGGTATCCGTCAGTAATCTACTTATTCTTAAGTGATTATGCTCAAGGCTGATTGGTTGGTGTAATTTCCAGCTAACCGGCCTTGTGCTAACCAAGTTTTATGGCAGCTCAATATCGATATCGCTGTCCGGAACACTACAGCAGGGTAAAAACTCCCCCTTTCGAACAAAAGCGAGTGGCTCATACAAATAACGTATTGAGCCACTCACTAATGTGCAGCGACAAGCGCCGCAAAACCCTTCCCGACATTGGTAATTCATCGGCTGTTTTGCTTGCTCAAGGGCATCTAACAAATTTGCTTGCGAATCAAACTCAAGTTCAACTCCTGAAGTCAGCCGAACTTTTGGCATAACCGTATCACTGTTTTACAGATCTCCGCCACTTTACAGATCAAAGTCATCAAATTCATCGGTATCTACCTGATTGTCGATCTGGCCGACCAGATAGGAACTAATCTCAGCTTCCTGCGGTGCGACCTGCACATTATCAGAGACCAGCCAGGCATTGATCCAAGGGATGGGGTTTTGTGTGGTTGAGTATATCGATTTAAGACCAATCGCTTGCATACGGATATTGGTAATGTACTCGACGTACTGACACAAAATATCTTTGTTCAAGCCAATCATGGAGCCATCTTTGAATAAGTAGGCCGCCCAGGCTTTTTCCTGCTCAGCCGCTTTTTGGAAAATAGCAATGGCATCTTGCTGGCACTCTTTAGCGATTTCACCCATTTCAGGGTCATCTTCACCGGCTGCTAAAATATTCAGCATATGTTGAGTACCGGTCAGGTGCAGTGCTTCATCCCGGGCAATAAGACGAATAATCTTTGCATTGCCTTCCATCAACTCACGTTCAGCAAAAGCAAAGCTACAGGCAAAACTGACATAAAAACGGATCGCCTCAAGTACATTGACCGAGAGTAAGCACAGATAGAGCTTTTTCTTCAGGTCGCGCAAGCTGACACTTTTCGTTTCACCATTGACGGTATGGCTACCAGCGCCACATAAGTTGTACAAATTAAAGGAGTCAATCAGCTCATCATAGTAACGCGTTACATCATCCGCGCGTTCCATGATGTTCTCATTCAGCATAATATCATCGAACACCTTATGAGGCTCTGAGCTGATGTTGCGGACAATATGTGTATAACTACGGCTGTGAATGGTTTCGCTAAAAGCCCAGGTTTCAATCCAGGTTTCCAGTTCAGGAATAGAAACCAATGGCAGCAAGGCTACATTTGGCGAGCGACCTTGTACCGAATCAAGTAAGGTTTGGTACTTCAGGTTGCTGATGAAAATATGTTTTTCGTGCTCCGGCAGGTTTTGATAGTCAATGCGATCTTTGCTGACATCAATCTCCTCCGGGCGCCAGAAAAAGGACAGCTGCTTTTCAATGAGCTTTTCAAAAATAGGATATTTTTGCTGATCGTAACGGGAAACATTGACCGGATTACCAAAAAACATTGGCTCTTTCATTTGATCATTAATCGTACGATTAAAGGTGGTGTACGCCATGGCGTGTTTCTCTTCCTAAAAGCAATGGTTTTAAGCGGGCACTTTTGTACCCGCATCATTCGTTATATTTTACAAGCACCGCCTGCACAATCGTCTTCTTCTTCCAGCATATCTTCTTGCATGTCAGAAGCGCCATCTCTGGTGTTGTGGTAGTACAAGGTTTTTATCCCTAGTTTGTAGGCAGACAATAAATCTTTCAGCAGCTGCTTCATGGGTACGCGGCCACCTTCATAACGGTTCGGATCGTAATTGGTATTGGCTGATATCGTTTGATCAACAAACTTCTGCATGATGCCAACCAGCGCCAAGTAACCATCATTGTTTGGCATATCCCACAACAGTTCATAACTGTCTTTTAAGCGGTCGTATTCAGGCACGACTTGTTTCAAAATACCGTCTTTACTGGCTTTGACACTGACATGGCCTCGTGGTGGCTCAATGCCGTTGGTTGCATTGGAAATTTGCGATGAGGTTTCTGATGGCATCAGCGCAGACAAGGTCGAGTTGCGTAACCCATGGGTCACCATATCCTGGCGAAGTGTATCCCAGTCCAGTTGCAACGCTTCGGTGCACACTTTATCCAAATCTTTCTTGTAGCTATCGGTTGGTAAAATGCCCTGCGAATAGGTGGTTTCATTAAACTTAGGGCATGGGCCGAATTCTTTGGCTAGTTGTACCGATGCTTTCAGCAAATAGTACTGAATGGCTTCAAAGGTACGATGCGTTAAACCATTGGCTGAACCATCCGAGTAACGCACACCATTTTTAGCCAAATAATAGGCATAGTTGATCACGCCGACGCCTAAGGTGCGACGGCCCATGGTGGCATTGCGGGCAGCTGGAATAGGGTAATCCTGGTAATCGAGCAGGCTGTCCAGAGCGCGGACAATCAACTCAGACAGCTCATCCAGCTCATCAAGGCTCTCCAAAGCACCCAGGTTAAAGGCCGACAAGGTACAAAGTGCAATCTCGCCATTCTCATCATTGACGTGATTTAGTGGTTTGGTCGGCAATGCAATTTCTAAACACAGGTTGCTTTGGCGCACCGGTGCCAACTTCGGGTTGAATGGGCTATGGGTATTGCAATGATCGACGTTCTGTAAGTAAATACGGCCGGTACTGGCACGTTCTTGCATGAAGAGTGTGAAGAGCTCAATGGCTTTAATACGTTTTTTACGAATGCTATCGTCCGCTTCATACTGAACATACAGTCGCTCGAACACTTCTTGATCTTCAAAGAATGCATCGTACAAACCCGGTACATCGGATGGGCTAAACAAAGTAATGTAATCGTCTTTGATTAAGCGCTGATACATCATCCGGTTAAACTGCACACCATAATCTAGATGACGGACCCGGTTTTCCTCGACACCGCGGTTGTTTTTCAAAACCAACAGCGATTCCACTTCCAAATGCCATAATGGGAAAAATAAGGTGGCCGCGCCACCACGTACGCCGCCTTGTGAGCAGCTCTTTACTGCGGTCTGGAAATGCTTGTAAAACGGAATACAGCCCGTGTGAAAGGCTTCGCCATGGCGAATAGGGCTGCCCAATGCACGAATTCGACCGGCATTAATGCCGATGCCGGCGCGCTGACTGACGTATTTCACAATAGCACTTGAGGTGGCATTAATGGAATCCAGGCTATCGCCACATTCAATCAAGACACAGGAGCTAAACTGTCGGGTTGGGGTGCGAACACCGGCCATAATAGGCGTTGGTAACGACAGCTTGAACAGTGAAATAGCATCGTAGAAGCGGCGTACATAGCCAAGGCGTGTTTCTTTTGGATAATTAGCAAATAAACAAGCCGATACCAGCATATAAAGAAACTGCGCACTTTCGAAAATTTTACCGGTCACCCGGTTTTGCACCAAATACTTACCTTCCAGTTGCTTGACTGCAGCGTAGCTAAAATTCAAGTCACGGCCATGATCAATAAAACTGTCCAGCTGCTCTAGTTCGCTCTTGCTGTAATCTTGCAATAAATGAGCATCGTAGCGGTTGTGCTCCACCATACTAACGACATGATCATACAGTGCGGGGGGCTCAAATTGACCAAACGCTTTTTTGCGCAAATGAAACACAGCCAGACGAGCAGCCAGATACTGGTAATCAGGCGTGTTTTTAGCAATCAGATCGGCAGCAGCTTTGATGATGGTTTCATGAATATCTGCGGTTTTAATACCATCGTAAAATTGAATGTGTGATTTTAGCTCTACCTGAGACACAGAAACACTCTGTAAACCCTCAGCTGCCCAAGCAATGACTCGATGGATTTTATCGAGATCTAATGGTTCACGGTTACCATCACGTTTCGTTACATACAATGTATCAGTCATGCTGTTCTACCCATCTGTTGCATTCCATTTCAAACTCGCATGCCGCTTGGTGTAATTGGTGGTTATTTTTTGCACCCAAACTGATGCATCAATACACAATATATAGGGGCGGCGACTAAACAGATCACAAGATAGTGTGGATTCACTGTATTTGCAAGCGTTCAAAAACCTTAATTATGGTACAGGCTTTGCAACGGTTTTAGGGGAGTGTGCTGCCAGCCCAACTCTGCTTTGGGCTGGCTCGAAAGCAAGTATTTTTTGCCGAAATAAAACTTTTTTTTTCGTAGGAAAATAGCAATGATTACGCTGGTTTTTTTGCCACCACAAAATAGTTCACATCCACTCCTTGCCCTACTTTAAATTCAGAAGTAAGTGGGTTGAAATGCAAACCGCTGGCACCGCAGATAGTAAGGCCAGCATCCTCGGCCCAACGCATCAGTTGAGAAGGACGGATGAATTTAGCATAGTCATGGGTGCCTTTTGGTACCAGCTGCATGATGTACTCTGCGCCTAGTATGGCCATGGCATAGGCTTTCCAGTGCTTATTGATGGTGGAAAAGATAACGGTACCACCCGGCTGCACTAAATCGGCGCAGGCTGTGATGACAGAGGCAGGATCAGGCACATGTTCAAGCATCTCCATGCAGGTGACCAATTCAAACTGATCAGCATGGTTGGCAGCAAACTGCTCAGCGGTACTTTGTTGGTAATGTACAGCGACACCGGCCTCCATCGCATGCAAACGTGCGACCATCAATGCTTCATCAGCCATATCAATGCCAGTTACATTGGCTCCGGCTCTGGCCATGCTTTCTGCCAAAATACCGCCACCACAGCCCACATCAACCACCGATTTGCCAAATAATCCGGCCATTTGATCATTGATGTAGCCTAACCGAGTTGGATTCAGTAGATGCAGTGGTTTAAATTCACCATCCGGATCCCACCAGCGTGATGCAATGTCATTAAATTTGGCAATTTCAGCAGGATCCACGTTCGTTTGCAGTGGATCAGAGGGGGATAAGGCCATGATATGCTCTCCAGAATGTTTCGGCTATTATAGGGTGAAGCACGTCCGCTGCAAGCAACTCCACACAATCCGTTCACTTTTCAACCAACAGCACCGATCAGCCATGGCAACTGTCATTTTCTGTGGTAGAATCCAGTGTTGTCCCGCCACTTACAATATTGAAAAAAGCGGGTTATCTATTTGATTCAAGGGAAAAAACGCTAATATGACTGAGCTGGCCAAAGAAATAGTTCCCATCAATATTGAAGACGAACTGAAGAATTCGTATCTCGATTATGCCATGAGCGTTATTGTTGGACGGGCTTTGCCTGATGTCCGCGACGGATTAAAGCCTGTGCATCGCCGAGTCCTTTTTGCCATGAAAGAACTGGGCAATGACTGGAATAAGCCGTACAAAAAATCGGCGCGTGTCGTCGGTGACGTGATCGGTAAATACCATCCTCATGGTGACAGTGCGGTTTACGACACCATTGTCCGGATGGCACAGTCTTTCTCCTTACGCTACATGCTGGTTGATGGTCAGGGTAACTTTGGCTCCATCGATGGCGACTCTGCCGCAGCCATGCGTTATACCGAAGTGCGGATGGCGCGTATCGCGCACGAGTTACTCGCTGATTTGGATAAAGAAACCGTCGACTTTGTGCCAAACTACGACGGCACTGAACAAATTCCGGCTGTGCTTCCAACCAAGCTACCTAACTTATTAATCAATGGCTCATCCGGTATTGCTGTCGGGATGGCAACCAATATTCCGCCGCACAACTTAACGGAAGTCATTGATGCCTGTCTGGCTCTGATCGACAACGAAGACATCACCATTCCTGAGTTGATGCAGTTGATGCCAGGCCCGGATTTCCCCACGGCCGCTATTATTAATGGCCGCAAAGGTATTGAAGAAGCGTATCGGACGGGGCGTGGCAAAATTTACATTCGTGCCCGCACCGAAATAGAGACCGATGAAAAAACCGGTCGCGAAACCATTATCGTCAACGAGCTGCCTTATCAGGTTAATAAAGCCCGTTTGATTGAAAAAATTGCCGAGCTGGTCAAAGAAAAGCGTATTGAAGGCATTTCAGCACTGCGCGATGAGTCTGATAAAGACGGTATGCGGGTGGTGATTGAGCTGAAGCGTGGTGAATCCTCCGACGTGATGCTGAACCATTTGTATACCAATACTCAGATGCAGACGGTGTTTGGTATCAACATGGTGGCATTGGATCAAGGCCAGCCGAAGATACTTGGCCTGAAAAAAATGCTCGAATGCTTCGTGTTGCACCGCCGCGAAGTAGTGACCCGCCGTACCGTTTACGATTTGCGTAAAGCGCGTGACCGTGCTCATATTTTGGAAGGTCTGGCCATTGCACTGGCTAATATTGACGAAATTATTGAACTGATTAAAACGTCACCCAGCCCGGCTGATGCGAAAAAAGGTCTGACCGAACGCAGTTGGCAGCTAGGTAGTGTCAGTGCGATGTTAGAGCGGGCAGGGCAAGACGCCGCCCGGCCAGAGTGGTTGGAAGAACACTTTGGTATTCGGGATGGTCATTACTACCTGACTGAACAGCAAGCTCAAGCGATCCTTGATTTACGTCTGCACAAATTAACCGGCCTTGAACACGAAAAAATTCTGGCTGAATACAAAGATTTGTTGGAGCTTATTGCCGAGTTGCTGCATATTCTGGGTAGTTCTGAGCGCTTGATGGAAGTCATTCGTGAAGAGTTGAATGCTGCCAGAGAACAATACGGTGATGTGCGCCGTACTGAGATTCAGGACAACGAACTTGATATCAATATCGAAGACTTGATCACAGAAGAAGATGTGGTGGTCACGCTGTCACACCTTGGCTACGCCAAGTATCAACCACTGACCGATTATGAAGCTCAGCGTCGTGGTGGTAAAGGCAAAGCCGCTACCAAGGTGAAAGATGAAGACTTCGTCGATCAGCTGTTGGTAGCAAGTACTCATGACACGATTTTATGTTTCTCAGATCGGGGTCGTTTGTACTGGATGAAAGTGTATCAATTGCCTCAGGCCAGCCGAATTTCTCGTGGCAAGCCCATCGTGAACCTGCTGCCGCTGGAGCAAAATGAACGAATTACCGCTATTTTACCAGTTCGTGAATACGAAGAAGGTAAGTTTGTCTTTATGGCCACGGCCAAAGGCGTGGTGAAAAAGACCGCCTTAACCGATTACTCTCGTCCACGCAGTAACGGCATTATTGCCGTGAATCTGAACGATGGTGATCAACTGATCGGCGTCGGTCTAACCGATGGCAGCAATGAAATCATGCTGTTCTCGGATGATGGCAAAGTGGTACGTTTCCCTGAAGAACAAGTTCGTGCGATGGGCCGCACCGCCACTGGTGTACGCGGTATAAAGCTACGTGAAAATGGTAGCGTGGTGTCCTTGATCATCCCTAATGGAGAAGGCGCCATACTTACCGTGACGGAAAATGGTTATGGTAAACGTACCAGCCTGACCGAGTATCCAGCGAAGAGCCGTGCGACACAGGGTGTGGTTTCCATTAAAGTATCCGAGCGCAATGGTTTGGTAGTCGGAGCCGTTCAAGTGAACGAGTCCGATGAAATCATGCTTATTTCCAACAAAGGAACCTTGGTACGTACCCGGGTTCAGGAAGTGTCTGAAGTAGGTCGGAATACCCAGGGCGTTATCTTGATCCGCACCATTGCTGATGAACTGGTTGTTGGCGTGCAACGGATTGATGAAATTACTGAAGAAGAGTTGTCTGAGCTAGCCGAAGGTGAGGAAGGTACTGAACCAAGTACTGAACAAGGTACCGAGCCGGCAGCAGCTACTGATGCAACCGAACAAGATGCCGACCAAGGCGACCAAACACCGGAACAACCAACCGAGGATGACCAAGTATAACACTCAACCAAAACGAGCGCACTGGCGCTCGTTTTTATTACTGTCTTTGAGTGTGGAGTAATACACAGCATGACCACTTATAATTTTTGTGCCGGCCCAGCTATGCTTCCTGTGGACGTGATGAAACAGGCACAAGAGGAATTAATTAACTGGCAACAACACGGCTGCTCAGTGATGGAAGTTAGTCACCGTAGTCCGTCCTTTATGGCAGTCGCAGAAAAAGCGGAACAGGATCTCCGTGATTTATTGCAGATCCCGGCCAATTACAAAGTGCTGTTTATGCACGGCGGTGGTCGAGGCCAATTTTCTGCGGTTCCACTTAATTTGCTTAGCCCTACGGGTCAGGCTGATTATGTGATTTCAGGCTCCTGGTCGCAAGCTGCTGCAGAAGAAGCCGCGAAATTTGGCCGGGTTCAATCACTGGATATTCGCCAGAAACAAAGCGATGGTCTTCGTACGATTCAATCTCCCGCTGAGTGGTCGCTTTCCGCACAAGCCGATTACGTGCACTGCTGCCCGAATGAAACCGTAGATGGGATCGAGTTCGTTGGTTTACCGCACACAGAGAAGCCGATTATCGCCGATTTATCTTCGACGATTTTATCGCGTCCGATTCAAATCAGTGATTACGGTCTGATTTATGCTGGTGCACAAAAGAATATCGGCCCGTCAGGACTGACGCTGGTTATTGTACGCGACGATTTACTTAATACGGCTCACCGAACCATTCCTTGCATTCAGGATTACCGTCTGACTGCGCAGCATGACAGCATGTTTAATACGCCACCAACCTTTGCCTGGTATCTTGCAGGACTTGTCTTTGACTGGTTAAAACGTCAGGGAGGCGTGGCGACTATGGCAGAAAAAAACCAGGCAAAAGCTGATTTACTGTATGGCTACCTGGATCAAAGCGATTTTTACCGCAATGATGTCGCGCCAGAGTTTCGTTCATGGATGAATGTGCCATTTTTTCTGGCTGATGATGGCCTGAACAGCCGTTTTGTTGAGCAGGCAGAAGCCAATGGCTTATTGGCTTTAAAAGGGCACCGCTCTGTTGGAGGTATGCGAGCAAGCATATACAACGCCATGCCGATTGAAGGGGTGCAAGCCTTAATCTCCTTTATGCAACAGTTTGAGCGGAGTCATGGATGAAAACCTTAACGTTACAACCTATTTCTCACGTATCTGGTACCGTGCACTTGCCTGGCTCTAAAAGTATTTCTAATCGCGTGTTGCTCCTGGCTGCGCTGGCAAAAGGGACTACCACTATTCGCAACCTGCTGGATAGCGATGATATCCGCCACATGTTGACGGCTTTATCGCAACTAGGCGTTTCTTACCAGTTGAATGCCGACAAAACAGAATGCACGCTGCAAGGTTTAGCTGGTTTTTTTAGCAGTCAGCAACCACAGACTTTATTCCTTGGCAACGCTGGCACCGCTATGCGGCCGTTAACTGCAGCGCTGGCTGCTTCCGATGTTACCGCTCACCTAACCGGTGAGCCGCGGATGTACGAGCGGCCCATCGGCCATCTGGTGGATGCGCTGCAGCAATGGCAAGCCGATATCGACTACGAGTTGCAGGATGGCTTTCCACCATTGACGATTCGCGGTAAAGCACTGCAAGGTGGCTTGGCGCGGGTCAATGGCAGCATTTCCAGCCAGTTTCTCACCGCATTGCTGATGGTCGCACCTATGCTGGATGGCGATAGTGAGATTGAAATTATTGGTGACCTGGTATCAAAACCTTACATTGATATTACGCTGGCTCTGATAGCTCGATTTGGTGTACAGGTTGAAAATATCGATTACCAGCGCTTTAAAATTCGCGGTAAGCAATGCTATCAAAGCCCAGGTAGCATTTTGGTCGAAGGAGATGCGTCTTCAGCTTCGTATTTTTTGGCTGCTGCAGCCATCAGAGGCGGCACGATTAAAGTAACCGGTATAGGCAAGCATGCCGTGCAAGGCGATATCCATTTTGCTGATGCGTTAGCCGAAATGGGAGCCGATGTGGAATGGGGCGATGATTATATTTCCGTAACACGTAACCAGCTGCATGGCATCGATAAAGACTTTAATGCGATTCCTGATGCTGCCATGACCATTGCCACCACGGCTTTATTTGCACAAGGGCCAACCTGCATTCGCAATGTGTACAATTGGCGGGTGAAAGAAACCGATCGTTTGGCAGCTATGGCTACCGAGTTGAAAAAAGTAGGTGCCGCGGTAGAGGAAGGGCATGACTATCTGCGGATTACTCCTCCCAGCCAATTGCAACATGCCAGCATTGCTACCTATGATGACCATAGGATGGCGATGTGTTTTTCTTTGGTCGCACTCAGTGAGACCGCTGTGACTATTGAAGATCCAGATTGCACCGCCAAAACCTTTCCGAATTACTTCACTTTATTTCAATCGCTTTCAGATTGAATCAGCTCACTGGTTGTGGGGAGCAAAGGACCAAGCTCATTTGGTCACTCCCCTAGACGATACAAAAACTTCACAGGTATTTTTGTACAAAACCCTGTATACTATGGCGCTGAAATTTATCTATTACGACCTGGAGGGTTGAATGCCACATGAAGCTGCCGTCATTACGATTGATGGACCAAGCGGTTCTGGAAAGGGCACTTTAAGCAGACTCCTCGCCCAAAAACTAGGGTGGCATTTTTTGGATAGTGGCGCGATTTATCGCGTGTTGGCGTTGGCGACTATTCATCACCACATTGATCCAGAAGATGAAGATGCTGTACAGCCTTTGGCGGCTCATCTTGATGTTCAGTTTAATACCGACGAGCAAGGCGAAGTGCGCATTATTCTGGAAGGTGAAAATGTTAGTTCTGCCATTCGGAGCGAAGAAGTCGGTATGACAGCTTCTAAAGTAGCAGCATTACCCCGGGTTCGCGAGGCCTTGTTGCGTCGTCAGCGGGCCTTTCGGGATACTCCTGGCCTGGTTGCAGATGGCCGTGACATGGGAACTGTGGTGTTTCCTCAGGCCAAAGTAAAAATATTTTTAACAGCAAGTGCAGAAGTTCGTGCTGAGAGACGCTATTTGCAGTTGAAAAACAAGGGTTTCGATGTTAAAATCGGCGACCTTTTGAGCGATATCAAAGCTAGAGATGAACGCGATACCAATCGAGCAGCGGCTCCACTGGTGGCAGCGGAAGATTCACTGATGCTGGATTCCTCTGAAAAAGACATTACTCAGGTGTTGGACGAAGTGTACCAGTACGCTAAAAGCAAACTGGATCTCGCTTAATATTTGGGTCAATTCCTGTCTCATGGAAGAGATTGGACAAACTGGTAACCCCACTGCGCAGGATGTAATGTGGAGCAAATGAAACTGAAAACTAACCTATGACTGAAAATTTTGCACAATTATTTGAGGAAAGCCTCAAAGCCATCGAAACTCGTCCGGGCGCCATTGTAAAAGGCACCGTTGTAGCTGTTCTGAAAGACGTCGTCATGGTTGACGCTGGCCTTAAATCAGAAGCCGCTATCCCAGTCGAGCAATTCAAAAACAACGCCGGCGAATTAGAAGTCAGTGTTGGCGACATCATCGATGTTGCGTTAGACGCTATCGAAGACGGCTTTGGTGAAACTCTGCTTTCACGTGAAAAAGCGAAGCGTCATGAGTCTTGGCTGCGTCTGGAAAAAGCTTGTGAAGAAAAAGAAACTGTTCACGGTATCATTACTGGTAAAGTGAAAGGTGGCTTCACAGTTGAGGTCGACGGTATTCGTGCATTCCTGCCTGGTTCTCTGGTTGATGTCCGTCCTGTACGCGACACGCTGCACCTTGAGAACAAAGAGCTTGAATTCAAAGTAATCAAACTGGATCAAAAGCGCAACAACGTGGTCGTTTCACGTCGTGCGGTGATCGAGTCTGAAAACAGTGCTGAGCGCGATCAACTGCTGGAAAACCTGGAAGAAGGCATGGAAGTCAAAGGTATCGTTAAGAACCTGACTGACTACGGTGCATTCGTTGATCTGGGTGGCGTTGACGGCCTGCTTCACATCACTGATATGGCTTGGAAGCGTGTTAAGCATCCAAGTGAAATCGTCAATGTTGGCGATGAAATCCCAGTTAAAGTCCTGAAGTTTGACCGTGAGAAGCAACGTGTTTCTCTGGGTCTGAAGCAAATGGGTGAAGATCCATGGGCAGCTATCGCTTCTCGTTACCCAGAAGGTGCGAAAATCAGCGGTCGTGTGACTAACCTAACTGACTACGGTTGCTTCGTAGAAATCGAAGAAGGCGTTGAAGGTCTGGTTCACGTGTCTGAAATGGATTGGACGAACAAAAACATTCACCCATCCAAAGTAGTTAATCTGGGTGATTCAGTTGAAGTAATGGTACTGGAAATCGACGAAGAACGTCGTCGTATCTCTCTGGGCCTGAAACAGTGCAAACCAAACCCATGGGAAGAGTTTGCTAAAGGCTTCAACAAGAATGATCGTGTTAGCGGTAAAATCAAGTCGATCACCGATTTCGGTATCTTCATTGGTCTTGACGGCGGCATCGATGGTTTGGTCCACTTGTCTGATATTTCCTGGAATAGCAACGGCGAAGAAGCCGTACGTGATTTCAAGAAAGGCGACGAAGTCCATGCCGTTGTGTTGCAAGTTGACCCAGAGCGCGAGCGTATTTCTTTAGGGATCAAGCAACTGGATGACGATCCTTTCAATGGTTACCTTGCTGACAACAAGAAAGGTGCTATTGTTAAAGGTGAAATCACTGCAGTTGACGCTAAAGGCGCAACCGTAGCACTGGAAGGTGGCGTTGAAGGCTACATCCGCGTATCTGATATCGCTCGTGAGCGTATTGAAGATGCAACTTCTGCACTGAAAGCTGGTGAAGAAGTCGAAGCTCGCCTGATGGGCGTTGATCGCAAGAACCGCGTGATCAGCTTGTCTATCCGTGCGAAGTTCGAAGCGGAAGAGAAAGAAGCTGTTGAAAGCATCAATAAGCAGGAAGATACTGACTTTGGTGCCAACGCAATGGCTGAAGCCTTTAAAGCTGCTAAAAAAGATCAGTAATCAGGCTCGTATCGTGGGCTGGCTGCTGCCAGCCCACACTATGACCGTTTAAGGAGATATCATGACTAAATCTGAGTTGATTGAAAAAATGGCAACAGATTTTCCTCATATCCAAGTCAAGGATATGGAGTCATCGGTCAAAGAAATTCTGGAACAGATGGTTCAGTCACTGGCTTCAAACGAGCGTATCGAAATACGTGGCTTTGGTAGCTTTTCGTTGCATTATCGCGCTCCGCGCATAGGCCGCAACCCTAAAACTGGCGAACGTGTTGATCTGGATGGAAAATATGTACCACACTTTAAGCCAGGTAAAGAACTGCGCGATCGAGTGAAAGGTAATATCTAGTCAGACCCTTGTCGACCAAGTTCAACTGTTTGCATGATGTTCCATGGAGTGAACCTTGGCCAATATTGTCTATCTTATTCTGATTGTGCTGGTGGTACTGGCCGGTGTTTTATTTGGCGCAGCAAACCAGCAACTGGTTGAATTGGATGTACTGGTAACACAATTCGAACTACGACTTGTTGATATCACCGTCCTTTCACTTCTACTTGGCGTCGTGCTAGGTATCTTTATCAGTATTCTCTTTCGTTTACGAAGCCGCTTTAAAAAGCGCGCCTCTCAAACGACGACGACTTAACCCATGTTAGAGCTTCTGTTTTTGCTACTGCCCGTAGCCGCCGCTTATGGCTGGTTTATGGGGCGCAACAGCGTTAAGCACAAGGAGCTGAAAGATCGCGCTAATATCACCAAAAACTTATCTTCAGGTTTAAATTTTTTATTAACCGATCAAGAAGATAAAGCAATAGAGCAGTTATTGCACTTACTCGATATAGAAGCTGCAACCATTGATACCTACTTGGCGCTTGCCAACTTATTCCGGCGCCGGGGCGATTGGGACAAAGCCATTCGCATCCATGAAAAACTGCATCAACTTAAATTACCTAAGCAACAAGCTCAGCAGATCCAATTTGAGTTGGCCAAAGATTACCAGTCTGCCGGTTTGTATGACCGGGCAGAAAAGTTGCTTGCCCCTTTGATCAAAAAAGACTTTTTGCGAGAGAGGGCACTGAAACACTTAATTTCGCTCTTTATCAGCACCCATGAGTGGGACAAGGCGATTGCTCTAAATACGGCTATTGATCAAACCAACTCGACCTCATTAAAAATAGCGCTGGCGAACATTAATTGTGAGCATATGGGCCAAGCGAGCACGATCGATCAAATGAAACCGTTGCAGCAGTTGGCCGAACAGTTTCCTATGGCGATAAGGCCACGCTATGAGTTAGCGCGTCTGGCATTTAGTTTACAGCAACATGAGCTCGCATTTTCGGTTTTTAGCGAAATTCTACGTGAAAAACCGCAGTGGACCGCTGATCTTTTAAAATTGGCCGAGCAGTGCCAGCCCGATAAAGATGCGTGGTATCAATTGCTCAGTCATTTAAGCAATAAGCACAACAATATCAGTGCTCATATTGCTTTAGCGAGCTGGTTGTTGCAGCAAGGCTCAGTGACTGCTGCCGAGCAATTGCTGCTTGATAAGCTGCAGCAACAGCCCAATATCCGTTTATTCCAAAGCTTGTTGGATTTACGACAGCAACAGTCTGAGCAAGCAGCAGAAGTGCTGACCTCCGTAAACGGTTTGGTGAATAATTATCTGGATAAAAAAGTACTCTACAGTTGCCGTAATTGTGGCTTTAAAACACGCCAGCCATACTGGTTGTGTCCTTCCTGCCAGCAATGGGAAACGGTAGAGCCAATCAGCGGTATCGATGGTCGCTAAAGCCGGTGCTGCTAGTCGTTAAAAGGAGTAGGCATGTCTTGTAATTCCCCGGTGGTCGTCGCCCTTGATTTTGATCAACAACAACAAGCACTGAATTTTGTCAGCCAGCTTGACCCATCGCAGTGTCGCTTGAAAGTGGGCAAAGAGATGTTTACTCACTTTGGGCCCGACTTTGTCCGGCAATTACAACAACGTCATTTTGATGTATTTCTCGACCTGAAATTTCACGATATCCCCAACACCGTAGCAAAAGCTGTGAAAGCGGCAGCTGATCTGGGTGTATGGATGGTCAATGTGCATGCCAGTGGTGGTCGTCGCATGATGGAAGCGGCTGCTGATAGTTTGCAAAGTTATGGTGCAGATAAGCCGCTGTTAATTGCCGTTACAGTGCTGACCAGCATGCAGCAGAGTGATCTAACCGAGCTTGGTATCATCATCGATGCTAAAGACCACGTGAAGCGTTTAGCCACTCTGACACAACAGTCGGGCTTGGATGGTGTGGTGTGCTCAGCTCAAGAAGCACAGCTATTAAAGCAAACGTTTGGTGATAGCTTTAGGCTGGTCACACCCGGTATTCGTCCAGCCGGCAGTGCGCAAGACGACCAACGACGCATCATGACTCCAGCCGATGCACAAGCTGCTGGTGTTGACTTCATGGTAATTGGCCGGCCAATTACCAAAGCTAATGACCCAGCCCAAGCACTTCAGGCTATACTGAATGAGTTAAGTTAAACGGCGGCACTAACTTCAGCGCCATAATAGAAACGTCAGGGGAGGGGATAGTAGCGCGTGGATGCCATTAATTTTACGATATTAATCATTGGGGCCTTGTTTGTTGTCAGCATCATTGCCACTCTGGTTTCAGCACGGATAGGCGCGCCTTTCCTGCTGGTTTTCCTGATCATTGGCATGTTAGCCGGCGAGCAGGGCATCCTCGGTATTAGCTTCGATAATCCGCAAGTCGCTTTTTTAATCGGCTCCATCGCTTTAGTTATTATTTTATTTGATGGCGGCATGCGTACGCACCCTGAACGTTTTCGAGTCGCTCTGGCACCGGCTGCTATGCTGGCGACTTTAGGAGTGGTCATCACCTGTACCATAACCGGCCTTGCCGCGGCTTGGATCCTCGGTATTCATTGGTTACAAGGCTTACTGCTTGGCGCTATTTTAAGCTCAACCGATGCTGCAGCGGTGTTTTCCATCTTTCAATCTCGTGGCGTACGCATTAAAGATCGAGTGGCCTCTACCCTGGAAATTGAATCCGGTAGTAACGACCCTATGGCGGTTATGCTCACCGTAACACTAGTAGGCGTTCTGGCTGAATACACGGCGCTTGATTGGTCAGTACTGATAGTGTTTTTAAAGCAAGCCATCATTGGCGGTGCCGTTGGTTATGGAGCAGGGCGCTTGTTCGTGTTTTTATGCCGTAAACTGCCTCTAAGCTTCGCATTTTTTCCTTTAATGGCAGTAGCTTGCTGTATTTTTGTCTATGCCATCACCACTCAATTTGAAGGCAGTGGCTTTCTGGCCGTATATCTTATGGGGTATCTGGTCGGAAACGCCCGCTTACCGCAGGTATTATATATTTTACGGGTGCATGATGGGTTGGCATGGTTGAGCCAAATTATCATGTTTTTGATGCTCGGTATGTTGGTCGTACCAAGCCAGCTGCTTGAACACTTGCTGCCAGCGCTCGCCATTGCAGCAGTGCTTATTTTTATAGCTCGGCCCATTGCTGTAGTGCTTAGCCTGATCCCATTTCGTTTCCCTGCCAAAGATCAGCTGTTTATAAGCTGGGTCGGCTTGCGTGGTGCCGTACCCATCATTCTGGCCTTGTTTCCGTGGTTAGCCGGTGTACCCGATGAGCATTTATACTTCAACGTTGCTTTCGTTATTGTCATCGTATCCTTAGTACTGCAAGGATGGAGTATTACCTCGGTTTCACGCTGGCTGAAGCTTGAAGTCCCAAAAGAGTCTGGTCCGGATCAAACCATGCCGTTGGATGCTATATCCAGTAACGATGTTATTGAGGTGGTGTCATTTGAGCTAAAACCGGATTCACCGATGCTTGATATGCAATGGGCGGAGCTA
>NZ_JAUZVZ010000026.1 GCF_030717845.1 Alkalimonas collagenimarina
CTCTCTTTGTCAACATTGTGCTTTGAATCAATTTTCACGAGTGCTGACCAAGGCAGAGAATCTCCATTATTACCGATCAAAGTTACTTGAAGTACTTTTGCCGATGAAAGACCTCCATTGAGAGATTTCACTCTTGCGGCAATCGCCGAATTTTCTTTACAAAATATACGAATAACTCTTTTTTCTAATACGTTCAATTCGCAGCCGGACTCATCTATTTCGATTGCGTCTATAGCCTCTAACTCTTTAGCTGCTTCTGAAAGCAGCTCTATTGCTTGACTCACTAACCTTTTAGGTCTTACTTTCACCAAACTTTTTAGTTTGCCATCCCAAAATGTCGTAAGCTCTTGGTCTTCAACAAATCTTACTACAGCATCTTCGGTTTGTTGACCTGTAAGTATCAGAATTGGTGTCCCAGCGAATCTTGAGCGAATATAAGAAGCTAGTTGTATTCCATGCGAAGCATCAGGTACTGGGTTATCATTATTCAATGGAATAGCAAGATCGAGAATCACATAGTCAATTTGATTAGAATTAATTGTATTTATAGCATCATCATGAGTTTCTTCGTGAAGTACGGTTTTTGCCCCTAGTTCAATTAGAAGTGGTTTAACCGTTTCCTCAAACCAATTGACGTCGTCTTCTATTTGCAAAATATTCAATTCTATTCCCTTACTGGTATTTCAAAGTAAAACTCTGCTCCATAGGGTTTGGAGTTAGTTAGAGTCCAATTCCCCCCCATTGATCTAACGGCTTTGTCTACAATAGCTAAGCCTAGACCTCTGTTCCCAGCCTTAGTTGTATGTCTGCTCTTTAGAAGCACTTCCGTTTTGCTCTGTAGGCCTAAACCATCATCAATAATTGTGAACCACATAAATTTGTCATTGCAGTTACCTGTAATCATGATCGATTGCTTTTCTCTTACGGTTGGTTGATTACTTGACTCTACTGCGTTTCTGAGGGCGTTTGAGATGATTATTCTCAGTAAAGAAGGGGGCAAAACAAATACAAGATCTTTGGGGATATCTATATGAATACCTACTTGAGACTTTTGAGAAATTCTATCAACTTCTTTGACTATTTCTTCATAAATATTAACTTCTTTGGATGGCTGGTTTTGTTCAACTCTTCGCCAACTTTCAAATGTTTCGAGCACTCCATTCAATTTTTCTAACTCGCCACATGTTTTGGATTGGAAGAAGTTAACAATATCTTTTTCAGCGAAAACTCTAATAGAACCAATAATTGGTTCTAGCTCATGGAGCATTTGACCGATGCTATCAGATATAGCATCGCTCTTTACTGCTTCTATATCGAAAACATCACCTGTTCCATGTGGTTGGGACAATTCTATATCTGAGACATGTTTTCCAGAGTTGGTAATCTCGAGTAGCGCGCTTTTAAACCAAGAATTTCCGGTGTTTTCAGCAGCATGTTTTAACAGCTGCTTTTGCTCTGGCGTGGCAGCTTCACGCAACGCTTTCAGCCCCTCAATTTGTTTTTCTGGGCTTAAGCTTTGAAGCTCACTCAAAAATTTATTAAGATCCATACTCATTTACTATAAAACTCTGAACGTTTTTTAAATGCTTCCTTTCCGCCTTCCATAATCGCCTCAATAACATCCTTAACGTGTTTATCACGCGTAGAACCCATACACTTGATGTATCCACGTCGACCATTTGATTCAAGGTTTACAACATTTTCAGCGTTTCCTAATACAGGTATGTTGGCATTGTGGCTAGATAATATTGTTTGAGAGAGAGACGCCCTTTGCTGTATGGCTTTAATCAAAGTTTGAGCTATAAACTCATTATCTAAGTGATCTTCGGGCTGATCAATAATAAGTATTCTACTAGGATTTTCGAGAATTACGGAGAGAGCTACGGTGCATCTTTGGCCTATAGATAACTCTGAAATATCTTTGTAAATACCGTTATCTAACAGAGTAAATTCAATAACATCTTCAACTTTGGCTATAAGTACATTTACTATATCTTTCTCATTTAAATAAGCGACGATTCGTGTTGCTCTATCTATTGGAACACCTATTGCACTAGAAAAATCTTCGTATTTAAGCGCATGCGAGTAGTAAAGCAGCCAAGCTGGAGATATTCGCTCAACAATTACAGGAATCAATTCTTTATATTTTAATCCTGACCCTCTTAAAGTATTTTCAAGTGCTTCAGCATAAGACGCCAAGTTCGCATGACGTAATATAGAAGTCTTAATTGATGGGAACAGATTTACATTGAGTTTTTGTACGACGGCGTTTCTCTTCTCAAATATAGAGTTTTTGATACTGTATATTTTTTCGAGCAAGTCTTGGCATTTTTGGTATGTAATAGCTAGTTGATTTTCCTTGCTAAATACCTGATGATTCAAATTTTCTAGTCGAGCGATGTCTTGCTTAACCCTTCCTAGTTCGCTTAATACTGCTCCCGCACCTTCGGTATAACTTTCGACCTCGGTTCTCTTTTCACGAGCGCTGACATCTAGGGATAACCTGAGGGAGGTAAGCTGTTGATAGATAGATTCAACGTTACTCAATGTTGATATATTGTTTTGAATAACATTGTTAATTGCTTGCTCATCTCTTTCCCCAGAATCTTTAAGCAACGAATTTAAATTCGAGGCTTCTGAAGTATAAAGCTGAGGTAAAGCTGGCTCAGCGATTAGAGCTGAAAGTCTATGAATTTTGGCGTTTAAAAGGCTTTTTATTGTTTCTAAGTTTTGAATGTCGACCATTAAGGTTGCTAATCGACCCTGAACCTCATTTAAGTTCTTCTGACTATTAGCAACAGCTTGATTTTGTTTTTCAAAATTAGCTTGCTGAGCCTGCAAGAATTGTTCTCTCTGTCTTAATGCGTCTAAGGAAGCCGTCTTCTCTCTTAGCTCGTTTAGCTCTCTTCGTAATTGTATTAATTGCGCACTGTTGCTCGCTAGCTCTCTGTTTAAGTTATTTATTACTCCAATTTCGCTTTGGATTTCTGGAATGAAACTATCTACTAGATTTAGTTTTCCTTCTGCATTTAGGCCGATGGTTTCGATTTCTGTTTGTGAGAATACTATCGGAGGCATAAATGGTTCAGAAAAGATTGGCTGCTTATCCATAGCGGAACGAGAAACGCTAATTATTTTACCTTCGTGTTCAAGTTCAATTGAAACCCGACCAGAAGACTGCAAAATTGAAATTGCATGCCCGCTTGAGTCATTGGAGTTGACCGACAGGTTACCAGAAGCGAGTCCAAACCTTAGTAGTTCTATTATTGAGGTTTTACCGACACCTCTTCCTCCAATAAGTACATTAAGGCCTTTAGTGAACGACAAGTCTAGGTTGCCAAAGAAGCCTTCCTCTACTTTTAAATTTTTTATGATCAATGTATTACGCCTCACGCAAACTAGTTTTAAAGTAACTCAGTATCTAAGCCAGCCGATTTAAGACGAGAGGTCAGATTTCTCATTTTACTGAACTCTGTTCCGAAGCTTTTTTTTATACCGACACCGTCACAGAATTCCTTCGCCGTTATACTCTTTAGCTCATCAGCATACTTTAGCATTTGTAGATGCAGTTCTGCCGTGTACTGATTTCTAGGCGCAAGTTCCAGCGCAGTACGAATTTTTTCGAATATATCTTCTGACCGCATAGCAGCTCTCTGAATAAAAGGATGTTATATAATTTAGCTAAATTATATAAGCAAGCAAAGGTGTAGTAACCTATTTTTTAGTAAGGTTATTTGTCGCTATTAAGCTAAACCTTGTGACGGACTAGGCTTATGTTTATAAACGTCGGCCCTTCGGGGCAGATAAACCTTAAGGTTTGTCCATCATGGATATGTTTTAACCTTAATTCCATGGTGAATTACCACTAGTTCAGTAGATGCATCATAAACCACTCTTTGGTGTGAAATCTAAACAATTGGTTTAACTTCTGATTTGGTCAATGAGTTAAGTCTATTGGTCTGGAGTGCGAATGTCCGTTTCACGCTCTTCGTTGCCGGTTTACTAATTAGCAGCTTAGTGCCAAATCGGACATTGATCTCGGTTTGTTTCAGCTCTAAACGGCCTAACTATCGGGCTCGTTGTCCCAGATGAATGCTGCCCTAAACATGCATGTATATTTGAGTTGTTTTCAAATCAGTATGTCCTGACAGCTCCCGACAGTGCGAATGTCTGTTCCCGCTTTGAGTAGCTGGGTAGCAAAGGAATACCCGAAAGTATATGCGGTTATGTCCTTTGAACGCCTGATTTTCTAACAGCATTTCTTAGTTTCTTGGTTAAAGACGTCCAGTTCAGGTTCAAGTGATGGCGGTATGAATAGTCGTCCTCAGGATGCTTGCATCTGACTGACGATGAGAAAAGGTATTGCCGCTTAAAGTCGGAAATCGCACAACGTTATTTACGAGCAAGACCAGTCTCAAGGGAGCGGATTAAGTCTGACGTGTGCGGCCACGCCGCCGATGCGAAGCGTTTTTGCTATTCGTTAAAGTTAAAGCCGCCGTTAACTCCGTTGTAGTTATAGCTATTGCTGAAACTCCAACCCTGTTAATCCTAATTTTTGGACTACAGACATAAGACTGTTCGGCCTATTAGTACTGTAAATACCGAGGCTCAAACCTTCAACACGAAACAATACACCCTCGGAAATTCGGTCAGCATCTAATACCAGTTTTTTGAAAATTCGACTTGGGGTGCCGTCGCGCTTTATCTTTCGTTGTGACTCAGCTTCATTGAAAACATTCTCTCGTGCCAGTACATGAATGATGTACCAACGCCTGCCATCGACATTGATCGGTAGAAACTCAACGTAATCGGCAATTAAAGGTTTCAGTGTTTCACATGTCTCTGCGGATGCAGCGAAAGCTGTCGCACCAAATGCAGCAATGTCCGGTTGTGGTTTTACGCGCTCATCAGGATTGTAAAACCAAGTGACATCCATCGGTGCCCATTTCTCTGCGAGCGGTTTACCATAAAGACCAACAGGCTCATCTATCTGCATAATAAGCTCAAGTGCTGATTCTTGCAGCATGGCGTATTGCTCCACGTCCGCAAACACACTAAAAATCTTTGTTTCAGCCATAACTTCAGACATTTGCTATCCTCTTGTGAAGCGGAAACTCGCCATCTTCAAGCTCCTCTGCAACATCACGCAGTGTTGAGATGATAGCATTGCGGCCCATGCCTTCTGCAATCGTCGCTTCAAGTAGGAACTCGACATTGAGAAAATACTTCTCAGTGTGAGTCTTTGAATGCGGTTGTGCATTCGGAAGGTACTCATGCGGGCAATGCCGTTGAAAGCGGGGCAGGAAAACGCCGTTACACTCATTATCGATATCAATAGCGTAAGCTGCCAGACGAATTCGTGATTTGGCCGCACGAGGGTGATCCCAAGCAACAATGTGATGTGCTGCCATATTCTTTTGTCGTTGGCGTCCGGCAGAAAGCATGTTGTTTGACAGTTTCTCATTATGTTTGCGTGCGTGCATCCAACGGATATGACGGCTGCGTTCTAGCGCCTGCTGGTCAATAATGCCACGCTGGTAACGCACCGTGTCAATAACGGTATCACGGTAATAAATTGCGTATGCCATTGCGGCTGCCTGACCATACTGTTTATTACCGGTGACGTTGGTGAAATCCTCGGCCATTTCATTTACGGATAGGTATACCGGTTCAGCACTTTTCACATGTTGCTCCTTGCAGAATAAGTCTGACTTAGTCTACATTATGAAAAATATATGTAAATATAGTGATTAAAAATTAACACAGAATGGTGTTATTAAAGAACGACCATGGAGGGGTTAAACACATGTCAAAGGTGTATAGGCTAAAACCATTGGAATATAGCGTTGAAGTCCCACAATTAAGCTTGATTGAGTTCGCCGATATAATTGGTGATGAAGACTTTTCTATTATCAGGCGACAACCTCGTACCAACGAGAAATTGAGCGACCGCTGGACGCCTGTCAGATGTGCACTGGCACCTCAATATAAAAATGTCCGACATGTACCGGACGTATCGTTCTGGGGTTCATACCTGCTACTATCGAAGCGTGCTTATAAAGCGCTGAGTCCTGTACTTGCCAATGAAGGCGAGTTTTTACCTCTGCATGTTGCCAATTTGCCCATGTATCTGTTCGTCTCGCTGCAATTTGCAAAAGAAGATCTCGCTAAAACACATCACAGGTATGAGGAAGGTATTGAGTGCGGCCTATCCGAACTGGTTTTTAAGCGGCGCGATATCGCCAATAAAGCAGTGTTCAAATCTTTGCTTTATGGGTGTCATGCACTTTTTGCCACAGGCAAATTTAAATCTGCATTTGAAGAGCATGACTTTACCGGTATAACGTTTGATGAGGATTTAGCAGGCGTATTCTGAATTCAATTTGCACTGCCATGAGAACCTGTCGTTTGGCGGATTTACTGCTATTCTGCTGGTATCTGTTTAATACGTTACTGGCGGCATAGTGGAGCGACTTTATGGTTACAACAGAACTTGTTAAAGACAGCGATGGCAGTCACATTCTAATTATTCCGGAGGAGTTTGAGGCTGAACTCAGTGGAGTAGATAAGGTTGATATATGTCGTGAGGGGCAATGTCTGATTATCACGCCGATCCGCAAAAGCTGGTCATCTCTTATTGATGCTGAACGAGCTGATGAGGATTTTCTAAAGTCACGACCGGACGTCATCACCCCGAATAAAGATTCAGAATAACAGGCTATAAAGGTATTGGTGTATGTGCGGCAGACTGAATGTTATCGACGACCCGGATGTGATTGAGTTGTGCGAGGGTCTGCAAATAAGCTTGTTTGCCAATCAGCCCATATTCAGTCGGTTTATCCGTGCCACTCAACCTGTCAGTATCGTTCGTGAGAAACAAGGCGTGCGCCGGATGGATACCGCAATCTGGTGGTTACTACTCGATAAATCGGATACTGGCTTTAAACCCTCTAAGTACACCTCGTTCAACACCCGGTACGACAAACTTAATGTAAAAAACTCAGCGGGTTATCAGGCCTTTCGGCATAGCCGCTGCGTAATACCGGTTAAAGGATTTGGTGAAACAGAATATGTGAACCGCAAACCTATTCATTATCACGATATGGTCGCCAAACAGGGTGGTTTATTCATGGGCGGTTTGTGTCGTGAGTGGTTTAATTCAGAAACGGGTGAGAGCGCTTTATCCTGTTCAGTGATCACCTTACCGCCTCACACAAAACTGAAAGACATTCATTCTAAATCGATGCCATTGATATTGCCGCCACAACCTGAACTCCTAAATAGCTGGCTGGATGAGAGTGTGACCAATCCTGTGATGTTTGATGATCTGTTAAAGCCCAGAATACCGGTGAATTTAATTGCTTGGCAAATCGACAAACCCAGTACACAAAAATTAATAGCCCCAAAGTTTGAAATCTCGGCTGATATCTAACGACTGGTAGTTAGGCACACTGTTCGACATGAGGCGGTGAAGTCAATTTTAGCTCAACGTTGGCTTAAGCGTCGCCTAACTCGTTAGCCAAGTGCCAACAGCAGACACATGCCCACGTTTGATTCAGCTTCAATAGACCGGTAGACAACCGTTTAGGTGCTCTGGCCATGTTAACCCCCACTAAAAATCACGTGTATTGTTGTGACTTTTTATCAATGTGTTAAATTTCAAACAGATTTTGTGCATGATGGGCTTTTCAAGTTATTGATTTTAGGTAAACTCATGGGTATAAATTGGTGTAGGCTTTTGGATAGGCTACGCTACAGCAGCCGTTTAGCGATGCGTTGCATTTCAGGAGAGTTTGAATAATGAGTCAGGAAGACGTAAATATCAAAAGATACGTATTTGTTTTTAGCGGGTACTACGCTGCATTTATGTGTGTAATAAATGTGTTGGCTTATGGATTTGATATTGATCTTGGTTCCAGTGCAAATATGGCCATATTGATTGGATCAGGTTACGCCGCAGCTATCAAATTTGTAGTAGAGTTAGGTAGAGCGCCGTCCGCTAAAGAAAGAAGGCTCCTTTCCCTAGGCTGTCTGCTTTCGTCCTTTATAATCTCAGCTTTAGGGGTTCTAATTGTCATCCCAGTCGTATTAGGCTCAGGTGCATGGGAAGAAATCTCAGAGTTGTTCAAAACTCTCTCACCATTGGTATGGATTGCTATAACTTTAGTAATAGGTCTTCTGTACTATTTTGTATTAACTCTTATTTTTGGTTGGATGGCTAAAAAACATGCAACTAAAACTATTAGCGCATAAAAATGTAAAAAGTTGCAAGCGGGGCAATTGGCTGCTTACTTTGCACCGTTCGCGAGGCGTTACGTCCGCAAATTGCTCGTAGCGCTCTGACTGCTTGGTGCCAAAAGCGGCCAGAAAATGTCTAGTTTATTGTTGGCGATTCACTATTATTGCATTTTAGAGAAGTTATATGGCTGAAAATAAATCAAATGAATTAACGGAGGCGGAGGACTTGGGTTCGCCCGAGCGGAGCGAGACCGACCTTAGCCAATATCTATCTCATAACAAAGGACTGGGCGTTGTTACTCGGCCCGCTGCGATAGGGAGGGCATTGGAATCATTCAGTTCTCAACAGCGTGCAATAGATAGTGTAATGGCAGCTGTAGCTAGGCCCGCTGCGATAGGGAGGGCATTGGAGTCATTCAGTTCTCAACAGCGTGCAATAGATAGTGTAATGGCAGCTGTAGCTCGGCCCGCTGCGATAGGGAGGGCATTGGAATCATTAAGTTCTCAACAACGGCTAATAGATAGTGTAATGGCAGCTGTAGCTCGGCCCGCTGCGATAGGGAGGGCATTGGAATCATTAAGTTCTCAACAACGGCTAATAGATAGTGTAATAGCAGCTGTAGCTCGGCCCGCAGCGATAGGGAGGGCATTAGAATCATTCAGTTCTCAACATCGGGCAATTGATAATGCAATAGCTGCTATGGCAAATTTTCCTACAATTGAAAATACTCTTGCCAGCTTTGCCAAAACTAGTTCCATGATGTTGAGAAATCCAAGTTCTTTGTCAGCTATTTTTGATTCAATCGAGAGATCTAAATTCTCTCCATTCGAGGTAGAGAACTTAGAGACAGACCTGACGATAGCGGTCGAGGAATTCAATAATGTAAGTAGTCCAGCATCCTTAGCTGCCGTATTTGGGAATCTGTCCCCACTTGTACAAGCCATATTTTTATTTATTATTCTTCAAGTTTTGTTGCCGCAGGTTAACAGCATATCAGCCAATTTTCTCACGCCAGTCATTGAGTCGTATTTGCAGGGTAACAATTTAACCAATAGAGAAAAAGTAAAAGAAATCAAAGAAATACCTGTGTATTTGAATGACGTCACGACTGAAGGACTACGATTCATAACGGGCAATAATGTTCGACTTAGGTCTGAACCTTCTACTAAGTCTGAAATACTAGATGAACTGCTTCTGGGACAAGTGGTAACTATACTGTCAAAAGACAGAAACTGGATTGAAGTAACATATTCATACGGGGATGGTAAAACTATGTCAGGTTGGGTATTTACTAGATATACAGCCAAGTTTGTACGATAAAATCTAACTAAACGCTGTTGTCGTCTCATCGGGTCTAGGGGGCCTTTCTACGACTGCGCGGCTAAACGTCCGCTATTCACTCATTGTGGCCGTTGAACTTCGCCGCCAAGCAGCTTAGTGCCAAAAGCGGAAGTTGTACTAAAGAATCTAAGTTAATAATCAGTTTTTACTGGCATCGTGATTATCTTCATTCGTTTGCTCTTGCTTTACTAACACATCAATTCTCCGTTCAACATTTGGGTTAGGTAGAAAAGTTTGAAGTACAAAACCTACAGCTATAGCACTCCTCTTACCTTTCTTTACCCAAACTGTTAGCTTAAAGAAAACTATTAGGAACAAGGAAAGAGTAATCCAAGGGGCAAGATATAGTAGAAAATCAAAAAGCTGAGAACTCATGCCAACCCTCAATTAGAAACAAAATAACTATGAAATTAGATGCTGTCTATTCAAGTCACTAAAGCGCTGTTAATGGCCATCGCTATATCGAATGGCACTCGGCTTGCTGTTGTTCGCTATTAATTTGTAATAACTGATTGATTTTATATTGAAAGTAGATCACGTGTAGAAATGAACTTAAAACAGGATTAAGCCAAAACTTACTTCGCTCACCGACACCGGTTAATAAATTAATTCTATTTCTGATTTTTATTAGCCAGGTAATATGAAAAATTGATGAAACAAGATGCATTAACTTTGAGAATAAAAGCAGGTCAGGATTTCCGATTGCGGTAAAGTAAATGATAAGGCCAAAAAGAGAAATCAAATGTACTGAAACAGCGCTTGCGACGAACCAACTAGATATCGGTTCTTTTACATTTCTATTAACTTGCCTCGTAAGTAAAAAAAGCCGATAAATTACATAAATCCCAAAAGTGAACACACATAGTGCAATAGTCCTTTTTACTGATTTGGTTTCAAAAATATCATTAATATGTACCATTTTCATTCCTTTGCATAATTTCCTTAACCTTAAATGAGGACAATAGAAAATTAATCAAGCGTTAATTAATTGCAAGACGTAGGAATGAAAAGGGCATGTCACTCTACTTATACCAAATCGGGACGCAAGTCTTGCGGTGTGCGTTATGTCTGCTATTCGCTCCTTGCTGCCCGTTACAAGTAGTGACCGATTGGTTCGTGAAGCGGACGTGTTTAACCTTTCGCCACATTATCAATACTGTAAAAATATCCTGTTCGGTTTTTGATACCTCCTGTGCGTCTTAGACGGGTTAACCCGTATTTGTAGTTTACACAAATATCAACTGCACCTATAAGTTATTGTAAGTTTTAAAAAAGCGATGTAATGTTTTGGACATTAAATTTACAATGACAATCTAACCTGTGCTTAAGCGCTGGTCGACGAAAAAGCCTTATGTAACTCAAGGAGGATTTACTTGAAATTTGTAATGATTTACGGCCCATCAGGTATTGGAAAAGAAAGTATCGCTCGTGAATTAGCAAAGAAGAATGGGTGGCATTTATTCCCACAGCATTTGGCTTTTGATATTGCTTGCGCTGTTGTGGGTTTCGGGAATAACGGCTTCGAGAAATATCAGCGCAAAATTTTCTTAGATGCTTTTAGGACGCTGATCGAAAAGAATGTCACTGGAGTTGTTTTTACATTCTGTTATGTATACCCAGCAAGCAACTATTTTATCGACGGTCTGTTCGAATTGCTGAAAGAATACGAAATTGAGGCAGATTTTGTTCGGCTATCCTGCGATTTTGATGAGCATGTGCGTAGAGTAACCAGTGATAATCGGAAAAATACAAATAAAATCCAGTCCAAAGAATACCTTGAGGAATATCTGAACCGGTTTGATTTTTCAGTGGATATTGCCGGAGTTGAAACTTTCCGCATCAACAGTACTGAATTAAGTATACAAGAGTCTGCGATTGCAATTGAAAGACGCATCGTCACATAACCACGCTAGTCAAACCGACGGCTATTTCGTTGCGGCTGCGCCTGAACTGCAAAGCCGCGCTTGCTGGCGGCGTTAAATGCCACTGGCACGATAGGAGTATTAAACATGGGACGCAGACGCAATAAATCAATTCCTGAGGAGCTACTGGATCAGCTCTGGGATTTAACTGGGTGCATCTGGCAGTTTGGTTTAGGTGTCAGCTTGTTTTTTGTTCTCTTGGGCATAAAGTCGTTTTTATGGATTCGTGGAATTGAACAAAACTTTACGGGTAAGCCAATTGAGGCAATGTTTGAGCAATTCTCTTGGCTACTGTACCTGATTCCAATTATATGTCTGTTTTTTTCATATCTTTTTGGTAAAAGGTCATATGCGTCTTATCGTTAACAAAGTGGCATATAACAATCGCCTAAAACATCGCTGCCTACGGCCGCTGGACTCGCAACAAGTTGCTCGCCGTTTAAGCGAGCGTTAGGCATAAAAAATGAATAGTTCAGACTCATATCATCTCCTCGGAAAATTTATAGTGACTTTTCAGCAGCTGGAAGACTGTGTTAAAGAAATTATAGTGATGCTTGTACAAGCAAAGGACGAAGAAATGGCACATATACTTATGAACGAGCTAGATAACTTAGCCAGACTCAAAACAGCTGATGTTCTCTTTCGACGTTTTACGTCCGTGAGAGTCGGAGATTTCAAAGAAGAGAATACTGGTTTTCACAAGCTGGTTGTATGGCTTCAAAGGCTAGGCGAAAGAAGGAACGAGATTGTTCATTCCAATTATTATGATTGGACGACTGATGTTGGTGAGTCAGGTTTACTTCGCAAAAACTCAAAATTACGTGGCAGTAAAGGTGAACGAGAACAATCTGAGGAGGAGCTACTTCCAGAGCACTTATGGAAAGACTTAGCAGACCTCAACAATGCATACGGACAATTGGAACTGTACCGTTTAAAAATTATTGAATGGCTCTCCCCAGTTGAAACTGCCTAACAAGTGTAGCTTGCAGTGCTTGGGTAAACTGGCACCTTTTTCGCGCTGCACTGCAAACCAGCAGCAAATGCGAGCATTAGGCTAACCTAGGAATCAGAGAACGTTATGACTCATGAGGTAACTGTTGCATTAATAATGGCCATGACGGGAATTCTTGGCGGCTTGGCTAATTTTCTTTCTGATGATAATTTGAAATTTGAGTTCCGAACGGTTGCTAAAAGCATAGTGCTAGGTGTTTCTGCGTCGGTAATGGTTCCGCTATTTTTAAGTATGATATCGAGCAACTTGCTCCTTGAATCAAGTAAGAGCACTGAAAGCTATTTTATTCTGGCTGGCTTTTGCATGGTTGCATCGATTTTTTCAAGATCATTTATCAATGGCGTGTCATCGAAGATTTTAAACGATCTGAAACAAAAAACTGAATCCATCGACAAAAAAGTAGATAGTTATGAAGAGCATGTTAAACCTCTTATTGAAAGGTCAGAAGAGCCAGAAATTGATTCAAACGAAGCTTATGATTTTAAAGTAGAAAGAGTAAAATCAAAGCTAAATGATAGAGATATAAAAATACTGTCAGCTATAGATGGGAGCAAATATACAATAAGAACCTCTGGTGGTATTGCTCAACAGCTTGGTATGGCAGTAAATAGCAGAGAAATTATTGGGCGACGCTTGAGAGAAATGAAAGATATCACTCTCGTAGACGAGGTAAAAGGAATAGAGCCTACAAGCCCAAAACCTCGATGGTATCTAACAAATTTAGGTCGCGCAGTTCTAAGAAGTTTGAATAATGCGTCAGATGAAAAAGCCTAACAAGCGCATTTTGCCAGATTGGTTTTCCGCTGCGCTGCAAACAAGCCGCAAATGTGAGCTTTAATGTCCGCTTTTCGCTTACAGGAGGCTGTCAGATTAAGTCTAATCTGTAAGATCAGATGTGAGCTACTACAACTTATAAGGTGATTTAAATATTTAGCTTAGAAGCTCAAGATTAATGGTATGTTGTACTTGGCGGCAAAGAACAGAAGCTTCTTGTCGTAGAATGCCATTTCTCGTTTACTACGACAAATAAATTTTACTGTGGATGCTTCCTTATCATAAATTGCTCGGATGTCATTTTCGCCAGCATCAATTGAATAACTTCCGTCACATAATGTATAAGCTGCTTGTCCACCAACAAAATTTTCCTTGGCGAAAGTCGAGAGTACTAGGCTAACCTGCTCTGGCATTACCTTTTGAAACGTCGTTTTGCAATAAGGCATTTACTAACTGGCTCTTGAATTTGTTTTATTCAATTATAGCAAATAATGGGTTGTAACGCCTTGCTCTTACAGAAGCTGCATCTTCTAGTCAGGGAAACTTATGAAATGCTGAGTTATACTTTGCAACATTAGCCTGTTGCAGGCCTCCGATTTGAAACTGACAGGAAGGAAAGACCTTGGCGGAACCTCTTAATGTTTTGGCTTTATCAGAAGAAGTTAGCCGTGATTCCGAATCAGGTAAATTAGCACGTGACTTACTGTCGCAGGGGCAAACCTTGTACGGTAAGAATGCTCTTTTCCCTACATATCTTGAACGCATCACTCCAGATGGCAGGAAGACCCTTGGAAGGATAAGTAAGGGTAAGTTTGTGCCATTCTTTTGTCTTTTGACAGACATATCTAAGTCTCTGTGATGTTATATAAGACGAGAGCTTTTATCTAATGAAAGCCGAGCTTATTTCTCTTACTTTGCTTCAGAGGGTTGCCAATGACTCAAAAATTTAGTTAGGCGCGTCAACCATGGATTTAGAAGTTAGCGGGCAAACTTTTTTGTCGAAAATTGAGTTAACGGGCAAACATTTTTGTCGCTAGACAGCAGTATTGTTAGTACTTCTAGTATTTCAACTTAAACAACAACTCCGCTAAATCCGGTTGCCATAGATCCTCTTTACGGACTCTGTTGTTGCGAAGCAACACCCCTTCATCCTGCAGCAGCTCACGCTGGCGTTTGGCTGTGTCGGAGCCTGCAGGAAAAGCCAGGCTGCGATCGCTACGAAGAACCCGATACCAAGGCACGGCCAGTTCTTTTGGCGCATAGCCAAGCGCTTTGCCAACCAGCCGGGCACGCCCCGGCAAACCAGCTAAATCGGCAATCTGGCCATAACTGGCGACTTTGCCGACCGGGATTTGCAGTACGGTGTGCCAGATTTTTTGGTAATGAACGTTTTCCATAGCAGCGAAGTCAGTGTGGTGTAGTGGTACCCTGACACAGGCTGATAGCCAAGTGCAAGCACTATGCAGCTATGGTACCAGCGCCGCGCATCAAAGGGTGCTCATGCTTAGGCAATCTGTTGTCCGGTAGCCACTTCTGAATAACCAGCCTGAAACAGCACTTTTAATAAGGCTTTTTGCAAAGCTTGGCTGATGGGCAGGTTGTCGCGGCTCAAGTCATAATCCAATTGGTCGACTTGCTGCTTAGCCAAGGTTAGCATCGGTGGCGGGTCAGATTCCAGCGCGATCAATGTCTGCTCGAAGGCAACAGGGTGCTGCTGCTTGAGTACTTTGCAGGTCGATAGCGATGGTTGGCCATGCTTATTGCGATAACCGGCCACGCCAAAGACCCGGCATAAAGTAGGGCGTTGGGCATAGACGGTGCATTGCCCTTGCATGCCATCAAAGGACAAACGTTGGTACATCGGGCATCCGGACGATGCCGGATCCGCTTCAAGTTGTGCTAGTGTAGATTCGGCTTTGCCCTGATCAAACAGGTGCAACGCCAGCGGTAACATATCCAGTACCGTTGCATCAATGCTTGGGTACTGGCAGCAGTTACCACAACCGCTTGGACAGGTGAGTCCACGTTGTTGTTGATAACGGGCATACGTATCCGCAATTTCGCCATACACAGCCTCAACACGACGCGATAAATCACGCAGCCGTTGCATAAAGACTCCAAACGAAAAAACAGTGAAAGAAAAAAGCACAATCAGGGCAGGAAGCCCCTGAGACCAACGAAAGGTTGATGGGCTATTTTATGCTGCAAATGGCAAGGCTACAAGCAACATTAATACAAATGCCGTATCGAAAAGAACAAAACGATGTTGGTGATAGTGTTCGCGGATGTCTTTGTTTAGAATAGAGCTAGTTTTTTTAGTGTCAGGACCGTTATGGAAATCCTTCAACAGCAAGATGGCCGTCTCCTTTCTACCTTTCGTTTAGCCGCAATCTTGCCAACCGTGTATCACTGTTACTCCAGCGCTGATTTGGCAGAGGTGCCGTTATCGCCGACACCAAGAGTACACGGCGAAGGTAGTAATACCGTGTTTATTGGTGGCGACTTGCCCGCCTTATGCCGTTATTTAGCCAGTGAAAAAACGCTGACATGGCTGGATGATGATCGGGCTGAGCTGCACGTGGAGGCGGGTCACAATTGGCACCAATTAGTGCAATGGACGGTGACGCAAGGCTTGTGGGGGCTGGAGAATTTGGCATTAATTCCAGGTTCTGTGGGGGCGTCGCCGGTGCAAAACATTGGTGCTTATGGCGTTGAGCTGGCCGATCGTTGTCGGTACGTTGATTTTTATCATTGGCAGAGTCAGCAATTGGAGCGTATGACGGTGGAGCAATGCCGTTTTGGCTATCGTGATAGTGTGTTTAAGCGTGAGATGGCGGGGCGGGGCGTGATTGTTGCAGTGGGGCTGGAGTTAACAAAGCAACCACGGCGAGTGCTGAGCTATCATGGGCTGGATCAGCTGGCTGCTGATTGCAGTCTTGAGCAGGTATTTCAGCAGGTGGTTGCGATCCGGCAAGCAAAGTTGCCGGACCCAGCGGTGATAGCCAATTGCGGCAGCTTTTTCAAAAACCCTCTGCTGACCGATGCAGAAGCTCAGGCGTTGCTGCAGCGTTACCCATTCATGCCGGTGTTTCCCCAAGGCAATGGCTATAGCAAAGTCCCTGCTGCCTGGTTGATCGATCAGGCGGGTTTTAAAGGCAAACAAGTAGGCGATGTCGGCTGCTATCACAAACAGCCATTGGTGCTTGTTAATTATGGACAGGGCCAGCCAGCGGACTTACTCACCTTGATTGAGCAAATTCAGCATCAGGTACATAGCCGTTTTGCGGTAGCGCTGGAGCCAGAAGTACAGTTGGTTGGAATGCCTTTAGCACAGCCAGTTCGAGAGGATCTCTGATGACACTGCAGCAACAAAGTGGCTGGCAAATTCAGCAGCAGCTGATCCGTTATTTGGCGGATGGGCAATTTTATTCGGGCTCCTGGCTGGGCGAGCAGTTGCAGCTGAGCCGGACTGCGATAGCCAATCATATGCAACAACTGGAACAGTTTGGCCTTGAACTCTTTAAAGTGAAGGGGAAAGGCTACCGGTTGGCGCAACCATTACAACTGCTAAGTGCTGAGAAAATTGTTCATTTTCAACCGCCTGGCAGTGCACAAATTGAGGTTGAATCGATCGTCGACTCCACCAACAGTCAGTTGATGCAGCGCTTACAGCGGGGCGACAAACTGTTGAAAGGGCAATGTCTGGTTGCTGAAGCGCAAACCACTGGTCGGGGACGTCATGGCCGCGTATGGCATTCACCCTTTGCGGCCAATCTTTATTGTTCCATGTATTGGCAGTTGGAGCAGGGCATTCAGGCAGCAATGGGCTTGAGTCTGGTGATTGGTGTAGCGGTGGCAGAGCTACTGGAGCAACAGTACCAGCTGAAACCAGCTCTAAAGTGGCCAAATGATATTTATGGCGATGGGAAGAAGCTTGCAGGTGTGTTGATTGAGTTATCAGGCCAAAGTGATGGTCAGTGTCAGCTGGTCATTGGTATGGGGATCAATGTACAAATGCCTGCGCAATCTGCTCTGCAGCATATCGGCCAGCCATGGATCGATCTAACCACTTTAGCGGGAGCATTGGATCGCAACCAGCTGATTGCTCACCTGCAGCAGTGCTGTATAAAGCAGTTGCAACGATTTGAGCAGCATGGCTTTCAGGCTTTTCAGTCAGAGTTTAATCGTCGCGATTTATTTCAAGGTCAGCCGGTACGGCTGGTGCAGGGCACGCAGCAAATCAGTGGTACTTGCCACGGGGTCGATGCTCAAGGTAACTTAATTGTCGAGCATCAAGGAAAAAAACAGCTGTATCACGGTGGTGAGTTAAGTCTTCGGGCGGATGCTCAGCATTAGCTTTTAAAACTGGCTTATCATAGCGACTACAGTCACTGCACGTTCATTCAAGGGCCATGCAAGTTATGTATTTACTGTTAGATATAGGCAACACTCGTACCAAAGCGATGCTTGCGGCGCAAGCCGGGCAGTTCATTCCTTTTGATGTTGAAAAAGATGAGCTGGATAGTGCGGCTGTGCAAGCTGTGTATTATGCCGCGGTTGCAGGTCAGGACAAGGTGCAGGCGCTGAAGAAACAATTTACCTTAGCTGAGCAGCCATGGCGTCAGATTGAAAGTGAGGCATATCGTTTTGGTATCCGTAATTGTTACAGCCAACCGCATTTATTGGGCGTCGACCGCTGGCTGGCGATGCTGGGTTCGAATTGGCTATACCCGAACACTGATTGCGTGGTGATTGATGCCGGTACTGCCGTGACTATTGATTGGCTCGGAGCCGACGGTCAGCATCAGGGCGGTTGGATTTTACCGGGATTAAAGCTTCAACAACAAAGTGTGGTGCAAAAAACGGCCAAAGTGTTTAACGCTGATACCCATCAAGCGCGTTTAGCTCATGGCAATGATACCGTGTCTTGTTTACAAAATGGCTGTTTGGCGTCGGTACTCGGCGCTATTGCGCAGGGCTGGCAGTTAAAGCCGATGAGCAAGATGGTATTAACCGGAGGTGATGCTGGTCTTTTGCAAGGCTACCTGAAAGCTTATCCGCTCGATGTACAACCCCATTTATTATTCAATGGCCTTAGTCGATTTATCGAAAGTTGAACGATTTGGCTAAGAATTGGCCATTCAATCAATTAATTTACCAATTTCTTTTTTTTTCTGTTGCGCCCGTCCGGTCATTCTACTAGAATTCGCACCCACTGACGTAGTGCCGCTTTAGCTCAGTTGGTAGAGCAACTGACTTGTAATCAGTAGGTCATCCGTTCGACTCGGATAAGCGGCACCATTAGTGGAGGGGTTCCCGAGTGGTCAAAGGGATCAGACTGTAAATCTGCCGGCTCAGCCTTCGAAGGTTCGAATCCTTCCCCCTCCACCATTTCGTCAGCCATAGCTACGAGTAGACAGCGGGCATCGTATAATGGCTATTACCTCAGCCTTCCAAGCTGATGACGCGGGTTCGATTCCCGCTGCCCGCTCCAATCTATTTAAGATGCTGATATAGCTCAGGCGGTAGAGCGCATCCTTGGTAAGGATGAGGTCCCCAGTTCGACTCTGGGTATCAGCACCATTTTTGATTAGTCTCTCGTAACTCCATCATATTTAACGCATGAACCGCCGTTTAAGAAAGGGTTTTAATTATGGCCAAGGCTAAATTTGAACGTAACAAACCGCACGTAAACGTAGGCACGATCGGCCACGTTGACCACGGTAAAACAACTCTGACTGCAGCTATCACCAACGTGTTGGCAAAGACTTACGGCGGTCAGGCATTTGCATTTGATCAAATCGACAAAGCCCCGGAAGAAAAAGCCCGTGGTATCACCATCAACACGTCGCACGTAGAATATGACACACCGTCACGCCACTACGCGCACGTAGATTGCCCAGGCCACGCCGATTACGTGAAAAACATGATCACCGGTGCGGCGCAGATGGATGGTGCAATTCTGGTTGTTGCAGCGACAGACGGTCCTATGCCACAAACACGTGAGCACATCCTGTTATCACGTCAGGTTGGTGTTCCTTTCATCATCGTGTTCATGAACAAGTGTGACATGGTCGATGACGAAGAGCTGTTAGAGCTGGTAGAGATGGAAGTTCGTGAACTTCTTTCTGATTACGATTTCCCGGGTGACGACCTGCCAGTGATTCAGGGCTCAGCTCTGAAAGCATTGGAAGGCGAAGCACAGTGGGAAGAGAAAATCATCGAATTGGGCAACGCTTTGGATACTTACATTCCAGAGCCAGTGCGCGCGATTGATAAGCCATTCATCATGCCAATCGAAGACGTATTCTCGATTGCTGGTCGTGGAACTGTAGTGACTGGTCGTGTAGAGCAGGGCATCATCAAAGTTGGTGAAGAAGTTGAGATTGTAGGTATCCGTGATACGACCAAGACGACTTGTACCGGTGTTGAAATGTTCCGTAAGCTGCTTGACGAAGGTCGTGCTGGTGAGAACGTTGGTGCGTTGTTGCGTGGTACTAAGCGTGAAGACGTAGAGCGTGGTCAGGTACTAGCTAAGCCAGGTTCAATCAAGCCACACACCAAGTTTGAAGGTGAAGTGTACGTGTTGTCGAAAGACGAAGGCGGCCGTCATACTCCATTCTTTAAAGGTTACCGTCCACAGTTCTACTTCCGTACAACGGACGTAACTGGTGCAGTAGAATTGCCAGAAGGCGTAGAGATGGTTATGCCTGGAGACAACCTGAAGTTCGTGGTAGAGCTGATTGCTCCAATCGCGATGGACGAAGGTCTGCGTTTCGCTATCCGTGAGGGTGGTCGTACCGTAGGTGCTGGTGTTGTTTCTAAAATCATCGCCTAACAGTACAACGCAACTATAAAAAGGGCTCAATTGAGCCCTTTTTACGTCGCTAGTAGGAAATAAGTTTGAATGCACGCCAGTACACTTGCCATCAGAGCCTGAGGCAGTATAATGAGCGGCTATTTGCGATGCTGATCATGGTCAGCACAATGTTTTTTGTAGGGGCATAGTTCCAATTGGTAGAACAGCGGTCTCCAAAACCGACGGTTGGGGGTTCGAATCCCTCTGCCCCTGCCAACTATTTGCAGCCTAGATCCGTGCTGCTGTACTGGTTTGTATCCATCAAGCCAAGCTGAGGTGAGTGAACGCATGAGTGCAACGAGTGAGAGCCCAAAAAGCAGTCTGGATACCGTCAAATGGCTGGTCGTCTTCGTACTGCTGTCCCTGATCGTGTTGGGCAATTATATGTTCGAATTTTCGACGCTGGAGCGGGCCGTTGCGTTGGTCGCTCTGATTGCAGCTGCTGGTTTGGTTGCAGCGCAAACGACGAAAGGGAAAACCTTTATTGGTTTTGCCAAAGACGCGCGGACAGAAGTTCGCAAAGTCGTCTGGCCGACCCGTCAGGAAACGACACAAACCACCATTATCGTCATGGTTGCCACCTTGATTGTCGGTCTGATGCTGTGGGGGCTCGACGCTATTTTATTGCGTGTGGTTTCATTCTTCACCGGTTTAGGAGTTTAAGCTATGGCGGGTAAGATGCGCTGGTACGTCGTTCAAGCTTTTTCTGGCTTTGAGCAAAAAGTTGCAACCTCGTTGCGTGAACATATTCGTCTGAACGAGATGGAAGACAAATTTGGTGAAGTCTTGGTCCCTACTGAAGAAGTGGTAGAGATGCGGGCTGGCCAAAAGCGTAAATCAGAGCGTAAATTCTTCCCAGGCTATGTGCTGGTGCAAATGGAAATGTGCGAAGAAAGCTGGCACTTGGTTAAAAGTGTACCACGTGTGCTCGGTTTTATTGGTGGCACTTCTGATCGCCCTGCGCCTATTTCTCAAAAAGAAGCCGATACCATTCTGAACCGCTTGCAAGATAATGCCGACAAGCCGAAGCCGAAAACATTGTTTGAAGCGGGTGAAGTGGTGCGTGTTACTGAAGGTCCATTTGCCGACTTTAACGGTGTGGTTGAAGAAGTCGATTACGAAAAGAGTCGAGTCAAAGTCTCGGTACTTATTTTTGGTCGCTCTACACCAGTTGATTTGGAATTTGGTCAGGTCGAAAAAGCTTAATTTTTATTCATTGATTCCGGCCGCAGATTGCTTTATGATCTGCGGCCTTTTTAACCAAGGGGAGCCGCTTGAGTAAATGTCCTCGCATTTACGAGGCTGAGACCCTAAGCAGAGGTGTACTATGGCAAAGAAAGTCACTGCATTAATTAAATTGCAGGTTAAAGCCGGTATGGCAAACCCGTCACCGCCAGTTGGTCCAGCATTGGGTCAGCACGGTGTCAATATCATGGAATTCTGTAAAGGCTTCAACGCCAAGACAGATAGCATCGAAAAAGGCATGCCGATCCCAGTCGTTATTACTGTCTATAGCGATCGTTCTTTTACCTTCGAAACCAAAACGCCACCAGCATCGTTCTTGTTGTTGAAAGCGGCCGGTCTGAAAAGCGGCTCTGGTCAACCTAATACCAAGAAAGTTGGTAAAGTGACTCAGGCGCAAATCGACGAAATCGTCAAATTGAAAGAGCCAGATCTGACAGCTGCAGATCATGACGCTGCCGCGCGTACTATCGCGGGTACTGCTCGTTCAATGGGCCTAGTGGTGGAGGGATAAGACATGGCTAAATTATCTAAGCGCGCTAAACTGATCCGCTCTAAAGTAGATGTGACTCGTGAATACGATTTCCAGGAAGCTGTCACGTTACTAAAAGAGCTGGCTACTGCTAAGTTCGTTGAAAGCGTTGATGTTGCTGTAAATCTGGGCATCGATGCACGTAAATCTGATCAAAACGTACGTGGCGCTACCGTATTACCACATGGTACTGGCCGTGACGTTCGTGTTGCTGTTTTCACTCAGGGTGCCAACGCTGAAGCTGCCAAAGCAGCAGGTGCTGATATTGTGGGTATGGAAGAGCTGGCCGAACAAGTTAAGAAAGGCGAGATGAACTTCGACGTTGTCATTGCGTCTCCGGATGCAATGCGCGTAGTAGGCGCTCTGGGTCAAATCTTAGGTCCACGTGGCCTGATGCCAAACCCAAAAACAGGGACTGTAACGCCAAACGTTGCCGAAGCTGTTAAGAACGCCAAAGCGGGTCAGGTTCGTTACCGCAACGACAAAAACGGTATTATCCATACTACCATTGGTAAAGTGGATTTTAACGCTGAGCAGTTGCAAGAAAACTTAGAAGCATTATTAGGCGCACTGAAACGTGCTAAGCCTTCAGTAGCAAAGGGTGTGTTCATTAAGAAAGTGACCATCTCTTCTACTATGGGTGCCGGTATCGCATTGAACCAGTCGTCACTAACGACTGCGGTATAATGTTTTACAAAAGCATGTTTCACTAGAGCATGCTTTACAAGGGTGTGAGCTTTATTATATAATCTCGCGCTCGTTTTTTAGGGTAGAAGCTGGTTGATTTCTTGCAAAGAAACCAGCTTCCGTCCAAGACCGTAGGTGCAGTAAATTAGTATAATTACTGCTTAATGACTTGCCTACGCAGACGGTGTTAGCCCCAGAATTGTATTTAAACTCTTCTGGCTCTCACCGTAAATCGCGCATCGGCATGTCGCCGATGATGTGTTGGAAAGCCAGACGAAAGTCTGGAAGAACCAGGAGTTAAGAGCCAATGGCGATTAAGCTTGATGACAAAAAAGCAATTGTTGCTGAAGTCCAGCAAGCCGCAACTGGTGCTCTTTCTGCCGTAGTAGCTGATGCTCGTGGTGTCACTGTCGATAAAATCACTGGTCTGCGTAAGCTGGCCCGTGCTAATGGCGTTTGGATGCGTGTTGTGCGCAATACCTTGGCCCGTCGTGCAGTACAAGGCACTGATTTCGAGTGTTTGAGCGATACCTTTGTAGGCCCAACATTAATCGCTTTTTCTTCAGAGCACCCAGGTGCAGCAGCGCGTCTTTTTAAAGACTTTGCTAAAGAAGAGAAGTTGTTTGAGCTGAAAGGTGCAGCGTTCAACGGTGAAACGGTGAGTGTGGATGTGTTAGCAACGCTACCTACGTACGAGGAAGCATTGGCACGTCTGATGAGCACGATGAAAGAAGCAGCAGCTGGCAAATTGGTACGTACCATTGCCGCGGTTCGCGATCAAAAAGAGCAGCAAGCAGCGTAATTTTGCGTTGTTTGTGGTAAGAGTTTAATTTAGGCTAAATGCCGTTTAATTGTAGGAATTTGAGCATGTCTGTGACTAAAGACCAAATTCTAGACGCTATCGCTGAAATGTCTGTAATGGACGTAGTAGAGCTGGTTAGCGCTATGGAAGAAAAGTTCGGTGTATCTGCTGCTGCCGCTGCTGTTGCAGTAGCTGGTGATGCTGGTGGTGCTGCTGAAGAACAAACTGAGTTCAACGTTGTTCTGGCTGGTATCGGTGGCAATAAAGTATCTGTGATCAAAGCAGTACGTGGTGCTACAGGTTTAGGCCTGAAAGAAGCGAAAGATTTGGTTGAGAGCGCTCCTGCTCCAATCAAAGAAGGCGTTTCGAAAGATGAAGCTGAAGCGCTTAAAGCGGAACTTGAAGCCGCTGGTGCATCTGTTGAAATCAAGTAATTCGGGCTTGACCCGTCTTACTGCCTGAATTTTCAGGCTGGGCTGGTGATTAAATAATCACCGGCCTTTTTGCGCTGTGGGACTTTGATTTCCCCACCCCTGATGGCAACCTGCTATTGCCATAAAAACCACCCGTAAAAGGATGGTTGGGAAAAAAATCAGCAAGCTGAGGAACCCCATGACTTACTCTTATTCTGAGAAGAAACGTATCCGTAAGGACTTCGGCAAACGTCCGGAAGTACTGGATGTGCCATACCTGTTGTCGATTCAAATCGAGTCATTCAACAAATTTATTGAGCCAGATCCTGAAGGTGATTATGGCCTGGAAGCGGCATTTCGCTCTGTATTCCCCATCAAAAGCTACTCAGGTAGTGCGGAATTGCAGTATGTCAGCTACCGCATCGGCGAGCCGGTTTTTGATGTCAAGGAATGCCAAATCCGTGGTGTGACTTACTCTGCGCCTTTGCGTGTGAAGTTACGGATGGTGCTGTTCGACAAAGAAGCGCCAGGTACGATTAAAGACATCCGGGAACAAGAAGTCTACATGGGTGAAATCCCGCTGATGACTGAAAACGGTACCTTTGTCATCAATGGTACTGAGCGGGTTATTGTTTCTCAGCTTCACCGTAGTCCTGGTGTGTTTTTTGACCATGATCGCGGTAAAACTCACTCCTCAGGTAAGGTACTGTATAACGCGCGGGTGATCCCGTACCGTGGTTCCTGGCTTGATTTCGAATTCGATGCCAAAGATAATTTATTCGTCCGTATCGACCGTCGTCGCAAACTGCCGGCGACTATTTTGCTACGTGCCCTGGAATTCGATACCGACACCATTTTAAGCACTTTCTTTGAGAATACCCGTTTTGATATTCAGGACGGCAAATTCATGATGGAAGTGGTACCGAATCGCTTGCGTGGTGAAACGGCTGCTTTTGATATCATCGATAACGATGGTGAAGTCATTGTTGAACAGGGTCGTCGTATTACAGCCCGTCACGTGCGCCAGCTGGAAAAAACCGGCCTGAGTTTGATGGAAGTGCCTGCTGATTATCTGATCGGCCGGGTACTGGCGAAGACGTACATTGATGAAGACAGCGGTGAAGTCATAGCTGACGCCAACACCCAGCTGACGCTGGAGTTGCTTGAGAAGTTAGCAACTGCGGGTTACAAAAGCTTCGAGACATTGTACATCAATGACTTGGATCAAGGTTCGTACATCTCTGAAACCCTGCGTATCGACCCAAGCTCAAATCGTATTGAAGCGCTGGTTGAGATTTACCGCATGATGCGTCCTGGTGAGCCACCAACGCGCGATGCTGCTGAAACCTTATTTTCCAATCTGTTTTTCTCAGAAGATCGCTACGATTTATCCACCGTAGGCCGGATGAAGTTCAACCGTCGCGTTGATTTTGATGAAAATACCGGTGAAGGCGTGTTGTCGAAAGAAGACATCCTTGCTGTCATGAAGGTCTTAATTGACATTCGTAACGGTAAAGGCGATGTCGATGACATCGACCACTTAGGTAACCGTCGTATTCGTTCCGTTGGCGAAATGGCTGAAAACCAATTCCGTGTCGGCCTGGTCCGTGTTGAGCGTGCAGTAAAAGAGCGTTTGTCGCTTGGTGATCTGGATGCAGTCATGCCGCAGGATCTGATCAACGCCAAACCAATTTCGGCTGCAGTGAAAGAGTTTTTCGGTTCCAGCCAATTGTCGCAGTTTATGGATCAGAACAACCCGCTGTCGGAAGTAACCCACAAGCGTCGTATTTCTGCTTTAGGCCCGGGTGGTCTGACGCGTGAGCGTGCTGGTTTTGAAGTCCGTGACGTACACCCAACGCATTATGGTCGGGTTTGTCCTATCGAAACGCCAGAAGGTCCAAACATTGGTCTGATCAACTCATTATCGATGTTTGCGCAAACCAATGCTTATGGTTTCCTCGAAACACCTTACCGTCGTATTGAAGACGGCATCGTGACCGATGAAGTGGATTATTTATCCGCCATCGAAGAAGGTAATTTTGTCATCGCTCAGGCGAACGCCGATTTAAGTGACGAAAATCGCCTGACCGAAGAACTGGTACCATGCCGCCATAAAAATGAATTCACCTTGATGCCAGCTGATCAGGTGCAATACATGGACGTCGCGCCTCAGCAAATCGTTTCCGTTGCTGCAGCTTTGATCCCATTCTTAGAACACGATGATGCTAACCGTGCTTTGATGGGCTCGAACATGCAACGTCAAGCGGTACCGACCTTACGTGCTGATAAGCCATTGGTTGGTACTGGTGTTGAGCGTGTGGTTGCCAAAGATTCTGGTGTTACTGTGGTGGCAAAACGTGGTGGAACTATTGACTATGTTGATGCCAGCCGTATCGTGGTTAAGGTGCATGAAGAAGAGATGGTCGCTGGTGAAGCGGGTATCGATATCTACAACCTGACCAAGTACACCCGTTCAAACCAAAATACCTGTATCAATCAGCGCCCTTGTGTTGACAGTGGTGAGCCGGTTGAGCGTGGCGATGTGTTGGCAGATGGTCCTTCTACCGATTTAGGTGAATTGGCTCTGGGGCAAAACTTGCGCGTGGCATTTATGCCATGGAATGGTTATAACTTCGAAGATTCCATCTTGCTATCCGAGCGTTTGGTGCAAGAAGATCGCCTAACCACCATTCACATTCAAGAGCTGAGCTGCATCTCTCGTGATACCAAACTTGGCCCGGAAGAGATCACCGCTGATATCCCGAACGTTGGTGAATCTGCGCTATCGAAACTGGATGAAGCCGGTATCGTCTATATCGGTGCTGAAGTGAAGAGTGGTGACATTCTGGTTGGTAAGGTAACGCCGAAAGGTGAAAGCCAGCTGACGCCGGAAGAAAAACTGCTTCGTGCCATCTTCGGTGAGAAAGCGTCTGACGTGAAAGATACCTCACTGCGTGTACCTAACTCTGTCAACGGTACCGTGATTGATGTTCAAGTATTCACCCGTGATGGTGTTGAGAAAGATCAACGTGCGCGTGAAATCGAAGACATGGAAATCCGTCAGGCTAAGAAAGATCTGAATGAAGAATTCCGTATCCTTGAGCAAGGCATTTTCGACCGTGCCCGCAACTTGCTGGAAGCCTCTGGGCTAGACCGTACCAAGTTGAATACACTTAAAGGTGATGATCTGTTTAATCAGAGCGTTGCTGACGATCAGAAACAAAGCGATCTGGAGCAATTGGCGGCTCAGTACGAAGAAATTCGTACCGAGTACGATAAAAAGTTCGAAGTGAAGCGTCGCAAAATTATCCAGGGCGATGATTTAGCGCCTGGTGTTCTGAAGATTGTTAAAGTGTATTTGGCGGTGAAACGTCGTATCCAGCCTGGTGATAAGATGGCTGGTCGTCACGGTAACAAAGGTGTTATTTCCACCATCGTGCCTGTAGAAGACATGCCGTACGATGAGCATGGACGTCCGGTTGATATCGTACTGAACCCATTGGGTGTACCGTCGCGGATGAACATTGGTCAGGTACTGGAAACCCACTTAGGTCTGGCGGCACGTGGTATTGGTGAAAAAATCGATACCATGCTGAAAGAGCAGCGTAAGCTCAGCGAATTGCGTGATTTCTTAAACCGTGTATACAGTTTAGGGGAGTCGCGTCAGGTGGTCGATATCACCACCTTCACTGATGATGAAGTGCTGCGTCTTGCCGGTAATTTGCGTAAGGGGCTCCCGATCGCAACTCCAGTATTTGATGGTGCTAAAGAAAGTGAAATTAAAGAGTTACTGGAACTGGCTGACTTGCCTTCCAGTGGTCAGATTGAACTGTTCGATGGCCGAACCGGTAATGCTTTTGAACGTAAAGTAACCGTCGGCTATATGTACATGTTGAAATTGAACCACTTGGTTGATGACAAGATGCATGCTCGTTCTACTGGTTCTTACAGCCTGGTTACTCAGCAACCGCTGGGTGGTAAGGCACAGTTCGGTGGACAACGATTCGGTGAGATGGAAGTCTGGGCACTGGAAGCATATGGTGCAGCTTATACGCTGCAGGAAATGCTGACGGTGAAATCAGATGACGTCAATGGTCGTACTAAGATGTATAAAAACATCGTAGATGGCGATCACCGGATGGAGCCTGGCATGCCAGAGTCGTTCAACGTACTGATGAAAGAAATCCGTTCGCTCGGTATTAATATCGAATTGGAAGAGGAATAAACCCCACGTTCCAGTACGTGATGGGGCCCGGCGATTCAGGGCTCCATCGGTTTACCCTCTTACAGGAGAGCTAAGGTGAAAGACTTATTAAAGTTTCTGAAACAACAAACGAAGACCGAAGAGTTTGATGTGATTAAAATCGGTTTATCATCGCCCGACATGATCCGTTCATGGTCATTCGGTGAGGTGAAAAAGCCTGAAACCATCAACTACCGGACCTTTAAGCCTGAGCGTGACGGCTTGTTTTGTGCCCGTATTTTTGGGCCGGTAAAAGATTACGAGTGTTTGTGCGGTAAGTACAAACGCTTAAAGCACCGTGGTGTGATCTGTGAAAAGTGTGGCGTTGAAGTCACTCTGACCAAGGTACGCCGTGAGCGCATGGGCCATATCGAGCTGGCAAGCCCGGTTGCACATATTTGGTTCTTGAAGTCTCTGCCAAGCCGCATCGGTTTGTTGCTGGATATGACGTTACGTGATATTGAGCGTGTGCTGTATTTTGAATCTTACGTGGTGACTGAGCCAGGTATGACTTCTTTAGAGCGTCGTCAGATGCTGACTGAAGAAGAGTATCTGGACGTGCTGGAAGAGCACGGCGATGAGTTTGAAGCAAAGATGGGTGCAGAAGCGGTATTAGATTTGCTGCGCGATCTTGATTTGCCAAACGAAATCAAAATGATGCGTGAAGAGCTGCCTACCATCAATTCAGAAACCAAGCGCAAGAAAATCAGCAAGCGTTTGAAGTTGATGGAAGCCTTCCATACCTCTGGTAACAAGCCAGAGTGGATGATCATGACCGTACTGCCGGTGTTACCACCAGATTTACGTCCTTTAGTACCATTGGATGGTGGTCGTTTCGCGACCTCGGATCTAAACGATCTATACCGTCGTGTGATCAACCGTAACAACCGTCTGAAGCGTCTGCTCGACTTATCTGCACCTGATATTATCGTACGTAACGAAAAGCGTATGTTGCAGGAGTCTGTGGATGCCTTGTTGGACAACGGTCGTCGTGGCCGGGCCATTACTGGCACCAACAAACGTCCATTGAAATCTTTGGCCGATATGATTAAAGGTAAGCAAGGTCGTTTCCGTCAAAACTTACTTGGTAAGCGGGTCGATTACTCAGGCCGTTCGGTGATTACCGTAGGTCCAACACTGCGCTTGCATCAGTGTGGTTTACCGAAAAAAATGGCGCTTGAGCTGTTCAAGCCGTTTATCTATGGCAAATTGGAAGGTCGTGGTTTAGCTACTACCATCAAAGCTGCTAAGAAAATGGTTGAGCGCGAAGAAGGTGCAGTCTGGGACGTGCTGGACGAAGTCATTCGTGAGCATCCGGTACTGTTGAACCGTGCACCAACACTACACAGATTGGGTATCCAGGCGTTTGAGCCGGTCCTGATCGAAGGTAAAGCTATTCAATTGCACCCATTGGTCTGTGCGGCCTATAACGCCGACTTCGATGGTGACCAAATGGCTGTACACGTTCCTTTGACGCTGGAAGCACAGCTCGAAGCTCGTGCCTTGATGATGTCAACCAACAACGTACTGTCACCTGCTAATGGCGAGCCTATCATCGTACCTTCACAGGACGTTGTATTGGGTCTGTACTACATGACACGTGATGCCGTAAACGCCAAAGGCGAAGGCATGATGTTCAAGAGCCCGAAAGAAGCCGAAAAAGCCTATCGTGGTGGACATGCGGCTTTGCATGCCCGGGTCAAAGTGCGTATTACTGAACTGCTGGCCGATGAAGAAGGCACCAAGACAGAGCATACCGCTGTGGTTGATACTACGGTTGGTCGTGCCATCTTGTACTCCATTTTGCCAGTAGGGCTGGAGTTTGCATCCGTCAATCAGGCAATGGGTAAAAAGCAAATTTCAAAATTATTGAATGGCGCTTACCGTAAGATCGGTCTGAAAGATACCGTTATCCTGGCTGACCAAATCATGTATACCGGTTTCCATTACGCCATGCTATCTGGTGTCTCGGTTGGTATTGATGACATGGTCATCCCAGATGCCAAGAAAGACATCATCGATGCAGCTGAAGCCGAAGTTGCTGAAATTCAGGACCAATTCCAACAAGGTTTGGTCACTGGCGGTGAAAAGTACAACAAGGTTATCGATATTTGGTCTACTGCCAACGAAACCTTGTCCAAAGCGATGATGGATAACTTATCGAAAGAGAAAGTCATCGATCGCGATGGCAATGAGACCGAACAGCAGTCCTTTAACTCCGTCTATATGATGGCCGACTCAGGCGCTCGGGGTTCACCAGCTCAGATCCGTCAGTTATCTGCGATGCGTGGCCTGATGGCAAAACCAGATGGCTCCATCATTGAAACGCCAATCACAGCGAACTTCCGTGAAGGTTTGAGCGTATTGCAGTACTTCATCTCGACCCACGGTGCGCGTAAAGGTTTGGCCGATACAGCATTGAAAACCGCGAACTCAGGTTATCTGACTCGCCGTCTGGTTGATGTGGCTCAGGATTTGGTTGTAACCGAAGATGACTGTGGTACCACTGAAGGGATTTGGATGAAACCGCTTATCGAAGGTGGCGACGTGGTTGAAGGCTTGCGCGAGCGAGTCCTTGGCCGGGTTGTACTGGGTGATGTGGTTGATCCTGCCAGCAATGAAGTTCTGATTGCTGATGGCACCATGTTGGATGAAGGCTTGTGTGATGTGCTGGAACAGCACTCCATTGATGAAGTCCATGTACGTTCTGTAATTACCTGTAATACTGACTTTGGTGTTTGTGCCAAGTGTTATGGTCGTGACTTAGCACGTGGTCATTTGATCAACCAGGGTGAAGCGGTTGGTGTTGTTGCTGCACAGTCTATCGGTGAGCCGGGTACCCAGTTAACCATGCGTACCTTCCACATTGGTGGTGCGGCATCACGGGCCTCTGCAGAAAGCAGTGTGCAAGTGAAAAATGCTGGTACCTTGAAGCTGCACAACGCCAAGTTCGTGCGCAATGCCAATGACAAAATTGTCATTACCTCGCGTTCTGCTGAAGTAACGGTATTTGATGAGTTGGGTCGTGAGAAAGAGCGTTACAAACTGCCTTATGGTTCGATTCTGACTGTAGATGACAACAGCAAAATCGAATCTGGCCAGATCGTAGCGAACTGGGATCCGCATTCCCACCCAATCATTGTTGAACGTAGCGCCAAAGTGAACTTCAGCGATGTTGATGACACCAATACTGAAATTCAGCAAGACGAGTTGACTGGTCTGACCCGTACTGTGGTGAAAGATCTGGCTAAAGCCAACGCCAAAGAGCCAAAACTTATCCTGGCAACTGACGATGGCGGCTTGCAAGAAATTCGTTTGCCAAGCTTTACTACCATCGAAATTCGCGATGGTGCCACCGCTCAGCCGGGCGATGTGTTGGCTCGTATTCCGCAAGAAAGCTCGAAGACTCGCGATATCACCGGTGGTCTGCCACGGGTTGCTGACTTATTCGAAGCGCGTAAACCAAAAGATCCAGCTATTTTGGCTGAAATCTCAGGGGTTATCAGCTTCGGTAAAGAAACCAAAGGCAAACGTCGCTTAGTGATCACACCAGAACAAGGTGATGCACACGAAGAGATGATCCCGAAATGGCGTCAAATCAATGTGTTCGAAGGTGAGCGTATTGAAAAAGGCGAGGTTATTTCGGAAGGCCCAGAGTCACCACACGATATTCTTCGTTTACGTGGTATCCACCATGTGGCGAACTATATTGTGAATGAAGTGCAGGAGGTTTATCGCCTGCAAGGGGTTAAGATTAACGATAAGCACATCGAGAATATCATTCGCCAGATGCTGCGTAAGTGTGTGATCGCAAACCCTGGTGACAGCGAGTTCTTAGAAGGTGAACAAGTGGAACTGGCTCGAGTGAATATTTCCAACCGTCTGTTGGAAGCTGATGGCAAGATCCCTGCACAGTACGAGCGTGTATTGTTGGGTATCACCAAAGCATCACTATCGACCGATTCCTTTATCTCGGCAGCTTCATTCCAGGAAACCACGCGTGTTCTGACTGAAGCAGCTGTCGGTGGCAAAATCGATCAGCTTCGCGGTTTGAAAGAAAACGTCATCGTTGGTCGTCTGATCCCTGCGGGTACTGGTTTTGCTTACCACCAGAACCGTATGCGTCAGCGCCAGAAAGTTGTTACTGAGGTAGCAGAACCATCCATGAGTGCAGAAGTCGCTGAACAGGCGCTAACCGATGCCTTGAATATGGGTGCGTCAGGTAAAGAGGATTAAGTTATTTGTTAATCTGCTGCTGAAAATGGCAGCAGATGACTGATAAACTTGACAGCTCAAAGCTTGACCATTAGAATTCCGCGACCCCATTTTTGGGGTGCGGATTTTTCACGTTTATTGGGTATCAATTAACCAGGAGTATTTAATGGCAACAATTAACCAGCTCGTGCGCAAGCCACGGCAGGACAAGTTTGCAAAAAGCAACGTCCCTGCTTTGGAAGCTTGTCCACAAAAGCGTGGTGTTTGTACCCGTGTTTATACCACTACACCTAAAAAGCCGAACTCAGCTATGCGTAAAGTATGTCGTGTTCGTCTGACCAATGGCTTCGAAGTAAGCTCATACATTGGTGGTGAAGGTCACAACTTGCAAGAGCATAGTGTGGTTCTGATCCGTGGTGGCCGGGTCAAAGACTTACCAGGTGTGCGTTATCACACCGTACGCGGCACATTAGATTGTGCAGGCGTAAAAGATCGCAAGCAAGGCCGTTCTAAATACGGCGCCAAGCGGCCCAAATCGTAACGGAACTCCGTTAGTAAGGCCAAACTAAACGACTTTTTAATTAAAGTTTTGGAATCACCTGAAGCAATCGGAGTTTCGAATGCCAAGAAGACGCGTAATAGGTCAACGTAAAATCCTTCCAGATCCTAAGTTCGGAAGTGAGTTACTGGCTAAGTTTGTCAATGTCGTGATGGTCGACGGTAAAAAGTCCATCGCCGAATCAATTGTATACGGCGCATTAGAAATTGCAGCTACCAAATCGAAAAAAGAACACATCGATTTGTTTGAAGTAGCACTGGATAACATTCGTCCAACGGTCGAAGTAAAATCACGCCGGGTAGGTGGTTCAACTTACCAGGTACCATGTGAAGTTCGTCCGGTTCGTCGCAATGCCTTAGCTATGCGCTGGTTAGTTGAAGCGGCCCGTAAACGTGGTGAGAAATCGATGTCCCAGCGTTTAGCTGGTGAGATGCTGGATGCCATTGAAAACAAAGGTTCTGCGGTTAAGAAACGTGAAGACGTGCACCGTATGGCTGAAGCAAACAAAGCGTTTGCACATTTCCGCTGGTAAGCTGATCTCTATTTTACACAGGAGTTTATTGTGGCACGCAAGACCCCAATAGAACGCTACCGCAACATTGGTATCTGTGCTCACGTGGATGCGGGTAAAACCACAACCACGGAGCGTGTACTATTTTATACTGGTCTGTCTCACAAGATCGGTGAAGTACATGATGGCGCAGCTACTATGGACTGGATGGAGCAAGAGCAGGAGCGTGGGATTACCATCACTTCTGCTGCCACCACCACCTTTTGGCGTGGTATGGAAGCTCAGTTTCCTGAGCACCGTGTAAATATCATTGATACGCCAGGGCACGTTGACTTCACCATTGAAGTAGAACGTTCTCTGCGTGTGCTAGATGGTGCAGTCGTGGTGCTTTGTGGTTCATCAGGTGTGCAGCCGCAAACTGAAACAGTTTGGCGTCAAGCCAACAAATATGAAGTACCACGTATGATCTTCGTTAATAAGATGGATCGTACTGGTGCTGACTTCCTGCGCGTTGTTGAGCAGGCCCGTACCCGCTTAAACAGCACCATTGTTCCTATTCAGTTGCCTATCGGTGCTGAAGACGACTTCAAAGGTGTTGTTGATCTGATCAAAATGAAATCCATTAACTGGAATGAAGACGATCAGGGCATGACTTTCACTTATGAGGATATCCCCGCGGATATGCTTGAAGAGTGTCAGGAGTGGCGTCAAAACATGATTGAAGCTGCGGCGGATGCCAATGAAGAGCTGATGGAGCGCTATTTGGAAGGTGACGAATTTACTGAAGAAGAAATTCGTGCTGCCTTGCGTGACTTGACTCTGCGAAACGAAGTGGTGTTGGTTCAATGTGGTTCTGCCTTTAAAAATAAAGGCGTTCAGGCCATGTTGGACAACGTAATCTACTTCCTGCCGTCGCCAACGGAAGTAAAAGCAATTCATGGCATTTTACCAGATGAAAGCGAAGGCGTTCGGAAATCAGACGATAATGAACCCTTTGCCGCGCTGGCTTTTAAAATTGCTACTGACCCGTTCGTAGGTACGCTGACTTTCTTCCGGGTTTATTCCGGTGTGGTTCAGTCTGGCTCTGGTGTCTACAATTCCGTCAAGCAGAAAAAAGAGCGGATCGGTCGTATCGTGCAGATGCACGCCAACAGCCGTGAAGAGATCAAAGAAGTTCTGGCTGGCGATATTGCTGCAGCGATTGGTCTGAAAGATACCACCACAGGTGATACTCTGTGTGATATCGACCATCCAATCATTCTGGAGCGAATGGAGTTTCCTGAACCGGTCATTTCGGTAGCTGTTGAGCCGAAAACCAAAGCTGACCAAGAAAAAATGGGTGTTGCACTGGGTAAACTAGCTGCTGAAGATCCATCGTTTCGGGTACATACTGACGAAGAAACCGGTCAGACCATCATCTCAGGTATGGGTGAATTACACCTTGATATTCTGGTTGATCGTATGAAGCGCGAATTCAAAGTAGAAGCCAACGTGGGTAAACCACAGGTTTCCTACCGTGAAACCATTCGTGGTAAGACTGAAGTCGAAGGTAAGTTTGTGCGTCAGTCAGGTGGTCGTGGTCAGTTTGGTCACTGTTGGTTACGTATCGAGCCTCAGGAAGAGGGCGCTGGGTATACTTTTGTCAACGAAGTGGTTGGTGGTGTTATTCCAAAAGAATATATCCCAGCTGTTGATAAGGGGATCCAGGAGCAGATGAAAAACGGTATCCTTGCTGGTTATCCGGTCATCGACGTGAAAGTAACTGTTTTTGACGGTTCTTACCACGATGTTGACTCCAACGAAATGGCGTTTAAAATTGCTGCTTCTATGGGTTTTAAAAAAGGTGCTTTGCAGGCAACGCCTGTTATCCTTGAACCCATCATGAAAGTAGAAGTTGTGACGCCAGAAGAGTTCATGGGTGATCTGGTTGGCGATTTAAATCGTCGACGCGGTATAATCAATGGTATGGAAGATGCACCTGGCAGTATGAAAATTATCGATGCTAATGTGCCTCTGTCTGAGATGTTTGGTTATGCAACCCATATGCGTTCTTTATCGCAGGGCCGTGCTTCGTATTCAATGGAGCCATTGAATTATTCAGAAGCACCAAACAACGTGAAAGAAGCAATTATTGCAGCGCGAAGCTGATTAACGATTAATTTAGGCCCGGTTTGCCGGGCCATCAATTTGACTAAAGAAGGGTCTATAAATGGCTAAGGCTAAATTTGAACGCGTAAAACCGCACGTAAACGTAGGCACGATCGGCCACGTTGACCACGGTAAAACAACTCTGACTGCAGCTATCACCAACGTGTTGGCAAAGACTTACGGCGGTCAGGCATTTGCATTTGATCAAATCGACAAAGCCCCGGAAGAAAAAGCCCGTGGTATCACCATCAACACGTCGCACGTAGAATATGACACACCGTCACGCCACTACGCGCACGTAGATTGCCCAGGCCACGCCGATTACGTGAAAAACATGATCACCGGTGCGGCGCAGATGGATGGTGCAATTCTGGTTGTTGCAGCGACAGACGGTCCTATGCCACAAACACGTGAGCACATCCTGTTATCACGTCAGGTTGGTGTTCCTTTCATCATCGTGTTCATGAACAAGTGTGACATGGTCGATGACGAAGAGCTGTTAGAGCTGGTAGAGATGGAAGTTCGTGAACTTCTTTCTGATTACGATTTCCCGGGTGACGACCTGCCAGTGATTCAGGGCTCAGCTCTGAAAGCATTGGAAGGCGAAGCACAGTGGGAAGAGAAAATCATCGAATTGGGCAACGCTTTGGATACTTACATTCCAGAGCCAGTGCGCGCGATTGATAAGCCATTCATCATGCCAATCGAAGACGTATTCTCGATTGCTGGTCGTGGAACTGTAGTGACTGGTCGTGTAGAGCAGGGCATCATCAAAGTTGGTGAAGAAGTTGAGATTGTAGGTATCCGTGATACGACCAAGACGACTTGTACCGGTGTTGAAATGTTCCGTAAGCTGCTTGACGAAGGTCGTGCTGGTGAGAACGTTGGTGCGTTGTTGCGTGGTACTAAGCGTGAAGACGTAGAGCGTGGTCAGGTACTAGCTAAGCCAGGTTCAATCAAGCCACACACCAAGTTTGAAGGTGAAGTGTACGTGTTGTCGAAAGACGAAGGCGGCCGTCATACTCCATTCTTTAAAGGTTACCGTCCACAGTTCTACTTCCGTACAACGGACGTAACTGGTGCAGTAGAATTGCCAGAAGGCGTAGAGATGGTTATGCCTGGAGACAACCTGAAGTTCGTGGTAGAGCTGATTGCTCCAATCGCGATGGACGAAGGTCTGCGTTTCGCTATCCGTGAGGGTGGTCGTACCGTAGGTGCTGGTGTTGTTTCTAAAATCATCGCCTAATTTACTTTAAGTGATGTACAGAAAAGACTCCTTCGGGAGTCTTTTTTTTGGCCTGATTATGCTAAAAGTTAAATTCAAACACTTGTTTGAATCATGCGGATATGCGAAGCTGATAACAGATCCGTCCAGTAAGGAATTGTTATGAGTCAGTATCAAGCGCCAATTCAGGAAATGCAGTTTCATTTATTCGATGTCTGGCAAGCCGACCAGCACTGGCAACAAGTGCCGGAATTAGCTGAAATGCTGGAGCCGGAGACTGCTCAGGCCATACTGCAGGAGGCTGCCAAAATATGTGAGCAACAAATTGCTCCGCTTAGTCAGCAAGCTGATCAGCAAGGGGTGACATTTCAGGATGGTGCAGTCCGTACGCCTGATCATTACAAGGAAGCCTATAAAGCATGGTGCGAAGGCGGCTGGGCTGGCTTTAGTGGCGATCAGCAATTTGGTGGCATGGGCATGCCGAAAGTCTTATCGATGATGCTGGATGAAATGATGTGCAGCGCAGACATCGCTTTTTCACTGTATCCTGGGTTAACGGCCGGTGCCTGTGTGACGCTGTCGCAGTACGGATCAGAAGAGATGAAACAGGCTTATCTACCGAAGCTATACAGCGGTGAGTGGTCTGCCACCATGTGTCTGACCGAGAGTCACGCAGGTTCGGACCTTGGTTTAATGCGCACTCAGGCCAGGCCACAATCCGATGGTAGTTATCTGATCAGTGGCAGTAAAATTTTCATTACCGCAGGTGAGCACGACTTAACCGACAATATCGTGCATTTAGTGCTGGCCAAGCTGCCAGATGCTCCGGCTGGCAGTCGGGGAATTTCATTGTTTGTTGTACCCAAGTTATTGTTGACTGCTGACGGTGAACCTGGCGAGCCAAATAAACTGCATTGCGGTTCGGTCGAACATAAAATGGGTATCCATGCTTCTGCCACCTGTGTGATGAACTTCGACGGTGCCAAAGGGTATTTGTTGGGTGAGCCACATAAAGGCTTAGCCGCTATGTTTACCATGATGAACTACGAACGTCTGGCGATGGGTAGCCAAGGCCTTGGCGCAGCAGAGCGGGCTTATCAGAATGCCTTCGAATACGCCAATGAACGATTGCAAGGGCGGATCACGCTGAAAGATGCCAATCAGGCAGAGCCTATTATTCAGCATCCCGATGTCGAGCGCATGCTGATGACCATCAAAGCTCTTAACGAAGCGGGCCGTAGTTTTTCGACCTGGGTTGCTTTGTCATTAGATCAGGCAAAATTTAATGATGATGTAGTACATCTTGGCAGAGCCAGTTTATTAACGCCGATTGCTAAGGCCTTTATGACTGATTTAGGTTTGGAATGCACCGTACAAGCTCAGCAAGTGTTCGGTGGTCATGGTTATGTCAAAGAGTGGGGCATGGAGCAGTTGGTGCGTGATGTTCGCATTGCTCAGATCTATGAAGGCACTAATGGCATTCAGGCGGCTGACTTTATGTTACGCAAAGTAGCGGCGGATCAGGGCGCAACGCTACTAGCATTGCTGCATGAGATTGCGCAGGAGCTTACTGAGTCAAACAACAATGCAATCTTGCATGCCTATGTTACGCGCAGCATCAAGTTGACAGAAAGTTTGCTGCAGCGCGGCCAGAAAGACAAAGCTTTGTTGGCCTCATTTGCTTATGAGTTTATGACGCTGGTAGGGTATGTGTTATATGGCTATATGTGGCAACGGCAACTTCAGGCTTTACCGGCTAGTCAGCTAAGTGACGAGCTGCAACAAGAGAAACGTACCACTGCGCAGTTCTACTTTCAGCGTGTTCTCCCTAGGGTAGAAAGCTTGCTGGTGATCCTGTCCGAATAATCTTAAGATAGCAGCTGTTTAGACAGCATGACTATGCAAGCTAACATTGATTATCTCTATAAAACCGCAAGTCATTGCGGTTTTTACTTGTCAATACCAAAGCCATCAACTTCAGGACAACATTATGCGTCAGATCATCCTATTCATATTATTGGTACATTGTGGCAGTGTGCTTGCAGTGGATGCATTAGACAAGCGCTTAAAAGAAGAGGATTGGGATAACTATTCTCCATTTACGTTGCTACCACATAAAAATAATTATTTGTTGCCAGTGTCCTATGCAAAAGGCTTAAATCCTACGCTCGATCGTGATGGTGATAGCGCACCCACAGAGCGCTTTGAAGCGAAGTATCAACTCAGCTTAAAAACACCGCTTTGGACCCGTATTTATAAGGATCAAGGCTATTTATTTTTTGCGTTTACCCAGCAAGCGTATTGGCAAGCCTATAACAGTGCAATATCGTCACCATTTCGTGAAACCAATTATGAGCCAGAGTTGATTCTGGCATTTCCTCATTTTTATGGGGTAGACGAAGCAGCAAGCAGGATCATCAGTATTAGTCTTTCGCATCAGTCGAATGGCCGGGCAGGAGAGCTGTCCAGAAGTTGGAACCGAATTAAGCTGAACTGGGTCGGCTCGATAGGTGATGTGTTTGTCAGCTTCAGCCCTTGGTACCGTATCCCTGAGTCGGCTAAAGCATTTGAAGGGGATCCAAGAGGAGATGACAATCCGGATATTAATGACTATATGGGGTTTTTCGAATTATCGGCGGCCTATAAAAATAACACCGAAACTTACCGGGTCATGGTACGCAATAACCTGAAGAGCAATAACAAAGGGGCATTAAAGCTCTCTTATTCCAGGCCATTGAATAAATACCTGCGTTGGTATGCTGAAGCATTTACCGGCTATGGCGATAGTTTAATTGATTACGATCGGCCGGTGACCCGGTTTGGTATCGGGTTCGAATTGAATGATGTACTATAACTGATGAATTGCTTGATTTTTTATCAGTATTCTATATAATGCGCGTCCGACCTTGTTACAAGGTTGGCTTAGTTAAGGGTAAAACCTTGCTACAACAATGCTTCCGATTGGGAAGCAACTGTACTTCGCTGCAAAGGCTCACTCCATTTAGGAGTTGTGCTTTTGTTATTTTTTGCTCTTTTTGCTCTTTGAGGCTTTGATTTATGAGTAATCAAAGGATACGTATCCGCCTGAAAGCGTTCGATCACCGTTTGATCGATCAGTCAACTTTGGAAATCGTTGACACAGCCAAGCGTACTGGTGCTCAGGTTCGTGGTCCAATTCCACTACCAACGCGTCAAGAACGTTTTACTGTCTTGATTTCTCCCCACGTCAATAAAGATGCACGTGATCAGTACGAAATCCGTACCCACAAGCGTCTGATCGACATCGTAGAACCAACTGATAAAACAGTTGATGCGCTGATGCGATTGGATTTGCCTGCTGGTGTTGACGTTCAAATCAGCCTGGGCTGACAAGACAGGTTTTAAGAGAGGTTTAGGAAATGGCTATCGGTTTAGTCGGTCGTAAAGTAGGAATGACCCGCATCTTCACTGAAGATGGCGTCTCTATTCCTGTTACCGTAATCGAAGCGACACCAAATCGCGTAACTGCTGTGAAGTCGAATGAGACTGATGGTTACAGCGCGCTGCAAGTGACTGCTGGTACTGTGAAGGCAAGCCGCCTGACCAAGCCAGAAGCCGGTCAATTTGCTAAAGCAGGTGTTGATGCTGGTCGTGGTCTGTGGGAATTTCGTTTAGCAGATAACGAAGGTAACGACATCCAGGTGGGTAGCGAGATTACTGTAGAAATTTTCGCTGAAACCAAGAAAGTCGATGTGTCTGGCACATCGAAAGGTAAGGGTTTCGCTGGTGGCGTAAAACGCTGGAACTTCCGTACTCAGGATGCAACGCATGGTAACTCTTTATCACACCGTGCACCGGGTTCAATTGGTCAGAACCAATCACCTGGTAAAGTATTCAAGGGTAAGAAAATGGCCGGTCATATGGGCGCTGAGCGCGTGACTGTGCAATCTCTGGAAGTGGTTCGTGTAGATGCTGAACGTAATATTCTGTTGATCAAAGGTGCTGTACCTGGCGCAATTGGTGGCGATGTTATCGTGAAGCCGGCGATCAAAAGTTAACGTCTGGAGGAGATAAGTGATGGAATTAGCATTACGGGACGCAAAAGGCGTTCTTGAAGTTTCCGAAGCGACCTTTGGACGTGAATTTAACGAATCTCTGGTTCATCAAGTAGTTGTTGCGTATGCAGCAGGTGCTCGTCAGGGTACTCGTGCGCAAAAAACACGTTCAGAAGTCCGCGGTGGCGGCAAGAAGCCATGGCGTCAAAAAGGTACTGGCCGCGCTCGCGCTGGTACAATCCGCAGCCCAATATGGCGCAGCGGTGGTGTGACATTTGCGGCTAAGCCACAAGATCACAGCCAGAAAGTAAACAGAAAAATGTACCGTGGTGCCATCAGAAGCATTCTGTCTGAATTGGTACGCCAGGAACGTCTGGTCGTGGTAGAAAACTTTGCTGTTGAAACGCCGAAGACCAAAGAATTGGTTGGTAAGCTGAAAGCAATGGAGTTGAAAGATGTCTTGATCGTTACCAACGACGTTGATGAGAACTTGTTCTTATCTGCACGCAACCTGTACAAGGTTGATGTGCGTGACGTACACGGTATTGATCCGGCAAGTCTGATCGCCTTTGATAAAGTGTTGATGACGGCTGCTGCGGTGAAACAACTTGAGGAGCTGTTAGCATGATACGCGAAGAACGTTTGCTGAAAGTGATTCTTGCTCCGCATGTATCTGAAAAGAGCACCATTGCGGCTGAGAACTTCAACACCGTCGTTTTCAAAGTTGCCACTACTGCCACTAAAGCAGACATTAAAGCAGCTGTTCAACAGTTGTTTGATGTTGAAGTGACTGGCGTGAATACGGTCAATGTGAAGGGCAAAACCAAGCGCACTGGTATGCGCATGGGCAAGCGTAGTGACTGGAAGAAAGCCTACGTCACCCTGAAAGAAGGCAGCGAAATCGATTTCGTTGGCGGCGCTGAGTAAGAAGAGGAGTTAGGAAATGGCACTTGTTAAGTGTAAACCTACATCACCAGGTCGTCGCCACGTCATTAAAGTGGTTAACCCTGACCTGTACAAAGGCAAGCCTTATGCTCCTTTGTTAGAGAAGAAAAGCAAGACCGGTGGTCGTAATAATAATGGTCGTATTACCACGCGTCATATTGGTGGTGGTCATAAGCAGCATTATCGTCTGGTCGATTTCAAACGCAACAAAGATGGCATTCCTGCCAAAGTTGAGCGTTTAGAATATGATCCAAACCGTACTGCGAATATCGCTCTGGTTCTGTATGCAGATGGCGAACGTCGTTATATTCTTGCCCCTAAAGGCTTGAAAGCTGGTGACGCTGTTCAATCTGGTGTGGATGCGCCAATCAAGGCGGGTAACACCTTGCCGATGCGTAACATTCCAGTAGGTCAGGTTGTGCACAATGTGGAAATGAAACCAGGTAAAGGTGGCCAAATGGCTCGCTCTGCCGGTGCTTTCATTCAAATCATCGCGCGCGACGGTGCTTATGTATTGCTGCGTTTACGCAGTGGTGAGACACGTAAAGTACTGGCTGACTGCCGTGCAACCATCGGTGAGATCGGTAATGCGGAGCATATGCTGCGTCAATACGGTAAAGCGGGTGCAACGCGTTGGCGTGGTGTTCGTCCTACTGTACGTGGTGTGGTAATGAACCCAGTCGATCACCCACACGGTGGTGGTGAAGGCCGTACTTCGGGTGGCCGTCATCCGGTAACACCTTGGGGTGTACCGACTAAAGGTTACAAAACCCGTTCAAACAAGCGTACTGATAAGTTAATCGTACGTCGTCGTGATAAATAATTTGTGAGGAATTGCCATGCCACGTTCTCTCAAGAAAGGTCCATTCATTGACCTTCACTTGCTGAAGAAGGTAGAGAAAGCGTTGGAAAGCGGTGACAAGAAGCCAATTAAGACTTGGAGCCGTCGTTCAATGATCATACCTGATATGATCGGATTGACCATCGCTGTCCATAATGGTCGTCAACATGTACCTGTATTTGTCTCTGAAGAGATGGTAGGTCACAAGCTGGGTGAATTCGCCCCGACTCGTACTTATCGTGGTCATGCGGCCGACAAAAAGGCCAAAAAACGCTAAGGGGTGAATCATGCAAGCATTAGCTAAACACAAATTTGCCCGTTCTTCTGCGCAGAAAGCTCGTCTGGTTGCTGATCAGATCCGTGGATTGCCAGTAGATAAGGCGTTGGATATCCTGACGTACAGCCCTAAAAAAGCTGCACATCTGGTTAAAAATGTCCTTTTATCAGCCGTAGCCAACGCAGAGCACAATGAAGGTGCTGACATTGATACGTTGAAAGTGAAGACCATCTTTGTTGATGAAGCTCCTTCCATGAAGCGTATCAAGCCTCGTGCAAAAGGCCGTGCTGACCGAATCATCAAGCGAACCAGCCACATTACCGTGGTCGTAGCTGATAACTAGGAGTGAGAAATGGGACAGAAAGTACATCCTAATGGGATTCGCCTAGGTATCACTAAGCCTTGGAGCTCTACGTGGTTTGCGAATTCAAAAGACTTCCCGGATTTCCTGAACGGTGATTTCAAAGTGCGTCAGTTTCTGACAAAACAACTGAAATCAGCTTCAGTAAGCCGGATCGATATCGAGCGCCCAGCGAAGAGTATTCGTGTGACTATTCACACTGCTCGTCCAGGTATCGTTATCGGTAAAAAAGGTGAAGATGTTGAGAAATTGCGTAAGCGCGTAGCTGCTATTGCTGGCGTGCCTGCACAAATCAATATCTCTGAAATTCGTAAGCCTGAACTGGATGCCAAATTGGTTGCTGATAACATCAGTAGTCAGTTAGAGCGTCGCGTTATGTTCCGTCGTGCTATGAAGCGCGCGGTACAGAATGCTATGCGCACCGGTGCTAAAGGTATTAAAGTTGAAGTAAGCGGCCGTTTAGGTGGTGCTGAGATCGCTCGTACAGAGTGGTATCGTGAAGGTCGTGTACCTTTGCACACACTGCGTGCTGATATTGATTACTCAACATCTGAAGCATTAACCACTTACGGAATCATTGGTGTGAAAGTGTGGATCTTTAAAGGAGAAATCCTTGGCCACTTGCCTCTGGCAAACAGCAACACCAACAACACGAATCAGCCTAAAGCGCCGAAGAAAAACGCCGGCCGCAAAGGTAAGTAGGGGTATTGAGCGATGTTGCAACCAAAACGAACTAAATTTCGTAAAGTGCATAAAGGTCGTAACCGCGGCTTGTCGCAAGTTGGCGATAAAGTCAGTTTCGGTAGCTATGCACTGAAAGCTGTTGAGCGCGGTCAAATGACCTCGCGTCAAATCGAAGCTGCCCGTCGTGCCATGACACGTGCTGTTAAGCGTGTTGGTAAAATCTGGATCCGTGTGTTCCCAGACAAGCCAATTACGACCAAGCCGTTGGAAGTACGTATGGGTAGCGGTAAGGGTTCCGTTGATTACTGGGTATGTCAGATTAAACCTGGCAAAGTCTTGTATGAAATGGATGGCGTATCGGAAGAGCTTGCTCGCCATGCGTTTACTCTGGCCGCCGCTAAGCTTCCATTTAAGACCACCTTTGTTACGCGGACGGTAATGTAATGAAAGCGAGCGAACTGAAAGCAAAAAGCGTTGAAGAGTTGAACGCTGAACTCCTGAGCTTATTGCGTGAGCAATTTAATATGCGCATGCAGGCCAGCACAGGTCAATTGGCTCAAACTCATCTGCTCAAAAACGTACGTCGCGATATCGCGCGTGTAAAGACAATCTTGACTGAGAAGGCAGGTGCGTAATGAGTGAACAAAACATCCGTACACTGCAAGGTAAAGTGGTTAGCGACAAAATGGACAAGTCCATTGTTGTAGCCATCGAGCGTCAGGTGAAGCACCCTATCTATGGGAAATTCATCAAGCGCACGACCAAATTGCATGTTCATGATGAAACCAATCAGTGTAAAGAAGGCGATTTCGTCACGATCCGTGAATGTCGTCCTCTGTCCAAGACCAAATCTTGGACGCTGGTTGCTGTTGTAACAGCAGCATCCTAATTCTGGATGGTATCGAAGCGGCCCTGAATGGGCCGCTTTTTTTAGGAATAACTACCACTTTGTATAAAGTGCTGTTATAATCACGCGCCCTTCTATACGAGGGGAGTTTTTTTATTTGTATGCAGCTTAACCCGAAAGGGTTATTAAGTGGATAACGGAGCACTAAGATGATCCAGATGCAATCTATGCTGGATGTCGCTGATAACAGCGGCGCTCGCAGCGTAATGTGTATTAAGGTCTTAGGTGGATCTCACCGCCGGTATGCTGCAATTGGTGACGTCATTAAAATTACTGTTAAGGAAGCAATTCCACGCGGTAAGGTTAAGAAAGGTGACGTACTGAATGCAGTGGTGGTGCGGACGCGGAAAGGCGTACGTCGTCAGGACGGGTCATTAATCCGTTTTGATCGCAATGCAGCAGTGTTATTAAACACGAAGCTGGAACCGATCGGTACACGTATCTTCGGACCTGTGACACGTGAACTTCGTGGCGACAAGTTTATGAAAATCGTGTCTTTGGCACCAGAAGTACTGTAAGGAGTCACCATGGCAACTAAAATCCGTCGTGATGATGAGGTTATTGTTCTTACTGGTAAGGACAAAGGTAAGCGCGGCAAAGTAACGAAAGTGTTGCTTGAATCAAACCGTGTTTATATCTCAGGCGTTAACTTGGTCAAGAAACATCAGAAGCCGGTACCGGCTTTGAATACACCAGGTGGTATCGTTGAGAAAGAAGCCTCGATTCACGTATCAAACGTAGCGATTGTCAACCCGCAAAGCGGCAAGGCAGATCGTGTTGGTTTCCGTTTTGAAGATGGTAAGAAAGTACGCTTCTTCAAATCGAATAATGAAGTAATCTAATTGCTATTGGAGTAATACGATGGCGAAACTGCATGAAATTTATAAAGACACCGTAGTTCCTGAACTGATGAAACAGTTCGGCTACACCAGCGTCATGCAAGTCCCTCGGATTGAAAAAATCACACTCAATATGGGTGTTGGTGAAGCAGTTGCTGATAAAAAAATTCTGGAAAATGCGGTAGCGGATTTAACTGCTATTGCTGGCCAGAAGCCGCTTATCACTAAAGCGCGCAAATCAGTTGCCGGTTTCAAGATCCGTGAAGGCTACCCTATCGGCGCTAAAGTCACTTTGCGTGGCGAGCGTATGTGGGATTTCCTTGAGCGCTTGGTTTCTATCGCGATTCCACGTGTTCGTGACTTCCGCGGAATTAACCCTAAGTCCTTTGACGGCCGTGGGAATTTTAGCATGGGCGTGCGTGAGCAAATCATCTTCCCAGAAGTCGATTACGACAAGGTCGATGCAGTACGTGGTTTGGATATTACCATTACTACGTCAGCAGCTTCTGATGATGAAGGCCGTGCATTGCTTTCTGCATTTAACTTCCCATTCAAGAAATAAGGTGTAGGGTTATGGCAAAAAATTCAATGAAAGCACGTGAAGTAAAGCGTGCAAAGCTGGCAACCAAATACGCTGAAAAGCGTCACGCACTGAAAGATCTGATTGCCAGCCCGGCGACTTCTGATGAAGATCGTTGGTCTGCTGTTTTGCAACTGCAATCATTACCGCGTGATTCTAGCCCGTCCCGTCAACGTAACCGTTGTCGTGTGACTGGTCGTCCGCATGGGTATCTGCGCAAGTTCGGCATGAGCCGGATCAAAGTCCGTGAAGCGGCAATGCGCGGTGAAATTCCTGGCCTTCGCAAGGCTAGCTGGTAAGAATCACGGGAGTAACGAGCTATGAGTTTGCAAGATCCAGTAGCGGATATGTTTACTCGCATCCGCAACGGCCAAACGGCCAACAAAGTCGCGGTTAAAATGCCTTCTTCTAAATTGAAGATTGCAATTGCGAATGTATTAAAAGACGAAGGTTACATCGATAGTTTCGTTGTAGCAGACGATGCGAAGCCTGAACTGGAAGTGACGTTAAAGTATTTCCAGGGCAAGCCTGTTATTGAAACCATTGATCGTGTCAGCCGTCCGGGTTTACGTATCTATAAGAAACGTGACCAGTTACCTAAGGTAATGGGTGGTTTAGGTGTTGCTATCGTTTCAACATCTAAAGGGCTGATGACTGACCGTGCTGCGCGCAAGGTTGGGATCGGTGGCGAAATCATCGGCTATGTAGCGTAACGGAGGGGTAATCTATGTCTCGTGTAGCTAAAGCCCCCATTACTATTCCTGCAGGTGTTCAGATTAATCTGGATGGCCAGAAGGTAGCAGTAAAGGGCAAAAACGGCGAGTTGGCTGTAACAGTCAACCCAGCGGTAGAAATTGTAATTGACGGTGATGTGGTTCGTACTTCACCGCGTGAAGGTTTCGCCAACGCTATCGCACAAGCAGGTACTGCCCGCGCGCTGATTAATAACCTGGTGACTGGTGTCACTGAAGGTTTTAGCAGCAAGCTAGAGTTGGTCGGTGTTGGTTACCGTGCCAAAACTGAAGGCAAAGTGCTGAGCTTAAACCTGGGTTTCTCTCACCCGGTGAACTTCCCTATTCCGGAAGGCATCACGATTGAAACACCAACCCAGACTGAAGTTGTTGTCAAAGGCAGTGACAAGCAGTTGGTTGGTCAGGTTGCAGCGAACATTCGTGCGTATCGTAAGCCAGAGCCATATAAAGGCAAAGGTGTTCGTTACGCTAATGAAAACGTGCGTCGCAAAGAAGCCAAGAAAAAGTAGGGTAGGAAGATGGATAAGAAACTTGCTCGTCTGCGTCGTGCCAAGCGTGTACGCAGAAATATTATCGAACAAGGGGCGAATCGCCTGGTTGTGCATCGTACGCCACGTCACATCTATGCCCAGCTGATCGCACCAAATGCTGAAGTGATTGCGGCGGCTTCTTCTGTAGAAGCAACGATTCGTGAATCCCTGAAGTACTCGGGTAACGTCGATGCAGCCACAGCGGTTGGTAAAGCAGTTGCTGAACGTGCTGTAGCGAAAGGCGTTACCGCCTGTGCTTTTGACCGCAGCGGCTTCCGGTATCATGGTCGCGTGAAAGCTTTAGCAGACGCGGCGCGTGAAGCCGGTCTTCAGTTCTAGGAGTAGCACATGGCTAACGAAGAAGTGAAACAACAATCTGATCTACAAGAAAAGCTTGTAGCTGTAAACCGTGTGTCTAAAGTTGTTAAAGGTGGGCGTATTTTCAGCTTTACAGCTCTGACAGTAGTCGGTGACGGCAATGGCCGTGTAGGTTACGGTTATGGTAAAGCACGTGAAGTTCCAGCTGCTATTCAAAAAGCAATGGAAAAAGCACGTCGCAACATGACTCAGGTAGAATTGAACGGACAGACTTTGCATCACGCAACTCGCGGTGTGCACTCTGGTTCAAATGTCTACATGCAGCCGGCCTCTGAAGGTACCGGTCTGATCGCAGGTGGAGCAATGCGTGCAGTGCTTGAAGTGGCAGGGATTCAAAATATCCTGTCCAAGTGCTACGGCTCTACCAACCCGATTAACGTAGTCCGTGCAACTATTGACGCTTTGGCTTCAGTGAAGTCACCAGCACAAATAGCTGCTAAACGTGGCTTACGTGTAGACGATATTCTGGGGTAATCTGCCATGGCTAAAAAGACAGTAAAAGTAACTCAAACCAAGTCCGGTATTGGTCGTTTACCTAAGCATAGAGCTACATTACGTGGTTTAGGTCTTCGTCGTATCGGTCATACGGTTGAAGTTGAAGATACACCTTCGGTACGCGGCATGATCAATGCAGTGTACTACATGGTTCAAGTGGAGGAGTAAGCTATGTTATTAAATACACTCTCTCCTGCAGCTGGCGCCAAAACAGCGAAAAAACGCGTGGGTCGTGGTATCGGCTCAGGCTTGGGTAAAACCGCTGGCCGTGGCCATAAAGGTTTAAAATCCCGCTCTGGTGGTAAAGTTCGTCCAGGCTTTGAAGGCGGTCAAATGCCTTTGAAACAGCGTCTGCCTAAATTTGGTTTTACGTCACGTAAATCCTTGGTGACTGCTGAAGTACGCTTGCATGAGCTGACAAAAGTTGAAGGTGATGTGGTTGATTTAAGCACCCTGATGGATGCAAATATCATCCCACGTACTACCAAGTTTGCCAAAGTGGTATTGTCCGGCGATGTTACACGCCCAGTGACTGTAAAAGGTCTGCGTGTATCGAAAGGCGCCCGGTCTGCCATTGAAGCTGCCGGTGGAAAAGTCGAAGAATAATAAAAGGATAGTACGTAATGGCTAAACCAGGTTCGGACGTAAAAGGTAAAGGCAGTTTTGGCGAGCTCAAAGCCCGCCTGCTGTTTGTACTTTTAGCCCTGGTCGTATTCCGGCTAGGCACCTTTGTGCCAATCCCTGGAATCGACGCCACCGTGCTAGCTCAATTATTCGAGCAACAAAGAGGGACCATCGTTGAAATGTTTAACATGTTCAGCGGTGGTGCTTTGGAACGTGCATCTGTGTTTGCGCTTGGCATCATGCCTTACATCTCTGCTTCGATTATCGTTCAGTTATTGAGCGTTGTGCATCCGCGTTTAGCGGAGTTGAAGAAAGAAGGTGAGGCTGGCAAGCGTAAAATTCAGCAGTATACGCGTTATGGTACTCTTGCATTAGCAACGTTACAGTCGATCGGTATTGCTACCGGCTTACCAAATATGATGCCAGGTCTGGTGATTAACCCAGGCTTTGCATTTTACTTCACCGCAATTGTTAGTTTGGTTACCGGAACCATGTTCCTGATGTGGTTAGGTGAGCAAATTACAGAGCGTGGAATTGGTAATGGTATTTCGTTGTTAATTTTTGCTGGTATCGTTGCTGGACTTCCATCTGCTGTTGGTGGAACCATCGAGCAAGCTCGACAGGGCGATTTGCACTTTTTATTACTGGTAGCTATCGTTGTGATTGTTGTCGCGATTACGACCTTCGTGGTGTTCTTTGAGCGAGGTCAACGTCGTATCGTGGTGAACTATGCCAAACGTCAGCAAGGCCGTCAGGTTTTTGCAGCGCAAAGCAGTCATTTACCGCTGAAAGTCAACATGGCTGGTGTTATTCCGCCTATTTTCGCATCGAGCATTATTTTGTTCCCAGGCACGATTGCCACCTGGTTTGGTTCAGGTGAAGGCTTTGCCGCTAACTTCCTACAGGAGCTAGCGTTAACGTTATCACCAGGGCAGCCGTTGTATATTATGTTGTATGCTGCGGCCATCATCTTCTTCTGTTTCTTCTATACTGCGTTGGTGTTTAATCCGCGCGATACAGCAGATAACCTGAAGAAGTCTGGTGCCTTTATTCCAGGTATTCGTCCGGGTGAGCAAACATCCAGATACATCGATAAAGTAATGACACGTTTAACCCTAGCCGGTGCCTTGTACATTACCTTTATCTGTTTAGTTCCCGAGTTCATGATGGTTGCATGGAGTGTGCAATTTTACTTTGGTGGTACATCATTACTGATTATCGTCGTAGTTATTATGGACTTTATGGCACAGGTACAGACTCACTTGATGTCTCATCAATACGATTCTGTGCTTAAGAAAGCAAATCTTAAAGGCGTGAGCCGATAAGATAATTTTGCGGAGTGAAGTCATGAAAGTACGTGCTTCCGTTAAGAAGATCTGCCGTAACTGCAAAATCATCAAGCGCAACAACGTTGTGCGAGTCATTTGCAGCGAGCCAAAGCACAAACAGCGCCAAGGCTAACAGCAGAAGCAAACTGGTGGGCTAAGTAATTAGCCCACGAATTGTTTGCAAAATACACGTCATTTGAGTATCCTTACGGGCTTTTCAAATTGGCACCTATAAATTTTAAGTGAAGGAGAAGGTTAGTGGCCCGTATAGCTGGCATTAACATCCCCGATAATAAACATGCGGTTATCTCGTTAACCTATGTTTATGGTATCGGTAAAACTCGCGCTCAGGCTATTTTAGCCGCCGTGGGTATCGAAGAAAGTACCAAAATTGCATCTTTATCTGATGCTCAATTGGATACGCTTCGTGAAGAAGTTGCAAAATACACCGTTGAAGGTGACTTGCGCCGTGAAGTGACATTAAACATTAAACGTTTGATGGATCTAGGTTGTTACCGTGGTTTACGCCACCGTCGTAGTTTGCCTGTTCGTGGTCAGCGTACTAAAACAAATGCGCGTACCCGGAAAGGTCCACGCAAGCCGATTAAGCGATAAGGCAGGGTAACTCATGGCTAAAGCACCAGTTCGTACTCGTAAACGGGTAAAAAAGCAAGTATCAGATGGTATGGCTCATATCCATGCTTCTTTTAACAACACCATCGTGACCATCACTGACCGCCAGGGCAATGCTCTGTGTTGGGCAACTGCTGGTGGCTCAGGTTTCCGTGGCTCTCGTAAGTCCACGCCTTTCGCAGCACAGGTTGCAGCGGAGCGTGCTGGCGTAGCGGCGCAGGATTATGGTGTAAAAAACCTCGAAGTGTTTGTGAATGGTCCAGGACCAGGTCGCGAATCTGCTATCCGTGCATTGAACGGCGCAGGTTTCCGTATCACGAATATCACCGACGTGACGCCTATCCCACACAATGGATGCCGTCCACCTAAAAAACGTCGCGTGTAATCACAGCGCTTCACGGATTATTGGAGAAAGAAGATGGCTAGATATTTGGGCCCTAAGCTCAAGCTGAGTCGCCGTGAAGGAACAGATTTGTTCCTGAAGAGCGGCGTGCGGGCAATTGACTCAAAGTGTAACTTAACTACAGCTCCTGGTCAGCATGGTGCCCGTCGTGGTCGCTTGTCTGATTACGGTATTCAGTTACGCGAAAAACAAAAAGTACGCCGTATGTATGGTGTGCTCGAGAAGCAGTTCCGTAATTACTACAAAGACGCTGCTCGTATCAAAGGTAACACCGGCGAAAACCTACTTCAGTTATTGGAGTCGCGTTTAGATAACGTGGTGTACCGTATGGGTTTAGCTAGTACACGTGCAGAAGCACGTCAGCTGGTTAGCCACAAAGCAATCTTAGTGAATGGCCGTGTTGTTAACGTTCCATCGTTCACTGTGTTGCCAGAACAAGTTGTTGCTGTACGCGAGAAAGCGAAAAAGCAAGCGCGTATCGCTGCTGCTCTAGAGCTGTCTGGCCAGCGTGAAAAGCCAACTTGGGTTGAAGTAGACTCGAATAAACTTGAAGGTGTTTTCAAACGTCTTCCTGAGCGTTCAGATTTGTCTGCTGACATCAACGAACAGTTAATCGTCGAGCTTTACTCTAAGTAAGGCTAAATGTTAAGAGAGGATACAATGCAGGGTTCTGTCACCGAATTCCTTAAGCCGAGATTAGTTGGTATCGACAAAGTCAATCCAACTCGTGCCAAAGTTACTTTGGAACCACTTGAGCGCGGTTTCGGACATACCTTGGGTAACGCACTTCGTCGTATTCTACTGTCTTCTATGCCTGGTTTTGCAGTCACAGAAGTAGAGATCGAAGGCGTGCTCCATGAGTACAGTTCGAAAGAAGGTGTGCAAGAAGATATCATCGATATCCTTTTGAACCTTAAAGGCTTGGCCTTCCGCCTGGAAGACAAAGATGAAGTCACACTGACTTTAACCAAAAAAGGTGCTGGCCCTGTAACTGCTGCTGATATTGAGCGCAGTGACGGTGTTGTCATTGTAAACCCAGATCATGTCATCTGCCACCTGACAGGCGATACTGAATTCAGTATGCGCTTGAAAGTTGAGCATGGCCGTGGTTATGTGCCTGCATCAGCCCGTCTGTCCTCCGATGACGACGAGCGTCCTATTGGTCGTTTGCTACTTGATGCTTCATTCAGCCCGGTTGAGCGTATCGCTTATACGGTTGAAGCAGCTCGGGTTGAGCAACGTACCGATTTGGATAAGCTAATTATCGACATGGAAACCAATGGTACGCTTGAGCCTGAAGAGGCGATTCGTCGTGCTGCGACTATTCTGGCTGAACAGCTGGAGTTCTTCGTAGAATTGCGTGACAAGAGCGAGCCAGAAAAACGTGAAGAGAAGCCGGAGTTCGATCCTATTCTTTTACGTCCTGTCGACGATTTAGAATTAACGGTTCGTTCTGCTAATTGTTTGAAAGCAGAACAAATTCAGTACATCGGTGATCTGGTGCAACGTACCGAAGTTGAGTTATTGAAAACTCCTAACTTGGGTAAGAAGTCGCTTACCGAAATCAAAGACGTACTGGCATCTCGTGGTTTGTCTCTGGGCATGCGTCTAGAGAATTGGCCACCAGCCAGTCTGGTAAACAAAGACTAACCGGATCCAGTTCCTGGTTTAGTAAGAAGGAATAGGTCATGCGCCATCGTAAGAGTGGTCGTCAATTAAATCGGAACAGCAGCCACCGTCAGGCAATGTTCCGTAACATGGCAAGTTCGTTGGTGAAGCATCAAATCATCAAAACGACATTGCCAAAAGCGAAAGAGTTACGCCGTGTGATCGAGCCATTGATCACTTTAGCAAAGAACGACAGTGTGGCTAATCGCCGTCTGGCGTTTGCACGGACTCGTGATAAGGAAGTAGTAGGCATCTTGTTCAATGAACTTGGTCCTCGCTACAATGCCCGCCCAGGTGGTTACACTCGTATTATGAAGTGTGGCTTCCGCAGCGGTGACAATGCGCCAATGTGTTACATTGAGCTAGTTGATCGTCCAGAAGTGGAAGATGAAACTATTGTCGAAGAAGCGGTTGCAGAGTAAGCAACTTCGTAATTAAAAAACCGGGACTTGTTCCCGGTTTTTTTATGCCTTGCGTTTACGATGATTATTCTTTATAACATTAGCTATTGGAATAAATTATTCGGATACGTGCTTATGTCTGTGTCTCATGTGCCGCTTATATCTTGTACGTTGCTCTGCCTGGTCTCCCTTGTTAGCTATGCCAGCGATGTATCCCCTAAGATAGAGTGTCTTTCAGCAAACAAAGCGATCTGTCAGCAAGCAAATACTAAGCTATTTGCCTCGATCCCTGACACCTACCCTACGCTACAAAAGGTGCTAGCGAACCCCAAACAGTTCCGAGTACAAATTCAATACACTCAGATTATCCGTGAACCCTCACAAACCCCTCACTTAATTCGTTATAACCTAGGCGTTGATGACCAAATCTATCATTACCCGGCTAGCACCGTAAAATTGCCTGTCGCCATTCTGGCACTTGAGTGGTTAGAGCAGCAACAAGCTTCACTTGATATTGATACCACTTGGCACACTTTTGCCAGTCGTCCGTCGCAGGTTGCAGTGACCAAAGATAGTGATGCGATCGATCAGCGCCCAACTTTACATCATTACATCAAGCAAGTGATGATGGTCAGTGATAACCCTGGTTTTAATCGAATGTATGAATTGCTTGGTCTGGATCATATGAACCAGTCATTACGCAGTAAAGGGCTCAGTAGCGCTACCATCAACCATCGCCTCAGTATGCCGATGAGCGTTGAAGAAAACAGGCATTTTAATCCAATGGCATTTTTAGATGCACAAGGTCATGTGCTACATGCATTGCCAGCAAGATATAGTGAGTCGTACTATCCCAATATATTAAACCCGAAGTTAGGGCAGCGCTACTTCGCTGGTGGTGAGTTAATTGAAGCGCCGATGGATTTTACCGATAAAAACAGGTTATCGATTGCTGATCTTTCTGGCGTGATAGAACGCCTCATCTTTCCTCAATTATTCAGTGCGGAACAACAGTTTCAAATTAGTGATGAGCATCGCGAGTTACTATTACGCTATATGGCGAAGTACCCTTCAGAAAGCCAGCAACCTGACTATGCAAGCAAAGGTATCGCGGATAATCGCTATAAATATATCAAGTTCGGAGGTACACCTCAGTCCATTCCAACACAGCAACGCTGGCTCAACAAAATTGGTAGTGCTTATGGTTTTTTGACAGATGCGGGCTACTTTATCGATTTAGAGCATCATATTGAGTTTTTCGTTAGCGCTACTGTGTATGTGAATGATAACGAAACCTTGAATGATGATACCTATGAATACCAACAGATAGGATTGCCTTTTCATCGCGAGCTGGGTGAATACCTCTATAGCTATGAATTAAAGCGCGCGCGGTCAGTCACACCCGATCTGAGCTTCTGGCAGCAATTCATCACTGACTTTGAGCAATAAACCCCCGCTTCGTTTAAAAAGTAATCGTTCGAACGAGATCCGGTAAAAAAGATCTTGATCGACTTTGAATGATCTCTATAATGCGCTCCACAGATGACGGAGAGGTGACAAACCTACTACCGCATCAGCTCTCTAACCAGAGCACGCTCTTTAACAATAAGCAATCAATTATCTGTGTGG
>NZ_JAUZVZ010000027.1 GCF_030717845.1 Alkalimonas collagenimarina
TTGGTTCGAACCCTTAGTTCGACCAATTCGTCAGGAACGAATTGGGACGCACGTTAGTGCGGCCCGAAGGGCCAGAACCATGGATGGTTCTGGCAATCCCTCCCGATCTCGAAGTTGCACCAATGCTCCTGAAGCCAGGGGCTTTTTGTTTGACTGCGGAGCAGGGCGGTCTTGGTTCGAACCCTTTTAAAACCCTCTAACGAATTTACTTTTTTGCAAACTCAGCTATCTTCAATGCATCGTCCAACTTCAGCCAGCAGACCCTGCATGGATAGGCTTTAATCATGACAACTTCGACAACTGCTTTACCAAGTCCTGTTCCACCAGCTGAGCGCATGGTGATCCTTGATATTATTCGTGGCTTTGCCTTGCTGGGCATTTTACTGATGAACATCGAGTACTTTCAGCGGCCGCTGCAAGCGTTGATGTTGGGTTTTAATTCAGAGCAGTCTGGGTTGGATTATGCGGTGGCCTGGCTGTCGTTTACCTTTGTGCAGGGCAAGTTTTATACGCTGTTTTCCTTGCTGTTTGGTCTTGGTTTTATTGTTTTTATTGACCGGGCGCAACAGAAAGACAGTGCTGCTCAGGCGTTGTTTCGTCGTCGCTTGCTGGTGTTACTGCTATTTGGGGTAGTGCATCTGCTGTTTATCTGGGGGGGCGATATATTGCATCTCTATGCGTTGGTTGGGTTTTTATTGCTGTTCTTTATCAACGCGTCAGTGAAACGTCTGATGGTTTGGTCGGTTGTATTGTTGCTGATACCTATTCTGCTTATTTGGCTTGGCTCTTTGGCTGTTGAGGCGGCGATGCAAGTTCCAGAGGAAGCAGCTAAGTTGCAAGCCAGCTTTGCGGCGGATAAAGAAAAACTACTCCAGGATATTGCTCGTGGTGATGTGCTGTATGCCAGTGGTCGTTACTGGCAGGTCGTGCAGTGGCGAATGTACGAGTTTCAGGCGCTTTATATCAGCCCGGCATTGCTGGTGTTTGTACCGACTATTTTGGGAACATTTTTACTGGGTGCCGCTTTAGGTCGAGCCGGTGTTTTTAGCAATCTGGAACAGCACCAACCTTTTTTTTGGCGCTTGATGTGGCTGGGCTACGCGATAGGCCTGCCGCTGGCGTTGATTTATGGGATCTATGGTACCGAAGTGGAAGTTATCTCGCCCAGTATCAGAAATGCAGCTCTGATGACCTGCAGCACTTTGGCAAATATAGCACTTTGTCTGGCTTACATGGCGACGCTGGTGAACTTGTACCTGCACAAGGTGCGTTTTATTGGCGTGTTGGCGCCTGCTGGGCGGATGGCATTGAGTAACTACCTGCTGCACTCTATTGTTTTTACGTTGTTGTTTTATGGCTATGGCCTTGGACTCTACGGTGAGTTTGGCCGTGCGGTCACCACTTTGATGGCACTGACACTGTATGGTTTTCAATTATGGTTTAGCCAATACTGGTTGCAACGTTATCAGCTGGGCCCTGTAGAGTGGCTGTGGCGTAGCCTGACCTATGGCAAGCGGCCTGCACTAAAAATATGATGCTACATCTGAGAGGGACTATCTGGGCCGTTCTCTGCTTTTTCTTCCTGCTTCATCCTTTTTTGTTCTCTAATTGACTGAATAAAAACAAAAATATTATGGCACACATTGTGCTTTACCTCTGTACAGAACAATTTTTTGACAGAGGGCAGTGCAATGAACATCAAAGGGCCAGGATTATCTTTGTACAGTGAAATGCAAGCCATGGCGCAGCAAGCACGTATGCCAACGCATGCAATGCCGTTAAAACCTATGGAGTCGAGCGAGGTTCAAGTCATTAATAGCAGCCAAACGGACTTCTCCAGCATGTTAAAAGGCGCTATTGATAATGTCAATTCTCTTCAAGGTGAAGCTAGAACATTGCGAAACCATGTCGAACTTGGCACCGGAGGAGTCACCATTGCCGAAGCCATGATTGCGGCAAGTAAATCTTCTATTGCTTTTGATGCCACCATGCAGGTGCGTAACAAAGTAGTGGAAGCGTACAAAGAAATTATGACCATGCCGGTATAAGTCGTCAGTTGGTATAGGTACTAAGGGGTAAGTTGTGGCTGAGAACGAATCGACAGAGCTGGCATTAAGCGGAGATGATTTCAACTCCGGCGATCAGCAGGAACAAAAATCAGGGTTTATCGGTAGCCTGGGTGGCACAGACACACTGCGACAGGTCACCATGGTCATTGCCCTGACGATTTGTTTGGCGATCGCGTTACTCATTATCATGTGGGCTCGTCAGCCGGAAATGAGACCTTTAGGAACCTTTGCCACCGAAGAGTTGATCCAAACCTTGGATCATCTGGATGCGCAAAAAGTTAAGTACAAACTAGAAGGCAATGTGATCTATGTGCCTGAAAATGAGTTTCAAAGCATTCGTTTAGGCATGACGCGTTCTGGTTTGGCTCAGGACCCGCAGACAGGTACCGATATTTTAATGCAAGACAGTGGTTTTGGTGTTAGTCAGCGTCTTGAGACTGAGCGACTTAAACATAGCCGCGAACAACAGTTAGCTCGCACTATCGAAGAGTTACAAAGTATTTCCAGAGCACGAGTGCTGCTTGCTATCCCACCCGAAAATGTGTTTGCTCGCCGTCAGCGAATGCCTTCGGCCACGGTATTGGTGACTGCCCGCGGTGGTCGTGTGATCCGGGATAGTGAAGTTGATGCCATTGTGGATATCGTTGCCTCTGCGGTCCAGAGCCTTGAACCATCCAGAGTGACGGTGACGGATCAAAATGGCCGTTTACTCAATAGTGGATCACAAGATGGTGCCTCAGCCAGATCGCGCCGAGAGCATGAAATGGAGCGTTCCAGAGAAGAAGAATACCGGAATAAGATTGATTCTATTCTGATGCCGGTGCTTGGTTATGGCAATTATACCGCTCAGGTTGATTTGGTGATGGATTTCACCACGGTTGAGCAAACGCAACAACGGTTCAACCCTGATTTGCCCGCTATTCGCAGCGAAATGAGTATTGAAGAAAGTAGTGTTGGTGGTTTGAGTGGCGGTATTCCCGGTGCTTTATCCAATCAGCCGCCGATGCCATCTGCTATTCCAGAGCAGGCGGTCGGTGGTGGAGCACAGCCTGTAGTACCAGGCCGAAACCACCGTGAGTCAACACGTAATTATGAGTTGGATACCACCATTAGCCATACCTCGCAACAATCGGGCGTGATCCGTCGCTTAAGTGTGTCGGTGGCGGTGGATTATAGAACGGGTGTTAATGCGGATGGTGAACCCGAGCCGCAACCACGTACTCAGGCTGAGATAGCTAATATACGTCGCTTATTGCAAGGCAGTATTGGCTACGATGTGCAGCGGGGGGACAGCATTGAAGTGGTTTCAGTACCATTCACCAGAACCGAAATGGAAGCAGCAGATACCGTATACTTTTATGAGGAAGACTGGTTTATTCGTTTAGTTCGCTTGGTGGTCGCGGGTTTGGTGATTGTGGTGTTGATCCTATCTGTAGTTCGCCCCATGCTGAGAAAATTGATCTATCCTGAAGATACCAAAGATGCGTATGATGAAGATGCATTGGGTGGGCTTGATCTAGGTGACGATACCATCGATATGTTGAAATCGAGTTTTGATGAGTCAGCTGTCGGTTTTGCCGAGGATGGTACCCTGATGCTGCCCGATTTACATGGCGATGAAGATCTATTGAAGGCGGTTCGTGCGTTGGTTGCAAATGAACCTGAGTTATCAGCCCTGGTAGTACGGAATTGGTTGGAAGAAGATGACTGAAATTGAAGAAAAACCAACCTTTGATGTTGGCAAACTGGATGGTGTGGAAAAAGCAGCCATCTTACTGCTGAGTTTATCAGAGGAAGATGCTGCTCAAATCTTAAAGCATCTGGAACCTAAGCAGGTGCAAAAGGTCGGCACAGCTATGGCTCAGATGACCGATTTGAATCAGGCTAAAATTTCTGCAGTGCATCGTCTTTTCATCGAGCAGATACAGAACTTCAGCACCATTGGTTTCCAAAGTGAGGAGTTTATTAAGCGCGCATTGAATGCTGCGCTCGGTGAAGAGAAAGCGGCAAACCTGATTGACCAAATTGTACAGGGCGGCAGTGCGAAAGGTCTTGACTCCCTGAAGTGGATGGATTCTAAGCAGGTTGCTAATATCATTCGCAACGAGCACCCGCAGATCCAAACCATCGTGTTGTCGTATCTGGCACCAGAGCAGTCAGCTGAAATTTTGTCGCAGTTCTCCGAGAAAGTACGGCTGGATCTCACTATGCGTATTGCCAATCTGGAAGAGGTGCAACCGGCCGCATTGCAAGAGTTGAATGAAATTATGGAGAAACAGTTTGCTGGTCAGGCTGGTGCTCAGACCGCGAAAATGGGCGGCTTGAAAGCTGCGGCGGATATTTTGAACTACCTGGATACCAATATTGAAGGCCAGTTGATTGACTCCATCCGTGAAAATGATGAAGAGATGGCACAGCAAATTCAGGATCTGATGTTTGTGTTTGAAAACCTAATCGATGTTGAAGACCGTGGTATTCAAACCTTGCTGCGTGAAGTAGAGCAAGAGATTCTGATGAAAGCACTGAAGGGTGCTGATGATGGTCTGAAAGAGAAAATATTCGCCAATATGTCGAAACGTGCAGGTGAATTGTTGCGTGATGATTTAGAGGCGATGGGGCCAGTACGTGTTAGTGATGTGGAAGCAGCACAAAAAGAAATTCTTGCTGCAGCACGCCGTTTAGCAGATGCCGGTGAAATTATGCTAGGTGGCGGCGGTGGTGATGATTTCCTTTAATAGACCAGCGTTACCAGGCCTGCGTCGAGGTGGTTATGAGTCAAGACCGATTTCGTTATAAACGACCTTTTTCACCAGATGCGGATACCTTAGAGCAGCTGAAAGAGTGGCCAACGCCTGACCTTACTTCAGACATGCGCAAGTACGAACGAACCAACGCTCTGAATAAAACCTTACCAGAGAAAGGAGTGGTTGAAGCGCCTGCTGAAGAAGAGGAAGACTTGGCTGTCAAACCTTTGACGGCTGAGGATATGGAGCAGTTACGTCAGCAAGCCTATGAAGCTGGCTTTTCCGAAGGCAAAGAGGATGGCTTTGCCAAAGGTTACGAAGAGGGGCGTCAACAAGGTCAGGAAGATGGCACCAAGCAAGGTTTGGCGGAGGGGAAGAAGCTAGGCCTTGAGCAGAGTCAGGAGCTGATTGAACAGCAATTAAGCGCGTTAGAGACCATGCTTGATCGATTGCAGCAACCATTAAAACAAATCGATGATCAAGTGGAGCAGCAGCTCATTGCGTTAGCTTTAGCTATGGCTAAAGCGGTTATTCAGACTGAGGTACAGACCAACGAACAGGTCATTTTACAAGCCTTGCAACAAGCAACCGAGGCATTACCACTGCAAAAAGAGCATATCCGCATTAAGCTTCACCCGGACGACCTTGCCATTATTGAACAACATTTTACTCCGGAACAAATCGAGCAGCGCAGCTGGTTACTGTTGGCTGAGCCTGCTATCAGCCGGGGTGGTTGCAAGCTCGAAACAGAACTATCTGCGGTGGATCGGACGGTAGAGCAACGCGTTGAAAGTAGCCTGGCTCATTTTATTCAGCAGCAAGTGGTTGAATCCAGCGCAGGAGAATCCTAGTGGCCAATCGCCTGATAGCGCGCTTAGCTCAGCAGCAACAATACATTCGCTTGTCCCGGCCTTCGGTCTCTGGCCGTCTGGTGCGGGTCGTGGGGTTGACGTTAGAAGCTATCGGTTGCAGTGCGGCCATTGGCCAAAGCTGTGATGTTGAAACTGCACAAGGAACCTTGCTCGCAGAAGTGGTCGGTTTTTCAGGTGACCGCATTTATTTGATGCCAAAAGATGATGTGTCAGGGGTGGTACCAGGAGCAAGAGTGACTCCTGTGCTGCATGACAAGGGCGTACCATTGACCATGGATTTACTCGGTCGGGTAATTGATGGTGCCGGAACACCGTTGGATGGCAAGGGGCCAATAGTGACCACGACGTACGCCAGCAATCGTAAAGTGCCTATCAACCCATTACAACGACAGCCCATTAAAGTCCCGCTGGATGTTGGCGTTCGATCCATCAACAGTGTGCTTACTGTTGGCAAAGGCCAACGTATGGGTTTGTTTGCTGGCAGTGGCGTGGGGAAAAGTGTGCTGCTCGGCATGATGACCCGTGGTACCGCAGCCGATGTGATTGTGGTCGGGCTGGTAGGAGAACGTGGTCGCGAGGTCAAAGAATTTATTGATGAAATCCTTGGTGAGGAAGGAAGAGCCCGTGCTGTGGTGGTTGCGGCACCAGCCGATGTTTCGCCGGTGATGCGATTAAAAGGTTGTGAGACTGCAGTTCAGATTGCCGAGTATTTCCGTGAGCAGGGGCTGGATGTTTTACTGTTGATTGATTCCATTACGCGCTACGCACAGGCGCAGCGTGAAATTGCTCTGGCCATTGGAGAGCCGCCAGCAACGAAAGGCTATCCACCGTCTGTATTTGCCAAGTTACCTGCTTTGGTTGAGCGTGCGGGCAATGGTGCTGTTGGCAAGGGGTCTATCACTGGCTTTTATACCGTCTTGTCAGAAGGTGATGACCTTCAGGATCCTATTGCCGATGCATCACGAGCTATTTTAGATGGTCACATTGTTTTATCGAGGAAGTTGGCTGACAGTGGTCATTTCCCAGCGGTTGATCTGGAGCAATCCATAAGCCGGGTGATGCCGGCCGTCACCAGCATGGAGCATCAGTTGATGGCTCGCCAGCTTAAACAGTTGTATGCCAGTTTCCAGCAAAGTAAGGATCTTATTTCGATAGGGGCCTATGTTAAAGGCAGTGATCCATTATTGGACAAAGCGGTGGCGATGATGCCTGCCATCAATCGTTTTTTGCAGCAAGGCATGAAAGATGTGGTGGCTTATGACGATAGTTTGATGGCATTGACGCAATTGTTACCACAACCTGCCCAAGCGAAGGTGGGTTAAGCGATGGTAAGTAAACAGCTGGAATTGCTTGCCCGGGTGCAAAAAGATCGTGAGGAAAAGCTGGAGGCACAGTTTGTTCAGGCCATGCAATTTATGCGGCAATCAGAGCAAAAGTATCAGGGCTTAGCTGATTACCGCACCGATTACATTGTACAAAGTCAGCAGCAGGGTGCCGCAGGCTTAGAAAGTCGGCAATACAGTCAGTTTATTCGTTTTATTGCCAAGCTGGATCAAGCGCTGGAACAACAAGCACAGCAAATTCATCAGGCGCAGTCTGTGGTTGAGCAGCGGCGGGAAAAATGGTTAGCGATGCAGAAAAAACGTAAAGCCATCGATTATTTGCTAGAACGACAACAACTCGAACAAGATCGCAAAGCTGCCAAAGCAGAGCAGGTGCTGCTGGATGAAGTGGCGACCCAACAGTTTGTCCGTCGTCAATTGCTGCCTTAGTCTTTTTATATTTGCTCCATCATGATGCCTGCCTTCTGGCACTTTTGCTTGAGTTGGCCTGAAACTTGAATAGGCTTTAGCAGGGTACGCCTGAATGCAACCAGAGTAGGTTCCACTCAGGCCGCTGAAACGCTTAACCATGCTGGTTGACCACGCCAGGAAGGTCTCCACTTATGAGGATAGTTAGATGGCCAATGCATTGCAGATGTATTTAATGTCGGGAGCCTCCGCTGCTTTAGTGACAGAACGAGCGGCTACGGGAGCTGGCGCTGATCCTATGGGTGAATCACAGGCGTTTTCAGATACCTTGTCAGATCTTAACCAAAGTATCTCTCTTACTGAGCGGCAAAAAGCTGCCATTCATACTGCAATGCATGCTGCTGAAGGCGGTGAGGATGTGCCTGATGCTGATGCGTTAAAAGCGATTTTAGTGGACGATGACAGTTCTGCCAGTGAGAAGGATTCAGCCCGGGCATGGTTGGCGATTATTCAGTATGGCAAAGAAACCAGCGCAGAACTCACTTCGGGGGATAGCAAATCGGCAGACAGCAAAAAAAGTCAGACGTCGAGTTCGATCGTGCTTACCGTTCGGGACATGGCGGGACACCAGATCGGTGATGATGAGGGGGACAGTGAAGAAGGACTCCTCGCAGAGGAGACTGAACCATCGGCAGCCACCAAAAATAAGGCTGAGTCAGCCGGACATAGTTCTGCTCATATCAAAAGTGGTTCACCTTCTTCCGATGCGATAAAGCTTCAACACTCGACTGAGCAGGATGATGAAACGTCCGATGAGCTTGATGATGAGTCTCAGGTGTCTGATAAAGCGGAAGGTTCGGCGAGCAAGACGAAAACAGGACACAAGTCAGCGGAGTTGCCAAACCAGCCGGTTGCGGCTAAAACGGCAGTGACTACGAAAACTGAGCAAGGCAACGAAGCGGATGAAACGGCCAAAGCTGATGCTACAAGGCTCGTTATTTCGGGGGCATCTTCGTCTATCAATTCTTCGTCACTTGATGGTGGCGACGGCCGATTGGAGCAGATAGTTGTGCAGCAACATGGTTCGGCCGCTGAAGCGAAGGCAAATGCGACTGAGACGACCGATCCTCGCGTGAGCAAGGATAGTAAGCAACAAGACGTTTTAGAACAACGAGCTCAAGCCGCACTTGAAAGTAATGCATTGCAAGATAAAGGGCATGAAGGTTTGCAGTTGGAACCACGCTTGCAGAGTGCTGTCCGGGCTGAGTCAAATAGCTCGCAACAAACGCTGGCAAGTGCAACCCAAGCTCGGGCAGAGCAGCCTCAGGCCTCGGCTCTTTCTGCTGGTAATTCAGCTGGGCAGGGCAGCGCTGATGAAAAAGGACAACGACAGTCATCATCAATGAGTCAGGAGCAATGGCTGCAGGCACAATCAGCAGTCAGCAAAGACAGTGAAACGCAGCAAAACATAACCAGCCAACGTAGCTTTTCAGCTGCAGAACAACAAGCTCGCGTTGCCGCAGGTTTAGGAAATGTGACGCCGCAAGGGCTGGATACCGCTTTAAGCGCAGCGAACTCCACTCAAGCGACGGCTCAGTTTGTGCAATCGCAAGGAGGTGCTGCGCAGCCTCAGTCGGCGATGACTCAAATCAGTGAGATGTTAAGGCAACCGATGAACTTACTGGCAGCAGATGCTACGGGGCAGCTGCGAGAGCGTTTAGTAATGATGGCTCGTCACTCGATCCATAGTGCAGAAATTAAGTTGGATCCGGCAGAGCTTGGCAGTATGACCATACGTGTGAATATGCAACAGGATCAAGCCTCTGTTCAGTTCTTGGTGCAGCAGGCTCATGCTAAAGAAGTGTTGGAACAGCAACTTCCACGTTTACGTGACATGCTACAAGAGCAAGGCATTCAATTGGCAGACGGTCAGGTAGAGCAGCAAGGGTCACAACAGCCTCAGGATCAAGGGCAGGGTCGAGGGCAACAAACAGCCGATAGCGGAGATGCACAGAGCAGTGTACCTACATCTATTTCTACGGTGAGCAGCGACCGGCTGGTTGATTATTATGCTTGAGCACAGATTTTAGCTAGGACATTGGATTGCGATTCAGGGCAACTGAGTTCACAATAACAAGAACGTATTCAATAAGAGGCATGGCATGGCAGAGGATAATGAACTCAAGATTGCTGAAAAGAGTGGAAAGAAGAAGCTGATACTAATGGCTGGTGGCGGTGTGGCACTCATACTGATAGCTGCCGCAGTCATTTTTTTCGTTTTTTTCGACGGCTCAGGTAGTTCGGGAACTTCTTCAGCTGGTGCAGCAGGTGGTACAACGGCTGATGGAGGGCCTCAGACGCCAACTGGTACTGCTTTCTATGTTCCGTTACCAAGACCATTTATTTTTAATGTGCCTGGTAGCAGCCGTGATCGATTGGTGCAAATACGAGCGCAATTGCTAGTGCGAGGCAGTAACAATGATACCTTAGCCAGACGGCATATTCCGTTGATTGAAGGGGTCTTGTTGCAAACATTTAGCAGTGCCAATGCGGATGATTTAGTGACTGCAGCAGGCAAAGAAAGTTTACGAAATAAAGCGTTAAGTGATTTACAGCAGGAGCTGTTGCAGGTGACAGGGACAGTGGTGGTGGAAGAGGTTTTGTTCACCGGTTTTGTGATGCAATAAAAGGGTAGCGCCGTGACGGATCTGTTGTCACAAGATGAAATTGATGCGCTGTTGCATGGCGTCGATGACATTGAAGAAGAAGAAATAGATGATGGCGGTGGTGGCTCTGGCCGCCCTGCGACTGAATATGACTTTTCATCACAAGATCGAATTGTTCGTGGTCGTATGCCCACATTGGAACTGGTGAATGAGCGCTTTGCCCGTCATATGCGGATCAGTTTATTTAATATGATGCGTCGTTCAGCCGAGGTTTCGATCAACGGTGTACAAATGATCAAGTTTGGTGAGTACGTTCATACCTTGTTCGTACCCACCAGCTTAAATATGGTGCGCTTCCGTCCTTTAAAGGGCACTGGCCTTATCACCATGGAAGCTCGTTTGGTCTTTATTCTAGTGGATAACTTTTTTGGTGGTGATGGTCGCTACCATGCAAAAATTGAAGGGCGTGAATTTACCCCGACAGAACGCCGTATTATTCAGATGCTGCTCAAGCTTATTTTTGAAGATTACAAAGAAGCGTGGGCGCCGGTTATGGATGTGTCTTTCGAGTATCTGGACTCTGAAGTAAACCCAGCCATGGCCAATATTGTTAGTCCCACCGAAGTGGTGGTGATCAGCTCATTCCATATAGAACTGGATGGTGGTGGTGGTGATTTTCATGTTGCGCTTCCATACTCTATGCTGGAACCAATCCGCGAATTGCTTGATGCCGGGGTTCAGAGCGATAAAGAAGATACCGATCTGCGCTGGAGTAAAGCGCTGCGCGATGAAATTATGGATGTTCAGGTCGATTTGACCACCAAGATGTTGGATGTTGATTTGAGCCTGAGAGAGGTTATGGAGCTGAAAGCGGGTGATATTATCCCGGTTGAATTGCCAGAGCATATCACAGTGTTGATTGAAGAGTTGCCTAGCTTCCGAGCTAAAATGGGGCGCTCTCGCGACAGCGTCGCTCTGAAAATTATTGAAAAAATTAAACGCCCTGAGTTAGTGAAATCCGAGCTGCATGTATTCACCAAAGGTGGACGGCGACTGGATAGCGATGCGGATATTTCTGAACTGGAAGCTGATTTAAACTTGGCAGCACGAAAAGAGGATTAATGACATGGCTGATGATAAAGACACCATGGATGAATGGGCCGCAGCAATGGCTGAGGCTGAGGGCGAAGATGGCGCAACTGCAGTGGAGCTTGATGAACTGCAAGAGGAGATCCAAGCGGGTGGTGAAGATAAACTAAAGCTGGATACCATCCTTGATATACCGGTAACCATTTCGATGGAGGTTGGTCGGGCTAAAATCAGCATTCGAAATTTACTGCAGTTAAATCAAGGCTCTGTAGTGGAGTTGGAGCGGGTGGCCGGTGAGCCTCTGGATGTGCTGGTGAATGGTACCCTCATCGCTCATGGTGAGGTCGTTGTGGTGAATGATAAGTTTGGTATTCGCCTGACCGACGTGATTAGTCAGATTGAACGTATTAAGAAATTACGCTGATGGATAAAGTTGTACGCTATGGCTTGATGCTGTGTCTGGCTTTGCTGCTTGGTGTCTCCGTGGCTTCAGGAGCCTCTGAGCCTGAGGAATCAAAGTCAGAGTACTCTGAGCCAAGTCCACCAGAAAACCTCGTGCTGGAGGCGTCTGAGCAGCCAGAAGCATCTGCTGAAAACGATCAAACACAAGCCGAAGCACTTGCTGACACTGATTTGGCTGTCAATCGTTACCGCTTTGGTCAAGATAAAGCGGGCAGTGGTGATGAGGTATTAAGTCGCGCTGGCAATAGCACTGGACTATCGCTTGGCAAGATCGCCATTTCTCTGGCAATGGTGATTTTATTGGTGTTGGTGTTGGGCTGGGCCTTCAAAAAATTGACACTACGCGTACCCGGTAGTCAACACATGAAAGTAATTAGTAGTATACCTTTGGGGCAGAGAGAAAGGTTATTAGTTATTGAAATACAAGGAAAACAACGAGTTTTAGGGGTAACCCCTCAGCAGATAAACTTCCTGTTTGAGCTAGAAGAATCACTGCCAGAAGAAAAGTTGGCATCAGAATTTCATAGTCAGTTGCAATCGTGGTTGAAAAAATAAAGATGGACTATGTTGCGACTCATTTTGGTGTTCCTGGCGTTATGCTTTAGCCCTGCTTTATTGGCAGATGTCGGCAATTTGTCTGCAATTAGTGTCACCACCAATCCCGATGGTTCGCAAGAGTACAGTGTAACGTTGCAAGTGCTGGCCATAATGACGGCACTCAGCTTTATACCTGCAGCCGTCATTATGATGACCAGCTTTACCCGTATTATTGTGGTATTAGCTATTCTGCGCCAAGCCATTGGTTTGCAACAGTCTCCTTCCAACCAATTGCTGATCGGTATCACTCTGTTTCTCACTTTTTTCATCATGGCTCCGGTCTTTAATGAAATTAATGATCAGGCACTGCAACCTTACCTCGCTGAAGAAATGACTTCATTGGATGCGGTACAGGTTGCCATCGTACCGATGAAAGAGTTTATGTTGCATCAAACTCGTATGCGTGATTTGGATACTTTCGCTTCTATTGCCGGGGTTGAAGAGGTTGATAACCTGATTGATCTACCCATTTCTGTCATCATTCCTGCATTCATTACCAGTGAGTTGAAAACGGCATTTCAAATTGGCTTTATGTTGTTTATTCCATTTCTAATCATTGACTTGGTGGTTGCCAGTGTGTTGATGGCGATGGGTATGATGATGTTATCACCGATGATTATTTCCTTGCCCTTTAAATTAATGATGTTTGTGTTGGTAGACGGTTGGATCCTGGTTATGGGCACACTGGCTACCAGTTACGGAATGGGGACCTAGTATGAGCCCGGAAGTTTTTGTCGATGTACTCAGAGACGCACTTTACATCGTTATTTTATTGGTAAGTGCCATCATTCTGCCTTCACTTTTCGTTGGGTTAATTGTCGCGGTATTTCAGGCGGCTACTTCCATTAACGAGCAAACGCTGAGCTTTTTACCTCGCTTGATTGTAACCATACTGGCATTGATGTTTGGTGGTCACTGGTTAACCCGGGTCATTATGGATTTTACCGAAGGGTTGATTTTAAGCATCCCATCCGTGGTTGGTTAACAGGAGTCAGCCATGGACTTTTACCTGAGTGTGATCATGCAAACACTGGCTGACTTTATGCTGCCGATGTCGCGGATCACTGGGGTATTTATGATCATGGCTGGTCTTGGTACTCGCAATGTACCCATGCGTGTGCGAGTGGTGCTAATTGTTGCCTTAACGGTCTTGGTGATGCCAGTAATTCCTCCGGTACCAAACCCGGATTTGATGTCATTTCAGATGGTGCTGCAAGTTTTACAACAAGTAACCATAGGTTTTGCCATCGGTTTTATGACGATGATCTTTATCAATACCTTTATTGTGGCAGGGCAGGTGTTGGCAACGCAAAGTGGTTTAGCATTTGCGTCCATGGTGGATCCTGCCAGTGGTGTCAATGTCGCGGCCATAGGTCAGTTTTACTTGATCCTCGCTACCTTGTTATTTTTCGTCTTCAACGGCCACTTGATCACCATTCAAATGCTGGTACTGAGCTTTGAAACGTTACCTATTCAGAATGAATGGTGGTCGGTGATGCAAATTTGGCAAATTATTGAGTTTGCTGGTTGGATGTTTGCCACTGCACTTTCTATCACTTTGGCACCCATCATTGCCATGCTAACGGTGAATTTGTCCTTTGGTATCATGACCCGGGCTGCCCCACAACTGAATATATTTGCTATTGGTTTTCCCATCACCATGTTATCTGGCTTGTTGATCCTGTGGTTGACGCTCGATACCTTCCTGATCCATTACGATATCCAATGGCAATTGACAGTTGATTACAGCTGTCGGTTGATTGGTTGCTAAGGAGGCATCATGGCAGATAGTCCTGGTGGCGGTGAAAAGACCGAACAACCCACCCCGAAAAAGATCAACGATGCCAAAGAGAAAGGCCAGATTGCCCGTTCCAAGGACTTGGGGACAGCCTTTGTATTAATTAGCAGCTCTGCAGCTATTTTGTTGTTCGGTCCGATGCTTGCGGTGGCGGTGCTCACCATTGGCAAACGAATGTTTAGTTTGCAGGCTAAAGAAATATTTGAGACGCAATCGATGCTTTCCGTCTGGGGGGAGATCATGCCCACCCTATTGACTCCGATGGGGTATATTTTTGCTTTTATCTTAGTGGCTGCCTTTGTCGGCAATTGCTTGCTGGGAGGCTTTAATTTTAGCTGGCAAGCCGCTGGTCCCAAAGCCAGTAAAATGAGCCCGCTGAAAGGTTTTAAGCGGATGTTTGGCTTGCAAGCATTGGTCGAGCTTGGCAAAAGCGTTCTGAAGGTATTGGTTGTCATTGGTATGGCCTATGGCCTGCTTCGCGCATTTTTTGGCGATATTATGACACTGTCGGTGATGAGTGCCCCCAACAATATTGAAGATGCATTATGGATTTTAGGCTGGCTGTTTTTTGGCTTGTGCTGCAGCGTCATTATCATTGCTTTGGTAGATGCCCCCTATCAAGCATGGAAGCACAACAAAGAGCTGATGATGACTTTGCAAGAGGTCAAAGACGAACATAAAAACATGGAAGGCGATCCCAAAATTAAAGGACAAATTCGTCGTCGGCAGATGGAGATGTCGATGAAGCGGATGATGCAAGAGGTTCCGTCTGCGGATGTGATAGTGACCAACCCGACGCATTACTCAGTTGCATTGCGATACAAGCAAGGGCGGGATAGAGCGCCAGTTGTGGTGGCCAAAGGAGTGGATGAAATGGCGATGCGTATTCGTGAAGTCGCCAGTGAGCATAAAATTCCACTGGTGGAGTCACCAGCACTGGCTCGTGCCATCTATTATACCACCGAGTTAGACCGTCCAATACCAGATGCACTGTTTGCTGCAGTGGCTCAGGTGTTGGCCTATGTGTATCAGCTGAATCTGTACATCAAGGGACGCGGTAAACGGCCACGCAAACTTGCTCGTGAGCTGGCGGTGCCTAAAGATTATTATTACGACTAGTTGTTCAAGTTGGAGCGATTATTGCTTTAACTACTGCATAACGCCAATTTTTTGTTGGGAAAAAGATGCAGTTAGCCAACTATCTAAACCGATTAGATCGCACTAAACTGGCTCATTTAAAGGGGTTAGGGACACCAATTTTGATTATGGCAGCCTTGTCTATGGTGGTGCTGCCTCTACCTGCATTCCTACTTGATATTCTGTTTTCCTTCAATATTGCCTTGGCATTGGTCGTGTTGTTGGTCACCATTTATACGCTACGTCCACTTGATTTTGGCATTTTTCCTACGGTCTTACTCGTTGCTACCATTATGCGATTGGCATTAAATGTTGCCAGTACCCGGATTGTATTGCTGGAGGGGCATCAGGGTGGTGATGCGGCCGGTAAAGTGATTGAAGCCTTTGGATCAGTGGTTATAGGTGGTAATTACGCCGTTGGTTTGGTGGTGTTTTTCATTCTGATCATTATCAATTTCGTGGTGATTACCAAGGGCGCAGGCCGTATTGCTGAAGTTACTGCTCGGTTTACCTTGGATGCGATGCCTGGTAAACAGATGGCAATTGATGCCGATTTAAATGCGGGTCTATTAACTCAGGAAGAAGCCAGCGCGCGACGTGATGAAGTCACCCAAGAAGCGGATTTTTATGGCTCCATGGATGGTGCCAGCAAATTTGTCAAAGGTGATGCCATTGCTGGCATCGTTATTTTGGTGATTAATTTGTTGGGTGGTTTGTTCATTGGCATGATCCAGCATGGTTTGTCATTTGGTCAGGCCATTGAAGTGTATACCTTATTGACCATTGGGGACGGTCTGGTCGCACAAATTCCTGCGCTATTGCTGTCTATCGGTACGGCTATCATCATTACTCGTCAGAACCGCTCTGAAAATATGGGTCAGCAAATGACCAATCAACTGGCCAACATCCGAGTATTATTTATTGCTTGTGGTTTACTAGCACTGATGGGCATCGTACCGGGCATGCCGCATTTCTCATTTTTATCCTTGTCAATGGTGGTGGGTGGCTTTGCTTACTTTCTCTATCACAAAGAGAAGCAAAAGAAAATGCAGCTAGTGCAAAGTAGTGCTGAGCCAGATACCCGGCATGAGCCACAAACGGTGAAAGAAATCGGTTGGGATGATGTGCAACCAGTCGATACCATTGGTCTGGAGGTCGGCTATCGTCTGATCCCTCTCGTCGATAAATCTCAAGGTGGTGAGCTGTTAACCCGAATTAAAGGGGTGCGGAAAAAGTTATCGCAAGAACTCGGTTTTCTGGTCCCTGCTGTTCATATTCGTGACAATCTGGATCTGGAACCAAATAGTTATCGAGTCTCTCTGATGGGAGTTACCACGGGGGAGTCAGAACTTCGTCATGATCATGAGTTAGCGATCAACCCGGGACAAGTATTTGGTACTGTCAAAGGCGTAGCCACACGGGATCCTGCCTTTGGTCTGGAAGCCGTTTGGATCAACAAAGATCAACGGGAGCATGCGCAAACGCTGGGCTATACCGTCGTTGATGCTGCGACGGTGGTCGCCACCCATTTAAGCCAGATCCTGACCAACAATGCTGCCAGTCTATTGGGGCATGAAGAAGTTCAGAATCTACTGGATATGCTTGCTAAAAACTCTCCGAAATTGGTCGAGGCCTTGGTTCCCGACACCTTACCTTTGACTACAGTGGTTAAAGTTTTGCAGAACCTGCTGAATGAAGGGGTGCCTATCCGTGATATGAAAACCTTGGTACAAACGCTGGTTGAGTATGGTGTGAAGAGTCAGGATGTTGACGTTTTGACTGCAGCATGTCGCATTGCCCTTCGACGTTTAATTGTGCAAGAAGTGGCGGGTAGCCAGCAAGAAATTGCGGTTATTACTTTTGCACCAGAGCTGGAACAAATGCTGCATCAATCGATGCAGGCCGCTGGTAATGATGGCGGTGGCATTGAGCCAGGTCTGGCTGAGCGGATACAGCAATCGTTACAAGAAGCCAGTCAAGAGCAAGAATTAAACGGGGATTCGGCCATTTTGCTAACGTCAAGTATTTTACGCTCCGTGATGGCACGATTCGTGAAATACACTATTCCAGGGCTGAGAGTATTGTCTTATCAAGAGATCCCAGATGATAAACAAATTCGCATTGTCAGTGTTGTTGGCCAAGCGAGTTAGGAGATAGCAGATGAAAATTAAACGTTTTGTAGCAAAAGATATGCGTACCGCACTGGATGAAGTCAAAGAGTTTCTTGGGCCAGATGCCATCATCATGTCAAATAAAAAAGTGGCTGCAGGTGTGGAAATTGTCGCTGCTATTGATCCGGATGCGGCGACCCCACCAGGGGTTGCAGCCAAGCATAAGCCTGAAGAATCAAGCGTTTCAGCATCGCCTGTGTCGCAATTGTCAGCACGGCAAGCGGCCATGCAACAAGAGCCGAGAACGGTAAGCCGTGCAGAAGAACAAGTCGATTCATTGCGAGCCTTATTGGAGCGGCAAATGAGCAAGCAGGAGGCAGAGCCTGCAGCAAATCAATCGGCTCGGACCTCCCGGAAAAATACGGTTAATAAAGCCGCTGGGTTTGAACGTCAAAGTTATGGCGGTCAACAACAGCATAGCGCACAACAAAAGCAAGCTACACAGCAAAGCATGAATGCTCATCAGCACGGTGTGAATTTGCAGGAGTTCAGTGAGCTTCAGGAAAAGCAGCAGCAGCATTTGCAAGCTGAGTTTAATGCCATGCGTAGTGAAATGCTGTCAATGCGTGAGCTGTTGCAACATCAGGTTTCTGGCTTGATGTGGCAGGAGCTGGCTCGCTCTGAGCCAGTACGTGCCTTGGTGATCGATCATTTGAAACAAATGGGTCTATCGGAAGCGATGGCCGATCAATTAGCATGTTTTATGCCGGAAGATATTTCTGAACACGAAGCTTGGGATGCTGCACTTGAATTACTGGCAGGGCAGCTGACTACCGGTAACAATGATATTATGCGCAAAGGTGGCGTGGTTGCTTTGGTTGGCCCCACAGGGGTTGGTAAAACGACTACGGTTGCCAAGCTAGCTGCGCAATATGCTAAAAAGCATGGCGCAGAACAGGTGGCATTAATAACTACGGATACCTTTCGTATTGGTGCCCATGATCAACTGGCTACCTTTGGACGTATTATCGGCTGTCCGGTGCGACAGGCCAAAGACAGTCAAGAGCTGGCGGTGTTGCTCAATCAATTTTCCAGCCGCGGCCTTGTACTAATCGATACCGCAGGCATGAGCCAACGCGATGTGCGGTTGGCAGAAAAACTTGCCGCATTAGTGCAGGATTCTCTTGTAAAAATAAAGAGCTATTTGGTATTGTCTGCAACAGCACAAGCCAGAGTTATGCAGGAAAGTGTTGAACACTTCAAACGAATTCCATTATCAGGTTGTATTTTTACCAAACTTGATGAATGCTTAAGCTTAGGTGAAATTATTAATGCGGCATTGCAGAATGCCTTACCGGTATGTTATCTGACCAATGGTCAACGCGTACCAGAAGATATTCGCATTGCTCGTGCAGACGAAATCGTGGCGCAGGCCGAAAAGTTACGCATTGCCTACAGTAGTACGGCTTATCAATGGGAGCAGCCCATCGGATGCCGAGTGGAAGGAGCTTATGCATAGTCATGAACACATCGACGATCAGGCCGCAGGTCTGAGGACAATGAAAAAACACATGGTCAAAGTAATCGCAGTTACCGGTGGTAAAGGAGGCGTTGGTAAAACCAATGTTTCCATCAACCTTGCCATCGCAATGGCAATGCTTGGAAAACGCGTCATGGTACTAGATGCGGATTTAGGGCTGGCCAATTGTGACGTGATGCTTGGGCTGCGTGTGCAAAAAAACCTATCTCATGTATTAAATGGTGAAGCTGAGCTGGATGATATTTTGATTGAAGGCCCTGCCGGCATCAAAATTATTCCTGCTACTTCTGGATCACAAAACATGACCGAGTTAAGCCCGGCGGAGCATGCTGGCTTAATTCGCGCTTTTAGTGAAATGAAGACGCAGGTCGATATTCTGCTGATCGATACAGCAGCTGGTATTTCCGATATGGTAATGAGCTTTTCCCGGGCTTCACAGGATGTACTGGTGGTGGTTTGCGATGAGCCATCATCCATCACCGATGCGTATGCCTTAATGAAAATTTTAAGTCGCGATCACGATGTACAGCGCTTTAAAATTATTGCCAATATGGTACGAAGCTTGCGCGAAGGCCAAGAGTTATTTGCCAAGTTGACACGTGTGACTGATCGTTTCTTAGATGTCAACCTGGAGTTGGTAGCCACCGTGCCCTATGATGAAAATGTTCGTAAAGCGGCTCGAAAACAAAAAGCATTTGTTGAAGCCTTTCCAAAATCAGGTGCTAGCATGGCTGTTAAAAGCCTGGCTATGCGCGTCATTAAATGGCCAACTCCACCAGGTGCATCCGGGCACTTAGAGTTTTTTCTGGAACAGTTGGTGCAGCCTGCAGATAAACAGCAGCGAGGCCTGGCGTGAATGCAAAATTGTCTGCTTATGGTGGGGCGGATCAATTAAATCAGCTGATTGAGCGCCACGCCCCATTGGTCAAACGAATTGCCTATCATTTACTTGCCCGTTTACCTGCGAGTGTACAGGTCGATGACCTGATTCAATCCGGTATGATTGGATTGATGGAGGCTGCGAAAAACTTTGATGGTAGTAAAGGGGCTAGCTTTGAAACCTTTGCTGGGATACGAATTCGTGGGTCTATGTTGGATGAGATGCGCCGTGGTGACTGGACTCCGCGCTCGGTTCACCGCAATGCTCGATTGATTGCTGAGACCATCGCGGAGCTTGAGGCTGAGTTGGGTCGCGATGTAAAAGATATAGAAGTTGCTGAAAAACTTGATATATCTGTAGATGAGTACCATCATATGCTTAGTGATGTCAGTTGTGGCCGTATTCTTGGTATTGAGGATTTGGGCGTTTCTGAAGATGTACTGGCCAGCGCAGATGAAAAAGAGATCGATCAACTCTATGAAGTGCAGGCAAATGAAGCATTTCAGAAAAGTCTGATGCAAACGATCGCAAATTTACCAGAGCGGGAAGCATTAGTACTATCACTGTATTACAATGATGAGCTAAACTTGAAAGAGATCGGAGAAGTACTAAGCGTTAGTGAGTCTCGGGTCAGTCAAATCCATAGTCAGGCGCTGGTGCGTTTAAAGTCCAGAATGCAGGATTGGTTGTAAACAATAGTTATTGAACATGTCCGATAACGATTTTCTCACCGGAGGGGATTTTGGATAAGAACATGAAAATTCTGGTGGTCGACGATTTCTCGACCATGAGACGTATCATAAAGAATTTATTGCGTGATCTTGGGTTTACCAATGTCTCGGAAGCCGATGACGGCAGTACAGCATTACCGATGTTGCAAGGTGGCGATTTTGATTTTGTCGTTACCGATTGGAACATGCCTGGCATGCAAGGTATTGACCTGCTTCGAGCCATTCGGGCGGATGATAAGCTTAAGCATATTCCTGTGTTGATGGTAACAGCGGAAGCGAAAAAGGAACAAATCATTGCGGCTGCTCAGGCAGGTGTGAATGGCTACATTGTTAAACCTTTTACTGCAGCTACGTTGCAAGAAAAACTATCCAAGGTATTTGAAAGGATTGGTTAACCAGACGCTGATTAGGGAGTAATGCAATGTCCGCACTCACGGCACCATCTGTATCACTGGAGCAGGCTAAGGAGCTGGTTCAGCTACTGGAAATGGGCGACAATGAAGCGGCAAATCAATTGGTGCAGCAGATTGTTGTTCCCGGGTCTGCAGAGCTCTTCTCAGAAGTAGGGAAATTAACGCGTCAATTGCATGATTCACTGAAAAACTTCCAACTGGAACCTTCACTGAACAACTTGCTGGAAGAAGATATCCCTGATGCGAAAAAGCGGCTTAATCATGTGATTGATATGACTGAGCAAGCCGCGAATAAAACCATGGATGCCGTCGAGTCGTGTTTGCCAATCGCAGATCAGTTGGGGCAGAACCTGCAAACCATTCTACCTAACTGGCAGCGATTGATGAGCCGGGACTTGCAAGTCGGTGAGTTTAAAACATTGTGTCATAGTTTGGATGGCTTCTTAGTACAGGCAAATTCTGATGCTGGTACTTTGAATGGCTTATTAACTGAAGTACTGATGGCGCAAGATTATCAGGACTTAACCGGGCAAATCTTGCGGCGAGTGATTGAGCTGGTGCGCGAGGTTGAAGAAAGCCTAATTGGATTACTCACCGCCTTTGGTGAAAATAATCCAGATCTTATCCCCGATTCTCCTAAACCTGTCAAAGCGAAGAAGGTCATTGCCGCAGCGGAAGCTGAAGGTCCCATTATTGATGCTGAAGGGCGCGATGATGTGGTGACTGGGCAGGATGATGTGGACGATCTTTTGTCAAGTTTAGGGTTTTAAAGAGGTAGGTAAGCATGAGCTTCGATATGGATGAAGACATACTGCAAGATTTTCTGGTTGAGGCTGGCGAAATCTTAGAGCTTTTGCAGGAACAGTTGGTTGAACTGGAGAATAACCCAGATGACGCCAACCTGTTAAACGCAATTTTTCGTGGTTTTCATACCGTCAAAGGTGGTGCTGGTTTCTTATCTCTGACCGAGCTGGTCGATGCCTGTCACGGTGCAGAAAATGTGTTTGATATTCTGCGTACCGGCAAGCGTAAAGTGACCCCTGAGTTAATGGATGTCATTCTGCAGGCCTTAGATGCAGTCAATGCTATGTTTGTTGAGGTTCAGGCTCGTCAACCGCTGACACCCGCGGATCCTGCTTTACTTGATGCGTTGCACCACTTAAGTGAACCTGACGATGGTACTGCGGCACCTGCGGCCACAGCTGAGCCTGTTGCAGCGACTCAAACGGCAGCACCTTCGGCATCGGATAGTTCTGATAGCATTGACGAAATTGATGAAGATGAGTTTGAGCGGTTGTTGGATGAACTGCATGGTGGCAAAGCTCCCGGTAAGTCAGAGACGGCCGCTGCGCCACTGGTTGATCCCGCGGCACAGGGGGATATGACCGATGATGAGTTTGAAGCTATTTTAGATCAGTTGCACGGCAAGGGCTCTTTTGTTGCTGACAGTCCGGCTGCTGAACCAGCAAAACCAGCGGCACCAAAACCTGCTGCTCAAAGTAGTGCTGCTAAAGCGGCTGCAGACGAAATTTCTGACGATGAGTTTGAATCCTTACTGGATGAGCTGCACGGCAAAGGCAAGTCACCGCAAGCCGAAGCCCCTGCTAAATCGCAACCGGCTGAACGCAAACCAGCACCTAAGATGCCTGATGCTGACACTGCTCCAGCACCTGCCAACACAAGCAAACCAGCGGCTTCTGCACCTCCGCCGCCTCCACCAGCTGCACCGCCACCAGAAACGACAGTGCGGGTTGATACCAAGCGGCTGGACGAAATCATGAACATGGTGGGTGAGTTGGTGTTGGTGCGAAACCGTTTGGTTAGTTTGTCGACCACCACCAAAGATGAAGTGATGGGCAAAGCCATTGCTAATTTGGATGTTGTGACGGCGGATATTCAGGGTGCCGTGATGAAAACCCGGATGCAGCCGATTAAGAAAGTATTTGGCCGCTTTCCGCGCGTGGTTCGGGATCTGGCCCGGTCGTTGAAAAAAGACATCACCTTAGAGCTTGAAGGCGAAGAAACCGATTTGGATAAAAATCTGGTTGAAGCGCTGGCTGATCCTTTGGTGCATTTGGTCCGAAACTCAGTTGATCATGGTATTGAAATGCCGGAGGTTCGACAGGCAGCCGGTAAAGATAGGACCGGCCGGGTGAGGTTAGCGGCAGAACAAGCCGGGGATCATATTTTACTGACCATCGAGGATGATGGCGCAGGGATGGACCCGGAAAAACTAAAAGGAATTGCCATTAAACGTGGCATTCTTGACAGTGATGCAGCTGCCCGGATGTCCGATACGGAAGCCTTTAATCTAATCTTTGCGCCAGGTTTCTCCACCAAAGAAAAAATTTCCGACATCTCAGGCCGTGGTGTTGGTATGGATGTCGTAAAAACAAAAATTTCTCAGCTTAATGGCAGTGTGCACATTAGTTCAGAGCTAGGTAAAGGCACCTTATTGGAAATTAAAGTGCCATTGACGCTAGCGATTTTACCTACCTTAATGGTGGTGGTTGGCAAACAAACCTTTGCTTTACCGCTGGGTACCATTGATGAAATTGTGCATCTGGATTTAGCGAAAACCAATAATGTCGATGGTCAACTGACGATCATTGTTCGCGATAAAGCCATTCCACTATTTTATCTTGAACATTGGCTGGTAAAAGGCTCCAAAAAATCAGTCTGTCGCGATCAGGGGCATGTGGTCATTTTACAACTGGGTACGCAAAAAATTGGTTTCGTGGTGGATTCTTTGATTGGCCAGGAAGAAGTTGTGATCAAGCCGTTGGATCTTCTATTGCAGGGGACACCAGGTATGGCTGGGGCGACCATCACGTCTGATGGTGGCATTGCTTTGATCCTCGATGTACCGAGTTTGCTTAAACATTATGCCAGAAAATCAAAGATCAAACTCGAACGTTTTTCTAAGTCACCCGCCTAATTAAGAGAGCGTTGAATGACAATAAAGGTCCTGGTAGTTGATGATTCCAGCTTTTTTCGGCGCCGTCTTACCGAAATACTAGCTGCTGATCCAGAGCTTGAGGTCATTGACACCGCCAACAATGGTCAGCAAGCGGTTGAAAAAGCTATCGCCTTGAAACCCGATGTAATCACCATGGATATTGAAATGCCGGTGATGGATGGCATTACTGCTGTTCGTGAGATTATGCGTCAGCAACGCACCCCTATTTTAATGTTCTCTTCCTTAACGCATGAAGGCGCTAAAGCAACGCTGGATGCCTTGGATGCCGGTGCGGTTGATTTTCTACCGAAGAAATTTGAAGATATAGCCCGTGACAAAGATGATGCTGTTGCCTTGTTACGTCAGCGTGTCAAGGCCGTTGCCCGGCGACGTCCTATAGCTCGATCTGGAGCTGTCACAAGACCAGCCCTGACCCGCTCTGCATTTGAACGACCAAAGTTATCTGAGCGATTACAAGAATCGAGCGCTCCCGTTCGCTCCGGTGCCGCGGGTAGCTTCAAAGCCAGCGGCAAGAAATACAAGTTGTTGATGATAGGTACTTCTACCGGAGGACCTATTGCATTGCAGCGAATTATCACAGCCTTGCCTGCTAATTTTCCCTTGCCGATCGTTTTGATCCAGCACATGCCAGCGGCTTTTACCGGCGCCTTTGCCACTCGCTTAAATGGCTTGTCAAAAATCACAGTGAAAGAGGCTCAGGATAATGACCTGTTAAAAGCGGGTGTGGCTTATTTAGCCCCGGGCGGTAAGCAAATGCTGATTGAAGGAAGTGATAATCAAGCAAAGTTGCGGATCAAAGAGGATGATTCGCCACGGATTACATTCAAACCCAGTGTGGATATCACCTTTGGGAGTGCTGCTCGGGTGTTTAAAGATCAGGTATTAGCTGTAGTCCTGACCGGGATGGGGGCCGATGGACGTGAAGGTGCCCGATTACTAAAACAATATGGCTCTCGTATCTGGGCGCAGGATGAGGCCAGCTGTGTCGTGTATGGAATGCCACAAGCGATTGCTGCTGCTGGCTTGATGGATGTTGAAGTCAGCCTGGCAGATACAGCCAGTAAATTGATAGCAGAAGTGACTCATGGATAAACTTACTCTGGTTGGTTTTTTTGTTGCTTTAGTTGGTGTTGCCGGTGGTTTTGCGCTTGAAGGCGGCTCATTACTAACTTTATTGCATTTACCTGCATTTATTATTGTAGTGGGTGGGACTTTGGGAGCGGTAATGATCCAAACACCGATGTCTCAATTCAAACTTGGTTTTCAGTTATTGCCATGGGTGGTCAAAGGGCATAGTTTGCCAACTGATGTGATGGTCGATCGTCTGATTGAATGGAGCAATGCAGCCCGTGCAGGGGGATTTTTGGCTCTGGAGAATACGGCTTTGGTAGAAGAAGACCCATTCGTGCACCGAGGGTTAAATTTATTGGTCGATGGTGTCGATTCTCAAGTATTGCAAGATACACTGGATGCAGAGCTCACTCTTGAGCGTGAGCGCTTGTTGCGTGGTGCTAAAATCTTTGATGCTATGGGTGGTTATAGCCCGACTATTGGTATTGTGGGTGCTGTGCTCGGGCTTATTCAGGCCATGTCTAATATTACCGAGCCAGAATTACTCGGGCTTGGTATTGCCACTGCTTTTGTTGCTACTATTTATGGAGTTGGATTTGCCAACTTAATTTTTGTACCCATTGGCAATAAATTAAAGAACTTAATCCATCAGCATACCTTGCATCATGAACTCATTGTTGAGGGATTGGTTTCTATTTCTTTTGGTGAGAATCCTCGTACCATCGAGCGCAAGCTGAACGCGTATCGGGCAGGGTGATTGTTATGTATCGGCATAAAAAAAAGCATCAGCATGTAGAGCCAGAAGAGCTTGATCGCTGGTTGGTATCCTATGCTGATTATATGACTTTAATGTTTGCACTGTTCGTCGTGCTTTATGCAATGTCAATCGTGAAAGATGAAGACTATCGCGCCTTATCCGACAGCCTGACAAAAATATTTGAACGGCCTGATCGCTCAGGCACTGGTGTGCCGGGTACCTCTGTGTTGCTTGAGCCTGGGCCGCAGAGTGAACTGGATTTGTATGGTGCTTCACTGGAGCCAGCCAAAGGTCCAGATTTGGTGGCTGATGCCACTGAGTTATCTGAAGTGCGTGAACAGCTATTAGGAACACCTTTGTCTTCTTTGGAAGAAGAGCTTAACCAAGCGCTTGCCCACCTGATGGAGGAGGGGCTGGCTAAAGTTGAGCAAGATGACAACTGGCTTACGATTGAGTTAAACAGTGGCTTGTTGTTTGCAAGTGGAAGCGCCACTGCGACCAATTCAGCAAGAGCTGTGCTCGATGAGATTGCAACGATTATCGTCCCCATCAATAACTTTATTCGTGTCCGTGGCTATACTGACAATATACCGATCAACAATGAAATCTTTGCCTCAAACTGGGAGTTATCTGTTGCTCGCTCTACCTCTGTACTCAGGCTGTTGGAAAGTTTAGCGGTTGCGCCGCAGCGTATGGCCATCGAAGGGTATGGTGAGCATTACCCAATTGCAGATAATACAACGCCAGCAGGGCGGGCTGAAAATCGCAGAGTGGTGATTGCCATTTCAAAGTATGGCTATCGTGCCGATGAGGCATCCATTGATATGGCTGATACCCCAACAATTCCACCTGAAGTGATCCAGCAATTGGAAAATATTACTCAGGACGATGGCAGTATTCGGGTGATTCGTTTGCCAGGTGGTGGGATTCGTATTACCACCCGGGGCGAAGAGCCGGATCCCCCGGCTTCACAACAACAGGAACCATGACGTGGTTGTTTGGACCATTGCAAATCAAAAAGGTGGTGTGGGTAAAACGACCACTACCGTCACACTGGGTGCTTTATTAGCTGAACGTGGTTATCGTGTTCTGTTGGTTGATATTGACCCTCACGCATCCATGACGTATTACTTCGGTATCGATGCTGAAGATCTTGAAGTCAGTGTCTACGATATTTTTATTCGTGGTCAAGCCATTAGTCGGGAAGAAATATTACAATCACTGTGCCCAAGCAAAGTCGAAAACCTCGATATTCTGCCTTCCTCGATGGCATTAGCAACGCTGGACCGTTCATTGGGAAATAAGAATGGGATGGGCTTGATCCTTAAAAAAGGCTTAGCCAAGTTAAAGAACGATTACGACTTTATTTTATTGGATTGCCCTCCGGTGATGGGGGTGTTGATGGTAAATGCGCTTGCAGCCAGTAACCGGGTATTGATCCCAGTGCAAACTGAGTTTTTAGCGATTAAAGGTCTGGAGCGGATGATTGCGACCATGGGGTTGATGAAGCACTCCCAGCAAAAGGACTACCGCTTCACCATAATTCCTACCATGTACGATAAGCGCACCAAAGCTTCGCTGGAGGCTTATAAAGATCTGAAAGCCAAGTACCATGATAAGGTGTGGTCAGCTGTGGTGCCTATTGATACCAAGTTCAGAGATGCCAGTTTGGCGCAGACGCCACCTTCAGTGTTTGCACCGCGCTCTCGAGGAGTGTTTGCTTACAATACCTTGCTGAGTTACTTATTACAGTTGCCTGCGGAGTCTGGTCATGAGTGACCGCTATGCGAGCCAGAAAGTGATGCAACATTATCTGAAAGCATTGCTGACCGATGATGAAGCAGAGCAACAGCAGGTAGCGGAGGAGTTGGCTAGTCAGAAGAAGCTGGAGTCATTGCTGGCTCAAGTTACCAAGCCGAAAGTGCAACAAAGTACCCAGACTCAAGTCGACACGCCGGTAGCTCAAGTTGATACGCCTGTAGCTCAAGTCGATCATGCTGCACGGCTGCAACAAGCAGTTGAACTTAAGCAGCAAGGCGAACTAAAGCAAGAAATACAAGAAAGAGCCAGGTCGGCAGTCCGTCTGGAAGCGCCACAAATTGAACAGGATGTGATTGTAAGTCGAAAATCTACCCGGGGATTTTCGGCGCAAGATGTCAGTACTGAAAAAGAGTATCGGCAAGGCGATTTTCAGGCGCTGCTTTTTGATGTCGCAGGCTTGACGGTGGCATTGCCGCTGAAAGCCTTGGGTGGTATACATAAGCTGCTGCCAGTCAATAAGATACCGCGTAAACCAGATTGGTTTAAAGGGGTAATGCTTCAGCGTGAACAGAAAATCAATGTAGTGGATACCGCACGCTGGGTCATGCCAGAAAAGTTTGATCAGCAGCAAGCTGAATTACACGACTATCAGTATGTTATAATGTTAAGTAACAGTGCATGGGGCCTGGCTTGTGATAAACTGATTAATACAATGACCCTAAAGCAAGACGAAGTAAAGTGGCGAGAGGCCGCTGGCAAACGTCCATGGCTAGCCGGTCTGATTAAACAACACATGTGTGCTTTGCTTGATGTCGATGCGTTGATCCAGTTATTGGAGCAAGGCCAAAACAGCAGCGAATAACCTGAAAACCCTGGTGTTTACGCCCGGTGATGAGGAGCAGGAATGAGTAACGTAGCTAAACAAACCGCAAAGAATGCAGAAAGTGGTGATGAAGTACTGCAGTGGGTTACTTTTAAATTGCAGCAAGAAACCTATGGTATCAATGTGATGCAGGTGCAAGAAGTGCTTCGTTACACTGAAATAGCTCCTGTACCTGGCTCACCGGACTATGTGATGGGAATTATCAACTTGCGTGGCAATGTGGTCACGGTCATTGATACCCGAACTCGCTTTGGCCTGGAAGGTTCAGAGGTGTCTGACAATAGCCGTATCGTCATTATTGAAGCGGATAAGCAGGTGATCGGTATTTTGGTCGACAGTGTGGCCGAAGTGGTGTATCTAAAAGCCTCAGAAATTGATACCGCACCTAACGTAGGGAATGATGAGAGTGCTAAGTTTATTCAGGGCGTGACGAATCGTGAGGGTGAGCTGCTCATTTTGGTTGATCTGAATAAATTACTCACTGATGAAGAGTGGGATGAAATCAGTAGCATTTAACAGGAGCCCGACATGATGCTGTGGTGGTTGATCGCGCTGACTTTCGTGGTCGTGTTGCTGGTGTACCGTTTGTTTACGATAGAACGTTCAGCGGACAGTGTACTGCCAGATCTCAATGCTGCGTTGGATACTACCAAGACAGAGAGTCAACTGACTGAGCAAATCATCTTACTTCGTGCGGAGCTAACGGAGCTACGCTCTGGCGTGATAGGTGTGGGGCAGCGGGTACTTGAGCTAGAAGAACAGCTTTCTCAGCAAAATCAGCACATTGAGGTGCTCACTGAGCGACAACAAGCGCTTGAAATGACCGAGCCTGAATCCAAAATATACAGCCGGGCGATGAAAATGGTGCAGTTAGGGGCTGATTTGGATGAAATTATCCGCGAATGTGAACTGCCGCGTGCTGAGGCTGAGTTGTTGTTTAACTTACATCAGCAAAAAAGCTAGGTGACCAGTAAAAGGGTTAGGTTTTTAAATCGATCCGTTGATGAATATTGTGCCAATCGTCGGGAAACTTTCCTTGCAAGACGTATGAGAATGCAATCAACTCGGCAATAATCAAATACAACTCTTTTGGAATTGAGTCGCCAAGCTCCATTTTTGCCAATAGCTTGGTCAGTTCTTCATCTTCATGAATAAGAACTCCGTGCTCTTTTGCCACTGCCAGTATCTCTTCAGCAAGAGCACCATGCCCTTTTGCAATAATTTTAGGTGCTGCTTTGCCATCATATTTTAACGCCGTTGCCGATTTCTCTTTTTTCATCAGAAGTTCCTTAGCGTTAGACTTGAATTGCAATCAGACTACTGTGTCTGGCTATCAGGCTTTCCGGTATTTTTCCCAGTTGGCACTCTGCTTCTTTCACGTCTATCCCCTGTGCTTTGAGTCGATCGGATAATATTGGTAAAAATTGCTCGGCCAAACGTTGAGTTGCTGGAAGATCCGTATAAAGTTGCAGCTTCAATTGATTGTCCTGCAACCGGGCCGTGGCTAATAGATCACCATGCTCGGCTAGCTGAAAGCGCATCGTCAGTTGCCACATTTTCTGTTGCTCGCCTGAGGCCGATGTTTCTTCTTCTTTTTGTTCAATATGTAGTTGGCTCAGGACGGATTGTTGCTCTTGCTGCAATGGCAGTTGCAACACAAACTGAGTTCCTTGCTGCAATTCTGCCGTCGCCAGCTGGCTTTGCTGTATGGCACTGCTATGACTGGCAAGTTGCCGTAATAATGAACTTGCGCTACCAGGCTCCAGCTGTTGGATGAGTTGCACCAGTCGCTGGCTGCTGGTTTGTTGTTGAGCTGGCACTGGGCGTTGACTTAACTTACCTAGTAATAGCTGGATGGCTAACGCAAGGGTTCCAGCTGCTGAGTTGGTGGCTTGAGGTGAGGTCAATACTGGATTGAATTGCAAAATAGCTTGCAGCTGTTGCTGTAATTGCTGCGTATTCAGAATGCTTTGAGCGTTTGGTTGGCTTTGTCGTACCAGTTGCAAAACCTGTTGCACCGCTAGCGGTAACTCAGGCAATGATGCGAGACGAGAAGGGTTATCACTCAACAATGGCATCAGGGTGCGCCAGGCTTGATCCAACAACTGGCGTTGTGGTGTTTCAATGGGGGCCTTTGCACTTTGTGTGTTTGCGGGGGAAGGCGCTATGTTCGGTGCCTCCTTGCCTGACAGCTGAACAGGACGATTAAATGACTCTGCCGATACCGCTAGTTTATGATCAGTTTTTTGAAGTGACTGCAGTTGTAATTGCCAGCTGTTCTGTTCGTTAAGCAATTGGATCTGATAAGCCCCAGAGGGTAACCGGACTTGCGGCAAGGGTAACATCAGGCTTCCGAGCTGCAAATACTGTTGTTGCAGCTTTGATGGTAAAGCCGTTTGCTGGACGCTGGCCGCTAAACTGCTAAGCAATTGCTGCTGCAACTGAATAGGCAAGGTTAATTGCTGACTGACTGGCTTGCTCACGTTGGAGGTTGGTATCGCGGCGGTTGATTGTTGTACTGAACTTGCTGTTGTAGCTTGTTGGTTTTGGCTAAATTTCGCAGTAGCCAGAGTTGGTTGAGCGGTTTTTATTTCAATAAATAAGGTAGGCTCTTGGCCTGTTCCAAGGGTAATACTCGCTTGCAACCGAGCGGTTGGATACTGTACTTGAAGTGATTGTATGGTTTTATGCAAAGCAGTAGGCAAAAGTACTACACTGCCTTGTGGCAAACGAAGTTGAGTTTGATGAGAGCCTATCGAAAGTTCTACAGGGATCTGACTGGCTGAAGAAGGTTGTTGTTGCGATAACTGAGCGGAGCCTGCCCAATTTAATGCCAGAGTGAGCGCCTGTTGTTGATTTAATGGAAAGGATTGCGTGGCTTCGCCTTTGGCTTGAACAGCAACCTGTATTCGGCCATCAGGTTGTTGGCTAAAGCTAGCTTGCAATTGACTACCATTGTTGCCTGTTACAGATGCTGGAAGGCGAATTTGTAGTAAACCCTGACTGGTTGATAGCTGCAGTAAGCGAGCACCTTGCACTGGGTCCGTCAACAAAACGCCCGGGTACAGTCGATCGGCTTGCAACTGGATTGCGGTTGCATCCACTTTCCCGGAAGGCTTGATTTGCATAAGTTGCTCAAGTTTGATCGGGTTCATGTTTTTGCCATCTTTACAGCTATTCTGCTGGTTTGTCGCATTCGTATTTCCACCACAATATGGTAAGATCCGCGCAATTTTTCAGGAGGCTGCCGTGACAGAATTCTTTAGTGCCCAAGGCTTGAGTTGCATACGCCAAGACAGAGTCCTGTTTGAGCAGCTCGACTTGACTCTAAATTCAGGCGAACTGTTGCAAATCCAAGGAAAAAATGGTGCCGGCAAAAGTTCATTGTTGCGCTTGCTGGCCGGATTGTCCACTCCTGATGATGGTACTATTTATTTCCAAGGGCAACTTATTGCTGAATGTTTGGAACAATATGCTGCCTCTTTATGCTATATCGGCCATCAAAGCGGGATCCATGAACAGTTAACGGCCATGGAGAATATTGCTTTTTGGCGTGCGGCCTATCAGTTGCCCTATGTTGATAGTATGACACTGTTGGGCGAGCTTGGTTTAGCTGGCCTGGAAGATCTTCCCTGCCATATGCTGTCTGCAGGTCAGCAACGTCGGGTATCTCTGGCTCGATTATGGCTAACGAATTGCCCATTGTGGATTTTAGATGAGCCTTTTACCGCGCTTGATCAATCAGCGATTCAACGTCTTCAGTACCGCTTTCGGCAACACCTCGCTCAAGGCGGCGCCATGATCGTCACCACACATCAACCCCTTAGTGATGGTTTTTCTTGTTTAAAAACTCTGGAGTTGAGCTACCGATGGTAAGCGTATTTATCCGGCGCGAGCTGGCGTTGCTGGCGCGGCAAAAAGCAGACTGGCTCAACCCGTTGTTATTTTTTATTATTGTACTGACGTTGTTCCCATTAGGGGTTGGACCAGAACCTAATCAGTTGCGTATAATGGCACCTGGCATCGTGTGGATTGCAGCCTTATTAAGTGTGCTGTTGGCTTCCGAGCGCTTGTTCCGCGATGATTATCGTAATGGTGTGATTGAGCAGTTGGTGGCTAATCGTCAGGCCTTGATGCCTTTTGTGCTCGCTAAAATAGTGACCAACTGGCTAAGTACCGGATTACCGCTGGTGGTTATATCACCGGTTGTTGCCATGTTACTTGGAGTGGAACCAGCTGCTTTTGTCGCCATGATGTTGACGCTGCTTATCGGTACCCCTTTGTTAAGTATCCTGAGTGTATTAGGGGCAGCTATTACTATGGCGGCGGACAAGGGTGGGATTTTATTGGCTTTATTGATTCTACCGCTATACATTCCATTGCTGATTTTTGCCAGTGCGGCAATTGAAGCGGCCGGGATGGGATTACCGTACAATGGCCAATTGGCTATTCTGGTCGCCATGTTATTGTTGGCGTTTGCCTTGGTTCCGCTGGCTATTGCCAGCGCGCTACGTATAAATGTGAGTTAGTATGTTTAAATGGCTGCATCCTCTAGCAAAACCTGAAATCCTGTATCACTTTTGTGGCCGCTTGCTGCCGTGGTTAATGGGATCTGCTGTATTGACCTTGTTGTTCGGTAACATTTGGGGACTGGCTTTTTCACCGCCAGATTATCAACAGTTTGATACCGTTCGGATCATATACATCCATGTTCCGTCTGCCTTACTTTCCATGGCTACTTACACCATTATGGCGATTGCCGCCTTCACTGCTTTAGTTTGGCAGATCAAGGTGGTACAATGGGCGGTACTGGCTATTGCGCCGATAGGTGCAGTGTTCACCGCAATTGCTTTACTCACCGGCATGGCGTGGGGCAAGCCGATGTGGGGAACCTGGTGGGAGTGGGATGCACGTTTAACGTCCGAATTGATTTTATTATTTCTCTACTTAGGTGTCATCGCGCTGGCTGGTGCCTTCTCTGATCGACAAACCGGAACTAAAGTGGCCTGTTTGCTGGCACTGGTTGGCTTTGTCAACGTACCGATTATTCATTTCTCGGTTGAATGGTGGAATACGCTGCATCAAGGCGCAAGTATCACTAAGTTTGATAAACCCTCAGTACACCCCAGCATGCTTTGGCCTTTATTGATTAGCTTGCTTGGCTTTTATTTACTGATGTTAGCACTTTTCTGTGTGCGGCTTCGCACCGCCATTTTACAGAATGAACAGCATCGGCCATGGGTTAAATCGGCTCTGGGAGGACAGTAATGTATTTTGATAGTTTCAGTGACTTTCTGGCGATGGGGGGCTATGGCTTTTTTATCTGGCTGGCTTATGGGCTCACTTATCTGTTGTTGATTGGCTTGGTCGCCTATTGTTTTTGGGAGGTCAAAGCATTTAGGCAGCACATTCAACAAAAATTAGCCAGAGCACAACGAATTAAGCAGTATCAGGAGGCAGATCAGCCATGAACTCAAGACGTCAAAAGCGGTTATGGTCGGTGTTATCAATTGTTATTTTAGTGGCAGGTGCCATTGGTGCCATGCTCTATGCATTGCAGCAAAATATCAATCTTTTTTACACGCCTACCCAGTTAGTTGAAGGGATTGGCAAAGATAAAATCCGGCCTGAAATTGGCCAGCGTTTACGTATTGGTGGCTTGGTGGTTGAGGGCTCGGTACAACGAGACCCTGAATCCTTGTTGGTGCGTTTTGATTTAGTGGATACTGGCCCAATTGTGACGGTAGAGTATGAGGGCATTTTGCCCGATTTATTCCGTGAAGGGCAGGGTATTGTGGCACAAGGCCACTTGGTGAACGAACGCTTGATTCGCGCCACTGAAGTTCTGGCAAAACATGATGAAGAATACATGCCGGCTGAAGTAGCTAAAGCACTGATGGGAATTGAGCACGTGCCGCCCTCTCAGCAAACGTCTTATGGCTCAGAAGGGAGTTACTGATGGTCCCTGAACTTGGCCAAATCGCACTGACATTTTCATTTGCGTTGTCTTTGTTGTTGGGTACCTTGCCATTGTATGGCAGTTACACCGGTAACGAACGCGCCTTGATGTTGGCTAAACCTCTGGCTATTGGCGCCATGGTCTTTGCTGGCATTGCTTTTATCGCACTGAGTTATGCGTTTTACTACGATGACTTTACTGTGATCAATGTTGCTTCCAATTCAAGCTCAGTGCTGCCTTGGTATTATAAACTTACCGCAACCTGGGGTTCACACGAAGGTTCGATGTTACTTTGGGTCTGGATCCTGACTATCTGGACAGCTGCGGTAGCCGTGTTTTCTAAACAATTGCCGCTACTGATGCAAGGCCGTATCTTGGGCATTATGGGTTTAATCGGCGTTGGCTTTATTGCTTTTTCGTTGTTTATGTCCAATCCATTTGAGCGCAGCCTGCCGTATTTTCCTGCCGAAGGTAATGATCTAAACCCGTTGCTGCAAGACTTTGGCATGATTATCCATCCTCCCTTGCTGTACATGGGGTATGTTGGTTTTGCGGTGTCGTTTGCTTTTGCTATTGCTGCACTTCTGGGTGGTAAATTTGATAGCACCTGGGCACGTTGGGCCCGCCCTTGGACGCTGGCTGCCTGGATGTTCTTAACCCTGGGTATTATGTTAGGTAGTTGGTGGGCTTATAAAGAGCTGGGCTGGGGCGGTTGGTGGTTCTGGGACCCCGTTGAAAATGCGTCCTTTATGCCCTGGCTGGTGGGAACCGCTTTGATCCATACTTTGGCGGTGACTGAAAAACGCGGTACCTACAAATCCTGGACGGTACTGCTGGCGTTGGCCGCTTTTTCGTTAAGTTTGCTGGGAGCATTCTTAGTGCGTTCTGGTGTACTGGTCTCTGTGCACTCTTTTGCTACCGACCCAAGCCGTGGTGTGTTTTTGTTGGTGTTTTTACTGCTGGTGATAGGCGGTGCTTTGTTGTTGTATGCGCTTCGAATGCGCTCGGTACGCAGTGAGTCTCGCTACAAATTGTTCTCACGGGAAGTGATGTTGTGGGGCAATAATGTGTTTTTGTTGACAGCGACCCTAGTGGTGTTTTTAGGCACTCTGTTGCCGCTATTTCATCAGGAGTTAGGGCTTGGAACCATCTCCATTGGTGAGCCTTTCTTTGACGCTATGTTTTTCTATCTGGCCATTCCCTTTAGCTTACTGCTGGGCCTTGGGCCATGGGTCCGTTGGAAACAACAAAAGTGGCAAACACTGATCCCACCGATGTCGATGGTAGCGATTGCTGCTTTAGTGGTGGCTCTGGGCATGATGTCACTTACTCAGTCGATACAAGCGAATACAGCATTGATTGGCTTATTGCTTGGTGCCTGGGTAGGGATGTCTGCTATTGGTGAGGTAGGTCAACGTATTCATCAGTTTGGTCAGGGACTAGCTGGCATCCGCAAATTGAATGCCAGTCATTACGGCATGACTACGGCCCATATCGGTTTTGCCGTGATGGTAGTTGGTATTGCCATGACCACCACCTATAGTGTGGAGCGTGATGTTCGTATGCAGGTCGGTGATAGCGTGACGTTATCTGGCTATCAATTTACTTTGCTTGATGTGTACGATTTGGATGGCCCGAACTATGGTGGTGAAGCAGCGGATCTTCGGGTTGAACGTGATGGTCGTCTGATCACCAATTTACATGCTGAGAAGCGTTTTTACACTATACAGCGCACTGTGATGACCCAAGCGGCCATTCATGCGCGGCTAAGCCGAGATCTGTATGTATCACTGGGCGAAGCCTTACCTGGCAATGCCTGGTCATTTAAAGTGCAGGTGAAACCTTTCGTACGCTGGATTTGGTTGGGAGGCTTGCTGATGGCGCTGGGCTCGATCTGGTCGTTGCTGGATGTTCGCTATCGTCGCAAGGTGGTAAGCCGGGTCCGTCATAACTCTGCGATCACTAAGGAGGCAGAAAATGCGTAACTGGATGCTGTACACTCCGTTAGCTATTTTTCTAGGGGTATCGATTTTCTTATTTACTGGCTTGTTTTCTGATCCCTGGACCCGTGATTCAGCTTTACTGAATCGGCCGTTACCAGAATTTGACCTACCAGATTTAATGCAACCTGAGCAGCGTTGGAATCGTGAGCTATTAACCGGAGAGCCCTTCTTGCTCAGTGTCTGGGGCGTGTGGTGCCCAACGTGCAAGGCGCAACTGGCTTTTATGGAACAATTAAAAGAGCAAGGTGTCAAAGTGGTTGGTTTGTATTATCCGTTACCCGTAGACCCGGCCTTTGGGGAACACTTTAGTCTGGGGCAACTGCAGCGTGATGTGCGTCAGCAGTTGCAGCAGTTTGGTGACCCTTATCAATTTAATATCTTGGATGAAAATCGTCGTATGTCGATGGATCTGGGCGTGAGCGGTGCGCCTGAAACGTTCTTAGTAGATGCCGAAGGTCGAATTCGTATGCATCATGTTGGCGATATCAATCCACGTGTCTGGCGGCAAAAGTTTGAGCCAGCTATGGAGCAGATACAAGACCAGTCGGATACGCTAGTGCAGCAAGCTGAGGTGAATCAAATCGGAGCTAGCCACTGATGAGATCCTTATGTTTATTGCTGCTATTGTCGCTCAGCACGGTCTGGGCGGCTGGTCAGGAAATTCTACCCTTTGATGATGATGGTCAGCGTAAACTCTATCAGGAGTTAACGCAGCAACTGCGTTGCCCACAATGTCAAAATCAGAATATTGCGGAATCCAATGCCGTGGTATCGATTGATATGCGTGAAAAAACCTACGAATTGGTGCAGCAGGGCCATAGCAAGCAAGAGATCATTGATTATATGATTGATCGTTATGGTTATTTTGTACATTACAGCCCACCACTGAATGCACTCACCATTATGTTATGGTTGCTGCCGGTATTTGCCTTGCTCATGATGCTGTTGTTTATGTTGCGTCGGAAAAAACAGCAGCAACAGTTGATCTCGTCCAATGCTCCGCTTGAGCAAGAGCTCAATGCGATTATCGACGCCTACCGGAGTAAAAAATAATGATATGGCAGTTACTTTTCGGGGCGTTGTTGATGATTGCCCTGAGTGTTATTTTTATCATTTGGCCGCGAAAATCAACAGCTGGGCAGCACCAGACTCCGGCTCAGTTGTTCGAAGAGCGTATGCAGTTATTGGCCACAGCGCGTGATAATGATGAGCTGGCAGAAGATGATTTTGTCAGTGCAGCCAATGATTTGAAACAGCAGTTTTTAGAGCAGGAAGCAACCGCTGTGCAACTTAGCTCACCTAAGCACAAGTTGATGTGGCATGCCGGTATTTTGTTATCGGTCGTGGTGATCGTTGCCGGGATTTATAGCTGGAATGGGCACTATCAGCAACTGGCTCATTGGCAGTTGGCTCAAGAAAATATGACGGAGTTTGGCGAGCGTGCTTTGTTGGATAGGGGGGAGCCGCTATCGGAGGATGAATTAGCAAGCTTTGCTTTAGCGCTTCGGACCAAGTTAGCCCGTGAAGGCGACGATGCCGTTGCCTGGATGCTACTGGGGCGGCTTTGGATGTCACAAGGGTTTTTAATGGACTCCATAGAAGCCTTTGAAAAAGCACTGCAAATGACGCCTAATAGGCCAGCGTTGTTGATTAGTTATAGTCAAGCGCTTTTAGTGGTTGGTGGGGATGATAAGCTGGCTAAAGCGGGCCGGGCACTAGCGCGAGTGCTTACTCAAGATCCTGAACATATCGATGCTTTGTCTTTACTGGCATTGGTGGCTTACGAAAAAGGCGATATGGACGAGGCAATCACTGCCTGGACATTACTACTGGACCGTTTACCTACCTCGGACCCGCGTTATCAGGCGGTGATTGACCAGTTGGATAAATTAGGCCATTCAGTCGAAGCCAGACAAGAGCGGACTGTGCAGTTGGCTTTGTATGTCGAGCCGGGTTTACGTCGCGATTACCCTGATGCCAGTGTATTTATCTTTGTTCGTCAGGCCAATGGCCCGGCTTTACCGCTGGCAGCTCAACGTATTCCTGTTCCTGCAGGGGAGATTAATTTACTGCTGACAGAACAGATGGCGATGCAGTCTGGCTGGACGTTAGCCAGTGCCGATGAAGTGGAAGTAGTAGCTCGATTTTCTCGCTCGGGTAATGTTGAAGAGCGAGAAGGTGATCTGGAAGTCGTATCTGAAGTTCAAACTTTTACTGAGCCAGCGATCAAGCTATCACTGCGGCTAAAAACCAACGAGTAAATATAGCTGCCATCATCGATGTTGGCAGATGGAGTGAATAATTGAAAAGCTTATCCATTATCCAATGGTTATCACGTGGCATTCTATTGAGTAGTGCTGTGCTTATGATCGGTTGTGCCAGTGCCCCTGCTGAGCCAACCGATGATATCGACTCACGCGATAGAATCGAAGGGTTTAACCGGGCTATGTGGGATCTAAACTACGATGTGCTCGATCCGGCCATTTTAAGGCCAGCCACAGTGGGTTATACCAAGGTGGTACCAGAAGCCGGGCGAAAGGGCATTGATAACTTGCTCACAAACCTTCGCGAACCAGATAGTTTTGTCAATGCTGCCTTGCAAGGCAAGCCGGAAAGTATGGCGATCACCGCCGGTCGTTTCTTGGTCAATAGCACTATCGGCATCTTCGGTTTGTTTGACGTTGCAACGAAAATTGGCTTGCAAGAGCGAAAAGAAGATTTTGGCCAAACATTGGCGGTCTGGGGAGTTGGGGATGGCTCTTTTTTGATGATCCCAGCCCGTGGACCTTCTACAATACGAGATACTACAGGTGACTTGATTGATGGTTTTTATTCACCACTTGGTTTGTTTAACACACCGCTGACGATTACTCGATATGTGTTGTATGGACTGACGCAGCGTGAAAAAGCCATGGCGATGGAGCACTTACTCGAAGACTCTCTGGACCCATACGCTTTTATACGTGAAGCCTATTTGCAAAATCGCTTGCATGAAATTTACGATGGCAACCCGCCAGAGCAGGATGACTACGACGACTCGTATTTGGATGAGTTCCTAAATTAAGCTGGTATCGCCTGAAAACACAGACCCGTCAGCTTGACGGGCCTGTGTCATTCGCTTCAGATTCAGCCTTTGCTTCGGCCTTTTGCTGACTGACCTCTTCCATGCGCTCACGAAATGTAGCCAGACCTTTCAGAACAAAGTCATAAGTTTTATCAACGTTGCTTTCGATTTCGCCCTCGTACACACTAAGCCCTTTTAAAATATCTTTGGCTTCGGTAAACCCTTGATCGATAGCACCACCGATGATGTTTAGAAAGCTATCTAAACGCTCTTCATCCGACATGTCGGGTGTCATTTTTTCATAGCGGCCATAAAACTTGGTCGCAAAGCTAACAATGCGCTCAGCAGTTGCTTCTGGTGATACATCGATGCCAGAGTCATAAACTTTTTGAGCAGCATTTTCACCAAACACCGGCTCGAGTTCTTTATTGATTGCTTCCAGTGCCGTTTTGTACAGCAGGCTCAAGCCTTCATTGTTTGAATTCAGGCTGACTTTTTCATTGGCGGCCATAATGGCAGCGTTCTGGGCTGTTTTGTTACTTTCTTTCGCCGCGCGGTTCTCAAGTGCGGTTGCTAACTCAGATTTTTTCTGCTTTTCTGGTGCAGCAGCCGGACTGCTGCTCTTCTGTGGTATCGGAGTAATCGCCATTTTAGGTGCCTCTCTATCTGCCAGACGAATGGATGCTTATCCATGGTATCGGCCAAAAAGTACTCAACTTTAGCTTTTATTTTTTATATTTTCATTCTCTGACATCAGGTAGCCGGCCCCGGCCCGATACAATGGCCACGCGAGGGTTATTCCCCGTAGCAGCATAAAGCAGCTCAGCGCAAACCATAGGGCGTGATTTCCCAGCGATTGCAGCGTGGTATAGCTGATGATAAAGCCAGCAAAGGATAACAACATACTGTTACGCATCGCTTTGGCTTTGGTTGCACCTATGTAGATGCCATCCAATAGGTAACTCCAGACGGCAAGCAGGGGCAGGGCGATTAGCCAGGGCAGGAAGTCAGCGGCGGTTTGTCGTACTTCCACAATAGAGGTGAGCAGAGCGATGAGTTGTGGGCCTGCTAACCAGAAAAAAGCGCTGAATAGCAAGGCCAGCAAGAGACCCCAGCCCGCCAGAATACGGAAGAGATCCTGTAAATCATTTCGATCATTTGCACCTACTGCCTTGCCAGTCGTTGCTTCAGCTGCATAGGCGAAACCATCCAGCGCATACGATACCAACATCAAAAAGGTAATAAGCACCGCATTGGCAGCCACAATGGCATCGCCATAACTGGCACCACGAAAAGCAATAAAGACAAACACCAGCTGCAAGCAAAGGCTACGAATAAAAATATCACGGTTTAGTGCAAATAGTCTGGCCAAGCCGGTGAGCTGCTTTAGCTGCAGCCATTGAAAAGGAGCCAGTTGCTGCTGTTGCCACATACGTCGAACCAAGATTAGGCCAACCAGCAAAGTGCTGTAATCGGCAATCACTGAGGCGGCCGCTACGCCAGCAACTTTCCAACCAAAACCAAGCACAAACAGCAGATCCAGTGCGATATTCAGGCTTTGGTTAAGTAGAAGCAGCCACATCGGGTAGCGGGCATTATGCAGACCCAAAAACCAGCCGAGTAGCACCATATTCAGCAGTGCAGCTGGTGCGCTCCAAATTCGCACCTGAAAATAAATAGCCGCCTGCTGTAGCACCTCACTACTGGCTTGGCTAAACAGATGGACTGTCGGCAATACCAGCGGATGCAGTAGCAATAACAGAGCCGCCAATAACAAGGCTACTAATCCAGCTTGTAACAAGCAATCGCGCTGAGCTTTGCTATCTCTGGCGCCATAAGCCTGCGCCGTCAGGCCAGTGGTGCTCATGCGTAAGAACCCAAGCAGCAAAAATAATAAACTGATTAGGCTCCCACCCAATGCTACTCCGCCCAGGTACCACGCATGTTCCAGATGACCTACCACCGCAGTATCGACCAGTGATAGTAAAGGAATGGTCAGATTGGAAGCGATCATCGGCAAGGCGATCAGCAACACTTGTTTTTGTTTAGGGTGTAATGTGTTTAACAAAGCCAGGTATCGTCATAAAGCTGTCATTTGGGCCGTTTATACTAGCACAGCCTGTCGAGAGTGAAGGCTGTTTGTTCCTCCTAGTGCTAACTTTACCGGCCCGTATGGGGCCGGTTTTTTTATACTAAATTATAGTATTAGTGCTTTATGATGACATAAAGCGCATGAATGATACCGGGTATAAAGCCAAGCAGAGTCAGCAGAATACTAAGCCAGAAGTGACCTTTCAGACCAACCTCCAGAAAAACACCCAGTGGTGGCAGGATGATAGCAAAAATAATTTTAATCGGGTCGGTTGCAGTAATCGCCATAGTATGGCTCCTCGGTTATCAATCATCATTATTCCAGTCGAGCCGTACTTCAAAGTCCATCTGTAGCTGTTCATCTGTGCCTGCGGGCTGAACATTGATGTCGAGTTTAAAAATACGCTGTGAGCTGGCGTCAAGGATGCCGGCGAAGGAAACATCACCCAGCGTTTCGATTGGACGCATTTCAATACTTTCCTGACGACCTACCAGACTTATACTTCTGACGGTTACTTCGGCCCATACAGTCGATGGTTGCTGATCTGGTTGTTTTTCTAAAGGGTAAGCGGATTAAATGGTTGATCTTACCTTTGCATGAGAGTGAGACAGACCGGCATCTCATCGGATTATCTGGTTGATGCTTCACCTACTGCTGGTGCATGTTTCCTTCGCTAATTCCAGCAAGAACCCCACACGCCTCAACTTCCCGGTCATCGTTGCAACTCGCTCTCAGTGAAACGAGTTGTTTCTCAAGCGCTTGCAGAGCGGTTATCTGCGACCGCACATGAGAGATGTGATCATCGAGCAAGGCGTTGACGGCGGTACAAGGCTGATGAGGGTCGTCCTGATAGCTCTGTAGTTCGTGAATCTCAGCCAGTGACAGATCCAGGATGCGGCAGCGACGAATAAAGGCCAGCCGCTCAACGTGTTTCTCGGTATAGACACGGTAACCGTTCTCCTGCCGACCAGGCGGCGGCAACAAGCCCTGCCGTTCGTAGAAGCGGATCGTCTGTGTATCTACCCCTACTGACTGTGCCAACTGACCAATACGCATCGGGTTCCTCCGCAACGGATTCTCTACGCTATTGACCTTATAGCGACTATATAGTTTTAAATGAAAACCCGATCACATTCAAGTGGAGTCATATCATGAGTAAAAACTGCGGAGGCCCCTGTGGCGACCATGCAAGGCCTGCGGCGGATACCGATATGCAGGCCTCCTCCGATGCGTCGGGGGAATGGGTCAGTGTTTATGCCGTGCCGAAGATGGACTGTCCATCAGAAGAGCGCATGATTCGCCTGGCCCTGAACGGCGTTGAGGGGATTCGGGCACTGTCCTTCGACTTGTCGAACCGCCGGTTGAAGGTCGTGCATGACGGTGAGGTCGAGCCCGTCACCGCGAAGCTGAAGACCTTGGGGCTAGGCGCCTCGCTTCAGGAAACCGTCGCTGCAAATCCGGAGACCATCAAGGCCGCCGAGTTTTCGGCAGCTTCTGCTAAGCAAGAATCCGGGACCCTGCGCTGGTTGCTCGGCATCAATGCACTTCTGTTCGTGGTGGAAATGACTGCCGGTCTGATGGCTCAGTCAACTGGCCTCATTGCAGAGTCCCTGGACAATTTTGCTGATGCGGCAGTGTACGGACTCGCTCTTTATGCGGTTGGGCATAGCGTGAAAAGGCAGGTCCGTGTTGCGCACGTTGCTGGTGTGGTCCAACTGGTTTTGGCTGTTGGCGTACTCGTAGAGGTGGTGAGACGCTTTGTATTCGGTAGTGAGCCTGAATCGCTAGTGATGATAGCCATCGCATTCGTCGCATTGATTGCCAATACCGCCTGTCTGCTGATGGTATCCAAACATCGAGGGGGCGGAGCTCATATGAAGGCTAGCTGGATATTTTCGGCCAACGACGTGGTGATCAACCTGGGGGTCATCACCGCCGGCGCCCTGGTCGCGTGGACCGGGTCCAATTATCCGGATCTGATTATCGGCACCATCGCGGGGGTCATTGTACTTAACGGTGCTAGACGCATTCTGGCGCTCAAGGATTAAGCAATGTCCATTTTTGGCAAACATCTGTCACCGTACGCTCTGTTGTCCATCTCCGGCCTGCTGGCAGCGTCTGATCAGGCCGTAAAATGGCTGGTGCAACAATCAATGGCCTATGGCGAGTCTATTTCAGTGACCTCATTCTTTAACTGGGTACACGTATGGAATACCGGTGCCGCATTCAGTCTTTTTGCGAATGGTGGAGGCTGGCAGCGCTACTTTTTTATCGGAATCGCGGTAGTGGTCTCGATTTTTCTGATCAAGCTGATCCTTGAAAATCGTCATAAAGGAGAAGCCATCGCTTACAGTCTTATCCTCGGTGGCGCCATGGGCAACCTGATTGACCGGGTCTTTCGCGGCTATGTTGTGGATTCCTTTGATTTCTATTGGCGAGACTGGCATTGGCCAGCCTTCAACCTGGCTGATATTGCAATTGTCCTCGGTGCCTTACTTTTCGTTTCCAGCAGCTTGTTGGGTAAAAAAGCAAACACCAATGCCGAGCCGGATGGATCTGACTGACACCTACGCCTATACAATTCCGCGCCTTCCGGGGTGAAGGCGGCATCGAGCGGAATTTCTTTGCAGCATACGCAGCAGGTGGTGCAACTGGCAGTGTTCGGGGCGTTTGCGTTCATGGTGGTACTCCTCCAGATTGGTAGCGAAGCTCAAAGCTGCCCACTCTCGGCTGGCTGGGAAGCGGTCATGATCTTCCCTTGAAGGCCCGCAGCAGCCGCGTCACAGACAGGACAAACAAGCCGGTCAGCGTGAGGGCTGCAATACCCCAGTGCTCCCCGATGAACGCGCCGGCCGTCGTGCCGGCTAGCACAATGGCGAGAATCGGCAAATGGCAGGGACAGGTGAGCACGGCCAGCGCGCCCCACAAGTAGCCGGTGATCGGTTTGTGCGTCTCAGACGGCAAGTGCTCTGGGCTGTTCATGGCAGACTCTCCGCGTGCTGTGCCGGTTCGGTTGGCATGGCGGCCAGTTGCATTTCGAGGCTGGCCAGGGCCTCGCGCCGACGCTCGACGAGTTGCCGCAACACGGCAAGCTGCGCAGACGCACCGTCACCGTCCGCAGCATCCAGCGCCCGGCACAGCCGCGCCAGTGCGTCCAGGCCGATACCCGCTTCGAAGGCAGCCCGTACAAAGCGCAGCCGTTGCAACGCGGTGTCATCGAACAAGCCGTAGCCGCCCGTGGTGCACGCGACCGGCCGTAGCAATCCGCGCAGCAGGTAGTCGCGCACGATATGCACGCTCACCCCGGCATCAAGGGCCAGCCGGGACACTGTGTAGGCGCTCATTGAACACCTCCTTTTCCTCATCCGGCGCAGCACGAAAGCTGCTTCACGTCCTTGCTGAAGGTCTGCGCCGCGAGCTTCAGCCCTTCGACCATGGTCAGGTAGGGGAACAATTGGTCGGCCAGTTCCTGCACGGTCATACGGTTGCGAATGGCGAGCACCGCCGTCTGGATCAGTTCACCCGCTTCCGGGGCCACCGCTTGCACGCCGATGAGCCGTCCGCTACCTTCCTCGATGACCAGCTTGATGAAGCCGCGTGTGTCGAAGTTGGCAAGCGCACGCGGCACGTTGTCCAAGGTCAAGGTGCGACTGTCGGTCTCGATCCCGTCGTGATGTGCTTCCGCCTCGCTGTAGCCCACGGTGGCGACCTGCGGGTCGGTGAACACCACGGCCGGCATTGCGGTCAGGTCCAGGGCCGCATCGCCGCCAGTCATGTTGATCGCAGCACGGGTGCCGGCCGCTGCCGCCACATAGACGAACTGAGGCTGGTCGGTGCAGTCGCCAGCCGCATAAATGTGTGGCGTACTGGTGCGCATGCCCTTGTCGATGACGATGGCCCCCTGCGCATTGGCAGCGACTCCCGCCGCTTCCAATGCCAGGCTGCGCGTGTTCGGTGCCCTGCCAGTGGCGACCAGCAGCTGGTCGGCGCGTATTTCACCGTACCCGGTGGTCAGCACGAATTCGCCGTCAACATGCGCGACCTGGCTGGCTTGCGTGTGTTCCAATACCTTGATCCCTTCGGCACGGAACGCGGCTGTAACGGCCTCGCCAATGGCAGGGTCCTCGCTCGCAAACAACGTGCGCCGCGCCAGGATCGTGACTTCGCTGCCCAGCCGTGCAAACGCCTGCGCCAGTTCCAGCGCTACTACTGAGGCACCGATTACTGCGAGCCGTTTCGGAATGGTCTCGCTAACCAGCGCTTCGGTGGAAGTCCAATAGGGGGTTTCTGCAAGACCAGGCAACGGCGGAATGGCTGCGCTCGCGCCGGTAGCAATGAGACAGCGGTCAAACGCCACTTCGTGCCAGTCCCCTTCTGCAGCTTCCACGATAAGCGTGTGGCCATCCTTGAAACGGGCGCTGCCTCGTACCAGATTGATTGACGGATTGCTTTCGAGGATGCTTTCATATTTGGCAATTCGCAGCTCGTCCACGCGCGCCTGTTGCTGGACAAGCAAACGGTCACGCGAGACAACAGGCGGCGTCGCAGTGAGCCCCACGTCAAAAGGACTTTCACGGCGCAGATGAGCGATATGGGCTGCCCGAATCATGATCTTGGAGGGAACGCAACCCACGTTGACGCAGGTGCCGCCGATAGTCCCGCGCTCGATCAGCGTGACCCGGGCACCGTTTTCCGCCGCTTTGAGCGCAGCCGCCACAGCGGCTCCGCCGCTACCGATAACCGCCACATGTAACTGACCGGCCAGCTCCTCCACCGCGCGGTCACCGCTCAGCCACTGGGCGGCTCTGCCAAGAAGTCCTGGCCGTTCAGCACTGCGCCTTTTGCTTTCCACTTCGTCTGCAGGCTTAGCACGATAACCAAGTGCCCCCACTGCCGTCACGAGTGCCGATACGTCAAGCCTATTGCCCGTGACCTGCGCCCTGTTCGCCGGATAATCGACAGACGCTCGTATCACGCCGGGAACCGCCAGCAGCGCGTCCTCAACGTGCTTTGTGCAACTTGGGCAAGTCATGCCCGCCACGCTCAGACCAACTTCGTTTAATTCTTGCATTTTGCTCTCTCTTTCATCCGTTATGCCCAAGCCGACTCGTACAACGCCTCGGTAACTGGATCAGTTTTTCGCATCAGCGAACAGGCTCCGTACGTCATTTACAGGTTGTGCACGGAATGACTGACAGTAGAATCGCCAGAACAACATCTCTATCTGGCTCTGGCGACGCCGCCGTCATTTGATGCCTTATTTCTTCAGTTCAGAAGGGTAGCCCACGTCCGTCGTCGCCTTGATCAACTCATGCACACTGGTCTTGGTATCATCGAAGGTGACAACCGCTTCGCGTGGTTCGAAGGTAACGTCAACTTTATCAACGCCTTCAATCCTGGAAATCGCCATTTTGACGGTGATCGGGCAAGTCGCGCAGGACATTCCGGGAACGGACAACGTGACCGTCTGCGTGGCGGCCCAGGCAGGGACAGCGAAGGTAGCGGCAAGGGCAAGAGCGGTAAGCAGTTTTTTCATGATTTTTCCTCAATTAGTAGAACAGGGGCATTACATACGGGAACGTTAGTGCAACGACAACTAGCGCAGCCACAATCCAAAAGATGACTTTGTACGACGTCTTGGCTTGTGGGGCAGCGCATACATCGCCAGGCTCGCATGCTTGCGTAGTCCGGAAGATGCGGCGGTAGGCAAAGAACATTGCTATCAATGCCGCACCGAGAAAGATGGGGCGGTAAGGTTCCAATGCCGCCAAGTTACTCATCCAAGCGCCGCTGAATCCCAAGGCGATCAAAACCAGCGGCCCCAGGCAGCAGGCCGACGCAAGAATGGCGGCCAGCCCACCGGCGAAGAGCGCGCCGCGCCCGTTTTGTGGTTCAGACTTTTGTGGTTCAGACTTTTGTGGTTCAGACATACGCTTGTCCTTTCAAATTTGGTTTGGATAGCTTAAGCTTACTTCCGTAGTTATGTACGGAGTCAAGCGATATGCAAATTAATTTTGAGAATCTGACCATTGGCGTTTTTGCCAAGGCGGCCGGGGTCAATGTGGAGACCATCCGGTTCTACCAGCGCAAGGGCCTGCTGCCGGAGCCAGACAAGCCCTATGGCAGCATTCGCCGCTATGGCGAGGCGGATGTAACACGAGTGCGGTTCGTGAAATCGGCCCAGCGGCTGGGCTTTAGCCTGGACGAAATCGCCGAGCTACTGCGGCTGGAGGATGGCACCCATTGCGAGGAAGCCAGCGGCCTGGCCGAGCACAAGCTCAAGGATGTGCGCGAGAAGATGGCCGACTTGGCACGCATGGAGGCCGTGCTGTCTGAACTGGTGTGCGCCTGCCATGCGCGGAAAGGGAACGTTTCCTGCCCGCTGATTGCGTCACTGCAAGACGGAACGAAGCTCGCTGCATCGGCGCGGGGGAGTCACGGGGTGACTACGCCTTAGCGTGCTTTATTTTCCGAATTCTGAGACGACCCCCTATTGTCCATATCGGGCCTGCTGGCAGCGTCTGATCAGGCTGTAAAGTGGCTGGTGCAGCAATCAATGGCCTATGGCGAGTATGTTTCGGTGACCCCGTTCTTTAACTGGGTGCACCTATGGAACACCGGTGCCGCATTCAGTCTTTTTGCGAATGGTGGAGGCTGGCAGCGCTACTTTTTTATCGGAATCGCGGTAGTGGTCTCGATTTTTCTGATCAAGCTGATCCTTGAAAATCGTCATAAAGGAGAAGCCATCGCTTACAGTCTTATCCTCGGTGGCGCCATGGGCAACCTGATTGACCGGGTCTTTCGCGGCTATGTTGTGGATTCCTTTGATTTCTATTGGCGAGACTGGCATTGGCCGGCCTTCAACCTGGCTGATATTGCAATTGTCCTCGGTGCCTTACTTTTCGTTTCCAGCAGCTGTGGAGGAGTAATAAAGATTCATCCTATTCATAGTGTAAGTCATTGTTTTTACAAACCGAGAAGGAGAGGAAGAAAAACAAAGTATCATACTAATCAACAAGATATCGTGACGACCACACTGAGCAAGTAGAATAAAGTACCATACTCAATTTATTAAAGCTTCAATGCGATGCTGACTAGTAGAAAGTAGGCCACAAGAATGAGTAGAGCCCATAGCGTAGCTCTTATCTCATGGATGTAAAAGAGAGACCTCCGAGGCGGATAAACTCGATCAAAACTATCCTCGATGAGAGTGTAAAAATATCTGTGTAAATGGCATTCTTATCAACTCCTTAGAAGGATATCAGAATGCCAATATCAGAAAAACTTATCGATCAGCTGCTTGAAGGCTGTGATTCTCCAGAAGACATTTTAGGCGAAGCTGGCCTGCTTAAGCAGCTCACCAAGAAAGTGGCGGAGCGGGCGCTAGAAGCTGAGATGGAAGCTCATTTAGGTTACGCCCCGAATGATGCAGCCGGTAACAACAGCGGCAACTCTCGCAATGGTAAAACCAAGAAAACGGTTCGCAGCACCAACGGTGATGTCGAACTGGATATTCCCCGCGACCGAAATGGCAGTTTTGACCCTAAATTAGTCCGCAAGGGCGAACGCCAGCTTAACGGATTTGATGAGCGCATCGTGGCGCTGTATGCCCGTGGCATGACGACCCGTGATATTCAGGCATACCTCGAAGAAGCCTATGGCGTTGAGGTCTCACCCACTTTCATATCGCAGGTGACGAATGCTGTTATGGATGAAGTTAAAGCTTGGCAGCACCGACCGCTAGCAAAGCTGTATCCGGTTGTTTATCTTGATTGTCTGGTCGTCCGCAGCCGTGATTCTGGTGTCGTGCAGAACAAATCGGTGTACTTGGCGCTGGGCATTAACACCGACGGCGAGAAAGAGCTTCTAGGTCTGTGGATGGCTCAAACTGAAGGCGCTAAATTCTGGCTGTCGGTGATGAACGAGCTTAAGAACCGTGGTGTTGATGACATCTTCATCGCCTGCTGCGATGGCCTAAAAGGTTTCCCTGAAGCTATTGAAGCGTAAGCGTCGCAGAAACCACACCTATTCAGCCATAGTTTGAAGCCATAGGCTACCACCAGGTTTGATTAAATAAGGTGGTAACATTATGAGTCGAGTACATCGCACGCGTGAACAATGGCGAGCGCTGATTGCTGAATTTGAACAAAGCGACCTCAGCCAGAAAGATTTTTGTGAGCCGCGAGGCATTAATCCTGCGTACTTTAGTCAGCGCCGAATGGAGCTGCAGCGTGAAGTTGAAAGTAATGACACTGGCTTTGCATTGGCGATGCCGCAATCGGTTAAGTCGCAACAAACATTGCAGCTTCGTGTTGGCCAAACCGAGTTGGTGCTGCCTTTGTCGGTTTCACCGCGCTGGGTCGCACAACTGGTCAAAGAGCTCAGCGCATGAAAATGTTCGTTGAGCCGCCGGCCATCTATTTACACAAAGCGCCGGTCGACTTTCGTAAAAGCATCAATGGCTTAAGCGCCATTGTCGAAAGCGAGATGGCGCTTTCGCCGTTCAGTGGCGCACTGTTTATCTTTTGCAATCGTCAGCGCGATAAACTCAAGGTGTTGTACTGGGACAAAACAGGCTTTTGCCTGTGGTATAAGCGCCTTGAGAAAGCCAAATTCAAGTGGCCGCGTAAGATGCCAGGTAGCACTATCACGCTCACTGAGCAGCAGTCGGCATGGCTCTTAGATGGCCTTGATATCACCCTGATGAAAGGCCACCAACCGCTACATTTTAGCGCGATAACCTGATCACTTTTAGCCATATAGAGATCAAGCATAACAGCCATTTATCGATCACCAATCGGTCTAAGAAAGCCTTTATCTGAGGCGGTTTAGCGCCAATTTATGCGGTATAATAGCCGCATGAAAAAGCTTGATACCAACGCACTTCCAGACGATGTCGAGGCCCTTAAAAAGATGGTCCTCGACCTGCAGAATCAGCAACAAGCTGAGGCGATGCAGTGGAAGAGCAAGTTCTATCACCTGCTAGAAAAATGGCAGCTTGAGCTCAAGAAGCGCTTTGCTGCCAGCTCTGAAGGTCTGCCGGGTCAGGGCGACCTGTTCAACGAAATAGAAGACATCCTCCAGCCTGATGAGGAAGAGGTTGCTGCCGAGCAGCACATTGCCTATACCCGTAAAGTTGGCCGCCGCGCACGATTAGATGCATCGTTACCACGCAAAGAAATCGTTCACGACATCAGCGACGATGACAAAACCTGTGAATGCTGCGGCACCGACATGCATCGCATGGGCGAGGATGTCAGCGAGAAACTCGACTTTATCCCGGCCAAGGTACAGGTTATCCGTCATGTGCGACCTAAGTACAGCTGTCGGCAGTGTGAACAAAAGAGTACTGAGACCCCGATTAAACAGGCGCCTGTGCCGGCAAGCATGCTACCAAAGAGCATCGCCACCCCGAGCTTGCTGGCACAAATCATCACAGCGAAGTTCCAATATGGTTTACCGCTGTATCGCCAGGAAGCCATGTTCAAGCAGTTCGGTGCCGATATCAGCCGCCAGAACATGAGCCGCTGGTTGGTGGCTGTGAGCCAAAAGCTTGAGCTGCTGTACCAGCGGATGCATGACCTTTTATTACAACAGCCGGTACTGTGGGCGGATGAGACAACGCTCAAAGTCATCCAGTCGGAGAAAAGTAAATCGTACATGTGGGTGTATGGTTGTGGTGGTGATAAGCCACCGCCTGATAGCACATCACCACCACCGAACATCGTGCTCTATGACTACCAGGATGGTCGCGGCGGCGTACACCCGAAAGACTTTTTAAAAGGCTATCGTGGACCCTTGCAGGTGGATGGCTATCAAGGCTATGAGCAAACCGATGCTGTGCTTGCCGGTTGCTGGGCGCATGCCCGGCGCAAATTTATGGACGCCAAAACCATACAAGGCAAAAACAAAACCGGTAAAGCTGACCGGGCGTTAAGCTATATCCAGAAGCTATACCGGGTTGAAAAACGTTTGGCCGGTAAGCCTGTTGATGAGCTCTTGAGTGCACGACAAACTGAATCAAGCACCATCATGAGCGAGTTCAAAGAGTGGCTCGAAGTTCAGGCGATACAGGTGCCACCCACCAGCATCATCGGCAAGGCTGTGCAATACACGCTGAATCAGTGGTCAAAGCTACAGGTGTACTTAACCGATGGGCGCATCAACATCGACAACAACCGCGCGGAGCGCGCCATCAAACCGTTCGTGATTGGCCGTAAAGCTTGGCTGTTCGCCAACACTCATGGTGGTGCTGATGCTAGTGCAGTGCTTTATAGCCTGGTGGAAACAGCCAAAGCCAACGACCTGCAACCGATTGACTACCTGATGAGTCTGTTTGAGCAGTGGCCACACAGCAAAGACGGCGACAGTATCGACCATCTACTGCCCTGGAACATCAAACTAAGCACCTAAACGAGCCGCTTGGGATCTCAGCGTCAATTATCTTGGCTGGTGTGTGGTTTATGTGACGCTTACATTGAAGCGGTTTACCCGAAAACTCAGGTGCAACTGTGCATCGTGCATCAAATTCGGCACTCGTTGCG
>NZ_JAUZVZ010000028.1 GCF_030717845.1 Alkalimonas collagenimarina
GGTGGTTTTCTGGTTACGTCATGCACCAAAAATGTTAGTGAGCTTCCACTGAAAAAATTCTGAGGGTGAAATGGGAAAAGTATATCAACGAACCACTCGCTACAAATGCATGAAAGAAATCTACTGTCAAGGAAAGGCGTTTGGGGAAGCAGGTAAGGTTTTGATTGAATCTGAAGATAATAATTTTTTTGTTCCAGGCATGATAAATATTTGTCTATCAGCAGAGATATTTCTTAAGTCAATAAATGCCTCTATGACTAACCTGGAAGATGAGATAGAAGTAAACGGAACTACAGTTTATCAAGGCAGGGATGAAACATTAAAAATTTTACCGAGCGGCAAAGGCCATGCCCTCAGTAAATTATTTGATGGCTTGCCAGAGGATATTCGAAATGAAATAACCCAGTATGCAAGGCAGGAAAAGTATGAAGGATCTGTCTCCGAGGGGCTAAAAAAATATGATGATGTATTTGTTGAGTGGCGTTATATATATGAGAAAAATGACCCAAAAAGCCTAGGAACACACCCTCTATTTAAGATTGTGAATGCAGTCATTAGATACTGCGAGGATAACCTTAATAAAGTTATTGATTGTTCTGCAAATGAAGTTTGATGCTAAGGCGTTCCAGCACCTAACAATCGCAATCAGGCGGAAATATTTTCCGTTCCTTGTTTTGCGGTTTACGCTACGCTACCGTAAAACAATCCACTCCAATATTCCGCTGTTGCGGGGCGTTACGCGCCAAGTATCGGATTAACATCCATACTCTTATGAAGAATTCGGATGATTTTAATTTGTTGACTGCCGATCTGTTGATAAAAGATGACATGGCTACCGTGAGGAAATTTTCGATATTCTTCTCTGATTTCATCGCATGTTTTACCGATGTCGGGGTTTTCAGCTAAAAGCCAAAATGAATCATCAAATTGTTTTAAATAAATATTTCGTTGCTCTTTTCCCCAGCGACGCTGGGTAAATAATGCGATATCTTGTAAATCGGCTTTAGCAGCAACGGTGAGATTAAATGGCTTCATCGAGAGTTTTGATTATCAAGTTCATTGATAAAGCTATCTAGGTCATAATCCGAGTCACCGCTTTGTTCACCTTCGACAAGTAGTTGACGAAGTGTATGTAGTTTAGTTTCTTGGTTTTCGAGTAAGCGTAGTGCTGAGCGAATAACTTCACTCGTTGAGCCGTAACGCCCACTTTGGATCTGGCTTGTAATGAAGCCCTCAAAGTGTTCTCCAAGGGTGATGCTAGTGTTCTTGGCCATGTGCAGTTCTCCGAGTACCAAAATATACCTAATTATGGTATCAAGTAAATTTAAGAGCAAGGCGCACAACAAACAAATTTTATCGCCAGTAAAAAGCGCTGGCTGCGACGTTAACCCGCTGCGCGGCTTTTCGGCCGCTGCTGGCAGCGTTATACATCACTAGAGGAACATCTTATGAACAAGGATGAGGTTGAAGCTCATTTAGTTTTTAATAAAATACAAAAGAAGCAGGCGCTTTCAGAAGAGTTTGAAAGGCTGCGTCCAAATTGGAAAGGTAGCGTAATCAGATTTGCTAGCATGTTTTTAGGCATGGCTTTTTTGATATGGATGTATCCAGAAATCATGCAGCAACCAATATTGTATGTTTTTTTAATTCTTATATTTGGTCTGAGTTCAGAATTGCATGCTGAAAGCAAAAGAATTAACAAGCGCATAGATGTGCTTCATAAGTTGCTAAAAGATGATGCATAACACATATGAGCCCACTCGGAGTCAATAGGTAAAACCGCTCTTCTGGCCGCGCTAGCGGCCAGGTATTTGTCCATCAGCAAGATAGACTGCTTCATCTGTCATCATGGTTGCCAGGCGATAGCCTGCAACAAACACATATCGGGGCTCTCTTACCTCATGCTCAATGAGCGCCTGCTGATTTCAGCATCCTTGCTGACAGCAGGGGCACCAGACATTCATCGGTTAACCTGTTGCTGGCGCTATTCAAGGCGTCGGGCTTAAAGCCAGTTAGTTTCAGGCTCAGCACAGGTGCAAACCATCTTGCTGATGGTAATGCGCGGCGGCAAGGTGTCTAATCAAGGCCATTTGGCTACGGCAGTGTGCCAGAAAGCGGGGGATTCAGCTTTATTGCTAAGGGTTACCCAACCATCATTTGAGCATCAGCCATGGTGTTCCAGTTAGACGTTCAGCTCACCTTGTCCCGCGACTTAACCGGCTAGGAAGCATTTTTCATCGAACACCTTCTGATTTTTCAGCATGTAGTACACGCAGCGGCCTACTTTATGGGCCAGAGCGGACAGAGCTTTCGCTTTGCTCATACGCTTTTGTAATTTGAGTAAGTGGGCTTTGGCTTTGTCGTTACCGCGCAGATAAAGCACGGCAATCTCACCGAAGGCCCACTTCAGATGGGCATTGCCGATTTTATTGCCTTGGGTGCCATAACTTTTACCAGCCGATTCGGCTTTGCATTTAATCAGCCGGCTGTATGAAGCAAAGTCCTGTACCGTGTTAAAGCGGGCGATATCACCAATCTCATACAGAATGGTGAGTGCCAGAATGCGACCAATACCGGGGAAACTGGTGAGAATGTGATAGTCACTACCACTATGATGTTTCGCATGCTTTTCAATGAAACATTCAACGGAGCTGAGTTCGTGTTTGTAAAACGCGATAATATTAAGGTCGAGGTCGATATTGCGTTGTACACAATCATCGTCAAAGCGGTTTCGCATGGCTTTACGTGCAAAGTCATACCGCAAGTTCAGATCCATTGGCGGCAAATTGTATTGGCTGGTCGTGTTTTTGACGTGCGCTTTTAAATCTGCACCGTGACGGACGATACGGGTTCGACGGCGCAATAAGTCACGGGCAGCGCGCATTTCTGGTGGATAAACATAGGCCAGGGGAAAGTTACCGCCACGGATAAGGTGAGCGATTTTATAGGAATCAATGCGATCGTTTTTGGCTTTGCCGCCATGGATGGCCTTCATGTATAAGGCATGGCCAAGAATGAAATCGATACCATGTTCAGCACAAAAGTCGCTCACCCAATACCAGCAGTGCATGCATTCAACACCAACAACAATATTGCCGATGTAAGGTGCTAATAAATCGAGCAAAGGTTCTGGAAATGCTTTGATTTCACGGTGTATGATGGTGTCACCATCAGCATTCAGAATGCAGACGTACAAAGAGCGGGCATGCAAATCAATTCCACAATAGTACGGATGTTGTGTAGTATAAAATTTCATTGGGTCTTCTCCTTTTTGGTTTGGTCGCCTTCCAGCTTAGCCAATCTGGCTGGGCTGGGGGAGAAGGCTCAATGATTATCAAGGCGCTATTGTCGCCAATCTCGCGGCTGGTTCGACTTACGCTGGGCTTCAGCCTCTCCAAAGCTTTGCGTTATAAGCCCATAGTCTTAAGGTTAGGCTCATCTCTATGAAAAATATTATATTCTGTGGTGTTTTTACTGGACTAGGTTCAGCCATTTACCAAATCGTAGCCCACGGATTTAGTGGAATGGATTTGTATCGAGCTATTTTTACTGGCTTATTTGTTATGCTCGTTTATGGTCTTTATGCTGGTTTTAAGTGGATCATGTCAGAAGATAATGAAGCGTGAGCATGCTTTATCTGATACTTGAAACACGGGCAATGAAATCATGAAAGTACCTGGAACCACTATTTGGGTTAATCCATCTAATGATGGTTGTATATATGCTGGCATGAAGTTACATATTCTGAGTGTTTACTTTTTTGCGGGAACCAAGTATGGCCTTACATTTAAAAGAAGTTGACGGCATTGCCATAGAAGCTAAACATAAGGCTTCTTGCCATTGTGGTTCTGTTGAATTTGAGCTTGACCTGCCTGATGGTTTAATTGATTTGCGTCGCTGTGACTGCTCACTTTGCCGAAGAAGAGGTGCAATTGCAGCGTCAATTCCGCTTTCTGGTATCAAAATTTTAAAAGGTGAAAGCCTGCTGAAGCTCTATCAATTTAATACAAAAACAGCCAAGCATTACTTTTGTAGCCACTGTGGTATCTATACGCATCATCAACGCAGGTCAAACCCGACCCAGTATGGTTTTAATGTCGCATGTCTTGAGGGCATTAATCCTTTAAAAATACCTAATGTGCCTACTTATGATGGTGTCAACCATCCTGCAGATCGCAAATGACGCTACATAACAAACCACGGCATTTGGGGCGCTAGCTCTTATGGAGGATCTGTGCGCAAAGCTTTCATCGTAGTATTTATTTTTGCTGTATCGTTGGTGCTTATCGGGGGCATATTTCAGAGACACGCACTTGCCTGCGATTTACTTCCGCTCATGAATTACCAGCGGCTCACTAGCGAGGTATTTCTTGCGGCTGACTTTGCTGAACCGCAAGCTCAAATCATAAGCGAACTTATTGAATCGGCTTCTGAGCGAATGAGTGATGTTTATGGTAAACCGATATCGAAACCGCGATTTGTGATTACTGCTGACACTCAAAATGCTGCCCATTGGGGGGCAAATGAGACGGCTTCGATGCACCGAATGCCTTGGCGAGCTTGTGTCATCATTGGCCCTAAAGGCCTGAACGTTGATGTGATTGCCCATGAGTGGCTCCATGCCGAAATCCAACATCGGGTTGGTTTCTTTCGTTTTCTAAAGGAAGTTCCTGTATGGTTTGATGAAGGGGCTGCACTTACACTCGATTACAGAGAGCCGTTTTTACCTGAAAATATAGACCTCTCCGATGACGTTGTTACTGCGGTAAAAGAGCTGAAAAGCGGCAAAAGCTTTTTTTCAAATAACATTAGGCAAAACTATCAAGCATCACGACTAGCTGTAGAGCCTTTGATACGTTCAGATCAGTTTTTCAATGACCTTGAGAAAATTGCGTCTGGGGAGTCATTTGAAAATGTGTTTTTAAACGCTAACGCGTCGGCTGTACTGAAGCGTAATGTATTAGAGGAAAGGAAATGAGTGCTGTACCAGGCCGCTATGAGTCAGCTTAACACATCAACGATAGCCATTCTTTCGGGGGCGGCGTCTGTCGTGGTCGGTTTAGTCGCTTTTGCGTTAAGCTGGAACTTGTGGGCGTTGTGGGGTGGCCCTATGCCGGGCGCTCAGGTGTTACTTTTTCCCGGCAATTTGTCGTTGGTTTATGTGTGGCATCCACTTTTTACTGAAGAAGTGAACTTCTGGCCTAAGCTTGCGCTACAAATGTTTGGGCAGTTTACTCTGGTCGCATCTGTTGTTGCTGTAGCCACCAAGGCTATTAGACGATGGCGCAGCGCATAAGCCAGACAGGTTCAAGGCTCAATAGCCGCGTGATTGTTGCCAGCCTGACTATGGGTGCTTTACTTAACACTTTAACCCAGCAATTCACAGATTTACCGCATTGAAACTGGTCCTGTACGGTTGGTTCTGGTAGCTTAGTTTTACTCTGTGCTAACAACAAGACCAAGCCATGTTGAAGAAAGCTACCATAAAAAAAACCGCGATAACCAAAACCATACTGGCATTTGCCATCGGCTCTGTATTGAGTGCTCAGGCGCTGGCTTCTGCGCCCTTATCCGATAGTTATTTTCGTTCTCCTTCTTTGCAGCAAAACCAGTTGCTGTTTACCTCGGAAGGCAATATCTGGCAGGCTGATCTAGAACAGCTGCGTGGTCAGCGTTTGACGACACACCCGACCGAAGAGATTCAGGCCCGTTTATCACCCGATGGTGAGTGGTTGGCCTTTGTGGCCAGTTATGAACAAACCCCAGAGTTATACGTAAAGCCAGCCAGCGGTGGTGTGGCTAAACGCGTCACCTTTGAAAACAGCCGGGTGCGTTTACAGGGGTGGACGCAGGATGGCAAGCTGTTGTACGCCACCGACCATGTGGCCGGGCCCGCGAACTTCTGGTTGTTGAAAACGGTCGACCCGCTCAATCTGACCACCAGCACCTTGCCGGTGGCCGATGCCATTGAAGGCACCCTGGATAGCCGTGGCGAATGGTTGTACTTTGTTCAGCATGGTTTGCAGGCGACTGGCGATAATGCTCGTACTTACCGCGGAGGCGCTTTAGGTGAGCTATGGCGGTATCAGGTTGGTAGCGAGAAAGAAGCGGAGCTGTTGAGCGCTGAGCATCAGGGCTCTATTCGTCACCCGATGTACTGGCAGGGCCGGGTGTATTTTGTCAGTGATGACAGTGGCAACCCAAATATCTGGTCGATGCAAAGCGATGGCAGTGATGTCCAGCAACATACCGCCCATCAAGACTGGCAGGTGCGCCAGGCGTATTTGAACCAGGGTCGCATTGTCTATCAGTTAGGCGCAGATATCCATTTGCTGGATCTCAGCAGTGGTGAGGATCGCTTGCTGGAGATTAGCCTGCAATCGGATCGGCCGCACCAACGTGAACGCTGGCTCGATCAACCACTTAATTACCTGAACAGCGCACATTATGCCGGTTTTGGCGATCAGGTGGTGTTGACTGCGCGTGGCCAGGTGGCTATCGCCAGCAAATCTCCCGCCCGTTTGGTCGAAGTGGCAACGCCTGCTCACAGCCGGGTGCGCGAAGCCATTTTAAGTCACGATGGTAAGTGGGTGTATGCCATCAGCGACCAAAGCGGCGAGCTGGAAATTTGGCGCTACGCCGCTGATGGCCGCGATGAAGCCAGGCAGCTGACCAAAGATGGCAGTGACTTTCGCTGGCAATTGGCTGGCTCATGACGATAAAGCAGGTAATCTGTGGCTGTTGAATTTGAACACCCTGGAAAACCGCAAAGCGATTACTGGTGGCGTGGGGTTATTTCCTTTTGCTGATATTCGCTGGTCGCACGATAGTGAATTGCTTGCTGTAACGACCATAGCGGCCCGCCAACAGCGCAGCCAAGTGTTGCTGTATTCGGTCAGTGAACAAAAGCAGCAACTGGTCACCAGCAGTAAATACGAGTCGTATTCGCCTTCGTTTAGCCCGGATGGCAATTGGCTGTATTTTTTATCCAACCGTCACTTTCGTGCTACACCAGGCAGCCCATGGGGTGACCGCAATCTTGGGCCGATGTTTGACCGACGCAGCCAAATTTTTGCCGTTAGTCTGAAAGAGCAGGCTGTCTTTCCGTTTCAGGCGCCGAACGAACTTCCTGCACCGGTTGTAGAGGAAGAGCCTGCTCGTCGCGGCCGAAGAGCTGCCACACCGGCCAGAGTGGCATGGCAGGGGTTGAATGATCGTCTGTGGCAGGTGCCAGTGCCTGCCGGTAATTACAGTCAGCTGACTGTAACCGAGCAACGTTTATTTGTGCGTGAGTCCAGTTATGAAGCCAATAGTGCGCCTGCACTGAAGGTGATTAAAATTGATGACCGGGATGCAAAAATAGAGCAGTACGCTGCGGCGATTGCCGATTACCGAGTGTCGAACGATGGCAAACAGCTTTATTTCCGTAAGCATCAGCAGCGAGGTACCGGGCCGATGTATGTGGTGGAAGTAGGGGATCGTGAGCCAACTGAACTCAGCTCAGCTTTACTTAACAGTCGCCAGTGGCAATTGGCATTGGATCCTAAGCAAGAATGGCAGCAAATGTTTCGCGATGCCTGGTTGATGCAGCGGGAGTTTTTGTTTGATAAAACCATGCGTGGTTTGGACTGGGATGATGCTAAATCGCGTTATCAGCCACTGGTTGCACGTGTCTCAGATCGATACGAGTTAGACGATGTGCTGGCTCAGATGATGGGAGAGCTTGATGCCTTGCATTCTCAGGTCCGGGGCGGTGATTATCCGACGCAAGGGCCGACTCCAAGTGCAGCAAGCCTCGGTGCCAGCCTTGAAACCACCAGCGATGGTGTTCGAATTGCGCATATTTATCGGACTGATCCTGAATTACCTTCACAAGCGGCGCCTTTGGCTCAGCCTGGCGTTAATGCAGAGATCGGCGATATTATTACCGCGGTGAATGGCCGTACGGTTAGTAATCAAGCCGAGGTGCAATTGCAACTACGCAATCAGGTGGGCCAGCAGGTGTTGCTGGATCTGAAACGGGGCAATCGTTCGCTGCAAACGGTGGTGGTGCCTGTGAATGCGGGCCGTGATCATCAGCTTCGTTACCAAGACTGGGTACTGAATAACGCCAGTAAGGTACAAAGCGCTTCGGACGATAAATTTGGCTATTTACACCTCTATGCCATGGGGCCAAACGATATTGCTAATTTTGCGCGTGAATTTTATGCCAATGTCGATAAAGAGGGCTTGATCATTGATGTCAGGCGCAATCGCGGTGGCAATATCGATAGCTGGATCATCGAGAAGCTGCTGCGTCGTGCCTGGGCGTTCTGGCAGCCAACACAAGGTGCGCCTTACACCAATATGCAGCATGCTTTTCGCGGCCACCTGGTGGTGCTGACCGATCAACTGACCTACTCCGATGGGGAAACCTTCGCCGCTGGGGTAAAAGCGCTGCAGCTAGGGCCTTTGGTTGGTATGCGAACCGCCGGTGCCGGCGTATGGCTCACCGGGCGCAATGCGTTAACGGATCGGGGAATGGCTCGGGTGGCTGAAACGGCACAATTTGCCATGGATGGGCGTTACGTGATTGAAGGTTATGGTGTTGAGCCAGATTACGAAGTGCGTAATATGCCGGTGGCAACCTATAAAGGCGAGGATGCTCAGCTAAATTTTGCCATTGATTATTTAACCGGCAAGTTGCAACGTGAGCCGATCCCTGAGTTAAAAGCCGAGCCAATTCCATCTGGCCCAGCTGCGGATATTCGCTAATTATCCAGCAGGGCAGCTCTGCTGTCCTGCTGGGATGATCGCAAATTATGCCATTGGATTTTATAATCAAAAAACCTGAAATAACTGCTAAAGTGATGGTATCCAGATTGCAGATGAGTCGCTGATGAGCACCACAAAACTGGCACCAAAACGGGAGATTTTTGGTTGGTCGATGTTTGATTTCGCCAATCAAGGCTATACCTTGCTGATCATTACCGTGATCTTTGGCGATCTATTTACCAGAGTGATCGTTGGTGATGCCCCGGATTACCGGCTTGGCAATTTGCTGTGGAGCATTTCGCTGGCCATCAGTTATTTGATGGTGGTGGTGGCAAACCCTATTTGTGGGGCGGTGATGGATTACTCCGCCAGTCGAAAACGCTTCCTGTTTATCAGTTATCTTTTGACGGTCGTTGCCACTGCCATGCTGTACTGGGTGGAACCAGGTTGGTGGTGGCCTGCGATGCTGCTGATTATCATCTCAAACTTCGCCTACGCCATAGGCGAAGGCTTTATAGCCAGCTTTTTAACGGATCTTGGACCACGTAAGGCCTTAGGCTGGATTTCTGGCTTGGGCTGGAGCCTCGGCTATATCGGCGGTTTAATAGCTACCGCCTTTGCCTTGTTTTTTCTTGGTGATGTCTCACTGGACAATTACCCAACCATTCGCTGGGTCGGGCCTTTCGCTGCTGGTTTCTTTTTAGTGGCGGCGATCCCCACCTTTATCTGGTTGCGCGAGCGAGGTACCAAACGCACGCTAGCACCGGGACAAAGCCTGCTCGGTATGGCTTTTCAACGTTTGCATACCACCTGGTCGGCCATGCATCAGTTTCGAGACTTGCGTGTTTTACTGGTATCGATTTTTTTCGCCATGGCAGGCATTTATATCATCATCGCTTTCTCATTTATCTACGGTGCTCAGGTCATTGGTTGGGATGAGCAGGTACGGGTCTTGATGTTTGTGACGGTGCAAATAACGGCAGCTCTGGGTGCCATTGGTTTTGGTGTTTTGCAAAGCTGGATTGGTGCTAAAGTCACTTATATGATGACGCTAAGCTTGTGGTTGCTGGCGATTTTGGCCATCTGGCAAACGCCCTTACTGACCGAATGGTTTCGGCTATGGTTCGATGTTGATTGGCAAGCGCAGTATGTATTTCTGATAGCTGGTGTATTGGCTGGTGCTAGTTTGGGCGCTTCGCAATCTGCAGCCCGAGCCTTGGTTGGTGTGTTCACCCCTTTGGCAAAGTCGGCTGAATTCTTTGGTTTTTGGGGCATGGCGACCAAATTGGCGGCCGTTTTTGGCATGCTGGGATTGGGCCTGATGCAATGGGCCTTTGGTTTGGCCGATGCCATCTTGTTTTGTTTGCTGTTATTTGTCGTTGCAATTATTGCGGTGTTGCCGGTGCAAGAAGCCCGGGGCAGTGAGGTGGCAGAGCAGTGGCGGGATTTAGACAAATAAGGCGGGTGTTGCCACCCGCCGGACGAATTACTCTTGATCTTGTTGCTGATACAACTTAACCCACTCAGTGAGCAGCCGGACACCGAAGCCGTTGCTGCCCTCAGGGTGAATGCCGGAAGCACTGGCGGAAAAGGCATTACCTGCCATATCAATGTGTACCCAAGGCGTATCGCCAGCAAAGTGTTGCAAGAAAATAGCACCAGCCTGAGCACCTGGCGAGCCGGTATTGATGCGATCGGCAATACGGCTTTTCACAATGTTATCGTAGTTATCCAGCGGTAGTGGCCAGACTCGCTCCTGCACCAGCTCGCCCGCTTCACGCAGGGTATGCTCGATATCCGTGTGCTGGGTGAACATAGCTGCATAGGCGGTACCCAGTGCACCCACTTTAGCACCGGTTAAGGTCGCTATATCGGCTATCACCCGGGCATTTAAATGCTCACGGGCATACCAGATCCCATCGGCCAGAATAAGCCGTCCTTCCGCATCGGTGCTGCCAATTTCAATGGTGCTGCCATCACCTGCGGTGACCACATCACCTGGCAGTTGCGCATCGCCAGAAATCATATTGATGGACAGTGGCACCACACCCACAACATGCGCTGGAGCTTTCTGGCCAGCTAGCGCCTTGAGAGCACCCACTACGGCGGCACCACCTGCTTTATCGGTGTGCATGCGAATAATCGAGGCGGACTGAGTTTTTAAATTGTAGCCACCAGTATCAAAGGTGTTGCCTTTGCCGACTAATGCAATAGGGGCTTCATCATCAGCACCACGCCAACGCGCGACCAGCAGATGAGCCTTCATATCGCTGCCCTGGCTGACACCGTACAAGGATCCCATGCCCAGTGCTTTCACTTCATCAGGGCCCAGCACAGTCACTTCAACACCTAAAGGCTCCAGCACGGCTTGGGCGTAGCGAACAAAGGCTGCAGGGTAACCAGAGCTACCTGGCAGATTGGTCAGCTCACGAGCGGTAAAAACGCCCTGAGCCAGGGCTTGTTTTTGCTCAAACTCAGCGCGTGCATCGGCGGCAAGAGCGACCTGCCAGCTATACTGTTGTGAAGGGCGGGCATCGGGTGCGCTTTTAAAGCGATCGAAACGGTAATTACGTAGCTCAACACCATGTGCCATGGCTGAGGTAATGCGATGATTATCGCCCGCATTGCCAATCAGCTGGCTGTGAACATGCACTGTCTCGGCCTTGCTGCCATTGACCCAGCTGCTTAAGCTTGCGCCCATTTCTTCGGCTTTCGCCCGCTTCAGCTCGGTTGGGTTCCCGACACCAATCAGCAATAATCGGTTATAACTCAAGCCCACCGGAGCAACGATCTCAAGTTGACTGCCGGCCTTACCGGTAAAATCTGCTACGCTGACAGCACGATTGATGTGATTGCGGCTGTCACGGCTCCAACCGGATAAGCGGAGCTCACCATGCTCCTCAGGAACCAAAATCACCAGCACATCAGCTGGCTGCATGGATTCGGTGACATTAAATGTCGTATGGATATAGGGAGCAGGCGTCGCGGCAGAAGCAGGTAATGGATTCAGCAATAAGCTGCTGGTTGCCAGCACGGTTCCAATGCTAAGCGCAATAAGGGTTTTCATAGCAGACCTCAATGGTAGATAGTTGTATGTTATTGTTTTCGACTATCTATTATCGGGACTTTTGTTGGCATTGCAAGCGTAACGGCTGATCGGAAAAAATCCAGTCGACGCCACGAGCCGCTTCACGATTCATAATATCCGGGTGATTGATTTGACCGGTACCGATGGCTTTACCTGCCTGTTGCAGTTGCTTGACCAGTGGTGTAGTGAGTAGTGCAAAAGACCCGGCTACGGCACCATGGCCAAGTGCAATGTTTTGCCTGATGATGTCTTTGGTGTTGGTTAAAGCGACATCCACCAAAGCGGATGTGGGCAGAAAACGATAGCCTTCCAGATGATCCGGTTCCAGGCTCAACAAATGATAATCCACCTCCGGCTCCAGCGGGGCCAATACTTTTTGCAGTTGAAGCGGTTGTTTGTTGCGCTCACGCCAGGACTCTTTTAATTCCAGCATTAAATGCAATCGCTGACCATAGCGCTCGATCACTTCGTACAAGTGTGGAATTTGAGGCAGTTCGCGCCGCAGTGTATCAAAGGTAGTTTCGGCGATAACAAGATCGGGCCGCTGAAATACCCGGCCACAAGCAGGATCGTGGTGGACCACGGGCTCGTTATCCCGGGTCAATCGAACATCCAGTTCAATGCCCCATAGTCCATGCGTTACACAGCGATCAAAAGCAGCCAGGGTATTTTCAAGCAGAGGATCCTTAGCGACTTTTTCATGCGTTCCCGGCTGATGGGCACCACGATGAGCAATCAGTTTCAGATGGGCAGGGTCGGTAACCTCACGGCACCGGGGGCTCAGGCGCCAAAGCTGGTTGGCTACGTTGTTTAAGTGATCCGTCCAATCGGTCACGGCTTATACTCTGTTGGTTATATCTTATTGGCACGATTAAGAAATCATAGCAGTAGCGGCAGGTCTGCACTACTATTAGACAAGGAAAATAAAGGAGTTAGTTATGGTTGCTACCCCAGGTTGGTTCACTACGTTGCTTCATTTTTGCTGGATCTTACTGCTGGCGGTGCTGCTAAGTACCTTGGCGCAGACACAGATAAACTTACTGGCGCTGCAGCAGTTGGGTGTTGCTATTAGCCTTGGTGATCGTTTGACAACCAGTTGGCATGATGTCCTGCACTTTTCACCGATTTATTTACTTATTTTTGGTCTGAGCTTTTTGCTGTCACAAAGTATAGCCTGCTTGTTAGCACGATGGCTGTCATTACCTCGTCTTGTCCTTTGTTCGGTAGGGGCTCTGGCAGGCCTTTGGACCACCTTGTTATTGGTCAATATGCTGGCACCTATGCCGACCTTAATTGCGGCGAGCCGAAGCGTAAGTGGGTTGGCGGTATTGTTATTGATTGCGGCGGCGGCGGGTACTTTGTTTGCATACATGACAACGCCCAAACAAGTGCAGAATCAATCTGGTGAGTCGATGAAATCGAAGGCTGCTGCCTCAGCTATGGCCCTCTGGCTGGCACTGCCGGCTCTGTGGTTATCGACAGACACCGCCTCTGCAGCATCAGCCGGGTCAGCTGATGCGTCTCGTTCGTATCAGGTTGAAACAGTAACCGCAGGGCTTGAGCATCCATGGTCGCTGGCTTTTTTACCGGATGGTCAGTATCTGGTGACCGAACGGCCAGGGCGATTACGACTGATTACAGCTGATGGTGAGTTGCATCCTGAGCCCTTAGCAGGGCTTCCGGCTGTTTTTTCCTCCGGTCAGGCGGGTCTGTTTGATGTGTTGTTATCGCCTGATTTTGCCAATGATCAATGGGTGTATTTCAGTTATGCCTGTGGTCAGGCCCGGGCCAACCATACGTGCTTGGCGCGCGGCCGTTTAAATCATCAGCAACATAGTCTGGAGGCGGTAGAAGAGTTGTTCCGAACTCAGGCCGCCAAAACAGGCAATGCACACTATGGTGGCCGTTTGGTTTGGTTGCATGATGGTAGCCTGCTGCTTTCTCTTGGTGATGGCTTTGATTACCGTGAACAGGCGCAGCAGCGTAGCAATCACCTGGGCTCTATAGTGCGATTGCATGCTGATGGCTCGGTACCACATGACAACCCCTTTGTCGATGATCCGGACAGCCGTTCTGAGATTTACAGTTATGGGCATCGCAATGTTCAGGGCATGGTGTTCGATGCAGAGCATCAAGTGGTGTATAGCCACGAGCACGGCCCTAAAGGTGGCGATGAATTAAATCGTATCGAGGCAGGCACCAACTATGGCTGGCCGATTGTCAGCCATGGTATTGATTATACCGGTGCTCGCATCACACCATTTACCGAACGGGCAGGGATGGAACCGCCATTGCTGCAATGGACTCCTTCGATCGCGCCATCAGGCATGACTTTGTATCGTGGCGGGCTATTCCCTGAGTGGCAGAACAGCTTGCTGATTGGTGCTTTAGCTTCCCGATATGTGGTACGGGTAGCTCTTGACGGTGACCAGGTTGCGCAGCAAGAGATCCTTTTTGCTGAACTAAATGAGCGTATCCGGGATGTTCGAACCGGCCCTGATGGCGCGGTGTATCTACTGACCGATCAGCCGGATGGGCGCTTATTGAAAATAACGCCGTAATCTTGTCGATAGGGTGTATTTGTCGCTTGCTATTCAGTAGTTTAGCTACCTATACTTGCGAAAATTTACCGTATGAGGTGTGAATGAATACAACTACGGAACCATTAATGCTCGGATGGCGTGAGTGGGTGGCATTACCTGGCTTAAAGGTGCCCGCCTTAAAATGCAAAGTGGATACCGGAGCTCGAAGCTCTGCTTTGCATGCCTTCTCTGTCGTGCCCTTTGAGCGTGGCGGTGAAACCTGGGTCCGTTTTGGCTTGCACCCGAACCAACAGGAAACAGAAACCGAGCTTTGGTGTGAGGCCAAAGTATTGGATAAACGCAATGTCACGGACTCAGGTGGCAATGTCACGGAGCGGTACTTTATACAAACCGAGGTGATGATTGGTAGTCAGTGCTTTAGCATTGAATTATCCTTGACCAGCCGTGATACCATGATGTTTCGAATGCTGCTCGGTCGCGAAGCGATGCGTAAACGTTTCGTGGTTGACCCCGGCGCTTCCTATCTTCAGCCCTTAGCAGGGCTTACTTCAGCAGATGAACCCAAGGCGACTTCTTTATGAAAATTGCAATTTTATCCCGTAACGCCAAACTGTATTCAACTCGTCGGCTGGTCGAGGCGGCTGAAGAGAGGGGCCATGAAGTCCGGGTGATCGATGCGTTGCGTTGTTATATGAACATTACCTCGCACAACCCGGAAATTCATTACAAAGGCGAAGTACTTACTGGCTTTGATGCGGTGATCCCACGAATTGGTGCTTCTATTACGTTTTACGGTACCGCTGTATTGCGTCAGTTTGAGATGATGAGCGTGTACCCATTGAATGAGTCGGTGGCGATTTCCCGCTCCCGTGACAAACTACGTAGCTTACAATTGTTGTCACGACGTGGCATTGGCTTACCCGTTACCAGCTTTGCGCACTCACCGGATGATGTGGAAGATTTGCTTAGTATCGTGGGCGGCGCACCGGCCGTGATTAAATTGCTGGAAGGCACTCAAGGGATCGGTGTGGTGCTGGCTGAAACCAATCAGGCGGCTGAGAGTGTGATTCAAGCCTTTATGGGCTTAAAGCAACATATCCTGGTGCAGGAATTTATTAAAGAAGCCAAAGGATCCGATATCCGGGTCTTTGTGGTCGGCGGCAAGGTGGTGGCGGCGATGAAGCGTCAGGCGAAAGAAGGTGAGTTTCGTTCTAACTTGCACCGTGGCGGTACGGCTGCCTTGTGTCGTATCACACCAGAAGAGCGTGCGACGGCGATACGAGCAGCCAAGGTAATGGGGCTGAATGTCTGTGGAGTAGACCTCCTGCGATCCAGCCATGGCTCTGTGGTGATGGAGGTGAACTCATCGCCAGGTCTTGAAGGCATCGAAAAAGCTTCAGGCAAAGATATTGCCAGCTTGATCATTCAATTCATTGAAAATAATTCCAAACCAAGCCGGACTAAAACCAAGGGTCAAGGCTAAATGGCAGCAGAGTCAGACACCACCCGAGCTGGTGGCCGAAATAACAGCATCACCATCGGTGGTATTGAAATAAAACCGGGTGAGCGCCGCACCATTGATGTTAAAGGCAGTAAATTATACACCCATACACCAATTTCAATGCCGGTTCAGGTGTTGTGTGGCCGTCAGCATGGCCCGGTATTGTTTGTCAGTGCCGCTATTCATGGCGATGAAATCAATGGTGTAGAAATTATTCGTCGCCTGTTAAAAGTACCTGCATTAAAGAGGTTAAAAGGCACGTTGTTAGCTGTGCCTGTGGTTAACTTGCATGGCTTTATTAACCAAAGCCGGTATTTACCAGATAGACGCGATTTAAATCGTAGCTTTCCGGGTTCGCAAAAAGGCTCATTGGCCGGTCGTTTGGCTCGCTTGTTTATGACGGAAATTGTTAACCAATCGACGCATGGCATCGATTTGCATACCGGTGCCATTCACCGCTTTAATTTGCCACAAATACGAGCCAACCTGGATGATGACGAAACCATGCGGATGGCCAAAGCCTTTGGTACACCGGTGATTCTCAACTCGGAGCTCCGCGATGGTTCGCTACGTGAGGCCGCCAGTCAGAAACAGGTACCGATTTTGTTGTATGAGGCTGGAGAAGCGCTGCGCTTTGATGAGTTTTCTATTCGTGGCGGTGTCAATGGCATCATTCGTGTCATGCGTGAGCTAGGCATGCTGCCAACCTCGCGTAAAGCGGCACCGCCTGAGCCTGTGATGGCCCGCTCCAGTGCCTGGGTGCGAGCTCTGCAAAGTGGTATTTTCCGTGCTTTTGTCAGTGAAGGTGAGCGCGTGAGTAAAGATCAGACTCTGCTCGGCGTAGTGTCAGACCCTTTTGGTGAATCAGAGAAAGAGATATGGGCGCCGAGCAGTGGCATCGTGATAGGCTTACTGAAGTTACCGCTGGTGAATGAAGGCGACGCTGTCTATCACATTGCTCACTTTTACCGCACCGATATTGCTGCTGATCGGGTCGAAACCTATCAGGAAAGTCTGGATGCTGATGATTATCCGTATGCAGATCAAGGATTGGCCATTTAACGGCGTTCGCTGCTATTTTAAACCCTTATGAGCGATCTGCATCTGCTGTCGCTGTGTTTTATTTTTATGAAGGAATGGAGTGATTATGACGTTATTGATCGTAGGTTTAATCTTATTTCTGGGCATGCACTCAGTGTACATGCTGGCACCATCAGTTCGATTGCAACTGATCAGTAAGCTTGGACCTCAGGGGTGGAAGGGGTTATACGCGCTTATTGCTTTGGTTGGCTTTGTGTTGCTGGTGCTGGGTTATGCTGATGCCAGAGCAAGTACCACCCTAGTATGGCTGCCACCAAGCGGTATGGCGCATTTGACAGCATTGCTGACTCTGGTGGCGTTTATTTTTCTCATCGCTACCTACATTCCTGGTTCGAAGCTTAAAGCCAAAGTAGGGCACCCGATGTTACTCGCCACCAAAATCTGGGCCTTGGCGCATTTAGTCAGCAATGGCACTTTGGTTGCAATGATTTTATTTGCTAGCTTTTTAATCTGGGCGGTTGCTGGCTTTGCTGTATCCAGACGTAAAGACCGGGCTGAAGGTGTTCAGCGCGTAGGCTATTGGAGCCGGGATGCCATCACTGTGGTGATTGCCTTGGTTGGCTATTGGTTGTTTGCCTTTCATTTGCATGAGCTGTTGATCGGTGTGAAACCATTCGGCATGTAAATCGTTTCTGAGCTCAACGCATCCATGCTGAGAGTTGTATACGATGTGGAGACCGCTATGAAAAAGTCTGAACAAGAATGGCAGCAACAACTTAGTACTGAGCAATTTCGTGTGACTCGCTTAAAAGGCACTGAAGCGCCTTTTAGCGGGGACTTGCTGTACCATGAAGAGCAGGGCAGTTATCACTGCGTTTGCTGTGGTCAGCATTTATTTGATTCCGGCACCAAGTTTGATGCTGGTTGCGGCTGGCCATCGTTCTACCAGTCGATAGCCAGTCAGGTGCGCTATGTCACCGATAGCAGTCATGGTATGCAACGTACTGAAATACTCTGCGCTAATTGCGATGCTCACCTGGGGCATGTATTTGATGATGGCCCCGCACCAACAGGGCAGCGTTACTGTGTGAACTCGGTGTCGTTGCGTTTCAAAAAGGATGAATAAGACGCATTCTTCGGCATGATAGTGGAAATAAAAGCTGTAAGTGTTGTGGTAGGGTTTCAGTTTCTATTACAATAAGCCGCCGTCTGGAGGCAGGCGGCCTCTGTACCTGATCATTAACCACATTCAGCATACTGAAGTTAAAAGGCCGAACTATGACCCTATCTCACGAAGAACAGTACCAGAAGAGCTGGCAGGAACGCCAGGAATTCGCCGAAAACATGCAACCATTGATTGGTCGCTTGTACCGCAACAAAGGCATTGAAGTTGTGGTGTACGGCAAACCTCTGGTTAATGCCGATACCATTGAGCTGATCAAAGCGCACAAGATGGTCGAGCGTTTTGAAGGACAAAAGCTCCGTTTGCGGGAAAGTTACCCAATTTTAGAAGCCCTTAGTCAGATGAATCTGGCTCCTGGCCGTATCGATGTCGGTAAACTGGCCTATGCCTATCAGTACAAAAACTCCTCCAATGGAGCCAGCCTGCAAGACTATTTAAACCGTGAGTTAGCCGACCTGCTTGATCATGAAGATCAGGTGAAGCCTACCGATGTGGTGTTGTATGGTTTTGGCCGGATCGGTCGCTTATTAGCCCGCCTGATGTTAGAGCGCTCTGGCCCCAGCAGCAAGCTGCGCTTGCGTGCTATTGTGGTGCGTGGAGGCAAAGAGGGTGACTTAGAGAAACGTGCCAGTCTGCTGCGCCGTGACTCCATCCATGGGCTCTTTAATGGCAGCATCACTGTTGATCATGAGAATCAAGGCATCAAAGCCAATGGTACCTTTATCAAGGTGATTTATGCCAATTCGCCTGCCGATGTCGATTACACTCAGTATGGCATTCAAGATGCGTTGGTGGTGGACAACACCGGGGTATGGAAAGACGACAAAGCCTTAGCGATTCACTTCGAATCGAAAGGCACCGCAAAGGTATTGTTGACTGCACCTGCTAAAGGTGAGGTACCGAACGTGGTGTATGGTGTAAACCATAGCATGATCTTGCCTGAGCAGAAAATTGTCTCAGCAGCCAGCTGTACCACCAATGCCATTACACCGGTATTAAAGGCTTTGAATGATGAGTATGGCATTCGCAATGGCCACGTTGAAACGGTGCATTCTTATACCAACGATCAAAACCTGATTGATAACTTCCATAAAGCCGATCGTCGTGGCCGCGCTGCGCCATTAAATATGGTCATCACTGAAACTGGTGCTGCCAGTGCAGTGGCAAAAGCGTTGCCGGAGTTGGCAGGGAAATTAACAGGTAATGCCATCCGGGTTCCTACACCTAATGTCTCTTTGGCCATCCTGTCATTAAACCTGAATAAAGCAACGGACCGCGACGAGCTCAATGGTTACTTGCAGAAAACTGCGTTGTTTTCTGACTTGCAGGATCAGATTGATTACTCCAGCTCCACTGAGGTTGTCTCGTCTGATCTGGTGGGCTCGCGTTATGCTGGTGTGGTTGATTCACAAGCGACCATTGTCGATGGCGATCGCTGTGTCTTGTACGTCTGGTATGACAATGAGTTTGGCTACAGCGTGCAAGTGACACGCGTGATGAACGAAATGGCAGGTATCAAGTACCCAACCTTGCCGTTAAGCCGTTAAGTAAGACAAGGCTACAGCCAGCGAACCCCAGCTTAAAAAACTGGGGTTTTTTATTGTTTCGCTCAACCAGGATTGGTTAAGTGCAGGCGATATCAACCTTTAGTGCACAGGGTAGAGGATCCGATTGCTGTGCGTCTGCAACTTGCATTCCGTTTTCGGCCTCTATTTGATGCAAAAAATGAGTAGATTCTTTTTTCTGTAATTCTTCTGTCACATCAGCCTGTTAGTGGTGATAGGGGAAATAACCATTAAAATACAGTTGAACCTTTGCAGGATCTCCCCTATCTATTAATGGCGGACTGAATAAATTTATTCAGTGTTGTCATCAAAAAATGATTGAGGAAGACTGCCGTATGAAAAGACAAAAACGTGATCGTCTTGAGCGTGCTCATGCACAAGGTTATCGGGCTGGTGTCACTGGCCGTTCTAAAGAAATTTGTCCCTATCAAAATCTCGATATTCGCTCCCAGTGGTTAGGAGGCTGGCGTGAAGCCATGGAAGACCGTGGTGGTGGCCTCTTTAATAAGGCAATGTAAGTCAAACCAAATCGTTTCATAGAGAAACAAGCCCCGTAAACGGGGCTTGTTGCGTTAAAAACTGCGTTAAAAGCGGATTTCTTTCAGTAGCTGAAACTTCGAAGCACTAGAAGCTGCTGGTATCGGTAAATAAGCCTACTTTTAAATCTTTTGCAGTATAAATTTCCCGTCCATCGACACTGACCGAGCCATCACCAATGCCCATATAAAGTTTGCGCTTGATGACCCGTTTCATGTTGATGCGGTAGGTCACTTTTTTAGCGGTGGGTAAGATCTGGCCAGTAAACTTCACTTCACCTACACCCAAAGCCCGACCTTTACCAGGCCCGCCACAACAGCCTAAAAAGAAGCCTACCAGTTGCCACATCGCATCCAGACCTAAACAGCCAGGCATGACCGGGTCGCCTTGAAAATGGCAAGCAAAAAACCAAAGTTCTGGTGTGATATCAAGCTCAGCGATAATCTCGCCTTTACCGAACTCGCCACCTTCCTCAGAAATATGTAAAATGCGATCCATCATCAGCATCTGATCGATAGGGAGTTGGCTGTTGCCTGGTCCAAATAACTCACCACGGCCGCAGGCGATTAAATCTTCTTTTGTAAAGCTATTCTTCATCATGTATGTTGAATCCATTTATACGACTATCACTATTTTCTCTGGGGGAGCTTAGCGAACAGTTGTACGCCAAGCAAGTCCGATTAGTGAAAAACACGAGAATTTCAGCCATGTATTCTACCATTGCAGCAGGTTCAAGAGGTGCCGGATGAATGATCACGACAAACAAGCACTCAGCAATGCCGAAAAACAACGCCGCTATCGAGAGCGTCAAAAAGAAGCCGGCAAAAAGGAATTGCGGGGCTACTTAACGGCCGAAGCGATGGCTTGCTATCAGGACATTCAGGACAAAACCGATTGGAATGATAGCACCATTGTCAGCAATGCCATTCGACTGATGTATGCGGCGCATAAGTGTGGTCAGGTTGGTTTGCTAAACGCATGGTTACGCGAACACGACCGCTAAACAAATCAATTGACTCTTACAGTCGTATGTCTTGTCCTTTATAATGCTATTGAACCGAGCAATTTTACTGAGCAAAGCAGGCAGCTATGATTTTATTTGTACGCGATCTAACGGTCATCGATTTTTCTTATTTATGTGCTGAGCGTGGTTTGTTGGGTGAAAGCCTGATTGTCGATGTTGAGCTACACGGTGATCTGGATGAGACCTCGATGGTGTTTGATTTTGGTCTGGTGAAAAAAGTCATCAAGCAGGCCATCGATCAAAGCATTGATCACGCACTGGCTATTCCGGTGCAGTATGCTGGTTGCCAATTAGTTGAAGCAAGCGATCATTTAGCGGTGCACTTCAGCAGTGAGCGTGGGATGATCCAAGTGGCGGCGCCGCACAGTGCTTTTGCGCAATTGCAGGCTGAACAAATCAACATCGACTCTATTGATGCTTATTTACAACAGCAATTGCAAGGACGTCTGCCGGACAATGTACAAGCCATTCATTTTACCTTGCGTCCGGAGCAGAGTCAGGGCTTCTATTACCATTACAGTCATGGATTAAAGAAACACGATGGCAATTGCCAACGCATCGCGCATGGCCATCGCTCCACCATTCAGATCTACCAGGATGGCATGCTATCACCACGTTTAAATAAGTTATGGGCTGAACGTTGGCAAGATATTTATTTGGTCACTGCCGAAGATCGGTGCCAGCCTGATCAGCTGCAATGGTTAACTGCCACAGAGTCGTCACTGTGTTCACAGTATCAAGCACAGCAAGGGCATTTTGAGATCAGCTTGCCTGCTGAGCACTGCGAAACGATCCCTTGCGATACCACGGTGGAATGCCTGGCTGATTATATTGCGACTGAATTAAAACAATTAGATCCTGCACATCAATACAAGGTGGTTGCTTATGAAGGGGTGGGTAAAGGCGCTATTGCTAGCGCTTAGTGTTCTTGCAGCACCAAGCTATAGCGCAAGCGATAGCCCAAGTACGAGCGAGCAAGCCATTATGGATGCCGGCATCGAGCTGTTCGGGACGCTGACACAAGGTAGCTTGATCCGAGGTAGAGCAACTGCCGGTAGTCAGATTTGGTTTAATGATCAACCACTATCCGTTGCACCAGACGGCCAGTTTGTCTTTGGTATTGGTCGCGATGCCGATTTGGAGCATCAGCTTAAGGTAAAGAGCGCTGCCGGCAAAAAAACCGTGCCGCTGCAATTTACCGCCCGCAGCTATGATATTCAATACGTTGAAGGGGTAGCACAGCGTTATGTATCGCCTCCCGCTGAGGTGCTGGCACGTATTCGTCAAGACAGTGTCGACGTTCGTCAAGCTCGTAGCGTGCAATCAGAGTTAACTTACGCGTTTGCACAACCGGTCTGGCCTGCTTATGGTCGCATCAGCGGTGTCTACGGTAGCCAGCGCGTCTTTAACGGGGAGCCAAGAAATCCTCACTTTGGTCTGGATATCGCTGCACCAACCGGCTCTCCGGTATACGCGCCATTGCCCGGGGTGGTGACCTTGGTGAAAGACTTGTATTACTCTGGCTTGACCATCATTCTTGATCACGGCTACGGCGTCAGTTCGACCTTAATGCACCTGGATGCATTTCATGTCGAGCTTGGCGACAAGGTCGGGCAGGGCCAGCTGGTTGCCGATATGGGAGCAACGGGCCGGGTGACTGGCCCGCATCTGGATTGGCGCATCAACTGGTACCAGGAGCGGCTCGACCCGGCTTTACTGATGCCAGAAGACGCACCGCCAGCTCAACCCTGATTTAATGGGTACTGCGCTGCCGGCAAGGACGCCATTGCTCAAAGCGCTGTGTATCCGATACAGTTAACTGAGCGACCTGAGCCGGAGCTTGCACCAGAGTTATCGGGCGTTCCAGACAGCGGTCACGTCGAAAGCACAGTAGAGATAGTGTTTCTTGTTGCGGCAAGCGCTGCAACAACTCTGAGATGCTGTCGCTGCTGACCCGGTAACCCGCAATTGCCAACAACTCATCGCCCACCATCAAACCAGCTTGATGCGCCGGCCCACCGTGGTAAACCGCTGTGAGGGTCAGTCCGGCACTGCTGGCTTTGTATTGTGCACCTAACCAAGCGCCGTTATATGTTTCTTGCTTGCCATCGACATCATCCGGTTTGGTGACCGGACGGGTGCTAAGCTCCAAACCAAGTAACGGCACTAAATCAGCCAATGGGATATCAATGGCTTGCTCAGTCCAGGATGTGACTAGTGCGCTTAGGTCAAACAGTTGCCATTGTTGCAAAATGCTTTGCACCGCCTGATCGGGTGTACCTGTCTCTTTATACTGCTGCCACATTTTTTGCATCAATTGCACTAAAGAATACCCTTGCTGATGCAAGGCTGCATCTAAGGCGAGTGCGACCAAGGCCCCTTTAGCGTAGTAACTGCTGATCGCATTGACCGCGTTCTCATCTTGCTTATAGAACTTAGTCCAGGCATCAAAGCTACTATCTGTCAGGGCTTGCACGGTATTACTTGGGTTACGCGTGACTCTGGTGATGGTTGTTTCGAGTGTTTTTAAGTAAGCGTCCTCGTCGATTAAGCCACTGCTGAACAAAGCTTGATCATCAAAGTAGGACGTAAAGCCTTCATAGATCCACAATTGGCGACTGTACTGCTCGGCTGCCAGTTGATAGGGATGAAAATCTGCCGGTTTTAACCGCTTGACCCACCAGGTATGCAGATACTCATGGCTGCATAGGCTCAAAAAGGTTTGGTAGTCTTTCGAAATAGTGTTGGGGGTATCTGGCGCACTCAATTGCGGAGCTGGTAAGTCGTAACGACTGCACAGCAGTAAGGTAGAAGCGCAGTGCTCCAGGCCACCAAAACCGGAGTCGGTCACCCAGCATAAAAACCAGTATTCGGTTAGATCCGTTGGCAAGCCATCGAAGATTTGCCGTTGTTGCAAGCAAATACGCTCCAGATCTGCCGTTATTCTCGCTTGGTCGGTTAGGTTGTTGCCACTAATGACCAGATAATGTGCCCTCTTATCCACTTCAAACTCTGTCAGGGTGAATACACCGAGCAGGATAGGGCTATCAATAAGTTGTGAGTAATTCTCTGCCTGATAATCACCAAAACCAAGCGGTTTTGTCGAAGCAAGGCGAGGTAGAGCGGTGGCAACGCGCCATGCTTGAGCCTCGTTAGCGCTGGGTGCTACCAGCGTGAGTTGGTGCGGCTGTTGCTCATAACCAAGCACCGAGAAGCAGAGACAAGCAGGATTTAGGATCGCTACTTCATCATCGATATACGCGGCCCTGACTGAGCGATCGAAAGCGTAAACGGTATAAGTTAGCTGGACAGTTTTCCCACTATGCTGCAGTTGCCAACGTTGCTTATCTAGTTTATGCAGCGGCAAAGTACCAGCTGTATCGGAAGCGGCTATACTGACAATATTACGGGCAAAGTCACGGATCATATAACTGCCGGGGATCCATGCCGGTAAGCAAAATTGCAACGGTTCGGCTGATGTGGGCGTCACGGTTAATTTGATTTCAATAAGATGCGCGGCCAGATCGATGCACCGAAGCTGGTATTGGATTGCTGCCTTCATATATACTGAAGCCTCTTTCAATTAGTCTCTAACCTATTGTATCACGAGAAGGAAACATAATGGCTGAGGAAACAATTTTCAGTAAAATCGTGCGTCGTGAAATCCCTGCAGACATCCTGTATCAAGATGAACTGGTGACGGCATTTCGTGACATTAATCCACGTGCGCCTACGCATATTCTGATTATTCCAAATACACTTATCCCGACAGTCAATGATGTAACCGCAGAGCACGAAGCGGCATTGGGGCGGTTATTTACTGTTGCCCGCAAACTAGCTGCAGAGCAGGGGATTTCAGACAATGGTTATCGCTTGATTGTGAACTGCAATCAGCATGGGGGCCAGGAGGTTTACCATATCCATATGCACCTTGTCGGTGGCCATGCGCTTGGGCCTATGCTGAGTTAATTATGCTGGCGTAAAAGCCCACAAGGTCAGACATTGTATTCTGTGTTTCACTGCGATTGTGTTTCAACAGTGATGCAGTACAATGCGCGCCCGCTTTAGTTCGTTTTACTTGGGTAAACACAGCCTGAGGTTGATATTGGAAGACACCATGGATCAAGATGCATTAATCGCCAAACGCATGCAACATGCCATTACCCGAGTGACCCGGACTGTATTTCCCGGCCGAACCAATCACCACAATACCTTGTTTGGTGGTGAAGCCTTAGCATGGATGGATGAGGCGGCTTTTATTGCCGCGACGCGCTTTTGCCGTAAACCCTTGGTCACGGTATCGTCGGACCGTGTCGATTTTAAAGAGTCTATTCCGGCAGGAACTCTGGTTGAACTGGTTGCGAAAGTGGATCACGTTGGTCGAACCAGTATCAAGGTACAGGTGGATATCTTTTTAGAACATATGTACGAGGACGATCAACATAAAGCCATTTCAGGTAGTTTTACCTTTGTGGCCCTTGGCCCGGACCGCAAACCAGTGCCGGTATTGGCAGGTTTTACCGAATAAGGTGCAGCCAGGAGGGGCGCATAGCGTCCCTTACTGTTTGAAGAGTATTCAAGCTGTTCACTTGACTTTGTTAACAAAATAGCTAATCTGGTTCTACCAGTTATCGTTTATCGGTGTTTCATGAAGTCAGCTCAACAGTGGTTTGATGACTACGCGATCAGTCATCAGAACCCAGTGAATAAGCTCATTCATTGGATCGCGGTTCCTCTGATCTATGCCTGTGTATTTGGGCTGTTATGGTCTATCCCTATGCCCTTTGCTGGCCTGGCTGAGAATAGTATCAACTGGGCGATGCTGGTGTGTTTGCCTGTGCTGATTTTTTATTTCAGTTTATCTTTTTCCCTTGGTGCTGGCATGACCTTGGTGACCGCTCTGGTATTTACACTGCTACGTTGGCATGAACTTCATATAGAGTGGGGCCTGTGGCTTAGTAGCTTGGTGGTGTTTGTTCTTATGTGGGTGTTGCAGTTTATTGGTCATCATATTGAAGGTAAAAAACCTTCTTTTTTTCAGGATCTATGTTTTTTATTGATAGGACCAGCCTGGTTACTGAGCTTTATTTTGCAAGCGGTTGGTATCCGCTATCAGAAGCGATGCGACTAATGTCGGCTCTGACAAGTCCAAGCGGTATTCACTCTCGCTGTGCTCAGGTATAATTTAGCAATGATGTTGTAAATCGGCTTTTATTTTGTTCAAAAACATAGACGACCATAATCAGCAGTTTTGGATCCTACATACGTTAGGTTGGATCGGCTTTGCGGTGGTGCATTATTTGGGCTCATTAGTTCATGAAATGCGCGATGCGTATCTGATGGTGGTTGCGCTTGATGCTTATGTCGGCTGGTTGCTGACCATTCCATTACGCTACATTTACCAACGAACCTGGTCATGGCATCCGGTAAAAATGGTGCTGACCGTTCTGTTGCTTGCAACGCTGGTCGCCGTGCTTTGGACCATCGTGAAAAACTACAGTTATTGGGAAATCTATCGGCATGGTTTTCAGCCAAAAAACCTCAGTTGGTTGCAGCAATACCTGCGTCAAACACCGGTTTCTTTCTATGTGATTCTTAGCTGGAGCGGCATGTATTTTGGCATCAAATACTACCAAACCTTACAGCGGGAAAAACAAAAACTACTGACCGCGACCAATAGGGCGCATGAGGCTCAACTTAAGATGTTGCGCTATCAGCTCAATCCACATTTTTTATTCAATACACTCAATGCAATTTCAACTCTGGTGCTGACCAACGAGAACAATACCGCTGAAAAGATGGTGACACGGTTAAGTGACTTCTTACGCTACTCATTGTATAAAGATCCGATTAAAAAAGTACCTCTGCAGCAAGAAATCAGTGCTGCCCGGTTGTATCTTGAAATTGAAAAGGTCCGCTTTTCTGAGCGTCTTAAAGTTCACTTTGAAATTTCTGAAGATGCTAGTCAGGCCTTGGTGCCGAGTTTAATTTTGCAACCATTAATTGAAAATGCCATTAAGTATGCGGTTGCAACTCAGATTGATGGCGGGCATATTGCTATTTCGGCAAAAAAATTCGGTCATGACTTATTGCTGGAAGTAGCTGATAATGGCCCGGGTGTTCCTTTGGATGATGGTTTGCCTAAATCTGAGCACAGTGGTGTTGGGCTGGTCAATACCAGAGAGCGTTTAGCTGCTTTGTACGATAATAATTTTTCTTTGGTGCTTACGCACAACGACCCGCAGGGTTTGAAAGTCAATATACGCCTGCCCTATGAACTTGAAGCGACGGAATAAATAATGCTTAAGGTATTAGTAATTGATGACGAGCCGCTGGCCCGTAAAGGGATGCTTTTTCGGCTTGGTAGTTTTCCCGAACTAAACGTTGTGGCTGAGTGCGGCAATGGCAAAGAAGCTCTGGAGGCTATTCAGCAGCATCAACCAGACTTGATTTTCCTTGATGTGGAAATGCCAGGTATGGATGGATTTGCCGTGCTCGAGCAACTGAAACAACTTAACTTTACCTTGCCGTATGTTATTTTTGTTACCGCTTATGATCATTACGCGCTGGCCGCCTTTGATGTCAATGCAATTGACTATGTCTTAAAGCCAGTTGAGGCAGAACGCTTGGCCGCGGCAGTGAACAAGGCCATGCAAGCGATAGGCAGTAAAGATGATCAAAAACACAAAAGCCAATTGGCTGAAGTGGTGTCCCGCTTAACTGGCGATGCACCTGAAACCATACTTGAGCGGCTGGATAAATCGGAACCGGTGGTTGATTCTCGCTTTCCTGAAGCCATCAGTATTAAAGACAGTGGTGAAATTACACGGGTGCCGGTTATTGAAATTGATTGGGTGGATGCCGCTGGTGATTACATGTGCATTCATACCAAAGATGGGCAAACCCATATTTTACGTAAAACCATGAAAGAGCTTGAACAGGAGCTCGATCCCCGGTTGTTTGTTCGGGTGCATCGCTCAGCCATTGTCAATGTGCATACCATCGTTAAACTTCAAATGCTGCCCAATGGCGAGCATCAACTGGTACTTAGCAACCAACAAACGATCAAAGTGAGCCGTAGCTACAAAGATCGAGTCAAGCAGGTCTTTAATCATTAGCTACTTGCTGTTGCCAGTTTAGCAGATAAGGATCGATGTTTTTCTTACCCTCACCGGTTAGCTCCAGAGGAAATAAACCAGCCTGATGATTGACTTCACCGGCCATCATCAGGTGAGCTCCTTGCATCAGTTGCTCAACCGCATAGGCACCTAGCTTGGTGGCTAAAATTCTATCCGCACCTACAGGCGAGCCTCCTCGTTGAATATGGCCTAAAACACAAGCCCGGCATTCAATACCGATAGCTTCGCTCAAGTCTGCTGCTAAGGCGGTACTGCCACCGGGGTAACAATGCTCTGCCATCACAATGATGTAACTACTTTTGCCTTTAATGAGCTGTGCATGCTGTATAGGACGAATGACTGAATCGAGCTGGCCCTTTTTCAGCAAACCAAGTTCCGGGCAAATAATTTGTTCCGCACCACAGGCGATACCTGCTGATAAAGCGATAAAACCACTGTGTCGTCCCATCAATTCAACCAAAAAAATGCGCTCAAAGGCATCGGCGGTATCACGGATTTTATCAATGGCATCCAGGGCGGTATCAATAGCAGTGGCATAACCGATGGTTGCATCCGTTCCATCTACATCGTTATCGATAGTGCCGGGCAAGCCAATGAGTTGTCCTTTATAAAATGGTGCTATCGCCATGGCTCCGCGGAAGCTGCCATCACCACCAATCACCAGTAATGCATCAAGCTGCAATTGATGCAAGGTACCGGCCGCTGTTCGTGCGCCATCCTCCGTATGCAATGCCGGACAACGGGCGCTTTTTAAAATGGTACCGCCAAGTTGAATAATGTGCTGGACATGATATGGCAACAGCGTTCTGTGCTCTCCATCAATCAAGCCATTGAAGCCATGCGAAAAGCCGACCACTTCAATTTCTTTAGCAGCTGCTGTTAATACAACAGAGCGAATACAGGCATTCATACCAGGCGCATCACCACCTGAGGTTAGTACACCGATACGTTTAATGGTCGACATGCAAGACTCCGTTTTTTTATCGATTGTGTTTTGTACACCATAGTACCTGAGTGTAGCAAATAGCCACTATGATCAAATTGATCCTGCTCAAGTAGAGTTGAGTACAAAGGAACGAAAGCAGAAGACTTTGTCACCAAAATCGGTGAAAATACGCAGGCTTTCATCTTGGTACTGCGACGCTAAAGCGTCGGCTTGCTTTAACCATATTCTCTCACAGCACGAGCTATCGGAACGACTAACTATGCATCAAGCCTCCGGCCGTACTTTACTCGGCTTCTCTCTGGCATTAACCACCGCTGTGCTATGGGGCATACTGCCTCTTGCCTTGAAGATACTGCTTGAGTTAATGACGGCAAGTACGTTAACCGCTATACGGTTTTTAGTTGCGGCCGTCATGGTGGGAGGATGGTTGTGGTGGCGCAAACAATTGCCCAATTTGCGACTGTTAAGTCGGCAGGGCATGCTGCTGTTGCTGATTGCTATTATAGGCTTGTTGGCCAACTATCTGATGTACATGTCTGGTTTGGCCTACCTGACCGCAGAGACGGGGCAGTTGCTGATACAATTGGCCCCATTTTTAATGATGATTGGTGGTGTCTGGTTATTTAAAGAACGTTTACTGTTTTGGCAGAAAGTCGGTGCTTTCATTCTGGTGAGCGGTTTATTGTTGTTTTTTAATGATCGTTTAGTGAGTCTATTGCTTGAGGTATCTGACGAGAGCTTAGGAGTGCTACTGATCATTGGGGCTGGCATTACCTGGGCGGCCTATGCTTTGGCGCAAAAGCAGTTGTTGGTGCATTACAGTTCCAAGCAAATTATGTATGTGATCTACGTGGCTGGCATGATTGCATTTATCCCAGTTTCAGATTTCTCCCCGTTGTTTCACCTTTCAGGCTGGCACTGGTTGTTTTTACTGTTTTGCTGCTTAAATACGGTGATTGCTTACGGTGCCTTTGCTGAAGCTTTGCACCATTGGGAGGCATCGAAGGTTAGTGCTGTGCTGGCGATCACACCACTGGTAACCATTGTTTTGGCGAATTTACTCGCTTGGTTTAACCCTGACTGGTTGACACCAGAGCCGTTGAATCTTCTGGCTTGGCTTGGTGCTTTGATGGTGGTTGCTGGCTCTATGACCACAGCCTTATCGCCTCTTTGGGTCAGCTACACAGCAAAACGCCGCAGTGCAAAGCTGCGGCGTTTTGAATAATCAAAGAATGTAATTTATTTCACTTGAACTACTTTGCAGGTATTGGAGGCGCCAATGGTCTCCATTTGATCACCATGAGTCAGGATAACTAAATCACCGCTCTTCAACTCGGCTGCTTTTGCAATGCATTGAATGGCAGCATGTGACAGCTCAGTTGGTGCAATCGCCCTGGTATCAAAAAAGGCTGGGTAAACGCCACGGTACAGTGCCATTTTGTTCAATGTTTTTTGGTGACGTGATAACGCAAAAATAGGCAGTGTCGAAGTGATGCGTGACATCAGCTTGGCGGTATAGCCCGATTCGGTCAGGGCAATGATGGCTTTGACACCCGGTAAGTGGTTAGCGGCATACATGGCCGACATCGCAACCGCTTCACTTACTTCCGTAAAGGTTTCATCCATGCGGTGCTTGGACACTTTGACGCTCGGATGTTTTTCGGCACCGATACAAACGCGAGCCATGGCATCGACGGTTTCTGTTGGGTAATCTCCAGCGGCCGTTTCAGCTGAAAGCATTACGGCATCGGTGCCATCAAGCACAGCGTTGGCAACATCCATGACTTCAGCTCGTGTCGGCATTGGGCTTTCAATCATCGACTCCATCATCTGAGTGGCCGTGATCACGATGCGGTTTAACTGGCGGCTGCGGGCAATAATTCGCTTTTGCTGACCTACCAACTCAGCATCGCCAATCTCAACGCCGAGATCGCCACGAGCGACCATCACAGCATCAGAAGCAATGATGATATCATCGAGCGTGGCGTCATCAGCTACCGCTTCAGCTCGCTCAACCTTCGCCATAATACGGGCTTCTGAGCCTGCTGCCTTGGCGAGTTCTCGGGCCAGACGTAAATCATCACCACAACGAGGAAAAGAAACCGCCAGATAATCCACATCCAGCTCTGCTGCTAATTGAATATCCAGCTTATCTTTTTCCGTTAGGGCAGGGGCAGATAAACCACCGCCTTGGCGATTGATACCTTTATTGTTGCTAAGCTTGCCTGCAACCGTCACTTTGGTGTGAACCTGGCTGCCTTCGACTGAGGTAACTTGCAGCTGGATACGTCCGTCATCCAACAGCAAGACATCACCGGTTGAAACATCATCAGGCAGCTCTTTGTAGTCAATCCCAACCTGAGTTTCATTACCTGCACCTTTCGGCAGGGTCGCGTCCAGAGTAAAGGCTTGACCATGTTTTAAAATAACGGAGTTATTGATGAAGGTTGATACCCGGATTTTTGGACCTTGCAAATCACCAAGAATAGCTACATGTGTGTTGGTTGTGGCGGCGGCAGCTCGCACCATTTGAGCGCGTTGTCGGTGATCGTCGGCAGTACCATGAGAGAAGTTGAAGCGGAATACACTGGCACCTTTTCGAATCAATTGCTCAATGGCATCCTGAGTATTGGTTGCTGGGCCGAGTGTCGCGACAATTTTGGTTCTTCTTGACATGGAGTGCTCCTGAATACGACATAATAATAGTAGTTGTAGTGTAATGTAATTTTATTACAGAATACAGACAGTGGCAGAAAATAAATAACAACCAGCCTGAGCTGGTTGAGGGTCATTAAGCAGGGTTATCTTTTTTCTCAAAGCGGGAACCGCGTAAGCTGTCTTTAACTTTCTTCAGGTTCTCCCTGAATTTAGAGCCCCGGCGAAGTGTAAAGCCAGTGGCTAATATATCGATTAACACCAACTGCGCGACCCGAGACGCCATCGGCATGTACATATCGGTATCTTCAGGCACATCAAGCGATAATACTAGGGTGCATTCACGCGCCAGTGGGCTGTCATAGGCTGTTACACCAATCACCGTGGCATCATTTTCACGTGCTATTGAGGCAATATCACAAAGGTTTTTTGTCCGTCCGGTATGGCTAATACAGACCACGACATCGCCTTCGGCGCTATTAATGGCAGACATACGTTGCATAACGATATCATCAAAACAAACGACTGGAACATTAAAGCGGAAAAACTTATTCTGTGCATCATGAGCCACTGAAGCAGAAGCGCCAAGACCAAAAAAGGAGATTTTCTTTGCCTGAGTTAATACGTCAACCGCTCGATTAATGGTATTGATATCAACATTATGCCGCGCTGAATCCAGTGCTGCCATGGTGGACTCAAAGATTTTCGCCGTGTAGGCTTCAGGGCCATCTTCTTCTTCAACATGACGGTTGACATAAGGGGTACCATTGGCAAGGCTTTGTGCCAAATGTAGTTTAAAATCAGGGAATCCTTTGGTATCCAAACGGCGGCAAAAGCGGTTAACCGTTGGTTCGCTCACATCAGCCATTTTTGCCAGAGCAGCTATACTACTATGAATCGTGGTTTGTGGATTAGCCAAGATAACTTCAGCCACTTTTCGTTCTGATTTGCTAAAGTTAGTGACACTATTGACTATTTTCTCGAGTACATTCATCCCAAACTTCCTGATTGATTCGGCACGGCATCGTATTAAACTATAGAGAAGCTATACAAGTGCCATGTCAGCATGATCATTGTTGTAATAGATGTTGTTATACATCCAATTGCAGTTACAGAAAAGTATTTATTTTACCACAGAACGGCAGGCTTTCATGCATTCACAGCCTGAGTTCAGCAAATTCTGTGGTACACTTAAGCACATTTGTAATTTTATTACAATAAACTTGGTTTACAACACCGATTTGCTGCGCTAGTATGCTGTCGTTGTTGTAAAATTACATCTTTAGGACGGACATACTATGCCATCAGCAGCAAAAGCCTGTGATTTAATTTTATTTGGTACCAAAGGTGATCTGGCGCGTCGTAAGCTATTACCTGCACTTTATCAGCTGGAAAAGGCCGGTTTGCTGCAAGCCGATACCCGCATCGTAGGTGTAGCCAGAGATCAAATGGATCGAGCCGAGTATCAGGCGCTGGTGAAGAAAAACCTGGCAACTTTTGTCAAAAAAGAGCCCCTCGATGATGATGTAGTCGCTGCTTTTGAACAGCGTTTGCACTATGTACAAGTTGATCTATCGTCTCAGCAAGATTACCTCAAGCTCAAAGATGTCATAGATGCTGAGCAACGAATTCCTGTGAGTTACTTTGCCACACCACCGGCCTTATTTCCTGCTATTTGTAAGGGCTTGCATGCAGCTGGGCTTGCCGAAGAGCCAGCTCGTGTTGTTTTAGAAAAACCCATCGGTCACGATTTGGAATCCTCTCGCGAGATTAATGCTCTGGTTGCTCAATACTTCAATGAAAACCAAATCTATCGTATCGATCACTACTTAGGCAAAGAAACGGTATTAAACCTACTGGCATTACGATTTGCCAATGCTATTTTCGCTTCGAACTGGGATCACAACTCCATCGATCATGTGCAAATTACCGTGGCAGAAGAGGTGGGTGTAGAGGGTCGCTGGAGCTACTACGATGATGCTGGCCAGATGCGCGACATGGTGCAAAATCATCTATTACAAGTTTTGACCTTGATCGCAATGGAGCCACCAGCGCGGCTGGATGCTGATAGTATTCGAGATGAAAAATTAAAGGTGTTAAAGGCACTGCGGCCGATCAATGTCAGTAATGTCCATGAAAAAACAGTACGCGGTCAGTATGCCGGTGGTTTTGTTTCCGGCGGCTCAGTACCAGGTTATCTCGATGAAGAAGGTTCCCGGGCTAATAGCAGTACAGAAACCTTTGTGGCGTTAAAAATTGATATCGATAACTGGCGTTGGGCCGGTGTACCGTTTTATCTCAGAACCGGTAAGCGGATGCCAGAGAAACGTAGCGAAGTGGTGATTTGCTTTAAGCCGCAACCACACAATATTTTTCATGAAACCTACAAGCATTTACCAGCTAACAAATTAATCATTCGTTTGCAGCCTGACGAAGGCGTCGAAGTTCAGGTGATGAACAAAATCCCTGGTCTTGGCGAGCACATGCAATTAAAACAGTCGAAGCTGGATTTAAGCTTTGATGAAACCTTTAAATCCAAACGCATTGCCGATGCCTATGAGCGATTGTTGCTGGAGGCACTGCTGGGTAATCAATATCTGTTTGTTCGTCGTGATGAAGTCGAACACGCCTGGCGTTGGGTCGATGGCATCCTTGATGCCTGGAAGGCAACCAGTGAATCGCCTAAAAGTTATCAGGCAGGTAGTTGGGGACCAGTCGCGGCTATTTCATTGTTAGCTCGTGACGACAGAAACTGGGACGAATAGAGGACGTATTCATGCAATTGCATCAATTTGCCAGCAGCACAGAACTTAACACTGACTTCGCCAAGCGTTTAATCGCTATTGTGCATCAGGCGATTGAAGCACGTGATCATGCTTATTTGGTGGTATCTGGTGGCCGAACACCACAGGCTTTGTTTGAGCATTTATCTTCGACTGATCTTGATTGGAGTAAGGTCACCATTACGTTGGCTGATGACCGTTGGTTGTCTTCCTCCGAAAAGGACAGCAATGAGCGTTTAGTGAAATCAGTCTTGCTGCAAAATAAAGCAGCCGCTGCCCGGTTTATTAGCCTGGTCACAGCTGATGAAAAAGCCGAAGCGGGTGAGCTCGCTGTTTGCCAACGTTTTGCTGAAATCCCAACCTTTGATGCTGTAATTTTAGGGATGGGTGAAGATGGCCATACGGCATCTTTATTTCCGTGCAGCGCCGAACTGGCAAAAGGTTTAAGTACTGAACAAGCAGCATTGGCCGTAAACCCCACGACAGCACCTTATCAACGCATGTCATTGAGCCAGTCCCGTTTACTCAATAGTCGTCATGTCTTTTTGCACTTGGTCGGCGGCAATAAGTTGAATGTACTCAATCAGGCAATGGCCGCTGCAGATCCGCAGCAAATGCCAATCCGTGCTTTCTTACAACATCCTTGCGTTGATGTGCAGGTGATGTTCGCAACCGAATAGAGGTTTTTATGCATCCAGTAATTCAACAAGTCACCGATCGGATTGCCGCCCGTAGCCAAAAAAGCCGTGCTATCTATCTTAAACGCATTGAAAAAGCACGCTTGAAAGGACCGCATCGTGGTACCTTATCCTGTGGTAATTTAGCCCATGGTTTTGCGGCCTGCGGCCAGCAAGATAAAGGCGATTTACGCAGTTTAACCAAAGCAAATATTGGCATTATCTCCTCTTACAACGATATGCTATCTGCGCACCAACCTTACGAAAGCTATCCTGCAATCATTAAGCAAGCTGCCAATGAAGTGGGCAGTGTGGCTCAATTTGCAGGTGGTGTACCCGCTATGTGTGACGGGGTAACACAAGGTCAGCCAGGAATGGAGCTTAGTCTCATGAGCCGCGACATTATCGCCATGTCGGCTGCTGTGGGCTTATCCCATAATATGTTTGATGGCGGTTTGATGTTGGGGATCTGCGATAAGATTATCCCCGGTCTGTTGATGGCAGCGTTTAGCTTTGGTCACTTACCCTTTGTGTTTGTGCCTGCGGGCCCAATGCCTTCTGGTATACCGAATAAAGAAAAAGCCCGGGTACGGCAATTGTTTGCTGAGGGCAAAGTAGGCAAAGAAGAGTTGCTTGAAGCAGAATCTGCTTCCTATCATTCAGCAGGTACTTGTACCTTCTATGGTACTGCCAACTCCAATCAGTTGGTGGTAGAGATGATGGGGCTGCATTTGCCTGGCGCTTCTTTTGTTAATCCGGGTACGCCTTTGCGTGATGAGTTGACGAAAGCTGCAACCCGACAGGTCACTCGCTTAACGGATCTCGGCACCGATTATATGCCGATTGGTCAGATGATTGATGTGAAGTCTATCGTCAACGGTCTGGTCGGTTTATTGGCTACCGGTGGTTCAACCAACCACACCATGCATTTGATAGCCGTTGCCCGCTCAGCAGGATTCCTACTAAATTGGGATGATTTTGCTGACTTGTCCCGTGTGACGCCTTTGGTCACTCGTATCTACCCGAATGGGCAGGCCGATATCAATCATTTTCAGTATGCCGGTGGCATGGCTTACTTGATCCGCACTTTACTGGATGAAGGTTTGCTGCATGAAGATGTCAATACCGTCGCTGGTTTTGGCTTGCGTCGTTATACCCAGCAGCCAGTGTTGCAAGATGGTACGTTGGTGTGGGTTGATGGCCCAACAGAGTCACAAGATTTGGATGTGTTAGCCTCGGCCGCTAAACCTTTTAAAGATCATGGCGGTCTTGAGGTGTTATCCGGTAATTTAGGTCGGGCCGTCATGAAAACTTCTGCCCTGCGTGATGGAACCGAAGTTGTCACGGCTCCCGCTGTGGTGTTTTCTAGCCAACACGAACTGGATGCCGCCTTTCAAGCTGGCAAGCTCGATAAAGATTGTGTGGTCGTCGTTCGCTTTCAAGGTCCCAAAGCCATTGGTATGCCGGAATTACATAAACTGACGCCTCCGCTTGGTGTGTTGCAAGATCGTGGTTTCAAAGTCGCTTTGGTCACTGATGGTCGTATGTCTGGAGCATCAGGTAAGGTTCCTGCTGCCATTCATGTCACACCCGAAGCGGTTGAGGGTGGCTTAATTGCAAAAGTGCTGGATGGTGACATGGTTCGGGTTGATGCCGAGAAGGGGGTGCTTGAGCTGCTGGTTTCAGCCGATGAGCTGGCAAAACGTGCCATCCCGGAAATTGATTTAGCCGATAGCTATGCCGGTATGGGACGTGAGCTGTTTGGTGGCTTAAGAGCTCAGTTAACCGGTGCAGAGCAGGGTGCCTGTGCTTTATTTTACACTGAAGATCACCTCGCCGAGGATGCTGCTCATGGCTAAAGGCGCAACTGATTTTGCTATCGTGGCAGATATTGGCGGAACCAATGCACGCTTTAGTCGTGTTCGCTTAACTGACCTAAGTTTAGATAAAGTTCAGGTTTATCCGTGTGCCCAATTTGCTTCATTGTCTGATGCATTACAACATTACCGCCAACAAGAGCAGCTTTTTGACTTGCTTGATGTGGCGATTGCAATTGCTTGCCCTGTGCAGGGCGATGTAGTGCAAATGACCAATTTTCACTGGACATTTTCAATCCAACAAATGCGAAGTGATCTCCAATTAAACACGTTATTGGTGATGAATGACTTTACTGCTGTGGCGATGTGCCTGCCTGCATTGAAAGAAACTGATCGTATTCAATGCGGTCAGGGTGATGTGCAATTAAATCATCCGATGGCAGTGTTAGGTGCAGGAACAGGCTTGGGAGTCGGTCACTTAGTGCCGCTTGGTTCGCAACAGTATCTTCCATTGCCAGGCGAAGGAGGGCATGTCGATTGGGCAGCCACTACAGAGCAGGAATGGTTTATTCAGCAGTTTTTAGCGGAACGCTATGGCCATGTCTCTCCTGAACGATTGTTATCAGGACCAGGGCTTGAAGATTTATACCAAGCCATAGCTGCTTATCAACATAAAACGGTGGAGCCTCTGTCTGCAGCCGATATTTCGAGGCATGCTCTGGCGGGTTCGAACGAACTTGCGGAACAAACGGTCGCTCAGTTTTTTGCCAGCCTTGGCAGCGTGGCAGGTAATTTAGCACTCACGCTTAGCACTCTGGGAGGGGTCTATATTGGTGGCGGCATTGTACCAAAGTTATTACCTCTACTTGGCAGCAGTGACTTTAGACAACGCTTTGAACAAAAAGGCCGCTTTGCTGGTTTTAATGAGCGTATTGCCACCTTTGTCATCACTGCCGACCAGCCTGGATTAACCGGCGCCGGTATGTATTTAAAACAAACTATTATTTCACAACCTCAGGGCGAGTAGACGTTATGGCATTCGAAAATTGGCAGCTGCAACCTGCGACTTTGTTCTCTCAGGGCCCTGTGGTGCCTGTAATTGTAATTAATGATTTAGCCGATGCGGTACCAATGGCGAAAGCTCTGGTTGCTGGTGGCTTGCGTGTGCTTGAAGTCACTTTACGCACCCCAGTTGCCATCGATGCGATCAGGCTGTTGAGTCAGGAAGTTCCTGAAGCCATTGTGGGTGCAGGTACCGTCACCAATGCAGAGCAATTGCAGCAATGTATTGATGCCGGTGCTCAGTTTGCTATCAGCCCGGGCATGACCCGAGAGCTTCTGCAGGCAGGTAAAGACTCCACAATCCCCTTGATCCCGGGAATTGCCAGTATTTCTGAACTGATGGAAGGGCTAGCGCTGGGTTACACGCACTTCAAATTTTTCCCAGCTGAGGCGGCAGGTGGCGTTAAAACGTTGAAATCCATTCATGGTCCTTTTTCTGAGGTGCGCTTTTGCCCAACAGGTGGCATTAATGAAAGCAATTTCCTTGATTATCTGGCATTGCCGAATGTTCACTGTGTTGGAGGCTCCTGGGTTTTGCCAGCGGATGCAATTAAGGCCGGGAATTGGCAAGAAATCACCCGTCTGTGTCAAGAGGCTATTCAGCAAGTCACTAACAAAGCTGCATGCTGAATTGAACGCCTGTATTTAGTTTCATTGAATGCAGGCGCTCTCATCACCACTTTTTTATGCATACTTATCCAACCTGAATACTCCATTTTAGATACTCATGTAATAATTCTGAGACTTTAGTCGTAATCATGCATTTTATCGCTATTTTCCTGCATTTTATCCTGATTTTGTCGTAATTGTTATGCTATGATCGCGCCGCCTTGAACAGGCAAACACCCTCTTTCTATGCTCATGTAAATATATAGGCTTAATCATGCAAACACTACGTTGCGCGTCGTGGTTTGTTGGTGCGCTGATGCTTTTGTTCAGTTCACCTGCACTTGCTGCAACCGCTCCACTTGATTTAACAACCTCATTGATTGGTTTCATTTGTATCGCTATTTTCGTTGTCGCTTATGTTTTGGTGATGGGTGAAGAGAAGCTTCACATGCGAAAATCTAAGCCTGTGTTGGTAGCGGCAGGCCTCATTTGGATTTTGATTGGCTCTGTGTATGTCAGTCGTGATATTCCAGATGTGACGGAAGCCGCTTTTCGTCATAATTTGCTTGAGTTTGCTGAGTTGATGCTGTTCTTGCTGGTAGCGATGACCTACATCAATGCGCTGGAGGAACGACGTTTATTTGATGCCTTACGTGCCTGGATGATCCGCAAGGGGTTCAGCTACCAAAATCTTTTTTGGATTACTGGCTTTCTCGCTTTCTTTATTTCACCGATTGCGGACAACCTGACTACAGCTCTGTTGATGTGTGCGGTCGTGATGAAAGTTGCGGAAGGGGACAAGCGCTTTATTAATTTAAGCTGTGTCAATATTGTCATCGCTGCCAACGCAGGTGGCGCCTTCAGCCCATTCGGAGATATTACCACCTTGATGGTGTGGCAGGCAGGCCTCGTTCGGATAGACGAATTTTTAGTATTGTTCTTTCCAGCCTTAGTAAATTATCTTATCCCTGCCGTTGTAATGAGCTTTTTTGTTGAAAAGAAGCAACCCAGTGCTGTGTACGAAGATGTAGAACTAAAACGTGGTGCCTTACGCATCACCACATTGTTTTTGCTAACGGTTCTGACTGCTGTGCTTTGCCATAGTTTACTTCATTTACCACCCGTACTTGGCATGATGATGGGGCTTGGTTATTTGCAATTCTTTGGGTATTACCTTCGTGTTACTTTGCCGGGTTCATTAGCCCGCAAAAGAGCTATGGCCGAGCGAGAAGGCGACATCGATAAGTTAAAACGCTTGGGGGGCGTGGTTCCTTTTGACGTATTCAGCCGGGTATCTCGTGCTGAGTGGGATACATTACTGTTCTTCTACGGCATCGTGATGTGTGTAGGTGGTTTGGGCTTCCTTGGGTACTTAGGCCTGATGTCTGATTTACTCTATGAGGGATGGGACGCTACCTCCGCAAATATTTTCCTTGGTATGATTTCTGCGGTTATTGATAACATTCCAGTGATGTTTGCTGTGCTAGCTATGCAACCAGAAATGTCGCATGGTCATTGGTTGTTGATCACGCTAACGGCTGGGGTAGGTGGCAGCTTAATGTCGATTGGCTCAGCGGCTGGTGTTGCGTTAATGGGGCAAGCCCGAGGGTACTATACCTTCTTTGGTCACCTGAAATGGGCACCGGTCATTATGCTTGGATATTTTGCAAGTATCGCAATGCATTTATGGCTTAATGCAGATCTATTTCATATCTACGATTAACGTCGTGCAAGGATAACAGCCATCAGGCTGTTATCCTTCACTGCATTACTTTATACTCATCTAATCTGTTATTCTGATTGCACTATTTCTTTTATCAACGCGCAGTCTATACTTATAACTGCTGAACGCAGGATCAGAGATTACATTCATGAATGCACTACAATACGCTGAAAATGTCACCGAAGTTTTTGTTTTCCCCGATGCCTATTTAAGGGTTAAACACTTACTGGAGTCAGAGCGCGCAGACATGGATGAAGTCGCTGAAGTCATTCAACTGGACCCGTCCCTGGCCAGTAAAATTCTGAAGCTAGCGAACAGTGCTATTTATAACCTGCCGAAAAAAATCGATACCATTAGTAAAGCGCTGGTCGTACTTGGGGCAGAAACCATTTATAATTTGGTGGTTAGCTCTGCCGTCATTAGCGTTTGCGAGCAAATCGAAAATCCGGCTATCGATATGGATCGCTTTTGGGAGCAAAGTGTTCATACTGCCTTAATTGCCAGAGCTTTAGGCAATAAAGTGACGCCGAGACAAAGTGAGCAGCTCTACGTATCCGGTTTACTGCATCAGATTGGTGAACTGGCTTTAAGCCAACAAGACCCTGAATTAGCCAAAGCCTGTGAACAATACAGCCGTGATGAAAAACCATGGCAGTGCCAACGTCGCGTTCTGGGTTTTACCTATGCTGAGCTAAGTGCTGCTTTACTGCGTTTATGGCAACTACCACCCTCTATAATCGAGCCTATTGCCTTGCAACACCAGCCCGACAAACATCTGCGCCAGCCTCCGGTTTTATTGCTGTATATTTCTTCACGACTGGCACTTAGTAATGTTCAACCAGATTTGTATCAACAAGCAAACCTTTTGGATCCCTTTGTGTTGGAAGTGTTAGGTATTATTCAACCAGACTTGCGGGCTGCACTGGATTTCTGTAATAGTGAAGCCTTGTATTTATTATCTGTACTTAACCCCAAAGCTGGAATGCTTTATTAATTCATGCTGTAGGCTGGGTCGGAAAAAGACAGATCCTTTTGATCAACCTATAGGATACAACCCGTGCGTTATACTCTGCTTACTCTATCGTTAAGTTTAGCATTGGTCGGCTGTCAGCCTGCCACAGAAACTCCTTCTCATAGTGGTTCGCCACCTGTGACTGCTGAACAGCTGCAACAGGAAAGTGAACGCCTTACTCGCTGGTTTGATGAACAATACGAACAACAATTGCAAACCAGTCCTTTGCGACTGACCTTTCTTGGTCGTAAAGATCGGCAGCATGAAGTGGATGACATGAGTATTGCAGCTCAAGACAAACAACTGGCATGGCTGCAAGCGTCTGTAGAGCAATTGCAGCAACGTTTTGATCGGACGCTTTTGACCGATGATGCCAAGCTGTCTTATGACTTGTGGATCCATCAATACGAATCGCAGCGAGATGCAGCTCGCTTTCGTCACCACAATTATATATTTAATCAGATGCAGGGCATACATAGTCTATTGCCACAAATTCTAATGAATTTTCATCAGGTCGATACGAAAGAAGATATGCAGGCTTACATTCAGCGCATTCAGGGAATTTCTGTGGCGATCCATCAATTGCTCGAGCAAGCTCAACAAAATACAGAAAGTGGTATTCGTCCACCACGATTTGCGTACGAAGGTGTGATTGAGCAGGTCGAAAATTTACTGCGTGGAGTGCCTTTTAGTGATGACAGCGAACAAGATGCGCCACTTTGGCAAAATGCTCAGCAAAAAATAACTGCACTACAGCAGCAAGAGATCATTACCGGGGAAGATGCTAGTCAGTTGCATAGCGAAGCAAAGCAACAATTGATTGAACATTTTGAACCTGCCTATCAAGCCTTACTGAATTGGTTGCAAGACGATATTGAGCATGCAGAATACAATCCTACTGGTGTCTCTTCGCACCCTGATGGTGATGCCTATTATCGCCATCAATTGCGAGTGTCAACGACTACCGATATGACAGCCGCTGAGATCCATCAATTAGGCTTACAAGAAGTAGAGCGACTGACTGCAGAAATGCTTGCCATCAAAAATGATGTTGGGTTTGATGGCGACTTGCATCAGTTTTTTGAATTTATTCGCACTGATGATCGATTCTTTTATCCAGATACGGATGAAGGCCGTCAAGGATATATTACTGACTCAGAAAAATTTCTAGCTTTTATTAACGAGCGTTTACCTGATTATTTTGGTGTGCTGCCTAAGGCGGATTTAGTGGTAAAGCGCGTTGAAGCCTTCCGCGAACAACCCGGCGCTGCGCAGCATTACTTCCCAGGGACACCAGATGGCTCAAGGCCAGGTGTGTATTACGCTCATTTATCTGATATGCGAGCGATGCCGAAAAATGAAATGGAAGCCATTGCCTATCATGAAGGCAATCCTGGTCACCACATGCAGATCTCTATTGCTCAAGAATTAGAGAATATTCCGATCTTTCGTACTCAAGCTAGTTTTACTGTGTTTGCCGAAGGTTGGGCGCTTTACTCTGAATTATTGGCGAAAGAAATGGGCGCTTATCAGGATCCCTATTCAGACTTTGGCCGCCTCGTTACTGAGATTTGGCGAGCGGTGCGTTTAGTTGTGGATACAGGTTTGCATGCCAAAGGCTGGACAGAGCAACAAGCTATTGATTACTTTAACGAACATACGCCTATCCCAGCCGAGGCAGTTCGCTCTGAGGTTCGCCGTTACCTGGTGATGCCAGGCCAGGCGACATCGTATAAGATTGGTATGATCCGCATTCAGCAGCTTCGCGCCAAAGCAGAGGAGCAGCTCGGAGATCGCTTTGATATCCGGGCTTTTCACGACACCGTTCTTGGTGGCGGTGCCTTACCACTTGATTTGCTAGAGCGACGAATCGATGAATGGATAGCATCGGTGCAAAGCGCGGCCTGATGGTTGCAACCATGATGTATAGAAAACCTGCGCGGTGAGACGTGCAGGTTTTTTTTATGTATTGAACACCAAGTACGCTAAGGCTTGGCAACTTGCCAGCAAGCTGACACAATCAGCCTTTATGTAGCCATTGAGAGCATTATGGAAGGTACGCCGAAGCAACCATCAAATTTATCTTTGTTACTACAAAGTATTCTGGAAGAAGCCCGGCAATTGCCCGAGGCAGGTAAGGTAGCTGACTATATCCCTGCACTGGCTGCTGTTGATGCGGATTACGCTGGCATTGCGGTAGCTACCATTGATGGTCAGGTTCATTGGGCTGGGGATGCTGAGCAATGCTTTTCGATTCAAAGTGTGTCAAAGATATTTGGTTTGGTTCAGGCGATGAACCGTCTTGGCGACAGCATGTGGGAACGGGTGCATATGGAGCCTTCAGGTCAGTCGTTTAATTCGATTGTGCAGTTGGAGTGGGAGCATGGCATTCCACGTAACCCATTTATCAATGCCGGTGCGATCGTCGTATCGGATATGCTGGTTAGTCATTACTCTGCCAGCAAAGCAGCTGCATTAAGCTTTATCCGCCGTTTAGCCATGACCGAGCAGATTTGGATTAATGAAGAAGTGTTTCAGTCTGAAAAGGAGCATGGTAACCGCAATGCTGCGTTGGCGTATCTGATGAAAGGCTTTGGCAATATCGTCGCGGAAGTGCCAGATGTACTGGATCATTACTTTTACCAGTGTTCAGTTGAAATGAGCTGCAAGCAATTGGCGCTCAGTCTGGTGTTTCTGGCCAATCGTGGCGTACACCCTCTGACAGAGGAAACCATCTGCAGCCGGCGGGATGCTCATAGAGTGAACGCTATCTTATCGACCAGTGGCATGTACGATCAATCCGGGGAATTTGCTTTTACCGTTGGCTTGCCTGCTAAAAGTGGTGTTGGTGGGGGTATCGCTGCTGTAGTACCTAATTATGGCGTTATTGCCGCGTGGAGTCCGAAACTGAACTCCTTTGGTAACTCCTGCCGGGGGATGCATATGATCACCCGGCTGGCGGCACAATTAGGGTTATCAGTGTATTAAAGGCGTTTATTCAGTGCCTTCGTAACCCCATGGTGTCGGAGGTAAATCTATGGGGTTGGTTAAGTCAAAATCCACCCGTAACTCACGACCTTCACGGGTTAACCGATAGGCAAAGTAGTCATCCGGGAAAATATACATATGCCAGGTGTTACCAATTGATTGCGGGTTGCGGCGACGAATAAAGTCTTCTTTGGAAAATGCATCAGCCGGAAAAGACTGTGCATTGGCCCAGCCTGAATCAGCTGTATGGCCACCATACATCGTCGCATCATCATAGCTACCATCTGGCATACGATGATCGTGTTTTAATGAGAGACCTGAGCCGGTCTTCTTCAGGATCCAGGTACGGGAGTGGTTATCACCGACGTGAAATGGGATCTGCAACTCGGTATCGGTGCATTTGCGCACATGCATCACCAGCCGATTTTCAGTGAAGGTTTCCACCCCGGTGAAGTTGGCTTCGGTGACACGGCCTTCAAAAGCCTGACCACAATAACGGGCGATGTTGTCAAAAAACTGGTCCTGGGTGGACTCTGAAACCTGTGGCGCCGGGCTGGCAATCACCGCCGACATAAAAAGCACGGAAGAAGTGGCTATTGTTTTTATTAGCATACAAAAGGTCCTTAAAAGTAACTAGATTGGAATATCCTACGCAGATGGTTCGCTGCTGTCGAGGGGGAGCAGGACCATTGGCCGCATGAAAAGGTTGAAACCATGAGTAAAACCGATGAAACCACATCCATTCGTATTGCCACGCTAAATTTATGCAATTACATACAGCCCCCATTAGCCTGTTACGAATACGACTCCATTTATAGCCAGGCGCAGTGGCAGCAAAAACAACAATGGTTGGCCACGCTTTTACAGCGCTACCAGCCTGATGTCATTGGTTTTCAGGAAGTGTTTAGTTGCGACGCCTTGCAGCAACAGCTACGACAGCTTGGCTATCCGCATTTTCATGTGGTGGAACAAGCTGAATTAATCGCAGATTACATTTACCAGAAACCTGTTGTGGCCGTGGCTTCGCGCTTTCCAATCAGTTCAGTCGCGGCGATCCAGCCCGATGAACAGCAGTTGCAGAGCCTTGGCTGGACTGCGTTTCAGTTTAGCCGGCATCCGCTCAGAGCCACCATCCGTTTACCAACCATTGGGCCGGTAGATTTTTACGTGGTGCACTTGAAGTCACAACGACCCATTTTGTCAGACAACCTGCCAGCAACCACGTCTGTACACCAACTGGAATTACAGACACGGACCGGCCGCTGGGCTGCCACCGTGCAGCGTGGCACAGAAGCACATATGCTGATGCATGCTGTTGCCAAACGACGACTGCAGCATAAGCATCCAGCCCTGATCCTAGGTGATTTTAATGAAGGGATAAGCGTGAGCCATGCGCTTTCCATCTTTGTTAGCAGTGGGGCGATGCAGCCGATGTGGACCGAAGCGCATCCGCAGCATAACCCGGTGCGGTTAGTGGATAGTTTCGAATTGTATAACGCCAAACAGGACCAGCCAGTGCCACGCTCACCCACGCATTACTTTGGCTCCAGCGGTTCGGTGCTGGATTATATTCTGGTATCAGATGAGTTTGACAGCCATCACCCGGGCTGCCTGGCCGATATTAGCCACTATCAATGCATTGATGAGCATTTGATCCGACCGGATTACACCACTGACAGCTACAGCAGCGATCATGCGGCCGTCATGGTGACATTGCAGCTGCGTCGCTATTCGCCATAAGTCTAAGTTTCAAATGCCCGGATCTGGAGTACAGTAGCGGAAAAGTCCTTACACTGAGTATGGTCTTAAGGGTAAGTGAACTGTAAGGAGCAGGGCAATGACAACCTATCGTGAGCATTATCAAAGCGCAATGACAGAGCCAGAGCAGTTTTGGCTGCACCAAGCTCATCGCTTACCCTGGTTTCAACCGCCAAAACAAGCATTGCAGCAAACCGGAGAAAACCGTTACAGCTGGTTTGCCGATGGACAGCTGAACTGTTGCTATATGGCACTGGATTACCACGTGGCGCAAGGCCGTGCTGAGCAAGCCGCACTGATTTATGATTCCCCGGTCACCAATACGCAGCAGCACTTTAGTTATCAACAACTGTTGCAGGAAGTCCGGCAATGCGCTGGCACCTTAAAATCACTTGGGGTAGGTAAGGGCGACCGGGTGGTCATTTACATGCCGATGATCCCGGAAGCTGTGATTGCCATGCTGGCCGTGGCTCGGTTAGGTGCTATTCATTCCGTGGTCTTCGGTGGCTTTGCCGCCCATGAACTCGCTATTCGTATTGATGATGCCACGCCTAAAGTCGTTATCAGCGCGTCCTGTGGCATTGAAGTCAATAAAGTGATTGCCTACAAGCCATTACTCGATAAAGCGCTGGCACTGGCAGAGCATCAGCCTGATTTCACATTGATAGTACAGCGCTCACAGTTGCCGGTAGAATTGGTCGAAGGGCGCGATATTGACTGGCACGACGCTCTGCAGCAGGCGTGCCCGGCTGAATGTGTAGCGGTTGCCAGTGACGATCCGCTGTATATTTTGTATACCTCAGGCACGACGGGCAAGCCGAAAGGCGTGGTGCGGGATCATGGGGGCTATGCCGTTGCACTGAATTACAGTATGGAAGCTATCTACGGCGTGAAAGCCGGTGATGTATTTTTTGCAGCCTCTGACGTGGGATGGGTGGTCGGGCATTCCTACATTGTGTATGGGCCCTTACTGGCTGGCTGCACCACCGTGCTGTACGAAGGCAAACCGATCATGACACCCGATGCCGGGGCGTTCTGGCGTATTTGTCAGCAGTATCAGGTAAAAGTACTCTTTGCTGCTCCAACAGCGTTTCGCGCTATTCGTAAAGATGATCCTGAAGCCAGCCTGCTGCAGCAGTATGATCTGACTGCGCTGCAAAGTATATTTATGGCCGGCGAGCGGCTGGATCCATCCACCTATGAGTGGACCACAGAAAAAACCGGCAAACCGGTGGTTGATCACTGGTGGCAAACAGAATCAGGCTGGCCAATCTGCGCTAACCTGATGGGGGTTGAGGCTTTGCCTGTGAAACCTGGCTCATCCTCAGTGCCGGTACCTGGTTATTGCATTCAAGTGTTGGATGACAGTGGTCAGCCACTCCCTGCCAACCAGCAAGGTAATATTGCGATTAAGTTGCCATTAGCACCCGGCTGCCTGCAAACCATCTGGGGCAATGAGGCGCGGTTTGAAGCGGGCTATCTGAGTACCTTCCCTGGCTACTACAGCAGCGGGGATGGTGGCTATATTGATGACGACGGCTATGTATTTATTATGGGCCGTACTGATGATGTGATTAACGTGGCAGGCCATCGATTATCTACCGGGGAGATGGAAGAAATTATCGCCCGCCACCCAGCCGTTGCCGAATGCTGCGTGATTGGCGTTTCTGACGAGCTGAAAGGTCAACTGCCACTCGGGCTGGTGGTGATGAAAAATGGCGTTCAGTTATCTGCAGAGCAGCTGGAGCAAGAGCTGGTCGCCATGGTGCGTGAAGACATCGGTGCCGTGGCCTGCTTTAAGCAGGCAAAAGTGGTAGAGAAATTGCCCAAAACGCGTTCAGGTAAAATCCTGCGTAAACTACTGCGCGATGTGGCGGATGATAAAGATCCGCAAATCCCATCAACCATCGAAGACCCCAGCTGCCTGGATGATATTTATACTCAGCTGAAAGCCTGATGGTTACTTACGCTACAGAATCATACATTTGTATTCAAAAAAACGTATGATAGAGCATGACTATTATGAGCTGGAATGATGAATGCATTTATTTATGGTGATGTTAGGCGGTGAGCATGCACAAGCGAATGTGGAACTGCATGATGTGGTTTTTGTAGCTGGCGAGCAGCTGGAACAGACATACCCTGAGTTACAGCGGTTGTGGTTTGCTGAGCCAGAAGGGTTGCACATGGATGCCTGGATGCGGATTTCAGTGGTTGATGGCTACCGTGTGCAATTGGTTAAGGAGCCAACGCCGCAGCAACAGAAACTGTTCTTCCTGAATTTAGGTGGCTATAACAACCATACGTTTGGCGAGGACCACAGGTATCTGGTGGTGGTAGCCAGCGATCGGGCAGAGGCTAAGAAAAGAGCCAAAACAAAACAACTGGCGAGTTGGGACTTGCCCCATACCGACAATGTGTTTGCTATCGATCAGTGTCTTGAGATAAGGACAGTGGGAGGCTTCCATGTACAGCTTGAAGCCACCAATCAAAGCGATGATCTGCACTTTGAAAATGTTTACATTGTATTACCAGCGGACGCCCTGCTTACTGATGTCTCCATGCATGAATAACAGCTAAACCATGCAGTAGCAGGTATTAGCACATGCTTAGGCAACAAAAAATAATTATTTATAATACTATGTATTGAAGTAAAAGATGAATTTGTTTATATTCCGCAAAGTTTTGTCATCTTTTATTTTACAGGAGTATTTATGAGTACATTTGGACGTATAACGTGTATAGCGGTTTGTCTTCTGGCTGTTTCTGGTTGTACGACGTCGCCTACTCAGAGTTTAACTTCGGCAGAGCCGAACGTTCATTCTGTGGATGTTCACAATCTGAGTTATTTGTTTCATGAACACTTTAATGGTAATGAGCATATAGCACTACAGCAATTGCAACCAGATCAGTTCAAAGTGACCTTCCCGGGTTTATCAAGTTTTGACTTTGCAGGCAGAGCTATTACGGCTGAACAAAAAGTTGCACTACAAGAGATCATCAAGGTATTACACGATATCGAGTTTCAGCAATTGCAGGTCGTAGGTCATACCGATAATCGAGGTAATTATGATTATAACCTCGCGTTATCAAGCGACAGAGCAAAAGTTGTTTCTGATTATCTGATAAGCCAGGGCATGCTATCAAATAAGATCAGCACAATAGGCAAAGGGCCTGATGAACCAATTGCCGATAATCGTCAACCATCAGGTCAGGCAGCCAATCGTCGGGTTGAACTCTTGATCCAGTTGTAATGATTTAAGTCATAAAAAACCAGCATCCGCTGGTTTTTTATGTTGCTTTTTTAACTACTAACAC
>NZ_JAUZVZ010000029.1 GCF_030717845.1 Alkalimonas collagenimarina
GCTTCTCTGATGTTTATTCTTGTCTGTTCCAAGACACCATCAAAATATGCGTCTGATACAAAAGAAAACTGGGAGGCCTGAAGGTCATAATCAAACTGCACTTGTAGACGTAGATCACTGAGGGTTTTGTCTGTTCCAATAATAGGATCATTCGACAAGCGGACGCCTGAAGCCATTTCTAGAAATCCGCTCAGCTGATAAATGTCTTCACTTTCCTCTTCCCAATCAATCATTCCCCAATCATCTTCATATGGTTCAGGAAAAGGTTTGGAATATACCTCGCCATGAACACAAACAATGAATATGATTATACTCAGAACTCGCTGAAGCAAGCGCCTTTGCATGTCCTCTTTGTTAAACCGGCTCATTATCATAGCGTTAGTCTAGCCAACGTCTAGGGGGATTGCGTAAACTGCGCTCGCTGAATACGTCGTCATCAAGGCCAACGTTGTATTTTATGTTCCTAAACTCCATCAACGTATACCCACCGGTCTTGAGGTCTGAAACTTTGGAACGCACTACGGTAGGAAATCCTTGTACATCCTGAATTTCAACAGCCTCTACTCGTCGATAGTTGTCATCACTTTCCTTATAAAAGTTAATGAGAATGGGTAAAAAGCTTTTCTTATCAATCGTAACAGAATAGTAATCAAACTCTACAGTTGATTTGTCAAGAGGCACTCCTTTTAATACATAGTACTTTTTGTTTTCTTCGATTAATTGGCTGAACTACCGTTTAGGTCACTGATTTACGATATTATAATATAAGCCATTGATTAAAATGGCTAAATAAAACCTGCATCATAAACTCCCAGATGACGTTGACCATGATGATTGTTTATACGGGGCCATGCAGTAGTTAGACTTATTGGTTAACAGATAACTCGTACAGAAACGAAAAGCTATATGAACAGACATTCAGCTCGTGGAGTTGCTTAAAAGCTCATTTATACTAAATACATAGTATCCTATAATGTATATTATGTTAAATGAAGTATTTAAGTATTATTTAGCAAGTAAAACCCATCTTATAGCCCTGCGTTCAAAAACCTTTGAATCAAAGCCTTTTCCCCTGTTATCAAAATACGGAAAAATAGTCATTTCAACAATTTTTAAGAAGTGTGTAATTGTTCGTTTTAAATCACTCATGACAACAAAAAATCACACAAGAATGCTATTTTTTTAATCCAATTAGTGCCACCTACCGACATGCGAAGAGTATGGTGATCGCAGAACGAAATCGAAGCTACGATCTAATTTAAGTATCCGTTGATATGTTACCTAGTAAGTATTATGTTCTATGGCATAGAATACTCGGCGTAAATTAGAAACGATATTTCTATTCACTTCTAATAGAGCTATTCCTAACTCTTCAAAACAATAATCAATGAGGTTTTCACTAAAGCAGGTAATTGGACTTGTGATGATAATTGCCTCAGCTGCTCGACATTTCCTACGGTATTCATCAACAGCATCTGCATCGTGCCGACGTAGATAGGCAGTTTTATAGTGTCTCGCATCGATGACCACACTTCTTCCTCCTTGTCGCCTTTCGGCGACATGAAAATCTAACCTAAGATTCTTCCTCCCACCATTAGCATCAACATATGAGCGTGCTCTTTGTGCGGAAAGCCGCCAATTAGTTCCTGCGAGCGCTTGTTCGATGCAGCCTTCAAGAAACACTTCAAATTCTCGCCATGACATTTCATACCACTGTTCTTTATTCATACTTGTTCCTTTCGAAGGTATAAATTAAAACTTAGTCAAATACATATTGCAATGATATGTTTATAGCAACCAGCCTAAAAATAAACCAAATAAGAAAACAATAATCAAAATATTTTTTGAATAAACAAATTTAACTGGCTCTGTTTTTTCAGTATTACTTATTGGTGTATAAGGTGACATGCATTTTTCACAATACAGATAATGTTGTCCTTTTTCAGCTTGAAATAAAGTGAAGTTATCAATAGATAAATCTACCTCTGATCTACATTGGACACATTCACCATCAAGTCTTAATGATTTTGACATAAAATAAAATTAACTCATGTTTTCTTAGGTAAGATGACTGATTAAACGTCTGAATAATACATTCTATCTTGTACAATCAAATAGAATAGCCAAGCATTCTTTCATCATAAATATTTATAACATCTTATAAACCCCAGACAGGATATAATCCAGCTATCATTTATCCGGCGTATACACAAACCGTGTTCTAACATTCAGCTCTGGGTTAGCCACTTGCTCGCTTTCTTTAAGTTTCAACCAGACAAAGTGCAGCGTTTTATATTTTTGATAGCTGCCACCAACAAAAATGGTTAGTAGTATAGCTGTGCCAAAGGTTACTATCGCAAAAAGCGCCGTTACTAAGGATGGCTTGCCAATTAGTGGTAAAAGGCCTGAAAAGCCAATTAGGAACAGTACAATAGACGCCCAAAAAGAATAAATGATCTCTGACTTCTCAAACCCGCCAAGCTCAAACTGAATTTTATCGCCAGCGGGTATCAGGTTATTTGCTATGTGTTTTAACTGACGTTTTGATAGGAAATCTTGTTGGTAAAGTTTCATCAGCATTTTGCTCTTTTCTCGAGAGGTACGCATACCAGAGGCGAGCGTAAATGCTTCTTCTTCGATACGCTTTTCTACAAAACCAGAGATATCAGAACCTCCTACTACACTGTCTTTTAACAGCAATAAGCGCTTTAAATCGCGCTTTAAAAACATTTCTTCATGGGTGCTGATGATGCCGGTAAAAACCTTTAATAGTGCTGAAACTATTGATACGGCGATCAAAATAATGGCAATAAACCAATGTTTACTCAGTAGCTCTGGCAGTAGCTGTTCCAAAATCAATCCTTGAATGCCTGGTCACTAAAAGACCCTGTTCAACCATACTCAAGTCAGACTTTAGAGAGTTTCATTGCTGGGTGCAATGGCAGAATCATTATAAATCACTGATAAAACTGATACTTGCCCTCTGCCCTAATCTGCTCTAATGCCTCACGAAATGCTTGGTATCTATCGGCGTAGCGGCCGTTTTTGGAGATGGCGATATGGGCTTCAAAGTCAGCCTGCTTATCTTGAGGTGCCACTATTAAGCTTTGTTGATAACGCCCATTTCGGGAAATATGGAGCAAGGTAATGTGCTCAGGCCCAACGAATACATCGGTGGTACCATGGTATAAATCGGCCAGTGCATCATCAATGCTTGGAGCCAGTAACACTTGGTGCCCTGCCTTCAGAAGGCTTTCCTGAAAGCCTTCTGAATAGATGCCTGATTGAATGAGTGTGATACGAAGCTCTTGATTTTCAGCTGGTGTTCTATGCTTATTGATGAAATGACTTTCAGGCTTAGCGATATCATAAGGCAACAACCAATAACGGTTGTCTCGCTCTGGTGTGTACAACAAACCTGTTACTACATCGACCTCACCCCGCTCTAGCTGCAGTAAACAGCGTGATGTTGGTGTTGGTACGGTAAACTCGAGCTTGGTATTCAGTTTGGTGGCTACATCTTGCATCAGATCAACCATGGGCCCATAGGGATCTTTGCCATACTCATAGTATTTGCGTGGTGGCGTATGATCTAAGCACCAAATTAATGATGGCCGGCTAACCGCAAATGAACTGGCAGAAAAGAAAAGTAAAATGAAATATAACCATAAGGCTGAGTGCACCATCGCAGCGTTCTCCAATCAGCTGATGCATTTAATATAGCTGTACCTGAAAGCGCATACAATAACTGAATACATGTAAATTTTGTGACAATATCGATTTAGTATCGGTTTTTTGATATTTACATGGGGCATATGACCTTGATCAAAGCGAAGCTTCATCATCTATCTATACTAATGAGTATGTAATAAAAGGAGTATAGCGCTGCGTTTGCCGGAAGCAGCAGGCGCCAGAGCCATAACTTTGGGCTCTGGCATTTGAACGGCAGCTATTAGCCATCATGGAAAAGCCTCAGCTCTCTGAAACAGCTGACAAGCCTGCCTTAAATAGCTGCAATAGTTCTGGATCGGTAATGCCGTTGACAATAAATTGAATGGCGATACAAAACATCAGAAAACCCATGATTTTGGTCATGGCATGAGTGCCGTTGATGCCAAGAAACCGATGCAGTTGGCCTGACAGCCGTAAGGTGACTAATACAATTCCGGCGATACCGATAATGCCAATAAAGATGGCCAGACACTGCCACCAGCTGCTGGATAAGGTAGCGAGGCTGATGGTGACTGCAATGGAGCCAGGCCCACTTAAACTGGGCATCGCCAATGGAAAAAACGAAATATCATCTTTTTTTCGGGTTTCGCGCTTTTCATCTGGCGTCAGATCGACTGTATCTGGTGGGTAGAGCATACGAAAGGCCACCCGACCAATAAGAATACCGCCAGCAATTCGAACTCCGGGCAGTGAAATACCGAAAAAATTCATAATTAAACTGCCAGCTACCAGAAAGGTAGAGAGAATAGCAATCATATACAACACGCCACGAAGTGCTTGCTCGTTGCGAGTTTTTTGGTCGTAACCCTCTGTGATAGCTAAGAATAATGGTGCAGTACTAAAAGGATTGACGATGGGAAGCAATGCCGCAATCGTAATGAATATAAGCTCTATCATAAGTCTCCCTGACCATGCAGTATGATTTCGCCGGCTATAGCGATGACTCAACGTCAGCCTGCACGAATTCAAACTATAGTAGCTAACTTTCCCACCACTTGAAACTCTAAGGGTGCCCTACTTTCGGTGAGCTTGCGCCGGATCAATATCTGGCTGGTTTAGTTTAAAGTGAACATCAATCAAGATAGGCTTGCAACAGCGCTCGCACATTAACCCGGGCTTTTAAGCGGGCAGCCAGTAAGTAAAGACCACCAATTTTTCGATGCAAAAAAATAGCATCGGCCGGTGGTGTGTGCCAGTAGTTGTGCTGCAAGCTGAGCGCGGTGCCAGCTTCCCGAATGCGATTGGCGAGATCACTGTGTCCGAAATCGAATGGCTCACTATGCTGCAAAGGTTCACATGCCAACTGAACCAACTGCAGAATGCGCTCGCGCTGGCTGGCTGCTATGTCCTGACTGAAGAAACCGATATCGCGCATCGCCTGCTCCACTCCAGCCTCCTGGTTATTCAGTGCTGAACCAAATAGCAATCGATAGGCATCACTGAAGGCTTCACTGTAATCGCGGCAGGCCCCGAAATCCAGCAGTACCAATTGTTTGGTGCTGAGGTTGTAACGGTAGTTGGCAAAGTTAGGATCGGTCTGAACCAAGCGGAACTCGAACAGTTCTTTAAAAAACAGTTCAAATAACAGTACCATCACTTGATCGCGTAACGCCTGCGGTTCGGCTTGCAGCGACTCAACCGGTACCCCCTCTACGAAATCCATGACCAGTATGTTAGCGGTTGAAAGCTCTGTATTCGGTTGCGGTACCACGTAACGTGGATCATGTTGTAAATGGTGATAAAAGCGAGTCATGTAGTCGGCTTCTTGCAGATAATCAGCTTCGCGTTGCAGCTGGATCTTAGCTTCATCAAGCAAAGCGCCATAATCCATGCCTGCCGGTAATAAACCACTTATTTTCAGTAGCGAAGCGACATTATCCACATCGCTTTCAATGCTTTGCTTTACACCGGGGTACTGCACTTTCACCGCAAGTCGTTGACCTTTATCATGCTGAGCGCGATGTACTTGCCCTATCGATGCGGCGGCCATGGGTTTAAATTCAAAATCGGCAAAGTGACGTTGCCAGTCGTTACCAAGCTCAGTGCGAAGTACCGTAGCCAGTTGTTTGGGTAGCATTGGATTGGCATTATCGCGCAGCCGCGCTAGCAGCTCCGCCAGCTCGGCTGGGATCAGATCGCCCGCATCCATCGATAACAGTTGGCCCAATTTCATGGCGGCACCACGCATATGAGCTAGTTTATCAGTAACGCGTTTAATATTGGATGGGGTAAGTAACAGATCCAGCCGATTGCTTTTTTCGCCATTGGCCATGCGTCTGGCACCTTCTGCAAGCATACCTCCGGCCAATTTTCCTGCCAAGCCGGCTAAACTACTAAAGCGGGCAAGACGCCCGGATGGTACTTTACTGCTGGAAGCCATAGTGATCCTGTTTTACTATCAAAAGAGTACTAAACCGTTTATCTATGCATTTACGTGATGAAAACGCCTCTGGCTCAAAAGCCATTCATCATCAAGCTTTAATGAGTCATTAATGACCGATTACACGTTACCAAAAGTTTGGCAACACACCGCAAGTGGTGGCAAATTTGCCAGCATTAACCGCCCTACTGCGGGTGCCACGCACGATAAAGTATTGCCGATTGGTCAGCATCCAATCCAGTTGTATTCACTAGGCACCCCCAATGGCATTAAAGTGACTATTTTACTGGAAGAACTGTTGGCATTAGGCCATCAGGGGGCTGAGTACGACGCCTGGTTCATCGATATTGGCCAAGGCGATCAGTTTGGCAGTGGCTTTGTCGAGCTCAACCCCAACAGCAAGATCCCTGCGTTATGCGATCGCACTACAGCTGCCAAACCGGTACGGGTGTTTGAATCTGGGACCATGTTATTGTATCTGGCCGAAAAATTTCAGTGTTTTTTAGGGGAAAACCCAACCGAACGTACTGAAATCCTCAACTGGTTATTCTGGCAAATGGGCAGCGCGCCTTTTTTAGGTGGCGGCTTTGGTCACTTTTTTGCTTATGCACCAGAAAAATATGAATACCCGATCAATCGTTACGCGATGGAAGCCAAACGACAACTGGATGTGTTGGATAGACAACTTTCGCAGCATGAGTTCGTTGCTGGTAGTGACTACAGCATTGCCGATATGGCGATCTGGCCGTGGTACGGTGTCTTGGCATTAGGAGAATTGTACAATACAGATGAGCATAAAGCCGCTGAGTTTCTGGATACACAAAGCTATCAACATGTGCAGCGCTGGGCCCAACAAGTCAGCAAACGCCCAGCGGTGCAACGAGGCCGATTGGTAAACCGTAAATCTGATGATCACTCTACTTTGCCTGAGCGTCATAGTGCCGCAGATTTTGAGCGTATTGTCAGGTAGCGTCACTCCGTCTATTTGAATAAAAATCACAATATAGTTACAATAAATTTTGTGTGATAACAGCAGCTGCCAAACCTGCTGTTTTTTTATGCTTTTAAGGAACCATCATGACCACCAGGGACCCTTTAACCAACACCCAAAAAATGGCTTCAGACCACCAGTTGCGCTTACGCAAAAAGTTGAGTTTACAACAAGGTGAAGTATCGACGCTTAGTTTTTGGATCAGCCAAATCTTTATGATTATCGCTACGGTGCTCGGTGTCTACCTTGCCGGCCAGCAAGGCTTGGCTCAGGCCGTAAATTTTGAACAAATACAGAGTGATAAAAATAATTATTACTTACGTAAATCGCTGCAGTTTGAACTGGAGGATAACGTAAAACTGGTTCAGGCCTACATTGATGCGCTTGGGGATACCTGTTCACGCCCTGCGGCCCAGTGCTTTCAACTTGAACTGGAGCAGTTTATTTGGGAGAGCATGAAGTTTTCTACGGCTACTCTCGAAACACCGCCTGAGTTGCTGCACGAAGCCCGCTCGTTTTATCGCAAGGTGTTGAGTATTCATAACAATGTGATCCAAGAGGTTTATGGTCGTGCTTATGCTGCAGGTTTAATGCGGCAACAGACGGAGCATATGCAGCACGTTGTATTACCGATGTTTACGCAGGATTTATCTGAACTAAAACAGTTGTTGCGAGCGAATAAGGTCGAGGTTGAATAAGTATGGAAACTACCCTGTATTGTCCCCGCTGCCCACAGGTAGCACTGCAGCATATTGAGTTGCATGGTCAAGAGTTGGACCATTGCCCTAACTGCAATGGCATCTGGTTTGATGATGAAGAATTGACCGAAGCTATTCGGCACAAGCATGGTTTGAATGATAGCTATTGTATTCGTCAGGGATTTGCCGAACCACTGAAACAGCATCAATACCACTGCCACCGCTGCGATGTGCCGATGCAGCAGTTTCATTTATTAAAAGAGTATCTGGTCACTGTGGACTCGTGCCCTCAATGCAGCGGTACCTGGGTAGATGGTGATGATGTGAAGCAAACATTAGCGGCTCCAAAGCTGCAGGAGGCGCTTAGCATTCTGAATAAGAAAGTATGCAAAAAGAGTTGGCTATTTCAGTTTTTTACTCAGATGCCGAAGGAATACAACATTAAGCCGCACCGAACCCCTTGGGTGACTTGGACATTAATAGCACTTAACTGCCTGATTTATTTGCTGTATGGCTTTGATGATGCTGCTACGGACTGGGTATTTAGCCACTTTGCATTTATTTCCTCAGATATTTTACAAGGTCAAAGCCTATGGGGCTTTATTAGTTACCAGTTCTTACACGGAAGTTTATGGCACCTGTTCGGGAATATGTATTTCCTCTGGATCATTGGCGATAACCTGGAAGATGCACTTGGCCGCAGGCGATTTTTAGCTTTGTATCTGCTGTGCGGCATTGCAGCTGCTCTGATCGAGTTAACTGCCAGAGCCATCATCGGTCAGGAGTTGCTGATGGTTGGTGCTAGTGGTGCAGTCGCCGGTTTATTTGGCATGTATTTACTCTGGTTTCGCCATGCCAGCCTTACGTTCATGTTTGTTGTCTGGCAGAAAAAGCTATCTCCGACTTGGTATTTCGCGCTGTGGGTTGGGATCAATGTGTTCGGCTTGCTGCTTGACGACATGGGCGTAGCTTATTGGGCTCATTTGGGTGGTTTTGCCGCTGGCTTAGTGCTGGGCTACCTCTATCGGCAAAAAGTTTTGCAAAACAATCCATTGCTTTGTTTATTGCAACGGCCCGAGGCACGCATCATTCGCTAATATGTCATGTACCTGCTGAGCTTCGCCCAAAGTCGACTGGTGAAGCTAGCAGAAAGTGCGTATAAATGGGGTGACTACTTTTTTGAGGCAGAATAAATGTTAAAACATGCTTTGCTTGCCTGTGCTCTTGGCGTGGTTTTGCCCGTACTTGCATTAGAGTCAGTACCCACCGATGCGAATGGGCGCTCGACAGCCGCGGTAGCCAGCCCAGATCAGTATGGTGCTGAAACAGCTAAGCTTATTCTGCAGCAAGGCGGCAATGCGGTTGATGCTGCTATTGCCACCGCCTTTACTCTGGCAGTCACTTACCCTGAGGCCGGTAATATTGGCGGGGGTGGTTTTATGGTGATTTGGTTTGATGGCCAGCCCTACTTTCTCGATTACCGTGAAACAGCGCCTTTGGCCGCCAGCCGCGATATGTATCTCGATAGTGATCGGCAAGTGATCGACAACCTTAGTTTGCTGGGCCATCTCGCCTCTGGCGTACCCGGTACTGTGATGGGCATGTGGCAAGCGCATCAGCGTTTTGGCTCCCTCCCCTGGTCGGACTTACTGATGCCTGCAATTCATTATGCAGAGCAAGGCTTTGTTGTACCGGATAATCTGCAGCAATATGGCGGTAATGCGCTCGATCGTTATGAGGGGAAAACCAATTTCGCTGACTATTTTGCAGACATGACCGCGGGTAAGTTGTTTCCACAACCTGAGCTGGCCGCAACCTTGCATCGTATTGCCGAGCGAGGCGCCGAAGAGTTTTATCAGGGCGAAACCGCTGCATTGATCGTTGCTGAGATGCAACGTGGTGACGGTTTAATCGCATTGGATGATTTACGACAGTATCAGGCTTTATGGCGTGAACCACTGATATTTCCGTGGCTCGACTATCAATTAATCACGGTAGCGCCTCCAAGCTCTGGTGGCATTGCACTAAGCCAACTGCTTGCATTGAAACAGCTTCGGCGCACTGATTTTTCCGGTCAGCCAGTAAACTCGGCGCTTTATGTGCATTTAATGGCTGAGATCTCCAAACGGGTCTTTGCCGATCGGGCTGATTATTTGGGTGATCCAGCTTTTACCAAGGTGCCTCAACAGCAGTTATTAGCGGCAGATTATTTAAAGCATCGTGCCGATGAAATTAACCCGAAGGCGATATCGGCTACCGAGCAGATCAAACCGGGCTTGGAGTCACCACAGACGACGCACTTCTCTATCATCGATCATGAAGGTAATGCAGTATCGAATACCTATACCCTTAATTTGGACTTCGGCAGTGGTGTCGTAGTCACTGGTGCTGGGTTTTTGTTAAACAATGAAATGGATGACTTTTCTATTAAACCCGGCGTACCAAATGCCTTTGGTGTAGTGGGAGGTGATGCGAATGCCATTGAGCCAGGCAAACGAATGTTATCCTCAATGACTCCCAGTATTTTGGTGCGAGATGAAAAAGTCCGCCTGATCATTGGCACGCCAGGCGGGTCAACCATTTTTACTTCAATCTTTCAGGTGATCAACAACCTGTATGATTTTGATATGTCATTGACAGATGCAGTAGCGGCGCCACGCTTTCACCATCAATTGCTGCCAAAAAATCAAATTGCTATGGAGCCCTATCAACCACTCGACGACTCGGTGCAGCAGGCCCTAAACGATATGGGCTACCATTTGCTATTGCAGCGCTGGAATTTGGGAGATATTCAGGCGATCCAAATCAGTGAGCAAGGCGTTGAAGCGGTATCTGATCCGCGTGGACGCGGTAAAGCGCTGCTGATCAAAGCAAGCCAACACCAAGAGAAGCGTCCTTAACCAAGCCGTCACATGACAACATGAGCATGGCAAAACGATCATAGTAAAATAATAAAACAAAACAGCCGACTTGATGTCGGCTGTTTGCATTAAACCTTAGCTTAGATGATCGATAGCACTTCTTGCTGCCCGGTACAGAGCCCCTAAAGTTCGGTCAAATACCCAACGAATAAAGGAATACGAAAGATCTCGCACTGTGCTTACTGCTTGACGAGCAAACACCAGCATATGGCCCAACAAACCACGTGCTTGCTCTGCAAACTGTACAGAGGCAGCGGCAACTTCTTCCAGTGTTCTGGCAAGCAAATCATAAAATGTGAGCGTGGTACCAATACTGGCTTGTACCATAACCGCCGTTAATTTACCGGCATTTTGTAAAAGGGTTAAAAGCGCATTGCCTATCTTTTCGGCCCAATACGATGTAAATGAAGCCTGATGGCGTTGTTCGTAATCAAGAACGACAGGTGTAAATATCTCATTTGAACGCGCATTGAGTATGCCCCAGTCATCACTGTTGGCCGTGTTGGCGTAGCCCGGTGTATCGGTCACATGCATACCATGAGCCGAAGGATCGATACCCTGCCCATAATCCAGCCGGTATTCCAACCCATCTAAGGGAGCATGCTGAAAGGGCCATAGAGGTACCAGTGGTACCGGGTCGGCACCATGTGTACAACGGAAAATCTGATTGGCTCCAACACTACCAGTATGGTTCATCGCAAAGTTACGCAAACCAACCCGTGGCGCTCCAAAGGTGTATAAATTTACATTGCAACCGTAACGAGATTTAACCCAGTCAGCGGTTAGCGAAGCCAGAGCCCCGCCCAGGCTATGGCCAACACAATGCACTGTAGTTCGAGCTTGTACCAAAGGCGTTAGCGCTTCTTCAAACAAGGGCCGCATACTCTGAAAGGCTCGATTAAAACCAGCATGCACAGAAGAGCCGTTATCTGAGCCAGACAGGCCGACATTGCCATTGGTTAACCAATCGCGACCACTGGTCATTTTGGTGCCACGGATCGCCAGGGCTACATGATCGCGGTAGTAATCTTTGCCCTTCCCTATAATGGCAAAACCGGTACGACGGTTCATTAAGCGATCAAACCAAGTACCGGTAATACCAGTAACTGGGCCATCGGATAAATCAAAATCAAAAAAACGAGTACTGGCAGATTGGCGGCTAAAGCGGTAAATGCCGCGGGAGGTGGGCGAACGAATGTCATAAACCAAGCTGGCTAAATCAGAGGCAATTCTCGGCGTAATGGTTTGCATGGGATCAGTTCCTTGTTAGTACTCCGCTAAGGGAGCATCCAATTTACAAATACCGACGACACCCAACGGTAGTTGGGGATACTCTTCGTTATTCAGAACGTAGCGTTGTTCAGGATCAGCAAGCTCGCATTGCAAGGTAGCCAGAGCTTGTTGAAAAGTAGAATGTGGTTTCAAGCTGGGTGTAGAGCTGTACCACAGGACATAGTTTTTTTGTTGGTAATCGAGTGACAATACTTGGCGAACCGTGCTCTGATCGAACATGTTGCCAGGCAAGCGAGAACGGATGTTTTTTTCGGTGAAGAAAAAGCGCCCTTCTTTATCCGTCACCACACTATCGGTGTACGACTTATCGTAATCGAGTTCTCGATAGACCGTTACACCGGCCAGTGGCGTTCCGTTATGGGTAATAACACCACGCACCTCAGGACATAAATGAACATCGTATCGCTTTAACCATCCAAACATACCCGCATGCACCTGTGCTGAAAATAAAAACACTACACCAAGGCCGATCCAGCCCACACGTTGTAACCAAGTTCCTTGAAACAAAGCCATTGCTTTCATGTAAGTTCCAACAAAAAACAATACCCAATATTAACTTAATTAACCGTTAATGCAAATTAAAATGCGTTAATTTTAACCATTTTGATGCATTTGTTGAGTATGATTGCGAACAAAGGATTATCGGGAAATGTCTATCCGTACTAACTTGGAAAGTGATAGCGGCGTTATGCTCTGGCTTGGTGATTTTAATACTAGATTAGTGCTGCTTAGGACAACTTAACCTTAGATAAATCAAATACAGTAGATAAATAACTGCGCTGATAACAGGCAGTACATGCCAGTAGTAATAAAGTGCATCTGCACCATGCAGGTAAAACCATATCAGCATAAAGCCGGCAAATGCACTTAACCCAGGTAATGTTAACAAGGAAATGTTTATCACCTTGCTTTGCCGCTTAGTCAGTTTCACCTGCTTATGGATAATGGAAGCGGTAGCAAATACAAACATACCCAAAACCATTGCCAGCATGAACTGCCCTAAAAAACCGACAATAACCCAGCCTAGTGTCATACGTTCACTTAAAAGTGGTAGTTGTGTTCTAGTGAAAAACATTCGTGTCACTATCACTCTTCGAATTAGTAGCATCAACAGCTATCACTTTTTTGCCACCTGAGACACAATCAAACGAGGTGGAGTGAATAAATAAGAATACTAAAATCGTTTGTAGAAACCCCATTTTTGCGGATTAATATCACCAAAATGCTGGAGATTGTCACTTATCACTTCAAACACGTTTCCAAAGGGATCCCTCACCCGCATAAAATATCCACCAGGATATTCTGCGAAAAGGATTACATCCGCACCTTTATGCACAATACTGTCACAGTAAAAAATTAAATCATCTTTATAATAAAACCTAAATAAAGGAAATCGATCATTATTGCTTAACTCGATTTCATCCACCCGCTGAGCAAGTAATTTCATACCTGAATCTTCTGAAGGGACTATATAGCAATCTTCCTCTATGCCAAAACCAATAACTTTACTGTAAAAAAAATCAGCTTCATCGAGATTTGAAACTGGCAAAAGCACACAATTATAATCCATGTATATTACCTACAATATTTTTGATGGTGGCCGTCCACTTGGTTTAGCACTAGTTCTAGCGATATCTATATTTTTCTTATTAGCCTTAAGTACTTTCGCATTAATTTCTTTTAATGCGTCCTTCTCAGCAAGATAAAATGAGCTCCTATTCGACGATGAATCTTCTCCCAAGTCAATGAAAGTATAGTTATCTTTATGCATATCTTTTATCCACTCGACATTCCCGGCAACTGCTTTACGCTCCCACTCTGCAGATCCTAGTTGTTCACGATTAGCTCCCGATTTTTTCACGATTGATTTCCAATCTTTAGCTATCGTTCGAAACTCCATAGTCGGATATTTTTCCCTCATAAGTTCAGCATACAACTCTACTGCAGCTTGTCCCTCACCAATAAGCACATATTTATGTTCGTTTTCTTTTGCACAAAGACCAAGTGGGTCGATCCAGTTAATATGATTCGGTGCGTACTGATAGTGGTTGATGCCACCGAGCAGGCCGATTGGGTCCTGGCTGATAAAGCGGCCTGTGGTTGGATCGTAGTACCGGAAGTGATTGTAATGCAAGCCACTTTCTTGGTCGAAATACTGCCCCTGAAAACGAATGGGGTTGTCAATGTCGTTGACTGTAACGGTCGCTTTGCCAAACACGGAGTAACTGGCTTGCCAGACCACCTTGTTGTCACTGTCAGTAACGCTCAGCGGCGTGCCGAGTTGATCCAGCTGGTAGCTGTAGAGTTCACCACCCTTGAGTAAGAACAGTGGTTTGTGGCTGCCCGGCTCGGCAAGGTACCAACTGAATTCGCCGTTCTGGCATTCACCAATTAAGGTATCGCCATCCCACAGGTAGTCGATACGGCCCTGGCTGGTGATTTTTGCGCTGCGCCGACCCAGTGCATCGTATTCGTAGCGGCTCAGTTCGCCATCGTGGTTGAGCGATACCAGTTGATTGAAGCCGTTAAACTCTCGGCTTTGGCTGTGCTGCTTATGTTGAAGCACCGTTTGGTTACCGCAGGCATCGTACTGATACTTGTGGTCATGATAACGGACAAGGCGGTCGTTGTGCAGCTCGATACCATCGCCTGCCGGATTGCCAAAGCTATCCCATTGATGGGTTTCATTGTGACTACTGACTTGGCTGTGCTGCTTGGCAATCAGCTGGTCGATGTTGTTGTATTGGTAACGCGTATCACCTTCTTGATTGTCTTTTACCGCGACAACCTGATGCAGAGCGCTGTATTGGTACTGCCGCTCTCGCTGATGGTTCATCATGGCTTGTGTCGAGTTGCCCTGCCAGCGCTGCTCAGTTAAACGGCTGTGCACATCAAACTCTTGGTGCTGCTGCAAACCACTGGCATATTCGCGGTGCACTTCCCGGCCCGCTGCATCGAAGCTTCGCCACAATACCGGCTGCTGATTGATGGCAAGCTGGTTTAACTGGCCATTGGCATGGTAGTGATAATCGAGCCGGGTGCCATCAGGCAGAATGGTCTGGCTGCGTCTACCATGGCGGTACTGATGCTGTAAACGCCAATCGCCTTGCCAGTTTTCAGTCAGTTGCCCTGCTTTGTCGTAACGGAAACGCAGTTTGCGCTGGGCATTGTTGGCCCGAAGCATACGGCCGACTTTATCGTAATGAAAATGGTTGGTATCAATACGCTGCTGAACCTGAGCGGTTTGTTCGGTGATACGGCCACGGTTATCCCGCTTTACTTTGGTAAAACGTTCATTGCTATCGCGTTGGCTCGATACCTTGCCATCGGCATCATATTGGTAAAGTTGCTCCCTGCCATCGAACCCCTGCAAACGAACAGGTCGTTCGTGGCCATCGTAATCGAGTTGATAGCGGGCACCATCGCTTCGCATAATAGCGGTTAGATTACGCTCTTTATCGTACTCATAGTGTAAGCTGCTGCCATCAGCATAGCGAAGCTCTACCGGCTGGCTTAACCCTTCATAGCTCCATGCTGTACTGAGGCCTTCGGCATTGGTGCTTTTCAGTAAACGCCCGGCTGCATCGTATTGATACTGTTGCAGCTCTGCTTGATCAGGTGCATCTTGAGGGTATTGCTTTTGTGCCGTCAACTGACCTAGTGCATCACGGATGTACTCGGTAACAAGACCAGCCGCATTGATACTGCCATTAACGCGACCAAGGCGATCGTAACTGTAACGCGTAACGGATCCTGCCGTTTTTGTCGCCAGTAAATGCCCTTCATCATTCCAGATGAACTGCTGCAGGCTTTGATCTGGCTGACATATCTCAACCAGTTGATCTCTCTCGTTGTAGCGGTAACTTGTTTCAGTACCATCGGGGCGACGCTCCAACCGTAGCAAGCCTGCTGCGGTAAATTCACGCTGCCAAATCCCATCTTCAGCATCCACGATAGTGGTACGTTGTCCAAGCTCGTTGTATTCAAAACGAGTGATAGCTCCATCGGCTTCACAAATAGCGGCAAGTTGTCCTTGTCGGTTGTAGCGATACTCGGTTTGGACGCCGGAGGGAGAGACTTCACTTTGTTTTTGACCATGAATGGTCCAGCTGTAATGCCAGGTTGCGCCGTCAGGGGCGACTTTTTTAATCAGACGGTTTTGGGCGTTGTGCCAATACTCCCAACGCTGGCCGCGGCTATCGGTACTGATGGCCAGCCGCTGTTCATCGAGGTACTCAAAATGATAATCATAATAACCATCGTCGCCCCAGTTGCGCAGGCACCGCGCTGATGGGCCAGATGCATCCCATGAGAAGTAGTGCCTAAAGCCACTAGCGCGTTGCCGCTCTACCAGTAAATGCCCCTCATAGCGATAGTGTTCTTGCTGTTGCTGGCTATTAACAGCAGACTGCAGATCACCAGCTTCATCGTATTGATAGCGCGCTAAAGTAACGCCCAGAGGCTTTAAACCATCGGCTGTTTTCTCTACCGCCTCAATACGCTCAATCTGATGGTGGTTGCCATAATAAAACTCAATGCCTTTCTTGCTGGTATAATCAATTCGACTGAGCCGACCTTGTTTATCATAAAAGCATTGCAAGCTATGACCCAGGCTATTAAGCACCTTGTGCAGCACCCAGCGATCAGGCTGTCCTTGCAATGGAGCAAACTCCCAGTGTTGCTCTGAACGATAGACCACCAAGCTCCCTTTGCCATCATGATGCAGTGTCAGTGCTTCTGTCAGCTGATGGCAACTGCTGCCTGCTGCGATATCATCAAACTGTATATAACGGCCTTCTTCGTTGATGAGTACCAAGGATTTGGAATCATCATCATTGACACGACGCTCAATCATTTGATGAAAGGGCGTTCTCCAGCCATGCCCTAATCCCACCGCCTGATCACTTTGGCTCGAGCGATAGCAGCGCGCCCAATGCAGTGGTAAAGGGCCTTCGAGTGTAAAGTCGGTGAGCTCTAGAATTTCTTCACCGTTGCACATAGCAACAGGATCGCCGCAGGTTGCTTTGTCTTTGTTAGCTAGATCCGGACCACCTGTAGCATTGCTGCTTTGACTCTGATTGATGGCCATATTGGCTTCAGCAGATGTTGCCTTCCCTCCCGGAGAAGCAGGCGATGACTTTTTGCTGGAACTGCTACCAGAACCAGCAGCAAGACTATTTGATGTTTCGGGCCGGGTGACGTTGGGCACTTCATAAGCATGAAGTTTTTTATCGACCAGCGCTTGTGCAATAGTTTGCCGGATGGCATCAGCACGGCTTGCACTGATCCCTGACAATGCTGAATTTTGCTGGCCACCAAGCCAGCTATACAGCGTGAGTAAGCTATCAGATGTCGCTGCTTGCAGCCTGAAATTTTGTTTCAAGTAACTTTGGGCTTGCGCGAGGCTATCAAAATGAATGGCTTTGCCTATGCCTGGCGCTGGTGCCATGCACACCACAATTTGGCTGCCATGGATACCTTTAAGTTTAAGTTGTTTTTCTGACATGGAGGTAAGCGTCCTTTGCTATGTAGCCGTAGTTGATTGCCAATGGAACACGGCAGCTGAACGAAACCCAAGTTGCCCTTGTTCGCACTGCAGGGTCAAACCATAACGAGCTTGATTTTGATAGGCCAGATAGAGGTGAAGTAAACGGTACAAACCACCACTGCTCCCTAGCTCTCCCGTATGGTAGGCTAACAGTTCGTAATCGGTTTCAGCGGTTACCCACGGGTGCAATTGTCCACAAGCGGATAGCCAAGCGTCTGTCATTAGAGTGCTACCATTATCTGGCAAGTAAATGGTTGCTAGTGGCATGTCTAGCTGTTGAGCTATCTGTAGCAACAAAGCCTGTAAACCTGCGTCTTCCGCGGTGTCCTTTCGCGTCAATTCAGTTTCATTAAAGCGGCAACTTAACCCTGCTGGCTGTGCTGACCATTGCACAGCAACGGCGCCCTCAGTTACCCCCACTGGTCGATGATTTTCTGGTAGTGATTGCAACCTATCTGGCCACAACTGAAATTGTTGCAAAGGGCTATCAATGGCAATCATCCATGGCATTAGTGCCGGATCTTTTTGCCAACTATGCTGTACTGTTTTCAGGGCGAGCAAAGCCGAGCATGCACCATAGGGAAATGCCCGGCTGTCTTTATGGGCCAATAACTCGGGGTAAAGTGTTCTGATCTGCCGGGTAAAAGTTGATAAAAGTGATTCATCTTCCATCGCCTCCGGCAACAGTAAATAGACCGGTTGCTGCGCAATAGGTTTTTCGAGTGTTGCTAATAAGGCACTTAACAAGGCCACTAATTGCTCAACCAAAGATGCTGTCGCAGGAACTAATGGGTCGAGATCCATCGTTGAGCTATCATCCGACCATAGTTGTTGTGCCGGCACAGCTAGTTCTTTCAGGACCATTGCAGCATCTGTATGCGCAGCTTTCCCCAGCAAGGAGCGATAATTTATCAGGTTAAAGCAGTGTGCCATGCCCCACCCCATAAACCAGACTCATTTAACAATGGCAATGTTGAACATTGCAAGGAAGCCTTAATGGCTGCTAGTTGCCGCTGGATTTGATTTCCATGTTGCCATAGCTGCTGCAACTGATGCGGCGGTGTAATTGCCTGCGCCCATGTGGCACCAGAGCTCTGAAAAGCGTGTTTCATATAAGCAGGATCCGAGGCGGATAAGCCATCAGCAATCACGGAATCTGCGGCTAGTACGCCCAGCATAATGGTCAAACTTTCTGCCGCCGTCTCAGACCACTGCGGATCTTGGGCTAAATCGACCAGCAATGGCAGGTACTTTTGCTGGCCACACAGGGCCATCGCATACATCACCATGGTCAAATCCTGCTGTTTCGACAATAGGTTGATTAATGCTTGTTTCTGCTGAGGGATAGCCTGCATCATCAAAAAGCCCAGCTCGAGTAACCCTAACTGACCTTGCATAACAAGTGGCTCTGCCAGTGCTAAAGGGTCAATGTTGCTATCTTGCAAGCAAGCAATGTGGACGTCGGAAGACTGAGTAACCCCTTTATCTAGTGGCAGTGCTACTTTGGTTTGTTGACGAAAAGCGCTTAAAAACCATGCTGGTGCCTGAGCCAATGGCAGCTGCTCAAGCACGAATTGAAAGTGTTCAGGACTATGTTTAGCCAACGACCAGACAGCTTCAAAATCAGGAGCCGTATTAACATACTGAACGACTGACGCTGTAGCAGAAAATTGATGAAAATAGGCCTTCAGCTGCCATAAGTACGCCTGATGCGCAGGCGTAAAATCAAAGCTAAGCAATACTGGCAGAGCCTCTTTGGGGTGCAGTAACCAATGAAGCCATGGTGTATCTGGCGACTCCACTGGTTCGCGAGCTTGCTGCAAAATACGCAGGTGTGCAATCAACCGTTGATCAATATGCTGTAATTGCTGCAAACCAACATAGCGACTTCTACTCATCTGTTCACGCTGGAGTAGCAACAAGTTGGCTTGATCATGCAAAGGTGCTTTGATTAACATAATCCTTTGCTAACCGCCGATCAGTATGGTTGGGTTACCAACGATGATCTTTCCACCATGCGAGGTTGAATCACCCATTCTTGCGGCAGGTTTACCATTGATCAATACGCTGGATGATCCTTTTGAAATAGAATCCGGAGGCCCAACACAAATTAGTTTATCGCCAACCCGGGCTGCGGGGATATTGCCAAAGAGCACATTTGGAGAGCCCTGAACGACTGGGCCACCAACATGGGGAACCTTCGACGTTACCTTAGGGCAGACATGCATGGATCCGATGACCGCTGCAGGTTTTGACATATTCAGCCTCCTGGCATGACGGAGCAACCCAAGATCAGTTAAGACTAACCTTGGCTCCTTTGATGGTGATATTGACACCTTTAATATCGATACTACCGTCTGACTTCAATGAAATAGATGCCGCCCCTGTTTTCAGGGTGATGCTGTCACCCGCATTGATCACAAGTTTTTTGCCGACATCGAGTTTATCTGATTGACCAATGGAGCTGACTCGCTCTTTTTTTACATCTAAGCTGTCATTGGCTTTAACGACTGTGCTGCGATCATTATCGATAAGGTCTTTTTGATCATTCTCTACATGCATGGTGTAGTCATTTTCCACCTGCATGGTTAAATCTTTTTCAGCGTGAAGATAAAAGAGCTCTTCTCCTTTTTTATCTTCAAAGCGGAGCTCGTTGAAGTTGTCTGCTCCGCCCTTTTTGGTGGAACGACTTTTAATGCCACTTTGGGTTTTATCATCCGGCAAATTGTATGGCGGCATATGGTCTGAATTATAAACAGCCCCTGTAATAATGGGCTGGTCCGGATCGCCGTTGATAAACTCCACCAAGACTTCTTGATCACGCCGGGGAAAGAAAAAAGCGCCCCAATTCTTCCCCGCCCAATGTTGACTCACCCGAATGGCGCAAGAGCTTTCATGATCCTTGATGTCGCTACGATCCCAATGGAACTTAACGGTAACGCGTCCAAGCTCATCTACCGAGATCTCTTCATCGCCTTTGCAAGTTACCGTGGCGGTTTGAACCCCGCTGATTAAAGGTTTGTATGCGGTACCATAAGGGCGGTAAACCACTTTTTTCTGCACGCATTTAAAACTGTTGTAAATACTGCACTGGCCATCCATCGATGCACCAGATTGGTTGCTAACGGCTGCAATCAGCTCTACTTCCGTTATGACGTACTGTTTACCAACTTCTTTGTCGTCTTCGTGCTCGGTAATGGTGAATGTTTTTGCGGCAGCAAAATCACGGCAATTGCTGGTGCCTGCACGCACATCCATATCTTTCTGCATGCTTTCGAGACGAATGCTGGCAATATCTTGGGCTCGGTCTAATGACTCCGCCTCGGCGCCATAGTCAAATACTTCGTAATTGGCGTGTTGAGGCACGAGATTACCGTTCTGGTACTGACCCGTGGGCAATGACTTAGGCTTTTGCACATCGTAATGCCGTTGTACAAATTGCCCTGGCACCATACTTAATTGATTTTGCCAACTGAGAATGTGATCCTCAGCTAAGGAACCGGTATGAAATTTAACACTGGCATTTTTCTGGCAAGGCTTGTAGGCCGATGCTTTATCGGCGAGTACCAAAGTATGGCTGCTATCTGTGTGTTCAAAAAAGTAAAATAACCCTTCTTCTTCCATCAAACGAAGAAGAAAATTCAAATCGGATTCTTGGTATTGCACCTTAAAATCATAGTCTGGATAACCACCGGTGTAGGTAGTGGTATCGATATCAATATCGTGCTCACCAGCCAGCTCTTCGATGATACGAAGAACGTTTTTTTCCCGAAAAATACGGCTGTTGACGCGATGCTGCATAAACCAGCTAGCCGGTACAATCGTTAAACGATAATCCCGATAATCGTTGTCAGTTGCATCTTTATTCACACGGAGCCCTAAGGCTTGCATATCAGCAACTTTGCCATGTATATACCGCTGTTGCTCGGAACCAAGCTCCAGTCGTATCGTCACTTCTTTGCCAATCAAATCGTTGGCAGAAATCGTTTGGCCATTGGTGTAGACATCGGATGAAACTACGAACTGCTTAGAAATACCTTCCTTGAAAGAAAAACGCGTCAGATAAAGCACATCCTTACCAAGAGGAGTGATGATTTCAATGCTATTTTCTTCTTGGGTTGCCTTTTGCATCCGTTCGCCTCAACTCTATCGTATCGTGGGACCTGGTTTAAAAGCCCTAATACCATGATGATATCAGGGCTTTGGGCTACTTATAGTTTCTTACCTTTCGCACCGCTATAACCATAAACCAGAGGCGCAGTGATGTTGTTTTTGTCATCAGAAGGTTTCACTGTCATCATCAACTCGGTATAGCTGATCACGATAGTTTCGATAGGACGATCGCCAGAAACAGACATTTGATAGCTGCTGATCATTGCATCAGTCAGTTCTATTTTCATGATTTCTTCGATTTCATCGCCTTGCTTGGTGATGTGAAATACTGCTTTTTCACCTTTACCAATGGTCGCTTCCTTAAACAGATCCGGTGACGCAGAATCTTGCAGCTTGGTAATCACGATATCGTTTAAACGAGTAGAGCTCGCTTCACGATCCATTGAGGTACCAGTGAAAGAATTCACTTCGCGGTGTGAACCCCACTCCAGGCTCAACACAGTAATCATGTCTTTAAAAGCTTCAGCTGTAGCTTCACCTTTAATTCCCGCGTACTTCAGATACGTATTCGCTTGCATGCTATGCTCCTTATGCATATTAAGAAAAGTCCAACTGGACTTGGTTTTCTAACCGTTTAAGACAGTGGGTTAGGTGAATGAAGGCTATGTATTACTCAACACATAAAGCAACCATGCATTAACCTAATCAACCATTTCAAACCTACTACATTATAAATTTATAAATAAATTAGCTCAACACTTTAAATATATATTTTATTAATTTAATTATTGTAAATTTTAAGTTTATCTAATATTCAGCGTGACACTGAATCGCATCATCAGATATAACAATTTGAATTTTTGATGGTTTTTTCTCTTCGGCTAGCAGTTCTAAAACCATTACCGACAACTCTGGCAATAGCTTATTTTGTAATAGATTATGAATGGTACGAGCGCCCGCACCGGCATCTTGACACTGATCTGTAATGAAGCTAAGTAAATCATCGCCATAGCTCAGCTCAATTTGATGATGCTTGCTTAAGCGCTTTTCAATTCGGGTCAATTGCAATGTGGTGATATGTTGCAATTTGTCTGCGTCTAAGGGGAGATACGGAATAACGTTCAGGCGCCCCAGAAATGCAGGCTTGAAGTATTCTAACAAATCCACTTGCAGTGCTTTTGACAAGCCAGTAATAGATGGAGACGTTTCCGGATCTTCAAACAAACGCATGGTGGTATCTGTACCGACATTAGACGTCATAATGATGGTGGTGTTTTTAAAATCAATATCGCGCCCCTCCCCATCTTTTATTAAGCCCTTATCGAAGACCTGATAAAAAATATCCTGGACACCCGGGTGTGCTTTTTCCATTTCATCCAGCAGAATAACGCTGTAAGGTTTGCGGCGAACCGCTTCGGTGAGAACACCGCCTTCACCATAGCCAACATAACCCGGAGGAGAGCCAAGCAACATCGATACTTTGTGCTCTTCTTTGAACTCTGACATGTTGATTACAGTAAGATGATCCTCACTGCCATAGACTTGCTCGGCGAGGGCTAAAGCAGTCTCAGTTTTGCCAACACCACTTGGCCCCGTCAGTAAGAAAACGCCGTTAGGCTTTTTCTCATCAGCCAATTGAGCCCGTGAGGTTTGCACTGTTTTAGCGATCAGCTCAAGGGCATGATCTTGTCCTATAACGCGTTGTTGCATGACAGACCGTAAATTCAATACGGCTGAAATTTCATCATTTTGCATTTTACCCAGAGGGATCCCGGTCCAGTCAGACACCACTTGTGCCACTAACTGATCATCTACTTGCCAATGCACCATCGGCTGAGCAATCGCTTGATAGCGATGACGAAGCTCCTGCAGCTGTGCTTGCAACTCTGGTAATTCTGTACTTTCCGTTTGCTGATGAATGGCATGCATTAATGTTTTAGCCTGAGCAACCAGTTCTTTTTGCTGTTTCCATTCAGTCTGTGTGGCATCTAATTGCTGCTCGGCCTGTTCGATGTCCGCAAGCAATGCGTTTATGGTGGTTTCATCCCCCCCATGTAGCTTGTGCTCTCGCTCTACGATCTGAAGCTTAGCTTGAAGTTGCTCTACCCTACGCTGTTGATCTTCAAGCTGGCCAGGAATGGCATCCTGACTCATAGCCACACGCGCACAAGCCGTATCGAGTAAGGCTACCGCCTTGTCGGGAAGTTGCCGTCCATTGATATAACGGTGCGACAAATGCACGGCTGCAGCTAACGCGGCTTCAGATAAGTGAACACCATGATGTTGCTCCATAACGGGCAGTAAGCCCCGCAACATCGTGACCGCTTTTTCCGGCTCAGGTTCTTCAACCTTGACCACCTGAAAGCGACGGGTCAGAGCCGCATCTTTTTCAAAGTATTTCTTATATTCTGCCCAGGTTGTGGCTGCAATAGTGCGCAATTCGCCACGAGCCAGCGCCGGTTTAAGTAAGTTCGCAGCATCATTCTGGCCTGCCTGACCACCACTGCCAATCATGGTATGAGCTTCATCAATAAACAAGATCACAGGAACAGGCGACGCTTTAACCTCGGCAATGACATTTTTGAGACGATTTTCAAACTCGCCTTTCATGCCTGCACCGGCTTGTAATAGCGCCAAATCAAGTACTCTGAGTGAGACCGGTTTTAATTTATCTGGTACATCACCACTCGCTATACGAAGGGCTAATCCCTCGACCACAGCCGTTTTGCCCACACCGGCTTCACCAGTCAAAATTGGATTGTTTTGACGACGCCGAGTCAGAATGTCGATCATCTGCCGCACTTCATAGTCGCGTCCGATGATAGGATCAAGTTTGTTGGCTCTGGCCTGAGCTGTTAGATCCTGTGTAAATTGATCCAATGCTGGCGTTTTCCCCAGCCCACTGTCTGGGCTTGTTTGTACTGGTGCTGCACTACTTTGCTCAGTTGAGCGTTGCTGCAACTGTGGCCATGCCGATAAAAGTTGTGCTGTCTCTATACTTTCTAGCAGCGGTACTCGACGAAGCAATAAAGCGCCAAGACTTTCATCCTTTAATACACTGTACAGCAAATAAGCACTACGAATTTGTTGATCAGCAAACTCAATGGTGCAGTTGAGCCACGTTTGCCGCAATAAACCAAACACATTGGTTGAAATACTTGGCAAGCTATTATTGCCCGTTTTTAACTGCTCAAGCGCACGCTGTAATTGCTGACGAACTTGATCAACACTGATACTAAATGCTGAAAAAATTAAGGTGAGATCACCCGCATCTTGCTCTAGCAAGGCATCAAACCAATGCTCAATTTCTACTGAAAAATGGCTGCGCGACTGACAACGCGCTGTGGCAGCTTCAAGAGCCTGCCGGCAAGTTGGGTTCAGCTTTTCAACCAAACTTTTAAGGGACGTGTTAGACATAGTAATTTACCTTAGTGTTCACATTTACGTGCCAGCTTGAAGCTGACATGTGTCTTAAAATCATTTCTGGACTTTGCAGCCAACAGCACACCACCCATTCCAAGTTGACTTTTTCCCTGTAGATTGATGCCAGGTAGATCGGCAACCTTGGCATGCAATCGAACTCTGCATTGAATAGCAGGTTCGAGAAAGTCACTGAGCAGCTGTTGCATTCGAATATAACCGGGCTGACCAGGTAACAGTGACTGGATTACATCTGGTTTCGCTTGAATACTTAACTCAACAACAGAGCTGATATCCCAAACCTTACTGCCCAGTAAACTGGAATGACCGAGTTGAGCATACTGCCCTTGCGGTTGGCCTTTACCCGCAAAGCGACTTTGTTCTGTTTTTGATAAATGGATCCAGCGACCGGTGAGTGGCACCACATCAACTTCTGCTGACAATAGATGACTAAGCTGAAGGCTTAATTGTTGGGCACTACGAATATTCTTGGTATAAAAGCCACCATAAAATAAGCCAGAATTGCTTTGTTGCCCGGTAAGCTGCTGCATTACATAGCTGAATGTGTCCGAGTTGTCCTTTGTGCCTTGATAGTGACAAGCAAACCGATACTTTTCCCAAGCACGATAAAATAGTGAAATGAGTCGATGATTAAATAAATCAAAAAAATCACGCATCGTCGGATCTTTTTGCTTCAAACGTTCAATCACAAGCTCACTGTAGTGAATGGGCAATACGCCGCTTGGGCCCGTTAAACCGAAAAAGCTCACCATCATATTAAACGCCTTTACATCAGCATCTTTGTGCGGCTTTTCTTCAATGGCTGTAATTGCGCTCCCCGGAAAACCAAGGTTTTGCACCGATTTAAACCGAATCAATTCATCCCGGGGAAAACTATCGCGACCAACGCCATGCCAGTGCTTTTGCTCAGTGCTAAGCTGTTTTTCAATCGCATATACCGCCTGATAAAAGTCCATATCGGTCGGCTTTATAGTGGCTGGCCAAAGACTCATAGCAACACCTTGGTTCCGACACGAGCTGGCCATACATGATAGTTTTGCTCATGCTCTTTTAGCTTTACGGTTAAACGGGTGTAGGAGTTAATCGCGGCAAACTGGGCAAAAAAATAATCAAGTGCACAGGCGAAAAAATATACGTTACTGCCAGCATAAGCAGACTGCGTCATTTCAATCAGAATTTCACTGCCACTGCATACTGCAACTCGGCCAGCCTGACTAACACGTGCAGTACCGGGTACAATTTTCACCTTATAAATACCATCAATCAGTGATCTCGATTCCGGAGTGCAGCGAAAATCATACAAGCGCAATGTTTCTTTTAACCGCTCATCAGCATCATCTGAGGTAAAGTAGTTTAACGTCAGATGCTTCACCAGTTGCCAGCGACTGCTATCACCTAAAGCAGGCCGTACACTCATGGTAGGAGCCAATAGACACCGACTTTGTTTGATGACGTCGGCATGCTGCCGGATTTGAAAGCCGGGCTCACCACCACCGTAGGGTAAAAGGTTCGGCAGATTACGATTACTGCACTGCGCTGTAACTTGAACGACTTGGTCATCTCGTTGCACTTGGCCACCGGGACTTTTAAAGCTACGATCGACCAAAGCAAGAAAGACTTCAGTACCCGCTTCACTATGTCCGCCAGCCCAGTCAGCAAATTCCCGTCGGCTATGCCAGAACATGGTCTGTTGCTGAACATAGTCTGGGTGTCCTTGACTGTAATAAGGATTTACTGTGGTTTTCTGCCCATCTGAGTCAAGAATTTGTACCTGCTGAATGCGAATAACCTCGCAGATATCGGCATCAAGGTATTGTGGTGCAAGCCGATATTCGTATTGGGAAGGCTCTATGGTAATGGGCTCAAGTTTTTGTTCAAATAAGTTCACGACTGGTGTACAGCCAAGTATCAGACTGTCATGATTGATGTGTCGCTCTAGCTCAACATTCGCCCCTGATAAATACAGATAGATTACACATGCATTTGCTTTTTCAGGCCATGCTTGCTCCAAGCCGGATAACTCAATAAACAAGAACTTCTCTGGAAAGAGAAACTGTTCAACCAGCAAGCGATAACCACTGAAGCTACGATGACTGTAAGGAACCACTTTATCTTCGTCAGCAAAGCCGACTGACTTCAGCTGTTCAGGAGCAAGGTAATGGACATCATTTGGAGTGTCAGCTGCTGCGATACCAATGCTGATGAGCTGACGATTCAACAGTTCATACAAGCTATAAACGTGATGTCGTTGGCCATTTAGATAAAACCGAAGTCGATCAGCTCCAAGCTCTTTGATGGCGGTATTGTCAAACTCAGTGTTCAGCTGCAACTTCAACAAGGATTTAGCCGGTGTATTACACGGTGGCTGTGGCGCATTGAATGGACTGTTTTTGTACTCTGCACTCTGAACCGACATTGGCCAGACATCCGTTTCGTAACATGAGCGAAAGGTGCATGATTTCATGCCATCGACTTTAGTTTCAAACTCAGTGCCACGCTTCACAGTGATGCCTGAATCAGACAAATTCTGAGACGTTAACTGCACAACAGAAAACGACGGAATAGGCGCCTGATAATCTGGATACAGCTGCCCTAAAAGTGCATCAGTCAACTCAGGGAAACTATCATCCAGCTTTTGGCTGATCTGAGCCGTCAAAAGGGCAAAGGATTCAATTAAGCGAGAGACATGAGGATCCTCTACCTGATCATCACTCATGCGCAGACGCCCAGCGACCTTGGGGTATTTGTCGGCAAACTCAGCCCCCATCCGACGGATAAAGGTTAACTCCCGATTGTAATACTTCAATAAGTCTTCATTCATGCCGTAAGTTCCACAATTCTTAGGCCCAAATTCACAGGCTCGACTTCAGAGTCAAACAAAACATGCTCAGGTTCAGGATCTGCATGCAATAGCGCTTGGATCCGAAGACGAAGCACTCGCTCAACGTCATTTTTTGGCTCCAAAGGGATCACTTCTACATCGACAAAGCGAGGCTCAAAACGCCGGATCGCCTGCTCCACCGCTTTGCAGAGCTGCTCTCGCCCATTAAGAGAATCGACAACCATGACTGAAAAATCAGGTAAGCCATAACTCATCAAGCTCTGTTGCAATTCATCATAAGCTTCCGGCCACGTATTCCATGGGACCCGAGTGTTGAGTAAGTTCTGCAAATCCCGATGAACACTGGCTCGCAAGGCTTTCAAATCAAAGCCCCGCCGGACCCGTTTCGACTCTTTCTCCCCTGGTGCATCATCAATCAAGCGGTCGAGCAATGACTGTTGCAGCGGCTGTTTTTGGCGAATTTTTACCACCATGAGCTCGCTTAATGATCCATCACAGTCGTTAATTGCTGCCAGTCACGCAGTTGAGTCAAAGGCGCTGCCTGATCATTGACCAGCATCATTTTTTGACCTAAGCCGGTCACCAAGTAGTCACCATGCTCCTGCCAGCTGGTTTCTTTTCCGACTCGGCTTGCCTCAGATTTACTGTGGATATAACAAACAGGTAAAAATGCCTCTCCTTGAGGACCATCTGTAATGCAGATATGTACCCGGCGCCATGCCAGATCCACAATGGAAGTGACAGGTTGTAATTCTAGCGATTCAATTTTACTGAACTTAGTCAGGTAGAACTTGCCATCTGTGCCCAGGATTTCTAAGTAGCCACCAAGGCTGTCATCCAGATCACGCACTTCAGTAACGGTTTCACCATTCAGTTCAAACTGAGGCGCTTGACGCAAGGACTCAAGCTGTTGCGCTGCTGCTTGCGCGCCAGCCTGATCGTCTTCGCGCAAGGCAAGGTGCAATGCAAGTAAGCTTTCAAAACTAGCATCTGCTTCATGGAACAATGTTGCGGTCATGCCACCTTGATAAAAATCTAGCCGTGCGGTTTGCGCACGAATTAATTGCCGTAAATTCACAGCTCCGAGCAAACAATCAGGATGTTGACGAACCATCATATCTAACTGTTGATCAGCCTTTTCAAGCTCGCCAAGCACACAAAGCAGTTCTACATAAACAGAGCGTAAGTCGAGTGATAACGGGTCATCTTTTAGTAGAGACTCCAGGCGCTGCCTGGCTTCTTGCAGATTTCCTTGAGTAATGCTTTCCTTTACCTTTTTCATGCTTTCACCTTAACGTTTATTCGATTGTTGTGGAGACAGCTCAGCAACCAGCTTCACCGTGGTCAGCATCTGCTCCAATTGAAAATGGGGTTGTAAATGGATGATTGAGTAATACTTGCCCGGCTCACCGGGCTTTTCCCGAACCTGAATTTGTGCGTTCCGTAACGGATGACGAGCGCGAATCTCATTGGAAGCATCGTCCGTTGCCGTGGTGTACTGATACAACCACCGCTGTAAATCCTGTTCGCATTCTTTTGCTGTCTGATATCCACCAACTTTGTCACGGCCAATGACTTTGATGTAATGGGCAAAACGCGAGACGCAAAGAATGTGTTGCAACATGGAGGATAAACGCGCATTCACATCGGCCGTTGCGGTGTCATAACGCTTGGTTTTTTGTACAGATGAGTTGCTATAAAAAGCATAAATATCACTGTATGGCACAGCACATAGCGGAATAAAGCCATTGTCGGCTAACTCAGACTCAAAACGATGACCTATTTGCAAGTTCACGGAAGGCTGTGAGCGTTGACGGTGAAGATCAGTGTTGTAATTGCAGCGTGGCAGCTCGTTCACAACACCAAAATTGTAATGTCCCGGTTTCATGCCTCGAATTTGGGCGAACCAGCCAGACTCAGAGAACGCGCGTACCAACACCGCCGCTAAAGCATACCCTGCATTCCCCCATAAATAGTCCTGTTCCTGATCAGTCAGTTGCTCTTTGAAGCGGAACTGATCTGAGCGAGTGCCATTATCCAAATAAGGTGCACGCATCAAAACTTGCGGCATCACCAGCCCAAGAAAGCGAGTATCTTCCATCTCACGCAGTTGCTGCCATCGGATATACTCAGGCTGTTTAAATTGACTTGAAATATCGTGAACCTGGCCTAGCTCTGAGAAGTTATTAATACCAAAAAAGGCACTATCGACTGCAGAGATAAATGGTGCAAAGGCTGCAGCACTTACCTTAGCAATCTCTTTTAAAATATCCAGATCGTGATACATCTGACCCGGTCGAATGGTATGACTTAATTGATAATCACCAATCAACACACCAAACGGCTCACCGCCTGGCATATCGAACTCATTTTCGTAGATCAGTTTAAAAAACTCACTTTGATCAAAGTCGATGGCTCGATTCAAATCTCTACTGAGCTCATTCCAGTTCAGAGGCAATAACTTAACTTTGACTTTCTGTTCTCGATCATGCAATTCAGTCTGTTCAAGTAAGTATAAAATCCCACGCCAGCTTGCTTCGAGTTGCTGTAAGCTTGCATGGTGAAGGATGGCATTCACTTGAAGATTTAACAGGTGGTCTATGGAAGCAATGGCCGTACTGAAGCAGTGCAGCAGTTGCTGCACATTGGTTGGACGTTCAGCTTCTATATGGTCAGCCCAGTAACTTGCTGCAGCAACAGGATCATGTTCTCGCAGGAAGTATAAGAGCTTGCTTAAAGTTATCGACTGCTCAAAACGATGCTTGTTTTTCGTCGTTGGATCGGATGGGTCAGCGAAAATACCTTCATCCACAAAAAACAACGAAGCGTATGCACCGTTATCCGCAGCTTGTTCAGCAGAAGATAGCATACAGCACCTTAATGGCTAACAAGCGACACTGGCAAAAGACCATGGCCATTGAAATTCCTTTTTCTTCACAAAGCAACGTTAAGTAGGAGCCTCACGGAAAGGCCCCTACTTGATGACACTTAGTTACCCATTTCTGGGATTTTAGCCACTAAACGAAGTGACGTGCTTAGCTCCTCCAGTTGGAGCCATGGACGTAACCAAGCAACAGCGTTATAGGCACCAGGCTGTCCGGGGATTTCTCTTACCTGGACTTTCGCATCCGCAAGTGGATACTTAGCGCGTACATCTTGGCCACTGCCTTCAGAAGCGTTGACGTAATTCAAGATCCAACGGTTTAACCACACCTCAACATCGTCAGCTTCCATAAAGCTACCAATCTTGTCACGAGCCAAAACCTTCAAATAGTGAGCAAAACGAGACGTTGCCATTAGGTAAGGCAGGCGTGCTGAAATTGCCGCATTGGCTGTTGCTTCAGGACTGCTGTATTTTTTTGGTTTCTGCGCTGATTGAGCGCCAAAAAATACGGCATAATCGGTATTTTTATAGTGACAAAGAGGCAGGAAGCCTAATTTACCTAGCTCTGCTTCGCGGCGATCGGTAATACCAATCTCAGTCGGGCACTTTAAATCCGGGTCGCCATCGTCGCTCATGAAAACGTGAGTTGGTAACCCTTCCACCTTACCACCCCCCTCAGCACCACGAATCGCCGTACAGAAACCATATTTAGCGAAGGCTTGTGTTAAACGCGAGCCGAGTACATAGGATGCATTCATCCAGCAATACTTATCATGATCCGTTGTCTTAGCGACGCCCTTCACCGGATCCACCTCAAACTCCTCGTAGCCAAACTCATCAATTGGACTTGTTGCTGCACCGTAAGGTAAGCGTGCTAATGCCCGAGGCATTGTTAGCGTGACGAAACGAGAATCTTCACTTTCACGGAATGAACGCCATTTGGTGTATTCCAGAGATTCGAAGATTTTTTCCAGATCGCGCGGTTTAGAGAGTTCTGTCCAAGAGTCAAAACCAAAAAGCGCAGGCGATGCACTGCTCAGGAAAGGACAGAAGCCAGCAGCAGCGACATTGGACATATAAGTGAGCGTTTCAACATCTTCTGGATGGTTGGTAAATTCATAATCACCAATCAGTGCTCCATAAGGCTCGCCACCGGGCGTACCAAACTCAGACTCATAGACTTTCTTAAAGGTTTGGCTTTGATCAAACTCAACGGCTTTACTTAAATCTTTGTACAACTCGCGCTTATTGATGCTGATCATGCGGATCTTTAACGACGCACTGGTTTCCGAATTTTGTACCAGATGGTGCAGACCCCGCCAGCTTCCTTCAAGCTTTTGAAAATCCTCACAGTGCATAATGGCTGACAGCTGCGAGGAGATGAGTTGGTCAATCCGCTTGATCGCTTCGTTAAAAGTAACCGTCAGATTTTTATTCCAACTGACGGTTCCTTTAACAGCCTCTTCTGCCAAGGTGCGAAGTAGCTCTTCTGCACGAGAAGAGTCGGTTTGTTTGGTCGCACCAATCGCCTGCTCCAGTAGAGAGACAGCCGGTTGCTCGGTTGTTTCATGTGGCTGAGCCAGAGTTTCCGTACTCATATTATTTCTCCTCTGCTGGCGCTAGTTCGTTGGCCAACTGCTGCAAGTCGCTCTCGTTATTCAGGACTTTCTCCAGAATATTTTCGAGCTCTTCCGAGCGGTCAATCTTGGTCATCAAATCACGAAGCTTGTTTCGTGTGGCCATTAGCCGTTCAAGTGGCTCAACCTGGTTAACAATTGCAGCAGGCTCAAAGTCATTAATGGACTTGAACTGCAAATCGACCTGGAACTCGGAGCCATCACCGGTCAATTTATTATCGACTTTGAATGACAACTTAGGATTCATTCGCTTTAATACATCGTCGAAATTATCACGGTCTATCTGAACAAAACGCCGATCTTTCAATGGCTTTAATGCTTCAGTATTATGACCGGCAAAATCGCCCATCACGCCTACCACAAAAGGAAGTTCTTTTTGAACAACAGCTCCCTCAGTTTCGACATCATAGGTGATATGCACCCGAGGCTTGCGCACTCGGGATAATTTACTATGAATGCTTTCCATCTCTTATCTCCTTTGCTGTATAAACGTGTCAGGTAACGCTGTAAAAAGATTAATTACCTGAGTCTTTATTAATTCCGGTTAGCCGAAAAAATTGATTACGACTGGTGGTATCGTCAATAAGCTCTTGTAAGAGCTCGGGTAAAGCTAAGCCACTCCAATGAATGATCTGCTCTAAGGCATAAGACATTGGAGAGTGAGGCTCCGTTTTACGAAAAAAGTTAGCGGCTTCCTGTAAGGATTGAATCACTTGCTGGCGTGTTTGAACCTGTCTGGCTAGTGGGGCTGTCTCACCATTCCCTGCCTCAGCTTCCTCAGTACTTTCACGGTCAATTTCCTCGTGCTCGGCGTGGTAAGCGGCTAATTTATCTTTGGTCAGATAATGCACCGTATCCTTGCACTGGTGCATCGCTTTAAGAATGGCGCTGGTTGGCTGAGGCACTCCGCCCATCGCTTGATCCATGGCTTGTGAAAGCGTGCCAAAAGCAGCGATAGCCTGCTCAATGTCACTCAGAAGGCCAATAAAATGCTCTGTCGGAGCTTCAGAAACTGCCTGAACAATGGTTTCTAAGCTCACTGAGTGTTCAGACTGATGCTTTTTCGAATCGTCTTTCCGCGATTGTTCGCTGGCTCGAATATATTGCCACGTCGCAATCCCCTGTTCGGATCCGCTAGTCACCAAAGGAATGCTTAATATTGGGGAGATTAAGGCTCCATCGCCTTCATAACCATTCAATCCAATCAGAGGTGCAATACGGGTCTCCAAACCATCTTCATCTGGCTGTGGATACAAATCATCCCAAAAGCGTTCAATCAATACACGGGCACAATCAAATGCAACGGTTAAACCAGCAAAACCAGAGGTTCTGCACAGTGCTTCAATCAGCCAGGCTGCATACTCAAGATCTTTTGTGTCATTCGAAAGTGCTTGATGGATATCTTCAGCCAGTTGCATCCACTCGCTAAGCATCGGCGCCGATTCTTCATCACTCATCAGCGCAGAGCGCTCCGCGTCACGCAACGATCGTCGCTTGTCTTTTAATTGATAATACTGAGATTCCGGTGATACATCTGAACGTGGATCACTCCCACAACGAGCATCGGTACGGATCTCGCGGGCAATGGATTCAGAATGTATAAAATCACAATCAATCATTAAAATTCACAATGAGGTGGTTAATAGATACAAATATACTCTAGGACGGCCCAATTTAAAATATCTAATTAACTAAAATTTACTTTTAAATGATATTGGGATTGTTTTTATACATGAATCGCTAATAAAGTGTTCAGTTGAACAGCTTTCACTTAATTCATTAACTTTTACCAAAATGCATGTAACATTATCTCTTGCGCCTGCTACTAATGTCATATGGATCAGTGCCCTGTTGGCTGCTTCTATATCACTGTGATTCAGGTAACCTTCTATCTCGTGGTCGGGAATTTCCTTGTTGAGGCCATCCGTACAGAGTAAGAAAATATCCCCGGTTCGGATATCACCACTTAAACTGGCAACCTCAACAGAGCCTTCAACGCCGACCGCTCGAGTGATTACATTGGCGAGCTCGTGCGATTCTGCCTGCTCTGCAGATATCAGACCTTGCTCAACCATATCGTTAACCTGACTATGATCTCGTGTTATTTGTTGTAACTTACCGGCTCGCAACAAATATAAGCGACTATCGCCCAGCCAAAAAACGTGATATTGCTCGCGGCAAAATAGCAACACAACGACGGTAGACCCACCGACGTCTCCTTGTGCATTTTGTTGACAATAGGCCACCACTTTTTCATTCGCTAGCTCTAAAGCGGTTTTAATGATTGCTGGCTCCAGCGATTTGGCATTCATGACCTGTTCGCGAATGGTATCTACCACTAATTGGCTGGCCACATCACCTGCGGCATGACCGCCCATCCCATCAGCTACCACCCAAACTTTGTAGTCAGGCAATAGCAAGCAAGCATCTTCGTTGAGTTGTCTGACTAGTCCTTTATGACTTTGCCCATGCGATATGACTGACATCATTGCTCCTGTTCCCTCGCTGCATGCAGCGGCTTCAACAGCCAACCACGCTCATCCCACTGACCATCGAGCATGGATGCGTACTGGCTGATCAGAGGTAACCCTTTTGAAATAAGGCAAACAGCATCAATATGCTCTGATCCTTCGGTCCACCATAAGCAGTACTGACCAAACTGCTGTCTTAATAAGCTGTGCAGTAATGCGTTGTTATCCATGGTTAAAGCACCATGCAGTAACCAGTTCTGAACTTTTTGTTCAGCATGACCAAGGTGCCCGGCAGGTACTTGGCTATTTGGCAATGAAAACGTGAATTGTTGCAATTCAGTGCGCCAACTCTGAATACTAAAATCATCATCCAAAGTGCGTAAGATAAAGTCTTCAAACTCCTGACACCATTGTGGCTGGGACCGGCATGTAATGGGGTTCTGTACAGCCGGCTTCGCCATAATCAATGGGTAATGGCGCCCTACTTTGTCGATACTAGGGATCATGGTACCGATCATAGCTTCGGGTCCACAGCTGCCTTCAGATAAGGCAAAGTGCCAAACGGGGCTTGTCAGGTAATAGTCCAGCCACTGAGTGCCAAGTTGCTCTTTACTAACGGCCAAAGCTGCGCGCATCCACTCATTCCAGCAGTCATTAAACTCAATGGCTAAACCTTCATGAAGAAAATCACCTAATACGGGCACTTTGCCACAAAAACCGGCGCCCTCTTTTACAAATTGGCTGGACAATTGAATCCCTCCAAATCACTATTCCAAAATGGATTGTTAACTGAGTCAGGTAAAATCTGAATTTGCGCTTGATTACTCTGCTCTGATACATACAGCAACCCATCTTGTTTTGTTTCTGAGCGAAGTCTGGTTTGCTCATCAAGGAAACGAAACCAAGACCATTCCCCTTCAATTTTTCTACTCGTGGGTAAGCCTGAATTGGCAGGAGTAAATACCAGCCTGGTTTGCTGGCGACTCCGATCACCAGGCCAGACAAAATGCTGTGCTCTAGTTGGCCCATGCCGATAGGACAGCGTCTGACCATCAACCTCCAGTAATAAATGCGTAATATGCTGATCCAAAAAGACGGGACGTAAATTAAATCCGACACTCAAATTCTGACTACCATCTTCAAAAAAGGCCTGACGGATCCGGTGTGCTCGTTGAAAAGTACGCAAAACAGCTGGGTTGATGCCTATATCTTGCTTAAAGGTCCACTCTCGGCGCTGCATATTGACAAAGGGGCGAAGGTATTCGTCAAAGAACGTCTCTAAAATGCCGCCATATCCAAAAAATCTCTCAAAATCTCTCACCTTAATTTCATTTGAGCTAGTGCGATTGATTGGGTAACGGTTTGCAATTAAGCGGTTAAACTCGTTCAGCACGGTTCCTCGCCAGGCTTCATTGATATGCTGTTTACTGCCATCAGCAATCAATACCGAACTTCCTGAATAAATCTGAGATACCCAATCGCTGAACGGTGCTGGAATATCTTCTCGCAACCTACGTAGGGTTAGGTTCATCTGGTTACTGTCGCGATTTTGCAAACGATTCATGTACGCTTGGCGTGCCATATTGCCCGGCTGATAGAGTTGTTCAAGGAACTCATGATTGGATCGTATGACATTGGCCATATGATCAAAGTGCTCCGCCTCGATAGAAAGCAGTGAGCGAAACGCTGATTCAACCTCTTGCCCAGGCCGGTTTCTATTCAGATTTGGCAGCTCGTCAGGCAACAACCGACTCATACGATTGTGTTGTGATGAAAACTGAGTACGAGCAACGCGGCCGGCAACGTCAGCCGCCATTTGCATTTCTTCTGAATCGGGCAACTCGGTTAACTGGACCTGACTCTGGATAGCCTTGATAATTCTTTGGATAGGTTCTTCGTGTCCACTCAGTGTTCGTGTGACGAATAAACCATGCTCTAAAGTATCAAAGGGAACAATGCTAATATCCTGAATTAGCGCCTGCCAATAGTGAATGTAATCCTGATAATACTTTTGGTTTACCATCGTCGTGAGTGCACTATCCACTTGCTTAGCATCAATGGTTTCATCTTCACCATAGACCCAGCTATCTTCCATCAGCTGGCGTATAATTCGATTCTTCTCAGTATTAAACAGGCCATGATAGCCTTGATAGGTAAATAAGCCCGGAATGCCTTCTTGTAATGATGCTCCGCTCTTTCTGGACACTACACGCAAGCTCTCAGAGCCTAATACATCCGCCAAAGAAAAATCGGGTATATGGCTTTGCAATAATTCAGTTTTAATACGTTGATAAGCTCTCTCTGCCAGAGGAACATTCATTAAATCATCCCGAACCTGACTCACTAGTTTGGCATCATAGGTTAAGCCGCTGATCCCACCTTTGAGATACGCTTTAAGATGTAGCGTCAGATTGTGACGTAAATCTGCATGCAGTTCAGACGCCAATTTACGCCCCAGATACAGTTCAAACCATTCTTGAATGTGTTCTGCTTCGAAGTGATCTGGCTTGAATAGCATTAAATAACTGCGTAATGTCTCATACAGATAATCTCTATGGCGCGCGTTGGTTTGCATCTCTTCAGACAATGCCATAGTGAGGAAGGGGCCAAAGTCAGCAATTAAGGCTTTTTGATAGGCACTCCGCGCAGAATGCCCAAGCTTATTGCCTTGGTACAACCCTAAATCACGAGGGCCATTTTCCGGCAAGTTACCATCGAAACCAGCAGGTAAAGCTCTGAGTACTTGCAGGCGCTCATTGAGTGAATAAAGATCATCAGGAGCACTTTGCAGGGAAGCACTGCTGGTTTGATAATGTGTGACTGCAGCTGTAATTTGATCGATCAGCCCGACATTCCACTGATAACTTCTTACCCATAATGTTGACAATACTACGGCACCGATAGCGGTCATGGCTAAAGCACCGTGGCGTAGCCATCTGACTTTCGTATGGTGACGTAAGTTAACCGATGCCAACTCTCGCTCAGGTACGATGATGCTTTCGAATAACCTTTTAATAAAAAAGCCCTTACCTTCACCGGTTAATTGGCGCTTCGGTAACTCAGCCAACTGCAGGTTATGGCTCAGTTGTTGGCTAATTTGATCAATGGGTATCCCCTGTTGCGTAGCACTCACAACATAGATCCCACGCAGCATGATGGGCTTTTCGAATGGGTTTGGTGAGAAAATTTCTTTTAAAAATTCATCAGCAGCACTTTGCGCACTGCGTAATTGACGAGGAAACTCAAAAATTGCGTTCCGATTCTCGATAGTATGCTCGTATTGTAAACGGCTAAATAAGCGCATTTGCAAGCGCTTGAGCATGGTGTGAAACTCTTTATTAAATAGACCGATCTCTCCTTTATCGTCGGTAGCTTGATCAGGATGAAAGGTCATGCCCCATACCTGCTCAGTTTCCTCGGCTGATAAGTCATCAAAAAACTCAGAGAAACCTGCAATTAGATCGGCTTTCGTTAACAGCACGTAAACAGGGAACGTCATACCAAGCTGGTTTTGCAACTCCTGAATCCGCTGCTTGATAGCTCTGGCGTGCAGGTTTCGCTCGGTTCTGGTTTGTTTGAGTAGCTCAGCCAGACTAGCAAAAACGATCACACCATTGATGGGACGTTTGGGGCGGTACTTTCTAAGCAAGCCAAGAAATCCTTTCCAGGCACCGGCATCTTGCTGATTGTGGCTGTCTTGAGTGGTATATCGGCCTGCCGTATCAATAAATACAGCTTTATTGGTAAACCACCAATCACACTGACGAGTGCCGCCAATACCTTCAATTGAATCGATGCCCATTTGTTCGCGCAGCGGAAACTCTAGCCCAGAATTGTGTAACGTGGTTGTTTTTCCAGAACCCGGTGGCCCAATTAACATATACCAAGGTAAGTGATAGGTATCTTTGTTTTGACCAAAGCTGGCATGTTTTAAGATTTCCAATGCCTTGTGTATGCGCTCCCGAAGCACTTCAATATCATGCTGAGCCACACTATTTTGCTGTTCACCTAACTCATTATTGAGTAACTCTTCCACCGCTTGATGATGTGTTTTACGCTCTCGAATACGACTGATGTAATACCAGGCGCCCCATATTATAACCATCATTAAAAGGGTAATGATTCTAGCGCTAGCCGATGCCAGAGGCTCATATCCGGCTATTGCAATCATGGGACCGCCAAACCATATTAATAAGGCTACAGCGATCAAGCCCAATAATTTCATTAGCCAGCCCGTTCGGATGATACGCACCAGTGTTTGCCAAAACCTATGTAAACGCATTATGAGGCTTCCTTTCCTGATCAGTTTGGTAATAAGTCAATTTCAACCCGGCGATTACGCGCCCGATTTTCTGCGGTGTCATTGGGTACCAATGGATCGACATCTCCCCGACCCTCCGGCCATAAGCGCCCTCGTAAATCAGCCCCTGCCGCCAATGCATCAGCCATTGAGTTGGCTCTGGCCAGTGATAAGTGCCAATTGGAAGGATAGCGGCTGGAAAAAATGGGCAGATCATCGGTATAGCCGTTGACCAATATTCGGCCGTCAGCCCCTTCTAATGAACGGGCGATTTTATGCACAACAGGCAAGAAGCCTTCAGTGATGCTGGTGCTGCCTGATGAAAACAGCTGATCATTGCCCACCCGAATGGTGACCCTGTCCGGCAGCTCAATAATTTCGATAAGATTTCTATTTATTTCTGTTTGAAGTAATTGTGATAATCGCCGGGTCTCTTGCGTTACAGCACTGTTGGTCGCAGTAATCACATCGGATTGCTCTGGTAATTGAACGAGGGCCACTAACTCCCTATTGACGTGATCTGAGCGCTCATTAATTAAATAGCTGAGATACAGATAGCCACATAACAGCAAAGCCGCAACCACTGAACAAATAACCCACAATGGAAAGCTCTCATGGCTGCGATCCACTACAAGCACTGAAGATTGCCAATCAGGAGCAAGTTCACGAGGCGGCTCACCTCGTTCAGATTTTATGGCTTTATAAACTCGATCTTTAATGGCATTCAGCTGCTCATACCCTTGCTCTGCAATCCGCATCTTGCCAACAAAACCAAATGACAAGCAGAGATACATCAGCTCAATCAATTGAATATGAGTTTTTGGATCCATCAAGGCATTATCGAGCAGTGTAAAAAAATAGGCCCCACCGAAGGTTTCCTGATAGAAATTTGACAGCAGGCTAAACGACGCCCAATCACTGTCACTTCCCCAGTTGGTATTTAAAACAGATTCATCAATAAAAGAACACAAGCAGTAACGAGCATTTCTTATTTCATCAGCACCAATACCCCGAAGTTTCAAACGTTGCTCGTATTGCTGAATCAGCTCAATACAATGCCCCTTCAAGCCCATGACATCAGGGTGTGAGGCTGTACTTCGAATAGGCCCGATCAATGAGAATAAGTCACCAGCTTCCTCAATCAATGGGTTATCGCTGATTAATAAAGAAGGCTGTCGCTGCGCAGTCGCTTGCTGAGAAGGTGTTGCAGCTGCTAACCTTGTTTTGTCTTTATTCGGTTCTGAAGGTGGTTCAGCATGAAACTCTGCAGCTTGCTTCGCTGGTTTTCGTCCACCTGGCCGGGGCTTAAGAACTGTTTGGTCCGTCATAGAATACCTTCCTGTTGCCACTCGTCTGGCTACGACTTAATTGCCCAAAGCTCAACATTAAGCCCTGGATAATTTCCTGAAATATGAAGTGCAAGCCCACCACTGCTGGCAAGCTTCTCCCAATAAATGCTGTTCTTTTCTAATTGAAAGTAGTGATATCCAGCCTGATAAGGAACTTGTCGCGGCGCCACAGGTAAACCTGTTATGGCTATGCCAGGTAGCTGGTTATTCACCAATTCACGGATATGCTCTACCGGCCCAATTTTAATGCGCGAAGGTAAGTGTTTACGCAGATCTTCAGTAGGGACATCGGCTGAGATAGCAACGATAAATTGAGCACTATCCAACACGCCCTTATCGGCCAGTGTTGAAACCATAATGCCGAACTTACCCATTTTAAGTGGCAATGCTTGTGCGGTTTGCTCTAATACAACGCTCAGTGTTTGATTGAGAATGACCAGTAAATTCCCAAAAACACTGGTAAGGTCTTGATGCTGATATGGCGGGAACGACTGAGCCCGTTTTTCTTTAGTGGTAAAGGTTGCAAGTTCGCCAGCCAAAGCAATGATAGTGGTGTATAACGTCTCAGGGTGAGTCGTCATGTTTTGCTGTAAATGCCTTAATACAGGTTCATAGCGGTTAAGCATTTGCAGCATCAAAAAGTCAGCAATCGAGTTGGCGGTGCCCTGCCCTTTACCAATGCGAAGAGCCAAGGCATCAGCGCGCTGCTTCAGCATACCCAATACTTCTTCAATAAAGTGACTAAGTACCGGGTTGTGGTGGATATTAAGCATGGGTGGAATGTACTTAGCATCGAGCTTAATTTCACCCTCATCTGAAACTTCTTTGATTTTGGCCAGAGGAATACTAATGAAGCCACCTCGCTCTTGGCTTTCACGCTTTAAAAAGCATCGAGCTTTTGCCAGTTGAATGGTTTCGACTGATAAATCAGGTTGAGTTGAATCGATTATCTCGGCATCATGGAAGGCAAAGCGGGTAATATCCGAGCTATCCATTTCAGCGATGTTATGCCCAGATGGCTTATCCATAGCAACGCATAAATACACTACTTCATCGCGAGATGTTTTGGGGACTTCAATAGGATCAGGTACCGGATCGACGAGAGGGAGTTCAAGCAAATAACCATCAGGAAGAATAGCATTCAGATTACTCAATGCAAACTGACCAAACCGCAGCTTACTTTCATCCACCTCTACACTTGAAATACCCCAGCCAAGTGGCATTAAAAACTCACAGGCTCTTTGCAAGCGATGATTCAAAAAACGTTCTTGTTGCTGAAAATGTTGAGGCCTTAGAAAAATACCTTCCAGCCACGCCACTCGATTTAACTGACTCATTGGTTCATCCTGTACTGTGAAGTTTAACGTTGACGTTTGGTGGTATCGTGCTCACGGATGTAAACAGCCAATGATTCGAGAAATACATATCGGTCGTCATATCCGGTAGGCTTTACATCCACCACTGCACGCCAGCGCGCATTCTCAATATCACGGTAAGCAACAATAACGCCAACGGCCTTAGTCGCGGGGTGGAGCTCCATTCTCGACTCGCTAGATTGGCCAGGCTCGAATACGAATTCATCTTTTTTTAATAAGTCGGTTCGAAGCACAGCAGATGGGTCGTCATACAGAGCAAAAAAATCCTGATTCTCAAAAACAGTTTTAGAAGCAAGCTCATACACCTTTACGATCACAGGTGAAGGTCGCTCGTTTTGATCAGGGTTCAAATCATGAGCTACTCGAAAGTGCAGTGTTGTTGAAGGCGGAAAAGTAGAGTACATGACCTGACATGACGCTAAAAAAAGCGATGCAATAAGCACAGCTATACCATAACCTAATACTTTCATAACGGGCCCTTAGTCTTTTATTCGTCGGATTTGATGGAATGCTCATAAGCGTCAATGAAATCTTCACTGAAGCCTCGTTTCGAGTTCTTTTTAACTTGCTCAGTTAACTCTTTGTGGTACAGCTCGTACATCGCCCAATATCTGGATTTCACATGAAGTGGACTCAACTTATCAAATACCCCACTTCCTACATCCTTGGTGCGGATAGACACAGGAGATAATCGCTCCAATAATGCTTGTGCTGAAGCACTGCTTGCCGCAACCAAGGCGCTTTCGTGCTTGGTAATATCTTGAAATGCGGATTGCACAGATTGCTTAGGCTTTAAGAAACCCGTGTTATTGTTTTCGAATAAGGTATGAAACACATCCTGGAAACTGGCAGAAAATTTCAATGGATTATTTTCGCGAGCTTGAAAGGTAGTTTGGTTGACCCGCAGGGTGTTCTTGATTTGAGAGCGAGCTCTCATCATGACCATCAACCCATCTAAAGAGGCTCTTAATGCTTCGCCAAGTTGCTGCCAGCTCTGCTCGGATTGGTCAAGCATAGCTATTTGTTCAGCAGTTAACTCTAAGCCTTGCATGAAGGCCCTAACTTTCCTTTCATCCGATATGGTCAAGGAGGATGTTGAAGACGTATTTAGTTCGGTATCAGTCTGTTGCAAGGGTACGCCCACAGTACCAAAAACAGCATTGCTCTCTTGTTTTGTGACATCCTGCGGCAGCTCTTCCGACCAATCGTCAGGAATAAGTGGCTGAATATGAAAAAAATCGTCCAACTGTGAATCAAAATCTTGTGAAGAAGGCGCTGAGCTATGATCAAGCAAGTCATGGGTCAGAACACCTGATAAGTTTGCATTTGATTGCTGAGAAGTCATGGCTGATTCTGTCACTGCAGCGAGTTCAGCTTCTTCTACTACCACCTGGCTTGTCACGCTGGCCTGCATTTGCTGTAAATCAATACGGCTCACCTGTAACTCATAATCCCCAAGTAGCAGGGTATCTTTTTCTTTGAGATAACGGCGATTTCCTTTACCAACTAAGTCGGAGGGACTGTTAACAAATAACCCATTGGTTGACCGATCTTCTATGTAAAAGCCGGTGTTATCAAAGCCAATCAGTGCATGGGTGCCTGATACAATTCGTTCAGGATCTGCCAGCTGCCAACTGGCTTCATCAGAACGACCTATCGTTCCCCCTTCTGCATCAAATCTCATCACTGATTGTAAACGGGGTGATAGGCGGTGGTAGCTAACCACGGAAAGTTCAAGCCACATTCTGATTACCTCTTCCTTAAATGATCAGCCCTCCAATAGGAAGGGACGCGAGCTCTAGTTATGTTAAAAATCTGAGGGATTATAACTTTCGAGAGAGTGATGGTCAACTTGAATGTTAACCTTCAATTAATTTAATGGCCAATAAATTAGCAATACATGCATTAACACTTAAGTGAACAACGTATTGGCCGAGCCGTCCTTTATCTTGAATAACCGCAATCCACCATCCGTGACAACTGACGCCAATTTACTTAACATTTGAGCGGGAGAAGGAGCAATCCCATGCTGTCCATCCACTTGTGCATACCGGTACAAATTTCGCCATATCTCGACTCGTGTGGCCGCAGGCTCAATCTGATGCAGAAAATACTCAACATGAATCCGGCTATTCAATAGCGGAAGTTCACAGTCTCCGAGGTCATGGCAAGTAAGGAGATCATGACTGAATAAGTATAAATTACCCCATATATCATGAACATAGACTCCATGATATGCAGATGTTAATTGAGTATCTTCCATAAAACTCTCCTTAAGATTCAGTGAGAATGATCGCAGTCTGGCTTATAAACTATAGAGTATTAACAATCACTTTATTGCCTTCCTCGCCATACTAACAAAATTACTTTAAAGTGAACAATTGATTGAAGGTGAATAATTAAGTAAAATTTATGGTTCATATGGTTTCAGGGCTTGAAAAGTTCATGACAAGGAATAGAGCATCACAATGACCAGTAAAAAATCAACCGATCATAATATGACTGAGAATGCTGATCTTATACCCGCATTTGAAGCCACTTCACCGACACAGCAAGATGAGAACCTTCAGGCTGAAGCTGATAACCGCACACGTCTGCACTCTACCGCCTCGGCTTCACTGAGCTCGGAACAGCCAACACAGCTGATTCAAGGAACGCTTTTGCAAAAACGTTACTTGATTGAAAGCTTGTTAGGAACTGGTGGGATTAGCCACATTTACCGAGCTCGTGATACGTTTTTAGAGCAAGCCGGTATTGCAGAGCCTTATGTCGCCATCAAAGTCTTGCAAAAACAGTTTGTTAACCAGCCTGAAGCATTGCAGCTTTTATTGCAAGAAGCTCGCAAGACACAGCAATTGGCTCATCCTAATATTATCCGCTTGTTCGATGTAAGCTCCGAGGGAGATACCTACTTTTTAGTGATGGAGTATTTGGATGGAGAAACGCTTGAGCAAGTCATCAATCGTTATAAACCGAAAGGCTTACCTCTGAAATCAGCAATGAAACTGCTTGAGCAAATTGCTGCAGGTTTAGAATATGCGCATCAGCAAGGGATTGTGCACGCAGATCTTAAACCAGCAAATATCATGCTGGATAGCAAAGGCCATGTAAAATTGCTCGATTTTGGCGTTGCGCAAAAGCTACAACAAAACGTAGATATCTATGCTGCAGAAAACCTGTCTCAGTCCACACCTGTCAATGGCTATACACCAGCTTATGCCAGCATGGAGCTCCTCAAAGGGGAAGTTCCTACTCCAGCAGATGATGTGTATTCGTTTGCCTGCTTAACCTATGAGCTTTTAACCAGTAAGCACCCTTTTGATCGCACGCCTGCTGATAAGGCACAACAAGAAGGCAAAAAGGCAAAGAAGCCTGCTCACCTCAGTCCATTGCAGTGGATTGCATTGCGCCAGGCACTGGCGTTCGAGAGCAACAAGCGTTTAACTTCTGTCGGGCAACTCACTCGACGGCTTGAACGATCGACATTTCCATTGTTACTCGGCGCCATCGCAAGCGTTGCTGCTTTATCAGGCATGCTCTATGTATACCAAGACAATCAAGCAACCCTGCATGATTTACAAAGCGATCTTAGTACTTACCAGCAAAAGTTGGATTACCAATACTCACTATTGCAACTTTCGCCTGAAGATGTATTGCAAGAGCTTGAAAAGCTAACGGATCAGAATCCTATTATACCTTCCGGATTACTCACCTATCACTCGACTGAACTGTTAAATTATTTTGAGCAGAGCATCGATGCATTGTTCAGTGAGCGAACTGAGCGCTACCCAAACTATCGGGCCATTGAGCGTTTGACGGATCAAGCCAGCCAGCTTTACCCAGATTCACATCAGTTGGCGAGTGTACGTAACCGGGTTGCACGCAGTAAACAAAGCTCTATTGAGATACTTCAAAATCAATTAACCACACTATTATTAGCGCAAAAGTATCAAAATGATGGCGATAGGAATAACCCATTTCAAGTGCTTGCCGATTTAAGGCGCATTGAACCAGACTTTCAACCACTGCCAAGTGAAGATGCTGTCGAAATTTTCTTAGACGAATTTGGACAAGCCATGGCAAGCCATAATGCGCCGCGATTGCAGGAATTAGTCGCCATTGGCCAAGCTGTTTTTTATGCCAGCGAGCCAGCACAGCCAGCCCTTGAGCAAGGAGTTCAAATGCAAGCTGCAATTGATGCAATGGCAGCCTATCAAGATGCAATGGAACAAGGAGTGAATACAGAATTCCCCTACACCGCTGCAGAAGTGTTTTATTTACATAGCTTCAACGAAATGTCAGCTCAACTCGAGCAAAGTGCAAGAGCATCTGAAGTCGATGCCGTCTATGAGCAATGGCAACAATTTGAAGACGTGTTGCCCAATGATTTTGAGCTAAGTGTTCGTTTGCGAAAGCAGTTAGCAGATAAATACCTGGCACTATCAGGCGAGCTATTAAAAACACACCAGGTACGTAATGCCGAGAGGTTAATGCGACGAGCTAATGAGCTTATGGT
>NZ_JAUZVZ010000003.1 GCF_030717845.1 Alkalimonas collagenimarina
CCCGTAGGTGCTTTTTTTTGCTGATAGCAGGCGTGATTAACGCTTGCTGCCCATGCTGAAACGCTTCTTGAAGCGGTCAACACGACCACCAACGTCCAGTACTTTTTGCTTACCGGTATAGAACGGGTGGCAAGCAGAGCACACATCCAAGTGGATGTCTTTGCACAGTGCTGAACGGGTTTTGAAAGAATTACCGCAAGTACAGGTTGCCGTAATTTCTTGGTATTCTGGGTGAATTCCTGGTTTCATGGATTACCTCGTTAAGGCCGTATCGCCACTTGGTCGCTTTGCGCCGAGCACCATACGCAGTTACAGTTCAATTAGGGCGCGTAGTTTAATCGTTCTGGTTTATGCTTGCAACTAAAAAAACATCAATTAGATCGGGAAACTGGCTGGGTTGGTATTTGTATTGCTATACAGTAGCAGCAACCGATACACTAAGTCATAAACTACGTGCTACCCGCAAACCCATAGCCCAGAAATGTGAGTATTATCAGTGACTGTGATCCGCGTGGCACTGCCGGTGCCATTACGCCAATCGTTTGATTATCAGCTACCCCCTCCGCTGCAGGTTCAGATCGGTTGTCGGGTTAAGGTGCCTTTTGGTAAACGTGAGCTGGTCGGTGTGGTCTGGCATATTCAGCCAGACGATGCCTTTGCCAGCGATGCATTAAAGTCCGTTTTACACGTTGTGGACGAAGCACCTGTGCTATCGGAGCGACTGTGCCAATTACTCTCTTTTGCAGCCGATTACTACCATCATCCGCTTGGCGAAGTGCTTATTGCTGCGTTGCCGGCTTTGCTGCGGGAAGGCAAGCCCCTACCCGACTGTCAATCACGCTATTATGAGTTAACTGAAGATGGACAAAGCGCCAGCGAAGCAGATTTCAAACGCTCTGCCCGCCAACTGGCGCTATGGCAACACCTGATACAAGGCCCAATCGACGAAAAAGCGTTATTGCAACAGCATGAACGCACCACCTTAAACCAGCTGCTGAACAAAGCACTGATCAGATGCCAGCAAAAGCCCTTTGCCCCTTACACGCCGGCAGCGGATCACAACACCGGGTTAAAACTAACCACCGATCAGGCGCTGGTGGTCAGCCGTATTGTGCAGTCGCAAGGCCAGTTTCAACCTTTTTTACTGGAAGGCATTACCGGCTCGGGTAAAACCGAGGTGTACTTACAAAGCATTTCACCGCTACTGGCAAAGGGCCAGCAAGTATTAGTACTGGTGCCTGAAATTGGCTTAACGCCTCAAACACTGGCCCGCTTTGCCAACCGTTTTGCCGTACCCGTGCTGAGCTGGCACTCCGGGCTGACCGATACAGAGCGGCTGAATTGCTGGCAACATGCGGCCACCGGCAGTGCAGCCATTGTGATTGGCACCCGCTCCGCACTGTTTTTACGCTTTCGCAAGCTTGGTCTGATTATTGTTGATGAAGAGCATGATTCATCGCTAAAACAACAAGATGGCTTTCGTTACCATGCCCGTGATTTGGCTGTGAAACGCGCTGCGCTGGAAACCTGCCCGGTGATACTTGGCTCAGCCACGCCCAGCCTTGAGAGCCTGTACAATAGTTTGCAAGGCCGCTTTCAGCTGCTCACGCTCAGCTCGCGCGCCACCGGCCAACAACTGCCAAAACTAGAACTGATTAATCTGCAACAGCAAACCATGCGCTATGGTCTGGCCGAGCAATGCATTCAGCGCATTCACCATACGCTTAAGCAAGGGTTTCAGGTGATGCTGTTTCTGAATCGCCGTGGCTATGCATCTGCCTTAACCTGTCAGGAATGCGGCTGGCTGAGTGATTGCCATCGCTGCGATGCCAGCATGACCTGGCATAAACAAAGCCGCCAGCTGATATGCCACCACTGCGGGGCTATACGCCCGGTGCCGAAACAATGTGGCAATTGCGGTAGCACCCGGCTGGTGGCGCTCGGTCAGGGCACCGAGCAACTGGAAGAACAGTTACAACCTTTATTTGCCGATTACCCGCTGGTACGACTCGACCGCGACAGCACCCGGCGTAAAGGTAGTTTGGATCAGGCATTACAACAAATCGCCGCTGGTGGGCCACAATTGATTGTCGGCACCCAAATGCTGGCCAAAGGGCATCACTTCCCATTGGTGACATTGGTGGTAATTGTCGATGTCGACGGTGCCTTGTACAGCAGTGACTTTCGGGCGCCAGAGCAATTGGCACAGTTGATCACGCAGGTCTCAGGCCGGGCCGGCAGGGCCCAACATGCAGGCAGCGTACTGTTGCAAACCCGTTATCCAGAGCACAGCATGCTGCAGGATATTCTGCACAATGGTTACGACTCTTTTGCCCGCTTAGCACTGGAAGAACGGCAACAAACCCTGCTTCCGCCTTATTTATCGCTGGCACTGTTTCGTACCGAGTCGTTACAAGATGACGTGGGCCAACAATGGCTGCAGCAACTGGTTGAGCTCGCCCAAAAGCTGGCACCGGAGATACAGTTACTGGGGCCTATTCGTGCGCCACTTGAGCGCAAAGCCGGCAAGTATCGCTGGCAATTGCATTGCTATGCCAAGCAACGCCGACCACTGCACCAGCTGTTACAACAACTAATTATTGAAGCTGAGCGTTGGCCACTCAGCCGCAAACTACGATGGCAGTTGGATGTTGACCCCATTGATTTAGCTTGAGTACATAAAATCGCATATCAATGCGCAAAATCTAATCGGCAACATCCGCATACCTCGGCAAAACGACAAACGGCATTGTCCTTTGCCGGCACAACCAGCTAGAATAGCGGTTCGAATTAACTCAGATATCGTTGTACAGCATGCCAAGACGTGATTATGTAAAAACAGCACGCCCCAAAACCACTAGCCGCAAAAAAGCACCGGCTAAAGCCCCTTTCCCATGGTTGCTGATGGTGGCGACTGCGTTGTTGGTACTGCTGTTTGTTTGGTTTTTGTGGACGCTGAATAAGCAAGCGCCAGTACAACAGATGCCGGCGCCAGTACCTGCTGTGGTGAAGGACGATCTGCCCGAGCGCCCTACCCAAGAGCCTTATCAATACATTGAGGAGCTGGAAAATCGTCAGATCGTGGTCGAAGTTCCTGAACTGGAAGCTAAAGGGCCATTCCAGATGCAATGCGCTTCGTTTCGTAGTGAAGAGCAGGCTGATGCCATGCGGGCTCAAATAGCCTTTGCTGGCTTCTCATCAATCACCCGTCGTACTGAGGGGAGCAATGGCGTTTGGTACCGCGTGGTATTGGGCCCATATGAGAGTCGTCGCCAGGCAGAAGCTGATCGCAATCGTTTACGTCGCAATGGTATAAACACCTGTCAGATCTGGAACTGGACTTGAAAACCGCCACCTAAGCCCTTAGATCCCAGTCAATCTCATCGTCATAAGGGCTTACCATGACAACCATAGTTTCTGTCCGCCGTAATGGCCAGGTCGCACTCGGCGGCGATGGCCAGGTTTCTCTCGGCAATACCGTAATGAAAGGCAATGCGCGTAAAGTGCGCCGCCTTTATAAAGATCAGGTTCTGGCTGGATTTGCCGGCGGTACCGCCGATGCTTTTACCTTATTTGAGCGTTTTGAAGCCAAGTTGGAGATGCATCAGGGTCATTTGATGCGTGCCGCCGTCGAGCTGGCGAAAGACTGGCGCACCGACCGCATGTTACGCAAGCTGGAAGCACTGTTAGCTGTTGCTGATGCCACCTCCTCGTTAATCATCACCGGTAATGGCGATGTCATTCAGCCGGAACACGACTTAATTGCCATTGGCAGCGGCGGGCCCTTTGCCCAGGCGTCCGCGACGGCTCTGTTGGAAAATACCGATCTTAATGCTGTCGATATCGTTGAAAAAAGCCTTACCATCGCTGGCAATATCTGTGTTTTCACCAATCAGCATCACACCATTGAACAATTATAAGCAGGTTAACTTATGTCAGATATGACTCCGAGAGAAATTGTCCATGAGCTGGACCGGCACATCATTGGTCAACATCAGGCCAAGCGCGCAGTCGCTATTGCCTTACGCAACCGCTGGCGCCGTATGCAGTTACCAGAAGCGCTGCGTCAGGAGGTCACTCCCAAAAATATCCTGATGATTGGCCCGACTGGTGTCGGTAAAACCGAAATTGCCCGTCGATTAGCAAAGTTGGCCAATGCGCCATTTATCAAGGTAGAAGCCACTAAGTTTACCGAGGTGGGTTACGTCGGCAAAGATGTAGAGAGCATTATTCGCGACTTGGCCGACAGCGCAGTAAAATTATTGCGTGAGCAGGAGATAGCGAAGAACAAATATCGGGCAGAAGAAGCCGCTGAAGAGCGCATTCTGGATGCCTTGCTGCCAAGCGGTAGCCGCGATCAGTGGAAAGACGATGCACCAGCGCAAGACAGCAATACCCGTCAGGTGTTTCGCAAGAAACTACGCGAAGGGCAGTTGGACGATAAAGAGATTGAAATCGATGTCGCACAGCAGCAAATGGGCATTGAAATCATGACCCCTCCGGGCATGGAAGAGATGACCTCTCAATTACAGAGCATGTTCCAAAACCTAGGCGCGGATCGCAAGAAAAAACGCAAACTGAAAATCAAAGATGCCTTTAAACTGCTGGTGGAAGAAGAAGCCAGTCGACTGGTGAATCCAGAAGAATTAAAGCTGCAAGCCGTCGAGTTGGTCGAACAGCACGGTATCGTATTTTTGGATGAAGTGGATAAAATCTGTAAACGTGCTGACAGTGGCGGCCCCGATGTCTCACGCGAAGGCGTGCAACGCGACTTACTGCCATTGATTGAAGGCTGCACCGTCAATACCAAACATGGCATGATCAAGACCGATCACATTTTATTTATCGCCTCAGGGGCCTTTCAGATGAGCAAGCCCTCCGATCTGGTGCCTGAGTTGCAAGGTCGCCTACCTATCCGGGTCGAACTCTCTGCTCTTACGGCTGATGATTTTGAGCGCGTGCTAACAGAACCGAAGGCATCCCTGACCGAACAAAGCATTGCTATGCTCGGCACTGAAGGGGTCTCGCTGGAGTTTAAACAGGATGGCATTCGACGTTTAGCTGATGCTGCTTTTCATGTGAATGAAAAAACCGAGAATATCGGTGCACGTCGGTTGTACACCGTGATGGAACGCTTGTTGGATGAAGTCTCGTACGAAGCAGCCGATCATACTGGCCAGACCGTGGTTATTGACGCCGCCTATGTAGATAAACATCTGGATGCTTTAGTACAAGATGAAGATCTGAGTCGCTTTATTCTGTAAAACTGGTTATTGATAAGGACTGACCATGGCCGCGGCACCTGCACTGACCCGGTTGCATTACCATCAGCGAAGCAAGCAGTTGGATATATGCTTTGCCGATGGCACTGAAAGCTGCTTAAGCGCAGAGTTTTTGCGGGTGCACTCACCATCTGCTGAGGTTCAGGGTCATGGCAATCCGAAACTGGTGTTAAATAAATCAGGAGTCGGCATCAGCACAATCGAACCGACCGGACACTACGGTGTCCGGATCGTGTTTGATGATGGCCACCAAACCGGCATATTCAGCACGCACTATCTGTATCACCTTTGCCAACATCATCAGGAACTGTGGCAACAGTACCAAGAAAACGTGGCACAACAACAACAGATCCCGATACGGCTCAAGCTTTAAACCGATCCACCGTTTGGTGCAAACGCGCTGCCTGCATCGCAACTTCTTCACTTATTTCAGCATTATGCTGTGCTAATTGGTATGAATTTACTGAAATATCACGGATTTTCACCACATTTTGATTCACTTCTGCGGCAACCTGACTTTGCTCTTCAATAGCTGCTGCAATTTGCGTCGTCATATCCATTATACCGCTGACATCCTCGGTAATTTGCAGTAACAAATTGGTCGCCAACTGTGCTTGGTCAGCGCTGGATAAGCCCTTCTCACGACAACTCACCATCACCTGCACAATTTGCTGGGTTCGGCCTTGTAAGCCGCTAATGATGTCTTCAATTTGCCGGGTTGATTCCTGAGTGCGCATCGCTAAATTACGCACCTCGTCTGCCACCACGGCAAAGCCTCGCCCCTGCTCACCCGCACGCGCAGCTTCAATGGCAGCATTGAGCGCTAGTAAGTTGGTTTGCTCGGCAATGCCTCGGATCACATCCAACACCGAACCTATAGTATGGCCATCCTGCTCTAAGGCTTCTACGACTGACGTCGCTCCTTGCAATTCAGCCGACAATTGCTGAATACCTAGCACGGTTCGCTCTACCTCCTGCTGACCATGCTGGGCATTATCGTTGGTACTGCTGGCCCGGCTGGCCGTATTTTCAGTATTGCTGGCGATTTCATTAATGGTAGCGCCCATTTCTGTCACCGCTGTCGCCACCATATCGCTTTCCTGTTGCTGCAACTGCATGCCATCACTGGTTTCATTGGTAGACTTTGCCAGTTGTTGAGTGGCGGTATCCAGCATCTCCAGCGCCTGATTGACGTTATTCACCAACTCCTGAAAATCACCAATCATGCCATTGACATCCATTGCCAGCGCCGTCATTTCATCCTGGCCTTGCTCCTCAATACGCTGGCGAAAATCATTGTCCCGCCGGATCAAACCAACCGTCTGACAAACCGCCATAATTGGCTGCAATATGCTGCGACTGGTCAGAAAAACCAACCCGAGCACCAAGGCCAACACAAACACAAAAAAACCAATGGCAAGGTTTTGCGTACGATTGACCGCTGCAGTAATGGCTTCTCCTGTGGCTTCAGTCATTTGTTGCAAACTCTGCTCGGTGGCATGAATGGCACTGCGCATCTCCCCCTGCAAGCCCGAGTTTTGGTCCAGCCCAGCCTGCTGATAAGCCGATACCAGATTAGAAAAAGCGCTCTGGTAATCAGTGCTCAGCTGCTCTATCTGCTGTCGACTGCCAGCATCGACAATACCGGTTTGAATAAAACGTTGCAGCTGCTGCATATCCTGAGAAAATCGCTGATAATAATCGGCATCTCGACGCAGTAAGAAATCTTTTTCATGCCGGCGCAGTTGCAACAACAGCGCCATCAGGCGATCATCGGAGCGTTGCTGTATCATCCGCTCTATTTGCTGTGCTGCGGTACGTAGTTCCCCTTGCAGTCCTTGCTCTGGAGTCAATCCCATGAACTCATATTGCCGCACTAAGGCACTGAAGCTTCGTTGATACTGCTCGGTCAGCCGACTAAACTCCTGCAAGGCTCCCCGATCAATACCATGCCGCTGCAGGCGAGCATCCAAACTGCTGGCTAACTGTTGCATACCACTATAATGCTGCTGCATTCGATCCAGATAACGTGCTTCAAATCGAAGCAAAAAATCTTTTTCATGGCGACGAAACATCAATACGTCGGTATTGAGGCGTTGCACACTTTCCTGCGCTTGTGCCAGACTGGTCAACTGATTACTTTGATAGAAAAGTAACATGAGCATAATCAGCATACCGGCTACCAAAGCTACCCCATTCATCATTAACCGCTGCTTGATACTAAATTGTCGAAACATGAGATTGATCCACCTGAGATAAACGTGTTTTCATTAACAATCATAGTCACTCTTCAAAAAAATACAGCTGGTTTCATCAGAAAACCATGAAATTCCCGAACTTGGAAAATACACTCGCCAATAGTTCCGCTAACCATCTAGCATGCCTAAAAAAATAAACGCGAAGTAACTACTTGAGCTGCCCTACAGGGCAGTTATACTGTCAACACACCCTACCGTATTTCCCAGGAGCACCAGATGGAATACAACACGTCCGAGTTATGTGATCTCTATGCTGATATGATCGATGTGGTCGAACCCTTGTTTAGCAACTTCGGAGGTCGTCATTCTTTTGGAGGTCAGGTGCGAACCATCAAATGCTTTGAAGACAATGGCCTCATCCGTAAAGTACTGGCTGAGTCAGGCATTGGCAAAGTTCTGTTGATTGATGGCGGCGGCTCTACCCGACGTGCACTCATTGATGCCGATACAGCAGCTCTGGCTGCAAGTCAGGGTTGGGAAGGTATCGTTTGTTATGGCAGCGTTCGTGATGTGGATGCACTGGAAGACTTTGATATTGGCATTCAAGCCATGAATTCCATTCCGGTCGGAGCCGATGACAAAAGGTTTGGTGAATTGGATGTGCCGGTGAATTTTGCTGGCGTCACCTTTTTACCCGATGATCATTTATACGCTGATAATACCGGCATTATTTTGTCTCCAGACCCACTCGATATAGAGTAATTGGCATGAGCTTGCATCGTTATCAACCAACCGATCTTGAGTTGTGGCAGAAAAAACGGCCGCAGGAAGAACGTCTGGCAGAAAAGTTGCTGTTTTTATCTGCGGACTTGCCACTCGCTGATGCGTTGTTGGCTGCCCGCCAGCAACACTGCAAGGTGGCTTTGCTTGGTATCCCGGAAGACATTGGCCCCAGAGCCAATCTTGGGCTTGGCGGCGCCGACCAGGGCTGGTCAGCCTTTTTATCGGTCTGGCTGAACTTGCAAGCCAATGCCTTTAGCCAAAAAATTGGCCCCGTGCTCATGGCTGGCACCGTACAGTGTGACGATTTGCAACATCAAGCAAACGATCTGGATGTAAGCCAACCGAAGCAACTGCAGCAGTTGCGTGCGCTCTGTACCGAGCTGGACCAACGGGTTGAGGATGTGATGGTTCAATTGTTCCAGGCTGGTTTCTATGTAGTCGTAATAGGAGGCGGGCATAATAATGCCTACCCACTGATTAAAGCCTTAGCTGCTGCGACCGAACAACCCATTCATTGTGCTAACCTCGACCCACATGCAGACTTTCGGCCACAAGAGGGCCGCCACAGTGGCAATGGGTTTAGCTATGCATGGCAACAGCAACTGCTGGCCAACTATTTTGTGCTGGGGTTGCATGAGCTGAAAAACTCGCAAGCCAGTATAGACCAGTTACAACAAGCCGGGGCTGAGTTTATCAGCTTGCAAGCGATGTTTACCCGCCAACAAATCAGCTGGCAAGAGGCCTTGGATCGCTGCATCGACTTTGTCGCTGACTCTACTGGGTCCATAGGTATTGAACTAGATACAGACAGCATTGAGTTAATGCCTGCCAGCGCCTTCACCACGGTCGGTGTCTCGGTGCATCAGGCCGCTCAGTACGTGCATCAGCTGGCTTTTTTACCCAGAAGTCGCTATCTGCATTTAGCAGAAGCCGCCCCAGCCAGACATCCAGCTGGGCAAGCGGCAGGCATGCAGCACTGCGGTCAGGTGTTGGCTGCTTTATGCGATGCCTTTATGCAAGCGAAGGCGGGGCTGGTGGATTCCCATGTTGATGCTGCCATTGGTTAAGCCAGGGTTGTAACCCTTTCAGTTCAAATGGACGCGAATAGAAAAAGCCTTGTCCTAACGTGCAGCCCATGCGGATCAGCTTTTGCTCCACCAATGATTCCTCAATGCCTTCGGCAACCACTCCCAGCTCAAGATTACGGGCAATATCGATAATGGCGCCAGTGATGGCCATATGGGTATCGCTTTTGTGCAGTTGATTGATAAAACTACAATCAATTTTGACATGACTGATAGGAAGTTGCCGTAAATGAAACAGCGATGAAAATCCAGTACCAAAATCATCCAGCGCTAGCTCAATACCTAAGTTTTTCAAACGTTGCAGCATGGTGATGGCTTGCACCGGGTCCTCCGTCAAAGCCCGCTCAGTTAGCTCCAACACCAACCGGTCTGGTTTAACATCGTACTCCTGAAGTAAACGATTGATGGTATCCAGCAGCTCATCCTGCAACAAATCTTTCGACGAAATATTCACCGCTATTTTCATCTTTGGAAAGTCGGCTTTCAGCTCAGCTAGCATAGCAATAGCCCGATCAAGCACCCATTCAGTCAGCGAATAAATCACCCCCAACTGCTCAGCCAACGCCAGAAAATCTTCCGGTGCCAGCATCCCTAAGCGAGGATGCTTCCAACGGATCAAGACCTCAGCGGCGACCAAGTTTCGTTGTTTTAAATCGATTTGCGGCTGTACGTACAAGACCAGTTCATTCTGCTCAATGGCCTGGCGCAATTCAGCCATCAGTCGCAGCTTCTCATCGGTATAATGCAATAAGGCCGGATCAAATACCGCAGCATCGGACTGCACTCGGTGATGCTGCAAAGCCTGGTAAGCACGATCCAGTAATTCATTCAATTGGCTGCCATGCTCTGGGTAATAGGCAATACCACTAACCAATTGGTAATCCATCGCACAACTGTGCAATACCAGTGGTTGCACGACTGTCTGCTCTATCTCTCTGGTGAGTTGTTCGGCCAAATAAGGCTGCTCGGTGATGTCTGCCCAGGCGACAAAGTCTACCCCTCCCAGATGACACAACCGAACCGGCTTGTCCTCTCGCCATTCGAGGCACAGTAAGGCGTCATGATCTTGCAAGCGCTGATTGATGCGATGGGCCAGTTGAGCCAGCAGAATATTGCTATGCTGGTAACCAAGCGCTTCATTAATACTTTCAAACTGAGTGACTTTAAATAGCAACAGCGCGTAATGACGATCTTCGCTATGTTGCAACAGTGGTTGCAACTGTATGCGCAGCAATTGTTTATTCGGGTAACCGGTACTTTCATCATGCAGCCACTTTTGTTCCACAGGTGCTGTAATCTGCTGATCTAAGCGATGCTGTAAACTACGTATACGCCATATCAATACCACAATGACGGCGACCAAACTAAGTGGCAACCACAACAGCCAGTTTGGCGTGGCAACGACATTCGCAGCCACGACAGGAGGTGTTGTTAGCGCCATCAAGGCAACGATGAAGTACCGCATAACCGCGAAATCCTGAACATCTGGTCTGCCTAGCATAGCGTGTAAATATACATTGTAAAGCGTGAGTTAAAAGGGAATCGTTTTACCCCCAATCACCAGTTGGGTTAATGGGTTCACCCCTTGTTGATAGGCCAATTCAGCCGGTTGCACCATCGTATAACAACCAAAGTCAGCACGCAGCCCAACCGCCAGCATACCGGCATCATCGACCCCTAACGCTTTGGCCGCATGTCGGGTTACTCCCAGTAAGGCTTCTTCAGGGGTGAGTGCAAACAGCGTGCAGGCCATATTCAACATTAACGGCAAATTACACAATGGCGAAGTGCCTGGATTCAAGTCAGTCGCCACCGCCATAGGGACTTGATACTGTCGCAGCAGCTCAATCGGTGGTAACTGCGTTTCTTTTAAGAAATAATAAGCACCTGGCAACAACACGGCAACCGTGCCAGCCTGCGCCATGGCCTTTACGCCTGCTTCATCTAAAAATTCAATATGGTCGGCGGATAAACCAGCAAATTCAGCCACCAAGGCAGTACCACCTAAATTCGATAACTGCTCCGCATGGGCTTTCACCGGCAACCCCAACTGCTGCGCACACTGAAATAAGCGTTTACTTTGCGCAACACTAAAACCAATGCCTTCACAAAACACATCCACCGCATCGACCAAACCCTCTTGATGCAAAGTAGGCAGCATGGTGTGACAAAGGTAATCCATGTAAGCATCAGCATCATCAAACTCTGGTGGTAGCGCATGCGCGCCAAGAAAGGTGGTGTGGATGTGTAGAGGAAAGTGCTGTGCCAATTGCCGGGCCACCTGCAACATTTTGCGTTCGCTAGCCAGATCAAGTCCATAACCAGACTTAATTTCCAGCCGGGTCACCCCTTGCTGCATCAACGTATTGACCCGAGCTTTCGCCAGTTCAAATAACGCCTCAGCACTAGCCTCGCGTGTGGCTTTCACCGTCGAGCGAATGCCGCCGCCAGCCTGAGCAATCGCCTGATAGCTGGCACCCTGCAAGCGCATTTCAAACTCATTCGCACGGCTGCCTCCATACACCAAATGAGTATGGCAATCGATCAACCCCGGTAACAGCCACTGCCCCTGCACATCATAGACCCGGGTCTTCGCTGCTTCATAAGCGGGTAATTGCGCCTCTGGGCCTAGCCAGACGATATAGCCATCCTTGCTGGCCAATGCGCCCTGCTCTATCACACCATAAGGCGCTTGATTAGCTTGCATGGTGGCAATACGGGCATTGATCCAAACCGCATCAAAGTCAGTCATGGTTTACTCCAGTAGCTATCCTTCTTTAAAATAGTGTACCACAAAACTTGTATATACAACCAAAATCCGTTATTTTTACGATTAAGAATCCTCAATGGTTGGAGCAACCGAGATGGCTGTGGCGAAATTCGCAGAAATTAAAGAACACATGCTGACGCAAATTGAAATCGGTGCCTGGCCGGAGCACAGTCGTGTGCCGTCAGAAAATGAATTGGCCGAGCAATTTTCCGTCAGTCGGATGACCGCACGCCGGGCATTACAAGAACTGACTGAGCAAGGCATTCTGTACCGCACTCAGGGCGTGGGCAGCTTTGTCGCCGCCTTAAAATCACAATCATCCTTGCTGGAAATTCGCAACATTGCTGATGAAATCCAAAGTCGGGGCCATAGCTACAGCGCGCAGTTGCTGCAATTGACCGAACTGCCTTGCCCTGCGGTGATTGCGTCTGCCTTGGGGTTAAAGCACCAGCAACAAGTGTTTTTTTCCTTGATTGTGCATTACGAAGATCAAGTACCACTGCAATTGGAAGCACGCTACGTCAACCCGCAGCAGATCCCAGATTACATTCAGCAAGACTTTTCTCACATTACGCCGCACCTGTATTTAAGTCAGGTCGCGCCCTTAACCGAAGCTGAGCATACCGTCGAAGCGATCTTGCCTGATCATTTTACTTGCCAGCATTTGCACTTGAAAAAACCAGAAGCCTGCTTACGATTAACCCGCCGCACTTTTAGTCGCGATGGTGCCGTGAGTTTGGCTTATCTTACCTCGCCAGGTAGTCGCTACCGGCTGGGTGGTCACTTAAATTTTGCGCTTGAAAAGCGCAGTTAGGAGCATCCTATGTCTGACTCACGTTTCGATCCAGCGCGCGTTATTCGCGCCCCACATGGCAGCACCATCACCGCCAAAAGCTGGTTAACCGAAGCCGCCAAACGCATGTTGATGAATAATCTGGATCCCGATGTTGCTGAGCATCCTCAAGCCTTGGTGGTGTATGGTGGTATTGGCCGGGCCGCCCGCGATTGGGCCTGCTTTGATAAAATAATCGAGGTACTGGACCGGTTGGAAGACGACCAAACTTTACTGGTGCAAAGTGGTAAACCAGTAGGTGTTTTTCCAACACACCCTGATGCCCCCCGAGTGCTGATTGCCAACTCGAATTTGGTACCAGCCTGGGCTAACTGGGAGCACTTTAACGAACTGGATAAAAAAGGTCTGATGATGTACGGCCAGATGACCGCTGGCTCTTGGATTTACATTGGCTCGCAGGGCATCGTGCAAGGCACCTATGAAACCTTTGTCGCCATGGCTAAGCAGCACTTTAACGGTAATGCCAGCAATAAATGGATCCTCACCGGTGGTTTAGGTGGCATGGGCGGCGCTCAACCTTTGGCTGGCACCATGGCCGGTTTTCATATGATTGCTTGTGAAGTCGATGAAAGCCGTATCGATTTCCGTTTGCGTACCGGTTATGTTGATGTGAAAGCCACCAACCTCGATCAAGCGCTTGAGTTGCTTGAAACCGCCAAGCAGAGCAGCAAGCCAACCTCAATTGGCTTGCTCGGCAATGCCGCTGATATCTTTGCTGAGCTGGTAAAGCGCAACATCATCCCTGATATCGTTACCGATCAGACCTCTGCCCATGATCCACTCAATGGCTACTTACCTCAAGGCTGGAGCATGGCTAAAGCAGCCGATATGCGACAGCAGGATCCACAAACCGTGGTCAAAGCAGCGAAACAATCGATGGCGGTGCAGGTGCAAGCGACGCTGGATATGCAAACGAAGGGGGCAGTGGCCGTCGATTACGGCAATAACATCCGGCAAATGGCTAAAGACGGAGGCGTACAAAATGCCTTTGATTACCCAGGCTTTGTGCCGGCTTATATCCGCCCTCTGTTTTGTGAAGGCGTTGGCCCCTTCCGCTGGGTTGCTTTATCTGGTGACCCGGAAGATATCTACAAAACCGACCAAAAGGTCAAAGAGCTGATTCCGGATCACCCACATTTGCACCACTGGCTGGATATGGCCAGAGAAAAAATTCATTTTCAGGGCTTACCAGCCCGTATTTGTTGGATCGGTTTAAAAGATCGGGCCCGCATTGCGCTGGCATTTAATGAGATGGTGAAAAGTGGCGAATTAAGCGCTCCTATCGTCATCGGTCGTGACCATCTGGATTCTGGATCTGTGGCCAGCCCCAATCGTGAAACCGAAGCCATGCTGGATGGTTCTGATGCCGTTTCAGACTGGCCGCTCTTGAATGCCTTACTAAACACGGCCGGTGGTGCCAGTTGGGTGTCATTGCACCATGGTGGTGGAGTCGGTATGGGCTACAGCCAGCATTCGGGCGTGGTTATCGTTGCCGACGGCACCGAGGCAGCAGCAAAACGGCTGGGGCGAGTCTTGTGGAACGACCCGGGTACCGGTGTCATGCGTCATGCCGATGCCGGTTATGACATTGCCAAAGACTGCGCCCGCCAACAAGGCCTGGATTTACCTATGTTGGACCAACCGACCATTACGGAGTAAGCCATGAGTACAGTATTTACCTTAACACCAGGCCAGTTAAGCCTGAGCCAATTGCGCCAACTGTGGCAAACGGAGCAATCCCTTGAGCTGGACTCTGGCGCCTACCAAGCCATCAATACCTCGGCCAAAACAGTGGCTGATGTCGTCGCTACTGGCAAAACCGTCTATGGCATCAATACCGGCTTTGGCCTGTTAGCCAACACCAAAATTGCGCCGGATCAACTGGAGCTATTGCAGCGCTCCATCGTGTTATCCCACGCCGCGGGCTATGGCGATTTAATGCATGATCAATCCGTACGATTGATCATGATCCTAAAAATCAACTCACTGGCACGTGGCTATTCTGGTATTCGCCCAGAAATCATTGATGCCATGATCGCCATGGTCAATCACGGGTTGTACCCCTGCATTCCTGCGCAAGGTTCTGTCGGCGCTTCTGGTGATTTGGCCCCGCTGGCTCACATGGTGCTACCGCTGATTGGCGAAGGCGAAGTTCGTTATCAAGGTAAAATCTATCCGGCACAAGAAGCGCTGGCCTTGGCTGGCTTAACTCCGGTTACTTTGGCTGCTAAAGAAGGCCTGGCACTGTTAAACGGCACTCAGGTCTCCACCGCATTAGCTCTTGAAGGGTTATTTTATGCCGAAGATCTCTACGCAGCAGCCAGCGTCATCGGTGCCCTAAGTGTCGAGGCTGCCCTTGGCAGCCGAGCCCCTTTCGATGCACGGATTCATGCCATTCGCGGCCAACGCGGCCAAATCGATGCCGCCGCTATTTACCGGCACTTATTGCAAGACAGCTCTGAATTAGGCGCATCGCATCAGGATTGTGAAAAGGTGCAAGATCCCTACAGTTTGCGCTGTCAGCCTCAGGTGATGGGTGCTTGCTTAACGCAGATCCGCCAGGCTGCTGATGTGCTGCAAACCGAAGCCAATGGTGTCACCGATAATCCGCTGGTGTTTGCCGAGGAAGGCGATATTTTATCGGGTGGTAATTTCCACGCCGAACCCGTTGCTATGGCCGCTGATAACTTAGCATTGGCGATTGCAGAGATTGGTGCCCTGTCTGAACGCCGTATGGCTCTGTTGATTGATGCCAGCCTAAGCAAACTGCCCGCGTTTTTAGTCAACAATGGTGGCGTCAACAGCGGCTTTATGATTGCTCAAGTCACTTCGGCGGCACTGGCCTCTGAAAACAAATCACTGGCCCACCCCGCCAGTGTCGATAGCTTACCTACCTCCGCCAACCAGGAAGATCATGTCTCAATGGCGACCTTTGCGGCAAGACGACTCACCCAGATGGCGAACAACACCCGCGGTGTTCTCGCGGTGGAATATTTAGCCGCAGTGCAAGGGCTCGATTTTAGAGCTCCACTGAAAAGCACACCACCACTTGAGCATGCACGTCAGATCTTGCGAGCTCAGGTCGCTTTTTATGCTGAAGATCGCTACTTTGCACCTGATATCAAAGCCACGGCGCAACTACTGGCCGAAGGTCAGCTAACACCGTTAATTCCTGCCAACAGCTTAGTCAGCTGTTAATTCGCCTGAGTACGCCAGTTCACACTGGCGTACTCAGCTAAATATGCTGTCCCACCAAATCTGGCTAGACCAGTTGCTCTACATTTGTTATTTTCTAAGCAAACTATAATTAAAAGAACCAGCTTGCTTGAGACTATAACTATGACGCTTACTATTGCACACCGTATTATTCTTGGGTTTGGCCTAATCGTTTTATTGCTGGTGATCGCAAGCAGTTCAGCGTTTTTTAGCTTTGTCTCTATTGAACAATCGAATCGCAACGTCAATGAGCTTGCTATACCGACACAGCAACTGAGCAATCAAGCACAAATTCGCTTACTCCGGATGGCCAATGCCAGTGCACAAGGCTTTGCCACCGAACAACCAGCTCAGATCCAGCATCATCAGCAAAGCTTCCAAGACAACGATTCACAGCTGCAACAATTATTAACCCAAGGCTTGCGGCTCACTGCAGGTCATGAACAGATGCAACAGTCCTTGCAACGTGCCTCCCAACAGCGCGAACAGTACCAACAATCCGCTCAACGCATGTTTCAAAACCGGCTTCAGGTGGAAAGTAGCCAACAGCAGGTGCAGAATACTTTTAACCAGCTAGAGCAAGATTTAGATGCCTTGGGCGCGGTACTGCTGGATTTGTCTTACATGAATATTCCACAGACCGAGGCGCTGGAACTGATCGAAGGCACGGCAGGAAGAATCGATGGCCAGCTTCTCGGATTGATCAATACTTTACGAGAAGTAGCCAATGCCACCGATATCGATCAACTGCAACGCAGCGAAGAGAACATTCTTTTTGTCTTTAGTGATATGCAAGTCAATATCGACTATCTGGACCAATTGGTTGAAACCATCAATACCGATGGCCTTTGGCAAGATTTTCAACAGCAACTGGCCGCAGTGGAGCAAGCCCTCACGGTCGAGCAAACCTTACTTAATCTGCAACAACAACGCTTGACCTTACAACAAAATGCCCGCCACCAGTTGGCATCAGCCGAACAAGAGTTTGAAGCAGTCATGTCCGCTTTGCAACAAACAGCCGCTGCAGCGGATGAACAAGTCAGCTTGTTGCAACAAACCGTCAGCCGGACCATTCAATCCGGCAATATCAGAAATGGTATTATTCTGCTGGTGCTGGTGGTACTAGCAACTGCGATAGCCTGGGTCACCATCCGCGCTATGTTGCAACCTCTGGCAAAGATCAATGAAGCACTTAGCATTATGGCCCGGGGCGATTTAAGCCCACGCTTAACCATCCAACGTCAAGATGAGTTTGGGACTCTGGCAGCGAATGTCAATCGACTGGTTGAAGCACTTAGTGGGCTGGTCCAACGTATACAAAGTTACTCCACTGAACTGACACAAAGTGCCCAGCTCTCTGGCCATGATATCGATGACATTCGACAATCCCTGCTGCAGCAAACCGATCGTATCGCCAGCATCAACTCAAGTACGCACCAGCTCAGTGAACAAAGCCAACACATCACCACGCAAGCTGAACAAGCGTTGCAAGAGATGAATCAAGGCATGCAACATAATGATAAAGTGCATGAGCTATCCTCGCAAAACAATCAACGGATTGAGCATCTGGCTAGTCAACTGAATGGCATCGACCAACTGATGCAGCAGGTGCACCAACAAACAGAGCAAATCGGCACCATTCTCGATACCATCGGCAGCATTGCTGAACAAACCAATCTACTGGCACTTAATGCAGCGATAGAAGCAGCCAGAGCTGGCGAACAAGGTCGTGGCTTCGCAGTGGTCGCTGATGAAGTCAGAACGCTGGCTGGCCGCACTCAGCAAGCCACGAATGATATTCAGCAGATGATTGAGGCACTGCAAAAAGTAGCCTCCACGGCAGTGAAAGCAGTGCAACAAGGCAATGATGATGCCAGTCAATGCGTGCAGGAGAATCAGCATCTTTTAACCGCATTGCAGCACATTAACCGCGCCATTACCCAAATGCATAGTATTAATGCCAGCATTGCGGAAGCGACTGCGGTTCAATTACAACAAGGTGAGCAAATTAATCAATCTATGGAGGTGGTGGTTCAGCTGGCCCATACCAGCTCAGACAAAGCAGACAGTACCCAAGCACACAGTCAGGATGTGACCCGACTAGCCAATGAGTTGGAGCAAGCCAGCGCTGCATTCAGACTCAAGAGCTAGGTGTCGGCTTACAGGAGAGTTCAGCAGCATCAGTTCAATGCAAACTGACTGCTGAACACAGGATCATTTTGGTTAGCATGATGCTCGATCAGCTCAATTCCAGCCTCACGAGCAAAGATGCGCTCTTGGCTGGTAAAGCCCTGGAAGCTGATAATAATGCCACGGTCACAATCCGTACTCAGCATCTGCTGGAAACGTTCACGTAAGCACTCCATACTGACCATGCAATCTGCATCTGGATGGAAGTAAACTAAGGTTTTGCCTCGCCCGTTGTACCAAAATAACACTTCACTATCATCGTTAGTAGCAAGCTCTACCTCACCATGCTGCTGGAAATATTGTTTCAGGCGAGTGAAAAAAAATTCCTGCTGCTCGAAACGGTCCTGACCTCGTCTAAATCGTTTTGGTAGCGCCAACCAAGAGTTGCCAGAATCCAGTTCGATAAATGCGATCAAATTAAACATCAGGGCCGATACAAACAGCAGGATAAACGCCCACAACAGGAAAGTGGACCAAAACTGACTCAAGGTCAGCTCTGGTTGTGCAAACAGGATGGAGTGCTCTGAAAAAAGCAAAAATAAGGCACCAGAACCAATACCGAGTAAAGTACTGATGGTGGATAATAATAACCATTGGCTACGCATAAGAACTCAACCCTGAGTTGCAAAACTATGTCGAGTAGTATGCGTAGTAAGGGGATGCATGTCCTGACAAAAGCCTGATAAAATCAGGATAAAGGCACGACTAATCCGATAAAATAGCTCATCACATCAAAACTGACGATAAAATAATCAATCGGTAGCCGTTCAAGTGACGGCTTCCAATGCCGAGGCATAATGATAACTAAACCCGAGTTGCTGGCAAATGGATGTGGCAATGACTCGACGAGAAGTCTGGCTATTCTCGGCGGGGATCGGTGCAGCCAAAGCTAAAGCCGCAGCTGCCTGTTGATAGAAATGCTGACGGGAAACGTGCTCAGGGCAGCAGAGATTAAACACAGCTGGCCAGCTTTGCTGCTGTAGTATGAGCCGTATGGCAGCAATAACATCGGTGCTATGCACCATATTCACCGCCCCTGCAGGGTCAGATAGCAAACGGCCAGCCAAAAATTTCCCCGGATGCCGATCAGGCCCTATTAACCCACCCAGTCGCAAGGTGCAGCAGGAGATGCTCTGACGTAGCCGTTGTTCCCCCTGAAACAATAAGTCAGCTTTGGCGTCACTAAGTTGCAGCGAACTCTTTTCGGTCACCTCGCCATCCAGCCCCTGATACACACCGGTGGAACTTAAGTGAATACAAGCCAGACTGCCTGCAGTGTCCATGAGCTCAGCCAAGGAGGTTAAACTGGCAAGGTAACCTTGTCCCTGCAACTTTCGCCACCCTGGTGGCACCGAGCAAATGACGACCGCCCCTTTAAACATGGCGTTTAATGCTGCTGTGGATGCCTGCTCCTGAGGTAAGCGAAGCACTCCTCCCTGAACATCAGGCGGCAAGCTCGCCAGCCCTTCAGCTGATTGCCGGGTCGCCAGCACGCGGTGACCATCAGACTTCAAAGGGTCTAGCAGTTGCTGGCCAAGCCATCCCACTCCCACCAGTATGACTTTCATGTGCGCTGCCCTTTCACTAAAGCTTTGTAATGCCCTTCAAATACCGCAGCAACTTTATCGCCACTGTATATCTCAACGGTATGATGCTGACTGGCATTGCGGTTGCGCTGCAACGCCGATAAATCTCCTTTCGCATTCAACAGCGAGCAACGAGCCTGAGGATGGAGTTTAACCGGTCTTAAGTAACGAATAGTGGCGTCCGCCAGCACCAGATCAGCGTCAAGCTCAAGCGCTTGCAATTGCAGGTGCAGCAGGCCCCATCCGGTCAAAGTCGCCAGACTGTAGATACTGCCCGCAAACATGGTACCGTGCAGATTGATATTGGGATCTAAAGGCGCAGTACAACGCAATTCAGTCCCATCAAACTGACCAATCTCAAGCTGCATAAAGTCACTCAACGGGATTTGTTGATGCCAGCTCTGCTGCAATTGCTGGCACCAAAGCTGCCATTGTTCCGCCGAGCCGAATAGCCGCAATCTTTTTTGCATGCGTAGGTGCACAATACCAAACTGGGTAGGCGCAGCAGCTAGCTCGCAATACCCCTGTCTCTGATAAAAGCCCAACGCAGATTCACGAGCATTCAACACCACTGTGCTGCAGCCGAGCTTGAATGCATCTTGCTCAAGAGCATGCAGCAATCGCTGGCCAAGCCGTTGCCCTTGCCACGCTTCCGCAACCGCCATATAACGGATCTGGGCACACTGAGAGTCCAATTGGTGCACACGGCCCACCGCCACAATCTGTTGCTGCTCATCGAGTATCATACGATGGATAGCACTGCTTTCCAGCTCATCTTGTTCAGAGCCAAGTGGTTGCTGCCAGGGCGCTCGAAGTTGTTGCCAGCGAAATTGATAATAGTGTTGCCACTCTGCTGGAGTACTTGGGCTGATGATTTTAAAAGCCGCCACTTACCGAGCACCCGCTTGCAATAAAAACGTCACCGGGCCGTCGTTGACCAGCTCAACCTGCATATCAGCGGCAAAACGCCCGCTTGCGACTTCCAGATGATGCTCCTGACAGCGATGGATGAAATGCTGATACAGCCGCTGTGCCAGCTCAGGTGCCGCTGCAGGGGTAAAGCTTGGTCGTAAACCTGAATCCGTATCGGCGGCCAGCGTAAATTGTGAAACCACCAACAACTGGCCTTTGACTTGCTGTACATTCAGATTCATTTTCCCTGCTTCATCGGCAAACAAACGGTATTTACAGACTTTATCCGCCAGCACTGCTGCCGCCAGCTCACTATCCTGCTGCTCAACACCTAACAGCACCAGCAAGCCCGAGTTAATGCGACTTATCTCCTCGCCATTCACCCTTACAGCCGCTGAGCTGACACGTTGTAATAATGCTTTCACTGGCGTTACCCCCCTACAACATCCGCATTTGGGACATTTTTATCTGGTTTTTCCGTATCTGATTCATCCCTATCAAGTTCCTCCTCAGATTGCCGCTCAATCAGCTCCTCTCGCTCCAACTCTCTCTCTTGCAAGTAAGCGGTTAATTCGGCACCGATCAGCACCACCAACCAATTCAAATATATCCAAACAAACAAAATAGGCACCAGAGCTAAGGCACCATAGATCACCTGATAGGCTGGGAAAAAAGTGATATACAGTGCAAAAACTGACTTCGATAACTCAAAAAATATCGTTGCCAGCAGCGCGCCCCAGAACGCATGGCGCAATTTAACTTTGATATTGGGTACTACCAGGTAGAGGATCCAGAAAGCTAGCAATGACATAACATAGGGCACGAGACCCAATATAAAGTTGGCTAGACCTGGGGTATAGTCATCAGCAAAACGCGTCAAAGTGAGTAAGTAAGAGCTTACCGCGATTGAAGAACCAAACAGGATGGGACCTAACGTCAGGATCATCCAGTAAATGGAAAACGAAATCACCGGTCGTGGCCGTTTAGTTACTCGCCAGATTTTATTCAGTGTTTTATCAATATTATGGATCAGCAACAGGGCGACGAAGATTAATGCCAGAATACCAACGGTGGTCATGCCACGGGTATTACCAATAAAGGTGGAAAGATACTGCTGAAGTTCATCGCTACGAGACGGCACCACATTGGCATAAATCATCGCCTCAAGACTGTCTCTGAGTTCAGCGAACATTGGAAATGCGCCCAGCATGGAAAGCATCACCGTGATCAAAGGCACCAGCGACAACAATGAAATATAGGCCAGATAGCCGCCGATCACGTTGATCTGATCGGACTTACAGCGCTGAAAATAACCTATCAGAAAAGCCAGACTGTTTTTGGCCAGGGTCCGCCCTTGGGCTAATGTCCGCCATGCAATTGGATGCACTCAACATCTCCTTATCGTTGGTCGCCCAGCATCATATCAAATAATTCTACCTGACTCAGCTTCTCAATGGCGTCAAAACTACATACAGTATGACAGATTAAATGACGTTGGCAGCATCAGACAAAACAAAGCCGGCTTTTGCCGGCTTTGTGGTGTTCACTTAATTGGAGGTGGAGGTGGTGGTTCGTGATGCTCGTTTGCGCTCGTTTTCGGTCAGGAACCGCTTACGAATGCGGATCGAGGCCGGGGTCACTTCAACCAGTTCATCATCATCGATAAACTCCAGCGCTTGCTCCAGTGTGTAACGGATTGGTGGTACCAGGTTAATGGCTTCATCAGTACCAGATGCACGCACGTTGGTCAGCTGCTTACCTTTTAGGCAGTTCACTGTTAAATCGTTGCTACGGCTATGAATACCAATCACCTGGCCTTCGTACACATCTTCGGCGTGACCTATAAACATACGACCACGCTCTTGCAATGAGAAAATAGCATAGCCTGCTGCTTTACCCATCGCATTGGAGATCATGACGCCGTTATTACGCAGGCCGATAGTACCACCTTTGAAGTCACCGTAATGGTCAAAGCTGTGGTACATCAAACCAGTACCAGAGGTTAAGGTGATGAACTCGGTACGGAAACCAATTAGGCCACGGCTAGGTACTACAAAGTCCATCCGCACCCGGCCTTTGCCATCTGGCTGCATATTGGTCATGTCAGCTTTACGCTCACCCATTTTTTCCATCACGGAACCCTGATGCATTTCTTCACAGTCTACGGTCAACTGTTCATAAGGCTCCATTTTGACGCCATCCACGGTTTTCATGATCACTTCTGGCCGTGATACTGCCAATTCAAAGCCTTCACGACGCATGCTTTCAATCAACACGCCCAGGTGCAGTTCACCGCGACCAGATACACGGAACTTATCGCCATCGGCCGTTTCTTCAACCCGCAGCGCCACATTGTGCTTCAGCTCATTCTGCAGACGCTCCAGAATTTGACGAGAGGTAACAAACTTACCTTCTTTGCCAGCAAAAGGTGAGGTGTTGACCTGAAAAGTCATGGTCACCGTTGGCTCATCAACCGATAACGGCGGCAAGGCTTCAACGGCATTTGGCGCACAAATAGTATCGGAGATTTTTAATTCACCCAAACCAGTAAAGGCCACAATATCACCAGCCGTCGCTTCGGTGGTATCAACACGCTCCAGACCTAAGTAACCAAACACCTGCCCTACTTTGCCGTTACGCTTTTTACCATCAGCACCCACAATAGTGACTTGCTGGTTTACTTTTAACGAACCACGTTTAATACGGCCAATGCCGATAATGCCCAGGTAGCTGGAGTAATCCAGCTGAGACACTTGTAACTGGGTGGTGCCATCTACTTCAACAGCTGGCGGAGCTACATTTTTCACGATCGACTCAAACAGCTCAGTCATATCTTCTTTTGGCTCGTCGGCATCCAGTGTTGCCCAGCCATTTAAAGCCGATGCATAAACAATGGGGAAATCCAGCTGCTCATCGGTCGCGCCCAGGTTATCGAACAAATCAAACACCTGATCAACCACCCAATCCGGACGCGCGCCAGGGCGGTCAATTTTATTCACCACGACAATGGGCTTTAAACCGTGCGCAAAGGCTTTTTGCGTTACAAAGCGAGTTTGCGGCATCGGGCCATCAACCGCATCAACCAACAGCAAAACAGAGTCTGCCATCGACAAAACCCGCTCTACTTCACCACCGAAATCAGCGTGTCCAGGGGTATCCAAAATATTAATATGGTAACCATTCCAGCGGACTGAGGTGTTTTTGGCCAGAATAGTAATTCCACGCTCTTTTTCCTGATCATTGGAATCCATCACTCGCTCTTGCAGCTTGGCGCGTACATCAAAAGTACCGGATTGCTGTAACAATTTATCGACCAGCGTAGTTTTACCATGGTCAACGTGCGCAATAATGGCAACGTTGCGTAATTTTTGAATATCAGTAGCGGTAACGCTCATTGTGTTCTTTTCCTCTGTGGCACCCTGTGACCGTAGCTGTGACCACCAGGCAAACATAAAAACTCTTTAAATATGGGCGCATATTCTACTCTGTTTCTTTGAAAAGAAGAAATAAAGTCGTACTTTTTATCCTAAGGTGCCCTTGCACCACGATCTATCAGGCTGGATTGTGCTAGGCTAGAATGCACCATTATCGACAAAACCTGCACCAAACAAGTGCAGTTTAATGTATTCAGAATAGTGCCACAGGGTTATATAGCTGATTTAATTAACCTTATTAGAGTGGCACACATCTGGCATATTAAGGTGCGACAAGATAAATTTTCCTATGGAACCAATGGAGGAACATATGGCTGCTTCTGTAATGAAGTTGATTGAAGAGAATGAAGTTAAATTTGTAGATTTGCGTTTTACCGATACCAAAGGTAAAGAGCAGCATGTGACCATTCCGGTCAGCCAGATTTCAGAGGATTTCTTTGAAGACGGAAAAATGTTTGATGGTTCCTCTATCATGGGCTGGAAAGGCATCAATGACTCCGACATGATCCTGATGCCAGACGTCGACACCGCGGTTATGGACCCTTTCTTTGAAGAAAGTACCCTAAACATCCGTTGCAACATCATCGAGCCAAGCACCATGCAAGGCTACGATCGCGACCCGCGCTCTATTGCCCTGCGTGCCGAAGAGTATTTAAAGTCGACTGGCATTGCCGATACCGTACTATTTGGCCCTGAGCCAGAGTTTTTCATGTTTGATGATGTGCGCTTCCACACCGATATGGCCGGCTCTTTCTTTAAAGTCAACGACGGTGAAGCGGCCTGGAACTCAGGTACAGAGTTAGCAGATGGCAACAAAGGTCACCGCCCACGCGTTAAAGGCGGCTATTTCCCTCTGCCTCCAGTCGACTCAGGTCATGATATCCGTAGTGCCATGTGTACCGTGTTAGAAGAAATGGGTCAGGTAGTCGAAGCGCATCACCATGAAGTAGCAACAGCAGGACAAAATGAAATTGCCACTCGCTTTAATACGCTGACCAAAAAAGCAGATGAAGTACAGATTCTCAAATACGTGATTCACAATGTCGCTGATATTTATGGTAAAACAGCCACCTTTATGCCGAAGCCTTTGTTTGGCGATAACGGTTCAGGCATGCATTGTCACCAGTCTTTAGCCAAAGATGGTGTCAATCTGTTTGCCGGTGATAAGTACGCTGGATTGTCAGAAATTGCCCTGTACTACATCGGTGGTATCATCAAGCATGCCAAAGCAATTAATGCCTTCACCAACCCATCGACCAACTCGTACAAGCGTCTGGTTCCTCACTACGAAGCACCGGTCATGCTGGCTTACTCCGCCCGTAACCGTTCGGCATCTATCCGTATCCCTATGGTGCCTAGTGCCAAAGCGCGTCGCATTGAGTGCCGCTTCCCGGATCCAGCAGCCAACCCGTACTTAGCCTTTGTCGCACAGCTGATGGCGGGTATCGACGGTATTCAAAACAAAATCCACCCTGGCGATGCCATGGACAAAGATTTGTATGATTTACCAGCCGAAGAAGCAGCTAACATTCCACAGGTTTCGACCTCTCTAACCGAAGCCTTGGATGCATTGGATCAATCTCGCGCCATCTTTACTAAAGGCGGTGTTATGTCCGACGACATGATCGATGCTTATATCGGCATTAAGCGCGAAGAAGCGCGCCGTGTAAATACAGCAATTCATCCACTTGAGTTTGAGCTGTACTACAGCGTATAACGCTTAGAGCCTAAGCCTGCTTGGTTTAAGCACCGCTCTTTTATCAAACCCGTCTATATGGCGGGTTTTTTATCATTCTGGCATCGGCTTTTTTGCCTGCAACTAGAAAAAAGACAAAAAGCAGCGTACAGTGAAATAGATGAAAGCAACTATTTGATGACAGGAACGCTACCCGTGATGTACCGACTGCTTACAGCGCTGCTGATACTTATACTGACGTGCCCTGCTGCGGTAGTCGCCAGTGACAACAAGGTCTATGTCTACCGGGATAAAAACGGCGTCTTGGTGTTTTCTGACAGCCCCAAAGCTGGCTCTGAAGAACTCAAGCTCAGCACTCGCTCGAATATCATGCAGGCCGGTGAATCTTTCCAGCCTCGTCAACAAGCCACTACCGAACCTTTTACCATTGAAATCGTGCAACCAGAGCATGAAGGCACGGTGCGGGAGAACACAGGTACCGTCTATGTCTCAGGTCGTATCGCACCCAGCTTCCCCAGAGGCTTCCAAGTTCAGCTACTGCTCAATGGTGACAAGACCGGGCAACCGCAAACCAACACCACCTTTGCCCTAAGAAACCTGGACCGCGGTGAGTATCAACTACAAATGCAGTTGATTGATCAAAGCGGCAAGCTTATTGCAGCAAGTGATACCATCACCTTCTATTTGCATAGAGCCTCGGTGATCAACCCTCGATAGGGCATTTGCGGTGCATTTTTACACGAGATAACTTACACTGACATCGCAAATGCACCATAATGGTGCGAAAGGATTGAGTGTGAGCGAATTAAAGCCAAGCGACAAAACAAAAGTAGCATTCCCAGCTGAACTGGTGTCTGATCTGTTGAGCACGGCTGTGCTTATTTTGGATCAACAACTTCAGATTAGCTCTTTCAACGCTGCCTGCAGCGCAGTCCTCGGCATCAGCGAAAAGCGACTTAGTGGTCAATACTTCCCAAGCCTCTTTCAACATTGTGAGCTCGGCAAAGAGCCGCTACGCCATGCCATTGAACAACAAAAAAGTATTGCGATTAGCGATGTCCAAACCATTTTGCATGACGGCCACCCCACCTTATTGGATTTTTATCTGACACCTTTTAATCATCAACAGCAGGATTACCTGTTGCTGGAGATCCGTCAAATCGACCGGCAACGCAAGATCAGTCAAGACAATGTGCAGCAGCATCAGCACCACGCAGCGCGCGAGCTGGTACGTAACTTGGCCCATGAAATCAAAAATCCTTTGGGTGGCCTACGGGGCGCAGCTCAACTGCTGGAATCATCGCTGGATGAAGAGCAAAGAGAGTACACCCAATTGATCATTGCCCAAGCAGACCGGTTGCGTAAGCTGGTCGATCGCTTACTCGGGCCGTACCGCCCTCCTCAGCAAAAGTTTGCCAATCTGCATCAAGTGATTGAACAAGTCTATCAACTGGCCATGCTGGACAATGCCTCCGCCGTGACCATGCAGCGTGATTACGACCCCAGTATCCCAGTGTTTCGCTTTGATCCTGAACTGATTGAACAAGCCTTGCTAAATATCGTCCGCAACGCGCAACAAGCCCTGCAACAAGGGGGGCACATCCTGCTGCAAAGCCGGATTCTGTATCAGCATACCCTGCATGGCCAACGTCATAAACTGGTTGCCGCCATTAAAGTCATCGATGATGGCCCCGGTATCCCGGCAGAGATTAAAGATACGCTGTTTTATCCGATGGTCAGTGGCAAAGCCGGCGGTACTGGACTCGGCCTCACCATCGCCCAAACATTGCTACACCAACATGGCGGCTGGATCGACTGCGACAGTTGGCCGGGCCACACCGAATTCACCCTTTATCTTCCAATCAGTGATACTGAGGATGCATTATGAATCAAGACGTATGGATCATTGATGATGATAACTCCATCCGCTGGGTACTGGAAAAAGCGCTCGATCGAGCGAATATTCCCTGCGAGAGTTTCGCGTCAGCTGATTTAATGCTGCAACGCTTAGAGTTCCAGCAACCAGCTGTGGTGTTATCCGACATCAGAATGCCTGGCACCGATGGCATGGCATTGCTCGAACGTTTGCAGCAACTGTCCCCGGAATTACCTGTGATCATTATGACCGCCCACTCCGATCTGGATAGTGCCGTCAATGCTTTTAAAAGTGGTGCCTTTGAGTATTTACCCAAACCCTTTGATATGGACGAAGCGGTCGCACTGATCAGCCGCGCACTGGAACATAGCAAGGCTCGCTCACAAAAAAGTAAAGCGCCCAAACCCCAGCTATTGCCAGAAATCATCGGTGAAGCGCCAGCGATGCAGGAAGTATTTCGTGCCATTGGTCGCTTATCCCGCTCCAGTATCAGTGTGCTGATCAACGGCCAATCCGGTACCGGTAAAGAACTGGTTGCGCATGCATTGCATAAGCACAGCCCACGCAGTGAGCAGCCTTTTATTGCCCTGAATATGGCGGCCATCCCGAAGGATTTGATTGAGTCTGAGCTGTTTGGTCATGAAAAAGGCGCCTTCACTGGTGCTGGCTCTGTACGTAAAGGCCGTTTTGAGCAAGCCGATGGTGGTACGCTGTTTCTGGATGAGATTGGTGATATGCCGCTGGATGTGCAAACCCGATTATTACGCGTACTGGCCGATGGCCAGTTTTACCGGGTCGGTGGCCATCAGGCCATCAGCGTCGATGTTCGTATCATCGCCGCTACGCATCAGCATCTTGAACAGTTGGTGGCACAACATCTTTTCCGGGAAGATTTGTATCATCGACTGAATGTCATTCGTGTGCATTTGCCGCGCTTAAAAGAACGGCGAGAAGACATCCCCGCGCTGGCCAGACACTTTTTACAGCAAGCAGCCAAAGAGTTGAATGTAGAAGCAAAGCAACTGAGCATAGATTGTGAAAAGTTTCTGCAACAACTACCATGGCCTGGCAATGTCCGTCAGTTGGAAAACACCTGCCGCTGGCTCACGGTGATGGCCAGTGGGAAACATATTCTGCTGTCAGACTTGCCTCCTGAACTCACCGATAGCAACGCAGTTGAACCCGGCAGCGCACAACCCACTCAGAACGAGCAAAGTTGGCAGGATGGTTTCAAACAGTGGCTACAACAGCAATTGTTGCAAGGCAAACAGGATATTCTGACCGAAGCCACCAGCATGGTAGAAGGCATCGCATTGCAGCAGGCGCTGCAATTTACTCACGGACACAAGCAGGAAGCCGCCCGTTGCTTAGGCTGGGGCCGTAATACGCTGACACGAAAGTTAAAGGAACTTGAATTACCGGGTGGTTAACCACCCGGTAAAATGGCCAATCAATCGAATGTCCTGGCGGTTAGTCTACCGTCGATTTTCCTTGACGTTGCCCTCCTGATGAACGTTTCGCACCTCGTTGACGCGGCGGCATCTGCTGCCACTGTTGCCGCTGCTCTTCGGTCAATAGTTGATACACGGCATGACGCCATTGCAATTCAGCCAATTGATGCTCAAGTCTGGATTGTTGCTGTTGCTCCAACACAATACGAGCCTGATTCTCATCAAAATAATCAGCTTGCATCAAACGTTGCATCGCCTGCCGATGCTCAGCGCGATGCTGGCGATCGTCTTGACCTTTGAACTGGTGCCGATGTGTCTGGCGCAAAGCTCGCAGCTCTTGTTGTTGCTCAGTCAACTCGATGCCATGCAGTCGAGGGGCACCGCCATACGATGGCCGATATTTCTTCTTACCACCATCCCGACTATTTCTAGCATCATCACGGCTATAGGTAGCCTTTGCTGATTCTAACTGAGCGGCAGACTCAACAGCCATGGTTGGTGCCATCACCAACAACGATGAACACACCATGATACTAGATACAAACTGGACGACTTTCATAATTGGATCTCCTTTTGTGGACCGCTTCAAGGTTAGCACTCTGAATGCAAAGCAGTGCAAAGGCCGTGTAAAGGTTAGGTAAAGGTGTATGCCCTGACGATTGATGCAGGTAAACTAAGGGCTGATGACAGGATAGAAAAACAACAAACTGCAGGGCAAAAGGAGCATAGGTCAATGAACCGGATCCTGATGATTGATGATGACATCACCTTAACTGAACTGGTGCGTGACTATCTGGCAATGGACGGGTTTCAATTTGAAGCTGTTCATGATGGCCAAGCCGGACTCATAGCAGCGCAGCAACCAGAGATTGATCTGTTGCTGTTGGATGTGATGCTTCCCGGCATGGATGGGCTAACTTTATTAAAAACGCTGCGCAAAACCAGCAATTGCCCGGTGTTAATGCTGACAGCTCGAGGTGATGATATTGATCGGATCCTCGGCCTTGAGCTGGGCGCCGATGATTATCTGGCCAAGCCATTCAATCCACGTGAATTGGTGGCGCGGATCAAAGCCATCCTGCGACGCATTGAGCTGGTGCATCAGGCGCAGCAGGAAAGCAGCCAACCACTGGAACTGCACGATATTCGGCTCGACCCACAAAGTCGTCAGGTCAGCTGTCAACAGCAAGATGTGCAACTCACAGCCACTGAGTTTCAACTACTGGAACATCTGATGCGCCATGCCGGTCAGGTGGTCAGTAAAGAGGTCCTGAGCCAAACCGTATTGGGCCGCCCCCTGCAGCTGCATGATCGCAGTCTGGATATGCACTTAAGCAATATTCGCCGTAAAATCTGCCCTGCAAATCCAGAAGCATACATTCAGACCTTGCGTGGCAGTGGCTATCGTTTTATACCGGCAGCAGGATAACCGTCATGACATTGCATCCGTCTCATTACTTGGCCAGCCGAATTTTTCTTTGGTTCTGGCTGGTGATCCTCGCGACCGTCGCAGGTACCTTACTGATTTCCAAAGGTGTACCAGAAAAAACAGAAATTCGTCGCTTACCTCCTGCCGTGCAACAGCAACTGCAAGGCATCGCCAATCGCTATGCCGAAGCCAACTCTGTCGAACAATTACTGCAGCGCTTGGATAATCGCCGTCAGGGGCGCTGGCTGCTGGTCGACCCTGTCGGACAGCGGGTGTTAAACCCTGCAGGCTTACCTGCTCAGTTTGATCATAACTGGCTGACCGAGCTCTCCCAATTGGAGCAAGCTCGCTTGCTTCGTCACTCCAACCTGTATCTGGCTGGCCCATTCCCGGTGCAGGTGGATGGGCATTCATTAGCGCTTTATCAGCAGCGTCAGCGGCCAGTGCAGCCATGGTGGAATGTCAGCGCATTGCCCCAGCACGTACTGTTGATCAGTTTGTTTTTATTTTCAGCTGTTGCCAGTTTGATTCTGGCAGTCTCTATTACCCGACCACTGCGTGAGTTACTGCACAGCTACGCGACCTTTGCCTCCGGTCAGCTCGACCACCGCCTGCAACGGTTAGCCAGTCGCCGCGACGAATTGGGAGCTCTGGGCCGAGGTTTCAATGCCATGGCCGATCGTATTCACTCTTTACTGCAGGGCCAGCAGCGGCTGTTACGCGATGTGTCGCATGAGCTTCGCTCGCCACTAACAAGAGCACAATTGGCGCTAGCGCTAGAGGCTCGTCAAGGGCAAGGCCAGCAATTACCCCGCTTACAGCAAGAGTTGGAGCAGGTGGATCAACTGCTCGAAGAGCTGCTGACCTACAGCCGCCTACACAGTGGGCATTACCCATTCGAGCCTGAAACCTTTGATATTATTGATTTTAGTAAGCAACTCTTTGCCACCAATCAGGTTGAAGCGGATGCAAAGCAGCAAGTGATGCACTTAGAAGCGGAACCCAGTTGTCTTGTGTACGCTGATAAACGTCTACTCAGTCGTGCGCTGGAAAATGTACTGCGAAATGCCATCAAATACAGCCCGGTGCAAAGCCAAATCCATTGCGAGATCGTATCCACAGTACAAGGCGTACAGATCCGCTTTTGCGATCAGGGCCCGGGCGTTCCTAAAGAGCAACTGGATGCCATTTTCAATCCTTTTTACCGGGTCTGTGATAGCCGTACTGCCGATTCCGGAGGAACTGGTCTCGGTTTGGCCATAGCGGCTGAGTCCATCCGGCACCATCAAGGAACGATAGAAGCCTCAGCCAATACACCGACAGGGTTATGCATCAACATGTGGCTGCCCACCAACAGCCCCGAGACGGCTCAGAAAGGAAATACACAATGAATAACCAGCAGCCACCCGCCATGATTCATTTGCAAGCGCGCTGTTCTGCCAATGACTTTAGCTCAGGCTGGCCAGCGCCAGTGCAAGACTTCTGGCAACAACTGCAACACGGTACCTTGCAGAATGAACGTGGCCAGACCTTGCACTATTACTTTCATTTGGTGCCGGATGCAAATACCGCTATCGTCCTCAGCAACGGGCGCATTGAAATGGCCTCTAAGTACAGTGAGGTGATGTACGATATCGTTGGTGCTGGTTGCAGTGTATTTATTCTGGATCATTGTGGTCAAGGGCAGTCGGATCGGCTGCTTGATGATCGGCAAAAAGGCCATATTCAACATTTTGACCACTACAGCGCTGATTGGCACCAATTTGTTGAGCAGGTGGTGCAATCGCACTCACATCAACGGCTGATTGCTCTCTGTCATTCGATGGGCTCGGCGATTTTTTGCAATTATCTTCTGAACTACCCTACGCATCCATTCGTCGGGGCGGTGCTCTGCTCTCCCATGCTCGGAATATACACCGCCGGTATTCCTATGCCTTTATTGATCCCAGGGGTAGCAGCCATACATTGGCTGGATCAATTGGCACGGCCACAAAGCAGTTATTTGACAGGGCAAGGCCCCTACAAACCCCAACCGTTTCAGCAGAATCGTCTCACCAGTTGCCAAATGCGCTACCAATGGTTTCAAAGCATCTATCAAGCAGAACCTGGGCTGCAACTTGGTGGCGTCACCTTAAGCTGGCTCATTGCCGCATGGCAGGTCATTCAGCGGCTGCAGCAAGAGGGATCATCCATTCAGCTACCGCTGCTCGTCTTGCAAGCTAAAGCAGATAAAGTCGTGTCCAATGGCTATCAACGGCGTTTCGTCAAACAACGCCCAAGCTCACGGCAATTGATCGGCATGGATGGTGCCCGTCATGAGCTACTGATGGAGCAAGATGCGATCCGTGCACGCTGCTATCATGCCATCAATGCTTTTATCAATAGCTTACCCTCTTAACTACCGCCGCTAAACCCATGCTGGCGCCAGGCTTCATAGCCAATAATGGCAACTGCATTGGCCAGATTGAGACTTCGATTCGAGGATTGCATCGGAATACGGATGCGTTGCTCTGCTGGAAAGGCATCCCGAACGGCATCCGGCAGGCCTGATGTTTCAGAGCCAAACAGTAAAACATCATCTGGCTGATACTGCGTGAGATGGTAGCTTTGGCTTCCTTTGGTGGTACAGGCAAATAGTCGGCGTCCCGCCATCGCCTTGGCAAAAGCTTGATAATTTGGGTGGCGCTGCACCCGGGTCAAATCATGGTAGTCCAGCCCGGCACGGCGTAGTTTTTTCTCCTCTAAATCAAAGCCAAGAGGCTCTATCAAATGCAGTTGAGCCCCCATGTTGGCACAGAGCCGAATTATATTTCCGGTATTTGGGGCAATTTGTGGCTCAAATAAAGCAATTTCAAACATAGTAATCCTAAAACCGCAGGTTTAATTCATGACAAAAGCGTATCGGCCATATGAAGCTGCATGGTGTCAATCGCCGCAAAAATCTATTTTTGTAAAGTGCTCCGACAATGTTTGTCACATTAGTTTGCACTTAAACAGAAACTACGACAAAAAGTCGCTAAATGACCATTAAAGTTTGCATTCTAAGCGCTGCAAACGCTATAGTTAATGCTCAGATTTTTAGTGATCACAAGGATGTTGATATCATGCCACAGGTCAGTTGCCGACTCATTTTATGCAGTGTGCTGGCATGGTCTTTTCCTGCAGTAGCTCAACCAGGCCCGTTAATACTTCAGAGCAGTTATTATCTGTTGCCTGCGATTTTAATCTTACTCGGTGGCTGTGTCTTCCTTTTCATGCAGTTATCCAAAGCTCGGGCCAAAGCAGAACAACTCTCCTTTTTAATGCGTAATAACAAAGATGCGGTCTGTTTAATCAATGCCGATTTAGTCATTCAACAGGTGAACCCGGCCTTTGAGACAATTACCGGCTTTGATGCAGATCAGGCCATCAAGCAACCACTCAAACTGTTTAATAGTCAGGGCGAACCAGAAAACATAGCCAAAAGCATCCAGACCGCCTTGCTGCAAAAAGGTTTTTGGCATGGTGACATTTGGAGCCGTAAAGCTAACCAACACGTGTACGCCATGGATTTATCCATCAGCTGCATCAGCCCAAGTAGCCTGCAAGATGACGCTGTGTTTGTTGCCACTTTTGCTGACATCAGCGCTCGCAAAATGAGTGAGCTTGAGCTGCGTCGCGTCAATACCAAAGATCCGGTCACTCGTTTGCCGAACCGAGCTATGTTTCTGGATTACCTTGAACGAGAGTTCAGTGCCGTCAGCGAGCAAACGCCTCAATTTGCCATCATCATTCTCCACCTGGCGGTGTTAAAAAAGCAAGATGATCAAACTTCGTTACCCCTACTGGAAATAGCAAGCACAATACGAGCAGCCGTCCCCGCAGGCATGTTGCTAGCTCGGTTAAGTACCACAGAATTTGCCATTGTGCTGCCAAGTCACTTAGCAGCAAAACGCATCGATCTTCAAAGCTATCGACTGGCCAGTCAGCTGATCTCTACGCTACAATACACCGAGTTTGCAGATTATACCGACAACCTAAACCCAGCCATCGGTATCGCTCTGTACCCGGAGGATGGCCATAGCTATGACCAACTATTGCGCAGCGCAGATCATGCTTTGCAACGAGCGCAGGCGGCATCGGCCCAATCCATTCAATTATTCAATCAAGCCTTACTGCCCCGCTCTGCCGAGTCCTTCGCCCTGGAGCAGGAGCTAAAGCAAGCCGTAGAGCACGATGAACTCCGTGTAACCTACCAAGCCAAACTTTGTGTCAGTAGCAACCGGGTCACTGGCTTTGAAGCACTGGTTCGTTGGCAGCATCCGACCAAGGGCTTACTGGCCCCAAGTCAGTTTCTCAGCATTGCAGAAGAAAGCGATTGCATCATTCAGTTGGATCATCAAGTCTTGCATCAAGTCTGCCAACAAGTCAGTCACTGGCAAAAAACGGGCATGATGCGGGGCCGTTTGGCATTAAACATTTCCTGTCAGACCTTTTATCACCCTGACTTTCTGCAGCATTATCAGCAAAAAATAACAGAGCACGGTTTAACACCCGACTTTTTTGAGTTAGAGCTGGATCAAGCCATTCTGGCCCATCAACCTGACCTTTGTAAAAGCATTTTGACGCGAGCAAGAGAGAGTGGCTTTCAACTGGTTCTGGACCGCTTTGGCAGTGGTTTATCAGCCCTGCATTACCTGCGTGATTACCCACTGGACCAAATTAAAATTGATGGCAAATTAGTTCAGAAGCTCGAGCAATCTGAGCTGGAGCGCAACCTGACCGCCAGTATTATTCGGATTGCAGGTTACCTTCAGTTAGGGGTAGTCGCTAATCAGGTTGAAAATGAAATGCAGGCGTACCTGCTGCATGTGATGGGTTGTGAAACGGTGCAAGGGCATGTGTTTAGTAAAGCCGTACTGCCTGCAGAGTTAGCTGCCGTTATAGCCAGAGAAGCTCGAACGATTCAGCACAAAGCATTAGGCTGATTTTCCTGCAGCTATTTACTCCATAAAAAAACGCGCTCTTGAGCGCGTTTTTTTATGGTTATCGATAGGCTATCGATCGTGTTGATGCTTAGGCATCAGCGCGTGCTGGAGCACCTTCAGCCTCGGCTTGACGCTTTTGCACGTACTGAGCAAACAAGGCATCAAAGTTAACCGGAGCCAGATTCAACTGCGGGAAGGTACCACGGTTGACCAGATTCGATACAGCTTCACGAGCGTATGGGAACAAAATATTCGGGCAAAATGAAGCCAGCATATGCGCCAATTGATTCTCTGGTAATTGAGCAATACTGAAAATACCAGATTGCTGCACTTCACACAAAAACGCGGTTTCATCACCTACAGTGGTGGTCACGGTTAAAGACAACGTCACTTGATAGACATCGTCTTCCAGCTTATCGCTACGCGTATCCAGATCCAGCTTCACTTCTGGCTTCCACTCTTTGCGGAAGATAGCTGGGGCATTCGGTGCTTCGAAAGAGATATCTTTCACAAAGATGCGCTGGATAGAAAACTGTGTTTGTTGATCCGGTTGCTCTGCTGCAACGCCATTTGCTTGTTGTTCGGCCATGATAAATCCTAAATAGTAAAACTACATTATTGAGTTAATAGCGGGTCTAGTTTACCAGCTGCATCTAGAGCAACCAGATCATCGCATCCGCCGATATGCTGTTCATTGATAAAGATTTGCGGCACCGTCGTACGGCCACCGGCTTTTTCAATCATTTCCGGGCGCAACTCAGGCTGTACATCAATGCGGTACTCCTGAAACTTCACCCCTTTGCTCATCAGTAATGTCGCTGCTTGTACACAGAATGGACAGTACGCTTTGGTATAGATTGTTACGTTAGACATCGCACCCTCACTTTGAGCGAACGACCGGTAAGCTTGCGCCGGTCCAGCTGTTCATACCACCTTTAAGCACAGAAACCGTGGTACAACCTTGCTTCAGCAGAGCAGACGCAGCTTTCTGTGCAGTCATTCCTGCCTGGCATACTACAATAATGGGGTTCGACTTGAGCTTTTCAAGCCCTTTGACCGTACCTTGCTGAATTTCTGCCGCGGCTATCTGCTTTGCCCCAGTGATATGACCTTTTTTAAAGTCGTCCTCGCTGCGAATATCCACGACGGTCGCATTTTGCCGGTTGACCAGCATGGTCAGTTCGGTCGGACTAATTTGCTTGATGTTGGATAATTTGGCTTTGATGGTGCCAAACACCAGCAAAAATACCAGCGCAGCCCAAATAAGACTCAAAATCGGGTTGTTCCCGACAAATTCAATCCACTGCTCCATGATGCACTCTATGATTACTTCAATTTAAAGTGGCCTGAGTATACCCGCTTTAGCGCAATAAAACAGCCCCAACAGCCCCAAACAAGCCACTTCAGGGCTGGAGAAAAGTGAAAAAACAGGTAAGATAGAGTATTCGTATTTCATGCCAAGCCAATGGAGATCGCACCACCATGACCACAGCCAAAAAACCGTTAGTTCTGATGATTCTGGATGGTTGGGGCCATCGCGAATCCTCCGAATCCAATGCCATTGCTCAGGCGAATACCCCGGTGATGGACAGGTTGTGGCAGCAGTACCCCCATACCTTAATATCTGGCTCAGGCATGGATGTTGGCTTACCCGAGGGGCAAATGGGCAATTCTGAAGTAGGCCATGTCAATCTGGGTTCTGGCCGGGTGGTGTATCAAGACTTTACCCGAGTGACCAAAGCCATCGACGACGGTGATTTTTTTCAAAACGAAGTGCTGGTTGATGCCGTGCAGCAAGCCATTGCAGCGAACGGCGCCGTTCACGTGATGGGGCTGTTATCGCCAGGCGGAGTGCATAGCCACGAAGACCATATACTTGCCATGCTGGAGCTTGCCCGTCAACAGGGCGCCAAACACATCTATCTTCATGCTTTTTTAGATGGTCGTGATACACCACCACGCAGCGCAATCGCATCATTGCAAAAAATTCAGGATTACTTCAATACGCACCAATGTGGTCAAATTGCTTCCATCATCGGGCGCTACTTCGCCATGGACCGTGATAACCGCTGGGATCGGGTAGAGCAAGCCTATCGCTTGCTTACACAAGGTGAAGCTAAGTTTCAGTCCGAAGGTGCCGTAACGGCTTTGGAGCAAGCCTATCAGCGAGATGAGAACGATGAGTTTGTCAAAGCAACAGCCATTCTTGATGCGGAAGGCAAGGTGATCCGCATGCAGGATGGCGATAGCTTAGTCTTTATGAACTTTCGGGCAGATCGAGCTCGTGAACTGAGCCAGGCCTTTACCGAGCCGCAGTTTGATGGCTTTGAGCGTGAAGTTACGCCCCGGCTGAGCCAATTTGCTACCTTAACCGAGTATGCGGCCGATCTGAAGGCGGCAGTCGCCTACCCGCCAGTGGCCCTCAATAATGTGCTTGGCGAGTGGTTAGCCAAGCATGACAAAACGCAACTGCGGATCTCAGAAACCGAAAAATATGCTCATGTGACCTTTTTCTTCAGCGGTGGTCGTGAAGAAACATTCGCTGGTGAAGAGCGCATTTTAATCCCATCACCACAGGTTGCCACCTACGATTTACAGCCAGAAATGAGCTCAGAAGCGCTAACAGACCAACTAATCGAGGCCATCCAGAGCGGCAAGTATGATGTGATCGTCTGCAACTACCCGAATGGCGATATGGTAGGCCATACGGGTATTTTATCAGCCGCCATCCAAGCAGTAGAAGCCGTTGATCACTGTATTGGCCGCGTGGTCAGCGCACTGCAGCAGGTCGGTGGCGAGTGTTTAATTACCGCCGATCATGGTAATGCTGAACAAATGGCCGATGCCGCCTCTGGTCAAGCCCATACCGCCCATACCAGCTGCCCGGTGCCTCTGATTTATGTCGGCCGCCCAGCCACAGCCGCAAGCGAGGGGATCTTAAGTGATATCGCCCCCACCATGCTGAAGCTGATGAACATGGATATCCCATCTGAAATGACGGGTCATGCACTTTTTGAAACAAAATAATCGCTTGAAAAAGAGCCAGCCTTCGTCGTGCTGCCTTGATGGCAACCGGCGGCTAAAGCCAGTAGTGCTCAGAGCCAGAATCAGTACTAGGCTAAGTGCCATGCTGCTGAGCTGCTTGCTGCTAAGTCACCCTGCGCTTAGCAACCCAGAGCAAAGCTCAGAGCAAGAGCTGGCTCAAGTGCAAGAAGATATCCGCAGTACCGAGCAGCGCTTAAAACAGCAGCAACAAGCCTTTGCTGCAGCAGAAAAACAGTTGCAGCAAGCCGATCAAACCTTGGCCGAGGCAGGCAATCAAGTGCGTCGCCAACAACAAGCCTTAGATCGAACCCAGCAGCGCCTGCAGGAGCTTGAAAGCGAGCAAGATCAGTTGCAACAGCAGTTTGATGAACAACAAAAGCGATTAGCCGAACAGCTTCGGAGCGCTTATCAGCTGGGCAAGCATGATTACACCCAGATGTTGCTTAACCAGCAAGATGCCGCTCAGCTAGAACGGGTATTGATTTACTACCAGTACTTCAATCGCGCTCGCATGCAACAACTGCAGGCCATTGAGGCCACTGCAGCCCAATTGCAGCAGGTACAAGTAGAGCTGCAACAGCAACAACAGCAACTGACCGAGCAACTGGCCAGTTTGCAACAACGCCAACAGCAGCTGCAAAGTGCGCGTCAAGAACAGCAGGCTACCGTCCAGTCGCTGCAAGCCCTGTTGCAAGAGCAGGGCCGCCAGCTGGAATACTTGCGCCAGAACGAAAGTAGCTTGCAAGCCACCATTGATGCGTTAAAAGCCAAAGCGCAACAAATCACCATGGACGGCCTCACCGCGCTGCAAGGTCGCCTGCAATGGCCTCTACAGGGCCAGTTATTGCAACGCTACAATCAAGCTCGTGAGGGAGGGCTACGCTCACGGGGTATCTTAATCGCCGGTAGTGAAGGCGCCGAAGTCGCGGCCATTGCAAATGGTCAGGTGATTTATGCCGACTGGCTAAAAGGCTATGGCTGGGTGTTGGTGCTGGATCATGGGGAGGGCTTTATGAGTTTGTATGGCCACAACCAAAGCTTACTCAAAGAGCCCGGCGCGCAAGTAGCCGCAGGTGAACAGATTGCCCTGGTCGGGCGCAGTGGCGGTCAAGCCAGTGCCGGCGTGTATTTTGAGATCAGGGATAAGGGCGAGGCCGTCAATCCGTTGTCTTGGTTGCAAAGTCGTTAGGAAAAATAAACGGTTGAGTAAAGGCGTAAATTAGCGCTTTTACTGTCCGAAAAACGCCCTATAATGAGGTTATGAAATAAACAGGTCTTTGCCAAAGGTAGTGGGAAATGACCCATGTATAAGAATGAATGGATGCCGTGCAACAAGTTACCCGCTTACTACTTTGTGTTCTAATCTGCCTGAGTGCCGCATTACAGGCTAACCAGCAGAAGCCGAAAATAGCCATCATCATTGATGATATTGGTTACCAGCGCACTGATCTGGATATGGTGTCGCTGCCCTACCCGCTTACCATTGCCATTTTACCTTTCACACCCTACGGACAACGCTCAGCACAGCTGGCCTTTAGCCAACGTAAAGATGTCATGCTGCATATGCCCATGCAAGCCAGCAATAACAAAGAACTTGGCCCTGGTGGCCTCACTCGCGACATGAACCGACACGATTTTTTGCAGGAGTTGGATGCAGCGCTCAGTGATATCCCTTATGCGATTGGCGTCAACAATCATATGGGCAGCTTACTGACTGAACTAGACCAACCGATGTCGTGGTTAATGCAACATCTGAAGCAACGGCAGTTATTTTTCGTCGATAGTCTGACCACCGTGCAAAGCAGAGCACGTTATCAGGCGCAGCAGCATGGCGTGACCAACTTAAGCCGGCATGTTTTTCTGGATAACGATGTCAGTGAAGCAGCGTTGCAGCAGCAGTTTGATTTACTCATTCGTATTGCCAGGCGCCATCAGCAAGCAATAGCTATCGCCCACCCCTACCCTGAAACCTACACCTTTTTAAAGCAGCGACTGGCCGAACTACCCGAACTAGGCATCGAGCTGGTGCCGGTGTCGTCGCTATTGCCGAAAGAGCATCAGGTGATAGCCGCAGGCTTCACCGCTCCAGCGATTGCGACCTTGGAATAACCTTCTGATATTAGAATTTAGCCCTAAGCCCTGACAAATCCGTCCAGCCATTTGCCGAAAACGGCTAAGGCAGCTTCATAGCTTGGGTAACTCCCTGCTACGGTAAACCACTGATTGCTAGCATAGTCTGGTAGCGTAATCATCAAATGACGCTTGTTTTTCTTTTGTACTCTGAACAATGGCAGCAAAGAGTGTCCTTGTTTTTGCCAATGCTGCAGCAGATCTATCGCTTCTTTTTTACTGATTACATCTGACACTGTAAATACACCTTTTGAAAAGCACCACCATAAAATGGGGCTACAGCTTTACTTAAACTAACCTGTATACCGACTAATCCAGCAATTCAATGGCTCGGCGAGCCGTGCGGTACATTGCTTCCAGTGTTACTTTGAAAACCCAGCGAATAAATCGCGCGCTCAGATCTTTTACCGTTGTCGCAACTTTACCAGCAAATACCAGCATATGGCCCAGCAAACCTTTTACCTGCTCGGCAAATTGTCCCCCTAGGTCCGCAATTTTTTCAACTGTGGCGGCCAGGTAATCGTAGAATGTCATGATACCGCTCACACCAACCTGTGCAGATACCGCCGTTAAATAACCAGCATCTTTTAATAAGGTGATCAGTGCATGGCTCAGCCGTTCCTGCCAGTGAGTGCTAAAGTTGCATTCAAAGCGACGCTCGTACGATAAACGTACAGTTTTAATGGTATCGCTACGACGCTGCAGGTTTTCCCATTGCCCTTTTGCTGTATTGGTGTAACCGGGCCCACTATCCATAAAGTGGGCCTTTATTGAAACCCCGGTAGCAGCCGTAAGCTGCACACTACTGCCATTTAGCGGCGCATGAAAAAACGGCCATACCGGCACCATAGGAACGATGTCATTACCATGAATACAGCGGAAAATTTTATCAATGCTACCCAATGATTTCAGAGCAAAGTCATTCAAACCAACCCGCGGAGCACCAAAGGTGTAGAGCACCACCTTATTACCAAAGCGCTGTTTAATCCAAATGGCGGCCAGATGAGCAAGCGCACCACCTAAGCTATGACCGGAGCAATGCACCACTCCATTGCCATTGTTGCGTAATAAAGGGGACAGCTGCTGCTCCAGCGCAGGCTGCATGCTTTTAAATACCTTCTGAAAGCCAGAATGCACCCGGCTCTGGTTATCCGCTATGGCGATACCGGCATTAAGGTCAGTGAAAGCATCCCGCAGACTTGCCGTACCACGAATACCCAAAGCCACATCACCAGTAAAGCGGTTTACGCCTTTTCCAACGATGGCAAAGCCAGTAGTGCGGTTGAATAAACTCGACAGCACACTGCCAGAACAGCCATGCACAACCCCTGCTTCACTGAAATCAAAAAAGCTGGTTAGTTGTCGTTTCTCAGCTGTAAACACATTTCCTTTTTTAAGGTTTTTAGCGTCATAGGCCTCTTTCGCAAGAAAAACTGCGGTTTGAGGAGGAAGTGCTAACATTGGTAATATCCTTATTTGATATCAATTTCTTCAATTTGGCTTTCTAGTTCAGCCAGCATTTCTTGGACCTCTGCTTCTGAATACAAAGCTTTATCTGCATGTGTAAAGGTACACTTAGAGCCCATCGAGGGAGTGCTGTTACCCGGTATTTCAAGATTTTTAAGCTCAAAACTTTGATGCGAAGCAGACAGCTCGCAATGCATACCCGACAACACCAGATCAATGCTCTTATAATTAAGGTCATTTAAACCATACACACGAAAAATCTGGTCATCCTCACCAGCAACAGGATAATTTAAAACAAAAACCTGAATACCTATCGGGATTTCGTACAAGATATGCGACCGAACTCTGAGGATTTTTCGAGGAAAGTAGAAACTGCCATCAGCAGCTGTTTTTACGATGTCCTGGTGTTTTTTATCGCCCCGGTACAGGTAGCGTTTTACCTCCAGGCCAGCGACAGGCTCTCCCTCGGAGGTGATAACACCTTTTACCTCCGGCGACCATTGCATTTCTGTTCCTTTTAGCCAACCAAACACACCCGCCTCCACATTTGTTGCGACCATCAATAGCATCAAACCTAAACCTACGACTATCGCCTTATGATTCAATGATTGCCACCCAAGCATTACGGCCATCCTGCCTATACAATAATGCGCAACATTATAAACGCACGACCCACACCGTCAACAAAATAAAAACATAATTAACGCTTTATTTGGTTTGCCGTGCAGGTTGCGTCTTACTTATGAAGAGTTTGTGTTATGCGATTTAGGCGGGGTGAAAAGTACAAAACCACCGGCTTAGCGGTGGTTTTTTTGTGCAGCGTGCAAGCTTAGCTCATGGCGGCTTGTAGCTTTTTCATGGCGTTCTTTTCGAGCTGACGCACGCGCTCTGCTGATACGGCATAGCGGGCGGCGAGTTCTTGCAGCGTCATCTTGTCTTGGTTTAACCAACGGGCGCGAATGATGTCTTGGCTGCGTTCATCCAGCGTACGCATGGCTGATTGCAGTTGATCGACCGCCAGGTCGTCCGATTGCTGCTCTTGTACCTGACCAGCTAAGTCTGAGCCTTTGTCTTCCAGGTAATACGCAGGCGCAGTATAGGCTTGGTCGTCGTCGCCTTCCGGGGCATCGAATGGCATGTCGTAATTGCTCATGCGCGATTCCATTTCCCGTACTTCGTGCTCGGCTACACCAAGCGACTCGGCAACGTGCTGCACTTCATCCTGGCTGAACCAGCCCAGATGCTTTTTCGATTTACGCAGGTTAAAGAATAATTTGCGCTGAGCCTTGGTAGTGGCTATTTTCACAATACGCCAGTTCTTCAACACATACTCATGGATTTCTGCTTTGATCCAATGCACAGCAAAGGAGACCAGGCGCACACCAACGGCGGGGTTAAAACGCTTGACCGCTTTCATCAGGCCAATATTGCCCTCTTGCACTAAATCGCTGACTGGCAAACCATAACCAGAATAGCTACGGGCGATGTGGACCACAAAGCGCAGGTGCGACATAATCAATTGACGTGCTGCTGTGAGATCACCTTGGTCGAACAAGCGCTCGGCCAGGTCTTTTTCTGCTTCCGCAGTTAACATCGGGATTGAGCTGACAGTTTGAGCATAGGCCTCAAAGCTACTGCTGGCACCTATCGTCAGGGTCATCAGTTCAGAAGATTTTGTCATTGCTTACATCCATCCATTTCAAGATGAAAATATATTAGCACTCTTTAGCCGAGAGTGCTAATTTTTATTTCATCTTTGCTAGAACAGCTTCGTCTAAAGGCATTTGCTTTCATTCTGATCAGAAATATGACGCTACTGGAAAATTGATTTACACTGGAGAAAATCATCATCAGGGAACTCTGCCGAATGTATGGCTATGTCGCACGTCAGCCTATTTTTAACCAGCAACAACAGTTGATTGGCTATGAGTTATTGTTTCGTGATGGCGAGCACAATGCCTTTCCTGACATTGACCCGGATGAAGCCACCAGCCGCTTGCTGTCCGAGCAGCATTTATTGTTTGGCGTTGAACGCATTACCGCCAACAAATTAGCCTTTATTAACTTTGCCGAAGATAGCCTGCTGTATCATTTCCCAACCTCACTAGACCCAGCCACCACAGTGATTGAAATCTTAGAGTCGGTTCGCTACAGCAGTGAACTGATGACGGCTTGTCGCGAGTTACACGAAATGGGCTATCAACTGGCACTGGACGATTACACCTTTCAACCTGAATGGCAACGGCTGCTGCCATTGATTAGCTTTTTGAAAGTAGATATCCGGCAAAATGCCATGGACGAATTGCCACAGCTGCTTCGTCAGCTCAAAGGCTTTACTGGCAAATTGCTGGCAGAAAAAGTCGAAACCATGACTGAGTTTCATCAATTGCAGGCCATGGGGTTTCATTACTTTCAGGGTTACTTTTTTGCCCGGCCTGAGATGCTTAAGCATAAACAGCTGGGGCATCATCAGATGCACTTACTTTCATTGATTGCTGAAGCGGCCGAACCAGAACTCGATTTTGATAAATTGGTACAGGTCATTGAACGGGACTTGGGCTTGTCGTATAAATTGCTGCGCTTTATCAACAGCGCCTACTACGCTCGTGCTAACCCTATCCAATCGCTCAAGCATGCCATGGTGTTTATGGGCGAAACCGAGCTGAAAAAATTCATTGCTTTGGTGGCGCTATCGAATCTGTCGGTGACCGATCAGCCTGAATTGCTAAAGATGTCGATTATCCGTGCCCGCTTTTGCGATCAATTGACCAAAGCATCGGGCCAGTTGGAACTGCAATCCAGTGCTTTTTTAACTGGTATGTTGTCTTTGATCGATGCCTTACTAGAACAGCCACTGGAGCAAGTCTTAGCTCAACTGCCTTTAGAGGAAGCTATTAAGAGTGCGCTGTTACAGCAACAAGGGGCCCTCGGCAAGTCACTGCAAATGGTGCTGCATTACGAGCAAGCCGATTGGCGGCACTATCAGCAGCAAGCTAACGGTACCATTGATGGGCAAACCGATGTGCGGGAGCTGTATCTGGATGCAGTCGATTGGGCAGAGCAATTGCAGCAGCTCAGTTAATAAAAACCGCCGCTACATCTACTAGGGCCCGGTCGGCTCAATTGCGCGAATATGCCGACTGACCGATAAATACGAGCCAGCCAGACCCAGTGCTACTGCAATGCCAATCAAGGCCATAAACTCCGATAACGACATCGCCATTAAAGTGAAGTGGCTGTGATACAGCTCGGTAATGTGCCCAATAGCGGCTTCTAGCCACCACAGCATCAGCTCCACAATTAAAAATGCGAGGCAACCGCCAAACAAGCCAAACCAGACGCCGGTGTACAAAAAAGGCCGCTGAATAAACGCATCGGTCGCCCCGACCAGCTTCATCACTTCAATTTCTTCTTTTTTATTCATAATGGATAAGCGAATGGTATTGCCAATAATTAGCAGCACCGCGCTCAGTAATAAAACAGCAATCGCCAGCACCGCTTGGCGCAGTAACAGCAGCATGGCATCGAGCCGCTCCAGCCAGGCGATATCCAATTTACCAAACTCGACGATTCGCTCCTGCTCAATTCTGGCGCGCAAGGTCTCGGCCGCCTGAGGTTGAGTATTGCGCGGCAGCACCAGCAACACATTCGGTAGCGGGTTGTCCGCTACATGTTGCATGGCCTGACCAAAACCAGACAGTTGGCTAAACTCTTCCATCGCTTGTTGTTTAGAAATGAAATGCACTTGCTCGATCTCTGGGTCGGCACTTAACATGGTTCGCAGGGTGGTAATTTGAGCCTCGGTGGCATCATCTTTGATGAAGAAGCTGATTTCAGCGGCTTGAGTAAAGCTGCCACTGATGGACTGCACATTTTTTACCAACAGGTGCAAGGTAGTAGGCAGTGTTAAACTGACGCCCAGCACCGCAATCGTCATCAAGGAAGCGAGTGGCGTGCGCCATAACTCACCCAAACTTCCAATGGCCTGACGTAAATGGTGGGTCCACGACATCCACCAGCGCTGCATCAGGCTGATTTTTTTTGCCGTCGCGCCAGTCGCCCGGCCAGAAAATAAAATACTCACAATGGCTCCTCGAACTGCAATAAGCCATCGTTGATCATTTTACCCTGCTTCAGCGTTAGGGTACGGTAGCGCATGCGAGCGACTAAACCATGATCATGGGTGGCAATCAATACTGACACGCCGACCTGATTAAAGGCTTCAAATACCTGCATAATGTCTTTCGATAATTCCGGGTCCAAATTTCCTGTCGGCTCATCCGCCAGCAATAGCGGCGGTTTATTCACTACGGCACGGGCAATGCCGACCCGTTGCTGCTCACCGCCCGACAAGGTTTCAGGCAAACATCGGACTTTATCCAACAAACCGACTTTATCGAGCGCCGCGTGCACCCGCTTCACCATGTCTTTACCGGTGAAGCCTTCGATAATCAATGGCAGCGCGACGTTATCAAACACGGTATGCTCCATCAACAAGCGATGGTTTTGAAAAATAATGCCAATGTCGCGGCGGATAAAAGGTACCTGATGGCGCCGAATACGACTCAAATCAATTTGATTGATTAACACCCGCCCCGAGGTCGGACGTTCAATCAGGCTGATCAGCTTCAGCAAGGTACTCTTGCCCGCGCCAGAATGACCGGTAAGAAAGGCCATTTCACCTTTGGCCAGCTCAAAGCTAATGCGATCCAAGGCGATAAAACCACCCGGATAGCTTTTACTTACCTGATCAAAGGTCAGCATACATCAGGCATCCTTGTTAAATAATGCGGCAATAAAATCGGTGCTGTTAAAGGCACGCAAATCATCAATACTCTCACCGACGCCGATATAGCGGATCGGGATGTGAAATTGGTCAGCGATGGCAAAAATCACCCCACCCTTGGCCGTGCCATCCAGCTTGGTCAGCGTAATGCCAGTTAGCGGCACCGCTTCATTGAATAAGCGCGCCTGACTCAATGCATTCTGCCCGGTTCCGGCATCCAGCGTCAACATCACTTCATGCGGTGCCTCGGGCTGAATTTTTTGCAGCACCCGAACTATTTTTTTCAGCTCTTCCATCAAGTGCGCTTTGTTCTGCAAGCGTCCTGCGGTATCGGCAATCAAGATCTCAGCTTTGCGGGCTTTAGCGGCCTGATAGGCATCGAAAATAACCGAGGCACTATCAGCCCCAGTATGCTGGGCTATCACTGGAATAGAGTTGCGCTCACCCCAGACCTGCAACTGCTCGACAGCCGCGGCGCGAAAAGTATCACCGGCAGCCAGCATCACCTGTTTGCCCTGTTGCTTAAATTGCTGTGCCATCTTGCCTATGGTGGTGGTTTTGCCCACCCCATTGACACCAACCATCAGGATAACAAAGGGCCCGTTGGCCTGCTCCAGATCCAGCGGTTGCTCGACATCATGCAGCAGCGCTGCCATGTCTTGCTGTAACTTTTGATACAGTTGCTCCGCATCTTTCAACGACTTTCTATCGGCATGCTGCGTCAGTTGTTTGATCAGACTCTGCGTGGTATCCACGCCAACATCGGCCATCAGCAATTGAGTTTCCAGCTCTTCGTACAGATCATCATCAATTTTCTTGCCTATAAATAAGCTGGCAAGACCCGAGCCTAAATTTTGGCTGGTTTTACTGAGCCCTTGGCGCAAGCGGGCAAATAGCCCGGGCTTCGACGTTGCACCTGACGTAGAGATCGCTTGAGGCTTAGACGTCGCTGCAGGTTGGGCTGTCGCTTCAATCGCTACTGTGTCAGCCGATTCAGACGGACTAACCTTAGTCGCAGGGCTGATTTCAGTGGTCAACTCAGCTTCGGCGGTTGGTTCTGAGCCCGGTGTTGGTTCAGGCTTAGGTTTGGACACAAACTGGGACTCAGGTGCCGCTTTATTCGCTTCCTCATCAGACTCAAGTGCTGCATCAACCGGAGTCGGCGGCGGTGTTTCATGTTGATCTGAGGTTTCGGAGGGTGTGGCTGGCTTCTTGCCAAAACCAAGCCAGGAAAAGAGTTTCGATTCTTTGCTCATAAGCCGATGTCAGTACACTAAAGATCAGGTAAAATTGGTGTTTATACTAGCATCTTCAATGCAGCGCATAAACAACTAGTGTGTGTTTATCTTCGTTGCCTGAGGGCATTCTAGTTCCGACTGAATCATTCATTATTCATTGAAAAGAGCACTTGATGAAGGCAGCCAAAGCACATAAAAAAACCACCAGCAGCGGGCAGGTCCGTATCATCAGTGGCCGTTGGCGTGGCCGCAAAATCCCCGTAGCCGATGCCGAGGGGCTGCGCCCTACCACCGATCGGGTGCGGGAAACTTTATTTAACTGGTTGATGCAAGAAACAGATGGTAACCGAGTGCTGGATTGCTTTGCCGGCAGCGGTGCTCTGGCTTTTGAGGCCATGTCGCGGGGCGCGGTGCATGCCACCTTGCTGGAGCAGGACCGAAAGCTGACTACAGAGCTGCAACGATTGTGTCAGCAATTGGGCGCAAGCGCCGATGTCATTCAAACCGACACCCTGCAGCACTTGCGTACACCGCCTGCTTTGCCTTACCAATTGGTGTTTATTGACCCGCCGTTTCGCCAGGGCTTAGCAGAACCTTGCTGTCAGTTGCTGGAGCAACATCACTGGCTGACCGATGATGCGCTGATTTATTTAGAAACCGAAAAAGAGTTAGCACTAACCACTTTGCCTGCCAACTGGCAGTTGCGCAAAGAAAAAATAGCCGGTCAACTGGCGTACCGGCTATTTCAGCGCACCCCAAACGTTTAGCGAGCGCACAGCCGCTTAGCGTTTTTTGCGTGGTTTTGGTTTTTTCGTAGCGCCAGCCGCTTTTGGTTTCTTTGGTTTTGCCGCTTTGGCCTTAGCCGCCCCAGCCTTTGATGGTCGTGCTTTCGCAGCGCCCGGTCTGGCTGCAGCGCCCTTCACGACTTTCCGTTGCTCTCTGGCCGCCGCCCGGTGATCCCCCGGTAAGTCTTCTAACGTCAGATCAATGGTTCTGGCATCCAGATTAACCGCCACTACTTTGGCTCTTACCGCATCACCCAAGCGGTAGCTTTGCCGCGAGTGTTCACCAATCAGCATCTGCCGTTCGGCATCAAAGTGATAATAATCATTTTTCAATGAGGTGACATGCGCCAAGCCTTCAATGTAAAGCTCGGTCAAGCGGATAAACAAACCAAAGCTGGTCACGGTCGATACCACACCATCAAACACCGTACCCAGATGATCCTGCATGTACTCGCATTTCAGCCAATCGGACACTTCACGAGTGGCATCATCTGCCCGTCGCTCGGTCATGGAGCAGTGCTCGCCTAGCTTTTCGATTTGGTCAGGGTTGTAATGATGTTCGCCTGTAGTCTTTTGCCCCTGTTTGTGCAAAATGGATTTAATGGTGCGATGCACCACCAGATCGGGATAGCGGCGAATGGGCGAGGTAAAGTGGGCATATGCCTCCAGGGCCAAGCCAAAATGGCCGACATTTTCACCTTGGTACACCGCCTGCTTCATTGATCGCAGCAAGGTAATATCAATCAGTTCTTTATCTGGCCGGTCCGCTAAATGAGCCAGCTCTTGTACTAACTGTAAGGGCTTTGGTTCGTCCGGTAAGGTCGATTCAATACCCAGCTCAGCCAAAAAGCGACGGAAGTTACCCAGCCGATCTGGATCGGGTTGCTCATGCACCCGATACAAGCTCGGCGTTTTGTGTTTCTCCAGAAAACGAGCGGCCGCCACATTAGCCATAATCATGCATTCTTCAATCAGCTTATGGGCTTCATTGCGATGCACTGGCACGATGGCTTCAATTTTACGATGGCTATTAAAGATAAAGCGGGTTTCTACCGTTTCAAACTCTATCGCACCTCGTTTGGCTCTGGTTTTCGCCAGACAGCGGTACAACTGATGCAAGGTTTCCAGCGTGCTGAGGCTGCTTTCATACTGCTGACGTAGTTCTTTGTCGCCCTGCAAAATGGCGTGTACCTTGGTATAGGTAAAGCGGGCATGTGAATTCATCACGGCTTCAAAAAACTGATAACTCATCAGTTTGCCATGGGCGCTGATGTCCATTTTCGCCACCAGACAAAGCCGATCAACATGCGGATTCAGTGAGCACAGCCCATTCGATAAGGCTTCTGGTAGCATTGGCACCACGTGATCAGGAAAATACACCGAAGTGCCGCGTAGAATGGCCTCTTGATCCAAGGCGGTATCAACCTTGACGTAACTGCTGACATCGGCAATGGCAACCCACAGCGTCCAACCACCGTCTTCTTTGGCTTCGGCATAGACAGCATCATCAAAATCACGCGCATCTTCACCATCGATGGTGACAAAGGGGACCTTGGTCAGATCCACCCGGTTGGCTTTGGCCGCAGCATCCACTTCTTCGCCATAGTGTGCGACTTGCTTGCTGACGGCATCAGGAAACACATGAGGGATTTGGTGATTGCGGATGGCGACATCAATTTCCATACCAGGCGCCATATGCTCACCCAGTACTTCAACCACTTTACCTATAGCATTCACCCGCTTGGTCGGCCGCTCGGTTATCTCAACCAGCACCACCTGACCGTGACGTGCATCCGCCTGAGCACCTTCAGGGATCACAATGTCCTGACCAATACGCGGATCTTCTGGCACCACGACAGCCAAAGCGTAATCACGGAAATAGCGCCCGACCACCGGATCCTGACGGGCATCCAGTACCCGGACAATGCGCGCTTCGGTTTTATGTTTGTTATGCCGGCCCTCGGCCAGCGTCGCTAACACATGATCGCCGTGCAGCAAGCGCGTCATTTCGTAATGCGGAATAAACCAGTCTGGCCCGCCTTCATCTAATTTGAGAAAACCAAAGCCATCGCGGTGACCTATCACCCGACCTTTTTTTAAGTCCATCCGGTCGACTAAGCCATAACGGCGGTTTTTAGTGTAAATAAGTTGGCCATCTCGCTCCATAGCGCGTAAACGCTTTTTCAAGGCAAAGATAGCATCGTCATCCTGCAAGGCTAATTCGGAAACCAGTTCCTCGAAATAGGCAGGTTCTTGCCGCTTCTCAATGTGCTCAAGAATAAATTCGCGGCTGGGGATCGGGTTGTCGTACTTTTCTTGCTCACGGGCAAGATGTGGATCTTTAATGGTCATGCATGACCCTTCTGTCACTACTATTGCCTTTAGTGTAACAGCGTTAGCGCAGTTTGCTATAGTTATCGCTTTGCTTAGCGGACAGGTTCACGTGCCTGTAACACGACACGCTCTGGCATTCTTTGCTCGAGCTGACGCAATAAATCGGCTATTTTCTGATGGGTGCTGCTATCGGCCGTGACGGAGTGATGCAACCAACGATACACTTGTTCGTAATCGCGTGGACTGCCGGCATCAGCCAGCAGAATATCGGCCAGACGAATGGTGGCAGGTACATGCCCCAAGGCCGCGGCTTCACGTAAATAGAGGATGGCCTTGCGCTCATCTGGCTGGACAAAACGACCGATATGATAATAACGTCCAACCTGCTCCAAGCCAGCGGGCAAGCCTTGTGCAGCGGCATCTTGCATCAATTGCCAACCACGTTCAATGTCGCGAGGCACACAGACGGCATAGGCCAACATATCACCCCATAAAAACTGATAAGCTGGCAACTTCATAATATCAGCGCGGGCTTCAATATCCCGCACCAGTTGGCAGTCGTCATCCTGTACCCGGCGCAAATGACTGTTGGTTTGGATCAGCGCTAGCAACTCATCTTGCGTATACAGCTGAATGGCTTCCAACTGGCGGATCTGTACCTCTTCGGCTTGCACTGTACTCGTAACAAAAGCACCAGCAAAAACACTAGTGTAAGAACAGACTGTTAGTATCCACACAGCTAATCGCATCGGTCATCATCTCATCAATCAACAAGTCGGCACCACAAAGCACAGCGACTGATAACCACACTTCAGTGTGGTTTTTATTTACTCATACCCTAAATCATAGCAAAAAAAAGGCCAACTCTCGTTGGCCTTGCTGATCCATGCTAATGCTCGTTCCAATGATGCCAGAACGGCTTGGCTAAATCCGTTTTTGGCGCTCGTAACTGCACAGGCAACCCTTGAGATTGCACTCGATCATCAAAGTGTTGCTGAGATGCAGAAGAGCAGGCATTGGTGGCAGCATAGTGCAGCGCTTCTGCCAACAAAGGCTCATCTTCAGCTCCCCAATCACCATTGATCACTTCTGATGCCGGACAATTTGGCATTAAACCATCAAAATAATCACCAAAGCCGAGTGCATTGACCGTCTGGAAATTTACCGCAAACATAACCTGACGGCGGCTGTCAAAGTATTCCGGGCTCTGGCCCACAGGCTTACCACAGGTTGCGCCACCAATCTGTACCACGTCAATAAATGGGCTGAGTGAATTAATCACCAATTCACTGGATGAGCAAGAACCGGGCGTGGTCAGCACCATAACCCGGTCCAGATCAAGGAAGCTCTGGCCACGTTGTCCCAGACTAAATGGCCACGTCTCATTGTTCTGTGAGTTTTTATTATTGTAGGCAAAAGTCACGAAGGTTTCATCCTGCACTTTGGGCCAGGCAATATGCGATGCCAACTGACTAGCTACCCGGATCAAGCCACCGCCGTTGTAACGCACATCCAATACCAATTCATCGATGTTCTGTTGCTTAAAGTAACTAAAGGCTTCTTCCAGTTCGCTTTCTGAGAACTCGATAAACGAATTAAAGACGAGGTAACCGATGCGCTGACCTTCTTGTTCAATCACCGAGGTATGTAAGACAGTATTGGTGGTCACTTCACGTTTGATAAAGGACGCTTGTATTTCAGTGCCATCGGGCTTGCTCCAGACAAAGTCGCGCATCACGCCATCGTCATTGCCACCAAACATATCCTCGTTGGTCGCAATACCGGCATCAATGTCAGCATACCATTGCTGAACTGACTTGCCTTCTATTTCAGTAATTCGGTCACCACGGCGAAGCCCTTCTTCGGCCGCAGAGCCATTGTCATACACAAAACGCACCAATAAGGCACTATCGTTATCAACAATACTAAATGACATGCCAAAACCAAAAAAACGAGCATTAATAAAACGCGACTCGTACTCGTCGGCTGACAAGGTGTAGCTAAAACGGTCATCTGGCGCACTTAGCGCTTGCACTAATTGGTTGGTCGAATTGAATTGTGTCAAGTTCACCGTTTGCGGCATCTGTTGGTACCACAAGTAATTTCGGAACATCAAACAAAATGCTTCAGCATTGGCTGATGCTGTCGATGGGCAGTTATTGCCCCGGAACTGCGTCAAATCAGCAGAATTGCCACTGGAGACAGGTCCAGAGCCTGAGCCTGATCCCCCGCAGCCAAACAACAAAAGTGCCGCAATAACAACAATATACTGCTTCATGATGATAACCTCATAGTTACTACATTATCCATCATATAAAAAAAGCTGCCTGAAGGCAGCTCTTTTTATATGATGATTAAATGTGTTTGGTTCAGTCAGTCGTTAAGCATCAGCAAATGGGTGACGCAATACAATGGTTTCAACCCGGTCTGGCCCGGTAGAAACAATATCCACTGGCACACCGGTTAAATCCTCCAGACGACGGATATAGTTCAGTGCCGCTTGCGGCAACTGCTCCATCGACTGACAGCCAAAGGTACTTTCGCTCCAACCAGGCATAGTTTCATAGACTGGAATGACTTGCTCGTAGCCTTCTGCTGCCATAGGTGGTATCTCAGTGACATCACCATTCGGTAGCTGGTAGCCAATACAAATATTGATGCTCTCAAGGCCGTCCAGTACATCCAGCTTGGTTAAGCAAAAACCAGAAATACTGTTCAGTTGCACCGCACGGCGAACCGCTACAGCATCGAACCAGCCAGTGCGGCGCTTCCGGCCTGTGGTCGCACCAAACTCGTGGCCTTTCACACCTAAGTGTTCACCAGCTGCGCAGCTTAATTCCGTCGGGAATGGGCCAGCACCAACACGTGTAGTGTAGGCTTTGACAATACCCAGTACGTAATCGAGGTAGCGAGGCCCAAAACCACAACCAGTGGCAACACCACCCGCCGTAGTATTCGAAGAGGTCACGTACGGGTAGGTTCCGTGATCAATGTCCAGTAAGGTGCCTTGGGCACCTTCAAACATGATGGACTTGCCGTCATGGCGGGCACGATCCAATAAGTCGGTCACATCGGTGACCATGGCTTTGAGCGTATCGGCAATGGCCAGCGCATCATCCAACGTTTGCTGATAATCGACGGCTTCTTCTTTGTAGTACTGAGTCAGGGTGAAGTTGTGCAACTCCATCACCGTTTTCAGTTTCTCAGCAAACAGCTCAGGGTTAAATAAATCACCAACCCGTAAGCCACGGCGAGCCACTTTGTCTTCATAAGCAGGACCGATACCACGACCTGTGGTCCCAATCGCTTTGGCACCACGGGCTTTTTCACGAGCGACATCAAGTGCAACATGAATGGGCAAAATTAATGGGCAGGCTTCACTAAGTACCAGCCGCTCTTTGACTGGGACGCCGCGTTGCTCCAGCATTGCCATTTCTTTTAGCAAGGCTTCTGGTGACAGCACCACACCATTACCAATCACGCAGGTAACATTCTCACGCAAAATACCTGATGGAATCAGGTGCAATACCGTTTTCTCACCATCAATGACCAGCGTATGGCCTGCGTTATGTCCACCCTGATAGCGCACAACATAGCTGGCTTTATCAGTTAGCAGATCAACAATTTTACCTTTACCTTCGTCACCCCATTGGGTGCCTAGCACGACGACGTTCTTGGCCATGGTACCTACATCACGGAAAAAAATAAGGCGTGGATTCTACCAAAACTCTGTGCAAACTGCATCTGGATGGCTGAAAAAAACTCACTTTTTATGCGAAAAAAACGACAAGCAGCTTAAATCGAATTGCTCAGCCCGTTGATACATGGCAAAACCGAAGCGTAAACGGTTGCCTCTGAAATCGGTAAGGATATGATTTTGTTTTAAATAGCGCGATAAAGATTCGGCAATCGCTGCATCTTCGAGCGCAAAGGTCAAAAAGTGCCCATGCAAACTGAGATCACGCCGTAAAAGTTGTTTTTCACCTAAAATACTCTGATCCACGGCTTTGAGTTGCTGTAAAAACGCCTGCTGTAACTGCTGCACATACTGGTGAATTTTGGCCACCGTGATGTTTTGTTGCTGAAATAACTGCAACACTGCATGCAATCGATACAAGGCCGAGAAATCCATGGTGGCCCCAGCAAAGCGAAAACCATCCTCACTGTAAGGTACCTGCGCACTGCGCTCTTGCTGCAGCGCACCAAACTCGGCAAACCAGCCGGTATAAAAAGGCCGGTACTGGTTGCCTGCAGGTGTCAGCATAAAGCAACAGCCTTCTCCCGCTTGGGCATACTTATAACTGCCAGCTAGATAAAAGATGCGATGTTCAATGGTACTTACATCAAGCGGCAGTGCCATAAAGCCATGATAACCATCAATAACAATCATGGCATCGGTTGCAGCAGCCAGCTGCTGCACAAAGGTATTTAAATCAGTCAGTGCCACCCCTGAATTAAAGAACACCTGGCTGCAGAACACCAAATCAAACTCAGCTTCGTTTGCTGCAGCAATAAAGCGTTGTTCAAAATCGGCATAAGGGGCCGTTGGGATCACGGTGAGCTCCACCTGACCATCTTCCTGTAAGCGGCTAACCTGGCGCTGAAAGCTATAAAACTCACTATCAGTGGTAAGAATGCGAACCGGCTGACGCCAATCAAAGCAACTGAGCAGCCGCATCACCAGCTCATGAGTGTTCGGTGCAAACACCAATTGCTGCGGATGCTTACTTCCTAATACATCGGCGAGTAACTGTTGGGTGGCCGGGACTTTGTCACCAAACACCTGCTGCCATTTCTCATCGGAATGCACAGCGCTCAAGTCCCAGTACTCCAGCATGGCCTGACGGGTGACGTCTGGCCAAAAGTGATGCGAATGGCTGGCAAAGTGCTGTTTACCCTGATGGCCGGATAAAAAATGCTGATAGAGGTGCTGATACATACGCAATAGCCTTTTACAAAACCTGATGACAAAAAAGGCCCCATAGGGCCTTTTCATTCGTTTTCATCCTAAAACCCTGCTCTGGTTGAGCTTACTAGGGTTTTTGATTGGTTTTCATGTGTTTGAAGAAATCGTTATCCGGCTGAATAACCAGCACATCGTCTTTACTACGGAAGCTACGACGATACGCTTCCAAGCTGCGGATGAAGGAGTAAAACTCGGCATCCTGGCTGTAGGTTTCCGCATAGATATTGGCAGCTTGCGCATCCCCTTCACCGCGAACGGTACGGGAGTTACGCTCCGCGTCCGCCAGCATAACGGTGACGCGAGCATCTACATCGGCGCGAATTTTCTCTGCTTCTTCCATACCACGAGAGCGATGCTCACGCGCAACGGCCTGACGCTCTGCACGCATCCGGGCAAAGATGGAGATACTGATCTCATCGGGTAGGTTGATTTGCTTCACACGTACATCGATGACTTCAATTCCCAGCTCTTGCGCCGCAATACCGGCTTGTTGCAAGGCACTATCCATCAACTCAGTACGCTCTCCAGAGACAATCTCTGGAATGGTTCTGGTACCAAACTCAGTCCGCAAGCCGTTGTTAATGTACTGCTTCAATAGCACTTCAGCTTGCATGGTGTTACCACCAGTACTCAGGAAGTACTGACCAAAGTCACGAATGCGCCATTTCACGTAACTATTGACCAACAAATCTTTCTTCTCTGCGGTCACAAAACGGTCTGCTTGATCGTCCAGGGTTTGCACCCTTGCATCCAGTTTCCGCACGGTATCGATCATCGGAATTTTGAAGTGCAAGCCAGGCTCAAACACCCGCACCTGATCGCCAGCATCCCGCTGGATTTTACCAAACTGAATGACAATGGCACGTTCGCCTTCTGGCACAACAAACAGTGCCGAAGCTACGATAAGGCCAGCCACCACTACAATTGCAACAATTAAATTCTTCATGGCTTAACGTCTCCCATCGCGATTAGTGCCACCGCGCAGAACGTCCTGCCGTGGTGCCGTATTTTGTGAATCCTGCGATGAACGCTGCGGTGTCACCGGGATCGCACTGGACGAGCTGGAGCCGGAACCGGAGCTACCACCTTTGATCATTTGATCCAAAGGTAAGTACATAATGTTGTTACCACTCGTTACATCAACCATAACTTTCGAGGTATTGCTGTACACTTCTTCCATCGCTTCGATGTACAAACGCTCACGGGTAACGCGAGGCGCTGCCACATACTCAGGCAGTAACTGTGCAAAGCGAGCTACTTCACCTTGTGCGCGCAGAATCACTTGCTGACGGTAGGCTTCCGCTTCTTGCATCACACGGTTAACCTGACCACGAGCTCTCGGTTCAATTTCCCGCGCATACGCATCGGCTTCACGCACAAAACGCTCCTGATCTTCCTGTGCCGCAATGGCATCATCGAAGGCATCACGCACTTCTTCTGGTGGGCGTGCATCACGGAAGTTGACATCAACCAAGGTCAGACCCATTTGATAAGGTGTAATGATAGTTTCCAGTTCCTGCCGGGTATTTTGCCGAACCACTTCACGGCCCCGGGTCAGGATATCATCCATCAGTGAGTGACCAATCACAAAACGCAAGGCAGCATCAGTGGCTTCTTGCAAGCTGCTATCGGCGTTCACGACAGAGAACAAATAAGAACGTGCGTCAAACACACGGTACTGGATTTCAAAGGTTACCCGTACCAGATTTTGATCCTGCGTTAACATGAAACCATCGGTTCTGAATGACCGGACACTCGTGATATCAACTGGTGTCACTCGATCAACAAAGGTTGGCTTCCAGTGAATACCAGAGCCCACTTCACTGTGGTACTGACCAAAGCGCAAAATAACACCGCGTTCGGATTCTTTTATGGTGTAAAAACCACTAAAAGCCCATACCAGACCAGCGACAATGATAATCAACAACAACAGGGTCGTGATAGAGCCGCCACCAGAGGAGCCAGCCGAGCCTCCACCTTTGCCACCAAAAATACCGCCAAACTTTTTACCAAAGTTGCGAAATACTTCATCTAAATCGGGCGGGCCTTGATCACGTCCACCCTGTTTCCAGGGGTCGTTGTCCTTGCCGTTCTTGCCCGGCTCATTCCAAGCCATGGTTTACTCCAATTAATTACTCATGCGGTTAATGTATCAAAAAAGCGTTCAACTGACGATATAGTTTTCCAGCAGACCACTACTTTGCTGCAGTAGTCGCCCCCAGTCAGCAGCCGATAGTGAAATCGTGATTAAGGCATGGCCTTGCTCGGTAAATGTTTCTTGCTTGACCGCTTTTAGTTGATGCAAACGTGCTCGCCATTCCCCTGCAGATGAAGGTAAAGACAAGTTCAATTGCACATAATCTGTCGATAGTCGCTGCCGGATCGCTTGTTGCAATAAATCAATACCATCGCCGCTATGTGCAGAGACAAACACGGCCTGCGCAACCCCCTGCTCATCGTAATCAATACGGGCAGTTAGGTCACATTGATCAATTTTATTCCACACCAACAATTGTGGCACCGAGTCCGCTTCAATCTCAGTCAGCACCAGCTGAACTTGATCCAGTTTACTCTGATGATCGCTGTCCGCATAGTCTACCACCAGCAAAACTAAATCGGCATCCTGACTTTCTTGTAAAGTTGATTTGAACGCAGCGACCAAATCATGGGGCAGCTCACGAATAAAGCCAACCGTATCGGCAAGTACAGCAGGACCGTAATCCGCGATATCAATACGACGTAGGGTGGGGTCCAAGGTGGCAAACAGCTGGTCGGCCGCATGGACATTGGCTTGAGTTAAGCGATTGAATAGCGATGATTTTCCTGCATTGGTATAACCCACTAAGGCCAACACTGGGATCTCTGCTCGTTGCCGGGCCTGACGACCTTGCTGCCGCTGTTTGGTTAATTTATCCAGACGTTGACGTAATGCAGTGACGCGCTGTCGTAATAAACGACGATCGGTTTCCAGCCGGGTTTCCCCCGGACCGCGTAAACCAATACCGCCTTTTTGACGTTCAATATTGTCCCAGCCACGAACCAGACGCGAAGACAAATGTTTTAATTGAGCCAGTTCAACCTGCAGCTTGCCTTCGTAACTGCGAGCACGCTGTGAAAATATGTCCAAAATTAAACTGGTACGATCAATCACCCGGCATTGACAACGTTTTTCCAAATTACGGGTTTGTGCTGGCGATAAATTATGATTAAAGATGATGACACTGAGCTCAGCAGACTCGACCTGCTCAGCTAAATGATCGGCAATGCCTGATCCGACATAGTAGCGACTGTCCGGTGCTTGCCGACGACAACGTACCACGGTTGCAACATCGACACCGGCAGAGCTGGCTAGCAGCTTTAACTCATCCAGACTGTCTTGTTGTCGGTCAGCCGAAAACTCCACCTGAACCAAAATCGCTCGCTCGATTTCAGCAAACGATCCGGTATCATGGCCTGCCACTTTGGCAGTCGACTCACTCTTCAACGTCGTCAGAGTCATTCCCACTATTGGTTGCCATCATAGTATTGACAGCACGTGAAGGCACAACCGTTGAAATGGCGTGCTTATACACCATTTGGCTGACGGTATTTTTCAGCAAAATGACGAACTGATCAAAAGACTCAACCTGCCCCTGCAGCTTGATACCATTCACCAGGTAAATTGAAACCGGGATACGTTCCCGACGTAATGTATTCAGGAAAGGATCCTGTAAAGATTGGCCTTTTGCCATGTGCCGCATTCCTTATTTTTATAAGTCCGCTTGATATATGGATTATTTTAAAAATTTCAAGTTCTACTACTGACTATTTTTTTGCTTCCAAATTTAGCTTAGCGAAGTTAACACCGCTTGCAAGTTTTCATTCACTTTTGCTTCAGTTTTCAACCAGTTTACATCCGGCCAGCCGCGCAACCAGGTCAATTGCCGCTTCGCTAGTTGTCGTGTGGCTGCAATCGCTTGTTCGGTCATCTGCTGGTAGTCAATGTCTCCATCCAGATAGCGCCACATTTGTCGATAGCCAACACAGCGTATTGCCGGCAAATCTAAATGCAGATCGTGCCGTTGTTTCAATTGCTGAACTTCCTGCTCGAAACCTGCAGAAAGCATGTGCTGGTATCGTACAGCTATACGCTGATGCAGCTCAGATCGATCGCCTGGTGCGATGGCAAATTGTCGAACCGGATACGGGAACAACTCGCCTTTCTGTTGCGTCAGCTGAGTCATGCTCTGACCTGTTATACGGTAAACTTCCAAAGCCCGATTAATACGTTGCGGATCATTTGGATGTATACGTTCAGCTGAGACCGGATCGACCAGAGAAAGTTCCTGATGCAATGCATGCCAGCCATGCTCTGATGCTTGCTGCTCGATCTGTGCGCGTATGGCTGGATCGGCAGCGGGCAAAGGCGAAATGCCTTCCAGTAAGGCTTTAAAGTACAACATGGTACCACCCACGAGCACTGGCAAACGGCCCTGCTGCACACTCTGCTGAATGCAGCTGAGCGCATCCTGCCGGAAATCTGCCGCTGAATACGCCTCAACAGGGTCTTTAATATCAATCAAATAATGCGGCGCCAATGCCAATTCTGCGGCTGAAGGCTTAGCGGTACCAATATCCATGCCGCGATAAATTAAGGCACTGTCTACGCTGATAATGTCTACCGGGCGCTCAGCAGCCAGCGCCAGTGCTAACTCGGTTTTACCTGATGCCGTCGGTCCCATCAGAAAAATAACGGTATTTTCGTGCTGCATCATTGAAATGATGCCTCCAGAGCCGCCAGCACCGAGCTTAGGTCAACGTCCATGATGGCTTCCTCAGGCGGCTGTTGCTGCAGCGATGGATAGCATTGTACAACATAGTCCAGTTGGACCCAATGCGCCTTCAGTAGTAGATCAACCGCTTGCATCAGCACTCGCTGCATCGCTTCTTGTTGCATCGCTTCTTGTTGCATCGCTTCTTGTTGCATAGCTTCTTGTTGCATAGTCTCTTGTTGGATAGCATCCTGCTGCGAAGTGTCCTGCGTTGCCAGATGCAAACAAAACGGCATAAAGCAGCGTTCCAGCGGGCTACGCTGCAACCATGCGGGTACGGCCCGGATAATCGCCAACTCATCATGCAGTAGCACATCAATCCCGAGCTGCACCAACCAGCTGGCGACGTGTTGTAGCTGCTGCTGCTCTTCACTCAAAAGCACCATCCGAAGTGGCACCAGTAGCGGGCGAGGCTCGGGCGACTGCTGCTGCCACTGAAGTACCAGTGCCTTGGCTACACTAACCAGTTGCACCTGATCCTGTTTGCTTTGCAGTAAAAAACGATTCTGCACACTTAAGACGGATGCGGTCATTGCTTGCGCAGGCTGATCACGAACTGCCTGCTGCTGCATCGCCAAATAATTCAGCTGTGACCCCACCTGACTAGTCGACGTCTGAGACCGGTATGCACTGCTGTAAGGCGAGGCCTTGTTCGACGTTGAGCCCGATTCTGACCTGTGGCCAGGCTGAGCCGCGGATATCGCTGAAGAATAACTATCAGAAACAGGCATTGAAGCCGCCTCAACCGAACGCGCTGCTGACGGAGTCGTTACAGGCGTCACTTGCTGCAGTGCATCACTTAGTGCAGACACGACAAAGTCATGCACCAACCGTGCCTGATGAAAACGCACTTCATGCTTGGCTGGATGCACATTGACATCGACATCATGCGCAGGCAACTCCAGATACAACACAAACACAGGTTGTTGGCTGTCTGTTAATCGTTCACCATAGGCCTGACGGATGGCATGATTAAGCAGTTTATCACGCATCATGCGGCCGTTGACGTAACTATACTGACAGCCTTGTTGCTCAATGGCTGCAGGGGGCAACAACCAACCCCATAGCTTCAATTCCTGATGTTGATTTTCAATCCAACAGGCGTGTTCCGCAAAAACCCGGCCACACAAGCTGGCTACACGCTGAAGCTGCTGAGCCGCCGTACTCGCGGGTTTGAGTCGCCGAATGCTTTGACTATTGTGCGTTAAACTCCAGCCAACATCGAAACGGCTTAATGCCAGCCGTTTGATCAATTCATCAATATGGGAGAATTCGGTTTTTTCCGTACGAAGAAACTTGCGCCTGGCTGGCGTGTTAAAAAATAAATCCTGCACTTCAACACTGCTACCGGTTGGGTGCGCTGCTGGCTTTAATTGCACATTCATTTCACGGCCTTCAGCACTCGCCTGCCATGCTGCTTCCTGCTGAGCCGGACGAGAGGTCAATCGCAATCGGGCCACTGAGCTGATACTAGCCAGTGCTTCGCCGCGAAAACCGAGACTCATGATATGTTCCAAGTCATCCAGACTACCAATCTTGCTCGTAGCATGACGACTTAGTGCCAGTGTTAGCTCTTGCTGCGCGATACCACAGCCATTGTCACGCACCCGAATTAAGCGAGCTCCGCCTTTTTCGATATCGATATCAATTTGGCTGGCACCTGCATCCAAGGCGTTTTCCACCAGCTCTTTCACCACGGAGGCAGGGCGCTCAACCACCTCGCCCGCTGCAATTTGGTTGGCCAATTGTGGCGGTAGGATTTGAATTGGCATCAATCTGGGATCCGCAGAACCTGACCAATCCGAATGGTGTCACCGTTTAACTGATTGTGTTGGCGCAAGGCATCCACCGATACATTGTGGCGCTGAGCAACGATGGATAAGGAATCACCTCTTTGTACCCGGTACTCTCGGGTACGCTGCTGGGCAAACAATGAATCGGCCGGTGGCGATGCCCGAAAATGACGCCGCAGCCCCTGAAACATCGATTGTGCCAAACGCTGCTGATGCTGTGCCGTACGCAACTGTTGCTCTTCTTGCGGATTGGAGATAAAGCCGACCTCAACCAGAATCGATGGAATATCCGGCGAGCGCAGTACCGCAAGGCTGGCGGCTTGCGGCTCACGCCGGTGCAACCGGGTGATTTGCCCAAGTTCAGTCAAAACATGGGTTGCAGCCTGATGGGCTGAGACCATCGAGTGATTCATTGATAAATCCAACACCGTTTGCGCTAAATAGCGCTCTTGCGTCGAATCGCGGATGACATCACCCACCCCACCGAGCAGCTCAGAGTGCCGCTCTTTTTGTTCCAGCATCCGGCCTACTTCAGACGTTGCACGCCGCAGTGACAACACCCACACCGCTGCGCCCCGTGGCTGCGGCGAGGTAAATGCATCGGCATGAATGGATACCAGTAAGTCAGCTTGCAGCTCACGGGCAATATCGGTGCGCCGGTTCAGATGGACAAAGTAATCGCCGGTGCGAACCAGTACCGCTTTCATGCCGGGCTCATTGTTAATCAACTCGGCCAGACGACGAGATATCGGCAGTACCAGATTTTTCTCAAAAGTGCCCGAAGGACCAATGGAGCCAGGGTCTTCACCACCATGTCCGGCATCAATGGCAATAATAATATCCCTGCCGGGCTGGCGCTGCGCTCTGGCTTGCGCCACCGGCAACTCGCGCTGCTCGCCCTTAAAATCCACCACCAGGCGATGACCGTAAGGACCTGTCGGCGGTAATGAGAACACATTGGCTGAGGCTTTGGACGATAAATCCAAAACGATGCGTAGCGTTTGGTTGCTGGCAGTGTAGCTGGAGCGGATCGAGGTAATCAGGTCTGCTTCGCCATCCGTACCGGGTAAACGGGCTTGTGCCTTGTGCTGGCGCAGGTCAATGACAAAGCGATCCGGATTATCGAGCGCAAAAGAGTTATGAGCCGGTTCCGCGGCCAGATCAAACACAACACGGGTATTCTCTGGTGAAGGCCAGATACGAATACTTTGGACCTCGTTGCTGGCAGCCCATAGCTGCAATGGGTAACTAAGTACCAGCAAACAAAACAGAGCAAAGCCAAAATTATTGTTATTATTTTTCATCAGCACTCAATTTTTTATCGACACTCATGGTAGCTACAATCGACCGGCCTAACGGGCTCATGCCATGCAACGTCAGAGTCCGGCTGTGTTCAGGGTCTTCGACGTCGTAATCCAATTGCAGCTGTAAATCAGCGGGTGGTAAAAAGCCCACGCCACGCTCTGGCCACTCGACCAGGCAAAGTGCATCGGCGCTGAAATAATCTCTACCACCAATAAATTCAAGCTCTTCCGGATCTGTTAACCGGTATAAATCAAAATGATAAATTTGTCTAGTCGCCAGCTGATACGGCTCTACCAGAGTATACGTCGGGCTCTTTACCGCCCCTTTATGCCCCAACGCATGCAACAAACCGCGACTAAAGGTCGTTTTACCAGCACCCAGCGGGCCTTCTAAGTACAACAGAGCGCGACCCGGCAGCAACTGCGCCAGCTGGGCTGAAACAGCCTGTGTCGCCGCTTCATCGGACAAAATCAGACGGTAAGATATTGGTTGCACTGCACTCGCCTTTGTTCTACTGCTGTTATGACCGTCGATTTTATCAAAAATTCAGCGCCACTGTTATCCCTAATAGGCTGAAACCCGCTTAATACAGAATAAACCAAGGGTAAGCCGCTCTATGGTAAGATAACCACACCATAAACCAACAACACCTATGTATGGCTTTGCAATCACTGGCAGATCAAATTAAAAGCTGGGCCCTTGAGCTTGGCTTTTCACAGTGCGGCATTACCGACACCGACCTAAGCCGGGAAGAGCCGCGCCTGCAAGCATGGCTGGACAAGCAGTACCATGGTGAGATGGACTACATGGAGCGCCACGGCATGATGCGTGCCCGGCCTCATGAGCTACTGCCCGGAACTTTGCGGGTGATTTCCGTTCGCATGGACTACTTGCCACAGCAGGCTCGTTTTGCCACCAATTTAAGTGACCCTTCACAAGCCTACATTAGCCGTTATGCACTGGGCCGCGATTACCACAAGGTGATCCGTAATAAACTTAAGCAATTAGCAACACGCATTCAGCACAGCGTCACTGAGCTTGGCTACCGCCCCTTTGTCGACTCGGCTCCCATTCTGGAGCGGCCCTTAGCGCAAAAAGCCGGACTTGGTTGGGTTGGTAAACATAGCTTATTGCTGAATGAAACGGCTGGTTCCTGGTTTTTCCTCGGTGAATTGTTGGTGGATATCCCACTGCCGGTTGATGAGCCAGCCACCGGCGATTGCGGCCCTTGTGTTGCCTGCATCACCAGTTGCCCAACCCAAGCCATCGTTGAACCTTATGTGGTCGATGCACGTCGCTGCATTTCTTATCTAACCATTGAGCTAAAAGAAGCGATTCCGGAAGCGCTTCGGCCATTAATCGGTAATCGGATTTATGGCTGCGATGACTGCCAACTGGTATGCCCGGAAAATCGTCAGGCGCCGCTCAGCATCGAGCCGGATTACCAAATTCGCCAGCACTGGCGCGAGCAAAGCTTACTGAGTTTGTTTCAATGGGATGAAACCGAGTTTTTACAACGGACAGAGGGCAGCCCAATTCGACGAATTGGCTATGAACGCTGGCAACGTAACCTGGCAGTAGCACTCGGAAATGCACCCTATGATCAAGCGATAGTTGCAGAACTGAATACTCGACTACAGCTAGCCAGCTCCATGGTACAGGAGCATATTCAATGGGCACTGCACCAGCAGCAAAAAAAGCAATGGCTTAATGATTCCATCCTGCCAAGACAAACCGAGCGATTGGTACGAATCATTCAAAAGGGTCTGCCACGGGATGCCTGATAAATAGTAAGAATCAGAAAAGCAAAAAGCAGCCTGACGGCTGCTTTTTGGGAATGTGGAGCGAGTAACGAGGTTCGAACTCGTGACCTCGACCTTGGCAAGGTCGCGCTCTACCAGCTGAGCTATACTCGCAATGCAGAACACTGGTGTTTGTCCTGATGGCGCGCATTTTACAAAAACCAGCGCCGAAAGCAAGCCCTTTTAGACCTAGAATTTAAAAAAGTGGGTGCGGTAGGTGGCTAATTCAGCGATCGAGTCACGGATATCATCCAACGCCAGATGACTGCCCTGCTTTTTCACCTGCTGCAATACGTCGGGTGCCCAGCGACGAGCCAACTCTTTCACAGTGCTGACATCCAGATTACGGTAATGAAAGTAGGCTTCCAACTCAGGCGCATACTCCACCAGAAAACGGCGATCCTGACCAATACTATTGCCACACATGGGCGATTTTCCCGCAGCCACATACTGGCGCAAAAAGGCCAGTGTTTGCTGCTCTGCTTCGGCCAAACTGACCGAGCTGGTACGGCAGCGTTCGGTCAGGCCACTTTGACCATGCTGCTTCACGCACCAAGGGTCCATGCCATCCAGCACCGAGTCAGGCTGTTTGATCGCTAAAGAGGGCCCTTCAGCCAGTACATTCAGCTCGCTATCGGTAACAATGGTGGCGATTTCCAAAATAACATCGGTTTTCGGGTTCAGGCCGGTCATTTCCAGATCCAACCAAATCAAGTTTTGTTCGTTCATTGCTATCGCTGCCTCGCTGCGTCTTTACTTTGTAACTTATCGGATTCCGGTTATCATACACCGCATCTTCATCCGCTCCTAGTCAGTGCGAAACGCTCAGGCCGGAGCAGAGCTACAGGCAAAATTGTGTGAGCCCAAAACGACGCTTAACCAAACAGCAACAACAACGTATAGCGCAGCAGAACCAGCGCCGGCTGAGCGATGCGGATAAAAAGCAAGCGCCACCAGCGGAAGATTCGCTGTACCTTGGATCTGAGCAAGGCTTGATTTTAAGCCGCTTTGGTCAACACGCCGATGTCGAATCAGAGAACGGCGATGTCATCCGTTGCAACTTACGCCGCTCTTTAAACTCGGCCGTTACCGGTGATCGAGTGGTCTGGCGTAAAGCCCGTCAGCCGCAAGGTGGCGTCGAAGGCATTATTGATGCCATCGCTGATCGCCAGAGCGTGCTACTTCGTCCGGATTTCTACGATGGCTTAAAACCAGTCGCCGCCAATATCGACCGCATTGTGGTGGTATCATCCGTGCTACCAGAGTTTTCTTGCAACATCATCGATCGCTATCTGGTCGCGGCTGAAGTGACCGACATCCCCCCATTGCTGGTGATCAACAAAGCCGATATGCTGAGCGACGCTGAACGTGAAGTGCTGGAAGAGCAACTGGCGGTTTACGAACGCATTGGCTACGACTACCTGTGGGTCAGTGCTCATACCGGTCTTGGTATGGACGCGCTCAAGACGTTATTGCGCCAGGGCACCAGTATTTTGGTCGGCCAATCCGGCGTGGGGAAATCATCGATGATGAACAGCATCCTGCCCGAACTGCAGTTATCGACGCGGGATGTCTCCAGCGTGTCCGGCCTTGGTCAGCACACCACCACGGCTTCGCGGTTGTATCATCTGCCCGATGGCGGCCAACTGATTGACTCGCCCGGTATTCGTGAATTTGGCTTATGGCATTTTAACCCGGAGCAAGTCACCGCCGGTTTTATTGAATTTCGGGATTACCTTGGCCACTGCAAATTCCGCGACTGCAAACACATCACCGATCCCGGCTGCGCTATTCTTCAGGCAGTTGCTGATGGCCATATCAGCGAGATACGCTATCAGAGTTATCTGAAGATCCTAACCAGCATGGCGGAAGATAAACCCAATTACCTTTAATCGTAACCTGTGACTTAACTTGAGTACCCTATGGATAAAGTAAAAATAATCTTGCAATACATCATGCCCAAACATCTGCTTTCCAGAATGGTAGGCTGGTTGGCTGCGGCCCGGCTTGGTGTGTTTAGCCACCTTCTGATCAAACTGTTTATCAAAGCATTCAAAATCGATATGACTGAAGCTCAACACGAGCAGGCCCGCGATTACGCCAGCTTTAATGAATTCTTCACCCGGCCATTAAAAGACGGCATTCGTCCACTGGCCGATGATCCAACCATTGTTGCCCACCCGGTCGATGGCACCATCAGCCAACTAGGTCCTATCACCAACGGCGAACTGGTGCAGGCCAAGAATCATCAATATTCCTTACAAGCCTTACTGGGTGGCGAAGCCGCTACCGCAGAGCCTTTTTTAGGCGGCCAGTTTGCTACCATTTATCTGGCCCCTAAAGATTACCACCGTATTCATATGCCGGTCAGTGGGACCTTGCGTGAAATGGTCTATGTACCGGGCGACTTATTTTCGGTGAATCCTTTAACGGCTGAACATGTACCTAATCTGTTTGCCCGCAACGAACGAGTGGTGACTATTTTTGATACCGAGCTTGGCCCGATGGCTTTGGTATTGGTCGGAGCCACCATTGTCGCCAGTATAGAAACTGTCTGGGCAGGCACCATCACGCCACCGACCGGTAAAAGCATCCATCGCTGGCAGTACCCGGCCACTGGGTCTACCGCAGTGCGGCTGGAAAAGGGTGCAGAAATGGGCCGCTTTAAATTGGGCTCGACCGTGGTACTGGCCTTTGCGCCAGAGCAAATCGAGTTTCTGGATGGGCAAGAGGCCGGCAGCATCACCCGAATGGGTGCACCTTTTGCCAATCGTCTGCAAGCTGGCTAAGCTCAATAGAACAGATGACACGGAGGTAGCATGCACATCATTGCTCATCGTGGCGCCAGTGGTGAGTTCCCGGAAAATACCCTGCTGGCTATCGAGCAAGCCTTGTTGCAAGGGGCTGATGCTATTGAAATCGACGTCTATGCCGTCGATGACGAGCTGATTGTCATCCACGACCCAAAGCTGGAGCGCACCACCAATGGCTCCGGCACCATTTACCAACATACCTTATCGTATTTGATGCAATTGGATGCTGGCCAAGGCCAGCGCATTCCCACTTTATGGCAAGTGCTGCAACTGGTGCATGGTCGCTGCTGGCTTAATATTGAGTTAAAGGGCAAAAATACTGTCGAGCCCTTGCTGGCACTGCTGACCCGGGCACAAAGCGAACTGGGTTTCGAACTATCCGAGCTGCTTGTGTCCTCATTTAATCATCACTTGCTGCTGAAACTCAAAAACGCGGTACCAGAACTCAGGCTTGGTGCCTTAACCGCCAGCCTGCAGCTGAATTATGCTGATTACGCCAGGCAGTTGGGTATGTATTCAGTGCATTGCGAAATTAACTTTATGGATCAAGAACTGGTCGAGCGAGCACACGCGCTGGGTCTGTGTGTTTATGTGTATACCGTTGATCAACCAGACGAAATTGAAGAAATGCTACAACTGGGGGTGGATGGGATCTTTACCAACTACCCGGCCCGTAGCCGAATGTGGTTGCATGACAAACTAAAAAAGCCGGTATAAGACCGGCTTGACAGCATCTACGATTCTATTTTTTCTCTGTCTGGCTTATAGCGTAGGTAATTACCTATCGCCCAAGCAAAGTATAACCAGGCGAATGGAGGTACGATAAAGCTTAAAGCTCCGCAAAATATAATATTTGGACGATATCCGTCTGGTTTATAGTACTTTATGATGTAAAGAGGAACCACTGTAAAAACAAACGTAAATATAGTTACAAAATAAAGAATTCTAATATCAATCATAAACCGCGTAGTTTCGGAATCAAGCATAAACCCTTCAAGGGTCTAATGTAGTTCAATCTCTAAGTCTTTTATAAAAGCTACATGACGCATAGAGTGAAGTCAAATAAGCTGACAAATGCTTTAAAATAGTCAATAGATAGTAAAAAGCAGGAAGGGATTAGCCCTGAACGGGCTCGGAATCGGTTTTGCAATCGGTGCAACGCTGACACAGCCGCATATTGAGCACATGCGCCAGTACAACAAAGGCCGCACCAACGGTAAGCACCGCAGGCTCTAAGTGGTGGCCAAACGAATCTTTATGCCAGTAGATAAAACCGCCTAAAAATAGCGAGTAGAAGGGGTAAAGTTTACGATGGTAGCGGTGAAAACCAGAAAATAGTGCGATAAACCCCAGCACCATGGTCAACAACAAAGCCGCCCGCTCAAAGCTTTCATTCGCTAAAAAACTAGCCCCCAGCAATGGGATCACTGGCAGCAATACAGGCAATAAAATGCAGTGCACCGCACAGAGCGACGTTAATGCAATACCTGCTTTATCCAGTAAACTTTTACTTTGGCTAATCACCACGAACACCTGCATCATCAATTGGAGTGAGATGATATAACAAATCAGTGCAAAATGAAATATTGAGCGAGCAATTGCTGTACTGCCGTCCTGACAACTTTATGGCATAATAGGTGCCATTCTGGCGGTATACGTTACCCTATGCATGGGGCCGCTTTAATACACCACTGTAGGATGCACGCTGAATGGATCAACTGCTGGATCAACTGGATGCCAACTTAAAAGAACTGTACCGTAAAGTGGTTGACGCCGATGCGGCCCTCAATCAGTTGCAACAACACGGCAAGGGCAAGCACAAAGCGATTTTCCCCAAAGAAGCTGGCTTTCAAAGCGATAGTCCGCGCTTTATGCCTTATTTGGCAGAAACGGCCGAGCTAGTGGCTGCCATGCGACACAGCCAGCAATTTAATACCGCTACCTTGCAAAAAGCCGTGCAACAACTGAAATGGTTGCATCAAACGGTGCAAGAGTTTCAGCTCGCCTTAAAAGATAATCACTAATTCACTTAGTTCATCCATAAAAAACGGCAAGCCTAAGCTTGCCGTTTTGCTGACTGCCTGAGCAGATCGTATTCACTACTCACTTACTTTAGGTAGCTTGGCCTGATGCGCTTCAATTTTTGGCATCAAGTCACGCTCGAACCAACGCTTGAGCATGGTGTACTCGTAACGAAGCTCCTGATGACGCGGCCCCACCATACGCGGGCTTTGCAAGAAGCCCATATCGCGGATGTTTTCATCATCCGCTACAACCTGCGCTCCGTAGGCATCTCGTAATTCATGGCTAAAGGCAACCCGGGGCGAGTATAAATCTTTCACCACCCGGATGTCCTGACCATTGCGGGTATACATGGGATTCACGTCGCCCGCCAAATCAATATCAGTGACGGTGACTGTCCACTGGTAGCCTGCTGGCAATTCCGCCGCAAACTCTTCAAATATACGCTCAAAACTAGCCAGCGTCCGCTCACGAAACCGTGTCCGGTTTTCATTGGCAGGACGAATATCCGTAAACTTTTCGGGCTCATCAAAACTTAAGTTTAGCTCCGCTGGCTCACTGGCCATGCTAGCAAAACCAAATCCCATGAATCCGGCCACAGCACTAGCTATGATCAATTGACGCCAATTTTTACCGTTGCGATTGTTACCGAACATAGTGCCCTCCACTACTTAATGCAATTGAGTTGTACTCAACTGATAACGAGCTCAGCTTGGGTGCAACCTTACCATAAAGTTTTCTACCCCAAGCATGGTTAAACTTTAATCATTACTATATGACTATAGACTGAATTGAGTTCATTTAGTTGTGTAAAATTGTTTTCATTGTTTATCGCAATAAAAAACCCGGCGCAAAGGCCGGGTTCTCAGGTTCAGAACAAATCTGGGTGCATGTCGGGTAGCAGCAGCCCATTACTGCGTAGCCGAGCAATACCACCAAGACGAAATAACCACAAAAAATACAAATTATTGACATAATAAAAACAATGTGTAAGATAACTCATTTTACAAAAGAGTTACGCACATGGATGTCATCAAAGCTAAAAATAAACTGCTCAATATCAGAAACAGGCTCCTACAAAATAAATGCTCCGCTGTAATGGAGCGTGTCTAGGTTGCTATGATTTATGATTTCTTTTCTGAGAATGAGTTATCACTGGGCACAATAAGCAATATACTTCGCTCCAAAGCCATGGCGATAGCAACCCGTACTCAGCTTCTAGATGACATTAGGAAGGTTAGTCTTGAAGAAAGCCTGCAACTTATTGTTGATGCTGTAGCTGACCCTACCGGATTTGAGATGGATACAAGTGGCCGTATTCTGGAGCACGGTACTCACAAAACGTCTGGCCGTATTGGGGCAACGACCAGAAACTTAGGGCGCGCAAATCAATACTTTGCTACTTATTTATCGTTAAAAACAATGTCCAACGTAGCGGAGGTTGTTGCTGAACTGATGGCTGAGCATCGTAGTTTTGATTTTTGGCGGAATGACCTTGAAACAAAAATGGTTAAGCGTCTTGAAAGGGCTGGTTTCCTATGAAAATGATACTCTTGGTTTTAATCTGTGCTATTGCCTTAAGTTCTGCAGAGGGTGACATTGAAGTCCCTACTCCCTCACATCTTTGTAATCAGCAAGAGTCTATGTTTGACAATTCCACAGTTGTTTACTCGGAATGTCAGGAAAATATTGATGCCATTATAGAACACCAAATTACCAGTTCGCATCACTTTGAAACACTATTCGAGTTCGCACAGCAATACCAGCACAACCCTGATTTCTCTGATTACGATATTCATGATCCATTATTTGATGGTTTTATCGTGGCAGTGACTCCCCATGAAGACTCAATGTCTCTTCAGCATGATCATGCAAAAATCATTGAGGTTAAACTCAGTGATAGAACCGTGTATTTTATTCGGCATGAAAGTTCATGGCAGGTCTTTACTGTGCTGCCAACTACTGATTGATACTGAGCAACCCAAGTCCATTTCTCAATGTTATCAGGCCGAGTCATACATAAAAAAACAGGGGGATGCTAATGCATCCCCCTGTTTCATTGGTATAGCCGTGTTACTGGCTGGCGCTACATCATTCCACCCATACCGCCCATGCCACCCATACCGCCCATATCTGGGGCAGCTGAGTCATCTTTTGGCAGTTCGGTCACCATGGCTTCGGTGGTGATCATCAGAGAACCAACAGAAGCGGCGAACTGCAGAGCAGAGCGCGTGACTTTGGTTGGATCCAGAATACCCATTTCCAGCATGTCGCCATAGGTTTCGTTGGCTGCGTTGTAACCAAAGTTGCCTGAGCCATCTTTGATTTTGTTGACCACAACAGACGATTCTTCACCAGCGTTATCAACGATCTGACGCAACGGAGATTCCATCGCACGCAGCGCAATTTTGATACCGTGGTTTTGATCTTCGTTTTCTCCGGTCAGATCAACCAGCTTAGCAGCTACACGTACCAGAGCCACACCACCGCCAGGGACTACGCCTTCTTCAACTGCCGCACGGGTTGCGTGCAGCGCATCTTCTACGCGAGCTTTTTTCTCTTTCATTTCCATTTCAGTAGAAGCGCCGACTTTGATCACCGCAACACCGCCAGCCAACTTGGCCAGACGCTCTTGCAGTTTTTCTTTGTCGTAATCTGAAGTGGCTTCTTCGATTTGCTGACGGATTTGCTTGACGCGACCAGCAATGGTCTCTTCATCACCGGCACCATCAATGATGGTAGTGTTGTCTTTGGTGATAACGACGCGCTTGGCGGTACCCAAATCTTCCAGCGTGGTTTTTTCCAGTTCCATGCCGATTTCTTCAGAAATCACGGTGCCGTTGGTCAGCGCAGCGATATCCTGCAGCATGGCTTTACGACGGTCGCCAAAACCTGGTGCTTTCACCGCAGCAACTTTAACAATACCGCGCATGTTGTTGACAACCAGAGTCGCTAAGGCTTCGCCTTCCACATCTTCTGCGATGATCAACAGCGGCTTGCCTGCTTTTGCTACACCTTCAAGTACTGGCAGCAATTCACGGATGTTAGAGATTTTCTTATCAACGTTCAGGATGAATGGGTTATCCAGTTCAATCTGGCCCGCTTCCTGATTGTTGATGAAGTACGGAGACAAGTAACCACGGTCGAACTGCATACCTTCAACCACGTCCAGTTCGTTGTCCAGCGCCTGGCCTTCTTCAACAGTGATAACGCCTTCTTTGCCTACTTTGTCCATCGCATCAGCAATGATTTTGCCGATTTCAGCATCAGAGTTGGCAGAGATAGTACCGACCTGAGCAATGGCTTTGCTGTCAGTGCAAGGCTGAGACAGCGCTTTCAACTCGGCTACTGCAGCAGTGACTGCTTTATCGATACCGCGCTTCAGATCCATTGGGTTCATACCAGCAGCAACGGCTTTCACACCTTCGCTGATAATGTTCTGTGCCAGTACAGTGGCAGTGGTGGTGCCGTCACCCGCTTCGTCATTGGCTTTAGAGGCAACCTCTTTCACCATTTGCGCACCCATGTTTTCAAACTTGTCTTCCAGTTCGATTTCTTTCGCTACTGAAACACCGTCTTTGGTGATGATCGGCGCACCAAAAGATTTGTCCAGAATGACGTTACGGCCTTTAGGGCCAAGCGTCACACGAACAGCATTTGCTAAGATATTAACGCCTTTCAGCATTTTATTACGGGCGTCGTCGCCAAAACGTACTTCTTTTGCAGCCATGATTAAATTCCTTCCATCAAATTAAAACTGTGGGAAATGATTCGTGTCGTCACTTTTTCAGTGATGACGCCAAGCTTATTCAGTGATCACACCCAAAATAGTGTCTTCTTTCACGATGACGTACTCTTCACCTTCAATTTTCTCAGTGCGCTCTACATAGGCGCCGAAGATCACTTTGTCACCGACCTGAACATCCAGTGGGCGAACCTCACCATTGTCCAGGATGCGACCTTTGCCGACAGCAACCACTTCACCACGGGTTGATTTTTCTGCGGCAGAGCCGGTCAGCACGATGCCACCAGCGGACTTGGTTTCTGCTTCTAAACGTTTGATGATGACACGATCATGTAAAGGACGAATATTCATGCTCTATCTCCTAAAGCGAGTTTGCGTTTTAACATGGATTGTTAAATTGGGTTAGCCGATATATGGGGCGATGTCGAACTGAATCCAAGGGGCTGCACAAAAAAATTTTCACCGTATTTCATACATGGCTGTGATGCGTTCAGATACAGATGTTTTGCTACTGACAGCACGGAACTGGTATTGTGTCGAATTAAACAAGACTGAACGGATGCAAGCACCGTATAGTCCATGCTAATACATTAGAATGATTGAATAAGAGAACTGCCGATGTTACGAGTCCTGCTCACCACATGCTTACTGTTTTGTCTGACCGCTCTGCCACTGCAGGCCAACAACAGTGTGCTGTCTGCTATTACCGGTGAATCCAATCAGTTTTTACCCGTCGATGAGGCCTTTGAGTTTGATTTTCGCCAGCAGGATGGTGAGTTGCTACTCAGCTGGACCATTGCAGATGGCTATTACTTGTATAAAGAGCAATTTAAATTTGCCGGCATTGCTGTCAGCTTTTCGCACCCCAGTTACCCGGCAGCCATGACGATCGAGGATGAGTTTTTTGGTGTTACGGATGTGTATTACCATCAGGTGCTGTTGCGATTACCATTAACGGACATTAGCGAGGATGCCGAACTTCGGGTCCGTTATCAGGGCTGTGCCGAAGCCGGCTTTTGTTACCCTCCGACCACGAAGACGGTACCCCTTAGTGCCGGCCTGATGCCTTCGGGTAACGATGGCAGCGCCCAAGACGACCTGGCAGCAGCCACCACCAGTACTGGCCCGGTATCCAGCCAAAATACGCTGGCTGATCGACTTGCGGGCTCTGGATTCTTACTCACCTTAGGCGTGTTTTTTCTGCTCGGCCTTGGCTTGGCATTTACCCCCTGTGTATTTCCAATGTACCCTATTTTATCCAGCATCATTGTTGGTCAGGGCAAGTCATTATCCAATAAAAAAGCCTTCACACTTTCCTTTGCTTATGTACAAGGCATGGCGCTGACTTACGCCTTGCTTGGTCTGGTGATTGCCAGTCTGGGAGTCCGCTTTCAAGCGATGCTGCAACATCCGGCAATTCTGCTGGTGGTCAGCGCATTGTTTGTGCTATTAGCTCTGGCAATGTTTGGTGCCCTTAACTTTAGCCTGCCCTCTGCCTGGCAAGCCAAAGTGGCGGCCATCAGCAATAAGCAAAAACAAGGTTCCAGTAAGGGTGCTTTTGTCATGGGTGCCTTATCGGGTTTAATCGCCTCGCCTTGCACCACGGCACCTTTAACGGCGGCCTTGATTTACGTGGCGCAAAGTGGAGATTTACTGCGTGGTGCGATTACCTTATATGTACTGAGCTTAGGTATGGGCTTACCATTGCTGTTGCTGGGCAGCTCTGGCGGAAAGCTACTGCCCAAAGCTGGTCAGTGGATGTATGCCATTAAAAATGCCTTTGGTTTCCTGCTGCTGGCAGTACCGATCTGGTTGTTGGACCGCTTCGTGCCGGGCTGGATCACTGTGGTGCTGGGGTCGGCCTTGGCGTTAGCCACGGCACTCTATCTGTACTACCTGTCGCAACAAGTTCAAAGCGCTAAAGCACGTTCTGCGCTGTGGCTACCGGCGCAACTGCTGCTGATCCTGACGGTACTGATTAATGTCAATATCTGGTGGCCGCAAAGCAGCGGTAACCAGAACCCAACCTCTGGCCAACAAAGCAGCGCCATGGGCCAGTTTACGCTTGTGGCGAACCAATCAGAGCTGGAGCAAGCATTAGCGGCTGCCAAAGCCAATGGTCAATTTGTGTTGTTGGATTTATACGCCGAGTGGTGTGTTGCCTGTAAAGAGTTTGAACTACTGACTTTCCCTGCCGATGCGGTACAACCCTACATGCAACAAATGGTGTTGTTAAAAATTGATGTCACCCGCATGACACGTGCCGACCAGCAGTTGTTGGATCAATATCAGGTGCTTGGTTTGCCTACTCTATTATTTTTTGGCCCGGATGGCAGCGAGCTGACACAATCCCGCGTCACTGGCTTTATGGCCGCCCGTCCTTTTGCCCGCCATCTGGCGGCGATACTGGACAGCGATGCTCAATAAAACAGCAAAAAAATGATAAACACTGGTCTGATCTTGCTGATTAGACCAGTATTTTGCTGCCATTTGTCACGATTACACTATAATAAGCCGTTAAATCGGAACCAAGCACCCGTTACCGACTCCAAGTAACTGCCTGAACTGTCATTCTGAACAAATTCTGGCATACTTAGAAAAAATAACGCAAACGTGCAGGAATTGTGTAGCTTATGGCGTCAAAAACTCGAATTTTGTTGTTAAACGGCCCTAATCTCAACATGCTTGGTGTACGGGAGCCGTCGGTCTATGGCTCGCAAACGTTAACTGAGTTGGTGAGTGATCTGCAGGATTATGCAGCAGCACGACAACTTGAACTGAGCCACTTGCAAAGCAATGCTGAGCACGAGCTGGTTGGCCGAATTCAACAAAGCCTCGGCCAGATTGATTTTATCATTATCAATCCAGGTGCATTTACCCACACCAGTATTGCCATTCGTGATGCTTTATTGGCTGTGGCCATTCCGTTTATCGAAGTGCATATCAGTAATGTGCATGCGCGGGAAGATTTCAGAAAACAGTCTTATCTATCGGATATTGCTCGCGGCGTGATCTGCGGCTTAGGCCCTCAGGGCTACCGCTTTGCGCTCGATGCAGCTGTATCTTATGTATCATCCAATCCATCGTACCAACAAGAACAGGTTTAACCTCTATGGACATTCGAAAAATTAAAAAATTAATTGAGCTGGTTGAAGAATCAGGTATTTCCGAACTTGAAATCACCGAAGGTGAAGAGTCGGTTCGTATCAGCCGCCAAAGCACGGCACCTCAGCAAGTTCATTATGCTGCCGCCCCAGCCATGCAGGCTCCTGCATATGCCGCTCCGGCGCCAGCAGCCGCTATCGCCGCAGAGCCAGCAGCGCCAGCTCAACAAAGTGGTCACATGGTGCGCTCACCTATGGTGGGTTCTTTCTACCGGGCGCCATCGCCTACCGCCAAGCCATTCGTTGAAGTGGGTCAAACCGTTAATGTCGGCGATACCCTTTGCATTGTTGAAGCCATGAAAATGATGAATCAGATCCAATCTGACAAAGCTGGTGTGGTCAAAGACATTCTGCTACAGGATGGTGAGCCGGTTGAGTTTGATCAACCTTTAGTCGTGATCGAATAACAGTAAGGCCTACTTATGTTAGAAAAAGTCTTGATTGCCAACCGGGGCGAAATTGCATTGCGTATTTTACGTGCCTGCAAAGAGCTCGGTATCAAGACGGTCGCCGTACACTCTACGGTTGATCGTAACTTGAAGCATGTACTGCTGGCTGATGAAACCATCTGTATCGGTCCAGCACCGTCACCCAAAAGCTATCTGAATGTACCTGCACTTATTGCAGCCGCTGAAGTCACCAACGCACAGGCGATTCACCCAGGCTATGGTTTTTTAGCTGAAAATGCTGAATTTGCCCAACAGGTCGAAGAAAGCGGCCTGGTATTTATCGGCCCTCGTGCTGAGTCTATCCGGTTGATGGGTGACAAAGTATCGGCCATTGTAGCGATGAAAAAAGCAGGTGTACCATGTGTGCCCGGCTCTGATGGCGCAGTAGGCGATGACCCTGCAACCAACAAAGCCATTGCCAAACGTATTGGCTACCCGTTGATTGTTAAAGCTGCTGGTGGTGGCGGTGGCCGCGGTATGCGGGTGGTTCGCTCTGAAGCTGAGCTGGTGAGCTCCATCGAGATGACCAAGGCGGAAGCCAAAGCAGCCTTCAGCAACGACATGGTCTACATGGAGAAGTTTCTGGAAAACCCACGCCATGTCGAAGTACAGGTACTGGCCGATGGCCAGGGCAACGCCATTCATTTGGGCGAGCGTGATTGCTCTATGCAGCGCCGTCACCAGAAGGTCGTGGAAGAAGCGCCAGCGCCGGGTATTACCCAGGAACTGCGTGACTTTATCGGTGGCCGTTGTGTCGATGCCTGTAAAGTAATGAACTACCGCGGTGCAGGTACCTTTGAGTTTTTGTTTGAAAACGGTGAGTTCTTCTTTATTGAAATGAACACCCGGATTCAGGTAGAACATCCCGTGACCGAAATGATCACCGGTGTCGATTTGATCAAAGAACAACTGCGTATTGCCTCTGGCATGCCACTGACCATCAAACAAGAAGACATCGTTATTCGTGGCCACGCCATGGAGTGTCGGATTAATGCTGAAGACCCTGTGACCTTTATTCCATCACCGGGCACCATCACTCGTTTTCACCCACCAGGTGGCAATGGCGTGCGCTGGGATTCGCATATATACGCCGATTACACCGTACCGCCAAATTACGACTCCATGGTCGGTAAGCTGATCACCTATGGTGAAAATAGAGATGTGGCGATTGCCCGGATGCGCAATGCACTGGCGGAAATTCTGGTCGGTGGCATTAAAACCAATATCGACCTGCACAAAAATATAATGAATGATGTCGAGTTTTGCAAAGGCGGCACCAATATTCATTATCTGGAAAAGAAATTGGGATTGTAAATCAAACAAACAGGCTCTTCGGAGCCTGTTTTTTTATCTGCCTTCCCAGATTTTACCCGCATCATGGTAGAATACCGTTTTTATGCAGACATCAGCACGAGAATTTACCCCCATGGCCTGGATCCAACTTCGCATTCAAACCACCGAACAAGCAGCCGAACAAGTCAGCGATATGCTGGTTGGTTGGGGGGCTCAGGCCGTCACCTTTATCGACAGCAAAGACACGCCGATCTATGAACCGCTGCCGGGTGAAGTCTTGTATTGGCAAGACACCACTGTCATTGGTTTATACGATGCCGAGCACCCGATGCAACCGGTGCTGGATAAACTGCAACAAACCAGCTTGTTTAAGCAGGGCCTGAGCTACAAGCTTGAGCAACTGGAAGATAAAGACTGGGAACGCGAGTGGATGGATAACTTTCATCCGATGCAATTTGGCAAGCGCTTATGGGTTTGTCCAAGCTGGCGTGATATTCCAGAGCCAGATGCCGTCAATGTGTTGCTGGATCCGGGCCTCGCTTTTGGCACCGGTACCCATGCCACGACCGCATTATGCATGCAGTGGTTGGATCAGCACATTCAAGCTGATCAGACAGTGGTCGATTTTGGTTGTGGCTCTGGTATTTTAGCTATTGCTGCGCTAAAACTTGGCGCGCAACGCGTAGTCGGCATTGATATTGACCCGCAAGCGATCCAAGCCAGTATGGCCAATGCGGAGCGAAACCAGGTAGTCGACAGGCTGGAGCTGTACTTGCCGAAAGACCAGCCTGAATTAGCTGCCGATGTGGTCGTAGCGAATATACTGGCAGGCCCGTTGGTTGAACTTAGCTCGATCATTGCCGGCTATGTCAAACCCGGCGGCGCTCTGGTGATGTCAGGCATCTTACCCAGCCAGGCCGATGCAGTGATGGCGGCCTACCAGCATCAATTTGATTTTGATGCTGTAGCAGAGCAGGATGAATGGATCCGACTGAGTGCCCGCAAGCACTAAATCATGCGATTAAAACTTTATCAGGCTGAAGTTTTAGACAACTCAGACTAGTCAATCAAATCGACTAATATTATGTTATAACAAATCACAAAAAATCGATTTGGAGCACTACGTGTTAACTGTAAAAACTTCCCCGCTGGCCCTGGCTATTGCTCTGGCTTGTACACTTTCTTTAACCGCCTGTAATGACAGCCATACCTATCAGGATACCGTGGCCGATGATCATGATCACGACCATGATCACGGACACGACGACGATCATGACCATGATCACGGGCATGGCGTCAGCAGCGATGGTCGCCTCGTTATTACTGCAGCTCACCATGCCGACGATGACCATGATGATCATTCACATCATCATGTCTATATTTATGATTTGCATGACAATGAAATCATTGCCGAACTGGAGTCAGAGCATGAAGTTTCGCAATTATACACCAGCCCGGGTTATCGTTTTGCACTGCTGAACCAACGTTCTGAAAACATCACTCAAGTTCTGGATGGTGGCTTATGGCAAGAAGATCATGGCGATCACATGCACGATTACGAACAAGCCCCTGTTATGCTGAGCTACCAGCTAGAGGGCGTTGCTCCCACGCATTATGAAGCCCATGAAGGTCTGGCCGCACTGTTTTATGATGGCGCAGCGGATCCTATGATGCCAGCCAGCATCAGCGTTTTTAGTGATGATGATTTGGCTCATGGCCGAATCAGCGCTTCGCTTACATTGCCGATTAATCAACACGGTACCGCCGAAGTACGTGGAGAATACCTGCTGACCACCTATCGAGAGGAAGGTAGCGCCACCACCTTACCCACACAGGTTGAACTGTACCACCAACACGGTGATCACTACCATTTTGAAGTTCGTTTTGATGAAAGCTGCGAATTACTGCATGGCAGTTACTCCATTGAAGACTATACCTTATTTGGCTGTAGCGATGGCGTGCTGTCGGTTGAGCAACGTGGCGATGAGTTTTTTGCCAGCAAAATTGCTAACCCAGCTGAATTAGCCGGACGTATTGGCAGCTTTACTGGCCACAAGCACCATATTGAAGTGGTGGGCTATGCCGGTCAGGACGTCTGGATCATTGATGCTGTACACGGCACCATGGAAGCACTGGACTGGCGTGGTGACAGCGAAGTCACCCGCCTTACCGCTGCCGTCGATGGTGAAGGTGAGCACTATGTGATTTTGGATAGCACTGGCCACTTGCATGTCTTTGAGTGGGAAGTTGGTTTTGCTAAAAAAGATAGCCTGCATTTGATTGAGGCCATTGATGTCAATAACAGCCCTCGTGTTGCGGTAAACCCGCACAACGAAACCATCTACCTGACTGATCCAGTCGCTCGCCAACTGGTTGTGGTCGACTTACACAGCCTGACCGTGGAACGTATCGATCTCGACTTTGAACCAGCGCTGATGACGTGGCTGGGGATTGTTGAACCATCGGATGATCATCACGATCATTAATTCACGGCTGTAAGCTTTCCACACTTGGTTCCTGAGTGTTGGTTATTTGGCGTCGCTTGCGGCGCCTTTTTTATTGTGGATTTACAGCGGCTTCAGACTGTTTAAATTTCAGCCAGTTAGCTTTTGTCAACCCGGTTTGATGCAATATATTTGTGCATTGTTTAAATATTAGCCTTTGCAACCGGCCTAAAAATCCGTAAACTTAGCGCCCCTTTGGGGTGTCACCTGAGTTTTCGTTGTGCATATAGGTTCATTTCAGCTTGCTAACAATGTGATTTGTGCGCCAATGGCGGGCGTCACCGATGTGACATTCCGACAGCTATGCCGTCGTTTTGGCGCTGGGCTGGCGGTCTCTGAGATGTTATCTAGCAACCCTCAGGTCTGGCAAAGCGAAAAGTCATTGAAGCGCATGACCCATCAGGATGAGTCGGGTATTCGTTCGGTGCAAATCGCCGGAGCGGATCCTGCTCAAATGGCGGAAGCGGCACAATACAATGTCGAGCTGGGTGCTGATGTCATTGATATCAACATGGGCTGCCCGGCAAAGAAAGTAAATAAAAAACTGGCTGGTTCTGCCCTGCTGCAATATCCGCAGTTGGTGGAACAGATCATCCAGGCTGTGGTCCAAGCGGTGTCGGTGCCAGTGACACTGAAAATCCGTACCGGCTGGCATCCGGATCACAGAAATGGTGTCGAAATTGCGCGTATTGCCGAAGCCAATGGCATACAAGCCTTAGCGGTTCATGGCCGCACCAAAGCGTGTATGTATAAAGGGGACGCAGAATACGATACAATTCGCGCTATTAAGCAAGCAATCACCATACCGGTGATCGCTAACGGTGATATTTGCTCACCAGAAAAAGCTAAGCGCGTGCTCGATTATACTGGCGCTGATGCCATTATGATTGGACGGGCTGCACAGGGTCGCCCTTGGATATTCCGGGAAGTCGTGCACTTTCTGGCCACAGGACACCTGTTAGCAGCACCTGACCTCGCAGAGGTGCAGGCGATTATGCTAGAGCATGTGCAAGGATTGCATCAGCTCTATGGCGACCACTTGGGTCCCCGCATTGCCCGCAAGCATGTCGGCTGGTATTTGGCCGAACATGATGCAGCCGGTGCGTTTCGAAGAGAATTCAACGCCATCGAATTGCCAGAGCGGCAACTTGAAGCGTTAACTATGTATTTTCATCAACTAGCAGCAACTTAAGTAAAGAGAATCGCAATGTTTAATGATACTGTTTCTTCGCCTTTTATCACCAATGCTCACGTACAGTCTCAGGAAAAGCCTCAGGCACTGAGAACCGCCGCTCAAAAAGCGGTTGCTAACTATCTGCAACAACTGAACGGTCAGGATGTCAATGATTTATACGAACTGGTGCTGTCTGAATTAGAGCGCCCATTGCTGGAAGAAGTGATGAAGTACACCCGCGGCAACCAAACCCGCGCTGCAAACTTGATGGGCATCAACCGCGGCACGCTGCGGAAGAAGTTAAAACAGTACGGCATGAGCTGATACTGGTGCAGGGGCACCGCCCCTGCTTAAAAGCACCGCAAGGTGCTTTTTTCATTTTAATTATCCCCGTTACGCAAAAGAGAAACACACATGACCACATATCGTCCCATTCGTCGCGCACTGCTGAGTGTCTCGGATAAGACCGGCATCGTCGAGTTCGCCACCGCCTTACATCAGATGCAGGTTGAAATCTTATCTACTGGTGGCACGGCAAAGTTACTCGCCGAGCAAGGTATTCCTGTCATTGAGGTGTCAACTTACACCGGTCACCCAGAGATCATGGCAGGCCGGGTCAAGACGCTGCACCCGAAAGTGCATGGTGGTATTCTGGCTCGTCGTGGTCAGGATGAAAACGTCATGGCTGAACATAGTATCGATGCGATTGACTTGGTGGCTGTCAATCTGTATCCCTTTGCTCAGACTGTAGCCAACACAGACTGCAGTTTGGATGATGCTATCGAAAACATCGATATTGGCGGCCCAACCATGGTACGTGCAGCGGCCAAAAACCACAAAGACGTGACCATTGTGGTCAATGCCAGTGATTACGATACGGTACTGGCAGAAATGCGGGCCCATCAAGGTGGCACCACCCATAACACACGTTTCAGTTTAGCTATTGCGGCCTTTGAACACACCGCTCAGTACGATGGTATGATTGCCAACTACTTCGGTACCATGTTACCCGCGTACGACACACCAGCCGAGCCTGCCAGTCGCTTCCCGCGCACCTTTCACAGCCAGTTCATGAAGAAGCAGGACTTACGGTATGGCGAAAACAGCCATCAGCAAGCAGCTTTTTACGTAGACCCGGCCAACACCGCTGCTTCTGTGGCCACCGCGACTCAGTTACAAGGCAAGGCACTGTCGTACAACAACATCGCAGATACCGATGCAGCTTTAGAGTGCGTGAAAGAGTTCAACGAGCCTGCCTGTGTCATTGTGAAACATGCTAACCCATGTGGTGTCGCCATTGGCGATACTATCCTTGCGGCCTACGAGCGCGCTTACCAGACCGATCCAACGTCTGCGTTTGGCGGTATCATTGCCTTTAACCGCCCACTGGATGCCAATACGGCTCAAGCCATTATCGACCGTCAGTTTGTTGAGGTGATCATTGCCCCAGCGGCTTCCGACGAAGCAGTTGCTGCCATCGGCACCAAGCCGAACGTGCGTCTACTCGTATGCGGTGAGTTCAGTGCAGCCACGCCAGCAGTCGATATCAAACAGGTCAATGGTGGCATGCTGCTGCAAGACCGTGATCAAGCGACCGTGACCGCTGATGACTTAAAAGTAGTCAGTAAGCGCCAGCCTGGTGAGCAGGAGTTAAACGATTTACTGTTTTGCTGGAAAGTTGCCAAGTATGTGAAATCAAATGCCATTGTCTATGTGAAAGACAGCATGACTATTGGCGTTGGTGCTGGTCAAATGAGCCGGGTGTACAGCGCTAAGATCGCTGGCATTAAAGCGGCTGATGAAGGACTCGAAGTCAAAGGCTCTGTCATGGCCTCGGATGCGTTCTTCCCATTCCGCGATGGTATTGATGCTGCCGCAGCTGCCGGTATTACCGCCGTGATCCAGCCAGGTGGCTCGATGCGCGATGCTGAAGTTATTGCTGCCGCTGATGAGCACGACATGGCGATGGTATTTACCGGCGTGCGTCACTTCCGTCACTAACCTCACGGCTTCCCCATGCAACGGCAGCCATCGGCTGCCGTTTTTATTTGCTGCTTTGCCACGCTTGCCAAACAGGCTAATCTATACTTCAGTGTCCAACAGAGTATCAATGGAGGCTTCATGCACCACGAACGCTGGCAACTGCTGATCCATGGCAAAGTGCAAGGCGTGTTTTACCGCGCCTCTACCCAGCAACAAGCCCGGATGCTGGGCCTGACCGGTTACTGCCAGAACCTGGACAATGGCCGGGTGCAGGTCGTGGCAGAGGGTATGCCCGAACAATTGCAACAACTGCTGGAATGGTGCTGGCAAGGCCCTGCCGGGGCAGAAGTAACCACCATTGATGTCGATAAAGATTTACCCACTGATGAATGGCAGGACTTTCAGATCCGGCGTTAGTTTAGATTCCCTTAATTCAGGGATGATTCAGAGAGCCAGCCTATACTGAACTGGTTTTTTAGAGCAATTGAGGACGATGCGATGAACTATTTACCAGCAAGCTTTCTAGTAGCCAGCATGCTATTGCTCGGTTGTGCCGAGCCCGATGTGTCTTTAAGTGCTGACAATGGCGCCACAGCTACGGTGGCTGACGCAGCCCACAATAGTCGCAATGCTCTGGACTGGGATGGTCGCTATGAGGGCGTATTGCCCTGCGCCGATTGCGAAGGCATCAAAACCAAATTAACCTTGCAACAAGATGGCCGTTATCAACTGGAAAGCCAGTATCTGGGCAAATCCAATCAAGTATTTCGTGAGCAAGGCACTTTTGAATGGGATAGCAGCGGTCAAATCATCCAGCTGCAAAGGCCACAGCCGGGAGGCGATCAATTCTTTGTCGGTGAAAACAGACTGTGGCAACTGGATATGGCGGGTCAACGCATCACCGGTGAACTGGCTGAGCAGTACCAGTTGCACAAAGCGCCTCCGGCAGAGCTTGCCTCTGCTCCATTGGCAGGGACACGCTGGCAACTGACCGAGTTGATGGGTCAGCCACTGTCAGCCAATAACCCGGCCTACATCGTTTTTAGTAGCACAGAGCCACGGGTTTATGGCAATGCCGGCTGCAACCGCTTTTTTGGCAGCTATGAGCTAAATACCGGGCAAATGCGGCTTCGTTTATCCGGTATTGGCATGACTCAGATGGCTTGTATGCAGGATACCATCGAGCCGGAGTTTTCCGAAGTACTGCAAAGCTTTGATAACTTTAACCTGACCGACGATACCCTGACGTTAAACCGGGCTCGCATGGCTCCGCTGGCTCGCTTTACCGCGGCAGGCCCTGCTGAGAAGTAAGACCTCCGAACCAGGAAAGGCCAAATGACAACGTTGTCATTTGGCCTTTTTTCTGCTATGTTAGCGGCATAAAGCTCAGCCATCTGACCAGGTGGTTTTGCTGCTAACCACACAGGAAACCGTTATGCAGATTGTGATTCAGCCCAATGCCGATGCCGTTGCTGAGTACGGTGCCGATCAGTTTAGTCGGTTGCTGAGTAAAAAGTCCGACGCTGTATTGGGCCTGGCCACCGGCTCTACCCCGGTTGCGCTCTATCAAAAGCTGATTGCCCGCTACCAGGCGGGCGAGCTGAGCTTTGCCAAAGCAACCAGTTTTAATCTGGACGAATACCTGGGCCTCTCTCCCGAGCATCCGCAAAGCTACCGCTATTTTATGCAGCAGCAATTGTTTGGTTTGATTGATATTGCCCCGGAGCGCACTCATGTACCGCCGGGCGATGCCCCCGACCCCATCGCTGCCTGCCACGACTACGAGGCAGCTATTGAAGCCGCCGGTGGTATTGATTTGCAATTGCTTGGCATTGGCCGCAATGGTCATATTGGCTTTAACGAACCCTCATCTGGCCTACGTTCGCGCACCCGGGTCAAAACCCTGACCCAGGCCACCATCGACGACAATGCCCGCTTTTTTACCGAAGGTGAGTACCAACCGCATTTATCCATCACCATGGGTATCGGCACCATCCTGGATGCCCGTAAAGTACTGCTGCTGGCAACCGGTGAGGCCAAAGCCGATGCCGTCAAAGCCATGGTGGAAGGGCCATTAAGCGCCGCCTGCCCGGCCTCGGCCCTGCAGTTGCATCAACATGCGGTGGTAGTGCTGGATGAAGCCGCCGCCAGCAAGCTGGCTGATCTGGAGTTTTACCGCCATATCGAGCGGGAAAATCAGCTACTGCTGCAACGGTTGGGCAAAAGCTAAGCCGTTATGATACGACCACCAGCTACCTTGCATTTATCCCCTGTCACCGCACTCAACTTAACTTAACTCCTGGGTTACCCAAGAGTTAACAAGTTGCACTTAAATACGTTAAGTGTCACAATAATTATCCTCCCCAGCAAAAAAACAAAAAAGATGGACTCACAATTCAGCAAAGAGCACAGAGGCTACTACCATTTCACATTTGGGCTTTCATTTATCATCGTCCTGATAACATCCTCTTTCTTTTTGCAGGACAGTCTAAATCTCACACACTTTATACTGACGTCAATGAACTGGTTCTTCTTCTTTTTTCTTGTGCCGCTGTGGCTTAGTGGCTGGATTGTTTTTGCTCTCCGCAGAAGGAGCATACATCATACTGCTCTTGAATTCGGATTAATCTGGATTATCTTTCTATTCGGCTCCTTGCTAAAAGAGGCAGTAAATTCAGTCTATCTTTTAACACCCAGCTCATCTTTTTACGAACTCATATCGCTTACATTTTTCTGGGCAGCTATATTCTATGCCATAGAAAGAGCCTATTACTCTGGTAAGTTGCTCCTTTCCAGTAAGATTAAAACTATAAAAGCAGAGGCTGACGCAAGGCGGTATCAGCTAAACCCTCATATGCTGTTTAACTCACTCAATACGATTTCATCCCTTATTTATACGGATCCTCAAAAAGCCGATATGGTCCTCCATAAGCTAGCCGAATTACTGCGATATTCTTTGGATGTCTCATCAAACAAGTTTGTAACGCTTTCAGTCGAGATTGATGTGGTCAAAAAGTATCTTGAGATTGAGCAGGCGAGATTTGAAGATAAGTTAGATGTAAGCTTTGCGATAGAGCAAGACTGTCTGAATCTATTGCTCCCCCCCTTGATACTCCAGTCATTGGTTGAAAATGCTATAAAGCATAACAGTTTTTCAAATGGCTTATTGATTGATGTCCGTGTTTACAACAAAGGTCATCGAGTCTCCATTGAGGTTGCCGATAATGGCGTTGGTTTTGGCGCCAAGCTCAACAGTGAACAAAACTTCAAAGGGACCGGGCTGAAAAATATCGAGTCACAGATCAAGCTATTGCACCGTGCAGTGATTAAGTTTTCAAATTATTCAGATGTGCTGGGCCATGGCGCTCATGTCATGATTTCCTTTGATATTTAGTGATTGATGGGAACCCTAACTATGCAAGAAGAAATTGCAATGTTAAAAGCCTACATCGTTGATGATGAGAAGCCTGCGATCATGAAACTCGAAAGGCAGTTATCACCGTTAGATAGCGTTGAAGTCATTGGCTCATCTCAGTCACCCACACAGGCAATTAAAGAGATCAATAAATTACAGCCTGATCTGGTCTTTCTGGACATCAATATGGCAGAGCTGAGTGGCTTCGATATTATTCCTTTTCTTCCCGTTAAAACTCAGATTGTTTTTACTACAGCCAGTGAGAAACATGCGATTCAGGCTTTTGAAAAATCGGCGGTAGATTATTTGCTGAAACCTTTTGATACCGACAGGCTGCTCAAAGCCATCGTTAAGGTTGAGCATGCAATCAGCGCTTCCGGGGATATAGACAATCGCAAAGAGATAGCCCCGGAATACAATCAGGACATACTGGTTTCGAAACAGGGGGACAGGATTTTTTTTGTTAAACTGGCCGATATTTACTACTTTAAATCAATGCAGGGTACTGTCTACGGCCATACTGTAAACAAAGCATACCCTTTCTCGACCAGTCTGGAAAAACTTGAGGCCGAACTAAACCCGCAAAATTTCATACGATTCCACAGAAGCTTCCTTATCAATGTGCATCACATCAAGGAAGTGCAACGTTGGTTTGGTGGCAAGCTGCTCGTGATTATGTCTGACAGTAACTTAACTGAAATATCCAGCAGCCGGGACGGAGCAAAAGTACTTAAACGCCAGTTTAATCTTTAAGACTCTGAAAGTGCAGCTGATACCATTTGCAAAATGCCGCTGAATCGGCTTCCATCTGCGTATAGTAGCCAAGCTTGGCATCAAAGCTGTCCACTTGCTGCTGCACAAGCTCGCAAAGTTTGCAATCTTGCTCGATGGTTGCATCCCACAACCAACACAAATTACGCTTACTCTCAGCATCAGGTATTTCGCAGGCCAGCCAACTGATATCAACTTGCGTAAACTGACTGCTGATGGGTGTAAAACTGAACAATACCGCATGATCTGAATACAACGAAAAGTGCAGAAAAGGACCAAGAGAGCCATACAAAAAACCGCCATCGGAGGCTTTCTGCTTGCCCATTAACGGCGCAACTAACTTACCATCGCGTGTGCCGGTTTCGGTGTTTTCCATCAGAGGAACGGCGTTAATCACAGAGTAAACCCGCGCTTGACTATTGATAAATTGTGGTGGTGGGATTGGATGCCCAAGTGCCAATGCCCGGTTGAAATAGTTACGCTGTAGTTGCATAAACTCCCCCATCTGCTGCGCTTCAAGTAAGGCTACATGTTTTTCCACTTCTGATAACTGAGGGTGGCATGGTGCACAGTGATAGCACTCGAGAAAGTTTTCAGTAACGATTTTCCAGTTGGCTTTACACTGGATCCTCTTGGTATTGATAACACTGGCATCGGCTAAACCATAGAAGTCCCAATAAGGGCGTAGCTCTTCAATTTCAGTTTGCAATCCTTGTTTTGAATGGCTGAGTTTCAGCAAGATCAGACCGGATACCTCTATCGTAGTGAATGAACGCAAACATAATTTGTGTTCAAGTTGAGGGGCTTGTCGCCGAGTTGAAATCAGTGTACCTTCCGCATCGTATTGCCAGGCGTGGTAGGGGCAGGTTAACACGGGCATATTGCCTGTTTGTTGCTGTGTCAATGTAGCTCCTCGATGCAGGCAGCGGTTTGCCAGCCCTTTGACTTCCCCACTAGGTTGCAACCGCAGAATGATGTCTGTGCCCAACAGCTTTATCCGCTTGAAGTCCCCGCAGTGCATGAACTCACTGCGATGCGCAACGAAAAACCATTGCTCCGCCAAAACCTCGGCACGCTCCTGTAAAAACACATCGTCACTGTAATAAAATTGAGGGGGCAAAGTTCTTTGTAATGGCGCAAGCATGCCAGTCATTATCTCTTACCTCCTTAATTCAACAGGTATCTGAAGGTTAATTGATAGGAGGAGCCTACCGGAGTGAGACCAAATTCGTCTTGTTGACCGCCAATAAACTTCTGAGCATTAACTGAAACAGTCAGCCTCCTGACAAAGGTCCTTTGCACGTTCAGGCCAACCAAAGCGCTCTTATCCTGTATCGCCATACGGCCATAAAGAGACATGTTTGCATAGTCAGTGTCTTTCTTCAGGTAGGCAAACAAATAGTTTTCCTGAGCACCATGAACCGACAATGACTGACTGGCAAAGAACAGGTTGCGGCCAATCATGGCACGTACTTCCGGCCTCATTTCCGTTTTCAGCAGTTCATTGTGAAATTGGATCAAATTGCTTAACCTGTCCCACATCAACCTATCCAAACCACGCTTGTCATGGCTCAATTCGAGTGTCAAATCCAGATGGCTGAATACAAAGCTAGCACCCAGTACACCGCGCCAGTATGGTGTAACCGACTCCTTTTCATGATGGGAGAAAGGAAAATAATCGACTAGCTGAGGTTGCTCAGATACCAGCAACAGGTTTTGAGGCCTGCGGGTGCCTTGCCGGTAAAAAGCAGACGTATAGGTCACCACAAAATCTGCCGGTGAAAAGATGTAGCTAAAGCCAGCCCCTGTATTTTGCCCGGCAGGTTTTTGTACAATAAACGACAGCTCACCGAGCCTGGTGTGGTATTGGAAACGCCCCCCCCATTGCTCTACTCCACGATTGAAACCATCATAGGCAGACCATCGATCATCACTGTATACCAGGGTTGCGCTCCAGGATGGATGCAAATAGCTTGCAGCCATCAGTGGCAAGCCAGTGGATCGGCTTTGCATATCCGTCAGATCATACAGGTTTTCATTGGCCTGAAAAAAGCCCAACGGCTGAAAAGAGGTAGCCATATCCCAACTTAGCTGTGTCTTACCGACATTCACTACCCAGCGTTCCTGGATAAACGTATTCACAGAAGCCTCCTGCAGTTTTGCATCAAAACGCTGCCCCGCTTTCGCACTATCATAAGTCAGCCGTGTGCGGTAGTTGAACGTTGTGAACATGCCCGTTGAACGCTGACCAGACAGGATCAAAGCCGTTTCATGGGATGGCGTGGGAATATTCAAGAATTTTCCTGGGTTTAACAGTGTTTCGCGCTCATTGACCACAGAACTGACCTGTATCACTTCTGCTATCGGTGCATTGGCTAAGGCCGTAGCCGGTGACAGCAGGATGACAGCGAAGAGGAATGGAGTGATTACGAGTGCTTTCATTACTTTGCCATCAGTTCCAAGTAGGATTTGGTAAAAGCCACCGCAGGTATTGAGATCTCTTGAAAGTGAGAAGACCGAACAATAGTTACAGACTGCTCATTGCCTGGCGTAAACAGCTCCCACTCGTGAAACACCGGAATGTCTTGCTCTACGCTCACCCGGGTGAATCTGGCGGTCTTCATATGCCTGCCTGATGCGGCAAAGAATTCGGCTTGCAAAGGCAAGCTGTCCGCCCTGCGTACTGTCATAATAACCCTTTGATAGGTCGCAGCCGGGTGTGTACTGTTTAAGGACAAAATATAGTGCTCACCGTCCTGAGCGAGCGAGATTGGCGTATAGTCGGCAGCAAATCGGATCCTGGCAATGTCGCCAATACTGGCATCGCCAAACAGCGTTTGAGCTGCAGGGATCTTTATCGCCCGGCGGGTGCGGTTGGAAAAAAACCAGGTTTCATCTTCTGTTGCCAATACTTTTTGACCACGTTGGTCTTTATCTAAAAAATACAGTATCGAACGGCTTTTCCCATCGTCCACCAGGCGATAGGAGAACGATTTCTGTTCGCTTGTCCTGGTCACATCCAGCCTGACTTCAAAAGGGGAATCGGCAGCCCGACCTTTGTCTATATACGCAATAATCTGCTGTGCTTTGCTTAGTGCAACCTCTGCCTGAGCTGAAGTATCGGCGATCACTACCTGTGCAAAGAGTAGGCAGTAAAACATGACGAATTTAGCCATTGATGGCCTCCACAAGTTGTAATTTATTGATTCTGTTCGTTGCGAATGCTGCTGCCAGCACGCAAAGAAGAATGACCGCCCCCCATAACAGCAAGCTCGGAAATGCATCGAATAATACAAACAGAGTGTATCCTTCAGAGCGCCCCGGCGGAGGTGGCATGTCGATAGATGCCAGGTTAATCAGCTCACAGGCAGCAACACTTAGAAGTAGCCCAAGTGCACCGGCGCTAATCCCAAGAAAGGCACTCTCAAATAAGTAACTGGCCTGAATGCCACGCTCTGGCAGCCCCATACTGGACATAGTGGCCAGTTCCTGCTTGCGCTCAAAGAGATTCATCAGCATCGCATTGCCCGTAGTGAGCGCAACAACCAACCCAATAATGATGCCGAAAACAATGAATTGCCGGGTGTACAGCGCTACCATCTGAGCATAAAACGGAGACAGCTCCTGCCAGGTTCTGACGGTTAACTCCGGAAAGCTGGCAATCAGTTCCGCTTGTACGCTGGGTATTCTTTGCGCATCCTCTAACAGCAGCACAAATTTAGATACTTTATCGGTAAGCAGGAGTGATTGGGCCAGCTCTAAGGGTGCATAAAGCTGCATCTTGTCAATATCAGGGTTACCTGAGCTGGAAATCCCTGCAATAGTAGCATCCACTGCATTAATGCCGCCGTGCACAGTCACTGCCATCAGGGTAATATCATCACCGGGACGAACGCCCAGTAAGCGTGCCAACTCACTGCCAATCACCACATAATAGACCTGCTCTGCGTTTAAATACTCAAGCCCAACGCCCTCGACAGTGCTGACAAAAGCCTGCGACAATTGTCGCTCCAGCTTTGCATGAACAGCATCACCGATAAAAACCAGGCTGGCATCGCCATGGCTGATCAGCCCCTGGAAGCGGATCCGCGGCATAGCCAGTTGTATATCAGGATGAGCGGTGCTGATTTGTTCAATGCTGCGAACCAGATCGGGTGAAAGGCCATGCTGAAGTGTTGATTCCTCATAGCCATCGAACCAGTCTGTTGAGGCAATTTGCAGATGTCCCGCACCACCACGAATAGTCCCTTCTTTGACCAACATAAAAGTGGCACTCATATAGGCGATACCAATGGAACAAGCGACCGTCCCTACCACAATAATTAGTAAAGTGAAGTATGATTTGCGGGTATTACGAATAAAGTTTCGCCATGCCAATGTAAACCAAATCATGATAATAATACCCCGTCTGTTAATGTTACTTCCCTGTCCATATTTTTTAGCAACCGGGGGTCATGGGTTGACACCAGAAAGGTTGTGCCAATTTCATGGGATAAAAGACGCATAAGCTCGATGATATCAGTTGCGCTTTTGGTATCCAGGTTTGCTGTCGGTTCATCAGCCATGACAAGCCTGGGCTGGTGCACAAGCGCCCGGGCGATACCAACCCTCTGCTGCTGACCGCCTGACAGTTCTCTGGGATAATGGTAAGCACGATTTAACAGCCCCACTTGCCGCAGCATGTTCAATGCCGTTTCACGCATTTTTTCTTTGCTCAACGCGTGACCGTACAGCGACAGCTCTACATTCTCCACAGCATTCAAGACGGGTAACAGGTTGAAGTTCTGAAAGATGAATCCCAGATACTTTCGGCGCATTCGCTGACGTTCGGCACGATTCAGTGATTCACATCGCTTACCAAACAGCTCTATGGTTCCGGCGCTGGGCTGATCAAGTAAACCAATAAGATTTAACAAGGTACTTTTGCCACTGCCGGACGGGCCACTGACAGCAATCAGCTGCCCCTTGTCCAGCGACAGCTCAACTTGTTTAAGAGCATCGATAACCAGTTCACCTTTTCGATACCGCTTACTCATCTGACGACACATGACAACAGCTTCACTATGACTACACATATCTTTCCCCTAGAAGACTCTAATTTGCAGCTGTATGGATTGACCGGTTTTCACCTCAAAGCTGGCATCTTCAAACTTCGGAGGACCATTTCTGCCAGTCACATTATTGCTGACACCTGTGGGCTCTTTGGGGATCCCAAACAAGTTGGTATCCAGCTTGCCGTTGTCATTCACATCGTAAAAAACTGAAACCGCATAGGTACCAGCAACGACGTCGTTAAAGATCAGTGTTTGCTGTGGCTGCAGCACTTGACGGACAATCTCGAAGCCGCAGCGCCCCCTCATAAAATCATTCTGCTGACACAGGCTTGCGTAAATTTTGCCCTTATTTGCGGTCAGGTTGTCGATAGTCACGGCAATATCCCCTGCATGCAGCACACTGCTGCTCAGAACTCCAGCCGTCAAAGCTAAGGTTTTGATAGTACGCATTAGATTGTTCTCCATTGAAAGGACTTTGATGAGATCATGAAACTCACCAGGCTGATGCCAATCAGCGTTAGTACAGTCGGCACAATAGCATTCAGCACAAATTCAGGCTGAGTGACCGAGCGCATGGCATTGACAAACAGATAAACCGGCGAGAGTTCGGCGATATCCCGAATGGCGGCAGGCATGCTGGCAACAGGTATAAACAAATCCGAGAGAAAAATAATCGGCAAGTTTACAATGTTGATAATAGCAATTGCGGTTGAGCCTTTCTTGATCAGGCTGACCAGCAGCAGTCCCACACCGAGAAAGGTGATAATCCCCAAGAGCAGAAGCAAAACAAAACCAGCAATACTCTGTCCAGTGATGCTGACACCAGTTTGCAATGCCACATTGGCCAGATAGAAAAAAGCGATGCAAAATAAGGCCAGCACCAAGGTGCGGGATAATACAAAGCTGGTGATAAAATGCCCTCTTCGCATAGGGAAGATCTGAAACATTTTCAAGGCCCCATTCTGACGCATCTCAACCAGGACGGTGGTAAAGCCAAACATCGCTGTTGAAATCACAGTCAGTGCAGTGAGGCCACTCACTAAAAATGCATTGTAGTTATAACCATTGCCTGAACTGCTGTTGATTTGTCCATAATCAACAAAGAACTGTTGACTGGCGCCGGTTTTTACCCGATTGAACACTTCGGTCAGTTCGCCCAGTAGCGCCAAAACCCCACCAAGATTGGCATCAACCTCACCAAGCACTTCAACACCTATTGCCGAGGGCGCATTGTCACGTCCAAAATCAGGCGAAAACGACAACCGTATCACAGCAGCTTGCGGCAGAGTTGCATCATCAAGCCAAACCGTATGCACACTCAAGCCTGGGATCATGTCCATTCTGTCGTGAAGGGCCTCGATATATTCTTCAGCAACGGGGTTGCCTGCAGCTTGCACGACTTCAATCCGTGCAGTGTACCCCTTGTCACCGCCAAACATCAGTGACAGCAAAATAAGCAATGCCACCGGGTAGATAAATGTCCAGAAAATTGCCCCCCAATTTCGCAGGTAGGCTTTGATTTCTATCCAGGTTAATATCGATATTACTGACATTATGACTCTCCTAGTGCTTTGTGAAGCCGTTTGCGGACACCAGCTCTAAAAAATCCCCAGCATCTGTTTTGGTTAAACTGAAGGTTGAGAACTTGTATTCAGCTGCGAGCTCCAGCATTGGCTGTCTCAATGATTCATCGCCATAGAGAACTGCTTCATGAACAGTTGGACGTCTAAGGTGACGGACGCCAGCAAGCTGCAGCAGCTCACCAAGACGTGCATCCAGGCCCAACTGAGGTTCGTAACAAAGATGCGCTTTAAAGGAACCAAGGTGTTTATTCAACATGGTGTTTCTGGCGGAAAAATCTTGTAGCTTCCCGGCTTCAATCCACAAAATATGGGAGGAATTCTCAACCTCTGAAGCGGTGTGCGTGGCCATCACAATGCTGATTGCCGGATTATCCTGATAATCAGCAAGCACTTGAAGAAACTGCTCATAGAAATACTTGTCCAGGCCAGTACCTGGCTCATCAAGAATCAAGGTAGTAGGTTTGTGAGCAAGAGCGACATAAAGATCCACTCGTTGTTTTTGCCCCCGTGATAAGCGGCCATACTTTTTGTGCGCAAGTTCTTTGAGCAAAAATTTGTCGTACAACTCCGCGTCGCTCTGCCCATAAAGGGTTGCATGCAATGAGACCACATCGCTGACCAGAATCTCCGGATTGTAGGTGGCATTTTGCAGTTGTACGCCCAGATTGCGCTTGGCGCAGTGTAGCCGCGCTATACCACCTGCGGCTTTGCGCAAGCCCAGTATACTTTCCAACAGCGTTGTCTTGCCGGCTCCATTCGCCCCCACCAGGGCGATCTGGCACCCCTTCAGCAGATCGAGCTCAGGGATGTCAAGCAAGGTGTCATTGCTGTGTGTCACTAATAGCTGCTGGATTGTCATCAGCTTTTCCATATCAAGCGTCCTCATGATAGTGGGCTGTTAATAAGCAAATAAACCGTCCAAACTCTGGATCTTGTTCTGCTTTGGCAAAGAAAGCTTGCGCCAGTTTTTTATCTCCCCCTTGCACCTCTGGCGTATCGTACAGGCTTTTCGCTTTCATCAGGTTGAGCTCACCATTATCAGGGTGAAGTTGCAGCCCCTGACGGAAATGCTGATTGATGCTTGTTGCAAGCTCCTGTATATCAAGATAAGACGCAGCAGTGCCCATCTTTATGCAGTCAATCATAATGGCAACACTGAAGGTTGTGGCATCCGCTTTATTCTGCTGCTCCAGATAGCGCTCGGCCAGTGCCAGCAGTGTCGCCCTGTCCTGCTCGATATTTTTCTCAGCGTAGCAAATACGGCTAAATAATCCTCTGATTAAGGCCAGCTGTTGGTGCCGGCTCAGTGCAGAAGCATGTTGGAGTAATGCCCGTATATGGTTATCGATATCACTCAACTTGCCACTAAAGTAACTCTGGTTCAGTGCATAGGCGGCCTGTTCAAGACATAGCAAAGGGCTATCAGGTTGCATTAAAGGTGTCGGTTCGAGTTCGCAGAGCCTGATGTCAAAAAAATCTTCGAGCGCTTTATAAACTGAAGTACCGGTGGTAATCAGAGGGTAGCAACAGTAAAACTGATAGACTTTATTGGACGAGGTCTTGCAAACCAACCAGTAGATCAGTGCTGCACCTTGCTGATAGTGGTGATTCACTTCATTTGGGGTTCGATCTTTGAGTGTTGTGATATCACTGATTTGCAACAGGGTTTCCATTTCAAACGCCTGCAATGCGGTTACAAACGACTGACCGCTTATCAGATTCTCAACATAATAGGCCAGCGACTCATCCAAGAAATGATGACCTGTTGCTGCAATCGCATGAGTGAGTTCGTGCGCCAGTATATGGCGCTGGAAGTGTGCCTGGTGAGCAAATAACACACCGACACCATTAATGATCCTAATCATGTAGGGTGGTAACTCTGCTTGATCCAGCAATGCTACCAAAATGACTGGCGGTTTAAGCTGAAAATGCTCAGCTATCTGCTCAGCACATTGCTTAAGCAGCTGTATCTTGTCAGCGTCAAGATCAGTGGCAGCTCCTGTTAACCAAACCCCTTCCCGCCAGCAACAGGATCGACGCCCTAAAGCCAACTCTGACAAAAGTGACATCACTTCCCCGCCACTAAGTAAAGGCATAATCTGCTGCAAAGCGCTCATACTGTGTTGATAGTTACCCTGACTGGCATGCTCACAGATGTCGTTCACGACATCTGTGATTGCCAGTGATGCCAAGGTATTGCTGGATGAAGAGGGTACAATCCTGGCTGGCTCGGTGTTCATAATTTGTCTCCCAGCCACAGGAAATTCGTGACAATTTCCTCCACCCCATCCAGGCCGATCAGATCATGGATCTCATCGTCGTAATAGCTGCCCCAAAACAAATTGCCAATACCCGCGGCGGTTGCCGCAAGTGACAAATGCTGTCCCACGATCCCTGATTCAAGTAGCGCAAAACGGTAGCCAAGCGCTTCATACTTGACTGTGCTGCGAGGTAAGATCGCCGTCATCACAACCGCATAAGTCGCGGTATTGGTGCACATATTGTCGTGATCCCCAAACATCAGTCGCAACGACTCTTTTGCCGGGAGCGCTCTGATGCGAGCGAGGTTTTGCGCATCGAAGTCATAGTGATAGACACCTTCCTCAATCTCATCACTGTTGACGGCAAGCACATAGACTTCTACCGGATAGAGTCCTCCCGGACTGGGGTAAGAGCGCATGACCATCGGCACCTCTTCAAACTCTGTTGAGAAACCTTGTCGGGTTACCCGTAAAGCATTCAAAATATTGGCAAGGGATTGCGCACCTATGTCTTTTCCACTAAAGCTACGACATGAGATCCGGTTCTGAAAAACATCGTCCAGCGCCATACTTAATCGTTGTGGCCTGGGAAGTTCGGTGATTGGGCATGTCTGATACAGCTTTTTGTTACGGCTCGCTTCCAATACGCAGCGCGGGTCATACAAATAAGCACCGATCCTGAGGTCACGCTTCAGTGCGGTGGAATACATGACTTTTGAAGACTCATGAAAAAGTTCCAGTAACTCCGAATTGGCTGGTGGCAGACCGATGTTTGTCATGTACTGTTGATATTCTGAGTTCATAATCATTTCCTACGGAAACGCATGCAGCGTCGTGTTAAATTGTTCTGGAGCCTGGTATCCCATTTTCTCTGTGAACTGACGTAAACGTCGGGGATCCAAATGCTGATTGCCATGGCCGCAATAGAGCGGCTGCAAACCTGGGATCACGACCTTGACAACAGTGAAACCCAGTGATGCGATATCATCTGTGGTCAGATCGACGGCAAACACCTCATAACCGTGCGCCTTTAAAACATCGAGCATCCGCTGTAACTCCGCTTTATCAGCGAAGCCACTGCTCTGAAAATCCTCTAAACACACATGAAATGGGACTGCAGGCTTCTGATCGGTCATAAACTGCAGGTCCTGATGACGGGCCGGGTCCAGATAGTAAGCAACATGGTCGGCAAATGAACGGACTTTTTCCGGAGCATCCAAAGGCTCTTGCCAACGGTTCATATCCAGCACCCAGTTGAACGTATGGAAAGATTCCACCACCGCTTTCTGAAGTGCCAGTCCTGCTTTTGAGTGGCAACTGGTGCCTGTTGAGAAACCTAGCTTATCGCCGGATTTCAGGATTGACATCACCACTGGATAACCAAATTCTGAGGTAATATTACTGATGCTGTAATCAATATTAGACTGTGAAAGTACGCGTTGGAGTTTTCCGGGCAAGTCATCCCAGATAACCGCCAGATCGATCTTGGGGGCAGAAATGCGATTCAAAAAATGACATGAAAAAGCATCCCGCTCCAGAATCTCTCTGATGCCGGAACAGAGTGCTGCAGCCATAGTCGGCCCGGCCGCCAAACCGGTGCTGTAGCCATTATCCAGGGCTTCATGTGGATAACGGGCCATGTAATTTAAGTAGACAAACCGTGCCGGAATATGTGCTTCTTCCCCTCTGCTCAGGTTGTAACCCTTGACCCAGCCGTAGGGTTTATTTTCACAGAACCTGGCATAAGGAAAGTTCTCTGAATCATATTGCCAGTCAGCAAACAGGATCATATCTCTGGGGTTGAGTTTTCCCCCATCAAGCTCATCAAATGATGCATAGTAAAGATTATCTGTATCGACGATCGAACTTGCATAGCGCTCTACCGCTTCTCCCAGAGTAGACCAAAGGGCCGCCTCTCTGTCCAGACCTGCGCCTGATGCTTGCCGGTCATCATTCGAACCGAGGGGCATATGCCGGGTATGCTCGGACACCCGGATTGGATCCTGATACTCCGCAACAGCCACAAAGATATCAGGCTCTGCAGCCTGGATCTGAACTTCGCTCACATAGGTTAATAAACCAAAATTGGGAGCAACAAGCCTGGACAGGGTTTCATTTAGCTGGTCCATCTGCTACTCCTTTAGCTATTCAGATCGCGAATGGCACGAGTCGGATCAGATGCTTTCTTACGACCACAAACCCCGCAACGCGGTACTTTAAGTACCTCACCAATCTTTTTTTCTGCCTTAATTACATCCCAGGATTCAACCTCATTAGGTTTGATCAGATGGAACATACCGCAACCGACGATTAATAAGTAACGGCTTACCGCAAAGCCGATCAGGTTTTGCATGGGCCGGTCAAACTTAGGAGTATGACTGCGCTGAACCGCACTGCTTAGCCAGCCATCCAGCTCAGCCAGATAGTTAGAAGATGCCCTTCGACGAATGGTGAGACATTCGTAGCAAGCTGATTCATCCGGAATGTACAGAGGACCAATAGTGAACATATCGTCTGACCACTGAATAGGCAACATGGCTACCTTTTCAGCCACCGCCTGCTGGTTCTGTTTACGGAGAAACTGTTGATCACCTGTGACTGTACAAACGATCCGAATGGGACGCCTTTCACTTCCAGTAGTTTGCGCCATTAAAAAGGTTTCTACCTCAGCCGCGCTATCCGCGACCATCGCCTGAATGTCACAGTCACCCACCACTTCAACCTGATTAAAATAGGGAAAAGCAAGGCCGGAGCGCAGCGCTTTACTGGCGTTAATATTAAAATCAAGCACATTTCTGAACACACCCGGAAGTCCAGACTGGTGTGCATGATTGGTTTCTACAATCATGGAGTAATCATTCAGGGTACTGAGCACAGTATCAACAATATCCCTGTCTATGTTCTGGCTATCAGCCCAGGCAATAGTCGCTTCATAGCTGTGCGGCTGACTTAACATCTCAAGTATCTGACGCGTCTCATTGGCACGTTCTTCCAAAGTAATATGCTGTCCATCAGGAACACGTATTTGTAAGTGCTCACTGTCAAACTGAAGCCATGAAATGGCTGGATGAACAAGTAGCTGGCTGTCTTCTTGCATGATCATTCTCCGGTTTGGTGGTAAAAGAGAGCTACCAGACGATAGCTCTCGTCAGTTGCAACCTTACTTGACAGGACCGTTACAGCAGCAGCAACATGTCGATGACGTTGAAGAACAACGACCAGCTTTAATAGCCAGGCCAAATGAACTCACACCGCGAGTACGATCATTGGACACATAAAAGTTTAACTTTTTACTTGATTTTACGTTATTCATCTCAATTTCCTTTCGTTTATTTTTAATTGAACGCAGGCCAAAAAGGCATGATCCGGCGCTGCATAGTCAACATATTAAGAATTTGATCTGATGTTATCGCGAAGAGAGCGAATCGACATAAAAAGGCCGCCAATCGACAAGATTAGCCCACTTATGGCATGATTCGAGGGCCCCCTTAAGACAGGATTTTTTGATGCCAGCTTATCGCTCAAGCTCGTTGTTTATTGCCCTAACGCTGCTGGTTACGGCTGCACAACCAGCAGCCGTCATAGCGGAGCCTCCTGAAGTGCCCACGAATACACCACTGACGAAGCCAGCAGAGACTCTGGTGCCGCTGAACCATCTGCCCGCTCTTCAGGGCGACTATTTTAAGCTGCACTCCGAAACCGTTGACCGTGCTTTTCATATTTATATCCGTTTGCCAGAAGGCTATGACAGCAACGCCGAGACCCAGTACCCGGTAGTCTACCTGCTGGATGGCGACTCCTTATTTCCAATTCTGGCGGCGAATCATTTATTTCTCACTTATGACGACCAGTTGCCGGAAGCCATCGTGGTTGGCATTGCCTATGGCGGTTTTTCACCGGAGATCAATAAAAGGCACCTGGACTTTACCCCTGGTGCAGCGGATGGGATCGCTGGGGATGGCGCTGCCGCCACTTTCTTGCAATTTTTAAAGCACGAATTGCTGCCCGAAGTAGAAAGCCGTTACCGAGCCGATGCCAGCAAACGCGTGTTATTTGGTCAAAGCCGGGGCGGCAGCATGGTGCTCTACTCAGCCTTTACCGAGCCGGATTTGTTCTGGGGCCGAATTGCTAGCAACCCGGCCTTTGCCCCTGGTCGTGAGCTATTTTTCTCAGCACCTGCTGTTGCCGGCCGTGACGATTTACGCCTCATGGTGACCAGTGGCTCAGCCGACAGGCCGGAGTTGCGGGCAGCAGCCAGCGAATGGTTTGCTTACTGGAGAGACCGTGACAATAAAGCTTGGCAGCTGGAGATGAGGGTTATTGAAGGTGGTACCCATGCTGCCGATAGCACGGCAAGCTACCGTAACGGCATGCGCTGGCTGTTTCAGTTGGCTGATGAGCAATAACCCCTCGGGGTCCCGAGGGGTTAAGAAAGCAGAGCGAATTAACTCCAGTTCAGAATGACCTTTCCCGACTGGCCGGAGCACATGATTTCAAAGCCTTCCTGATAGTTATCCACCGACATTTCGTGGGTGATCACCGGGCTTAAATCCAGGCCCGATTGAATGAGACTGGCCATTTTGTACCAGGTTTCAAACATCTCGCGGCCATAAATACCTTTGATAATCAGTCCTTTAAAAATCACCTGATTCCAATCCACCGCCATATCCGAGGGGGGAATACCCAGCATGGCAATTTTGCCACCGTGATTCATGGTGCTTAGCATGCTGTTAAACGCGGAAGGCACACCGGACATTTCTAAACCGACGTCAAAGCCTTCGGTCATGCCTAGCTCTTTCATCACATCGGTCAGTTTGTGTTTGCTGACATCCACCGCTTTGGTGGCGCCCATTTTCAACGCCAGCTCAAGCCGGTATGGATTCACATCAGTGATCACCACATGGCGGGCACCAACATGGCGTGCAACCGCAGCAGCCATAATTCCAATCGGGCCAGCACCTGTAATCAGTACATCTTCGCCGACCAGATCAAACGACAGCGCGGTATGCACTGCATTACCAAAGGGGTCGAAAATGGAGGCAATGTTATCCGGGATGTTGTCCGGAATTTTAAAGGCATTAAAGGCGGGGATCACCAGGTACTCAGCAAAAGCACCTGGGCGATTGACGCCGACGCCGGTGGTATTACGGCATAAATGCACCCGACCAGCGCGGCAGTTTCGGCAATGACCACAGGTAATATGGCCTTCGCCAGACACCCGATCACCAACCTGAAAACCGCGCACCTCGGAGCCCATACCTTCCACCACACCGACGTACTCATGGCCAACCACCATGCCATGTGGAATGGTGTTCTGCGCCCATTCATCCCATTTATAGATATGCACATCGGTGCCACAGATGGCGGTTTTATGAATGCGGATCAACACATCATTGGGGCCAACGTCCGGTTTGTCAGTCTCCGTCAGCCAAATACCCGGTTCAGCTTTCAGTTTAGCGAGGGCTTTCATGCAATCACTCCCATATCTTTACCAATGCGAATAAAGGCGGCAATCGCCTGATCCAGTTGCTCACGTGTATGGGCAGCAGAAATTTGCGTGCGAATACGCGCCTGCCCTTTCGGCACCACCGGGAAGGAGAAACCTACGACATAGATCCCTTCATCCAGCATGCGCTGCGCCATTTCAGCAGCCACTTTGGCATCGCCCAGCATCACAGGAATGATGGCGTGATCTTTACCCGCCAGCGTAAAGCCAGCCGCCTGCATTTGTTCACGGAAATAGGTTGCGTTCTGCCACAACTGCGCCCGTAACTGGTCGCCGCTTGCAAGCATTTCAAGCACTTTAATCGAGGCCGTGACAATGGAGGGTGCCAACGAGTTGGAGAACAAATAAGGCCGCGAGCGTTGGCGCAGCCACTCCACAATTTCCTTTTTCGCCGCAGTAAAGCCACCTGAGGCACCGCCTAAGGCTTTGCCCAGTGTGCCGGTGATAATATCCACTCGGTCCATCACATCACAGTACTCATGGGTGCCGCGGCCATGGGCACCAACAAAGCCAACGGCATGGCTATCGTCTACCATCACCATGGCATCGTATTTATCGGCTAAGTCGCAGATGGATTTTAAGTCGGCAATAACGCCATCCATCGAAAATACCCCGTCGGTGGCAATTAATTTAAAGCGCGCGCCATCAGCATTGGCTTGCTGCAATTGTTTTTCCAGCTCGGCCATATCGTTATTGGCATAACGATAGCGTTTGGCTTTGCACAAGCGCACGCCATCGATAATGGAGGCATGGTTCAGTGCATCGGAAATAATGGCATCGTCCGGGCCGAGCAAAGTTTCAAATAAGCCGGCATTGGCATCAAAGCAGGACGAATACAAGATGGTATCTTCCATGCCCAGAAAGGTACTGATTTTTTGTTCCAGCTGTTTATGAATATCCTGAGTACCACAGATAAAGCGCACTGAAGCGACACCAAAACCATGGCTATCAAGCCCTTGTTGGGCGGCTTTAATCAAATCGGGATGATTGGCCAAGCCTAAATAGTTGTTGGCACAGAAATTCAGCACATCGCGCTCACCGACTCGGATGGAAGCACTTTGCTGTGAGCGGATCAAGCGCTCGGCTTTGTATAAGCCCTCGCTTTTGACGTCATCAATTTGGTGCTGAAGATGCTGCAAGAATGCATTGGCTGGCATAGGGGTCTCCTGAAAAACTGCATGGTCATTCGCAAGTAGTGCATATTGTACTAACTCGGCGTTGAAACTGCAGTCTTTTTCACAGCAGACCTGTTGAACATCGCTGCGCTCGTAAAGATTGCTATACGAGCGCTGGAGTCGCCGTTTGCTCGGCCAGCTGTTGGTAGTGCTCTTGCAGTTGCTGAATACGTGGTTGCGCTAACTTACTGGCATAAGGCTTAAACAACAACAGTACTTTTAACACACCCTGATACACACTGGCCTGATCAATGCTTTTATCCGGTGCCTGCGTTTTTAAATAACTGATCCAGAAAGTCACCAGCAATTTAATGGTGTGGGCAAACTCAGCCAAATCGGCCTCCGGCAGTTCAAGCACTCCAGCCTGACGCAAAGCCTGCAAAATTTTCACCACCCGCTGCAGTACCTGCTCTTGCACTGCCTGATACTCTTTGTGGAGCGACAGGTCGCGCGCCAGAATATCCGGTAAATTGGCATAGAAAAAATGAAAACGCCACATTAATTCAAACACCACATCCAGATAATTAGCCAACGCATCCAAGGCTTCGCTGCGATCGCCTGGTGGCTGAATGCGGCTATCCAATAGCTTGCAGTACTCTTTAAAAATATGCCGCAGAATATCTTCTTTATTGCGAAAGTGGTAATACAGGTTACCAGGGCTGATGCCAAGGTGGGCCGCAATATGGTTGGTGGTGACCGCACGCTCGCCTTGAGCATTGAATAACTCGATGCTGGCCTGCACGATTTTATCTTTGGTGCGAAGTTTCTTTTCCATCGGTGCCTGTCTTTGTTGTTTTTCTTTGGGCGCTTTCTTTGTATAGTAACGCTAAACTGACTAAAAACTCTAGTCAGAGATTTTTCCCGACAGGATAACCACTCACTGATGAATATTATCGCCATTTACCCAGGCACCTTCGACCCCTTTACCAATGGCCACACCGACTTGGTACTCCGGGCTGCCCGCTTGTTTAGTACCGTACTGGTTGCCGTAGCCGCCAACCCAAGCAAAAAACCATTATTTACCTTAGGCGAACGGGTACAGCTGGCCAAGCAATTGTTTGAAGGGCATGACAATGTCAAAGTGATTGGTTTTTCAGGCTTACTGGCCGACTTAGCCAGAGAACAAAAGGCCCAGGTGCTGATCCGCGGTGTTCGCGCCGTAGCAGATTTTGAGTACGAGTTTCAGCTCGCCAGCATGAACCGTACACTCAACCCAGAGCTCGACAGCATCTTTATGACACCGTCGGAAAAAAACACCTTTATTTCTTCCACTCTGGTGAAAGAAGTCTGCCGCCACGGCGGCAATGTCAGCGGCTTTGTCTGCCCATCGGTGGAAGCGGCGTTGAAGGCTAAGTTTGGGCAATAGGGAAGCACTTAGAAAGCTGGTTGCCTAAGCACTTTTAGTCGTTCTTTGATCCGTTCAAGTATCACGTGCTTGAGCGCATCTGAGCCGGGGGATTTCAGGATAACATCCTCTGCCGCGCGCCCGACCTTCTCGCACAGCTGCGATATCAATTTGTCACCCAGCTTTTCTCCCAGGCCTATTTTTTTCGCCAGCTGTATAAAATCATGGCGGGTGTAATAGCCATAGTGTTCATAGGATGAGGTGAATTCGCTATCTGTAGCCTCTGCTTCCAGCAGGCATAAGCTGAGATATCCTGCCCTATCGTATAACCGATAAGGCGCTACCGAGAGCATATCGTACACTTTGGTAAAGCCGGTGGCAGTAAGGCTATCCATCGGGCGTAGTAACGCCAGGTTTTTCAGGTGCATGTCGTTGTTGCCGACGATATACGCCATCACCACCTGCCTGAATCCCATAATCAGTACCTGGGCATGGCCACCACATAGCTGATGAGCAGCTATTAAGGTTCGTTCATAAGACAAGCTATCATCGCTTTTATTGCCCGGCGCGACATCAAGTGCCGAGGCCATATCCTCGATAAACTCAGGACGCTTGCCTTTTCTTTCAAGATCAAACCTACCCGTCACATAGGCAAGCTCACCACAGCTAAATGGCACCAGGTGATGATCGGCCACATCAAAACCCACTCGCTTACATAGCCGCATGATCATGTATTCGTTTTCTGCAAGCTCAGGAAGGCCGGCAGGTGATGGCTTGACGATGTATGGGCCCATGCCCACTGCATTGGTCAAACTGAGCCCATGCTTTTTCGGCATTACCTTCAAAAACATCTTTGGCTGCACCCCGGAGATGGATGCTTTATCCAATGACTCAAAAGCCACATCATTAAATTCAGCGCGGGCAAAGTTGATACTGTAACCATCGAGCTTTCTGACCGGCGACGGCAGTGCCCGCCCTGGAGTGGTCAGTTCATTCCCTTGAAAGGCCGTGACAATGGACAGCGGGCCTATCAGCTCAGCACCATGGCCAAGCAGCAGGCCAAATTTATCGTCTTGATCCAACCTTGCGCGACGTGCCTGATGCCGTTTCACCCAGCCCTCACTCATCAGGTTGGCAAAAAATGGCGGCAGGCTGTTTCTGATGTAAGGCTCAGTGGTTAACGGCAAATGAAAGCCAATCGGCGCAAGCCCTTTAGCCAGATAGGAGGCCGCATAAGAAAAGTGGTATTCGCTTCCCTTTGGTGTATTGACCTCAGCCAGCTCGCCAACAAAGTGCTGATGGCTGTAGATGTAACCAACCCGACCTTTAGTCATCCCTATCACTCACGACAGGCGCGTTTATTTTCTTGCCAATAAACAGATCAAGCCCTACTGCATTTAGTAATCGCTGTATCGAGCCGACTTTGACGGTATCAAGTTTGGATAAGGCATTGTAGTAGGTTGCCGGGGCCAGTTCGGAGACCATGCAAAGCTCTGCAACCTTCAGGCTCCCGATATTTTGTTCCATCATTTGCTTGATAGATGTTTGCGACAGTGGCTGATAGCTGTTGTTCGCGCCTTTGGTTAACTGCTCGGTGATCTGCTCATCAATCTGCCTTAGCTGCGCCATCATCTGATCTCGTTGCATCAGCATAAGCCGCACACTGTCGGCAGCAGGTGCTACACCGGGCATGTTCGAGCCTGCTGACGCGTCTTTGGCCAGGGATTTTTCTTCTGCGATTATTGTCTTGTTGCTCATCACCACGTCCTGCGTTTCAGTTAAAAAGCACAGATTAATTCTGCTTTAGCATACTAATCAGCCATATTATTCAATTTATTGTGTAATAGTAGATGATTTGGCATGAAACATCCACCAAAATAGATAAATCGATATATTAAGATAATTTATTTCGCTATAGCAGATATAAATAATGAATTTTATTGGTAGTAATGAATGGTGGCAATGACGATAGTTAAGCGCGCAACGGTACTACGCGCTTTAATCTGATTACAACATATTGTTAAGCGTCGTCAGCCATGTCACCCGGCCGCAACTGACGCTGTAGGCCCATTAAGAAATTCCGCAGTACCTGGTTTTGGCACTCGCGGTAATTCTTGTGATCTGGCTTGCGGAAAAAAGCGCTCAATTCATGCTTGCTTAAGTTAAAATCAACCCGCTGCATGATGGCCAGAATATCTTCCGCCTGAAGATTTAGAGCAATGCGAAGCTTTTGGAACACCATGTTATTGGTCAGTTTTGCTTCAGGCTTCGGCTGCTCGCCATCACGCTTACCGCGCTTGAGCGCAATAAACCCATTTAAAAAAGCAGCTAACTCAGGGTCAGTCATGCTGATAAAGGCTTCGTCTTCTTCTTTTTTCTGCCAAGCGATCACTTGCTCTCTGGTCACACTCACATCGGCCAAAGCGAACACATCTTTGATGTCGCTATCTTTTAAATCAAACACATAGCGTATACGGCGCAAAATATCATTGGTAGTCAAAATAAATCCTAGTCTTAGGTCAAACCAGTACCATCACCACGATGGCAGGGTTATATAGATTCTACCAGAATCAGAAGAGTAAAGGAGATTCTGTGCCTATACTTTTCAACATACATAAAAAAACAAATTATTAATTTAAATTTAACGCGAAAGTTAGACTAACTGTATTAATACAGTTATAGATACAGTTATAGATAATGAAGATACTGGCACCGCTCAGAAGCTTAAGCCAGTATCAACTACATCACATCACCCGCTCAAAGGCGGGTAAATTCAAAAACGCATGCACCCGCACAATTTCATTGCCTTCAAAGATCATAACCCATACATACCTGTTGCTGTAATACTCCCCGGAATGCAAGGTTGCTTCTGCAGAAAACAATGCAATCACCGTCTTCCCATCCTGATAAAACTCAGCCTCTGTCGGAACAAGTGGCTGGGCTAATTTGCTATTAAACGGCAGCACCAACTCTTGCAAAAAAGTATCTTTGTTATAGACACCTGCCAGAGGCCCTTCCCCTTCAACCTGCCATAGCATTGAATCAGCCAGTAATTCAAAAGGTGAACCAGAACCCTGTTGCCAGGCTGAAAACTTGTCGGCAACCATAGCTTTCAGCTGTTCCGCCTGAGCAGGAGCGAATGCCCCCAAAAGCAACACAGTGAGTACCGTACGCACTATGTTACTCATGGGCGGTCGATACCGAAGTATCACTCCATTTTTCAAGTTCATCCAACCGAGCAGCCAGTAAACTCCGGCTCATTTCCAGTGCATCTGAGCCAGCAACCAGCCTTAATGGCGGCGCATCCTCTTTAGATAGCCTAACCATGACTTCTGCCAACTTGCGTGGATCACCGGGCTGAGCATGGCTATAGCTATCAAACTCTGCCCGTTGCTGCCTAATACCCTCAGCATAATCCTCAATGGTTTGATCACCATATTTCACGGAGGAAATATCCAGAAAGTCGGTGCGAAAGAACCCTGGCTCAACGATAGTTACCTTAATACCAAAAGGAGCCAACTCAAGTGCCAGACTTTCCGATACCCCCTCTACCGCAAACTTGGTAGCGCAATAAATAGCAGCACCGTTGAATCCTAATGTGCCGCCAATAGAGGACAAGTTGAACAGATGACCTGAACGCTGCGCACGCATCACCGGGAGAACCGCACGCGTCACATGCATTAAGCCAAACACATTGGTTGAGAACTGCTGAGCTACTGCTTCATCAGACACCGTCTCGAAATGTCCTAACTGTCCATAACCAGCATTGTTTACCAATACATCTATCCGTTTAAACTTTTGCAGCGCAACATCGACTGCACCTTGCGCCTGCGTTGGGAACTGTACATCAAGTTGGGCAAAAGCTAACTGCGCCGAAGGCTTGCCTAAAGCAGCTTCCAGTTTTGCTAAGCTTCGGCCTGTCGCCACCACATTGTCACCATTAGCTAACACAGATTGCGCAATTTCCAATCCAATGCCTCGGTTTGCACCGGTTATCAGCCATGTTTTACTCATTTGAAACCTCTTTGTGTTGTAACAAGAGCAGGTACTTTACCGGGGGTCAGGCGAATATCGATATCATTCAACTCTCTATTTCTTGTACAATTGTCCAAATCAGCGATTTCATCTGGTTTGATATCACAAGGCCATAGCTATGCGTAACTTAGAGTATGCAGTGCAAAAAACGCTATCCTTCACTCGCAAGGAAGGCTTGCACACAACCGCCCTCCCCTGGCTCAGCATTGTTCGCTCTAACAAGCCCACCACCTTTGAAATGGTGCTGTATGAGCCCTCCGTCTGCATCGTTTTGCAAGGCAAGAAAGAGACCCGGCTGGAACAGGTTACTTATCAGACCGATACTGCAAACTATGTAGTAGGTGCTCTGAGCTTACCGGTATTGGGGGCGGTAATGGAGGCCTCTGATACCAGCCCCTACCTTTGTTTGCGCATCGATATCGACTCAAAGGTGATTGCGGAATTGGTCGATAGCCAAGCCTTGGCACAGCAGCCCTGCCAGCCTGTCTCCGGCATGGCAGTTGCCAAAATGGATGAATACATGATGGATACGGTAGGCCGACTGTTGGATTCCTTGCATTCGCCAGCCACATCTCAGGCATTGGCTCCCCTCATTCAAAAAGAAATCTACTGGCGTCTGTTACAGCAGGTGCCACTCGAGACACTGCTGCTACAGCTGGTAAAAGACAGCAAACAGTATGCCTTGTATAAAACCATCAAGTGGCTTGAAGAGAACTTCGCGCAGTCGGATAACGTGGAGCACTTAGCGCAGCTGGCGGGTATGAGCTTGTCCAGCTTCTACACGCACTTCAAAGCTGTAACCGGAATTTCCCCATTACAATACCGCAACCGCCTGCGTTTAGTGAAAGCCAGAAAGCTCATGATTGCCAAAGGGTACCATGCCGCACAAGCTGGATTTGAAGTAGGCTATCAAGAACCCGCTCAATTTAGCAGAGAATACTCCCGCTTGTTCGGCATGCCTCCCAAGAAAGATATAGCTCGAATTAAAGCCTCCGCATTGGGCGATTTTGTGTAGCCCTAAGCATTGCAAACCGCACGCTTAGCCGCTTTCATGCATTTATTTTTGTTGCCGCGAACCAAACCGTCTTGTGCCTCGTCTTTTAACCAGACTACAGGAGAAACCATGAATGCATGATGCAGAGATAGAGCTGCTGGTACTGGCGGTTCAAGACGGAGAGCGCAAAGCGTTTACGCTGTTGTACCGCTACTTTTACCCCGGCATGCGTCGTTTTGCGGCGGGTCGCTTAGCAGATAGCTCGGTGGCGGACGATCTGGTGCAAAATGTCTGGTTAAAAGTGAATCAGCGCATTCGTAGTCTGGACGACCCGCGGGTCTTTCGCAGCTGGCTGTATCGTGCCTTGCGCTGGGAGTTAATGGACTTTCACAAAGCACGTGGCAATCAACCGCATGATGCCATCACCGAAGCGCATGCCGTGAGCGATGAGCCGGATGAGACGCCCTCACTGTTACCACTGTTGCAGCAATTGCCTGCCAACGAGCGGGATGTGGTGGAGCTGTATTATTTACACGATTTATCCGTGCATGAAACGGCGCTGGCGTTGCAACTGCCGGAAGGCACTGTGAAATCTCGCCTGCATCGGGCCAGGCAGCAGTTACAGCAGCTATACGGCGAAGCTAATTAATACCTACAGAGGAAAATACCATGACTATCGACGATAAAATCAAACAAGATCTGGCCGAACAAGCCGCTGAACTGGATCGGATGATGCAGCAACAAGAGGGCCTGGCAGGCTACCTGAAAACTGGTTTCGTCTCTGGCATTAGCTGGGTGATGAAACTGAGTTATGTGATGGCCGTCGTGCTGACGGCCGTTATTTTCTGGTGTGGTTACCAGTTTGTGGTCGCTAGCCCTGAGCAACAGTTATTCTGGGGTGTCTGGCTGATACTGGCCTTTCAGGCCCAGGTAGCCATTAAGCTGTGGATTTTTATGGAAACCAACCGCAACCATACCGCCCGTGAAATTCGACGGCTGGAATTGCGATTGCGGCAACAGGAAACGGTTTAGAGCTTTATAAAAATCCGCCGCTGATACAGCACGTACGACAGCAGCCAGAACAGCAACACATGCAGCAAGGCAAACAGCAGCGATGCCAGTTTGGCGGGTAGCAACACATGTAGACTGTCAAAGCCAAATTGGTACAGGCTGATGTGTTGCCCATCATGCGTAAAGTGGATCAGCTGACTGGCGGCCGATGCCCAGAGCCAGGACAGCATGTAAATAAACAGCGGATTGCTGCCATAGATCACCAGCGGCTGCAGCCAGTTTTTTTGCCGAATATCCATCAGCCAAACCATAGCCGCCAACAACAACAAAATCAGACCACTGGAAAACGCCACATAGCTGCCGCTCCAGAGCGGCTTATTGATGGGCCAAAGCAGATGCCAAAGCAATCCAACCACAGCAAGCGCCAGGCCCCACAAGGTCAGCAAGTAGACACTGTTGTCTTTGTGAGTGCGCCTTAACTCAACAGCGACCAGATAACCAATAAAAACCGAGCTAATCGCTGGCAGGGTACTGAGTAACCCTTCCGGATCAAAGGCCGCGCCAAACCCCTGGTACAGGTGCGCAGGGCCAAGCAACCAGAGATCAAAGCGCTGCACCGCATTGCCGGTGAGCTCGTAGGGGTGCTGCAACGAAAATTGCCAGAGCAGCCCCCAGTACAATAAAGGCAGCAGCAGGGCTAACAGCAACAAGCCTCTGGGCTTGAAATACAATACCAGTACTGCCGCAATGCCATAGCAAAGCGCGATGCGTTGCAGTACACCAGGGATACGCAGTTCAACCAAACTGCTGGTAAAGGGAAACCAGTGCAGGAATACACCACAACCAAACAGCAGTAGAGTGCGTTTGCTGATTTTCAGCAAGGTCGCCGCCGATGGCTGCGCTTTTGCCATGGAAAAAGCCATGGCGGCCCCGACGGCAAACAAAAACATCGGAAAAACGATATCGGCGAATGTAAAGCCGTGCCACTCGGCGTGGAGCAGCGGTGAATACACATGACTCCAGGAGCCGGGTGTATTCACCAGAATCATCAACGCAATGGCAAGCCCGCGCAGGGCATCCAGCGCGACAAAACGCTGGACTGCTGGTTGATTCATGATTATTTCCAGCTTTTTATCTTATGTCCTTTGAGCGCATAAAACAGAATAAAGGCGTAGCAAGGCAACATCACAATATAAGCCCCCTGCTGTCCAAGACCTGTTCCACTGAAGATGCCCCAGAATAAGGGACCAAAAGCACCACCGGCAATGCCCATAATCAATAACGCCGAACCAATGCTGGTCAGATGCCCAAGGCCAGATAGTGCCAGCGGCCAAACCGCAGGCCACACAATGGCATTGGCAAGACCTAGCAAAGCAATAAACATCAGAGTATCGGGTAAGGCTACACCACCAAAGGGAACCAACACTGCATTGGCGATGGCATAGGATTCATTGTTGCCAAACACCACCGACAGCGTGAGCACCACGCCCAATACAGCCGAAATAGATAGCGCGGTTTGCTGCGACAATACCCGGGGGATCAAGGCAATCCCAAGGCAATAGCCCACCACCATGCATACCATGGTGTAGGAGGTCATCACACTGTAGCGTTCGACTCCTAGCGATAAGGCGTACATACCAATGGTATCACCGGCAATTACTTCTACGGCGACGTAGACAAATAACGCGACCACACCAAATACCAGCGATGGAATTGCCAGCGCGGCTTTTAATGGGCTTTTCCCTTCATTAACAGCATCTTGTGCTAATTCTTCGCTGATCAGTTCTGGCAATGGCGAATAACGCACAGCTACTGCCAATAACCCCAGAAAGATAGCCAGCCCGAGATAGGGAAGCACCATCCGGTCGGCCATAGTATCAATCTGTGGCTGAGTAAGTTCGGCACCAGCCGGAGCGGTGAAACTACCAAGCACCAGAGCGGTAAAGACCAAAGGAGCAATGACGCCTGCGCCTTTGTTTAAAATACCCATAATACTGACTCGAACTGCAGCGGTTTCTTCAGGCCCAAGCCGAACTACATAGGGATTCACCGCAGTTTGCAGTAGCGTTTGGCCTGTACCAATCACCAACTGAGCCAGTAAAAACACGGCGAATATCTGTGTTTTCGCGGCCGGAATATACAGTAAACCAGCCAACATCATGATACCAATACCAAGCGCCATGCCATTCTTATAACCAACCTTGCGGATCACCCAAGCCGATGGCAAGGCAGTGAAGGTAACCGCAATATAAAATGAAAATAAAATGAGAGATGCCTGCAACGGTGTCAATGACAACATCTGCGTTAAGTACGGCATTAAAGAGCCATTCAGCCAGGTGGCAAAGCCCAGCACAAAAAACAAGATGGCAACGATCACCATCGGCATCACATTACTGCGTGGCTTAGCCTGAGTTGCAGCAGTTTCCATCGATTATCCCCTTGTTGACGATTTGCCGCTATCCACGGCAGTTATTGTTATTCTATGCTTTCAAAGCAGCTGTGGGCTTTCCGTGTAACCAGCTCTTCTGGCAATACAGTGCATCATCCAACAGCACCATATCCGCTTTAAATCCTGGTAATAGTCTTCCTCGCTCGGCATCACAGCCAATGGCTTGCGCCGGGTACAGAGATGCCATACGCACCGCTTCACCCAGCTCAATATCAAGTGTGTTCACGGCGTAGCGCACCGCTGCGGCCATATCCAACACCGAGCCGGCAAGTGAGCCAGCGTCATTGGTAAGCTTGCTGCCATCACGGTGCACCTTGCCACTGAAAAAATCGAATTCGGTATCATCGGTACCCACTGGTGACATCGCATCGGTCACCAACACTAGCTTTCCTCTCGGTTTAGCGGCAAGAGCCAGCTTGGCGGCCACTGGATGCACATGATGACCATCCAAGATAATGCCACACCAACTGTGTGGATCGGCCAGTGCCACTCCGACCATCCCCGGCTCACGCGACGTTAAAGGTGACATGGCATTGTAGAGATGAGTAAAGCCTGTCGCCCCTACTGCTAATGCAGCTTGCACCGTTGCAGCATCGGCATTGGAATGGCCAAGAAAGACGATCACACCCAGCTCCACCAACTGACGGATGTGTTCAGGGGCTATGTTTTCTGGGGCAACTGTCAGCAGTTTAATGCCCAAATCATTCCGTTGATAAATCGCCAGCTCATCAGCGCTCAATGACCGAATGTGCTCAGTTGGATGCACACCTCGTTTCGGTACCGATAAATGCGGCCCCTCAAAGTGCACTCCTAAAATACCCGGTTGCTGTTCCCGAATGGCCATGGCGATTACATCTGCGGCTTGTTGCATGGTGCTGATCGAGTCAGTGATCACCGTGGGTAACATGGCGGTACTACCAAAGCGAGCATGAGCCTGCATCATGGTGGCTAGCGTTTGTTGGCTGGTCGCTGTATTGAACAAAGCACCACCACCACCATTGACTTGCAGATCAATAAAGCCCGGTACCAAGGTTCCGGCCGAGACTTCACTGGCATCGCATGGCAACAGTTCTATGATCTGACCGTCCTGCCAGCGGATTGCAACATTGTGTTGCCATTGCTCCCCATCAAATAAACGAGCAACTTTTAGCTCAGAGTGCATCATAAATGTGTGTATCCTGCTGTTCATGAAGTTGCTGAGCATACCATACCGCGCCCCATTCGGGAGTGGCCTTGGGCTTCATCAGTAACGCTTGAATATCCGTATCTAAATGCGGCTTCACTTTGTAAGCCAAGCCACCTATTAAGGCAATGCTGGCTGGTTTCACATCCAGTAATCTTCGGGCAATGCCATTAATATGGCCAGCACCTTTACGAATAATGGCTTGAGCGGTAGCATCCCCCTGCTCCGCGGCATCGAACACCAATGGTGCATAACGTGCGTAAACGGTAGGAGAGCTATGCATAAAGTGTTGAATGAGATCGAGTTGGTTACGGCAATGACTGGCTTTAAACAATGCATTGGCGAGCAGTGTTGGTTCAGCCAAGCCATCCAGGCTCAGTAACACATGGTGCACCAATTGCAAGCCATACCAAGCACCACTGCCGCTATCGCCGAAAGGGAAGCCATGACCGCCAACTTCAACCACCTCATCATGCACCTGAGCCAAGCCACAGGAACCCGTGCCAATAATGATCACGCCACCATCTTGTCCCTGATGGGCGCCTAAGCAAGCAATGTGCAAATCACTGGTCAAATGAAACGAGGAAAATGGATGCTGCCACTCACGAAATAGCGCATAGTATTGAGGCACATTAACGCCAGCCAGACCGGCACCCACAGTTAATTGAGCCATGCTCTTTTCAGGCAGCCCGGCACAAAGTAGTGCTTGCTTGGTGGCATCTATAATAGATGCGGTAGCGATATCCATACCACGTACAGGATTACCCGGCCCGGCAATGCCTTCACCTAGCACTTGCATATCATCGGAGACCAACAGAGCCCGGCATTTGCTGCCTCCGCCATCAATTCCCAAGTAATAGTGCTGCGCTCCTGCTGTACTCATCCGCTTACCTCGATGCAACCCGTTTGATAGTCGCTGTACTATTTTTGAACTTTAATTCAATTGACAGCGTTGTCATTTCTAATAAACAGCATATAATAAATCTGACAAATGACAATACCCTTGATGAATATTTGAGCTTATTTTTTTCAGCAGTATGGTTTAAGCTTATGAAAATTAGGAGATAACTCGATGATAAAAAAGCTATTACCCTTCTGGCTATGCTGCATTGCTTTATGTATGGGCTGGTACAGCCATGCCTCTTCCTTGCCCTCAGAGCAACAACTCGCCGATTTCACCAACCAGACGCAGTGGTATTTTGCTGTTGAATCCAACTTATTACCCGAAGCAGGCCGTTTTCGGGGTCGTATCGAACTGGAAAATCATTCATCCTACGACTTACCTGCCGGAGCCGCCGATTGGGCCTGGTATTTTCACTCGGTGCGTAAAATAGTTAGCGTAGAGCAACATGGTTTGCAACTTGATCATATTCAAGGCGATTTGCATCGCATCCAACCCACCGCAGACTTTGCCGGTCTGCCTGGCGGGGAACAGCTGCAACTAACTTTTGTTTCTGCGCCATGGATCATCAGCTATTCGGACTGGATGCCCAGAGCTTTTATGGTCGCTGGTGAATTAACGCCAGCAGTGTTTGCCAACACCGACACGGAAGATTTCAGCCGCTTTGTCCGGCCAATGACTGAACCCGAGCAGCGACTACGCAATATCGGTGATGGCGATGGTTTTGCCACCATGACCAATGAACAACGGTACCTAAACCATCAGCAACCAGCTCGCCTAATGAGCGAAGAGGATTTGCAACAACGGATTATTCCCCAACCGGTACAAATTCAACATCGCCGCGGCTACAGCGAACTAAGCGCACAGTGGCAACTGCAGTTCAGTGGAGCCCTTAGTGCGGAGGGCAGTTATCTTGCTGCACAGTTGGCAGATTACTTTGGCCAGCCTCTCACTACTATCAATGCCAGCAACAACCAGCAGCCTATCATCCATCTGCAACTGGAGCCAAAGCACCCTAAACTTCAAGCAGAAGGTTATGAGCTGCAAGTGCAACGCAATCGTATAGATATCACCGGCTTTGATGAAGCCGGTGTGTTTTATGGCATTCAAAGTTTATTGGCATTACTGCCCGCTCAATCGACTGACCAGGCCCCTCAAGTAAGGGTACCGCAGCTGACCATTGTCGATTATCCGCGCTATGCATGGCGTGGTATGCATTACGATATGGCGCGTAACTTTCATGGCTTTGATGTCACTATGCGGCTGATTGAACAAATGGGCCGTTATAAGCTGAATAAATTGCACCTGCACCTGACTGAAGATGAAGGCTGGCGGTTGGAAATCCCGGGGTTGCCAGAACTCACCGCCATTGGCGCCAACCGTTGCTTCGACTTAACCGAGCAACGATGCCTGCTCACCCAACTCGGCACCGGGCCTCATACCGACGGCAGTGGCAATGGCTACTTTAGCCGCCAGCAGTTTATTCAACTGCTGCAACATGCCAAGGCGCATCATATTGAAGTGATCCCGGAAATTGATATGCCAGGTCATGCCCGTGCAGCCATTAAGGCCATGGAGGCGCGCTATCAGCGACTAAAAACTGACAACAAGCCTGAGCAAGCCAAGCAGTATCTGTTGTCTGAAACCGATGACCGTTCTGAGTACTTAACCGTACAAAACTACAACGACAACTCGATCAATGTCTGTCTGGATTCTACCTATGCCTTTATCGACAAAGTCATGTATGAATTGCAGCAAATGTATCGTGATGCCGGTTTGCAACTGCAAGTATTTCATATGGGCGGAGATGAAGTGGGAACCGGCTCTTGGGAAAAGGCGCCTGCCTGCCAGCAGCTGTTTGCCGATCCACTCAATGGTGTGACTGGCGTCGCAGACTTAAAGCCTCACTTTATTAATCGAGTAGCTCAGCTTAGTAATCAACGCGGGCTTGCAATGGCGGCCTGGGAAGACGGCCTGATGGCTGACCCGGTCAACCCATTCCAACGTGAGCAGTTTGAAAACAAAACCGTGATCGTAAACGCCTGGGATAATATTTGGGAATGGGGTTATGGCGATAGAGCCTATCGCTTTGCTAATGCGGGATATCAGGTAGTGCAATCAGCCGGTACTAACTTGTATTTTGACCATCCACAAGAAGCCCACCCGGAAGAACGTGGTTATTATTGGGCCGCCCGTTACACCGATACTGAAAAAGTATTTCATTATCGCCCCGACCATCTGTACAGCAATGCAGAGTTTACGCGTGATGGTACCCCAATCACCGATCTTGAAGCGCTGCTCGGGCGTCCACTCCCTCAATTAGAAAAGCCAGAAAATATGCTCGGTATTCAAGGTCAGGTCTGGAGCGAAACCATCCGCACTGCTGAGCAACTGGAAACCATGGTGTACCCCCGGTTACTGGCACTGGCTGAACGGGCCTGGCATAAAGCAGACTGGGAGCCCAACAAAAGCTCAGCAGCAGCGCAACAGGCATGGCAGCACTTTGCCCAACGACTGACTCAGATCGAGTTCACTCGCTTACAGCAATCAGGTAGCCTGCACTATGTTCCAGTACCGGGAGCGGTTCGTGAGGGGCAGAGTATCAAAGCAAGCACCGCTTGGCCTGGCTTGCCTCTTGAATACAGTTTGGATCAAGGCCAGAGCTGGCAGCGCTATCAAGAGCCACTGCAGCATGAAGCTGAAGTCTGGTTTCGCGCCACAACCTATGCGGGTATTCACAGCCGCACCATTAAGCTTTAATCGTCTGACTCAGTCAGCCCTGCTTGATAGCAGGGCTTTTTTTCGCGCAAAAAAAAGCCAGCAAAGCATGCTTTGCTGGCAAAAGTACCCTTGGATAAAGGATTGGCAAATAAACTCAACATCCTTGTTTGCCGTTAGTAATTAGCACCAACTACCAATACTAATTACCGGGATGGCTGGTTTGATCCGGCACCATCAAACCTCCCAGGGAGCGGATGCGGTGAGACATCCCAACATTGCTACTGCATCGCAATGACAACGCTGTCATATCAATATATGACGTTTTTTTATCCAGTTCAAGTAGTAATTATGCTTTTCATAAAAAAAGGGCTCATCAGAGCCCTTTGGTCAAGACAGTAAAAGCGCTTAGGCCGTTGCTGGCTTCGCTGTTTCTAACTCACTTTGCCAGCGAGTTAAACGCTGCACCTGTTGCACCGAGATCATCTGGGCATAAATCGGCGCTAAGTACCCTTTCTTGCGTAAATCGAGAAACTGCTCATCGGTGAGCTCATTCAGCTTTTTCTCGTCAATCAGATACAAACCATTGATTTCACGCTTCTGATCATTCACTTGCACGGTTAATGTCTTCGCTTCCAGCAGCCCTAAGTCAACTACATGCTTAATAAACTCGCGAGTGACCCGGCTGGTGTCAAAAAAGTCAGCTAACTGATTCTTCACTTTTTGCAGAAACTCCGTTTCTTCACCTTGTTCAGTGTACAGTGCTTCACCTTCTTTCTTTGAAACACGAGCGCTATTTTCGTCGATCCCAACGGTCAGTTGAGTCTCATTGGTTGGATCTGGTGTCAAAAAGAATGGGTAGTTACGAGCGGCCATCGGCAGGTAGGTCGCTTGCATGGTGTCGCCTTGCAAAAATAAGTTTTTACCCTGCTCTAAGCCAAGTAAAGCAACCGACTGAAAGTTACCATTTTCATTGTTTTTTACAAAGACGATAGGGAAAACAGCAGAGGCTGGACCAAACTCATGCACCACAACAGGTAATAAATGCTCAGACGCAATATGAGCAAAGGGTTGCTTTGCATTAACACGCAGCGCTTGATGCTGCTCTTTCGATAACGGAACAATATTTACTGACATAAAAAATCCTGAGAGTTATTTGGAAAAAATCCCATGCTACCTTACTGCAGTTTGTGGCTTGGGACCAGAGGCAGCGAAAAGAAATCTTCAATAGATTGCAGCTTATGTTTGCTTTGGATAATGCTACTCATCTTGCCTTCGATACTTACACTTTTTGTAAACCATACTGCTTAATTTTTGCCAGCAACTCCTGATGTGGAATAAGCTCTGAACCAAGAACCTGAGCCTGCTGCTGCACCTGCTTTGCAGCAAGCTCTGCCTGTGCCTGGTAGTCTGGTGTGAGCAGCGGCTTTTTAGTTGGGTACTTCATACCGTACAGTACATACAGATAATTCTCTAAATCGAACACTTCAAACTTACTGAAAAAGTCCTCCCTGGTGGGTACATGGTTCCGCCAGAGTGCTAACTTCTGTTGCAGTGATTCTGGTATAGAAGCGGGCTCCCTATTATCGTGCCAGAAATCAGAATCGGTGCGATCAGAGATGCAATAATGCAGCTTGATAAAGTCCAGCACCCGATCCCAGGCATGCACCATACGCTGATTAAACCGTTCGGCGACTAAATCCATTTCACTTCGCTCAGCCGGGAAACACTGACTTAGCAAATCGGCAGAAAAGTCAGCAAGTAAAATGGCCGTGGCTTCAAGCGGCTCGACAAAGCCCTGAGACAAACCAATTGCGACACAGTTTTTATGCCAAAACTTGGCTCTACGCCCTACCTGCATTGGAATTTTTCGCACCGAAAGTGTCGCAAGCTCTGACTTGCCAACATAGCGTTCCAACTTCTGATACGCTTTATCTTCTGTCATATGAGCTGATGAGTAGACAAAACCAACGCCCCGCCGGCTAGTCAATCCGATATCCCAAACCCAGCCAGCCTGATGAGCTGAAGCAAGTGTGTACGGAGGTAGCTTCGGCTCCTGGTTATAGGGCACCTGTACCGCTAAGGCAGTATCGGTAAATAATTGGTCGGCGCAACTTTGAAATGGGATCTTCAGTTTCTCTCCAAGCAATGCCGCCTGAAAACCAGTACAGTCAATCACAAAGTCAAAGGCTAATTCTCCTTGCTGTGCGGTGACAAGATGTGTAATAAAGCCAGCTTCATCAATGCGAATATCGGTCACATCCGCCTGCACATACTGAACCCGAAACGATTCGGTCGCATTTGCATGCAACAAGCCCGCAAATTTGCGGGCATCGAAATGATAAGCATAGGGCACTGTACACTGAAACTCTGCTGCCGTAATCGACTTTGGCGCCAAGCTAGCTGCAACAACAGCGGCTTGTGGTGACACAAAACTGGCATAATCCCCCACCTGATGTAGCCACAAACTGGTCAAATCCAACCCATGGACCAACGGGTTGCTAAACAAGTGATGATAGGCATTTTCACCGTGCTTACTCTTATCGAGCCAGTTGATAAACTTGATCGAATGCTTGAATGTAGCATCACATTGGGTCAATAGATCGGTCTCTGATACTCCAAATTTTTTCAATGAATAACGAATGGCCGGCACCGTTCCCTCGCCAACACCAATGGTCGCAATGGTCGGTGATTCAATCAGTGTGATGGTGATTCCAGGTTGATGCCGGAATTGTTGCCCTAAATGATTCGCAACCAGCCAGCCAGCGGTTCCACCTCCAACGATAGCAATTTTTTTTATCAAGACGCCTCCCAAGATAGGCTTCATAAAATAAAAAACCCGGCCAGCCTGAGCTACCGGGTTTTCTCTATTGGCTAATACATACCAGTTAGAAGCGGTAACTTAGACCAAACTTAACACGTCGCTCGCCTTCGAAAAACCAAGCAGGGTAACCGTTTTTAAATTCATCAATTACCTCAGCTTCAGCTGGCGCGACACCAAGTTGAACACTGTCTTCTTCCAGTAAGTTCACAACCTCAAAGGTCAGGTTTAGGTTTTCACTGATTTGATAGCCAGCACTTAAATCAAGGCTACCGTAACTTTGATGCTCACGGTTACCATAGAAGCCAGGTAGTTCACGCATCATGTAAGCAGACCGCCAGTTGTATGCCACCCGAACCGTGTAATCATCTGCCTCATAGTAACCAACCAGGTTGAGTGAATGACGCGACGAGTCCGAAAACCTGCCGATTTCATCTGGGTAATTACCGGATGGAGAGCTGGCATCAACAAAAGTATAGTTCGCTACATAACCAAAACCATTATCAAAAGCGTTTTGAGTTTGCAGCTCAACACCATAAATATCACCACCTTTACCATTCAGGATAGTGGCGACTGTCCAGTTATCCTCGCCTGAATCCGGATCGACCACTCCGATTTGCTGGTTCAGCAACTGGCCGGAAGTTACAAAGGTATCGACATTCTTAAAGAAGAAGGTCGCACTACTCATTCCTCGGCTACTGAAGTAGTACTCAATCCCCAAGTCGCCTTGCGTTGCTTTGAACGGTGCAAGGCCAACATTACCTTTTGTAACCACCTCATTACCTGGCGTTCCATCCGCATAACCGGAGAAAGATGATCGTGAAAACATATCGTAGTAATTCGGCCGCGCAATGACTTGTGCCAGAGAACCACGCAGAATCACATCATCAGTCACATTGTAAGCGATGTTGAAGCTTGGTAGCACTTCAGTGTAGCTCGCTTTATCGGTGGAAAGTACATCATCGTACACACCGCCAGTGAAGTTGAAAAAGTCTGATTCCGCATTGGTGCGGACGTAACGCAGACCAAAGTTACCGCGTACGGTATCGGTGAAGTAATCTGCCATCAGATACAGAGCAACATTGCGTTCTTTAATAGTGCCGTAACCCGAGCGATAATCAATGGAAGTATCCACAAAGTTGGCAATGGCAGCATTAGCATCTGCAATCATATTGCCTAGATGGGCTCTTGGTAACGTAAAGCCTGCAGCAGAGGATACCGTGCCGGAGTAATAACGACTGGCCGGATTATTTGGAACTGTACTGGCCATATCTACGGTGAATGTTTCTGTTTTTACTTCATGGTTAGACCAGCTGGCCCCTGTGTGTATTTCCGAAATAACACCCAGCGTTACCGGGATGGATAAATCAAGCCGGGCATAGGTTTCTTCGTCACTGTTTGGCTGTTTCTTTAATGACCAACCTTCTGGCCCAAGATTCGCCTGAAAATCATCGGCAGTGAAATGCTTATTAGCAATGTTGATATCAATGACTTTTCCAGTCGCATCGTAGGTACCCGCATAGTCAGCTGGCTGACCCAACCAGAAACCATAGTTTGCCGTTAAATCAGTACCTCCATCAGCTTTAGTATGGCCAGCACGGCCTTTTAAGGTGTAGCTGTCTGCTTCATAAGTAAAGTTTAAATCAACCGTATCCGAGCTCATACTGGCAATACGGGCCCAGGTTTGCCCCCAACCAGGGTTCTCGTCATCAGCGCCACGACGATAGAAAGTACAGGTACCCGATGCGTTCCGAGCCTCACAGGCTGCATCTTTATCATCCGGGAACATCACAAATAATGAGGTATTGGCATTATTAGCTTTCATATCCAGACTCAGCAGGTTCAAACCAATGTCTAAATTCTGGCTTGGCCGATACTGGAAAGTGGCATTAAGTGCTGTGCGCTCACGCTCTTGTTCAAAAGTCGTAGGAACGATATCCCCCCAGCCAAGTAAGGACTCAATGCCATTGCGCTGATAGCTGGTTTCGGCATAAGCGGCGGCAAACAAAAAGCCAAAAGTTTCATCGTCGTTTTTCCAGCTGTACAAACCTGAAAGCTCAGGGTCTGTCTTCTTAGAGATGCTGCCATAATCCCCTTTCACGCTGAAAAAAGCTGTATTGGCATCCAAACTCATTGGTTTGCGGGTATTCACAATCACAGTACCACCAACCCCACCTTCAGGCAGATTAGCTTGCGAAGACTTGTACACCTCCACCTCGCCTACCAGCTCTGGCGGCAATAACGAGTAATTGAAACTGCGATCAATGGACTGCTGATCATACCAACCGGTGGAGGCAATCGCATGCCCATTCAACAAGGTAGATGTTAACTGACTGGATGCACCTCGAATAGAAACCTGTTGCCCCTGTCCAAACTGTCGACTAACCGCAACGCCGGAGATACGGCCTAAAGTTTCACCAACGTCACTATCGGGGAACTTGCCAATATTCTCTGCCGTAACAACATCCACCGTTGCATCACTAAACCGCTTAGCATTCAGGTTGGCCTCTTGCGAGGCTCGAATACCACGTACCTCAATGACTTCGACATCATCGGCTGCTGCATCATTCGCCATAACTGGCATGGTGAGGCCAAAAGCCCCGACCATTAGCCCTAGTTTTACCGCTAAGGCACACTTGTTTATTTTATTGTTAGACATAAGCTTCTCCCGTTCCTCTTATGATCTTGCGCTATTATTTTTATCTATCCCGCAATGACAACGCTGTCATTGCAATTTAACTTACACAAAAAAAATCAGCAATGCAAATCAAAACTGATGATTTTTTCAACTATTTTTGTTCGTTCTGCCTACGTAGATGCGACAGAGTGCACACTACAGGCTTTGAAAAGCAGATAAACAAAGGTGCGCTGGTCATTTATTCAGCGTTGCAAATCGTTTATAATTAAGCTTTCGGTGATATCCGACCATTGGATAACTTGCGATTTGGTCAAAAAAAGCGTATCACTATCACACGAATGCTCTAAATTTGACCAGCGCTGTCATCTTGGCTTGATAACCATAATAACCCCGAGCCTGCTCGTCCAGTTTAAAGTATAAATAATTGTATTTATTTGCAGGGCAAATCGATGAAAGCCACCATCAATGATGTTGCAAAACATGCTGGAGTCTCCATTAAAACGGTCTCCAGGGTGATGAATAATGAACCCTCCGTTCGACAAGATACGCATGAAAAAGTCATGGCTGCCATTAACGAGTTGCAGTATCAGCCTAACTCAGCAGCGCGCAACCTAGCGAGTACCCGCTCGTACAGCATTGGTTATATCTATGATAACCCTAATGCGTATTACATCATTGATATGCAAAAAGGCTTATTGGATAGTTGTAAGAAGCACGGCTATGAATTGCTGATCCACCCGACCAATGCGAAATCTCCTGGTATCGTTGATGAAGTAAAGGAGTTGGTGAATAAATCCCGCTTAGCCGGGTTAATTCTGACACCACCTTTTTCTGAAATGCCCCATATCGCAGCCGCACTGGAAGAAATGAAAGTGGATTTTGTGCGCATAATTTCTGGCTCAACACCATCGCCAACAGTAAACAACTGCGTTTTGATTGATGACTTTACCGCTGCCTTCAAAATCACCAACCATTTGCTAGAGTTGGGCCATACCGATATCGCTTTTTTGTGCGGTGATGAAGAGCACAGCTCAAGTGGCGAGCGCCTGGCTGGCTTTAAAGCGGCCATTACCAAGCGCGGCCTACATACCAACCCTAAGTATATTGTACCGGGGCATTACTCGTTTGAGTCGGGAGTAGAGGGGGCAAAAAAACTGATGGCACTGCCTCAACGCCCAACCGCTATTTTTGCCTGTAACGATGAAATTGCCGCCGGTGCCTTATTTCATGCGCGCTTGATGAATATTCAAATTCCAGAACAGTTATCCATTGCTGGTTTTGAAAATAGTCCTTTCTCGCGTCAAACCTGGCCACCGCTGACAACCGCGCATCAGCCTAACAGCACCATCGCCGCTCAGGCTGCCGAGTTGTTGTTTAAGCACACCCGTCCTAACGCCAATAAAGCGCAAATTCACGCCCAGCCAGTGTTTATTCCTGAATTAGTGGTGCGGGAGTCTACCAGCGCGCAGGCCTGTCAGAAAAAGTGACGTCACACTGCATAAAGTGATAAACAGCAACGAAAAAGTTTCGATGGACATAAAAAAGTGCAGCCCTCAAGCTGCACTTTTTGTCTTTGCTGAAAACAAAGCTCACTCACTTTATAACCATGCGGCCTTACGCCTAATCAAAGCTGTAGTAGGTTTCTGTGCCAGGGCCAACCGGCAAGCCCAGTACAAAGACATAGACAATAAATAGCGTGGTCCAGCCGATAAAGAAGATCATCGAGTACGGCAGCATGGTGGCAATGAGTGTGCCAATCCCCAGGTCTTTCTTATAACGTGCGGCGACTGCCAGGATCAGGCCAAAATAACTCATCATAGGCGTGATTAGATTAGTAACGGAATCTCCTATCCGATAGGCCGCCTGAATAACTTCAGGCGAATAGCCAATAATCATCAGCATTGGAACGAAGATCGGCGCTGTAATGGCCCACTGCGCCGATGCCGAGCCCAGCATTAAATTGACAAAGCCACACATGGCGATAAAGAAAAAGAACAGCACTGGCCCGGTTAATCCGATTTCTTGCAGGAAGGTCGCCCCCTTGACCGCAAAGATTGTCCCCAGATTACTCCAGCCGAAAAAGGCAACAAACTGGGCGGCAAAAAATACCAGTACAATGTATAACCCCATCGAGCCGATGCTCTTCGACATGGCATTAATGACATCTTTATCATTTTTCATGGTGCCGGCTATTTTGCCGTAGACAAAGCCCGGTATGGCAAAGGTAATAAAGATAAACACCACGATGCCGCGTAAGAACGGTGAACCCTGCACCTCACCCGTATCCGGATGACGCAATACCCCGGATTCTGGAATGATACTCCAGGCCAGCAAAGCCGCCAGGATCAGAAACGCAATACCTGCACCTTTTAAGGCCCGCTTTTCTTCGGGTTGTAATGGCTCCAGCTTTTGTGCCCCTAAATCGATCGAGGCTTCCGAAACGTCGTACTTACCCAGCTTGGGTTCGACAATTTTTTCCGTGACAATGGCCCCAAGTGCCGCAATAAAGAAGGTACTGACAATCATAAAGAACCAGTTAGCTTCTGGCCCGACAGTATAGGTCGGGTCAATCAGATGGGCAGCCGCTTCAGTAAAGCCAGCCAGCAACGGATCGACGGTACCGATAAATAAATTAGCGCTGTAGCCACCCGACACACCGGCAAAGGCAGCCGCTAAGCCCGCCAGCGGATGCCGCCCCAATGAATGGAAAATCACCGCAGCCATTGGGATCAACACCACGTAGCCAAGCTCTGAAGCGGTATTAGACACAATGCCGGCAAATACGATGGTGACAGTGACCATACGCGGCGAGGCATTCATCACCAGGCCACGCATCGCGGCGGAGATTAAACCCGAGTGCTCTGCAACACTAACGCCCAGCAGTGCGACCAGCACCACGCCAAGCGGCGGGAAGCCGGTAAAGTTAGTGACCAGGTTGGATACAATACGCTGCAGGCCATCAACACTGACCAAATTAACCACCTGAATCACGCCATCCTCAGCACGGCCAGCCGCACCTTCTGGCCGGGGATCTAAAGCACTGACATCAAAGAAGGACGCAATGCCGCTGCCAAAAATAACCGCTAGTGCGAACAAGGCAAATAAAGTAACCGGATGAGGCAGGAGATTTCCTAACCATTCAACGGTATCAAGAAAACTGGTAAACCAACCCCGTTTCTCTGATGAGGGGTACTGCTGCTGTGGACCAGCTGACATGCGAAGCGCCTCTTAATGATAGGTTGATAATACACACTCAAGGGTTTGGTCTTGGATGCCAACTTAGGGTTTTCAACGATTTACCACAGAAACATGGCCAAGCGGGACAAAATCACCACTCAATGCGCTGAAAACCTGCTGAATGCGTCATCATTATTGTTCTAAATAAAGCAAACTCTATCACAACCCCAAGCAAACAGGAAAGCCGATCAGCCTTACTGGTATAAGACAGATAGCTAGATGTCTAATAGGCATCAAGTATCGGAAAAGCACAAGCTATAGCACTAAAGTACCGTTGTTGTTCCAGTCGTACTTGCTAGCATATAACGAAGCACAGAGGCTGACAGAATCAGGAGTAGAGTATGAACGTTGTCATAACAGGAGCTACTGGCGGCATTGGCTATGCGATTGCCAATCACTTTGCTGCCCAGTCGCACCGGGTAGTGTTGGCCGATCTCGATGAATCGATCATAGAACAGAAAGTAGCAGAGCTGCGCCAGCAAGGTTATCAGGCCGAAGGCTGCGTACTGAATGTCACCGACGCAGATGCCATAGCGCGTTGCTCTGCACAGTACCCGGCAGATATTCTGATCAACAACGCAGGCATTCAGCATGTCGCCCGGCTGGAAGACTTCCCCACCGATAAGTGGCGTCTATTGCTGGAGGTGATGCTGACCGGTCCAGCCATGCTGACCAAAGCCATGTTACCGGGCATGCAGCAGCGCAACTTTGGTCGCATTATCAATATTGGCTCCATTCACGCCCTGATTGCATCGCCCTATAAATCGGCTTATGTCGCCGCCAAACATGGTTTGCTCGGTTTTAGCAAGGTGGTGGCGCTGGAGAATGGCAGCAACAATATAACCATCAATACCATTTGCCCGGCCTATGTCAAAACCCCGCTGGTCGAGCAACAAATTAAGGCGCAGGCAAAAGAACACAACATCAGCGAGCAAGAAGTGATTGATACCATTATGCTGGCACCCATGCCGCAAAAAGCCTTTATTGATGTGGATGAAATCGCCGCCACCGCAGCCTTTTTATGCAGTGATGGTGCACGGCATATGACCGCACAAACCCTGGTACTCGACGGCGGCTGGACGGCACGGTAAACTCAAAAACAGGCGTAGTACTAGCTGCGCCGCTATCTTCTACCCGGAGCCTGCATGAAAGATCCCGCTGAACTGATTGCTGAACAAGGTCACATTGGCCTTGGCACCATTGCTGCAATTTCGGTGTTGTATTTGGTGATCCTGTTCAGCGTGGGCTATTTTGGCCGCAGGATAACGGGCAAGCACCCATTGGCTCCTTGGGTGTTTAGCTTTGCTTTATCCATTTATTGCACGTCCTGGGCTTTTTATGGCGTGACTGCACAGGCCGCAGTCAATGGCTGGTGGATCCCCCCGACCTACATTGGTTCCTTTATTTTATTCTGGCTCGGCTTCCAATTGATGGCACGAATTGCCATTGCTTGCCGTCGTTATCGCATTACTTCTATTGCTGACTTTATCGCCACCCGTTTCGGCCATTCCAGAATACTGGCGGTCAGTATTACGCTGATCCTGTTTATGGCGATTATTCCCTACATCGCTCTGCAGCTTCATGCCGTTTCAACCAGCATCAATGTCATGGTGTCTTCCGAGCAAGCCGCCAACTGGTATCAGGATACCGGGCTTTTTGTCAGCTTGTGGATGGCGGTATTTGCGCTGCTTTTTGTCAGTAAAAGCGCTAAGGCGCATCAACCCAACCCGGGTTTAATGACCGCCATCGCCTTTGAATCACTGGTGAAGCTGCTCGCCCTGCTCGCTATTGGTGCTTTTGTCTGCTGGGGTATTTACGATGGCATGCAATCTATTTTCAGCGCAGCACAAAACCATCAAGCGGTGCAACAGCTGCAACGCAATGCCTTACCTACTCATACCTACTGGGTGCATGTGTTGCTCGGTTTTACCGCCACACTCTGCTTACCGCGCATGTTTCATGTGTCCTTTGTTGAAAATCAACGACTCGGTCACTTACGCAGTGCACGCTGGATCTTTCCACTGTATTTACTGCTAATGAGTATCTTCACTTTACCGGTCGCTTTGGCCGGTGTGATGCTGCTGGGTAATGATGTCAATATTGATTTGGTGGTGCTGCAACTGCCGATGGCGGCAAATCGGACCGACATCGCCTTACTGGCCTATTTAGGGGGGTTCTCAGCAGCCACCAGTATGGTGGTGGTCGCCACCGTGGTGCTTGGTATCATGATCACCAACGAACTACTGACGCCGCTATTATTTCGCGCCCGACAAACCGCCTACAGCCCGCCAAGTTTATTAAAAATTGCTAACTTACGGCGTGCCGCCATGCTGGTAGTACTATGCCTCGGTTTTGTCTATTACCGCTGGATAGGCACCGAGACCGGTTTAGCCCAACTTGGCCTGATGGCATTTACCTTAGTCGCTCAATTGGCGCCAGCCTTAATCCTTGGGTTGCTGTCGCGCCGGGTCAATCAACAGGGTGCGCTGGCAGGTCTGCTCAGCGGTGCTTTGGTTTGGGCCTATATTCTGTTATTGCCGGAGTTAAGTCGGGCTGGCTGGCTCGGTACACAGTGGCTGAACAGTGGACCAATGGGTATTGAATGGCTGGCACCACATCAGCTATTCGGTCTCGGCGTCGACGCCATCACACTAGGTGTGTTGCTGAGTTTAACCATCAACCTGCTGATGGTGCTGTTGGTCAGCCATTTTAGCCAAACCCGGGTCGGTGAGTGGTTGGAAAGTGGCCGCTTCTTGCAAAAATCAGGGACGGCAAGCAACAGCAATCGCCAACCCAACTTGTCGGTGCAAGATTGCTATTTATTACTACGACGCTTTGCCGGGGAGTCAGAAGCCAACCGGGTGTTGCAACGAACCATAAAAAGCAACCTACAAGAACAGCATACCCCTGCCCCACTTAATTTGATCCAATCGTCAGAGCGGGCATTGTCCGCAGTGATTGGTGGAGCCTCCATGCGTCTGGTGATGGATGCTGCCAGCCGCCACAGCCAGTTACCGCTGGAATCCGTGGCTCGCTTTGTCGATGAAGCCAGTCAGGTGTTTCAATTCAATCAGGCCTTACTGCAAGCGACCATCGATAACATCAGTCAGGGTATTAGTGTGGTGGATGCCGACTTGCGCTTAATTGCCTGGAACCAGCGCTACCTCGATATGTTTGAATACCCCGCAGGTTTGGTTGAAGTCGGCAGGCCGGTGGCCGATTTAATCCGGCTGAATGCCGAGCGGGGCTTAATCTTCAGTCGTGATCTGGATGCAGAGGTCGACAAGCGTCTGGGGTTTTTACGCCAAGGCAGCAGTTATAAATTTCAGCGCCCGCAAAAGGACGGTCGCGTGTTTGAAATGCAGGGCAACCCCTTACCTGGTGGCGGTTTTGTTACCACCTTTACTGACATCACCTCCTTTGTTGAAACACAACAAGCATTGGAACAAAGCAATTTTACGCTGGAACAACGCGTGACGGATCGTACGCAGAAACTAGAAACATTAAACCATCAGTTGCAGCAAGCCCAACAAAAAATTGAAGCCAGCACCCAAGCAAAAACTCGCTTCTTTGCCGCCGCTGGTCATGATTTAATGCAGCCATTCAATGCAGCCGCTCTGTTTGCCAGCCTGATCAAAGAAAAAGCCGATAGCATTGAACTGAATCAACTTAGCGAGCACTTGATCAGCTCACTGGATTCGGCAGAAGAGTTATTGACCTCGATCTTAGAACTCACCAAACTGGATGCGGGTGTAGTCAAAGCCAGCCATCAAAGCATTGCGCTCACCGAGGTATTGGATGATATTGCCCGCGATGCCGCTGTGCTGGCGGCCGAAAAAAATCTGCAATTTCATTACCTGCCCAGCAAACTAGCCATCGTCAGCGACCGGAAACTGCTGAAGAGGGCCTTGCAAAATCTACTGGCCAACGCCATTCGCTACACCGATCATGGCCGCATTGTGCTGGCGGTAAAACGTCGGGGCAGTCAGCTACAAATTTGCGTGCTCGATACCGGCATCGGCATTGCCAAAGCCGACCAACAGCGTATTTTTGAAGAGTTCCAACAAGGGGACAACCAGCACCAAAAAGGTTTGGGCCTTGGCCTGGCGATTGCTAATCGCATCACCAGCATGCTGCAACACCCACTACAGCTGCACTCCACCCCAGAGCAAGGCAGCTGCTTTAGCGTGCTGGTACCGCGCAGCCATCTACCGGTAACCGCAATACGCAGTACGCCAGAGCAAGGCATCCGCGCCAACTTCAGCAACAAGCAAATATTATTGTTGGATAACGATACCCAATTGCTACAAGCCGTCGCCGAGCTGCTACGAAGCTGGGATTGTGAGGTCCACGCCATCAGCAAGCCAGAGCAGGCACTACAAGCCATACGTCAGGGGTTAAAACCCGATTTGTTGTTGTTTGATTTCCATTTGGATCAAGGGGCAACCGGCGTGATGGTGGCCGAGCAACTGGCCAATCATTTTTCACTGCAACTGCCGGTGGTCATTCACTCCGCCGATCACAGCGAACAAGTGCGTGAAGCCGCTCTCAATGCCGGTTTCCATTTCTTGCTCAAACCATTAAAACCAGTCACCTTAAAGCGGCTGTTTCAGCGCTTATTGCGCTGAGGTTTAGCGTTCAGGCGATAAATACTCATTGTCATAAAAAGTACGTAGCCAGTGCGGCCGGTACAAGGCCATTAGAGTGACCGCCATGCCATTTAATAATGCTTCAGGGAAACTGATCAACAGCGCCAGCAGTAAGTAGTTGTCTTGAATAATGTGCCAGGGATAGCGGCCGTCTAAAAACAACCAAGCCGATGTCAGCCCCATATGCAACAGCATGGTCAGGGCTGCGGCAAAAAATGCCGCTACGAAAATATAGACAAATAAGTGTCTGGGCAAATAGTAATAACTAAACCAGAACATCAAACCACTAAACATGGCCGGAAGTACAAAGGTGGTCAGGGCAAACCAGCCACCATCTGCCAGAGACACCTGCCCCAGCACTAGCAGTACCAGAAAAGGCAGCAAGCAAATCCAGCTGGCAATGCGCCAACCATGACAGAGCACCAACACGGTAACCGCTAAAAAGTGCACCGCTAAGCCATCATAAATACTAGCCTGCATCAGCCACAGCAACAGTAGTACTGCTGCTGAGCCAAACACCAAATGCTGATACTCCGGCTCAGATTTTAGCTTCGGCCAGAATTCGCGCGGAAAACTTAGCCAAAGCCCCATGATGAACCCCGCCCAGCCCAACAGACTCAACATTTTAGCCCCTCGCTGCAAAAAACCGTACTACTGGTATGGTAGCATTGTTAGCCAGAAAACACCGATGGTTAACTGCACACCCACCACCTGTTTTACTTGCTTGTGCCCCAGCTTATCTGGCGATGGCCATGGTGAGAGTTCTTGAGCGTCTGGCTTGCATTGTCTACAATGGCGCACTTACTATTTTTTAGGTCATGAAAATGAGCGATACTGATTCAAAACCGACGTTACCTGATCGCCTTGCTGGCAACCCTCGCAGCCCACACTATGTCGAAGCATGTTTCGAGCACGAAATTGGCATTCGACTGAATGGCAAAGAGCGGACCAATGTTGAAGAATACTGCATCAGTGAAGGCTGGGTAAAAGTGCCATCACCAAAAGCATTGGATCGTCGTGGTCAACCGATGTTAATTACGCTGAAAGGCACGGTTGAAGCCTACTACAAGTAGCTCGAACATAAAAAAAGGCAGCCCTAGGGCTGCCGTATCAAAGCGCCTCAACCACGCTCTAAAACTGATTCATGGTATTGTCTTTGCCAGATGCTTTTAGTGCCGCATCGCCAGAAAAATACTCTTTGTGATCATCACCCATATCGGAGCCAGCCATATTCTGGTGGCGGACGCAGGCAATGCTTTGGCGGATTTCTTTGCGTTGCACCCCTTCGACATAACCCAGCATGCCCGCTTCGCCAAAGTACTCTTTTGCCAGATTATCCGTAGATAACGCTGCCGTATGGTAGGTTGGCAAGGTGATCAGGTGGTGGAAGATACCCGCTTCACGTGCTGCATCGGCCTGGAACGTCTGGATACGACGGTCGGCTTCCTGACCCAATTCGCTACTATCGTAATCGGCACTCATCAACTGCGCCCGATCATAGCTGGATACATCTTTGCCCTCTTGTTGCCATGCATCAAACACCTGCTGGCGGAAGTTCAGCGTCCAATTAAAGGATGGGCTGTTGTTGTAGACTAACTTGGCATTGGGCACTACTTCTCGGATACGATTGACCATGGCTGCGATCTGGCCGACATGCGGTTTCTCGGTTTCGATCCACAATAAATCAGCACCATGCTGCAAGGACGTAATGCAATCCAGCACCACTCTATCCTCACCAGAGCCCTTACGGAACTGGAACAAACCACTGGCTAAACGCTTTGGCTTTAACAACTTGCCATTGGCTTTCACCACCACATCGCCATTGGCGATATCGTCAGCATTGGTCACATAATCGCCATCCAGGAAGCTGTTGTACAAATCACCTAAATCACCGGGTTCATTGGTGACAGCGATTTGCTTGGTCAAGCCAGCACCCAGAGAGTCGGTACGCGCCACAATAACACCATCGTTGATGCCCAACTCTAAAAAGGCATAGCGCACCGCACGGATTTTAGCGAGGAAATCAGCATGCGGAACCGTTACTTTGCCATCCTGGTGGCCACATTGTTTTTCGTCCGATACTTGGTTTTCGATCTGGATGCAGCAGGCACCTGCTTCAATCATTTTTTTCGCCAGCAAATAGGTGGCTTCCTCATTACCAAAGCCAGCATCAATATCGGCAATAATCGGTACGATATGGGTTTGATGGTTATCTATTTGTTGCTGCAGTTCAGACGCTTTCGCTGCATCACCGGCTGCTTTAGCCGTATCCAGCTGGCGGAATAATCCTCCAAGCTCACGGGCATCAGCCTGACGTAAAAAGGTATACAGTTCTTCAATAAGGGCCGGTACCGAGGTTTTTTCGTGCATGGATTGATCTGGCAGCGGGCCAAATTCAGAGCGCAGGGCCGCAATCATCCAGCCTGACAGATACAGGTATTTCTTATCGGTACTGCCAAAGTGTTTTTTAATGGCTATCATTTTTTGCTGGCCGATAAAACCATGCCAGCAACCAAGCGACTGCGTGTATTGGCTGCTATCGGCATCGTAATCGGCCATGTCTTTGCGCATAATTGCAGCCGTATAGCGAGCAATATCCAAGCCGGTTTGAAAGCGATTTTGCAGCTGCATACGAGCAGCGTATTCTGGGTTAATGGCATTCCAGCTGCTGTCTTTAGAGCTGATCAGTGTAGACAATTGGTCCAGAGCTTGTTGGTAAGACATCATCATTTCCTTCAGGGCTGTTCTTGGGTGTGACTTAAATCTAGCCTCCTTTCGCACATAAATATAATTAATAAATATCATTTCAATCATTCACTGAAACTATGATGAAAAATGACAACCAATGCTTAAATCCTGCTTAGCAGCAATAATGTAATCTGTTGTTTTTAATAGACTTTAAAATAAAACAACCAAAAAGGTAAAATGGGTGCATCATTATTCGCGGCAATAGCAGAGCCATTTGATGTGCGGCAATGGCTGATCTAAGCAAAAACAGCCTTTATTTATAGATTTGATGAATGCAGGTGATAATTGGTATCAATTAAACAAATAATCAGGGTTTGTTGAATGGATGCAGCGTACTCAGCTTATGCCAGCTCGTCCGGCAACTTCAGTTTTTCGAATAAAATACCGGCTTGTGTACGGTTATTGACATGCAGCTTGCGCAAAATAGCTGAAACATGCTGTTTAATGGTGGTTTCCTGCACATTCATTTCATAGGCAATTTGCTTATTCAGCAAACCATCGGCAATCATTTTCAACACTCGAAATTGCTGCGGTGTCAATTGCTCTAGCCGGTGGGCAAAGTCTTGATCGATCAGCGTTCGGGCATCGGCGATATCTTGGCTCAAGGCCGCAGGTACCCAGCTATCGCCTTGCTGCACGGCCGCTATGGCTTCCGACAATACATCCAATGGTGCCGATTTAGGCACATAGGCTGCAGCACCCAGTTGCAAAGCTTGTTTGATCACCGAGGGCTCTTCCACTGCGGAGACCATCAACACAATCACATCAGGGTATTCGGTACGTAATGCTGTTAAGCCAGCGAAGCCATCGGCTCCCGGCATTTTTAAATCGAGGAAGATCAAACTGGTATCGGGGTGTTGTCGCAACAAAGCCCAGACTTTCGCCATATTTTCAGCTTGCAATAACAGGGCGTTATCACCAAGTATGGTTTGTGAGGCTTGAGATAAGGCCACCCGAAACAACGGGTGATCATCCGCAATAATGGCAATCATAGTAGCTCGTTACAAATGAAGCGTTGTCCTATGATAGCCGGAACTGCCAGGGAAGGTACAGTTCCGGCTGCGTACTTTAACCGCTTGAACAACTTAGAAGCGGTAACCTACCGTCAGGCTTACGGTGCGAGGTGCATCGTAGTAGCCAATCAGCGTGTTATCACCACCCAAGCCGGGTATAAAACTGCCATCATCCGCGACGGATATAAAGGCATAGTTGCCCACCAAATACTGCTTATCGGTCAGGTTTTTACCATGCAAGCCTACCGTCCAGTGGCCATCAGCACTTACCCAGTTGACCGACAAGTTCAACAGACCATAGCTGTCCTGCTCCAGCAGATTATTCAGCTCAGTCAGGGCGTATTTGCTGCGGTAATAGTAATTACCATTAAAAATCAGGTCACCACCCGATGCCAGCTGCATATCGTAGCTAAAGCCAATGTTGGCCGATACTTTCGGGGTATTGGTCACCACAAAGTTATCCGTGATATCAACCTGACCACCGGTGACAGGATCGAAACTGAACACATTTTTAAAATTCGCGTCGATGTACCCTAAGCTACCATATACTTGCAAGTTACGCGCAGCCAACCAGGTAAACTCAAACTCAGCTCCCGTCGCATCGGATTGCCCGACATTGCCAAGACGCTGGTTCAAGACTGACGAGTCGTTAGGATCAGGGATTACCGAGATATATTGCCGATCTTTGTGATCCAGCATAAACAAAGTAGCATTCAAGCGGAACGTATCGCTCAGATCACTTTTCATACCGATTTCATACGACAACACATCTTCCGGATTCGCTGCAGGCTCAGCCGTTTCAGCCCGAGGGTTGAAGGTACCTGATTTAAAGCCTTGGCTAAAGCTGGCAAAAAACATGGTGTCTTGACTGTGCTGATACTCTACACCCAACTTCGGCGTCCACTTACTCCAACTGGCACTATCATCGAGCACGACGGGAGTTTGCAAGCCATCAGGGCGAACATAGCCCGGTATCCAGCCAGATTCAGGATATACGGTATCAAAAATCAGACCGTTTCGTACCAGTGCGTCTTTTTTGTCATTGGTAAAACGCAGACCTGCGGTCACAGACCATTGGCTGTTGAGCTGATAGGTGCCCTGAGCATAGGCAGCGGTGCTATCACTATCGCTGCACCCTGCAACCTCACGGGTTAACCCCGGAGTACCAAAAGCGGTTTGCCCTAATACTTCAAGAATGGCGTCGAACACACCACAGGATTCGGCGGTGTAATAATACAAGCCACTCACCAAATTCAGTCGGTCAGTACGATAGTTCAGTTGCAGCTCTTGGGTAAACCAATCATCTTCATAAATGGCTGGTACATCAAAAATACGCAATGGTGTGTTATCAAAATCAATGTTGACCGGCGAATAGCTCTCACGCTTCGCTGTGATCGACTTTAAGCTCATGTTGTCATTGATGGTCCAGTCCATCAGCAAGCTAAAACCTTCCGTCTCGACCCGAGTCCAGGTCGGCAAACTGGTGTATGAGTCATACACACTATCAGGTACTGCAGCATCAGTTAACAAGCTTGGCAGTAGGCGGTAACCACCTTTGGAATTAGATTTATCATCGGTTTTATCGTAGCTCAGGCGCATAAAGAAGTTGTCTACCGGACGAAACTCCAGCGTAGCCCGAAAAGCCTGCACATCTTTGTTGTAGTTTTCTTTGTCTTGATTGGCTAAATCAGAAACCAAGAATTCGCCATAGCCATCACGTTGCAAGTTGGCGTAACCAAGCCCTAGATACAATTTATCCTGTACCAATGGGATTTGCCCGGCCATTTTGACGTCACGTTGATTATAGCTACCGACCGTACCACTAACAGAGAACTCTGTGTCTCCTGTCATTTGCTTGGTGACATATTTAACAGCACCACCAATGGTGTTTTTACCATATAGCGTACCTTGTGGGCCCCGCAATACTTCGACACGCTCAATATTGAGAATATCAAGTACCGCACCTTGCGGCCGGGCAACGTAAACATCATCAATATAAATACCGACGCCAGGCTCATAACCCCAGAGCGGATCTTCTTGCCCCACGCCACGAATAAAGGCGGTTAGGGTTGAGTTGGTTCCCCGGCTCTGTTGTAAGGTGGTATTGGGCGAGAATTGCTGAACTTCAACAATAGTGGAAATACCACGCTGTAATAAATCATCTTCGCCAATGGACGTCACGGCTACCGGGACTCGTTGTAAGTTTTCCACGGTACGGCGAGCGGTGACTTCGATGCGTTCAAGCTTTAACTCGGCAGCAGTCTCTTCTTCAGCGTGAACCGAACTGACCGCTAAACCACTGCTGACCGCCAAGGCCAGCAGACTGACTGAAAACCGTTGTACTGTTGCGACTTTATTTTTTCTTTTCTCGTTATTTGCCATGATGGCTCTCCTGCTGATACGTTGCGGGTACCTCACTACTGTAGGCTGAAATGAAGATTTTTTAACCTGTACCTTAGTACTATGGCTTGCCGCGACTTGTTGTATCACACTTGATGAAAATACAACGAGGAATATTTCATGCTGGGTTTATTCGGCTTGCTTCTGGGTTTGTTGCTGCTCATTATTCTGACCATGCGTGGCTTTAACCTGTTTATCACTGCACCACTGTGCGCATTATTGGTTGCCGCAACCAATGGCATTCCTTTCTGGCATGTAGCGGATAAAATTGATTTTGTGCATGGCTATATGAATGGTTTTTCCGGCTTTGTTGCTGCCTGGTTTTTAATGTTCTTACTCGGCTCGTTGTTCGGCAAACTGATGGAGCATACCGGAGCCGCCGATGCCGTCGCGCTCGCTATTGTCAAACGGATTGGTCAAACCCGAGCGGTACTAGCGGTGGTGATGGCTTGCGCCGTGTTGACCTACGGTGGTGTCAGTGTCTTTGTAGTGGCCTTTTCTGCCTACCCAATGGCAGTCAGTCTGTTTAAAGGCGCCAACTTGCCACGCCGCTTTATTCCGGCAGCACTGGCACTGGGCTCAGTGACCTTTACCATGACATCGGCAGGCTCACCTGAGATCCAGAACTGGATCCCTATTCCTTATCTGGGCACCACGCCCTATGCCGGCTGGGAAGTCAGCTTGGTGGTGGCCGTGATTATGGCCATTACCGGCTACATGAGCCTGATGTGGATGATCCGTAAGGCGGTTAATAAAGGGGAGCACTTTCAGCAACGCAGCAGCGATCCCGTCGTAGATGACCGAGCGCTACCCCATGCCATTTTTGGTATTTTACCACTGGTTGTGGTGCTAACCTTATCCTTTTTCTTGCACGAGCAGCTGCAGCAGGCGGCTCTGATTGTCGCGTTGGCAGGCGGTGTCGTCAGCCTGTATCTGATGAATATTAAGTTTTTAAAAAACCCGGCTGCCGCCACCAATGAGGGCGTACTGGGGGCCTTGCTTGCTATAGGCAACACCGCTGCAGTGGTTGGCTTTGGCAGTGTGGCCAGGCTAACCCCGGCCTTCGCTGGCGTGGTTGATTACATGACTCATTTACCCGGCCCCGAATTACTGGGTGCTGCCGTTGCGGTCAGCGCTATTGCCGGGCTGACTGGCTCAGCCTCAGGCGGGCAAGCCATTGCCCTACCGGAAATAGCACCAACCTATTTGGATCGCGGGGTTGATCCTGAACAACTGCATCGGGTGGTCGCCATCTCATCAGGTGCCTTGGATTCTTTGCCGCACAACGGTTATGTCGTCACCACCATTCGTGCAATTTGCGGCGAAACCCATCAAAATGCCTATGGGCCCGTTGCCGTGGTCAGTGTATTAGTGCCATTGGCAGGTGTTTTTGTTGCCATTGCCTTGTTCCAGTTCTTTTAAGGAGTTCTACCATGAAATATCCATTGATTGTGCTTGGTTTTCTGCTGTTTTGGAGTGCAACGAGCCAAGCCATGCTGGTCGAAAAGCAGCGCTTTGAAATTGCTGAATTCACCACGGAAAATGGCAAGATTATTGCTCCGGTTCAGGTTGGCTGGGAAGCGTACGGTGAGTTAAACAGCGACAAAGACAATGTCATTTTAATCACCCACTTTTTTTCCGGTACTTCACATGCTGCAGGCAAGTACCATGAGGATGACCCGGCACCCGGTTACTGGGATGCTATTATTGGCCCCGGCAAGGCCATCGATACCGATCGCTATTATGTCATCAGTGTCGATACATTGGTTAACGCCAATGTCTATGACCCTAATGTCATCACAACCGGGCCAGCCACTATCAACCCGGCCAGTGGCCAGCCCTATGGCTTAAGTTTTCCGGTGGTGACCATTGGTGATTTTGTCGAAGTGCAAAAAGCCTTACTGGATAGCCTGGGTATTGAAAAACTTCATGCCGTGATTGGGGCTTCTATGGGGTCTTTTCAGGCCATTGAATGGGCCACGCGCTATCCGGATAAAGTGGAGCGATTGGTACCCGTGATTGGATCTGCTTATATCGATGCCTGGGCTGCAGTCCGATTAGAACGCTGGGCCTACCCCATCAAGCAGGATCCAGCCTGGAATCAGGGCGACTACTATGAAACAGGCCAGCCTCAGCACGGTTTGATCACCGCCTTGTCATACATCATTCAAGATGCAGTGCATCCAACCGGTTTTAACCTTCGCTACCCAGCACCATCAACCGAAAAAGCGCTGCATCAGGATATCACCGCTAGTTTATCGGCATGGCAGCAACTGCGTGAGCATGCCGCAGTTAGGGCCGGATTTCAGGATGCTAATCATATTTTGTATCTGGTTCGGGCGTCACAGTTATTCCGTGCCGGGATGGGAGATGATTGGAAAAAATCGCTCGAGAATATCACAGCAAAAACCTTGTTTATGCCGGCAACGGGTGACCAGCTGCTGCTACCTGCCATGAGCCAATACAGCCGTAATGTGATGCAACAAGCGGGAAAAGCGGCCGAATATGTTGAGATCCCTGGCATCTGGGGTCATCTGGATGGCGTAGTCGGCATGGCGGCAGTGGCCGAAGAGCTGACGGACTTCCTCAATCAATAACCTTTGCTTTGCCCACTTTGGCGCCCTAAGGGGCGCTTTTTTCATAGGCGCAACCTGCAAAACGTTTAGCTCGTATCTCTTTCCACTTTTACATCTATTGCGTTCATGAATCGATCATCGTATCTTTTGACACACTAATCTGTATACAAGTCAGTCATACAATACTAAGGATACCAGCATGGCCTTTGATTACGGTAGCGAATCTCTCGGCATTCGTAACCCCTTCAAGATGGAAGGACTCATCCGCGCCGCACGAGGCCTGATCGTCACAAGTATGGGGGTTTACCCCTTACTGCAAGTGGCTGAAATCATCCAACAAGATAAAGCACTGGCCTGGATTTATGCCATTATAGGCTTTGTGCTTCTTTCTGGCGGGTTACGCTCGTTAGGTGGTGGTGTGTTTCAAATGCTGCGTTTTTTTGTAGGTCGAAGTGTCCCTACATCGCTGGCTTTGAATCTCAGTAAATCAGAGCGCGAAACGGCGAAGCTTGAGAAACCTGCTTATCGCAGCATTGATCTGGAAGAAATGCTGATGGGCCGCAAAAATAAAACCTTTATTGAACCCGATGGGTTTATTTCCCGCTTTGTGCATACCTTGGTACCAAAGCTGATCTTTCTTCCTTATCCGCTGCGAAATCTGGCACAGCGTTATGCAGGAGCAGTGATTGCAACTGCCGTGGCATTATTGGCCTTTGCACTGACCTGGTTTGTCAGCGCAACCGGATTGATTGGCGATATTGGCGCCATCTTATTGCCGTTTTTTTCTTTTTTTCTGGTGCTGTATCTGATCATCAGTTGGCGTAAAGCAAGTACCGTGTTTCGGGCCGCTGAGCAAACCATTGAAACACACGGCAACATTGCACTTGCCAAAATAATGGCTTTCGCGATTTTAGCACCCGTTATACTCGGGTTTGGCTTGAACTGGCTGTTGCAACAACCCGACATACAAGAGCTGTATACCGAGCTGCAACAAACCGCACTGGAGCCCTTTGCTGTGCTACCTCCGTTATTGCTGATTCTATTGTTGCTTGGGCTCACCGCGCCTTTGGTGATTTTTTTGCTTAAAGAGCGCACCCAACAGGTTAAAGCGATGACACGGGTGTCTGAGTTTCGCGATAACTGGCAAGAAAATATTCATCCCCGGGAGCTGTTCGTCAACATCGATAGCATTGTAATGGCTAACCGACGTTATAAAGAAATCCCAAACCGGATTTACCGTGAGCTCGAACCAAAACTAAACGAGCAATCGTCCAGCAAAGGGGATTTTAGTGGCGAAGTGATGATCGAAACACAACCTGAGTTTGCTCCATTGCCACAAGCACCTCTGTTTAAAACCTTACGGTTGATTGCCACTTTGTTTGGTCAGCTATTACTACTCGTCGGCCCTGTTATCTTATTTTTTATGCTCTATGAGTCCAAAGCTGTTCTGGCTCTGTGGCAGCAGTATCAAGCACTTACATCACCAAGCGACAACCAACACTTGCAGTATCTGATTGCATTGTTTAATGAAAGTCAGTTCCTGCTCAGCTTGCTATTTTTCTGGCTCATTGCCTCAAGCTTTGGCCGCTTGCTGGAAAATTATGCTCACACGTTCTGGGCCGAATTGAATTTTCGTTCTTTATTGATTTATCTAAAGTGTGAAGGTACCTATACCGAGAGCAAACTAACTACAGGGAAAGGGATTTATGACTCAACTGCATCGGAAAACTACGTTATGCGCTCGTCGCTGACACCTTGGATCATCAGCTCACGAATTACCACCAGTACCTTTGCAGACAGTGGCGCTAAAAATGTCGAGCATCCCCGCCACATTATGGAAATGGAGGATAATCAGCCAGAAATGCAAGCCATCCTGGATGATATTCAAAGCTTCTTATCTGATAGAGAAACCATCGCTCGTATCAAGAATAGTTCTGATCTAAACAGTGCAGAACAAATATACAATATCAATCAGCAATCCCGGGCTATTCCGGTGCAACAGGATCAAGCAACGTTGGCTAGTCCGGAACAGGATGCGGCCGCCAGCACAAGCTTGCCAAAACAAGATAGCAAAGAATAACGCCCTTTAAGCAGCAGCTGCCTGAGACTCCAAGCAAATCAGGCAGTTTCTGCCATACTTAACCAGTGTATGTTGGTTGGGTACCATGATGAAATTATGCCTGCCAGGTCTTTTTTTATTGCTGGTGAGTTCGCTGCTTAACGCGAATACCGTACTGCTTGCCAGCAGTGACTACAGCCCCCATAGTGGGGAGCACCTGCCAGAGGAAGGTGCTTTAACGGCCATCGTTCGGCGGGCTTTTGCTTTGCAAGGTATGGAAGTCGACATTCACTACATGCCATTTGCCAGAGCCATGCAAGCTACACGGCAGGGCCATTATGCTGGTATTATTGGCGTTAAACATACCCCTGAACGCGAAGAGCAATTTTACTTCCCTACTCCAATTTACCACACCTCTATTGTATTATTTAAACGCCGCTCCGAGCAGTACAACTTTACCAGTTACCTTGATCTGGCACATCAGGGGCTTCGTTATGGTTCCGTGTTGGGTTATTCACATCCGGTTGGCTTTCTGGAGACCAATATTCGCCATTATCAAGTGTCTAATGAAGAGCAGCTGTTTCAATTGCTGGCGGCAGATCGGGTTGATTTAATCGCGGGTGATAAACTCAATGGCATCTATTTGTTAGAACATGAGTTCTCTGAATACTTGACGCAGATCGATTGGATTGAGCCTCCGATCGAGCAGCAACCACTGTACTTGCTGTTTTCCAGACAGCATCCAGAGGCACTTTCTTTAAAAGCAGCCTTTAATGCAGGTATCGAACATATGCAGCAGCATGGTGAAATTGATCAGCTCACACAAAGGTTATTGCCACCGCCTCGACTCCCTTTTGAATGAAGTGAGCCCGCAAGACTAGCAACCCTATAGCTAGCTAATGCGTGGATACACCACCATGTGATCCAAGTCGAGCCGGATCCCAATCATCTCGCCTACCGCATGATTGTGGTGACTGAGCGCCAAACAATAGACCTCATCACCACTTCTTAGCTGCAAGGTATACAAAATGTGCGACCCCCGAAACGATTTATCCAACACCTTGGCTGTAACGCCACTGTCATCGTCATGCACAATATCGTCGGGCCGGATCAGCACATCGACCTGTTCGCCTTGTTGCAAATTAGCCAGATAACTTTGGGCAAAAATACCAAACGAGGTTTTCACCTGCTGCCCGTCCAGCATTTCACCGGGTAAGAGCACCCCCCGGCCAATAAAGTCAGCGACAAATCGGTTGATAGGCTTGTGGTACAACTCATAGGGGGTAGCCCACTGTTGCATGCGACCATGCTCCATCACTCCAATCAAGTCTGCCATGGTAAAGGCTTCAAACTGATCATGGGTCACCATCACGGCTGTCATTTCTTCGTGTTTTAAAATCTGCCGTATATCACGCGCTAATGACTCCCGCAGTTCAGCATCTAAGCTAGAGAAGGGCTCATCCAATAGCAAAATTTCTGGCTTCGGAGCAATGGCTCTGGCCAGCGCGATCCGCTGTTGCTGTCCACCCGATAATTGATGGATGTAGCGACGGCCCAGATCAGGCAAACCAACCAGATGCAGCAATTCCCGGGTGCGTTTCGTGGCTTCGGTCCGACTGAGTTGCTGCAAACCAAAACCAATATTTTCTGCCACCGTTAAATGCGGAAACAAAGCAAAGTCTTGAAACACCATCCCCAAATGGCGCTGCTCCGGAGGGCAATGGTAGTGCTGACTACTGACCACACCTTGCGCCAGACTGATTTCTCCCCCCGCTAAGGGTTCAAAGCCAGCAATAGCGCGTAGTATGGTGGTTTTTCCACAGCCAGAAGGGCCAACCAGGCAACCAATCTGCCCTTTCGATAATGATAAACTGATGTCTTTGACCACCGTATGGGGGCCATAGGCAACTGCCAGTTGTTCCAATACAAGCATGGTTTCTTCCGCTTAGTGACGGTCCATAGAGCGCGCCAAAATAATCACCGGTAATAAGCCCACAAGAACAATCGCCAATGCCGATAAAGACGCATCGGCCAATCGCTCATCCGAGGCCAACTCGTAGGTTCGTACCGCCAACGTATTAAAATTAAAAGGGCGCAAAATCAGAGTTGCTGGCAATTCTTTTAACACATCGACAAATACCAGCAACAGTGCGGTTAATACACTACCACGCAGTAACGGCACATGCACCCGCCACAACACTTGCCGGGGTGAACAGCCCAACGAACGAGCCGCTTGATCCATATTGGGCCGGATGCGATGCAAACCAGCTTCAACACTGTGCAGCGATACCGCCAGAAAGCGAACGCTATAGGCCAGCAAGAGCGCAAATAAAGTGCCAGAAAACAACAAGCCGGTTCGGACTCCAAACCATTGCTCGGCCAGTAAATCAATGCGCTGGTCGACAAACGCCAACGGCAACATCACCCCAATGGCAATCACAGTACCGGGGATGGCGTAGCCCATAGCTGCCAGTCGGACTGGGATCAACACCAGCCAATCGCGTTTTAAGCGTCGGGCATAAGCAAACACCAATGCCAGGGTCACTGAAATAAGGGCTGCCATGGCGGCCAGTGAAAAACTATTCCACACCAGTTGCATAAAACGCTCATCCAGCGTTACTTGCCAGGTGGCGAGTGCCCAGAGACTAAGTTGAACCGCCGGAACAACAAAGCCAAACAATAACGGCAAGCAACACAGCACGAACACCAACCATTTACGACCAGCAGTCAGTGTACGTCGCGGCTGCTGAGTATCTTTTTGCCCTTGATGATAATAACGAATTTTACGTCTGGACCACTGTTCGAGTACCAGTAAAAACAACACAAAACTGGTCAATAACGCCGCCAGCTGTGCTGCAGCCAGACTATTATTCAAACCAAACCAGGTGCGGAAAATACCGGTGGTGAAGGTATCGACGCCAAAGTATTGCACGGTACCGTAATCAGCAAAGGCCTCCATCATCGCCAGAGCGGTTCCGGTTAAAATAGCAGGGCGAGCTAAGGGTAACGCGACGCGCCAAAAGTGCTGACGTGGCGTCAGGCCAAGCGTGCGGCTGGCTTCTTGCAATGAGCTGGCTTGTTCGCGAAATGCCGTTCGTGCCAACATATAAACATAAGGATACAGCACCAGTGCCAGCATGATGATGGCACCGCCTAAGGATCGGATTTCAGGAAACCAATAATCTCCATAGCGCCAGTCGAACCAGATTCGTAATTGGCTTTGCACTGGCCCGGCAAAATCCAACAAGCCAGTGTAGGTATAAGCAATGATGTAGGCTGGGATAGCTAATGGTAATAGCAGCATCCACTCCAGATATTTACGCCCGGGAAAATGATATTGTGAGACCAACCAGGCACAGCCTGTGCCAATAAACAATGCGCCCAACCCGACACCAAACGCCAACAGCAACGAATTGCTGATATAGCTCCAGAGTACGGTCTGACGCAAATGCGCCCAGACATCCCATTGCGGATCGAGCACGCTGAGTAAAATCATCAGTACCGGAACTGCTAACAGCATAGCAGGCACCAGGACTAACCAGCGCCAAGGGTCCAAGCGGAAGCGCCGACTCCGTTCAGTCACTGCAGCACTCCAGCATCATTGACATCTTTATCAACGCCAGCGAGCCCGATCCATCAAGCGCAACGCATCAGCGTTCAACTCACCTAAACGCTCTAAGGGCAAGGTATCAGCTTTAAAACTGCCAAATTGCTGCAAAGTTTCACTGTAAGCAACGTCAGTACGAACCGGATATTCATGGTTGGCTTCGGCGTACCATTGCTGGGCTTCTGCTTGCAACATAAACTCAAGCAATTGCCGACCCGCCTGTGGATTTGGAGCATGCGCAGACAAACCGGCTCCAGAGATATTGATATGAGCACCGGCGCTATCCTGGTCAGGCCAGAGTACCTTGATCTGGCTTGCTGCCGCCTGATCACGGGGGTCATTCATCATGCCTGCCAAATAGTAAGTGTTGGCGATAGCAATATCACAAACACCGGCGGCCAATGCACGGATCTGATCGCGATCGCCACCACGCGGTGGTCGGGCAAAATTGGCAACGACTCCACGCACCCATTGTTCCGTGGCCTCAGTTCCATCATGAGCCAAACGGCTAGCGACTAGTGATTGGTTGTAAATATGACTCGAGCTGCGCACACAAATACGGCCTCGCCACTCGGCAGCGGTTAAATCTTGCAAGCTTGCTAACTTGGTTGGGTCCACCCGATCCACTGCATATAAGATAGGACGGGCACGAACGGTTAAACCAAACCAGTAGCCTGCCTCATCACGAAGATGGGTCGGGATCTGAGCGTTGAGAAAATCTGATTGCAGAGGTTGCAATAACTGTTGCTGCTTTGCCCGGTATAAGCGGCCCACGTCGGTGGTGATTAATAAATCAGCGGGGCTGTTGCGCCCTTCACTCGCTATCCGAGTGATCAATTCGTCCGCATTGCCGGTGATCAAATTCACCCGGATGCCGGTTTGCTCACTGAATCGATCCAGTACCGGCTTGATCAACTCCTCCTGACGGGCAGAGTAGACGTTTACTTCAGTCGCCCACGATTCAGCGCTTTGAACCCATGCCACGATGATCAAGCTACACCATAGAACTACCATTGAACGTATGCTCATCTTCCCACTCCAGCGACAGCACGCACCATCAGCACGGCTAGTGTACCTATACGAATAAGGCGGCCAGTATAACCCTAATGAGAATTGTTCTCAATAGTATTTATGCTATTGTCTCCCTTAAATATTCCATATCCCTTGCCAAGGTAACGCTCACCGAAGACTGAACGGATCAGCCCATCGATAGCTACATTATCAACAGGCATTCTATCTCTTGTTCTTGAGGAGTTACCGCTGATTTGGTAGCGTGGCTATATAAATTAAGCCATAATACAATTCGTTATGTATATCACTCACGCTTTAAGGAGCCACACATGATGCTGATAGCGGTGCTGTCATGCTTTATTCTTGCCTGTTTTGCTCCCTGGCTGCACCGCCTTGGTGGCCGCCAAAGTGGTTGGCTATTGTCTGTGCTACCCGCTGCGCTCTTTGTTTATTTTGCCAGCTTATTACCTGAAGTCAGTCAAGGCGGTCAGCTGCAGTTTGCTTACCCTTGGTTCCCCGGTTTGCAAATCCAACTCAGTTTTCTGGTGGATGGGCTGTCGCTGCTATTTGCCTTACTCATCACGGGGATCGGCTTCTTTATTTTGGTGTATGGCGGACGTTATTTAGAAGGGCATCAATCACTCGGCCGTTTTTATATTTTCTTGCTTGGTTTTATGGGGTCGATGTTGGGTCTGGTGCTATCAGATAACCTCATCAGTCTATTTGTTTTCTGGGAGCTCACCACCGTCACCTCCTTTATGCTGATTGGCTTTAACCATGAGCAAGAAGATGCCAGAAAAAAAGCGCACCAAGGTCTCATGGTGACCGTGATGGGTGGGCTGGCTCTGATGACCGGCTTTATCATGCTGGGTTTAGCGGCTGGTAGTTTTGAGTTAAGTACCATTCTAGCCAGTGGTACCTTGACGGAACACTCGCTGTATTTGCCGATGCTGCTATTGATTTTGCTAGGCACCTTTACCAAGTCGGCGCAAACCCCGTTCCATTTTTGGTTGCCCAACGCTATGGCTGCCCCCACGCCAGTATCTGCTTATTTGCACTCTGCAACCATGGTAAAAGCTGGTGTCTATTTGATGGCACGTCTGCACCCAAGTTTGGGTGGCAGTGAAGCCTGGTTGCTGATCCTTAGTCTATTTGGCGCCGTCACCATGGTGACCGGTATTTTCCTAGCCAGTCGTGCCACTGGTGTCAAACGTGTGTTGGCCTATTCGACCGTGATGGCACTGGGTACATTAACCATGCTACTGGGGTTGGGTACCGAAAAGGCAGCCTTGGCTGCAGTGACCTTTTTATTAGCTCACGCCTTGTACAAAGGTGCGCTCTTTATGATTGCCGGGATTTTGGACCACTCGGCTGGCGTAAAGGATTTCCGCGATGCCAGTGGTTTGCGTGCCAGCATGCCCATCACTACTGTCGTTGCCATACTGGCTTCGTTATCATTAGCGGGTATCATCCCGCTGTTTGGTTTTGTCGGTAAAGAGTTGCTGCTAGAGGCGGTGCTTACTGCGTCTATCTGGCAAATCGGCCTGACCATTGCCACCTTGGTGGCGAATATTATGGTGGTCTTAGTTGCTGCCATCATGGCCTTGAAACCTTGGTTTGGGCCACAAATTGAAACACCGAAAAAGCCTCATGATCCCAATGTTGCTCTATTAGTAGGACCAGCACTATTGGCGGTACTTGGTTTGGTCTTTGGCCTGGCACCAGCTCTGGCAGGTAATGGCATCTTAACAGCCGCTGCCTCAGCCGTGTATGGCCAGCCGGTCACAATTGGCTTATCACTCTGGCATGGCATCAATCTTCCTTTGATGCTGACCATCAGCAGTTTAATTTTCGGTCTGATCATGTATCGTTTTTGGGCTGGCTGGCGCCATATCACCCGCTTTATGCAGACGGCAGAGAAATTTGGCCCAGAAGTTATTTATGAGCGGCTCATGCTGGGCATGACCACCTTTGCCAGCTGGCAAACCAAAACCCTGCAGAATGGCTATCTACGTAATTACCTGATCACCACACTTGGCACCGTCATTATCATTGTTGGTTGGGCCTTGTTGCGGGTTAATCAGCTAGAGCTTGATATCAACTTTAGCGATATTAAAGTGCATGAATTTGCCATTGTCGCTTTACTGATTTTATCAGCTATCATTGCCGTCATGGTTCGCTCTTTTCTGGCAGCAGTTGCCATGCTCGGCGCGCTGGGCTTTGGTGTTGCTTTGCTGTACGTCTTCTTCAGTGCGGTCGATGTGGGCATTACTCAGGTACTGGTCGAGACGATTACTGTCTTGCTCTTGGTTCTCGTGCTGTATCGCTTACCCGAGTTCCGTAGCTTGTCTTCCTCGGCTAATCGCATCCGTGATGCGATTATTGCCGGCATAACCGGCTTGTTGATGACGGTCTTGATCCTCGCCATTACCAGCGCCCGTCAGCTGGAAGGTATTTCAGATTACTTCCTGCAAAACAGTGGCCCGCTCGGTCATGGCCGCAATGTAGTGAATGTGATTCTGGTTGATTTCCGGGCGCTGGATACCTTGGGTGAAATCTTTGTATTAGCACTGGTGGCTATCGGCGTTTACGCCATGATCCACTTGCGGACAGGTGCATTACCCGTGACCAACTCCGATCGTCGAGCGGCTTTTACCTTTCGTCGCTCACAAAAAGAAAAAATGAAAGCCGATGAACAAGCGCAGAAAGAAGGAGAAGCATCATGAAACCAAGACGCTTTAATATGCGCTCCTTAATTCTCAATACCGGTAGTACACTTCTACTACCTCTATTGGTGTTGTTTTCGTTGTTTTTGTTGCTGCGGGGACATGATGAACCCGGTGGAGGCTTCATCGGTGGCTTGGTGGCTGCTGCAGCGGTTGCCTTGAAGTTGTTTGCCGAAGACTACAAAGCAGCCAGAGACATGCTACGAGTCCATCCGTTGCAACTGGTTGGTGTTGGTTTGGTGTTAGCTGCACTGGCATCACTGCCAGCCCTACTGGTCGGTCAATCGTTTTTTACGGCCCAATGGTGGTTGGTCGATCTGCCTATCTTTGGTGAGCTAAAACTCAGTACACCTTTATTGTTTGATATTGGGGTCTTTCTTGGCGTGATCGGAACTGTATTGACTGTCGTCTTTACATTAGCGGAGGCTGAACATTCATGACCACCTTAATGGCTATTCTTATTGGCACCTTTTACGCCGCGGCGATTTACATGATGTTACGTCGTTCAGTGGTGAAACTGGTGATTGGTTTGATCTTATTATCGAATGCTGCCAACTTGCTGATTTTTACCGTCGCGGGTCTTGAACGTGGCATTCCGCCTTTAATTCCAAAGGGGCAAGATGTCATAGCAGGGGCCGCAGCCGACCCTCTGGCTCAGGCGGTCATTTTGACGTCCATCGTCATTGGTTTTGGCGTACTGGCTTTTGCGGTAGTGCTTATTCACCGCGCCTGTGAAGTCGTGCAAACGGACGACATGAACGAAATGAAGGGAACCGATTAATGGATCTGGAAGTTTTGGTTGCGCTACCCATTATAATTCCACTGTTGCTTGGTGCTATTTCTCTCACCGTACTTAGCAATCATAATGCTCAACGCTGGATTGGTGCCGTCGGTACTGCCTTGTTGCTCATCAGCTCTATTGCCTTGCTATTTCAAACGAAAGATCATGGTATTCAGGTGCTTGAAGTCGGCTCCTGGCCTGCCCCCTTTGGCATTGTCCTGGTATCCGATATGCTTGGCGCCATTATGGTGGTGTTGGCCTGTATCACCGGCTTTGCGACCGCACTCTATAGTTTAAAAACGGTACGAAAGCGCTTTGAACGCTTTGGCTACTACCCACTGCTGCACTTACTTCTGGCTGGTGTAAATGGGGCCTTTTTAACCGGTGATATCTTTAACCTTTATGTCTGGTTTGAGGTATTGCTGGTCGCATCGTTTGCATTGCTTATCTTAGGTGGTGAGCGTGCTCAGATGGAAGGTGCCATCAAGTACGTCACCTTGAACTTGCTGTCTTCGGCGCTGTTTCTTACGGCGATTGGTCTGACCTATGGCTTGGTTGGGACACTCAATATGGCCGATATCGCGGTTAAACTTGGCAGTGTTGATGATCAGAAAATGGTCACTGTGATTGGCAGTTTGTTCTTAATCGCTTTTGCCATTAAAGCAGCCGCCTTCCCATTATTTTTCTGGCTACCGGCGTCCTATCATACACCTCAAGTGGCAGTGTCAGCTATCTTCGCTGGCTTGCTCACTAAAGTTGGCGTTTATGCATTGTACCGGGTGTTCACGCTTATTTTTACCGCAGATACTGGCTTTACCCATGAAATTTTATTGTGGATAGCCATCCTAACCATGCTGACTGGCGTGCTCGGTGCGGCAGCTCAATTTGAAATCCGCCGGATCCTAAGCTTTCATATTATCAGCCAGATTGGCTATATGATTTTAGGGTTAGCTTTATTCACCCCGCTGGCCATCATTGGGGGCGTGTTTTATATCATGCACCACATTATTGTGAAGGCGAATCTGTTCTTAGTTGCAGGCTTAATTTATCGTTTACGTGGTAGTTTTGAGCTGAAAAAGCTCGGTGGGCTGTATAAAGATCACCCGGGGTTGGCCATACTCTTTTTAATCCCTGCTCTATCACTGGCTGGGGTTCCGCCTCTATCCGGTTTTTTCGCTAAATTTATTCTGATTAAAGCTGGTGTTGAAGCCTCGGCCTGGTGGGCAGTAGGTGTTGCTTTGCTGGTCGGCCTATTAACGCTGTTCTCTATGATCAAAATATGGAATGAAGCGTTTTGGAAAGGCACACCAGAACCTGCGCCTGCCATACCAGCACCAACTCGTAACGCTTTGTTATACTGGACCATAGGGATATTGGCTGCCATGACGGTGGCGATTGGTATCTTTGCTCAGCCTATCTACGTCATGGCAGAAATGGCAGCCCATCAGTTACTTAACCCAAGTATTTACATTGAAGCGGTGCTAGGAGGTCAAACACCATGAATGTGTTGCTATCCAATCTGGTTTTAGCACTGATTTGGGCCGCGCTGACCGATACCATGAATGCTGGTGGTATCGTCATAGGCTTCTTTATTGCCTATCTGGTATTAATTCTGGTGTTCCGTCAGCACCCTGATGTTCGACAGTATCGCTTACGGGTTCCCCGGATGTTTAGCTTTGTGGTGTTCTTCACCAAAGAGCTGGTCATGGCAAACTTAAAAGTCGCCTACGATGTACTGACCCCGATTCACCTGATGAAGCCCGGTGTCATCGCGATGCCATTGCGTGCAGAAAGTGACATGGAAATCAGTATGCTGGCCAATGCCATCTCCTTAACGCCGGGTTCGCTCAGCCTTGATGTCTCCTCTGATCGAAAAGTCCTGTATGTCCACGTGATGTATCTGGATAATGAGGAAGAGGTGATGAATGAATTGAAACGTCTCGAAACCAAAATTCTGCGAGTAATGCGATGAGTCCTATTCTTGATTACACCTTATGGGTTTGCTTTGCGGTCTTGAGTGTGGCCTTATTCTTTGCGCTTTGGCGTTTGTTTAAGGGGCCGACCTTACCCGACCGAGTGGTGGCACTGGAGTTGATTGCCTCCATGACGGTCGGCATTATCGGCCTTTATGCTATTCGTACCGGGCGGGATGCATTTATTGATGTGGCCATGGTCCTCGCCATAACCGCGTTCTTATCGGCCATCGGTTTTGCGCGTTATCTGGAAAAAGGGAGTCACCGCGATGATCACTGATATTCTGGCCGCCCTTTTTGTGCTTGCTGGCAGCTTCTTTATGCTGGTTGCTTCCCTTGGTGTCTTTCGTATGCCCGACTTACTGACACGGATGCATGCGACCACCAAATCTGGTGTACTGGGCGCAGGCCTCATTATGTGTGGTGTGATGCTGTTCTTTATAGATAGCAGCGTGACCTTAAAAGCTCTGGCGGTGATGGCCTTTACCACCCTGACCTCACCTATTGCTGCTCACGCCATTGGACGGGCTGGTTATTTTATTGGTGTTCCGTTATGGCATAAGACCATCAAAGATGAACTGCATGGTCGTTATGATGAAGAAACTCATGTACTCCACAGCTCAGCAGCACAGAAAGAAGCTCAAGAAGAGAACAGCAGCCAGAATTAATCTGGCTGCAGACGATTTTGATAACTGGAAAAATCAGGCACAGTGCGTTGGTAATCCTGCTGCAGTAGTGTGGAATGCACAATAAAGTCTGCCGTCGCCTGATTGCAGGCGACCGGTATATTCCATACCACCGCCAGCCGAATGAGCGCCTTGACATCTGGGTCATGTGGCTGTGAGCTCAACGGGTCCCAAAAAAATACCAACCAATCGACCTTTTGCTCCGCAATCAGCGCACCAATTTGTTGATCGCCACCCAAAGGTCCGCTCGCCAAACAGTGTACTTTTCTACCCAATTGTTTGGTTAGCAAGGAACCGGTTGTACCCGTGGCATACAATTCTTTATCCGCAAAAAAGTCGGCGTGAGCCTTAACCCACTCCAAGAGCGCTTGTTTCTTTCCATCGTGAGCAACCAGGGCTATTGTCTTCAATGTAATCTCCTTTGCGCAAAATGTAACCTTAAAGTTAAACTAATGACAGTATTTCACAGAAAGTTACAGTCGGATCAGTTACGCTTTCGCTATTCTTACTAATCAACTGCTGCCCATGACACCCTGGCTAAGTATTTTAATTCCAGCTTATAAAGTGGCTGACTATTTACATGACTGCCTTCACTCCATCATGCCGCAATTAGATGACGGCTGTGAAGTTATTATTTTAGACGATGACTCGCCAGATAACTGCTATCCCATCATGTGCAGTTGGCAACAGCGTTACCCCAAGCAACTCACTCTGCTCAAACACACCCACAATAAGGGGCTAAGTGCAGCGCGCAATACAATGCTACAGCGTGCCAGTGGCCGCTATTTGTGGTTTTTTGATTCCGATGATGTCATGACCGCCGGCGCCATTCATGAACTTAAGTCGATCATCACGCAGCAAGCACCAGATTTAATTCTCTGTGATTTTGAGCTGCTCAGAGCCAAACGTAGCCTAAAGCACTATCTGCGTGGTGAGCATCATCGCAGCAGCTTTCATGGGCCCTGCCAGCAACTTAGTACAGATAAAGAAGGCCTAATTGCCGGTCTGTTCTCTGCCGGACAAATGCATATCTGGTCCAAAATATCAAAGCGGTCGCTATGGCAGAATGATCTCCACTTTCCGGTCGATCGCTATTTTGAAGACATCAGTGTGACACCACGATTAGCTCTGACTGCAAAGCACTATTACTACCAACCCAGCCCTTGGGTTCAGTATCGTCAGCGACCCAACAGTATTTTATCGAATAAATCGCCGGCCATGCAGTACAAAAAAAGTATCGATCTAGCAGAAGCATTACTTGGCTTTGATGCATTACTTCATCAGCAATTACCTAGCCGTCAGGCCAAGACCAACTTTTATATCAGCTACTTTTGTGCGCGAAACTTTATAGGTGCCTGTAAAACCTTACAAAGCAGCCAACCTAAAACCAGCGCTCTGCTCAAAGAGTATCTAACAGCATTCAAAGCATCCAGTACTATGCCGATACCGTGGTTACTGCTGATGTGTTGCCTGCATGGCTGGCCTATCCGTGCTGTAAAAATTGGCTATTGGTTGCACAAAGCTCAGTTATCCTCACGCAGCACAGCCTTACAGTACTAGGCAAAAAAAAAAGCCCTGCAAAGCAGGGCAAACAACCAAGGTCCACGTATAACATCGTTATTGGTCCGGTGTTAGCTGAGCTTTTGGCTTCGTGCTAACGACCGTTGACCACATCATTCGGGGGTAACTCAACTGAGTATTACTGCTCAGTTTCTACAATTTTTTTCATTGCGGTCATGTAACCACGTAATGTTTTGCCAACTATCTCCACTGGGTGATTACGAATCGCTTCGTTGATGGCAATCAACTCAAGATTATCAACACCTTGTTGCGGAGCACTCAAACCTTTGCCAACCAACTCGCTGCTTAAGCTATTAACCGTATCCCGTAATAACGGCACAGCAGCATTGGCGAACAAGTAATTGCCATACTCAGCAGTATCAGAAATCACCACATTCATTTCATACAAGCGCTTACGAGCGATGGTATTGGCAATTAATGGTGTTTCATGCAGCGACTCGTAATACGCCGACTCAGCGATAATACCGGCATCAACCATGGTCTCAAACGCCAGCTCAACACCAGCTTTGACCATAGAGACCAACAAGATGCCGCGATCAAAATAACTTTGTTCGGCAATTTGCTCTGATGACTCAGGTGCCTGCTCAAAGCTGGTTTGCTTGGTTTCTTCGCGCCAGCGTAGCAAGTTTGCATCATCCTTGGCCCAGTCAGCCATCATGGTACTGGAGAACTCACCACTGATAATGTCGTCCATGTGTTGCTCGAACAAAGGGCGCAGTTGCTGCTTCAATTGCTCAGCTAACCGGTATGCTTTCACTTTCGCGGGGTTCGGTAAACGATCCATCATGTGGGTAATGCCACCATGCTTCAACGCCTCGGTGATCACTTCCCACCCCTGCTGGATCAGTTTAGCCGCATAACCGGCTTCGATACCGTCAGCCACCATGCGTTCATGCGCCAGAATAGAACCCGTTTGCAACATGCCACACAGAATGGTTTGCTCGCCCATCAAATCAGATTTTACTTCCGCGATGAACGATGAATGCAGAACTCCTGCTCTATCGCCACCAGTCGCTGAGGCATAGGCTTTTGCAATCGTCAGCCCCTGACCTTTTGGATCATTCTCCGGATGTACAGCCAACAAGGTAGGCACACCAAAACCACGCTTGTACTCTTCGCGAACTTCGGTACCCGGACACTTTGGCGCCACCATGATGACGGTAATATCGGGGCGGATTTGCTTGCCTTCCTCAACAATATTAAAACCATGCGAGTAAGCTAAGGTCGCACCCTGCTTCATTAGCGGCATCACTGCATCTACTACAGCACTGTGTTGCTTGTCAGGTGTCAGGTTTAATACCAAATCCGCTTGTGGGATCAGCTCCTGATAAGTACCTACTTTAAAGTTATTGCTGGTTGCCTTTACAAAAGACGCGCGTTTTTGTGCGATCGCTTCTTCACGCAGGGCATAGCTGATGTTCAAACCAGAATCACGCATGTTCAGGCCTTGGTTTAGCCCTTGAGCACCGCAGCCGACAATTACGATAGTCCATTCTTTAATGGCATTGCAGCCATCCGCAAATTCACTTTTGTCCATAAACCGGCATTGTTTCAGCTGAGTCAGCTGCTGCCGTAAGTTTAAACTGTTAAAATAATTGCTCATGCTACATCTCTGAATACTTGTACGCGAACCAGCCGTTCTGATCGTTGCAACATCACGTTGCTGCGTTAATGAAATCATCATACGACACTGTACTTATTGCATGAAGTGATATATTTTCAATTCTGTATTTCACTTTATGAAACTTAAGCTATGGATATTCGCAGCACTCAACTTTTTTTGCATTTGGCATCCAGTCTAAACTTTGCCAAAACCAGCGAGCAAATGTTTGTCAGCCCTTCCACTCTGACCCGCGTCATCCAACGATTGGAGCAGGAACTCAATACCGAGTTATTCATTCGGGATAAACGCTCCGTCAAGCTAACAACGGAAGGCAGGCGTGTGCAGCAGTTCGCTTGTCTATGGTTGGATGAATGGCATCAATTGCAGCTAGACCTGGCCATGAGTAGCTCTCAGCTGGTAGGTGAAATAAAGCTATTTTGCACCGTGACTGCCAGCTACAGCCATCTACCTGATATTCTGGATAAATTCAGGGTACTTTGCCCAAAAGCCGAAATAAAACTCACCACCGGGGATGCTTCGATTGCGATGGAGAAAGTACGAAGCGGTGAAGCCGATATCGCCTTAGCTGCCCACCCAGAGCAACTGCCGTCAAACATGGCTTTTCACTCCATCACCAAGCTGCCAATTGGTTTAATAAGCCCGACGCTACCCGGCAAAGTTGCTGACTTGCTGGCACTGGATCCTATTCCATGGCATGACATTCCCATGATCCAACCCGAACGAGGCCCTGCGCGCAGTCGATTTGACCGTTGGATCAAAGATACTGGGATCACACCTCACGTGGTCGCTAAGGTGGATGGTCATGAAGCCATGGTTAGTATGGTCGCACTCGGGACGGGAGTCGCCTTAGCGCCTGATGTAGTTGTCCAACTCAGTCCAGTAAAAGATCGCGTGAAAGCACTTAAAGTAGATTATAATTTCGCCGACTTTGATTTGGGGATCTGTTTACTAAGTAAACGAAATCAAGAGCCTCTGCTCAAAGCATTCTGTCAAGTAGCCAGTAGGTAGCGTACAGTGGAGACGTTTCAAGGACATGCTGATTCGGTATAGTAAAGTCGCCTCAAGCTGTAAAACCGAAAGCGACCTTCACTAGATATCAGACGTTGTTATTTCACAACCGTCAGATGAGATTTACCGCTTTTACTTTTCGCTGGTGTAGACGGCTTACCTGTCATCTCTTCATCCATCTGCTCATCAAAATCATCCATGTCCGTTTCGTCTTCATCCAACGTGAATACGGTGCCAGCGCCATTTTCTTTGGCATAAATGGCTAACACCGCTTTGACAGGGATATAGAGGGCAAATGGATGCCCACCAAAGCGGGCACTGCAACTGAGCACGTCATTACCCATTTGCATCTGCGAAACGGCAGAAGGTGCCATATTCAGCACGATCTGTCCATTTTGCACGAATTGAGGTGGCACCTTAGTATCTGGATAGTCTGCATCAATCACCAGATAAGGTGTACAGTCGTTATCCACGATCCACTCATAAAATGCCCGCAACAAGTAAGGTCGATTTGGGGTCACAATCAGCCTCCTTTTCCTCGACGGTACTCCCGTTCAGCTTCGGTCAGTGATGCCATAAAGGAATCACGATCAAATAAACGAGCCATGTAGTTCATCAGAGTCTTGCTGCCCGGCCCACTCAGTTCAATACCTAACTTTGGTAACCGCCACAACAATGCCGCCATGTAACAGTCTACTAAGCCAAACTCCTCACTCATAAAGAAAGGCGCTTCATCAAATAAAGGGGCAACCGCCAACAAGCCTTCGGTAAGATCTTGTCGCGCCTGCTCAGCATCATCAGCATGGCGTAAAATCCGCTCAGCCAACGCATACCAATCTTTTTCAATGCGGTACATCATCAAGCGTGCCTGACCACGGGCAACCGGATACACAGGCATCAAAGGGGGGTGTGGGAAACGCTCGTCCAAATACTCAATAATGATTTGTGCCTGATACAGCGACAGCTCACGATCGAGCAAGGTTGGCAAACTGCCATATGGATTGACTTCATACAGTTCCTCAGGAAGGTTATCCTGAGTGACCTGGAGAATATCAACACTGACGCCTTTTTCTGCCAGTACGATGCGCACTTGATGACTATACATATCATCCGCAGCAGAAAACAGTGTCATCACAGGGCGTTTATTGGCTGAAATCGCCATGCATTCCTCCGGTTTACAATAAACAGCAAAGGGGCCAACAGGCCCCTATCATTAAATACTTTTAGATATCAAATAATTAGTGAACATCTTTCCAGTATTCTTTCTTCAACAGATAGGCCAGAACAAAAAAGATAGCCAGGAAGATTAATACTTTAATACCCAGGCGTTCCGACTCTAACCGATAAGGCTCGCCAGTATACACTAAATAGTTCACTAAATCCGCCACGGCGCGATCGTACTCATCCTCGCTCATTTCACCGGAACCATCGGTACGAATACCAACATAAACCTGAGTCTGTTGACCATCGACCAAGCGTGTTTCATAGGCTTTGTAAGGTACCCCTTGCAGCTCTTGCAACACGTGCGGCATCCCAACCATTGGAAAGACATCATTATCAACACCAAATGGGCGACTTTCATCTTTGTAGAATGACTTTAAGTAGGTATAAATCCAATCAGGACCACGGACTCGCGCTACGTTGGTGAGATCCGGAATTGCATCTCCAAACCATTCTGCCGCATCAACCGGATCCATGGTGTTGGTAATATGATCACCAACCCGCTCACCGGTAAACATGAGATTTTCCATACCCAGCTCTTCTGGGATATCCAGATCGCGAAAGCTACGAGCATAGCGCTGATACTGCATCTGGTGGCATGCAAGGCAGTAGTTTTGATACAAGGCAAAACCGCGCTGCAGTGAAGCAGTGTCCCGAATATCAACTGGTGCTTTTTCCAATGGAATGTTCGGGCCAGCTGCCAACACGACAGAGGATGCCAACAAAGCCGCTGCAGAAATAATACGTTTCAACATCAGGTCAACCTCTCTGGCAATGGCTTGGTATTTTCATTTTTGCTGTAGAACCACAGTAAAATAAAGAAACCAAAATACGTGAATGAGAAAAACTGCGACAGGAAAGTGTACAGTGGAGTCGCTGGTAATACACCAAGGATCCCCAAAGCCACAAAGCTAATGCAGAAATTGACCAAATTCAGCTTATGCAGACCACAACGATAGCGGATAGAGCGTACTTTACCACGGTCGATCCATGGCAATAACGCCAAGGCCAGAATGGCTGCAAACATCGCAATAGCACCAAATAATGGGTTAGGTACTGCCCGCAAAATGGCGTAGAACGGTGTGAAATACCACACTGGAGCAATATGCTCAGGGGTCTTCATTGGATTAGCCAATTCAAAGTTTGGTGCTTCCAGGAAGTACCCACCCCCTTCTGGCATAAAGAAGATGACATAGGCGAACAAGAATAAAAAGCCAGCCAGACCAACCAGGTCTTTCACCGTGTAATACGGGTGAAATGGGATCGAGTCGATGATGACTTTCTTACCACCTTTGGTAAAGTTGTCATGAAACTCAAATTTGCTCACTGCATCCGCAGGTACACTGCTGTCATCTTTATCCCGCTTGGTATCAATACCATCTGGGTTATTTGAGCCAACTTCGTGCAACGCCATGATGTGTAAAAACACCAAAATAACCAACACCAGAGGCAAGGCGATGACGTGCAAAGCAAAGAAGCGATTGAGCGTTGCACCGGAGATCACGTAGTCACCACGGATCCACAGCGTTAAATCATCCCCAATAAATGGAATGACCCCGAAAATAGAGATAATAACCTGAGCTCCCCAGAACGACATTTGTCCCCAAGGCAGCATATAGCCCATAAAGGCTTCAGCCATCAGCACCAGATAAATCAGCATACCAAAGATCCACAGTAACTCTCGTGGTTTCTGGTAAGATCCATACATCATGCCGCGTAGCATATGCAAATACACCACGACGAAAAATGCCGATGCACCTGTGGAATGCATATAACGCAGCAGCCAACCATACTCGACGTCACGCATGATGTATTCGATAGAACGGAAAGCACCTTCAGCAGAAGGTTCGTAATTCATGGTTAACCAAATACCAGTCAGTATCTGATTGACTAGCACCACAATGGCTAAAGAGCCAAAGAAGTACCAGAAATTGAAGTTTTTTGGCGCTGGATACTGCGTCATGTGGATTTTCATTTTTTCCACAACAGGCAGACGATACTCGATCCAGTTCATCAAGTTTTTCATCAGGCAGTCTCCTCGTCTTCACCCACCAAAATGGTGAACTCATCAGTAAACATATACGGAGGAACTTCCAGATTGGTTGGTGCGGGTACATTCTGAAACACCCGGCCGGCAATATCGAAGCGGGAACCATGACATGGACAAAAGAAACCCGAACGGACACCCTCAGCCTGCGACGCAAATTCATTCGGCATGTAAGTTGGTGAACAGCCGAAGTGCGTACAGATACCAACCGCCACAAAAAACTCAGGACGAATGGAGCGATGACGATTTTGGGCATACACCGGTTGTTGCAGTTCTTTTGATTCTGGATCACGTAACCGGTTTTCGTGGTTAGGTAATTGCTCAATCATTTCTTGTGTGCGTTTAACAATCCAAACCGGCTTTCCACGCCACTCTACCCGTATTAGCTGTCCTTCTTCCATTTTGCTGACATCTGCACTCACTGCAGCACCAGCCTGGCGAGCCCGTTCACTCGGGCTCCAGGACGCAATAAAGGGAACAGCGGCTCCAATGGCACCAACTCCACCCACGACCGATGTTGCAATGGTCAGGAAGCGGCGGCGACCATGATCTACAGGCGCGTTGCTCATCCACTCATCTCCACATTTACGCTTAAACACAACTTATTTTAAGCGGCTGTTTACCAGCAAATTATTATAAATGAATAAATAACGACGATCATAATGAAAAGCCACGCTTTACACAAGGATTAACCGCCGCTGAATAGCAATAAAAAACCCGACACAAGGTCGGGCTTTTGAGGTGTAAATACAGCTTAACGCTTAGAGAACTGTGGACGCTTACGTGCTTTACGCAGACCCACTTTCTTACGTTCAACCTGACGTGCATCACGGGTCACGAAGCCAGCTTTACGCAGCTCCGGACGCAGGGTTTCGTCAAACTCCATCAGTGCACGGGTAATACCGTGACGGATAGCGCCTGCCTGACCACTGATACCACCACCTTTCACAGTGATGTGCATGTCAAATTTTGAAACCATATCAACCAGCTCTAATGGCTGCATAACAACCATACGGGCAGTTTCACGACCAAAGTACTCAGTGATAGAGCGCTTGTTGATCACGATGTTGCCTGAACCAGCTTTCAAAAATACACGGGCCGTTGAGCTTTTACGACGACCAGTTCCATAGTATTGATTCTGTGCCATGAGATGCTCCGATTAGATGTCTAAAACTTGCGGTTGCTGAGCAGCATGTTGATGCTCGGCGCCTGCATATACTTTTAACTTACGGAACATAGCACGACCCAGTGGGCCTTTTGGCAACATTCCCTTGATGGCTTTTTCCAGCACCATCTCAGGTTTTTTCGCCAACAACTTTTCAAAGTTGATTTCTTTGATGCCACCCGGGAAACCACTGTGAGAATAATACATCTTATTCTTAGCTTTATTACCGGTTACCGTCACTTTGTCCGCATTGACCACGATGATGTAATCACCGGTATCGACATGCGGCGTGTACTCAGGCTTATGCTTGCCACGTAAGCGAGCGGCGATTTCAGTTGAGATACGTCCCAGAGTTTTACCGGCAGCATCCACAACATACCAGTCACGTTGGACGCTTTCTGGTTTAGCAGTAAAAGTTTTCATTTAAATTTTCCAAAACTTACATAGTTACAACGGATACGCACAGGGCTATTGTGCTGTATCGTGACCGTACCCCTTCGAGTACAAGCGTTACCTGGCTAAAGGGCAACAAGGCTGTAACGTAGGCCGGGCGCGGATTATAATGCATTCAAATCAAAAGATCAGCATTTCTGCTCAAAAAATATCAACTTTTTAAAAAGAAGTCTGTTGACCATGATAAATAGAGTTAGACTATGTTGCCTATGGTGGCTTATGGCAAGTGGGGTTGAGCCAAATAATCGTGCGACTGCATTTCCCTCAATCGACTGATGCAGCGTTTAAACTCAAAATTCAATAGCCCTCCCTGATACAAGTGCTCAAGTTCAGCTTCTGCCGATAAGATTAGCGTTACATTACGCTCATAAAACTCATCCACCAGCGCGATAAAACGCCGCGTCACATCGTCATTGTGCTGCCCCATTTGCTTAACCCCTGAGATTAGCACGGTATGGTAACAACGACTTAACTCCATGTAGTCGTATTGGCTGCGAGCGGTTTCACACAGCGCACTAAAAGCAAACCACACCACGCCATCGGCTTCGTGCCGGGCCTGTATACGACGGTTAGCTACTTCTATCGCTACATCCTGTTGCCGCGGTTCATCCGATAGCGCATGAAAATACTCCGCCAGATTGATTTCCGCTTGCTCATCGAGCGGCGCATGATAAATTTCGGCCTGCTCCAAAGTACGCAATCGGTAGTCAATGCCACTGTCCACATTTACCACATCAGTGTGTTGTTTAATGAGATCAATGGCTGGCAAAAAGCGCGCACGTTGCAAGCCATTACGATACAAACCGTCTGGCTCGATGTTTGAGGTTGCAACCAAGGTAATGCCGCGAGCAAACAGGGCCTGCATCAAGGTGCCCAACAGCATGGCATCAGTGATGTCTGAGACAAAAAACTCATCGAAGCAAATGATATCGGTTTCGGCTTTGAAACGATCGGCCACGATTTCCAAGGGGTTAACTTGATTTTTTAATATTTTCAGTTCTTCATGCACGCGATGCATAAAGCGATGAAAGTGGATCCGTAGCTTACGTTCAAACGGCAGGCACTCATAGAAGGTATCGACTAAGTAGGTTTTGCCGCGACCAACGCCGCCCCAAAAATACAGACCTTTCGCAGGTGCCGTCGTGGCTGTTTTCTTGAGCAACCTCTGCAAAAAACCTGATTTACTCTCTCGCTGCTTGAGTAAATCAGTGTACAGGCGTTGCAAGTGCCGCACGGCTTCGGCTTGAGCTTCATCCGGCTGAAAATCATCCCGCAACAAATCTTGTTGATATTTTTCCTGAGGTGACAGCATTGTTATATACTTGAAATAAGGCCATTCAGCCGCAATTAATGGTATGGTGCTATCTTAACATGCCTTACCACTGTAACTAAAAAAATCGGTTACACTTCCTTTGAATGATTTGATTTGATGTTGATGCAGGAGCTGTTATGACAATTACAATGACCTTAGTCTGGTTAGTCGTTGGTTTTTTGGGTGGTGGTCTCGCAGGCTGGTGGCTGGCACTTCGTCAACACAACCAGCATCAATTGCAGCTGGAACTAACAGAAACAAAAGAGCAATTAAAAAAATATAGGGCTGATGTCTCAAATCATCTGGAAACCACCAATCAGTTGATCACGCAGTTGCAAGACAACTATGGCAAGATTGCCAATCACTTGCAGCAAAGCAAAATGGAGTTGGTTGAAAAACCAATGCTTGAAAATAACAAGGATGAAACGCTATCGTACTTATCATCTGATACCGCCAGCCATATTCGAGACTCCCTGCATCAACTCGATGAGAAAAAGCCGACGTATTCTAAATCCTATGAACAACCTCGTGATTATGCAGGCCAGAGCAGCGGTTTATTTAAAGAGCCTCAGCACAAGTCACCGAAGCAAGCAGTGAGCTCTGCCCAGAAAGATTAAGGCTGATCCTCCATTGAACTTTTTTTCGTACTAAGTATCTTTATCATCATTCTGAATCATGTAACGACGCCCTGCCTCATTGCAGCCGAAACTATCGCAGCTGCATGAGAACGGGTTTATGCTCAGTGTGTTTGAAGGAGATGTTCATTTATGAAAAATGCCGTTGTGTCCATCACCAGCCTGATTGCAGCACTTTGCCTGACGATCGGACTGGCTCAAGCAAGTATTCCATTAATCCAAGCCAGCGACGGCGATATGCCGACACTGGCCCCCATGCTCGAACAGGCAACTCCCGCCGTAGTCAATATATCCGTGCAAGGCAGCCGTGAGGTTCGCCAACGAATGCCAGATGCCTTCCGCCACTTTTTCGGACCTCGGGCCCCCGGCGAGCTCCGTGAAGAACGGCCATTTAGAGGGTTGGGTTCCGGCGTTATTATTGATGCTGAACAAGGCTATATCGTCACCAATGCCCATGTGATCCGTGATGCCAGTGATATTGTCATTAACTTACAAGATGGTAGAACCTATAAAGCAGAAAAGTTAGGTGAGGATCCTGAAAGCGATATCGCCTTACTGAAGATTGAAGCAGATAATCTGGTTGCTTTACCGTTAGCCAACTCAGATGGCTTGCGCGTGGGTGATTTTGCCATTGCTATCGGCAATCCATTTGGTTTAGGCCAGACGGTCACCTCAGGTATTGTCAGTGCGCTTGGTCGCGGTAATCTTGGCATGGAGGGGTATGAAGACTTCATTCAGACCGATGCGGCTATCAATAGTGGTAACTCTGGCGGCGCCCTGGTCAATTTACGCGGTGAACTGATTGGCATTAATACCGCCATTTTAGGTCCCCACGGTGGCAACGTTGGTATTGGTTTTGCTATTCCATCCAACATGATGAAAAGTTTGATCGATCAAATGATAGAGTTTGGCGAGATCCGCCGGGGCAGCTTAGGAATTCGCGGTATTGATGTATCGTCTGAGCTGACAGAAGCGATGAACTTACCCGTCAGCCAGGGTGCATTTGTCAATGAGGTACTGCCCAATTCAGCTGCTGAAACAGCGGGATTGCGCTCAGGTGATGTCATTGTTGGCATGAATGGCAACCGCATTATTAACTTCCGCGAATTACGTGCAAAAATTGCCACCCTTGGCGCTGGTCGGAATGTAAGCTTAGCGGTGTTACGCGATGGCAAGACGCTCGATATTGAGGTGACACTGGGTCGCGCAGAACAAACTCAGATTGCAGCCAACGTGATCCACCCGATGCTGGAAGGGGCCACACTACTCAATGATCAAACACATGACGGCAAAGCGGGAGTCCTGGTCAGTGAGTTGGAACGCGGTGCGCCTGCAGCTCGTCTTGGGCTAGAGAAAGATGATGTTATCATTGGCGTCAACCGACAACGTACACACAACTTAGCTGAACTAAGGAAAGCATTACAAGATCAGCGTGGTGTTATCGCCCTCAATATCCAGCGTGGTCAACAAACCCTCTATGTGCTGATCCGCTAGCCATTCATTCGTTATCACAAACCAAGCAGTAGTCGTTTTCTGGCTACTGCTTTTGTGTAATTGATGTTATGCTTAGTCCATTCTAAATTGGCTAACTTGATGTCAGTGCTTAAGATTATTTTCTTTGTGTTACGAAGTATTGCTTACGGTCTGGCGCTTGCGCTGGTGTTGTTGCTATTGTTCCCACAATACATCAACTTTCAACTTCCAAGCCCTGCTTTGCATGAAGAAGAACAAAAGCAAGCGCCAGTATCCTATTCCAGAGCCGTAAGGATGGCAGCGCCCTCCGTGGTCAATGTGTATACCCGCACCACCATCAATCATCCTCGCTCGCTCCGGGCCCGAACCGTAGAGCGACAAGAACTCGGCTCTGGTGTCATTATGAGTTCACAAGGCTACATTCTAACCAATCATCATGTGGTGTATGGGGCGGATCATATTGAAGTCGCTTTGCAAGATGGTCGTTGGCTCGAAGCCGTGTTGATTGGTCAAGATGAACTGACCGACTTAGCTTTGTTGTATGTCGAAGCAGATAATCTACCAGCCATCCCACAGGATCCTCAGCTAGATCCTCAAGTTGGAGATGTCGTGCTCGCGATTGGTAATCCGTTGAATTTGGGCCAGACCGTAACGCAAGGCATCATCAGTGCCAATGGCAACGATGGCATGAGCTCACGCGGTTACTTCGATTTTATGCGAATGGATGCCGCCATCAATGCTGGTAATTCAGGTGGGGCTTTGGTGAATAGCAATGGTACTCTGGTCGGCATTAATGCAGCTACGTTCCAGCGCCAAAGTCAGGATGTACAAGGGATTTTCTTTGCGGTGCCTTACAAGCTTGCCCATCGAGTGATGGAGAAGTTAATTCAGCATGGCCGCGTGCTTCGTGGGCATCTTGGGGTGTCTGGTGATCCGGTGATTAATGCTGCAGGCGATCGGTTAATATCGACCGGTCAGCCGTTGTATGGCGTCTTGCTGACCTCTATCAGCCCTTACAGCCCGGCTGCGGAAGCTGGGTTGCAAGTCAATGATATCTTATTGGAAATTGATGGCAAAAGCTTCACCAGCACTCAGCATGCGCTGAATATGATCGCCGAGACGGTACCAGATACTACGGTGGAACTGACCATTCAACGCAACAACGAACGAATGGTTATCCCAACCTTAATCCGCGAGTTACGCAATTAAGGTTGGTTTTGTCTGCATATACAATTTTTAATTGGTACGCTTGATCGTGGCACCAAGTCCAGCTAGTTTATGCTCTATTCGCTCATACCCACGATCAATATGATAAATCCGATCGACAACAGTTGTTCCTTCAGCCACCAAACCAGCTATCACCAAACTAGCCGAGGCACGTAAATCTGTTGCCATCACTTGTGCCGCCGTCAATTGTTCGGTGTGCTGACATACCGCCGTATTGCCTTCCAACTGGATACGAGCACCCATCCGTTGTAATTCAGGCACATGCATAAAACGGTTTTCGAAAATAGTTTCCGTCACAGTTCCAACCCCTTGCGCTACAACATTCAACACAGTGAATTGCGCTTGCATATCGGTTGGAAAGCCCGGATGAGGCACAGTTTTCACTTGCACTGCCTTTAAGGTACGGCCAGTCATATTCAAGCGGATCCAGTCCTCACCTGTGCTAATGTCCGCACCAGCTTCACGTAACTTTTCCAGAACCACTTCTAGCTCGCCAGGTTGCGTGTTTCGACAGGTCACATCTCCGCCTGTCACCGCAGCCGCCACCAGAAAAGTTCCGGTTTCAATCCGATCTGGCAACACACGGTATCGACCACCATGCAAACGCTCTACCCCTTCTATCTGAATGGTATCGGTACCCGCACCAGATATTTTGGCACCCAAGGTGTTTAAAAAGTGAGCCAAGTCAGTAACTTCAGGCTCTCGGGCTGCATTCTCTATTACCGATACACCATCGGCCAATACAGCTGCAGCCATCAGATTTTCGGTACCCGTCACACTGACCATATCCATCACGATATGCGCCGCTTTTAACCGGCTGGCTTTGGCTTTAATGTAGCCATTCTCTACGGTGATATCGGCGCCCATTTTGCGTAAACCATCGATATGGAGGTTGACCGGCCGGGCGCCAATAGCACAACCACCGGGTAACGACACTTCAGCCTGACCAAAGCGGCTCAGTAAAGGCCCCAAAGCTAATATAGAAGCCCGCATGGTTTTGACTAAATCATAGGATGCGATTTGGCTATGAATTGGGCCTGCATCAATGATGACAGTATTGCCATCACGTTGAACCGTAGCACCAAATAACCGTAGCAATTTAAAGGTGGTATCAATATCTTTCAGTTCAGGCACGTTATCAATGATAACTTCGCCTTCCGATAGGATACTGGCAAATAAAATAGGCAGGGCTGCGTTCTTGGCACCGGAAATGGTTACCTCGCCACGTAGTTCAGCACCACCGGTCACTAAGAATTGTTGCATAAGCGTTTACATCGATGAGTTAAGTAATTTTTCTCTACGCCATTGCTCTGGCGTAAAAGTACGAATAGAAACTGCATGAATACTGCCGTCCTGAATGGCAGCCATCAAGGGAGCATAAATCATTTGTTGCTGTTTGACCCGGCTAACTTCAGCAAAGCAATCGCCAACTGCAGTGACAGAATAATGAGAACCATCTGCACTGACTTTGACTTCAGACAGCTGCAATTGTTCCTGCAAAAGTTGCTCGATTTGTTGAATGTCCATTAGTTACTCTGTGTTATCACTGATAGGAAGTAAAGCAAGTACATCGGTTACTTCAGCCAGTGAGTATAATTGAGAGGGCACATGCTGCAATTGAACCACCAAGCCCCCTTGTCTGGCAAGCGCTAATTGTTTTAATAGCCAAGCTAGCCCGGCCGTATCAATCGAGCTCAATTGTTTAAAATCGAAGACAACCTGACCTGACATGCTACTTAGTTGCTTAAAAGGCCAGCAACCAAGCAAAGTATTTCTATCCAATGTGCCATGAAATAGCAATCGTTGTTGATCATGCTCTATACGCAACACCGACTAGTCTCCTTCAGCAGGTTCAGCCGGCTCAATCGGTGCTTTAGCGCGTTCTTGCAGCAGTTCAGTCACTCGGCTTAAGCCCTGCTGACGGATCATGCCAGCTAGCTCAGCTCGTTTACTATCCAGCAGTGAAATACCTTCAGCCACCATATCAAACACCTGCCAATACTCAGAGTCTCTGGCGCGGCGTAATTTAAACTCAATGACGATATCCGGCTTACCAGGGTCGATGACCCGGGCTCTGACAGTTGCAATCTGGCGGTTGCCGACATCTTGGCTGGGCGCGATGATTACCTGCTGATCACGATACAAGGTCAGGGTTCCGGCATAGGTCGCAATCATGTACTCTTGAAAAGCGATGACAAAGGCATCACGCTCCTCTTCGGTGGTATTGCGGATATGATTACCAATCACCCGGAATGCCGCATAGCGCACATCAATGTAAGGTAATAGTTCTTCATTGACCATGGCCCGCATCAGCTCAGGATCGGCCATAATGTTATCTTTTTCTGCTGCTAACCGGGTAAACGCCTGATCCGCCACCACAGAGATCATTTCATAAGGGTCGGTAAATTTCTGTACCTCGGCCGCAGACAAAGAGACAGAAAGCAACAAAGCGAAGGTAGCTGTCATCTGTGTAAATAATTTAACTAATTTCATAACTAATCCCGATTAAATAAAAACTGACCGATCAATTCTTCCAGCACCATGGCTGAACGCGTGTCTTCAATCATATCGCCATCTTTGAGTATGTGGACGGTTTCGTCAATAAAGCCGGGCTGGATACCAAGATACTGCTCCCCCAGCAAACCAGAGGTTAAAATGACCACAGAGCTGGTTTCAGGGAAATTATCGTACTGTCGACTAATTTCAAGACGCACCCTGGGCGTGTAGTAGTTTTTGTCCAGTTCTATCGCCGCGACCCGGCCAACCACCACACCACCAACTTTGATGGGTGAGCGAGCCTTCAACCCACCAATATTTTCGAACTCGGCGTACAAGGTGTAGGTATCACCCGAGCCAGCAAAACCCGTGTTAGCTACTTTGAGTGCCAGAATCAAAAAAGCACCTACGGCTATAGCTACAAACAAACCGACTAAAATCTCAATTTTCCGTGTGCTCATGTTATCCACCAAACATTAATGCGGTTAAAATAAAATCAAATGCTAAAACTGCTAACGATGCGGTTACTACGGTTTCGGTGGTCGCCCGGCTAATACCCTCAGACGTTGGAACCGCATCAAACCCTTTGTGCAGAGCAATCCACATCACTATAAAAGCAAAAACGATGCTTTTAATGATGCCATTGAACACATCTTGATACAGATCGACATTCGCTTGCATCGCTGACCAATAGCCCCCGCCATCGACACCCAGCCAATCAACACCCACCAAATGACCACCCAAAATTCCTACCGCAGTAAAGATAATGGCCAGCAAAGGCATGCTGATCACACCAGCCCAAAATCGAGGGGAAATAATACGACGCAATGGGTCCACCGCCATCATTTCCATGCTCGATAGTTGTTCGGTTGCTTTCATCAAGCCAATCTCAGCCGTTAAGGCACTGCCTGCCCGCCCAGCAAAAAGCAATGCAGTAACAACAGGCCCGAGTTCACGCAACAAACTCAAGGCCACCAATGGACCCAACATTTGCTCGGCGCCAAACTTCACCAGTACGGTATAACCTTGCAAGGCCAGCACCATACCTATAAAGAGCCCGGAGACCAAAATAATCAGTAACGACAGCACACCGACAACATAGAGCTGCTTAATAAGCAACGGTGTTCCTTTACGGATGCTGGGCTTGCCAAAAATAGCTCCAAGCAGCATTAAAGCAGCACGACCCAGTCCCATAACGGAGTGAATAGTGGCAGCGCCCATTCGCTGCAGTTGATCCAACACCATCACAACAACTCCATTAATTCATCGGCATAAGGCGCCGCTTTGTAGTGAAAAGGCACGGCGCCATCGGCTTCGCCTTTCAAAAACTGTTGCACCAAAGGTGATTCATGCTGCCGCAGTTGCTCCGGTGTACCCTCTCCAATCACATGTTTTTCAGCCACTACGTAGACATAGTCGGCAATACTCATCACTTCGGTGACATCATGCGATACCACGATGGAGGTTAAACCCAGCGCATTGTTCAATGCTCGGATCAGTTTCACAACAATGCCCATCGATATCGGGTCTTGTCCGGCAAAAGGCTCATCGTACATGATCAACTGGGGGTCTAAGGCAATGGCACGAGCTAAAGCAGCCCGGCGCGCCATACCACCTGATAATTCAGCGGGCATTAAATCACGGGCTCCACGCAAACCTACCGCCTCTAGCTTCATGAGTACCATGATTTTAATTAAACTTTCCGGTAGCTTAGTATGCTCACGGATGGGAAACGCAACATTATCAAATACCGACATTTCACTGAACAAAGCTCCACTTTGAAACAGCATGCTCATATCTTTGCGTGTCTGATACAGTTCAGAGCGGTTCATCTTAGGAATGGAACGACCGCGAAACAAAATATCGCCACTATCGGGCCGCAGTTGACCACCAATCAACTTCAGCAGCGTAGTTTTGCCAATGCCGCTCGGCCCCATAATGGCGGTCACTTTTCCTTTTTCAACTGTCATATTCATACCGTCATAGATGAGGTTATCCCCTCGACTGAACGACAGATTTTGAATATCGACCATAATATCGGACAAAGTACTCTCCATATTGCAGGCTTAGCCTGCATCTAAACAGCGCGGCACTATACCGATACCGCTTTCCTATTTCAAATAAGTACCTATTTGCATTTAAACGAATGCAAACTCTATTGTATCAAAGTTGGCACTGCATGACCTTCTCATTATTCGTAACAAATCATTGCAAAAAGTCGAACACCTTAAAACACTATAAATTTTGCTTTTCTAAACAATAAACGGGAAAATAGCCACATTAGACCACCCCAGAAGGAATATTGAGTGTCGCCACTCATCACAGCCAGCATCTTCGTACTTGTCGGGCTTATCTTATTGATTTGGAGCGCAGATCGCTTTGTATATGGCGCATCCTCTATCGCCCGAAACCTGAATATTTCACCGATGATCATTGGTCTAACCATTGTTGCCATGGGCTCTTCAGCCCCTGAAATCATGGTTTCCGCCACGGCTGCCTGGCAAGGCCGACTCGATACCTCTGTGGGGAACGCTTTAGGGTCCAACATCACCAATATACTGCTGGTCATTGGTGCCACGGCTTTGCTCAAGCCCATTAGTGTCGCATCCATGACGGTGAAACGAGAATTTCCGTTGTTAATTTTATGCACTTTATTAGGGTACCTGTTTTTAGCCGATCAAACCTTAACCAGAGCTGAAGGAGGTATCCTTTTAACCGCTTTTGCCCTTTTCATTGCCTTGATGGTTTATTGGGGCCGCCATGTTGCTCCTGACGATCCGCTGCTCAGCGAGTATCAGGCGGAGTTGCCGCCGCCAATCACAACATACAAAGCAATTTTCTGGCTCGTCGCGGGTCTGCTATTGTTGCTGGCAAGCTCACAGTTGTTGGTGCATGGCGCAGTGACGATTGCCAGCTATGCTGGCATGAGTGATTTATTGATTGGCTTGACCATTATTGCCATCGGAACCAGTTTGCCTGAGTTGGCGGCCAGTTTAATTGGTATCCTCAAAGGCGAGGACGATTTAGCGCTGGGCAATATTATTGGCTCGAATATCTTTAACATTTTAGCGGTTTTAGGTATTGGCGTTGTCATTGCTCCGGGCAGCATTGATGTTAATGCAGCCGGCAGAGATAGTTACGTCATGATTGCGGCTACCGTAGTGATGCTGCTCATGAGTTTACGGATTGGTAAACTTCGGCGTATTAATCGGGTCGAAGGTCTACTGCTGCTGACAGCATTTATCGGTTATCAGTTTTTGTTATTTAACAGCTTTTAATATGGAAGCTCCCATGACCACTAGTTTTAAAGCTCAGGCGTTACAGGTTTTAGCCATCGAAGCAGAGGCGGTCTCGCAATTAGCCCGCTTTATCGATGATGACTTCGAGCGGGCCTGTCAACTCATTATGGACAGCAGCGGTCGGGTCATTGTCTCCGGCATGGGCAAGTCTGGCCACATTGCTAATAAAATTGCCGCAACCTTTGCATCCACCGGTACGCCAGCTTTTTTTGTCCATCCGGGTGAGGCCAGCCATGGCGATCTTGGTATGATCACCAAAGATGATGTGGTGATTGCCATATCTAACTCCGGAGAAACCGGTGAGATCCTCACCATCATTCCGGTGATCAAGCGCATAGGTGCTCATTTGATTGCCATGAGTGGAAATCCTTCCTCGACTTTAGCTAAGCTCGCTGATGTCCATGTCTGTGTTAAAGTCGATCAGGAAGCCTGCCCATTAGGGCTGGCCCCAACAGCAAGCACCACAGCAACACTTGCCATGGGAGATGCCATGGCAGTCGCTTTATTAAATGCGCGTGGCTTTTCAGCCAATGATTTTGCCTTATCTCACCCAGGGGGCAGCTTGGGCCGGCGTTTACTGTTACGCTTACAAGATGTGATGCACAGCGATAGTGCTGTGCCTATCGTGTTGGTCACTGCATCTATTAAAGAGGCATTATTGGAAATGTCTGCCAAAGGTCTGGGGATGACCGCCATTGTCGATTCATCCGGTCAATTGCAAGGTGTTTTTACCGATGGTGATTTACGCCGTATTCTTGATCAACGCTATGATATTCATGACACAGCCATTACTATGGTGATGACGCCTGACTGTATTACGGCAGCCCCGGAAACCTTAGCAGCCGAAGCGTTAAAGATGATGGAGCAGCGCAAGATTAACGGCTTAATTATTATTGATGCACAAAAGAAACCGATTGGTGCGATGAATATGCATGACCTGTTAAAGGCTGGAGTGTTGTGATGCGCAGCTTATTTAAACAATGCTACCAAGCAGTCTCCGATGAGCTGTGGCAACAGGCGCAACAAATCCGTTTGCTGATTTGTGATGTTGATGGAGTTTTTTCGGATGGTCGCATTTACCTTGGTAACGACGGCGAAGAGCTAAAAGCCTTCCATACCCGCGATGGCTATGGCGTCAAAGCCTTACGCAAAGCTGGCGTAGAGGTTGCGGTCATCACCGGTCGTACCTCTGATATCGTCCAGAAACGTATGCAATCACTGACCATCCCCTATATTTATCAGGGACAAGAACAAAAAATACCGGCCTACAACGAGTTGCTTACTACACTGTCGCTTCAGCCGGAGCAAGTGGCCTATATCGGTGACGATTTAAGTGACTGGGATGTCATGCAGCGTGTTGGCCTGAGCATTGCGGTTCATGATGCTCACCCGTATTTGCGACTCCATGCTAACTATATTACCCAAAGCCTCGGTGGTTATGGTGCAGTTCGGGAAGCCTCAGATCTGCTGCTCATGTGCCGCAACGCTTTTCAACAATTTGATGGCAGTAGCTCATGAAAAGCTGGCTACGGCTTAGCCTAATACTCTTGCTGGTAGCTGCGGTATTCAGCTACTGGTGGCATTCAGCATCTGAAGACAGCACATCCATTTACACGGAACGGGAACTGATCCCGGATTTTATAGCCGAACAGTTAACACGTACCGTGTACAATGAAGATGGCCAGCTCAGTGAGTTGGTGCAGGCAGAACGTATGGAGCACTTTGAGTGGCTTGGCTTTACACAACTCGAGAAGCCTGTATTTACCTTGCTAGATAGAGCACACAACCTGAGTTGGCAGGCGTCCAGTGTATCCGCAGTATTGTACCCGAATGACAAGCTGATTCTTGATGGTGAGGTGTTATTGCAAAATTTAGCCCCTGACGATTTAATTGATCGAGTGCAAACATCGTACCTTGAAATGTCACTCCCTTCGGAGCTTATTACCACCGACGAAGAGGTAATGATTTTCGGTATAGGCTTTACCATACACGGTTTAGGTATGCGAGCCAGCCTGAATGAACAGAGTATTTTTATGCAGCAACACCTACGGACGGATTACCAGAATGATTAAAACCTCTCTCCTACTGACGGCGTTGCTGTTCAGTGCACTCGCGTTGGCAGATCAGTCAGACTTCCAACAACCTTTATCTGTTGATTCGGACACTTTTTTCACCGATATACAAACATCTAATCTTGTGTATGAGCGTAATGTCATTGTACAACAGGGATCGCTCAAAATTCTGGCCGAAAAGCTCGAAATAGACGGTTCTGCCGGCAAAGGGGCAGAGATTTTTATTGCCACCGGTAACCCGGCAACCTACAGCCAACTGATGGAAGATGGCTCCAGAGTGGAAGCGGAAGCCCAAGAAATTCGCTTTGAGCGAGCCGACCGCATGCTGACCATGACGGGGAACGCAGAGTTAAGACAAAGCGGCAGTCTGGTTCGGGGCGCATTAATGCGCTATAACATTGAAACACAGCAATTAAATGCTGAACGTGGTGATGATGAAAATGGGCGAGTCAGGACAATATTTGAACCTGCGCAGCGTCAACCGCAAAACAATAATCAAGAAGAGAACCAACAACCATGACATTGAAAGCATCCCATTTAGCCAAAAGCTATAAAGGTCGGCATGTGGTGAAAGATGTCAGTCTGGAAGTGAATGCCGGACAAATCGTTGGCTTACTCGGACCCAATGGGGCTGGCAAAACCACCACATTTTACATGATCGTTGGCCTTGTGCCCTGCGATAAAGGGTCTATCATGCTGAACAATAGCGATGTGACTGATCAACCCATTCATCAACGCGCCCGGCTTGGGATTGGCTACCTACCCCAAGAGAGCTCCATTTTTCGTAAGTTAACGGTGCGGGATAACTTATTGGCTATACTGCAAACACGCAAAGAGCTTTCAAATTCACAGCAGGAAGAAACAGCTGATGATCTGCTGGAAGAGTTTCACATTGGTCATATCAGCCAGAGTCTTGGCATGAGTTTATCAGGGGGCGAACGCCGTCGGGTAGAAATTGCCCGGGCTCTGGCAGCCGATCCCGACTTCGTGCTACTGGATGAACCCTTTGCCGGAGTCGATCCTATTTCGGTACTGGATATCAAAAAAATCATTCAGCACCTCAGTCAACGTGGCATTGGTGTCTTGATCACCGATCACAATGTCAGAGAAACCCTTGATGTTTGTGAAACGGCCTATATTGTTAGTCATGGGGAGTTGATTGCAAAAGGTACCCCAGCAGATGTACTCGCAAACCAGCACGTCAGGGATGTATACCTTGGTGAGCAATTCAGGCTATAGTTATAGCATCAGGCTTTGTTTTTTTATGCAGGAGCACCGTACATACCAATGAAGCCATCTTTACAACTTCGTCTTGGCCAGCAACTCACCATGACTCCTCAGCTGCAACAAGCCATTCGGCTGTTACAGCTGTCGACTATTGAGTTACAACAAGAAATCCAGGAAGCACTGGATGCCAACCCCTTGCTGGAGTCTGAAGACGATTACGATCAGCTTAACGGTAGCGACGACAAGCAAGCTGACGACTCTATGCAACAACAAGATCCGTCAGAACAACATTCCTCAGATACACACAGTTCAGACGGTTCGGATGGCTCAGAAGATTATGACGAGCCCGATACCAGTGAGTCGATGACCAGCCAGGATATAAGCGATGATCTGCCACTGGATAACCACTGGGATGATTTAGTCAGTGCAGCCCCAGTTGCTTCAGCAGGCTACAATGGCGACGAGGATACCGCTTATCAAGGAGAAACCTCAGAGACGCTGCAAAGCTACCTGCGCTGGCAAATGGAGCTCACGCCATTTTCAGATACCGATCGTGCCATTGCTGAAATCATTATTGAAGCAATCGATGAAGCAGGCTTTTTAACCATTGAGTGTGAAGAGATCCTTGAATCATTAGGCCTGGACGACATTGAAGCTGATGAGGTTGAGGCCGTAATAAAGCGTATTCAGTTGTTTGACCCTATCGGCGTCGGCTCACGCAATGTACGGGAATCGTTGCTGGTTCAACTGCGTCAATTTGCCGAAGAAACACCTTATCTGGCGGCGGCTCGCTTGCTGATAAGTGAGCATGCCGATTTATTAGCCAATCGCGACTTTCGAACTTTGATGAAAGTGACTAGACTGAAAGAAGACGAACTGCGAGACGCGATGAAGTTGATCCATAGCTTGAATCCAAGGCCCGGTACCACAGTGATTCGGGAAGAACAAAGCTACGTGATCCCCGATGTATCGGTGAAAAAAATAAAAGGTCGCTGGCTGGTTGAACTTAATCCAGAATCCATGCCCAAAATCCGTATCAATCAACACTACGCAGCCATGTCACGCACTGCAAAAAACACGGCAGATACCCAGTTTATCCGGTCACATCTGCAAGAAGCGAAATGGTTTTTAAAAAGTATTGAAAGCAGAAATGAAACCCTGCTCAAAGTGGCTAACTGCATCGTTCAGCAGCAGCAAGGCTTTTTTGAGCATGGTGAAGAAGCAATGAAGCCGATGGTGCTGAATGATGTTGCCGAAATGGTAGGTATGCATGAATCCACCATATCCAGAGTCACTACGCAAAAATACATGCACACACCACGCGGTATTTTTGAGTTAAAGTTTTTTTTCTCCAGCCATGTTAGTACAGAAAATGGGGGTGAATGTTCGTCCACTGCAATTCGAGCTTTAATTAAGAAGTTAGTCGCGGCGGAAAACCCGGCAAAACCATTAAGCGATAGCAAAATGGTGGACATACTGTCGGATCAGGGCATCAATGTTGCCCGCAGAACCATTGCCAAGTACCGTGAGGCTTTGCTTATTCCGCCGTCTAATCAGCGTAAAACCTTACTGTAAGTACTTAACTAGAAGGAAACAGGCTATGCAAATCAATCTTACTGGTCGTCACGTTGAAGTCACTGAAGCCTTAAAAGAGTATGTAGATACCAAGTTTGCCAAACTTGAGCGTCACTTTGAGCATATTAACAATGTACATGTGGTGCTAAACGTGGAAAAATTGCAACAGATTGCAGAAGCCAAGCTCAACCTGAATGGTGGGGAAGTCTTTGCCGTCTCAGAAAGTGAGAATATGTATGCCGCCATTGATCAGCTAATCGACAAACTGGACCGGCAAGTCATTAAACATAAAGAGAAACTGGCCCGACATTAATCATAATGACTACTCTAAGTTCAATGCTATCCGAGGACTGCACCAAGAGTGCAGTTCTTTTTAACAGTAAAAAGCGCATTCTTGAGTACATTGCTGAGTTGGCTCATCAGCAGTTACCTGAGACCTCTGAATACGTGATCCTTGAATCCTTGATGGCTCGAGAGCGACTTGGCTCAACTGGCATCGGTGGGGGTATTGCCATCCCGCATGGTAAGCTAAAAGAGGTTGAGCAACCGGTGCTTATCTTTGTCGTTAGCAAAGAGCCCATTCAGTTTGATGCGATTGATAATCAAGCAGTGGATATTTTTTGCGCCATTCTGATCCCAGAAAGCCAGTGCCAGACTCACTTAAATACCTTGGCTGCGATAGCACGGCTATTGTCGAAGAAAGAGCTGACGAGGAAAATTCGTCATGCCGAATCCGATGCATCCCTGTATCAAATTTTATTGGATGCGCAAAACGAAACGGAGCGTTAAATGAAGCTTTTGGTCGTCAGTGGTCGTTCAGGGTCAGGAAAGTCGGTTGCCTTGCGGGTACTTGAAGACCTTGGCTATTATTGTGTCGATAATATTCCGGTCAATCTGCTGCCGACACTGGCCAATGCAGTGATTGGTAAGTATGAGCGGGTCGCTATCAGCATTGATGTACGGAATTTACCGGAAGACCCCGATGAGCTTGCTGAAATATTGTCTTATCTGCCCCGCAAAGTCACCCTTACTATTCTTTACTTAGACGCCGATCACAACAGCTTGATTAAACGCTTTAGCGAAACACGGCGCATGCACCCGCTGTCTCATCAAGCCATGTCATTGGATGAGGCCATTCAGCGCGAGCAACAACTACTGGATCCTATTGCCAGCAGGGCCGATTTGTATATTGATACCACAGAGCTTAATGTCTACCAGCTGGCCGAGCAGTTACGCGAACGTATTTTAGGACAAAAATCGGGACGATTGGTCATTCTGTTTGAGTCTTTTGGTTTTAAATATGGCATTCCGAAAGATGCTGACTTTGTGTTTGATGCTCGCTTTTTGCCCAACCCTCATTGGGAGCCTGAGCTCAAGCCTTTTACTGGGCTAGACCAGCCAGTCAAAGCGTATTTATCAAGCCAAAGCGTGGTTCAAGACTACATTGCACAGATAGACCAATTTATCAGTAACTGGTTACCACAACTCGAAAAAAATAACCGTAGCTACCTGACCATTGCCATCGGCTGCACCGGCGGCCAGCATCGCTCGGTCTTTATGGTAGAAAGCTTAGCGGTTAGCTTTCGCAAACACCGCGATGATATTCAAACGCGCCATCGTGAACTGGTAAGGCATCATGGCCACAAAGTATAGCGCCGAAGTCACCATCATCAATCAGCTGGGGCTGCATGCCAGGCCCGCAGCCAAGCTGGCGCAGTTGTGTCAGCAATTCAGTAGCCGCATTGAACTTAGGTTGCAAGAACGCACTGCAGATGCCAGCAGTGTACTGGCGCTACTGATGCTGGCCAGCGGCAAGGGAAAATCGGTCGAGGTGATTGCTGAAGGTGACGATGCTGAAGCGGCTTTAAAAGCCGTGGTTCAGCTGATCGCCAGTGGCTTTGAAGAAAGCTAGCTCCTTTAAGCCCGCATATACATACATCTGAGTACTGCAGGGAGGCTGGAGCTACTTACTCCACCACCTTCGACAGCACTTCCCTGTGCTGTCTCAGCCTCCGCGGCATCCCTGCCGCTGTTGCGCAAGAGCACCATCCCACTGCCATTGAGATTACTCCGCTTTGGGCTCTGTCACCAACTGCAGTACAAAAGCATATTCTTCGGCAATTTCTGCCATACGAGCAAAGCGCCCGGAACGACCGCCATGCCCCGCTTCCATATTAGTTCGCATCAACAATGGTTGCTTCGAGGTTGTGTGGGTTCTTAACTTGGCAATCCATTTAGCAGGCTCAAAGTACTGCACCTGCGAATCATGAAACCCTGTCGTGATCAGCATCGCCGGGTAGGCTTGTTTACTCACTTGATCATAAGGCGAATACGACAACATGTAATCGTAATAGGCCTTTTCATTCGGGTTACCCCACTCATCGTACTCATTGGTCGTCAGTGGCAAGCTTTCATCCAACATGGTTGTGACCACGTCCACAAAAGGCACATGCGCAATCAAACCACGATATTTCTCCGGCGCTTGGTTGGCAACGGCCCCCATCAACAAACCACCCGCACTGCCACCCATTCCGACGACTTTATCTGCCGCCGCATATTTTTCAGTAACCAAATAATCGGTCACCGCAATATAATCATCAAAGGTATTGGTTTTATTCAACAACTTGCCATCTTCGTACCAGTGTCGGCCCATTTCCTGACCACCACGAATATGCGCAATGGCATACACAACACCCCGGTCAACTAACGACAGTACGGCTGAGCGAAAGAAAGGATCCATCGAAATGCCGTAAGAGCCATAAGCGAACTGGTACAACGGCGCCGTCCCGTCACGTTTAAAGTCTTTGCGGTACAATAAGCTAACCGGAATCTTCACACCATCTGCAGCAGGAACCCAAACACGCGCCGTCACGTAGTCGTTTTTATCGAATCCACCCAGCACCTCATCTTCTTTCAGTAATCGGCGCTCTCCAGTACCCAGATGGACTTCATAAATACTGTTGGGCGTGGTCAGTGAAGTGTAACTGTAACGGAGCCACTCACTATCTTGCTCTGGGTTGACTGAAAAGCCCATAACAAAACTTGGCTCATCCGAGGCCAGATAATGACTCTGCTTAGGGTCCTCCCAGCTCAGTAAACGGATACGGCGTAATCCATCGCTGCGCTCATTAATAGCCAGGTGATCTTTGAAAGCAATAAAGCTTTGAATAAAGACCTGCTCATCGTGCGCAACCAGTTCCTGCCAATGATTGCGATCGCCCAGTTTCTCGTGTTCAACCACCATTAAACGATAATTTGGCGCTTCCCAATCGGTATTAATCACCCAACGACCATCAATATGATCCGCAGAGTATTTAAAATCGCGCTGTCTCGGAGCTATCAACTGCAACTCCCCTTGCGGTGTAGTTGCATCCAACACCCAGTACTCGTTTGATACCGTGCTGCTGACACCAATCACCACATAACGTTGATCGCGGGTATTCCCCACGCCCATAAAGAAACTATTGTCTTGCTCTTCGTACACCAAGGCCCGCTGCTCAGCATCCTGCCCAAGCTGGTGACGGAATACCTTGGTGCTAAGCAAGGTAACAGGATCATTTTCTACCACAAAAAGATGCTGGCTATCGGCACTCCAGGCAATAGACGCAGACAAGCCGCTCAGGGTATCCGCTAACAACTCTCCAGTACTCAAATCTTTCACCCGTAAGGTATACTGCCGCCGACCGGTGGTATCTTCCATATAGGCCAGCTTTTGCTGATCCGGACTAACCCGCCAATTAGCAACTTGAAAATAATCTTTACCTTCGGCTAATTCATTCACATCCAGCATGATCTCTTCATCACCACCGGCTAAAGGCGTACGCACATAGATCGGGTATTCTTTACCTGTTTCGTAGCGTGTGCTGTAGCTGTAATCACCCATGGTATAAGGAACCGAGCTATCATCTTGTTGAATTCGGCCGATAATCTCTTCCGTTAATTCCTCAACCAGAGCACTGTATGACGATTTATACGACTGATAATACGCATTTTCTTGCTCCAGATAATCAATCACTTCAGCACTGCTGCGAGTATCATCACGTAACCAGTAATAGGGGTCGATCCGGTCGCCATGAGGTGAGCTGACGGTATGAGGCCGTTGCTCAGCAACAGGGGGCTGCAACACATCTTGTGCCGATACAGCAGCAAAGCTTAGCGATAAACTAGAACAAACAAAAAAAGTCATTAATGGTTTCATTGCTATTATCCATGTAAATTTGTCTAAAAAATTAGCATGGCTTTGCTTCTTCTACCATTGCTTTAACTAAAAGAGGTGTAACCAAGTGTAACAGCTGCATGCCCCAGCGATGAATGTCCTTACCTTTGAGTAAAATTTTCATTCACAAATGGAGCTTTTTGCGCTTTACTTAGAGCGGAAGTTATTTTAAGTGTCACTATAACAAGGGTAAAACAATGGCATTAATGACAGTGGATGAAGTTGCAGCGTTTTTAGGAGTACAAGGGATCAGAGTCGAGCGGTTGGCTCGGGAAAATCTGCTGGTCAGTGTAGAGCAGGACGAACAAGGTAAACCTTTGTTTAAACAAGAAGATGTCGAGCGCTATAAGACGCTGGCCGAACGGCTCGGTGGCTTATAACAGTGCATTAAAACGATACAATGCTTGCTGCAGCAATTGCCATTGCTGCTTGGCAGCTTGCTCCCCTCCTTCCAGCGCTAAATACCATAACCAGCAAAACGCCAGATAAATCACCCGAGCCGCCGCCAACTTTCGTGGCCAGCCTAGGCATTGGCTATTCGGACGCTGCTGCTGATAAGACTTCAGCAATTGCTGGCTCTGATGCTCCGATAACTGAAAGCTTTCTATGATAGAAGCTAAATCCAGGCTACTGTCAGCTAATTGGGCGTATTCAAAGTCCAGCAACCAAATGCGCTGCTGCTGCCACAATAAGTTACCCGGGTGCAAATCGAGGTGTGTCAGTACTATATCCTCAGGCATCGCCATAAATTGCTCAATCACCTGCATGACTTCATCATAACTTTGCTGCGCCTGCTTGCTCCAGTTGTCTTGATGGTGCTGCTTTAAATCATCAAGGTAACTGGCAGGATCCAGCACCGGTGTCTGCACTCGCAGCCGATGCAAAGCGACTAACTGCTTTGCCATGGCGGGCAAACGTTGCTCGGTTAATTGCAACTCACAGCCATCGGCTAAAAACTCAGAAATAAGTACCTGTTGATGATTATTTAAACAAAGAGGTGCTGGTGAAAGGCCAGCGACTGCTGCCGCATGCTGACAACGGAGCTCTTGTTGCCGGCACACGCCGGTGACATCCGGCGAATAATGCCGAACCACATACTCACCACGGCCTGTCTTCACCCAGTAACTTAAATTGGTGGTGCCATGAGACAGCGATTTCATCGCCAATGGCGGGTGGCTGGTGAAAAACTCAAGATGCAGACACAGCTGTCGAATACGATGCTCAGCCTGCGTCTCCGTCAGACTGGCTGCAGCTCTGGCTCTTTGGTAAGTTGTTGTTGCCGGTAATGGCTGCGCCATGCCACGTATCCTATAACTGCGAGTAATGAGTACAATACAAAAAGTGCAGTGGTAAAATAAAGCCCTTTCTGCAAGTAAACATAGACGCAAACCAGATCAATCACCAGCCAGTACAACCAATTGGACAGCAGCTTCCGCACGACCAGGTAGGTGGTCATCACACTAAAGCTGGTGGTCATTGCATCAATCCATGGGTAATCGGCATGGGTGTAGTTGGCCATCAGGTAGCCGAGCACCAGCCCCGCAGCCGTCGCTACGGTAATAAGCGTGAGGTGAGCTTGCCAGCCCCACTCCAGCACTGGTTTAACCCCTGCCTTTGATTGCTGCTTGGTCTGTTGCAGCAAGCGCCAGTGCCACCAGCCATACAAGGCCATAGCGGCATAATACACCTGCAGCAGTGCATCCGATAGCAATGCATACTGCCACATCACATAGGTATAAATGACGGTACTGAATAATGCGGCAGGCCAGCACCAGAGGCTATGCCGCATCGCCAACAGCAGATAAGCCAGCGCCAGCAGCATAGCCAACAGCTCTAAGCTGGTCAGCATCTGCCACTCTTGCCAAAACTGCTGCACTGCAGCGATCATGGTCGCAAATCACCCGGAATAAACTTACAGACAAACACCACCTTGCCATACTGCTCGAACGACCACTTCATGCAGAGTTGCAGTGCTTGCATCACCGCATCGTACTCACCAAAGATTTGCGTGCTCATAGTATTGGTGATGACATGAAGATCCGGTTGCTGCCCCAATTGCTGCAGAAACGCTTTGATCGGGCCGATGTACTCATCGGCCAGCGGGTACTTACTGATTTCTACTGACAGTTGCATCGCTTACCCTCCTCAGAATTGATAGCTGGCCGTCACACCAAAACGGCGTGGCTCGGCCCATTGCTCATAGGTGTGTGGCACATACTCATCCCGCGGGTCGTTGCCAAAATAAAAGCCGCGTACTGCCGTATCCTGATCCAATGCATTACGAACCCATAGCGCCAGCTGCCATTGTTCCAACTGGTAGCTGAGTCGCAGATTCACCACTTCCGAGCCGGATGAACGCGCATTGTGACCATCGGAGTAATAAAAGCGGCTCTTGCCCTGCACGCTGCCCTGCAGCATCAGCTGCTCTGTCAGGTACCAATCGCCCGCCAGCTGATAGGTAAAGCGTGGTGCATGCGCTTGGTCACGTCCGGTCATATCAATCTGAGGCTCATTGCCTGTAACGTATGGGCCAAGCTTGGATTTCAGTAAACCAGCATTCACATGCAAAATAAAGCTCGGATGCAACACAATGCGGTTCTCCATCTCAATACCGTAATTGCGACCACGGCCGGCATTATCAATAAAGCCAGCAAACTCTGGCCCCAAGTCTGGGTTTAACCAGCCTTTGACCTGCATATCATGGCGCCACATATGAAACGCAGCCACCCGGGTTACCAAGCTGCCATCAAGGGCTGCGCCTTTGACACCAAACTCAGCATTGACCAAGGTTTCTGGTTCGAATGTCGCCTGCTGCAATAAGGCAGAAAAGCCATCATCGCCAGCACGGGATAAGGCTTCACCATTAACGCCACCCACTTTGTAGCCGCGCGACAACAGTGTGTAAATCATTGCTTGTTCGCTGGCTTGGTAGTTCAAACTAAGCTTACCACCCCACATGGTATGCCGCTCTTGCAGCGACAAATCACCACTGTCGCGGTAGTCGTCTTTGTAACGCTCCACCCGGCCACCGACCACCAGAGTCCATTGCTCGGATAACGCACTACTGGTTTCACCATAAACCGCCAGATTGTCGCGCTGCAAGCTACTATCAAACTCACGAAACTCTGAGCCAGCACGACGCAAACGCTGCAAATCTAAATCTCGGCTGCTGCCATAAAACCCCAGCACCCAATCAGTATTTCCGAAAATACGCCCCTGCTCATCCGATACCAAGCGGTAATCAACCGTCCATTGCTCACGCGAGCGTAGGTAGCGATCAAAGTAAGAGTATTCCCAACCGGGGCTAATTCCCACAAAAGACCAGTCTTCATCAAAACTGTAATCCGAGTCGGCCGAAAGCCAGCTCAGTTGCAGCATCATATCGATGCCGCTTAACGCGGAATAATCCGAACGCAGCGCCAGCGCTTTGCTGTTTAGTTTATCTTGGCCGGGCTCATCCGATAGCGTGGTGCGGTTGCGATCCAGTGAAAATGCATCGTAGCCATTGTTCTGGTCAATATGATGGGCGATCAGCTGCAACGCTAAATCGTCACTGTGGCGGTACAGCAACCGGGCACGGGTGGTCAGCTCATCAATATCGTTGGTGTCTTTGCGCTCGAGGAAGGCATTCTCGATAAAACCATCAGACACCTGTTTATCCACAGTCAGGCTAAAGGCGACTTGCTCGCTGATGGCATCGCTGAACATACCACTCAGCTGCCAGCTGTTGTAGTTGGCCAAAGTAGCACTAAAAGCGCCATCACGGCGAAAATCCGGTTGTTTCGAGCTCAGGTTCAGCATGCCGGCCATGGCATTGGTGCCAAAACGGGTGGCTTCCGGGCCACGAAACACTTCCAGCTGTTCGGCATGGGCAATGCTGCTGATACCCAGGCCAGAGTAATCAATGCCATCGATCAACACGCCAACCGAAGGATTGATCACATCGATAAACTCGCTGCGCTCACCAATACCGCGCATTTGCACAAAACGGCCGCGCGAAGCACCGGCAGCGAAGTTGACATTGGCCAGTTGGTTCAGCACATCATCCAGGTGCTGCGCCGAACTGCGCTGCATATCCTGCTCGGATACCACCGCAATGCTGCCAGCAATGTTCTGCACCGACAAACGCCGGAAGTCGCCCTGCACCTCAAGGCGTTCAATGGGCTCTTGCTCCGCCGTAGCGGCAAAGGAGGCAAGAATACAAGCGGCAACAACGGAATAACGACAGCGCATGATGGTCTCCGGTAAAGGGATCACCCGCGCAAAAGGAGTCAGTAACACCATCCCTCCGCCGGCATGATCCGGATCAGGTTCTTGGGGTTCGCCAAACAGCATCTCAGCACTCTTACGAGCACACCCCCTGGTAGGCGCGCAGTGTAACGATTTTCAGGCCAACTGGCAATCCTGCTAAAGCACAAGCAAATAAAACAAAAAATTAACTTGAAAAAATATAAAATGCATCAATAATGATGCTTGCGCGCATAGAACTCATAATATTTACATTTAAATGCATAAGGATGCTTTCAATGAAACAACTTAGCAGAATTGCACTGTGCCTCCCGCTGCTGATGCTGAATATAGAGCATGCACCGGACACAAACTCCCATGCGCAACTTAGCCAACCAACAGAAAACTTCAGTAGCGGCTGGGGCTGGCGGTTAAAGTTAAATACCGCAGATGCAAGCCAACAATGCGAAGGGTTTGGTGGTGATATGCAGACATGTTATCGACCACCGGGTGGCGGTTGGGATTGGGATTGGGGCTGGCCAGAACCATGCGATTGGTACTGTGGTGATAACTCCGATGGAGGAGATGGCGGTGGTGGTAGCTATACACCACCTCCAAATCCAACACCACCAAATGATTATAGACCCATTAGTTATGAGAGGTGCATTGCTGACGCCGGTAATGATAAAGAACACTGCTTGTACTTGGCTGGCTCTGTGGCTGTTCTGACATCGGGGCTGTGTGCTGGTTTTACATTTCCCCCAGCAGTCGCAGCATGCGTTGCTGTTGCAACTGCTGGTGGGCTCTGGGAAGCAAGAAATTGTGGTATCAGATACAATGAGCACGTTTACGAATGTAGCACACTATTCGCATCAAATGGCGGCGGATCTGGTGGTGGGCAGTGCGGTCCATATGGATGTACTGCAATACCATGAGTGCTAATTGTTATGCATGACCAAGCTCTTAATCTGCTTTAATAATTTATGAAGTAAATCTTGTTATGGGAAGCGGGCCTTGCCTCACTTCCCAGTATAATAACCGTAATTAATTTCCTTAAAATAAACAGATAATTTGATTCCTTAAAATAAACAGATAATTTGAAGCGAGCTCAAAATGACAAAGTCGATCAAAAGTATGATTAGAAATGGGAAGCGTAATACTATTTTGCTGCTTATCGCACTAACTTTCACAATTTATTTTTTTGAGTATTATTTCTTGGGGACCATTGGAGATAGTTTACTCTCTCCATCCGTAGGCTCATTTGCGTTAATCATTTTGACAATAAGCAGCGTCTTCTACTACCTCGAAAAAGCTGCTGAAATGATCAAAAGAGAAAGTACTTCGAATATTAATACAAACGATACTAACAACCGAATGCGTTAGTTGTAGGACTTTATCATTCATTCCAGATAAGTTATTTTCACTCAACTACAATCAAAAATCACTTGGAATTGACTTTATGAAGAAAAAAGCACTCATATGCTTTCTTGCCTCTTTATGCATTATACTTCTGTTTGTATCGATGCTTCATAATGATACAAGGTCCACTGTCACCAACGACGATATTATGCTACCGTCATCCAGTCAGCAAATGCATGAATCTGCCTCTGTGACCACGTCAGCTTTATCACTTCATCAGCAATCTGTGACTCAATACTTCTCATGTGAAAACTTCGAACCGCTAAAAGCTGAGCTGGCAGAAATGCATCGGGAGATGAAGCAAGCCGAAGCCAAGTTTTATGATTCCTTGATAAAAGCCAATATTTCCATCGAACGCAAAAACGCCGTGTACCATGCGGCAGGTTTTTCAGTCAGTGATTTCCGTATCAAGCGGGTCGGCTTTGTACCTAATAACTTAACTGCCTTTGCCTTTGAAGCCCGGCCGGAACAATTGTCACCCTCTCTGGATTACCAAGTGATGTTGGCGTTGGCAAAGTCAGACTACGCCACCATCATTCAACTGGTTGAGCAAGGTGAGTTAAGCCAGAACGCTATGATCGCAGGCCAAAATATTTTGTCGAGCCTGATGCTGCATACCCAACTACCACTCAAAGACTTGCAGCAGTTGCTAAATGCCGGACTGAGGGTAACAATGGCCGATTTGGTGTTTGCCACCCTGACCCGGCAAGATCAACTGGTATTGGATACACTTGCCCATCGTTATGATGGTGATTTACATGCGACCTTTCAGGCCAATGGCAAAACCTACAACCTGGTGACCCTAAGTACCGAGTTGCTGCATTACCCCGCACTACAACTATGGAGTGGTCTGGGTGTGTCACACGATGTCGAAGCCGATTTTTACAGCTCATTGGATATCCTGCCGGTCCCAACCAACCAACACGAAAAAACACAAGCACTGGCTGTGCTGGATTTCTTAGTTAAATATGGCGTGCAAGCTCATTCCCAACATACCATTAGCCGAATCAACCAATGGAGCAATCACCAGTATCAGGATTTGCTGCAATTATCCGATAGCTTTGAACAATTGCTGCTGGATAGCGGTATGTCGGAAGAGCGGACAGATTATTTGCGGCAGATGCGCAAAGCACAAACCTATTACTATGCCTTGTTTGATCACGTGAATGCCAAGCAACGCAGCTGCGGTGAAGTGGATATCAGCCAGTATGCCTTATTTGACAACGGTGGGACTGCAACATTGCACGACTGGCTGGTAACCCTACCCACCATGAACCAGTTGAGTGACACAGATATCCAAGCGCTACAAATGGCGCTGGATACCCAAAAAACGGTGGATGCCGGTGATGCTGACAGTGTGGTCGCTTTACTGGAAAAGTACGGTAGCCTGGGTGGTGCGCACCCCGAATTTGATCAGGTGCTATTTATCAGTATGCTGAACCAGCATGCCAATACCGAACAATTGATTCAACTGGCGCAATACGCGCCGATCCCGGACTATGCCATCTTTATGTTGATTGCTCAGCAGCGGATTGATGCCATCCCAAACCTGATTCCTTATGGCCTGAATATGGATACCACCGATCCTCAGGGGCAGACCCCACTGCAATTTGCCAATCAAGTTGGCTTGAGCTTCGATAAAATCATGCAGTTGTCAGACGCTTTAAACCTGTCTGCCCAATCACAGTAGTAAGCTGCCATCAGGAGGATCCAGCTTGAATCGCTATCTAAACAGGAGCTATTTTCACCGTTACCTGGCTGGTGGCCCGGTGCTGCGCCGAGGCCGCCAGGTGAGCCGACGTGATTTTATTATTGCCAGCTCTGGCATTAAGACAACGACCGCGATAGCCGACGAGGTGGCAGCAGCAACCCAGCGTTTCAGCACAGCCGTTAGCATACTCACCAATAGCCAACAACTGGATCTGGAGCAGCTAAGCCATATCAATGCAGCCTTACGCGGTCCACTGGCAAGCCCGGTACTTCGCGACAAGCCTTTGACATTCAAAGCTCTGCGGGCGATGAACAATTACCAATGCCCTGAGCCTGAATTAGCACTGGCACAAAGCAAGCAGTTGCTAAGTCTACACTGGACCAAACAGGCAACCGCCAAAGAGGCACTGGCTTTGTTGGCTGGGCTGACATTGGCACACCCCTTTACCGAGGGCAACGGCCGCACCACCCGCGCATTGTTTGAAACCCTGTGCACCCGCCATCAACACAGCATGCTGTCCCCCTATCTGTTTGTACTGTCCAGCAATCGCATGGATGATTTTATTGGCTTTCTTCATTCACACAGAGACAGTGCCTACAGAGATATTGGTCAGCGATTTTTCCATGATTTCTTAGTCTGGCAGGAACACTTTTCCATGCAATGCAGCACCATCGAAAGCGATACGGTCAATAAAATCAACAATAAACTGCTTTTTATACAACCCGATCGCTGGCATACCCCTTTGTTGCAGCTTTTCTGGCAAAGCCCCATGATCAGTGTTAAAACACTGCCAGCCAAAGTAGCCGACTATTTTGCGGCCAAACCTGCATTGGATACGCTGCTTAAGCGCGGTATCGTCAGCATGACTACTTTTCACAACGAGCTTTGCTTTGTCGCTGATGATATTCTGGCTGCCCATGAAGCCATTGAAGGCAAATTATTAGCCGTTTCTTAACCTGAAGTTGGGCCGCCAATTAAGACGGCCAAACGCTTTTGTCTTACAACTTTCATACAAGCCAACTAAAATCAATGCAGCTGTTTTTCTATACCGGGGTAAACCCCGGTACTTTATTTGGGTATTGCTTTGAAAAACTACTTTTTATTACTGATACTTCTGCTCTTTATCAGCGCTTGTAGCAGCACTCCTGCCAGCAACACGACAGCACCGCTTCCACCCACCATCATTTTGATCTCCATCGATGGCGCCCAGCCCGCATCTGAATGCGCTGGCCCAGGCCGGCCTGGTGGCGGATGCGCTGCAACCGGTGTTTCCCAGCAAGACGTTTCCAAATCATTACTCGCTGGTCACCGGGCTGCACCCAGAAAATCATGGCGTGATTGACAATGGCATGTACGATCCGGAGTTTGATGCCCGCTTTACCATGAGCAACAGCGAAGAAGTGGGCAATTCCCGCTGGTGGGGTGGTGAGCCGATTTGGGTGACGGCAGAGCAGCAGGGGCAAATTGCGGCTACCTATTTTTTCCCTGGATCTGAAGCCCCCATCAAAGGCGTCCGCCCCAGCTACTGGTTTCCGTACGATGGCAAAGTGCCAAATCGGCAGCGAGTCGATACAGTTCTGCAGTGGTTGCAACTGCCAGAACCCGAGCGACCACGAATAATAAGCATGTATTTTAGCGATGTTGATGCTGCAGGACATGCCTATGGACCTGAGTCCCACCAGGTTCGTCAGGCACTAAAATCGATTGATAATGAGATTGGCTATCTGGTTGCCCAACTACAGCAACTGGGTTTGTTTGATCACATCGATCTGTTGATTAGTTCAGATCACGGTATGGCAACCGTCAATCAAGCGCAGCATATTGTGATTGACCAGGCTTTTGATCCTGAATTAGCAGAATACGTGCGTTACTCACGTGAGATTGTGAGTATCTTTCCGAAACTAGGACAAGAAGACATCATCTATCAGCAGCTAAAAGCCGCTTTACCCGACGAAGGCGTTCGCTTGTATCGTAAATCAGAGCTGCCGGATCGCTTTCATTACCGTCAGCATCGCCGTATTGCTCCGATACAGGTGCTGGCAGAGGTAAACTGGATCCTGGTACGCCGCAGTTGGTTACCTGGCATGATCAATGCGCCTACCTACCGCGAGCCACGTGGCAGCCATGGTTACGACAACCAAGAACCCAGCATGCAGGGCATGCTGATTGCGCATGGCCCCAGCTTTAAAACACACACCCGAATAGAGCAGGTACGAATGGTGGATTTGTACCAGGTGATGACGGAAATTTTAGGGCTTACGCCGGCACCGCACGATGGTGACCCGGCCATGCTCCTCTTGCTCCTAAACAATAAATACAACATTAAACAACAAATAAGAAAGTAAAATTAAAATAAATAAAATAAAAATAAACACTTGTTGACCTTTATTTAATAGTGACGTAGTATGCCGAAAAATCCAAGACTGAGAATTCCTACATGAAACGCCTACTAACGTTCCTTTTATGTTTGCCACTCCTCTTCATGCAAATGAATGGGGCAGGTGGTTTAACATCAGACCAAAACCTGTTCACGAAGTACTTGGTACTATCCACAGCCATGGCTGATGACGTAGAAAGGATTGGCGTTGTTGGGCAGCGCCCGCCGCCACCTCCACCACCTCCACCACCGCCGCCTCTCCCACCTTGGCAACCACCAGCTCCGCCTCCGCCACAGCCGCCATTCCCGCCACAGCCTGGGCCTGGTACGAATAATGAATATAGACCTGTAAACCATGCTCGTTGCGTTGAGGACGCAGGTAATGATAAAGAAACCTGCCAAGCAATTGTCGCAACGGTTGGGTTTACAAATGTTGGCTTATGCACCCGGCTAATCTTTAAACCCGTTGTTGCTGCTTGTATTGCTGTTGCAGGTATTACCGGGGCATGGGATAACCGGCAGTGTGGTATAAACTATAATGCACACATCAGGTATTGCAGTGAGCTATTTCCTTAAATCATAAGGATGAGCCGACAAAATTATTGGTGTAAGCCATTGATTTTGCGAGCTTGGAAAAACTGAGTTTTTTCTAGGCGACTCCGTAAAACGGCATGGACGCCGTTTCAGGATGGAAACTAGCTAGTACCCGCCATGAAAGGCGGGCGCTAGCTGTGCTCCACTGCATGTATGCTTGTAGTGATACAGATACCATACCCCGTTTATATTTGGCCAGAGTCTGTAAACTCTCGCCATCTAAAGAAAGTTTAACTATTTAAAGGCTAGCAGCTGACCAAATGGAGAAGCGACACATGAATAACACTACATCAGCAACTATTAGAAAGTGCAAAAGAAACACCCAAATTACGATATTTTCGATAGTTGCTGCGCTTTATTTTTCTGAGTTCCTGATTTTTGGAACTATTGCTGAAAGTAAGTTTTCTCCATCCCTGGGGGCATTTGCACTTATTTTGTTTCTTGCTCTTAGTATTTTTGACTGTCTGGAGAAGTGTATGAATACCCCTCTCCAAGATGATTCTGACAAGTTCGATCAATGACGCTTAATGTTAACTTTGACAAATTAACCCTTCCGGCAACGAAGCACAGAGATCCAAATTGATGAAAAAGCTTTATGGAGTTGTCCTACTATCGGCAATATGCGTACTTTTGGTCATCCTGATATCCTCATCGGACTCTTTAACCGCTCCAGATGAGCCTCTCAAATTAGAGACAGATATAAAAAATAAGCCAGATAACGCACAAAACATGTCATATGATGATACTCTGGTCATTCACCAAGAACAGAATAGCAACGGGCTCTGCACTAACTTTCCAATGGTATGGCAAGACCTCAATAAAGCCTACCGTAATTTAAAGCTTGCAGAAGAGCAACTGTACGACTTTCTGATTGAATCCGAGCTGCATGAGCAAAATATGCATGCCCTTTTTCATGCCGCCGGATTTTCTGTCCATACGTTCAGAAACCAAAATTTAGGCTACACCGCGAATAATATTGTAATGCATGCTTTTGAGTCAGGACTTGAACCAGTCCCTCCTTCAACACGGTATCAATTGATGTTGGCACTGGCGACTGGAAACCAAACCTTGATTGCCGACTTATTTGACCAAGGCGCGTTAACGCAAGATTCAACTTTTGATGGCTGGAGCATCTTGTCCAGCATGATGATGCATGGTCAACTCGAGAGAGCACCAGTACAGCAGATTATGCATGCAGGCACCCAGGTAATGTTTGCAGATTTGATTTTTGCAAGCTTCACCAGGCAGAGCCCATCAGTTTTAGCCGAGCTGATACAAAGATTCAATGGCGATATTCATACAACCTTCATAGCAGAAGGCCGATACTACAACTTAGCCACATTAAGTGCAGAAATATTAAATTATGATGCCTTAACATTCTGGTCAGGGCAGGGTATCAGCAACTATGTCGAGTACGATTTCTACAGCTCTTTAGATATCCTGCCCGTACCTGCCAATGAGGTTGACAAGAAGCAAGCTGAAGCTATCGTGCAATTTTTGGCAAGACAAGGAGTCACCACCAATCAAACGCACACCCTGGAACGCCTGAACCGCTGGAGCAATGGTAAATATCAAGACATCCTTGCCGTATCCGACCTCTTTGAACAACTACAACAAAATGCAGACCTTAGTGATGATCATCTCAACTATTTGCAACAGATGCGACAGTTGCAAAGTTACTATTACACCCAATATGACTTAGTGACCACCAAAATGTCCGCTTGCATGGAACATGAAAACAACGTTGCCTTATCAAAGCAAAAAAGCCAGACAAAAAGCATCGCTAATTGGTTTGAAAAAATCTCAGAAGCCAACCAGTTTAATGAAACAGATATTGCTGCGCTAACCATGGCTGTAGATACACAATACGTCGTTGAACAGGGCAGCAAGGATGCTGTGATCGCTTTACTCGAGAAGTATGGCAGCCTTGGTGGTGAGCACCCAGAATTTGATCAAGTCATTTTTATTAGCCTGCTGAACCATCAAGCCAGCACTGATCAGCTCATCACACTCGCAAACTACACTCCACTACCAGAACATGCTGCTTTTGCACTGTTGTCTCACCAACGTATAGAGGATATTGCAATGCTAAAGCCCTATGGGCTCAGGTTGGATGTTGAGAACCATGGCATGTCACTGCTGGATTTTGCACATGAAATTCAACTCGACTTTGCACAAATCGTCCGGCTCTCAGAGGTACTCAACATTGAAGCCCCTAGGTCATCACTTCAACAGAGACAGTCAGAGCCTCTTCCGCTGCAGCCACGCTAAAGCCCCAGATACCAGGTGGCAATAGAAAAATAAATCATCACACCGGCGACATCGGCAATCGAGGTGATTAAAGGGCCGCTGGCCGTGGCCGGGTCCATGTTAAAACGGCTAAGCAAAAACGGCAATGACATGCCGACCAGACTGCCAGCAATGACCACTAGCGTCATGGTCGCAGCCACCACCAGAGCAATATCGTAGCCACCTCGCCACCAGCCGATGGCAGCCACGGCTACCGCCATAGTCACCCCTAACAGGGTAGCAATAATGACTTCTCGCCCCAATATTTTTCCCCAGTCTTTCAGTGCTACATCGCCAGTGGCCAATGCCCGCACCATCAAGGTACCAGCCTGAGCGCCTGCATTGCCGCTACTGGCAATCAACAGTGGCAAAAAGAACAACAACACGATGTAATTGGCAATTGTTTCCTCGTAATAGGCAATACCGGCACCTGAAAAAAGATTGCCAAATACCAACAGCACCAGCCAGCCGATGCGTTTACGATACAGTAGATTAATGGCTGCATCTTTAACACTGCTGTCCAATTTACCGATGGTGGCTGTTTTATGGAAATCCTCTGTCGCCTCTTCGGCCGCCACATCCATCGCGTCATCGTAGGTAACGATACCCACCAGCTGCATCTCATGGTTCACCACTGGCAGTGCTAATAAATCGTACTTGGCGATCAGGCCGGATATCTCTTCCTGTGGCATGTTCGCTTCACCGTAGATCGGCTCATGCGTCATTAATTCATGAATTTGCATCGAAACCGGTGCGAGAATCAACTCTTTGAGTGAAATGACCCCAATTAACCGGCGCTCTTTATCCACCACATACGACTGGTAAATGGTTTCTTTGTCGGGGGCTTCTTTGCGCAGCACGGCCAAAGCTTCTAATACCGTTAAGTCTGGCGATAGTGAGGCGTAATCCGAGGTCATGATCGCGCCAGCGGTACCCTCATCGTATGACGACAGCATCAACAGATCATCACGCTCAGCTTGTGCCAGTGCCGGCAACAAGGTTTCTTGTTGTTCATCGGTTAAACGATTGAATAAATCAGCGCGCTCATCCGACGACATTTGTCGAATAATCGGCGATAGCTTGCGGCGACTGATCGAGATAGCCAGTGTCACCTGCGTTTCAGGAGGCAAATAACCAAACACTTCAGCCTGCTCGGCTCGAGGCAACACAGACAGCAGATCCCAGATCGACTGCGGTTCAAATTCAGCAAAGGCAGTGGCCAAATCAGCCGGGTGAATGTCTTCGAATTGCTCACGCAGTTCGTAGAGCGAATCTGACTCTAACGCCAGGCGAGTGGTATTAATAAGAACCGGCAGTTCCATGATGCCCCCTTACAACTTAGTCTTTTCGGACTCAGTAAAGGAGACTGCCAGCGGCAGGATCAACTTACCAAGTTCAAACCATGAAGATAATGAAAATTATGAAAATTTGTCAGGCTAGGCCTGCAACTGGGTACGTCCATTCGTGAAGTGCACTCCGCACATAGAATAAATAAGAATTATTGCTTATTTTAGTGCCTAACCTCGATGAGTACAACACTATCTTTGCTGAAGTGACTGAGCTGGCTATTCTTTTTCTTGCTGGCCCTTGCTAAGATGAGAGTACTTTCCCCTAGGAGGAGCTGACATGGAACCCACTGAGTTTGCACCAAGAGCACTGTCAACCCTCGAAAATTGGTGGCAACCACGCGATTTGAGCGCAGATCAATGCTGGCATCTGGCCATTGGTCCGCTATCGATGTATTTAGAGCATACCGCTGCAGAATGGTTATTGGGCCACCAACGTCAAACCGAGCAAGATGAAGTGAATAGGACATTGCAAGAGCCGCTGGATAGTTGGCCTGAATCACTCACTCCGAACCGCTACGTCTTTCGGCAGCCTCCTAGCGAGTGCCAACTGCTACCATGTCTGATGGATCGCCCCGTGGTGGTTAAGACCAGACAACCGGTATTTATCCCACCAGGTGAAAGCATTAATTTTTATATCAGTACACCAGTATGCATTCGCCTGATGCTGGGCAACGAGTTGATGCTGCTTGAGCTTCCGGTATTACGCCTTTCAGATACATGGTTTGGCCCATCAACCCAAATTGGTGAACTCTGCTATGCGGCTAAAACTCATGCCAGACACAATCTGGCGGAGCTGCCGTTGAGGCCGCACCGGGCGGTGACACCATTGAAGATCACCAATCGCTCCCAAGAGATGCTCACTATTGGCAAAATCAGCTTACCCGTACCTATGCTTTCTGTATTTGCCCGCGAAGATCACACCCTTTGGACAGAAGCGGTTACCCTTGAGCATCACACCGATCAACCATTGGCGAAACTTAAAATTGAGCGCAAACTGCCGATAGGGATCAGCACCACCCAGCGCATTAGCAGTGCGCGTCAACGGCCGGAAAGCAACACACTGGTTCGCGCTTTTGCTGGTATATTTACCGATTAACTGGAGCCTATTATGCTGGACACCTTCTCTCAGTTGCTTGAGCTAAATCACGTGATGACAGGCTTGCGAGCGGCGTTATTGTTTTTTACCGGCCTGCTAGTGGCTCATTTACTGGCCCGGCTTACCGTAAAGCTAACCAGCAAATCCATGTCGCCCCATCATGTGGTTTTAGTCAAACGACTGGTGTATTGGTTGGTGCTCTCGTTGTTTTTAGCTTCGGTACTCAAGCAGCTCGGTTTTAGCTTGGGTGTGTTACTAGGGGCAGCTGGCGTACTTACGGTTGCCATTGGCTTTGCTTCACAAACCTCCGCCTCCAACCTGATCAGCGGGCTTTTTTTGATTGGCGAAAAACCCTTTCAGTTGGGAGACGTTATCAAAGTTGGCGAAACCACTGGTGAAGTGCTCTCCATTGACTTATTGTCGGTAAAATTACGTACCTTTGATAACTTGTTTGTTCGCATCCCGAATGAAAGCCTGATTAAAACGCAAATGACCAACCTGACTCGCTTTCCTATCCGTCGCTTTGATTTACAGGTGGGAGTCGCCTATAAAGAGAATATCAAACAAGTGCGTGAACTGCTGCTGGCATTAGCAGATGCTAACCCACTTTGCATGGATGAACCCGCACCACTATTTATATTTAATGGCTTTGGCGACTCCAGCTTAAACATTCAGTTCTCTGTCTGGACCAAACGAGAAAACTTTCGTGATCTACGAAATAGCCTGCAGGAAGAGGTCAAAAATGCATTTGATGCTGCTGGAATTGAAATCCCCTTCCCTCATCGCTCGCTTTATGCGGGCAGTGACAGCGCGCCTTTCCCGGTGCGGATTATTGCCGATACAGAAACGAGCCATGCAGCTTCACCTAAACCAGATTAGTACCTCGCGGTACGGCAGTAGCTGCAAGCCAGCCACTATCAAAGGATGCCTATGCGCTGGCTAACTGGGTTGCTCGTTTTCAGCTGTTGCGCCCCGTGGTGGGTAACCGCAGAGTGCATTGCCATTGAAGAGGGTGCGCCCCCAGAAACCAACCAAGCGCTCACCATCCGCCACATTCACTTTGAAACCAACAATGTCTTTGATTTATCTGAGCCCGGTACCTTTTGGCTGCACCGTTTTGCCAATGCCACCCACAGCATTACCCGAGAAAGCACCCTGAGTCAGGATCTACTTTTCTCTGAAGGTAGCTTGCTTAATGAAGCAGAGCTGGCTGAAACCGGCCGTTTACTGAGGAGTCGCGGCTATCTGCGTGAGGCGGATGTCTATGTCAGTCATTACTGCGCCAACTCGCAGCAAGTGGATGTCACCGTGCGTAGCTTTGATAATTGGTCTCTACTGCCAAAAATAGACTTTAAACACGAAGGTGGCTCCACCGAGTACTCGCTGGGTATTGCGGAAGATAACCTGCTGGGTAGCGGCAACCAAATTCAATTGGATTACACCAAAGACAGTGAGCGTACTGGCTATTTATTTAGCTTTGCCTCTCCCAATATGTTTGGCAGCTATTGGAGTAGCCGACTGCAGTACGCTGATAACTCAGATGGCGAAAGCTATACCATCGCATTGGATCGACCGTTTTATCGGCTGAACTCACCTTGGGCGATGGGGCTGGAGCTTAATAAGGGCAAGGATGAGCTGCGTGAATACCAGAGCGGGGAAGAGTCCAACCGCTACGATCGGCGTCAACAATGGCTGCAAAATTATATCGGTTTTAATCTTAAAACCACTGAGTTCAGTGCACAGCGTTTAATCGCCGGTTTTCGCTTAAGTGAGGTCAAGTTTGAAAGCAACGATGCTACCCTCACTGGCGTGCCAGAAGACCGTGACTTATCCGCGCTTTGGCTAGAATATCAATGGATCCAATCTGATTTCCAGAAACTGTATCAAATTAACCAGTTTAACCGTACTGAGGATATCAACTTTGGCTGGCAGCTTGTGCTTCAGGTAGAGCGCTTCTCGGATTGGCTAGGTGCAGACGAAAACGGTTGGCAATTCCGCGCTGAGTTACTTAAAAACTGGACGCTATGGGACGGTGGTTGGTTGCTGAGTGAGCACAGTCTACAGCAACAGCAGCTATCTAATCAGACCAATCGCAGTCAGTTCAGCACGCACTGGCTGTTGATACATCATTTAACCCCCCAAAGCAGTCTGGTGGGCCGTTTGCAGCTGGATATTGGCCGCAACCTGTATCGTGATGAGCTGTTGCAGCTAGGTGGGGATAATGGCATGCGCGCCTACCCGCTTTACTATCAACGGGGCGAAAAACAGTGGTTGGCCAGTGCCGAGTACCGTCACTACACCCCATGGTCTATTCTGAGGCTTTTTGATGTGGCCTTTGCCAGTTTTGTCGATGTAGGTCGAGCTTGGAACGACCCTTGGACGACCGAGCAAGCCAGCGAAACTACCTTATTTGGGGTTGGAGGGGGCGTCCGCTTACTCTCCAAATACTCCAGCCGCGGCACCATGGTGCATCTGGATATTGCCACCCCACTGCGCCGTGAAGACGGGCTGGATAGCTGGCAATTTCGAGCTACAGCCAAGCGACGGTTCTAGCTCAGGCTAGGTTGGCAACTCGGGCAAAATACCGTACTGCGCTGCCCCAAACGGATCTCGCTCAGTTCAGTACCACAATGAGTGCAAGGCTGACCGCCGCGGCCATACACCAGTAACTCCTGTTTAAAGTACCCCGGCTTGCCATCGCTCTGACTAAAGTCGCGCAAGGTGGTTCCACCCTGCGCAATCGCCGCCGTCAGCGTGAGCTTCACCTGTTCCGTCAGCCGCTGACAATCCTGTAGACTCAGACTTTTGGCCGGACTCAGTGGTGCAATACCCGCTTTAAACAAGGCTTCATTGGCGTAAATATTCCCCACACCCACCACCACTTTATTATCCATCAGCACCAGCTTAATAGCACTACTGCGCTTTTGACAAAGAGCAAATAAGTGTTCGGCAGTAAACTGCTCCGTCAAAGGTTCTGGCCCAAGCATAGTCAGCAATGGATGTTCTTCATCGTGCGCCTGCCACAATACCGCGCCAAAACGGCGAGTGTCATTCAACCGCAGTAGTTGGCCGTTATCCAAAACAAAATCAACATGATCATGCTTTCCTGCTGGTGTGGTCGCTGGCAGTATTTTTAAGTGGCCTGACATACCAAGGTGCACCAAGATATGCCCCTCATCGACTTCAATCATCAAGTACTTGGCCCGGCGCTGCACCGAGCGAATAGTCTGTCGCGTTAATTGCATCACTTCATCGGGGATCAGCCAGCGCAACTGGCGCTGCCGCACCACCACACGCTGCAACAATTGCCCTTCTAAGTGAGGACGAATACCAAGGCATGAGACTTCAACTTCAGGCAATTCAGGCACTATCGAAACTCCATCGGAAATAAACGCTCTGCATCCAGTGCAGTAATTGGGTAATACATGGTGCGATGCGAGGGACTTAACCAGAACTGATCATCGGCCAGCATTAATACCCAAATGACTGGCTCAGCTTGTCCGGCCAACATCAATGCGGCTTGAGTCAGCGGCTCTGGGGTTGGCGCGACACTGCGCTGCCCATCCTGCAGCTGTTGCTGCTGCCAGACAGTGATGGTGCGTTCAGCCAGTGATTGCAAATCTGGCGCTGGCGGTGATAAGCGCCAGCCCTGAGTCGAGCGACTTAAGCGTACCAGTGGGTACTCGACGCTAAGTAATGTCTGCTCATCCAATAAAGATATGGAGCGATGAGGTAAATCAGCCAAACGCTGTGGCATGCCGTACAGTAAGAACATCAAAATCAGCACGGCAAAAATAAGCACATTGTTCCAAGCTCGGCGAGATAATTGCGGCAACATGTCAGCGTCTCTCCTGCAGCGTCAAGGCAAGTAAAGGGAAAGTGTGAGGTTACTTGGGTCTATACTAAATGAATACCGCTGAAACACAAAACGCAGGCAATAAAAAACCCGGACCAGCCGGGTTTTTTAAAAAAGCATCGATTACTTGATTTTCGCTTCTTTGAAAATCACGTGCTTACGCACTTTAGGATCGAACTTTTTAATTTCCATCTTTTCTGGCATGGTACGCTTGTTCTTCGTGGTGGTGTAGAAGAAGCCAGTACCAGCAGAAGATACTAAACGAATTTTATCACGCATCTTCGGTGTCCTTAATATTTCAGACCTTTAGCACGCAATTCAGCCAATACTGAATCGATACCTTTCTTATCAATGATCCGCATGCCTTTAGTAGACAGGCGCATTTTGACAAAACGATTTTCACTTTCAACCCAAAAACGGTGTGTTTGCAGGTTCGGCAGGAAACGGCGCTTGGTTGCGTTCTTAGCATGAGACCTATTATTACCGGTAGTAGGTCCTTTGCCGGTCACGTGGCATACTCTTGACATGTCGATATCTCTCCAAAAAATGACTGCTGCTCGAGCGTTTTTTCTGCCTTCTGGCCAAGGAAGGCGGCTCTGAAAACGTAGAGGGCGCAATTTATACACGAAAGGCGCTTTGAATTCAAGAAAATTTGCATGAGAAACGCTCAATAGCTGCAAATAACCGCAACACTTCCCGCTTTTTATAACCAGCCACGTTCTGCAAACGATACCACCTCGCCATCGCCCACTACCAAATGATCCAATAAGCGAATATCTACCAACTGCAAGGCCTGCTGCAAGCGCTCGGTAATGCTGCGATCGGCCCGGCTCGGCTCAGCCACCCCCGAGGGGTGATTATGCGCCAGAATCACAGCAGCAGCGTTGTAGGTTAACGCTTGCTGCACTACCACGCGAGGATAGACTGGGGAAGCATCAATGGTGCCATAAAATAGCGGCTCACTTTTCAGTAAGCGATGCTGGTTATCCAAAAACAACACCTGAAACACTTCACGGCTAGCTGATCCAAGCTGTTGGCTCAGATAACGCTTTACCAAAGCTGGCTCGGTAAATACCGCCTCATGCTGTAGGCTTTGCAGCATACAGCGTTGGCTTAGTTCCATCACGGCTTGTAATTGCACGTATTTAGCAGCACCCAACCCCTTACCCTGACAAAATTGCGCCAGCGGTGCTTTCATTAATGCCTTTAATGACCCAAAATCGTTCAGCAGAGTGCGCGCCAACTCCACCGCCGACAAGCCTGGCAACCCAGTACGCAAAAAAATGGCCAGTAACTCGGCATCCGACAGTGCCATCGCACCTTTTTGCAGTAGTTTTTCTCTGGGACGCTCGTCCGCAGGCCAATCCTTTATGCTCATTTGCTGTTCCTTTTCAGCTGCAGAAAATGATGGATCCATGCTATCTTATGGCTATCAGTAATAATGAGTCCGTCATCATGCAACACTCCTTAGCCAGCCAGCGCATCCTGCTTGGCATCAGTGGTGGTATTGCTGCCTACAAAAGTGCCGATCTGATCCGTCGTTTAAAAGAACGCGGCGCTGATGTTCGCGTTATCCTTACCGAAGGCGGCAGCCACTTTATTACTCCGCTAACCTTGCAAGCTTTGAGCGGCAACCCGGTCAGCACTAGCTTGCTTGACCCGGCCGCGGAAGCTGCCATGGGACACATCGAACTGGCAAAATGGGCCAGCAGCATCTTGATTGCTCCGGCAAGCGCCGATCTGATTGCCCGACTGGCCCATGGCTTGGCCAATGATTTGCTCACCACCTGCGTACTGGCCAGTGCTGCGCCGCTGTTTATTGCCCCAGCCATGAACCAGCAGATGTATAAAAATAGCGCAACACAGCAAAACATTGCAACATTAAAAGAACGAAAATATCACATTCTGGGCCCTGCATCGGGTGAGCAAGCCTGTGGCGACGTCGGCGCAGGCCGCATGCTGGAACCATTGGAGCTAGTCAGCGCGCTTGAGCAAGCCAACACTTCGCCCTTGGCTGGTAACTGGCAAGGCAAGCGGGTATTGATCACCGCAGGGCCTACCCGCGAAGCCATTGATCCAGTCCGTTATTTAAGTAACCACAGTTCAGGTAAAATGGGGTTTGCCTTGGCGGCGGCAGCCGCTGCGGCCGGAGCCAAGGTACAACTGATCGCAGGGCCAGTAGCTTTAGCTACCCCTGAGGGTGTTGAACGTATCGATGTGCAATCCGCTCAGCAAATGCATGCCGCCGTGATGAGTCACGCCAGCTCGGCAGATGTCTTTATCGGCTGCGCCGCTGTCGCAGATTACCGGGTAGCCGAAGTCGCCGAACAAAAAATGAAAAAAACCAAACAGGATGAGTTGCAACTCACCTTAGTGAAAAATCCGGATATTATTGCCGATGTGGCGGCTTTGCAGTATCAACGGCCATTTACCGTTGGCTTTGCCGCCGAGACGCAAGATGTCGCCCGCTACGCTAAAGATAAACTGAGCCGTAAAAAGCTGGATCTGATCTGCGCTAATGATGTTGCCAATCCTGCACAAGGGTTTAACAGCGAACAAAATGCGATTGTCGCGTACTGGCCGGGCGGTGAGCTAAGTTTACCTTTGCAGCCAAAAACGCACCTGGCACTGGCTATTTTGCAGCTGATTGAGCAACGCCTGGCGCAGCAACAACAACTGACTTAACCCTAATCGTTAATCAATAATATTGAAGTGACTATGAAAAAATCTATCGACCTGAAAATTCTCGATCCACGCATTGGCACCGAATTCCCCTTACCAGCGTATGCCACATCAGGCTCCGCCGGGCTAGATCTGCGGGCCTTATTGGATAGCGCTATCACACTGGAGCCGGGTCAAACCGAGCTGATCCCAACCGGCCTTTCCATTCACATCGGCGATCCAAACCTGTGTGCCACCATCCTTCCCCGCTCAGGCTTAGGCCATAAGCACGGCATTGTGTTGGGCAACTTGGTCGGCTTAATCGATTCGGATTATCAGGGCCAGTTGATGGTATCGGTCTGGAACCGTGGCCAAACCACTTTTGTCATCCAACCAGGTGAGCGCATGGCACAACTGGTGTTTGTACCGGTCGTACAAGCAGAGTTTAATCTGGTAGAAAGCTTTGAAGAAAGTGCACGCGGTGAAGGCGGCTTTGGTCATTCAGGACGAAGTTAGTAGCCAAAACAAAAGGCTCGTTTTACACGAGCCTTTTGTGATCAACTAAAAAATCGACTGTACAGCGCACTGCCCCATACCAAAGCAACCAACACCATGCTTAAAAACACCGCTGCCGAACCCATATCCTTGGCCCGGCCGGATAATTCATGCCGTTCCAGACTAACTCTATCAGTCAGAGTTTCAATCGCCGAGTTCAGTAACTCCACGATCAGTACCAAACACCACACGCCAATCAACAGCGCAAATTGCTGAAAGCTTTGTGCCAGCCAAGCTGCCAGCGGCACCGATAACAGCGCCAGCACCGCTTCTTGTCGAAAGGCTGCTTCATGCTGCCAGGTAGCGGCAAAACCCTGCATCGAGCACTTGGCGGCTTTAATTACCCGCCCAACCCCCTGGCCATTTGGCTTTTCCATCACGACTCTCCAGAAAACATGCTGGCACAGCTAGTCTAAGATCTGTGCTTGCACGGCGTGACAGGAGCTACTTTCTTCACCGGCTTCAAGGATCACATCCCTGTGCCCTTTCAGCCTGCACGGCATCCATGCCGCTGTTACGAAAGTACTCCTGACACACCGCAGTTAGGTTTTGATAAAAAATCCAAACACTTACACCGATACATATATTATTTCGCAACCTTGCTAGCATTGATCTTTTTGATGAAGGGATTATGACAAGTAAGCATTAAACCACACCATACTCAGCCCGGTAGGCCTGCACAGCATCCAGATGTGCTGCCAGTTCAGGCTGATCGGCCAGGTAACTGATCAAATCTGTCAGGCTGATAATGGAAATCACCTTGGTGTTAAAATCGCGTTCGACTTCCTGAATAGCGGATAAATCAGCCTTACCCCGTTCCTGGCGATCAAGTGCTATCAATACGCCGCTCAGCGTTGCACCTGCTGCTGCAATGATCTGCATCGACTCACGAATCGCCGTGCCTGCCGTAATCACATCATCCACCAGCATGATCTTGCCCTGCAATGGCGAACCGACCAGACTACCACCTTCGCCATGCGTTTTGGCTTCTTTACGGTTAAAGCAATACGGTACATCACGCTGATGGTGGTCCGCTAAAGCAACCGCTGTGGTGGTGGCAATAGGGATGCCTTTATAGGCAGGGCCAAACAGCAGATCGAATTCCAGTCCACTGTCTTGCAGCGCCGCCGCATAAAAGCGACCGAGGCGGGCTAAGTCACCACCGGTGTTGAATAAGCCTGCATTAAAGAAATACGGGCTGACCCGGCCGGATTTCAGCGTAAACTGACCAAATTTCAGCACCTGACGCGCCAGCGCAAATTCAATAAATTCCCGTTGAAACTCTTTCATGGTTGCCACCTTTTACGCCAGAACCCGCTTCTGTTCATCGATAATGTCGCGAATAGCGTGACGCGCCAGTTCCATCATGTCCTGCATTTCTTCAAAGCTGAAAGGCTCTGTCTCTGCTGTGCCCTGCACTTCAATGACTTTGCCGGTTTCTGTCATCACCACGTTCATATCTGTTTCAGCATTGGAGTCTTCGGCATAATCTAAATCAGCCACAGCAGTACCTTTGTAGACCCCAACCGAAATCGCGGCAATCATGTACTTCAGCGGATTGGTCTTGATAATACCCTTGCCGCGCATAAAATTAAGCGCATCAACCAAGGCTACACAAGCACCCGAAATCGAAGCAGTACGAGTGCCACCATCGGCCTGAATCACATCACAATCGATGGTGATGGTATTTTCACCCAACAGCTTTAAATCTACCGCGGTGCGCAAGGCACGGCCAATCAGCCGCTGAATCTCCATGGTACGGCCGCCTTGCTTGCCTCGGGCAGCTTCACGGTCATTCCGGGTATGGGTCGCACGCGGTAACATGCCGTATTCAGCAGTGATCCAGCCCTTGCCTTGTCCTTTCATAAATCGTGGCACGCCTTCTACCACGCTGGCAGTACAGATCACCTTGGTATTGCCAAACTCTACCAACACCGAGCCTTCGGCATGCGCAGTAAATTGACGGGTAAAAGTTAAAGGGCGGATCTGACTGGCGGTTCGGCCACTTGGACGCATAGCATGTCTCCTGCTGGTGCATTGATAACGAATGTGGCAGCTATTATACCCAAGTCACCTCAAGATGCGAGCTTCAGAGTCGCAGGGTGAGCAGGGCCAAAAGCGGGTCATTGTTCAGGCTGCAACCAATCAGGTATACTTGGCTTTTAAGTTCAGTTGGAAGCCCTACCATGATCCATAGCATGACTGCCTTTGCCCGCCATGAAATGCAAGCCGACTGGGGCTCTGCCCAGTGGGAAATCCGCTCCGTGAATCAGCGTTATCTGGAAACATTCTTTCGTTTACCGGAACAATTTCGTAGTCTGGAAACCAAGCTGCGTGAAACGCTGCGCCAGCAATTGCACCGTGGTAAGGTCGAAGTCAATCTGCGCTTCCATGCCAATGAGGCGGTTTCGGAACTGAACATCAATCAAGCACTGGCCAGCCAACTGATCAACCATGCCAATGCGCTGCAAAGTCAAGCCAGCCACGCTCAACTAAATATCATGGATGTACTGCGCTGGCCTGGCGTGATGGATACGCCTCAAGCTGATTTAGATGCCGTTCAAACCGACTTAATGGCTGGCTTTCAACTGACGATGAATGACTTTCTGGCAAGCAGAGGCCGCGAAGGCAATAGCATGAATGAACTGATCCAAACCCGACTGGAGCAAATCAGCCAGCATGTCGCCACCGTGCGCCAGCACCTACCAATTGCCATGCAGTGGCAGCGTGAGCGTATACTAACTCGCTTGCAAGACATTAAAGCTGAAATGGATCAAAGCCGACTCGAACAAGAAATGGCATTTCTGGCGCAAAAATCCGATGTCGCCGAAGAACTCGACCGACTGGATGCACACATCAAGGAAACCCGCCACACCCTAAAAAAAGGCGGCGCCTGCGGCCGACGGTTAGATTTTATGATGCAGGAGTTCAATCGCGAGGCCAATACGCTATCATCGAAATCGATCAGCACTGACATCACCAATGCGGCGGTGGAGTTGAAGGTGTTAATCGAACAAATGAGAGAGCAGATCCAGAATATTGAGTAATGTCTACCGGCATCCATAAAAGTACATTACAAAATAAATATCAACAACTTAATTTAAACCATAGTCCACGCAAATCCACCTTCACCCACCGAAAGCCAAGCATAAATGGTGGGTAAAGTGGTGAGTATGCTAGACTATCTCAGATGTTTATTGGTGGGTAAAATTACCTGCGTGTAACTGACTGATTTGAGAGGGACTATGGGTAGCCTGACTGCAAAGAAAGTTGAATCCTTAATCAAGGGTGAGCCTGGCCGGTACGCGGATGGTGAAGGCCTTTATTTATGCGTACCCAAATCAGGTAAGCCATTTTGGTTTCTGCGCTATACGGCCAGCGGCAAGCGTCGGGAAATGACATTAGGCCAATGTGCCCATATGTCATTGTCTGAAGCACGGGCCGAGGCAGTAACGCAAAAAAAGCATCTGGTAGTGGAGAAAGTAGATCCACTGTTTCTGAAACAGCGTGCCAAGCAGCACAAAATGCAAACGGTAGACGACTTATTTGTCGACTGGCACAAAGGCAATGTGAAGCGGCTAAAACACCCGAATATTCCAGAGCGTGTGTACCGTAAAGACATAGCCCCGCATATTGGCGCTGCCGCCCCCAGCAAAGTGGTAGCGCGGGACATTCAGTACATCATCGAAACCATCACCGACTCTGGCCGGCCAACCATCGCTAACGATGCCCTGCTCTATTTAAAGCAACTGTTTAACCACGGCATAAAGCTGGATGTGGTGGGTGCCAACCCAGCCAGCGCCTTTTCGGTCAGCGATGCTGGTGGCGTAGAACAAAGCAAGGATCGGGCGCTCAGCATGGCAGAACTAACACGTGTGTTTGAAGTTTTCCGGGAAAATAAGGATAGTTTTGCCAGAGAGAACTACCTGGCCTGTGCACTGCTGCTCACGCTGGGCGTGCGCAAAAGTGAGCTAACAGAAGCCAGTTGGCAAGAGATCGATTTGGAGGCGGGAGTGTGGGAGTTGCCAAAGGAGCGTAGCAAATCCGGTGTGGGTATCAGCATCCCACTACCAGAGTTATGCATCAATTGGTTTAAAGAATTGCAGATCAGGGCTGCAGGGTCGCCCTACGTGTTTCCCAACCGACGCAGCAGCAAGCGCCCGTTTATGGGGCCAGACACCCTAAACCGGGCCATCACCAAGCTGTTTGGTCATGAAGCCGGCAAAAAAAAACAACCACCCAACAAAATGGGTGATATCGCACACTTCACAGTGCACGACCTGCGCCGCACCTGCCGTACCCTGCTGGCACAACTGGGCGTACCTGGCCATGTGGCAGAGCGGTGCTTAAACCATAAGCTGAAAGGCGTTGAGGGGATTTATAATAAGCATGATTATTTTGAGGAGCGGAAGGAGGCTTTGGGTAAGTTGTCAAAGCATCTAATACCAATCTTAGAGTAACTCATGCGGTACTTATGCTTGAAAGATGAGCTTAAAATCATCAAAGATCATGGTATTTAAGCGTCAAAAAAGCTATTTTAAGCAACATAAAGATATTCTTGCTATTTAATCTTCATTTTGAATAGCATTTTGTTATTTGAGGTGCATATTGATTAAGTGTCACTTAGCAAGACTCATGGGTGAACACAAAATGAAAGTGGTCGATGTAGCTCGGAAAACAGGGCTAAATCGCAGCACAATCACCTTACTTTATAAAGAAACCGCACAGCGCGCTGACTTCGACACCATCGACAAGCTCTGTGATTTATTCCACTGCAAGGTGGAAGACTTGTTTGAAAAAGTTGCCCCTTAGGAGCCGATATGTCTGAGTCTTATGAAGAAGAGTTTTTGGGCTACACCATCTATGTGGAAATTTCTGCAGACCACTATAATCCGGCTTACAGCTGGTCTGTCTGCAAAGACGACATTGAATATGATGCTGGATTATCATTCTCAAGAGATGATGCCATTGCCGATGCTGAACAAGTGATAAAAAATTTATCTAGGGTAAAGTGAACTTAAGCAGTTTAAGTTTAATAGAGGCTTTAACGCTTTAAGTTAAGTTATAGTTTTAATATGCTCCTTTATGCTTAATCCAACGACTTCGCCTAACCTTACAGGAACAGCATTGCCGATCATTCTTCCCAAAGCTGCCATTTGAATATCTGCTTGACTCTCTGCAAATTGATAACTATCAGGGAAAGATTGTAATATTGCGGCTTCTCTAAATGAAATCGCACGATCTTGCGACGGATGCCCAAAGCGACCGTTGCCATAACCGTAACATTGCGTAGTCATGGTTGGACTGGGTTCATTCCATGCCATACGCCCATATACACTCGAATAGCCTCTACCTGAATCTTTTAGATGACATTTAGCAACCAGTTCATTGGGCCAGTCGCGCCAGGTTCCATTAGGTTTAGAAGCTCGGATTCGTTTCAAATTAATTTCGGTCAACCCCCCTGCACGATGAAGAGGATCATCAGGGTGCACCTCACCTGCTTTTAACTCTGGAAGATGAGAAATCGCATCATAGACAGTTTGATATTCACTTGGTTTATGTGTAGCAGGAATAATGTCTATGTTTCCCATTCTAGAGGCAACTAAGACTAAACGCCGTCGCGTTTGAGCCATGCCATAATCAGGGCAAAACACAACTTTATCTTTGACACTATAGCCTGAGTCAATTAGTTTCGATTTGAACTCTAAATATACTCCATGCTTGAGCAACTCTGGCACATTTTCCATTGTAACTAAATCAGGCAAAATCTCATCTATAAGTCGAGAGAAGTGGTACAACAAGCCCCAGCGTTCATCCCTTGGGCGCCCTTGAGAGTATTTTGAAAATGGCTGGCATGGGGCACAACCCGCTAGTAATTTGATCGCACCAGAAGGATAAAAACTTAATAATTCTGCACCTGAGATTTCGGAAACACTTTTATGCAGAAATACGGCGTTGTTGTTGACTTCATAAGGAAATTTACATGCTAGATCGATATCGACTCCTGCTTTAACGGTAATACCGGTTTTTTTTAGGCCATGAGTAAGTCCCCCTGCACCGCAAAAAAGATCAACACCTACGACTTGCATATAACCATACCAAAAATCCAAAATTGGATTATAAGCAAATATATCTTAAACATCGAGGTCTAATTACTCCACTGGCTGAATAATTTTTAATTCATACAAGGCCCACAAATGTCTAGCAAGGTTTTGTACAAAAGCCCCCCCACGTAGTAATACTCCAACTTCAATGTTTTTTTCCATTGCATACTGCGTAATGTTTGCGCTTGTAATTAAACAAGTTTTTTCATCGGCTATCGCGATTTTTGCGTGCACTTTACCATCTTCGAACCCAGTGTCTTTTGTAGCCCAGTAAACAAATTCACACGTAGGGAGTTTTTTTCTTGTCGCTGCAATAACGTCAAGTCCTAAGCTACCTCCAAAGTCTTTTGAGGATTCGAGCAAAATTAGAATTCTCACTCTTCTAGCTGCGGCATCATTCAAAGCATTTAAAATTGACGGCACTTTATAAGCAACAAAAC
>NZ_JAUZVZ010000030.1 GCF_030717845.1 Alkalimonas collagenimarina
GCTGAGCGGTTTTTTTGTTATTGCTGATGCTGACCGAACTTAACGCCCCAGCCAATCCAACTGACCTCGGGCGCTGGCGCGTTTTTTCATCAGGTTTTCGATGAGTGGCGTTAAAATTAGCTCCATCGCCAGGCCCATCTTGCCGCCAGGCACCACCAGTGTATTGACCCGCGACATAAAGGAGCCGTGGATCATTTTTAGGTAATAGGGGAAGTCGACATGCTTAATGCCGCGAAAACGCACCACCACAAAGCTTTCATCCAGTGATGGGATATCTTTGGCACTGAATGGGTTGGAGGTATCCACCGTGGGTACCCGCTGGAAGTTAATGTGGGTGCGTGAGAATTGGGGCGTGATAAAGTTGATGTAATCATCCATGCTGCGGACAATGCTGGTCATCACCGCTTCGCGGCTGTGTCCCCGGTCATGGGTATCGCGGATAATTTTCTGGATCCATTCCAGGTTGACAATGGGCACCATGCCAATCAATAAATCCACATGCTGAGCCACATTGTGCTGCTCGGTAACCACACCACCATGCAAACCTTCATAAAATAACAGATCAGTATTGGCTCGGAGTTCTTGCCAGGGAGTAAAAGTACCAGGTAATTGATTGTAGGGAACTGCTTCTTCAAAAGTATGAAGGTACTTGCGGTACTTACCACCGCCACTACTGCTGTAACTGGCAAAAAAGTCTTCCAAGGCACCAAAGTCGTTGGCTTCGGGGCCAAAGTAACTGATGTGCTTGCCTTGCTCATGCGCTTTGCGTACCGCTAAGTCCATTTCAGGCCTACTGTAGCGATGAAAACAATCCCCTTCTATAAAAGCGGCATCGACCCCTAAAGTACGGAATATATGTTGAAACGCATTGCTAGTGGTGCTGGTACCGGCACCAGATGAGCCAGTAATCGCAATAATAGGGTTCTTGTGAGCCACAACATCATCCATCGCAAGTGATATAAGACACTTACCTTATCGGACCCGGAGCAGACAGGCAAGGTTCAGTGCATTAGTTCTTGTCATTAAGGTGGGTGGCTTGATAGCGTTTCTCCATCAGTTCACGCAGAATGGCCGCTTCGGTATGGCTGATCCCCAGTTCAGCTCGCAGGCGTTGTAACATGGGCTCAGTTTCGGCTGCAAAGCGACCGTCTTGAAACGCTTTATCCAAAGCCAACTGGTAGAACTGGCGTCGACGTGATAACTGTTCAGAAAAGCCGGACGCCAATATGCCAGCAGGTAGCGCTACCATGCCAATGCCAACGATGGTAATTAAGCCCCCAAACAACTTGCCTAAGTCGGTGACCGGAGTAACATCGCCATAGCCTACGGTGGTTAATGTGACTAGCGACCACCACATAGCTTATAGCCTACGGTGGTTAATGTGACTAGCGACCACCACATAGCTTGAGGTATGGAGCTGAAATGTTCGGGTTGTATGTCTCTTTCCAGGGTGTACATGGCACAGGCAGCCACCAGCATAATGATAAACAGCACAGAAAAAGCAGCAAACAATGAATAACGCTCTTCTTTAAATACATTCATCAGCAATTGCATGGCTCGTGAATAGCGGGTGAGCTTGAAGACTCGCAATAACCGGAACACACGCAGATAGCGCAAGTCGGCTTGAATGAAGAAGCCAAGGTAAAATGGCAAGATGGCCAGTAAGTCAATGATAGCCAGTGGTGAACGTATATAGCGCCAGCGCTTTTGCCAGTGGCTGCCTGCTTGCTGCTGATACAGTGGGGTATCTACGACACTCCAGATCCGGGTACCATATTCCAGCGTAAACACAGTAATTGAAAAAATTTCGAAGTAAAAAAGTGACGGTGATAGACGTGATCGATCGTCTCAATGGATTGCAGGATCAGGGCAATAATATTCAGCCCAATCAACAGGATTAAGGCCAAATCAACCCAGAGATAGCGTTTATTGTGCTCGGAAGACGGCTCTAACCATTGCGCTACTATATGTCGCTGCATCATTATCAACCCTCAACTTAGAAAAAGGAGATCCGCATGACCACCTTGCTACTCACATTATTTATATGCATGTTGCTGCCTTATCTGGCAAAGGCACCTTTAGTGGTTGCGATGCATCGTCAACCCGGAGGTTACGATAACCATAATCCCCGCGAGCAGCAAGCCGGATTGCAAGGTTTTGGCCAGCGAGCTAATGCGGCTCACTACAATAGCTTTGAAGCTTTAGTCATCTATGCCTGTGCTGTCCTGGCAGTGGCCATTAGCGGTACCATTGATGGTTTTACGGAAGCGTTAGCTTGGTTGTTTGTGCTGTCCCGGTTAGGTTATTTGCTGTGTTACTGGTTTGATTTGGCCAGCTTACGTTCCATTATTTGGGTCGTGGGAATGGCTTCTGCTTTGACCATGGTAGGCCGGGCTATTTTTGGAAGTTAGCCCGGCAGTTCAGTTAAGGTTGTAAGCTAAATGTAAGGATAACTGGGTCATGATCGGATGAACGGTATGGGTGTGGTGCGAATAGTTGCTCTTGCATACCCTCACTTTTATAGCCAAAGCTATATTCCAACAATACCGGCTCGTCTGCATTGATAGGCCAGTGCTTCACATCCATCGGCAGGGCGGCCAAAGCCGGGCTGGCAAGTGCATGATCGAGCGAGCCACTTTTACCTCGAAAAACGAAGGAGTAGGACGGTTGGTCATCGTGGGCCGAGAGATAATGCCAGCCTTGCTGCTCGAGCCAGCGCACCGGGTCTTCCATTCGATATGCATTTAAATCGCCCATCAGAATTTGATAGGGAGTGTCGATACCGGTCGGGTGCTGCTGCAGCCATTGATGCAGTGCCTTCGTCGCTTCAACCCGTGCTGCGTTCCAGCATGATTGACCATCTCCTTGATCGCGCATTTCGCTATACAATGGGTGATCGCTGCGTGGGCAGCCGCCTTTGGCTTTAAAGTGATTCACACTGATGGTGATATCTTTGCCAGACTGCAAATCATGAAAGGTCTGGGCGACTGGAGGACGGTGCAAGCGAGTGAATGGTGCAGCGGTTTGTGTTGCCGCTTGCCCACTTTCACTCACCGCATCCGGCCGGTAAATGAGGCCAACTTTGATAGCATCTCCACCCGGTGTTTCAGCGGTTGTTACCATACGATAAGGACGCTCGGTCTGTTGATTAAGCGCCGTGACCAGAGTGGCGATAGCACTGCCTTCATCATAGCCATTATTTTCCAGCTCAATTAAACCGACAATATCCGCATCCATCGCCAGAATCGCGCTGGTCAGCTTGGCTGTTTGTCTGCGAAGCTCTTCTTCGTGTTGCGCACCACGACGGGTGGGGAACGGTTCGGGCTGATCGGCCCCGGTAAAGAAATTCAGCACATTAAAACTGGCCACTCTGAGCTCACCGGCTTGCTTCGCGACGATGGCAGCTGGCCGGGGGTTTGTTACTTGAAAATCAGGCTGACTGGTTGGTACAAGGCGATAGCCGCGTTGGTCTTGAAATAATACGCCCTCCACGCCCGTTACGATATCGCCAAGGCGCAAACCTTGTTCCGCGCTCAAACCTGCTGGGGGATATAAAAGAGGATCCGGGTTTTGCTGCCATAAACCATCATCGAGCACCAGCATCCGGCGCTCCTGCAGTGCTGCATGGGCTCTAGCCGCTTCGCCGGGCTCAACAATTTGAGTCGGTGTCCAAAGCCGCTTATCAGCTAGAGTCAGTTCGCCATAACGGCCTAGTTGATAAGTACTGTTGATCACCAGAGGCTGCTCGAAACGAAGCCACATGCCTTCTAACGCTTCCCAGCTTAGGTGTTCTGCTAATGGAAGTTGCACGATGACGGGTTCAGGCTCTACTTGATCGCACACCCGAAAAGCACTGACATCAACCAGACTGGTGAGCTGCTCAATGTCTTCAACGGTACCACGGATCCGGATGACGTGACCAGGTTGCAGCAGCTCAAGCTCTGGGCTTGCAGCTACAAACAGCGCTTGTGATGATGCACTGACAGCACCCGCATCTGTGCTTTGCAGCATCCACCCTGCTTGCGGAGAGTCTGGATACACCTTAGCCGTAATCACACCATGCGTGATGACCGCCTGTCCATAAAGCGGGCTTTGCTCGCCAGCTCCCTGAATCGTTGCGATTGGGGTGAACTCACTATTACAGTGCAACTCAGGACGGCTGCAACCGATCAGGCCCAGCAGTAGCAGGCCAAGCAAAACTTTAGACACAGTCATTGGTTCGTTTCTCTATTGAGCAGATAGGCTCGTGCTTATATTAATTCTCAGTCAGTGTTTATCTTATCACAGCCAGATGACGCTTTGATGCATCCTCCTTGCTAACATAAATGTGCTGACATAAAAAAACCGACACGAAGTGTCGGCTTTAACAGACTGAACCTTGATTTAGCGCTGGTTCTCTCGATTCACCGCTCGATAGCCGATGTCTTTGCGATAAAACATATCCTGCCAGTTGATGGTATCGACTAGCTGATAGGCTGCTTGTTGCGCTGCAGTCACATTTTCACCTAAGGCTGTGGCACAAAGCACTCGGCCACCACTGGTCAGTACCTGACCGTCTTGCAGTGTGGTTCCAGCGTGGAACACTTTGGCTCTGGTTGAGTCAGCGGTATCGAGGCCACTAATCGCATGCCCCTTGTCATAGCTATCCGGGTAGCCACCTGCTGCCAACACAACGCCTAGTGCTGCTTCCGAGGTAAAGCTGATCTCACTTTGAGCCAGTTTGCCTTGCACTGCAGCCAGACACAGAGCCACTAGATCGGATTCCAAGCGCATCATGATAGGTTGCGTTTCCGGGTCGCCAAAACGGCAATTAAACTCCAATACCTTGGCAGTACCGTCTGGAGCAATCATTAATCCAGCATACAAAAAACCGGTAAATACATTGCCTTCGGCGGCCATGCCCTGAACGGTTGGATTGATCACTTCATTCATCACCCAATCGTGCACGGCAGGCGTTACTACTGGCGCTGGTGAATAGGCACCCATACCACCGGTATTCGGGCCTTGATCACCTTCATCACGAGCTTTGTGATCTTGTGATGAAGCGAAAGGCAAGGCATAGCTACCATCGACCATGACGATAAAAGAAGCTTCTTCACCGACTAAAAACTCTTCAATGACGACCCGACTGCCGGCATCGCCAAACTTATTGCCTGCCAGCATATCATCGATGGCTGCGAAAGCTTCAGCTTCGGTTTGGGCGATAATGACTCCCTTACCTGCGGCTAAGCCATCTGCTTTAATGACAATGGGCGTACCTAGTTGCTGCACATAATCCTTTGCCGGGTTAATGTCGGTGAAGGTTTGGTAGGCCGCCGTTGGGATCTGATGTCGTGCCAGAAAGTCCTTGGCAAAGGCTTTCGAGCTTTCCAGTTGAGCGGCTGCTTGCGACGGGCCAAAAATAGCCAACTTATCGGCACGAAAGGCATCAACGATGCCTTTTGCCAATGGTGCTTCAGGACCGACAATGGTCAGAGCAATAGCGTGCTCTATGGCAAAGGCTTTTAAAGCCTCGACATCATCTGCTGCAATCGCAATGTTTTCCAGTTGAGGCTCTAAAGCTGTGCCTGCATTGCCCGGTGCTACAAAGACTTTGGTGACCAAAGGAGATTGTGCGGCTTTCCAAGCCAGAGCATGTTCGCGGCCACCGCCGCCGACTACCAGTACATTCATTAGGATTTCCGATATTTACTGTTGAGGTTTACGAAATTTAAGCGTCATACGATCGCTCTCACCAATGGCCAAATAGCGATCTCTGTCTTGTTCTCCCAGCCGTAGACTTGGAGGCAGCGTCCAGACACCACGTGGGTAATCTGCCGAGTCTTGAGGGTTGCTATTAATCTCACTGGTGGCGACTAACTCGAAGCCCACACGTTCTGCCAGTTCAATAGCCAGACTTTGTGGGAAGTAACCACTCGCTTGCCAGTCAGTTTGCAGCCGATCTTCTGGCAAGCGATGCTCGACGACACCGAGTACACCACCAGGCTTTAACGCGGTATAAAAATGATGAAAGGCAGTGAGCATGGCTGCTTCTTGTCCTTGATTGTACCAATTGTGCAGGTTCCGAAATGTCAGCACGACATCTGCACTATTGGCTGGAGCAATTTCAACACCGTCAGCGGCTGCAAACTCTGTTAGTTTAACGTTGCTGTATATCTCGTCAGCCGCCATTTTTGCTTTGAAAGCCTGCAAGGTTCGTTGGGCATAGTCAGAGCTGCTGGAGGCAGGAAAGTGAGCGGCGTATAATTGGCCATCTTCGCGCAGCAGTGGAGCTAAAATCTCGGTATACCAACCAGCACCAGGAGAAATTTCGACCACATGGCTGGATGGAGTGACGCCAAAAAAGCTGAGTGTTTCGACAGGATTACGGTAGCGATCTCGAGTTTTATTAACGTCGCTACGGCTTGGGTGATCAACTGCGGCTTGAATCGCACTCTCTGCAGCAGAAGCCGGAATGCTTAGTAATAACGTAGAAAGCACCACAGGTACAATACGTTTAAGGTTAAGAGTCATAGGGGTATCCTTTTAAGTCAGTTTGTTAGTATGGACACTAAAACACCCGGTGCGCATCTGCAAAAATAAAACAGAGCACCACTCACACCGTTGAAGCTAGGCGATAGTGTATCAAAGCCAACAACAAAAAGCAGCGATTAACATCAGCAGAGCTTGCTGTTAAAATAGATGGCCAGACGTCTTATGGTTCTGCTGCTCCCGTGGGTGAATAAATTTGTCCTGGGAGCGTTAGAGAGTGTCACAGCCCTTACCGGCTATGGTAGAATGCTCGTCCTTCACTATGGGTGACTTATGTTAGAGCGTATTAAAATCGTATTGGTTGGCACGTCGCATAGCGGCAATATTGGCTCCGTTGCGCGAGCGATGAAAACCATGGGGCTTAGCCGTCTCTGCCTTGTTCAACCTAAAACTGAACTGGATGGCCACGCTTATGCGTTAGCGGCGGGCGCCAGCAAGCTCTTAAGCTCGGCAGAACATTTTGACAGCTTAGCTCCTGCTGTCGCAGACTGCGGCCTCGTAGTCGGCGCCAGTGCCCGCTCACGTACTTTGTCCTGGCCTATGCTGGAACCCAGAGCCTGTGGTGAGCTTGCCATATCCGAAGCGCCTCAGCATGAAGTAGCTTTGGTGTTTGGCCGTGAAAATAACGGTTTAACCAATGAAGAGCTGCAGTTGTGCAATTACCATGTCTGTATACCTGCCAACCCGGACTACAGTTCTTTGAATTTGGCCATGGCAGTACAAATTGTTGCTTATGAGACCCGGGTTGCCTACCTTGCCGGGCAGCAATCGATCCCTGAGGCGGTTGATTCCCGGTATCCAAGCTCTGCACAAATGGAAAACTTTTATCAGCATCTGGAGCAGACGTTAGATGAAACTGGCTTTATTGTGCGGCAGCATCCGGGCTTAGTGATGACCAAGTTAAAACGCATGTTTAACCGGGCCAGACCGGAAGAAGCAGAATACAATATTTTGCGCGGTATCCTGACTTCAATCCAAAAGCGTATTAAAGCCGTACTGCCGGAGCAGGGACAGCGCTGATGTTTGCTGGCATAAAAGAAGATATCAAAAGTGTATTTGAACGCGATCCCGCGGCGCGAACAACCTTTGAAGTGCTTACTAACTATCCCGGGCTACATGCTATCTGGTGGCACCGCATGAATCACCGACTATGGTGTGCCAACTGGAAGTGGTTGGCTCGATTTTTAAGTACCATAGCGCGCTGGCTTACTGGCGTCGAAATTCATCCGGGAGCTACCATCGGACGCCGTTTTTTTATTGATCATGGCATGGGTGTAGTGATTGGTGAAACCGCATTGATTGGTGATGATTGTACTTTGTACCATGGTGTCACTTTGGGAGGAACCAGCTGGAACGCAGGCAAGCGTCATCCAACGTTGGAAAACGGCGTTGTGATTGGGGCTGGTGCTAAAGTACTTGGTCCCTTAACGATAGGTAAGAACGCCCGTATTGGTTCCAATGCCGTGGTCGTTAAAGATGTTCCCATGGGGGCTACCGTAGTGGGTATTCCTGGCCGCGTTGTGGCTCAAAGTGGTGCTGAGCTGGATGATGAGCGGTTACAGTTAGCACAAAAGTATGGTTTTAATGCCTATGCTGTCTCGGCAGATAACCCCGATCCGGTTGCCAATGCGATTGGTCGTATGTTGGATCATATTCATGTACTGGATAAGCGGGTAGGGGAGCTATGCCACAGCATTAATGAGCTAGGTGGCAATGTGTGTGAAGACATGCCGAGCGTAGATGTTGATGATGATGATTTTAAAAAAGCAGAACTACGTGCTGCCAAACAGCGTAAACATGATTTAGAAGCTTTTGATCCTGAGATTTGACATCCTGAATACCTGACTAAATTACTAGGCTTTAATACTTGACTAAAACAGTCAGGAATGTACAATAACAGGCATGAATCACAGGCGCGATGGCGATGCCATCTGGAGCATGACATGAGATTGACATCGAAAGGACGCTACGCAGTGACTGCGATGTTAGACGTAGCTCTGCATCATCAAAGTGGCCCGGTATCCCTGGCTGATATTTCAGAGCGTCAAGGAATTTCCTTGTCGTATTTAGAGCAACTTTTTGCTCGCTTGCGTAAGCAAGGCCTGGTCAGCAGCGTACGTGGACCAGGCGGTGGCTATCAGTTGGGGCGAACCTCAGCGGACATTGCTATTGCTGAAGTGATTAGTGCTGTGGACGAGTCCATTGATGCAACGCGTTGTCAGGGCAAATCAGATTGCCAGGGAGGCGTTCGTTGTTTAACGCATAGCTTATGGAGTGATTTAAGCCATCGCATTGAAGATTTCTTAGCGGGCATTACTCTGGATGAACTGGTCCAGCAAAGTGACGTACAAGTGGTTGCTAAACGTCAGGAAAAAACACCCCGTACCCTGAATGATATTGAAGTGAGTTGCCAGCTGTAGGCAGCCTAAGTGGAGCCAAAAATGAAGTTACCTATTTATTTAGATTATGCGGCGACAACTCCGGTTGATCAGCGTGTGGCAGAAAAAATGATGGAATTTATGACGATGGATGGCCAATACGGCAATCCGGCGTCTCGTTCTCACCGCTTTGGCTGGCAAGCTGAAGAGGCGGTCGAACTGGCCCGTAGTCAGGTTGCTGAACTGGTGAATGCGGACCCGCGTGAAATTGTCTGGACATCGGGTGCCACCGAGTCAAATAACTTAGCGATCAAAGGTATAGCTGGTTTTTATCACAAAAAAGGCAAGCATTTAATTACCTTAAAAACCGAACACAAAGCGGTGCTGGATACCATGCGTGCTCTGGAGCGGGAAGGCTACGAAGTCACCTACCTGGATGTTACGCCAGACGGTTTGGTGGATATGGCAGCACTTAAAGCAGCCATTCGCCCAGATACTATTTTGATCAGCATTATGTTTGTCAACAATGAGATCGGTGTGGTGCAGGATATTCCAGCCATCGGTGAACTGTGCCGTGAAAAAGGCATTGTTTTTCATGTCGATGCGGCTCAAGCAGCTGGTAAAGTGGATATCGACTTGCAGCAACTCAAAGTCGATTTGATGTCGTTTTCTGCGCATAAAATTTATGGCCCTAAAGGGGTTGGCGCTCTGTATGTACGTCGTAAACCGCGTATTCGTTTAGAAGCGCAAACACACGGTGGCGGCCATGAGCGTGGTATGCGTTCAGGCACATTAGCAACCCATCAAATTGTGGGTATGGGCGAAGCTTTTCGGATTGCCAAAGAAGAAATGGCTGAAGAACGTCAGCGCTTTGCAACCTTGCGTCAGCGTTTGTGGGATGGCGTCAAAGATATTGAACAAGTGTTTTTAAATGGTGATGCGGCGCAGCGTGTGCCTGGCATTACCAACATCAGCTTTAACTATGTTGAAGGTGAGTCGTTGATCATGGCCCTTAAAGATATTGCGGTGTCATCGGGTTCAGCCTGTACATCAGCCAGTCTGGAGCCTTCTTATGTCCTCAGAGCCTTAGGCATGAGTGATGAGTTGGCACATAGCTCGATCCGCTTCAGCATTGGTCGTTACACCACTGAAGCCGACATCGACCACACCATCAAGATTGTCAATGACGCCATCGCGCGCCTTCGTGACATGTCGCCACTGTGGGATATGTACAAAGAGGGTATCGATTTAAATTCAGTTGCGTGGGTTGCTCACTAACGCTCACTTAACTGACTCAGGAGGTAACAGGTATGGCTTACAGCAGCAAAGTAATTGATCATTATGAAAACCCCCGCAATGTGGGTGCTTTTGAAAAAGATGATCCAACCATCGCCACTGGCATGGTCGGCGCACCCGCCTGTGGTGATGTAATGCGTTTACAGTTGAAAGTAAACGAGCAAGGCATCATCGAAGATGCGCGTTTTAAAACCTACGGTTGTGGCAGTGCCATTGCCTCCAGCTCTCTGGTGACCGAATGGGTCAAAGGCAAAACGCTGGCGCAGGCTCAGGAAATTAAGAACACGGATATTGCACAAGAGCTGGCTTTGCCGCCGGTGAAAATCCACTGTTCTATTTTAGCTGAGGATGCCATTAAAGCAGCAATCGCCGATTACCAGCAGAAGCATGGTGGTCAGGAGTAAGCATGGCGATTTCAATGACGACAGCTGCGGCGGAGCGTGTTCGCCATTTTTTGGATAATCGTGGTAAAGGTTTGGGACTTCGGGTTGGGGTAAAAACAACCGGTTGTTCTGGCCTTGCTTATGTACTCGAGTTCGTGGACGATCTGAATCAGGATGATGAAGTTTTTGAAGATCAGGGGGTTAAGTTGATCGTCGATGGCAAGAGTTTGATCTACATTGATGGTACAGAGCTTGATTTTACCCGCGAAGGTCTGAATGAAGGTTTTAAATTCAATAACCCGAATGTGAATGGCGAATGTGGTTGTGGTGAAAGCTTCACTGTCTAGGAGCTGGTCACAATGAATTACTTTGAACTACTGGGCGTGCCAGAGCATATGGAGCTGGATTTAACCGTGCTCAGTCGCCATTATCTTGAACTGCAACGCCGGTTTCACCCCGATCAATTTGGCAATGCGAGCGAGCGTGATCGCCGCCAATCGGTGCAGCAGGCCGCGATGATCAACGATGCCTTCCAAACGCTGAAACATCCTATGTCTCGGGCAGAGTATCTGCTTGAGCAACGTGGGGTTGAGCTCAAGCATGAGCAGCAAAGCTTTCAGGACACGCACTTTCTTATGCAGCAAATGGAGTTGCGTGAACAATTGGCTGAGATTGCCGCTGCCCCGGAGCAAACTGAGGCATTGCAGCAGCAACTGGAACAGGAACTCTCACAGCAGCAGCAACACCTTCGCAGTGAATTGTCCGCCGCTATTGCAAAGCAGACCGCGGAAGCGGACGCTCTGGCTGCTGCCACACTTCGCAAACTCAAATTCTTTGATAAACTCCAGCAAGAACTCGAGTTTATTGAGCAGCAACGACAAGACTAATATTCATGGCATTACTACAAATTGCAGAACCGGGGCAAAGCTCAGCTCCGCATCAACATAAATTAGCCGCAGGCATTGATCTTGGGACCACCAATTCACTGGTGGCTTCGGTGCGCAGTGGTGAAGCACAGATCTTAACCCGGGATGATGGCCCCGTGATGGTTCCTTCAGCCGTTCGTTATGGTCAGGAGCAATTGGTTGAAGTGGGGCAGAAAGCGTTGGATGCGGCGGTATTTGATGCCGAGAATACCATTTTGTCTGTGAAGCGCTTTATGGGACGAGGCTATCAGGAAATATCCCAACAGGCCGAAGCTTTACCCTATAAGCTGGTCGATCAATCAGGCTTACTGGCTATTGGTACCCGGCAAGGGGTGAAAAATCCAGTAGAGGTTTCCGCCGAAATCTTAAAGCAATTGCATGTCACGGCTGAGCAGGCGCTTGGTGGTGAGTTAACCGGTGTCGTGATTACCGTACCGGCTTATTTCGATGATGCGCAACGTCAGGCGACAAAAGATGCTGCTCGTCTGGCTGGTTTAAACGTTCTTCGACTGTTGAACGAACCGACAGCAGCGGCCTTGGCCTACGGCTTAGACTCCAAGCAGGAAGGTGTGATAGCCGTTTATGATTTAGGTGGCGGCACCTTTGATATTTCTATTTTACGATTGCAAAAAGGCGTCTTTGAGGTGTTGGCAACCGGTGGAAACTCGGCCTTGGGTGGTGATGATCTCGATCAGACCATCGTCGGTTGGTTGTTACAACAAACTGGTGAAACCGAGCAATCATCGCAAGGACTGCGTGAATACAAATTATTAGCACGTCGTTTAAAAGAAAAATTAACCGAGCACGATCATGTTGATTTTGTCTTGCCGCTACAAGAGGGTGAGCACCGTGGGCAATTGGACCGCGCGACCTTTGAGCAATTAATCCAACCTTTGGTGCGCAAAACCCTGACGGCTTGCAAAGCCACTGTGCGCGATGCTGGTTTAACGGTTGATGACATTCTTGAAATTGTAATGGTGGGCGGTTCCACTCGGGTGCCCAGAGTACGTCAAGCGGTGGCTGAGCTGTTTGGTAAAGAGCCACTGACATCGATTAACCCAGATCAGGTGGTGGCCCTTGGCGCGGCTATTCAAGCCAACGTATTGGTAGGCAACAAAAGTGAGCAAGATACCTTATTGCTGGATGTGATTCCTCTGTCACTTGGTCTGGAAACTATGGGGGGGCTGGTTGAAAAAATCATTCCCCGTAATACCGTGATCCCGGTAGCGAAAGCGCAGGAGTTTACCACCTTTAAAGATGGTCAGACGGCGATGGCGATTCATGTATTGCAAGGTGAGCGCGAACTGGTAGCAGATAACCGTTCGTTGGCCCGTTTTGAATTGCATGATATCCCGCCAATGCCCGCTGGTGGTGCTCATATCCGGGTTACTTTTCAGGTGGATGCTGATGGTTTATTGCATGTCACTGCTCAGGAAAAAAGCAGTGGTGTTAGCGCCAGTATTGAAGTGAAACCGTCTTATGGTTTAACCGACGAGCAGATCATGACCATGATCACTGGCTCGATGGCGCATGCAAAAGAAGACATGCATGCCCGTATGCTGCAAGAGCAGCGTGTAGAGGCTGAACGGGTGCTTGAAGCTGTCGATGCCGCCTTGGCTGCCGATGGCCACTTGTTACAGGACGAAGAAAGAAGCGCCATTGATGCATCATTATTACGGCTGCGAGCGAGTAAAGACAGTGCGGATGTAGAGCAAATTAAAGCGGCGATTGAGGCCGTCAATATCAGTACCGATCAGTTTGCCGCCTTGCGGATGGATCACTCAATACGAACCGCCCTGAAAGGGCATAAGGTGAATGAGGTTTAGTCATGCCAAAGATTATATTTTTACCCCATGCTGAGTTATGCCCGGAAGGTGCTCAGTTGGAAGCTGAACAAGGTGATACCATTCTGGATGTAGCACTAAAAAATGGTATTTCTATCGAGCATGCCTGTGAAAAATCTTGTGCCTGTACCACCTGCCATGTCGTGGTTCGTGAAGGCTTCTTTAGCCTGAATGAAAGCGATGAATTGGAAGAGGATATGCTCGACAAAGCCTGGGGTTTAGAGCCTGAATCACGCTTGGGATGCCAGGCTAGAATCGCCACCGATGATCTGGTGGTTGAGATCCCTAAGTACACACTTAATATGGTCAGCGAAAACCACTAGTGTACCCAGCCACTTCTGATGCTACATCTTCTCTTTAGCATCGACTAATTTACCGATAACAGAGCCAGATAAGGGCTAGAGAGTTGTTTTCTCTGGTTCTTACTGGCTTTTTTGCATCTGTGAACTAGGCTAAAAAAAGTTCCCCAATTCTTGCATTATTTTTTCTGGAGAGAAGTTGATGAAAAAATCTATCCTTGCGATGAGTTTGTTCACGGCACTATACAGCGGTGCGACTATGGCAAATCTTCACATTAATGGCTTTGCTTCTATCAAGGGCGGGATGAGCACCGGCAGCGATAAATCACTGTATGGCTATACCGATGAATTGGATTTTAAAAACGAAAGTCTATTTGCCATTCAGGTCCGGTCCGACTTAGGTGATCGATTGTCGGTGACAGCTCAGGTCATGGGGCGGGGCAGCAATGATTTTGATGCTCGTTTTGAATGGGCATTTGTCTCCTATGATTTAACTGACAACATGACAGTAAATGCAGGGCGACTACGTACCCCATTTTATATCTACTCTGAGTTTATGGATGTGGGTTATGCCTATGAGTGGAGCCGGGTGCCTCGCAGCGTCTATGGCCTTGGGTTTGATAACATTGAAGGGGTGTCATTGTATCGCACCGATCAACTAGGCTCCTTCGATTCAACCTTGCAAATACTCTATGGCGCTTTTGATGGTGAAGCGGGCTTTGGCTCGACTCAGTTGCAAAATTTGGCGGGGGTGAGCTGGGAGCTGGGGCAAGATTGGTATCGTTTTCGGGCCGCTTATTTTTCAGCCAAAGTGACCATTGATACAGTAGCCCTTAACCCATTATTCGATGGTTTGACGGTATCCGGGCTCGGTGACTTAGCGCGTGAGATGGATTTTGATGATGATAAAGGAACCTTCTTTGGCTTGGGTTTAACAGTGGACCGAAACGATATTATTGCTGTGGTTGAATACAATAAGGTGGATGTCTCTGGCTCACTTTTTGCCAAACGGACCAATTACTTTGCTTCCGTTGGCTATCGTATCAATGAATTCACGCCATTTGTTTCATATGAACGAGAAGACTGGGATGCAAAAAGTGATATTTATCAGCCATTTTTACCCGTGCTACCGTCGCCTGGTTTGAGGGAGCTTGTGGTTGGAGCTGTTGAAGGGCAGGCAGCGGATACCAATACCTTAAACCTGGGCCTACGTTATGATTTTCATCCCTCTGCGGCTTTCAAGGCTCAATACAGTTCGCAAAAAAACAAGCTTTCTGATCAACGCAATGATGCGTTGGTTGTTGGTATTGATCTAGTGTTCTAAGGGGAACTCTATGAAAAAAATGCTGTTAGGTGCATGCATGCTGGGAGCTTGCCTGAGTTGGCCGTTGCACGCTGAAACGGTGGTTATTGTAGTTCACCCTTCAAATACCGCTGACATTAGCACAGATGAGTTGTCGCGATTATACCTTGGGCGGACTCGAACCTTTTCCAATGGTGAGTCTGCAGTACCGATTAATCTGGCTGAAAATCAACCCATGCGTACTGTGTTTGATGAAAAAGCCCTCAGCCGAAGCTCGGCGCAACTGAAAGCATATTGGTCAAAACTAGTTTTTACTGGTAAAGGGTCACCACCGCAGGAAGCCGATACAGTGGACGAAATGGTCAAACTCGTGGCCACGAACCCTAGCATTATTGGTTATGTGCCTGAATCAGCGGCAGATGACCGGGTCCGTATTGCTTTACGTCTTGAGTAGATGCTAATGGAGCGTTTTATGAAAAAACAATGATTGCAACTGCCGCCACTTTGTTGGCCCTGAGCTCTACGGCCTCCGCCAATGTTGATGTCTCGGGGTATGCCTCGGTGATCGGTGGTCGTGTGCTCAGTGGCTCAGGGGTTGAAGCCTTTGATTTACCGCCCACCTATTTAGCCAATTATCCGTTGGTTGGCGTGTACGAAAAGGACTGGACGTTTAAACCAGATACCAAGTTTGGTTTGCAATTCCGTGCTAACTTACTGGATGGCTTGTCGGCTACCGCTCAGGTGGTTGCTCGTGGTGCGGATGACTTTGACGCCAGTTTTGAGTGGGCCTATTTATCTTATGAGTTGAATGATCACTGGACTTTACAAGCGGGTAAAAAGCGATTACCGCTGTATTACTACTCCGATTTTTTTGATGTCGGTTACGCCTTTTTTTGATGTCGGTTACGCCTATCTGTGGATCCGTCCACCGGCCGATAATTATACCTGGCAGATTTTTAATTATACCGGCGTTAACGCTCAGTTTAACTATTTTGTCGGGGACTGGGATATCAGCGGTAATATTTATACCGGACGAGAAGATGATAGCGAAAATAAGTTGCTATCACAGTTCTTTGGCTCCAACCCTATTCGGGAAATCTGGAAAGATATTGTCGGCGGGGTGATTAACTTCAATAAAGATTGGTTGGATATTCGTTTGACCTACATGACTTACATCAATGAGCGTTATCGTACGGTTGATGGGGTGGTTGAGCGGGTAACCTGGGGCGGTGCAGACACGCGGCGAGGAAAATTTGCGGGCATCTCCGTCAATATGGACTTCGGTGATTGGTTATTATTATCAGAATTAAATCGGTTGGATTTAGCGGGAAGCAACTTTGATACCTACATGGTCTCAGCCGGCTATCGTATCCAATCCTACACACCTTATATTTCCTATGCTCATTTTGATAGTGAAAATGAAAAGCACAACACGACCAGCTTAGGGGTTCGTTGGGATTTTCATTCCAATGCGGCATTCAAGCTACAACTTGATGACGTGAAGGATAAAGGTTTACCAGGATGGGAAGTGGCTGGCGATAGTAAATCTCTTACCTTTGGTGTTGATTTAGTTTTTTAAATGAGGGGGTAGACCCATGACGATATTGAAAATAGTGCTGAGTAGTCTGTTGTTGTTATCTTGTTCAGTCTTTGCTGAGATTGCCATAATAGTCCACCCAGCCAACAATGCCAGTGTCGATCAGTCCGAATTGAATCGATTATTTCTAGGTCGGGGCAATAGCTTTAGCGATGGCAATCGAGCTACGCCGATGAACCTTGCCGAAGGGTTACCTGCCCGGGATAGCTTTGATAGCAAGGTATTGAACCGTTCATCAGCGCAGTTAAAGGCCTATTGGTCGAGGCTGGTTTTTACGGGTAAGGGAACGCCTCCTCCGGAGCATGCGACGTCAGCCGCCATGAAGGCAGCGGTAGCAGCTGACCCCTCAGCGATAGGCTATGTGGCTAGTTCTGATGTCGATGATAGTGTGAAGGTCGTAGCCACATTCTAGATAAAGCCTGTTTTACAAAAGCTTTCCTATGGGAAAGCTTTTTTGTAGGCAAGCCAAAATAATGAACCAAACTTAGTTTGTAGCGAAATAAAGTTTTTTGGCCGGATCATAGGTTTTTTCTTCAGGATCACGTATAATTTCGCGCCTTTAAAATTTAACCTATTCATTCAAGGAGTCCTTTCATGGCCTTAGAACGTACCTTTTCAATTGTTAAGCCTGATGCAGTGGCTAAAAATCTGGTTGGCGCTATCTATCAACGGTTTGAAGCAGCTGGCCTACGCCTTGTTGCAGCAAAAATGCTACACTTAAGTCAGGAACAAGCAGAAGGGTTCTACGCTGAACATAAAGAGCGTCCGTTTTTCAATGCATTGGTTTCTTTCATGACGTCTGGCCCTGTGATGGTTCAGGTATTAGAAGGCGAAGATGCTGTTCGTAAAAATCGCGAAATCATGGGTGCTACTAATCCAAAAGAAGCGTTAGCTGGCACTTTACGTGCTGATTACGCCGATAGCATTGATGAGAATGCGGTTCATGGCTCCGATGCTGTTGAATCAGCGGCTCGTGAAATTGCGTACTTCTTCACCGATGCAGAGCTTTGCCCACGTACTCGTTAATTGCGAGTGTCGGTAAGTAATCAAGGGGGCTCAGCCCCCTTGATGCGTCTTACTGGTTGGGTCCATGGCTCCTTATTGTTAGACAGGAATAGATCACATGACAACATCTGCCGAAAAAATTAATTTGCTCAACTTTACCCGGCCGCAAATGAAAGCGTTCTTTGCGGAAATGGGCGAGAAACCTTTTCGTGCTGATCAGGTGATGAAGTGGATCTATCATTACTGTGTTGATGATTTTGATCAGATGACCAACATCAACAAAGTCCTGCGAGAAAAACTGAAAGAGCGCTGTGAAATCCGTGCCCCAGAAGTGGCTACTCGACAAGATAGTCTGGATGGCACCATTAAGTTTGTGATGCGGTTAGATGGTGGGCAAGAGGTTGAAACGGTCTGGATCCCTGAAAAAGACCGTCGTACGCTATGTGTCTCATCACAAGTAGGTTGCGCCCTCGACTGCTCCTTTTGCTCTACGGCCCAGCAAGGTTTTAACCGTAACCTTACGGTGGCTGAAATTATTGGACAAGTGTGGCGGGTATCGAAAATTATTGGCAGCTTTGGTGATACAGGCGAGAAGCCAGTCACCAATGTGGTGATGATGGGCATGGGAGAGCCTTTGCTTAATGTGAACAATGTGATTCCATCGATGGAGCTGATGATGGAAGATTATGGCTTTGGTTTGTCCAAACGTCGTGTCACCTTAAGTACCTCAGGGGTTGTGCCTGCACTGGATGCGATGTTGGGGAAAATTGATGTGGCGCTGGCCATTTCACTGCACGCCCCTAACAATGAGCTGCGCAGTCAACTGGTGCCTGTGAATAAAAAGTATCCGATGGAAGATTTTCTGGCATCATCACGTCGCTATGTCGAATGGTCGAAAGCCAACGATAAAGTGACGGTCGAATATGTGATGCTGGAAGGCATTAACGATAGCATGGAACAAGCGCACGAGTTGGCTCATGCCCTTCGTGATACGCCCGCTAAAATCAACCTGATCCCATTCAATCCATACCCTGGTTCGCCTTACTTGCGTTCAAGCAACTCACGCATCGATCGTTTCAATAAAGTCTTGCAGCAACATGGTTTTACCGTCATGGTACGTAAGACCAGAGGCGATGATATTGATGCAGCTTGTGGCCAACTGGTTGGGGATGTGGTGGATCGCACCAAACGATTATTAAAAAAACAAATGAAAGGTCAGCCGATTTCAGTCAGAATGACCTCGTAAGGGTAGTTACTAAGGCAAAAGTTATGCAAAAACTGTCGGTTAGCATCGTTGTGATGAGTGCATTTGTGTTGTCAGGCTGCGTGTCTGAAAGCACTTATGTCGGATCAGACCGACCGGTGCAACAGCGACAGGTCGATAACACTGAAGCTGCACGAACACGAATGTCACTCGGACTTAATTATTTACAGCGTGGCGAGAATGCTCAGGCTATCTACAACCTTGAACGTGCCAGAGTGATGGCTCCTCAACTGCCTGAAGTTTATAATGCCTTGGCCTATTACTACCAGAGTGTTGGTGAAAATGAACAGGCGGAGTCTGCTTACAAGCAATCACTGGCCCGTGATGCAGACAATGCTGATACCTACAACAATTATGGCGCCTTTTTGTGCCAGATTGATAAGTATGAAGAGGCCGAACGGCTGTTGCTGAATGCCATTCGCAGGCCGGGTTATATGCGAGTCTCTGAAAGTTATGAAAACCTGGCTTTGTGCATGTTGCAGCAGAATAGCTTTGGCCGGGCCCATCAGTACCTTGAAGCCTCAGTTGTACATAGTAGTAATCGCATCAGTAGTTTACTGAATTTAGCCGCGCTGGAATATGCCATGGGCAATAATCAGGCGGCACGGCAGCATTTGACCCGGATTCAGCGGTTGGGCCATGTATCGGCCAATACGTCATTACTTAGTTATCTTATAGCAGATAAAGAGCTGAACGAAGAGGCCATGAAAGCGTCTCGAGAACTCTTATTGCAAGTGTATCCTGACAGTGAGCCAGCTCAACTCATGCTGCAACACAAGTTGGATCAGACCGAATACGAGCAATTACGTGAGCGTTACAAGCAATACTTGATATCGCAAATTGATTTGCCGGCAGAATCTGAGCCGGCGCAAAGCAACACCTCTTCTTCACAGCCGCAAATTCGTATTGTTCGAAAAACGTCGTCGGCAGATCCTCAAACAGCTACTCGATCTGAGTCTTTGGCCCGGCCATCGCAGCCAAGTGTTGCGACTGCCGCAGAAGCTACGACGGCGCCAGTCAGGCCTGAACCGGCTCATGAAGCGACTGATATTGCAGCGTCACTGGCGATGTTCAGTCCCGTTCAGACGGCCCCTCGTCAACCTTCAGTCAGTTCAACGTCGGGTAACACACCATCGGACCAGCATTTGACAGCTGAAACTAAGACCACAGAAGCTCCTAAGCCGCAGTACAGCTCATCAGAACAACCATCTCGCAGCGCGGAGCAACTGGATGCAGCTCGTTCTGAAGAATCTTTCAGCGAACAAGCTGCCCTCGTTGAACTTCAAACGGATGCTGTGGTCCATGACAGCAGCCCACAAACGGACCGATATGACAGCGAGACCGAATCGATGCATTTAGCCGATGTGGAGTCGACTGAAGCTGAACTGCCAACTGCGATGGATGCTGAAGCAGTATCCAGAACAGAGTTCTCTGAGGTTGTATCACAACGTCAGTCAGTACCTCAGCATATCGTGCAACAAGGGGAGTCATTGTTTTCTATTTCAGTCCAATACAACATCAGGTTGGAGCGACTGCAACAATGGAACAATTTAACACCCGAAGCCGTTATTCGTAGTGGTCAGCGCCTCTGGTTGGCTGAAGCGCCGGCGGAGTTGCTGAATGAGCCGGAAATTGCGGCTATAGAACGACCCGATTTTCATGTAGTAGCGCGTGGGGATACATTGTTTAGTATTTCCATGCTGTATAATGTGCGCTTGTCCCGATTGTTGTATTGGAACAACCTGACTGACCAAAGTCGGGTTTATGTTGGGCAACAAATTTATCTGAGTGATCCGGCTACCATAAACCATGACGACTGAACCGACAACTGATGTAACTTCTGCTGAGCCTACTCCGGGGCAATTGCTACGTGCTGCCCGTGAAAAAAAGCAATGGTCCCAGAAAGAGGCTGCCAATCAGCTTAATTTAGGCTTATCTTTGATTCAGAGCATGGAGTCTGATCAGTATGATGCCAAGTTGTTGCCTACCTTTATTCGTGGTTATCTGCGTTGTTATGCCCGGCTGCTGAAGATTTCAGAGCATGAAGTACTAAAAGCTTATGAGCAACTGCACGGCGCTAAGGCTGTAGAACCTCGGGCGATGTATAGCTTTTCCAATAGAACAGAAAAAGAAGCCACCGAAAATCGTTTTATGCTGTTAACTTATCTGGTGATTGCTGTGTTGGTGGGGATGTTGTTGGTTTGGTGGTGGCAAACGCACTGGCTAACTGACAATAGTACTGAAGCTACGACTGAACAGGCGGTGCAGGCTGATACTGCCCGAGCCAGTATGGAACCTGAGTCCGGTAATGCAGAGGCTCCATTACCCGAAGTGGAGCAAGCAGCTGAATTCATCAGCAGCGAGCCGGTTGACGTGCCACAGCCTAGTACTCCAGAGTGGGTGGCCAGTGGCGTAGAGAGTCCTCTATCGTCTGTAGTGAGTGCAATGGCTCCGCAAAATGCAGAACTAGTGAGTGGTGCCAGTAGCTTACGTATGCGGTTTAAAGATGACTGCTGGATTGATGTGATTGATGCAGAAGGCTCCCGCGTAGCATTTGGTACCAAAAAAGCAGGTTATCAGTTACAGGTACAGGGGATAGCCCCATTTACCGTAACCTTAGGTAATCCGACAGTGGTTGAGATTGACTTAAATGACCATGCGGTCGACTTATCCGGCTTTAACACCAGTCGGGTGGCTAAATTTTCCGTTCCCTTACAAGATTAATTATGTTTTCAGACAACCCTATCCAACGTCGTAAGAGTACTCAAATCCATGTAGGCAACGTGCCTATCGGAGGCGATGCACCCATTGCTGTGCAATCCATGACCAATACACGCACCACGGATGTGGAGGCGACAGTTGCACAAATTAAAGCTATCGCGGCGGCTGGTGCAGATTTAGTTCGGGTCTCCGTGCCGACCATGGAGTCTGCCGAAGCCTTCCGGTTGATTAAACAACAGTCGCCAGTTCCCTTGGTGGCAGATATTCATTTCGATTATCGTATTGCGCTCAAGGTCGCCGAGTATGGTGTCGATTGTTTGCGCATTAACCCCGGTAATATTGGCCGGGAAGATCGTATCCGTGCGGTAGTTGATTGCGCTAAAGATTACAATATTCCTATCCGAATTGGTGTCAATGGTGGCTCTCTGGAAGCCGATATCCAACAAAAATACAAAGAGCCAACACCGGAAGCATTGCTTGAATCTGCTATGCGACATGTGGATATTCTGGATCGGCTGAACTTCGATCAATTCAAAGTCAGTGTGAAGGCCTCCGATGTGTTTCTGGCGGTAGGGGCTTATCGTTTGCTGGCCAAGCAAATTCAGCAACCATTGCACTTAGGCATTACAGAGGCGGGCGGTGCTCGTGCTGGTGCGGTCAAATCCGCTATAGGCTTGGGCATGTTGTTGGCTGAAGGCATAGGCGACACGATACGTATTTCGTTAGCGGCCGACCCGGTTGAAGAAGTGAAAGTCGCTTTTGATATCTTAAAATCCTTACGTATTCGCTCCCGAGGCATTAATTTTATTGCCTGTCCGAGTTGTTCCCGGCAAGAATTTGACGTGATTAAAACTATGAATCAGCTGGAGCAGCGTTTAGAGGATGTGGTTGAGCCTTTAACCGTCTCGGTCATCGGCTGTGTGGTGAATGGGCCTGGTGAAGCGCTGATCTCCAATTTAGCAGTGGCTGGCGCCAATCGTAAGAGTGGTTTTTACATCAATGGTGAGCGGCAGAAACTACGGATGGACAATGACCATATCGCTGAGCAGCTCGAGCAACAAATCCGGCAATACCTGCGTGAGAAAAGCCAGCTTATACAAGTACAGCAAATAGATTAAACAGAATCTGGCGGGAAAGCTTGGTGTTTGCTGCTGAAGCTCCTATAATCCCGTCTATTTTTTAGCAAACTGCAGCGGAAGTAGTCACAGTGTCAAAACAAGTACAGGCGATACGCGGCATGAATGATTGTCTGCCTCAGGATACTGGGGTATGGCAATATCTGGAGCAAGTTTTACGCCAAACAGTTGCCAGCTATGGTTATCAGGAAATTCGTTTTCCCATTGTGGAAATGACAGACTTGTTCAAACGTTCTATTGGTGAAGTGACCGATATCGTTGAAAAAGAAATGTATACCTTTATCGATCGTAATGGCGACAGCCTGACGTTGCGACCAGAAGGCACCGCCTGTTGTGTGCGGGCCGGCAATCAACACGGCTTATTGTACAATCAAGAACAGCGTCTCTGGTACATGGGGCCGATGTTTCGACATGAGCGGCCACAAAAAGGCCGGTATCGTCAGTTTCATCAGTTTGGTCTGGAGGCCTTTGGCATTGCTTCGGCAGACATAGATGCCGAAGTTATTGTACTCACTGCGCGTTTATGGCAACAGTTGGGTTTGAGTGGCCATGTTCGCTTGCAGCTGAATACGCTGGGTAGCCCTGAAGCACGCCAGCACTATCGTGCTGCGCTGGTTGAGTATCTGGCCGCCCATGATGATCAGCTGGATGAAGACAGCAAGCGTCGGTTGCACAGCAACCCATTGCGTATTTTGGATAGCAAAAACCCAGATTTAGCGGAGTTACTGGCCGCAGCGCCTCGCTTAGCCGATTATCTCGATCATGAGTCCGCAGAGCATTTCGCCGAGTTGCAACAGCGTTTAACAGCTGCAGGCATCGAATTTGAAGTGAACCCGCGACTGGTGCGTGGACTTGATTATTACAACAAAACAGTTTTTGAATGGGTCACCGATAGCTTAGGTGCTCAGGGCACTGTCTGTGCCGGCGGTCGTTACGATGGTTTAGTGGAACAGTTGGGTGGCAAAAGCTGCCCTGCCGTTGGCTTTGCCATGGGGATAGAACGTTTGGTCTTACTACTGCAAACCTTGGAGTTAGCCCCGGAGCTGCCATCGCAAGCGGATTGGTATCTGATGGCGGTTGGTCTTGACGCGGAACTTGGTATGATTCCTGTTGCCGAACAGCTACGCTCAGCTTTTCCGCAGAAAAGGATGATGCAACACTGCGGTGGTGGTAGCATGAAAAAACAATTTAAAAAAGCCGACAAGTCCGGAGCTGAATTGGCTTTGGTGCTGGGGGGCGATGAACTGGAACGTGGTTGCATCACCATCAAGTGGTTGCGCAGCGATAAGCCACAACGCACGATTCCCCTGGCCGATTTGGTCAGTGAGTTGCAGCAGAATTAACGGAGTGAAGTATGGAAGTATATAGCAGCGAAGAACAACAGGTCGAAGCCATTAAGCGCTTTTGGCGGGAATATGGCATCACCATCGTTGCTGGTGCCATTATTGGTTTAGGTGGCCTCTATGGTTTTCGTTATTATCAGAGCAGTCAGTTAGCACAAGCAGAGCAAGCATCAACAAGCTTTGAACAACTGCTGCAGGCAAAAGAAAATCAGCAAGATAACTGGCTGTCTGATGCTGAGCAGTACATGGCAGCGCATGAGCGTACCTCGTATGCACAATTTGCAGCAATGTTGAAAGCGCGTGATGCCGTAATGAAAGGCGATTATGAGCTAGCAGAGCAACAATTGAGCTGGGTGATAGCCCAAAGCAATGACACCGTGATTAAAACCATCGCACGTCTGCGTCTGGCCCGGGTGCACTTGCAGCAGGACCAGGCAACAAAAGCCCTGGCTGTGCTAGACACACCGGTTCCTGCCAGTTTTGCAGCGCAGCAACAAGAGCTGATGGGGGATATTCAATTAGCGCTTGGGGATAGCGTAGCCGCGAAGCGAGCTTATGTTCAGGCACGTAACAGTGATACCACCGAAGGCAACCAGTTGTTGAAGATTAAACTGGATGAATTGGCGCATGTCCATGTTGAGGGAAATCCGTGAAGTTAATTTCAATGAAAACTTTAGTTGGTCTGGGGTTGGTTATTGTGCTGTTGGCAGGCTGTTCTTCTAAGAAAGAAAAGCTGGTGCTGCCAGAAGTTAACAATCAGTTCAGACCTGTGGTGGTATGGGATCATACGGCGATTGATGGGGTGCAGCATTTTGACTCGAGTCTGCGGCCATTAATCACCAGCGACAAACTCTATGCAGCGAACCGCACCGGTATCGTTTCTGCGTTTGATTTAGCCTCTGGAAAACGGCTATGGGCCTTTGATATTCGGCGTGAAGAGCAAATCGGTTTTTGGCGGTTGTTGGTAGACCGTAATAAAGAAAACGCCCGTATCTCTGGTGGTCTGTCACGTGGCTTTGGTCACATACTGCTTGGTACTGAGAATGGTGAAGTCATTGCTCTGAACCCTGAAACCGGAGCGATCAATTGGCGCACCAAAGTTCCCGGTGAAGTATTAGCTGCTCCAGCCACAGGTGATGGCATGATTGTAGTGAACACCGGCTCAGGTTTACTGATTGCATTGGATCCGGTTACCGGCGCCAAACGCTGGACCTATGAGCAAGAATTGCCGATGCTCACCATTCGTGGTGTTGCTGAGCCGGTGATTGTATCCGGTGGTGTTGTTTTTGGTTCGGGCTCGGGGAAAGTAGGTGTATTAATCTCTGATCACGGCTTACCTGCCTGGGAAGAAGTTATTGCTACGCCAGAAGGTGCCACTGATCTGGCACGTTTGGTGGATGTGGATGCCAAGCCTGTCGTTGTCGGTAATACCATGTATGCACTAGCCTACAACGGTGAATTGGTCGCGTTAGAGCTGACCTCTGGCCGTCCGCTATGGAAGCGGGACTATGCCAGTTTCCGCAATATGGCTGTTGCTGAAAATATACTTTACGTGGTCGACTCCAATGGCCGTGTTTATGCCATCGATCGCCGTAACGGGCAGGAAGTGTGGGCACAAACTGCGCTGGAACGACATTTTGTCACTGCACCAACCGTATTTGGTGATTATCTGGTTTTTGGTGATAACAAAGGGTATTTGCATTGGTTGGATCGCAGTACCGGCGATCTGGTAGCCCGCCACCGTTTCGATAAGTCAGGTTTATACACAGCACCAGTTACCGATGGTGAGCATTTGGTGCTACAAAGCCGCAATGGTGAGTTAGTCGTATTACGACTGCCTTAATCCGTAATTTGCACTACGCTTTATAACAGGCCCCTTTGGGCCTGTTATTTTATTTTTGAGGTGAGCTCATGTTACCGGTGGTAGCTTTGGTCGGTCGTGCCAATGTTGGCAAATCGACACTATTTAATCGTTTGACCCGTACCCGGGATGCACTGGTGGCGGATTTCCCTGGCCTGACCCGGGATCGAAAGTATGGCTCGGTCCAGTACGAAGATTTATCCTTTATTGTGGTGGATACCGGCGGTATTGATGGTGATGCACAAGGCATTGAAGTGGAAATGGCAGAGCAGTCATTGCGTGCTATTGATGAGGCCGATGTTGTCTTGTTTATGCTGGATGCCCGGGCGGGATTGACCTCTGCTGATATAGGGATTGCTGAGCATTTACGCAAATCAGAAAAAACTGTGTTTTTGGTGGCTAATAAAACGGACGGGCTGGATGCGGATTCGGCGGTTGCAGATTTTTATAGCCTGGGGCTTGGTCAGGTCTGGCCTATCGCTGCAGCGCATGGTCGCGGTTTATCGGTATTGCTGAACGAATCGTTACTACCTTTATTAGGCCAGAATGAGCAAGAGCAAGCCGATGCTGCTGCCGAGTTTGAGCCCTCCGAGCTTGATGATGAGTCGGATGATGAATCGGCTGAAGAGCAACCTTTTCACGATAAGCCAATTAAACTGGCCATTGTCGGTCGACCCAATGTAGGTAAATCTACATTAACCAACCGTATCTTGGGTGAAGAGCGGGTGGTGGTGTTTGATATGCCGGGCACAACCCGGGATTCTATCTTTATTCCAATGCAACGCAATGAGCGGGATTATATCCTGATTGATACGGCAGGCGTGCGTCGTCGTGGCCGTATTGACGACAAGGTTGAAAAGTTTTCGGTAGTGAAGACTCTGCAAGCGATTGAAGAGGCCAATGTGGTGTTGCTGGTGCTGGATGCGCGTCAGGGCATTGCCGATCAAGATTTAAGTATTCTGGGCTTTGCGCTTAATGCTGGACGCTCTTTGGTCATCGCAGTCAATAAATGGGATGGTCTGAACGAAGGCGTTAAAGATGAGATTAAACGAGAGCTGGATCGCCGGCTTGGTTTTATCGACTTTGCCCGCTTGCATTTTATTTCCGCTTTGCACGGTTCTGGTGTGGGTAATTTGTTCGAGTCAGTGGAGGAGGCTTATGATTCAGCAACCAAGCGGATCAGCACCTCTATTTTGACGCGTATTATGAAAATGGCGCAAGATGATCACCAACCGCCTTTGGTACAAGGGCGTCGGGTAAAGCTTAAATATGCGCATGCGGGTGGCTATAATCCACCATTGATTGTGATCCATGGCAATCAGGTCAGCGCTTTACCTGAGTCTTACAAGCGCTTCTTGATGAACTATTACCGCAAAGCGTTGCAAATTATGGGCACGCCGATCCGTATTGAGTTTCGTGAAGGTGATAACCCATTTGCAACGGAACACAAACGAGTCAGCATGACACCAAATCAACTGTATAAACGGGAGCGTTTGCTCAAAGCACGACAAAAAATCAAGAAATCGTAATCAGTTATCAGGTCTTGCCACCGCAGCAGTCTGCCGCGGTGGTGTAATTTTGCTACAAAATGTGTCCTTGTACATACTCGCTAACATTTCTTCAATACCTTAACGACATCGTCTCTGCTATTTTATAGAGTAATTTTTCGCTATAAAAACTACGGAGCAATTCATGAATGTCTGGCACAAAGTCGCCATCGCAATTGGGATCTTACTGGCTGGCATCTTGCTATTTGTTTTAGTCTTCGCTACTGCTCCTCAGTCTGTTGAGACCGATGCTAGCCGCGCCTTACCCCCTTTAGTCGATACACAAATTCTGCAGCCAAGGCCACATCGTTTTGAATTACGGGTGTTTGGTGAAGTGCAAGCGAAAGAAAAGACCCGGCTGACACCTGAAGTCTCAGGTCGGATTATTGATTTGCACCCATCCTTTGTTGCAGGTGGGCTCATTAAGCAAGGTGAGGTTATGGCAGCATTGGATGCTGCTGATTTTGAAGCTGCTGTGTTATCTGCTGAAGCCGCAGTAGCGTCTGCCTGGTCCGCGTTAGAGCAAGAAAGAGCCATGGCACGAGTGGCCGAGCAAGAGCTTGGTCATTTATCGTCGGCAGAGGTATCTGCGCTGGGGCTACGTAAACCGCAACTGCATAGTGCTGAAGCCGGGGTAAAGTCGGCCCGGGCCGCCTTGCAAAAAGCACAGCGTGATCTGGAACGAACCCGTATTGTGGCTCCTTACGATGCCCTGGTGATTAATCGGGTGGTCGGGCTGGGCCAGGTGGTGGGTTCAGGTACTACTCTTGGTGAGATCTACAGCATAGAGCAAGCAGAGATTGTGCTGCCGATCGCAGGCTTTGATTTGAACTTTCTGCCAAGCTCCGTGGCCGGTGTCCCTGCGATGGTGCAATTTGATGGACAGCAGCGCAGTGCCGAAGTGGTGCGTGATTTAGGGGTGATCCACGGCAAAACCCGTATGGGTCACTTGGTGGTGCAGGTCGATGATCCCTATAGCCTGAATACAGAGCAACCGGTATTGCGATTTGGCAATTACGTCGAAGTGGTGTTGGCTGGGCGCACGCATCAAGCTGTATTCGAAGTGCCACAAGATGCGGTACAAAATCAGCATGTTTGGTTGGTCAATGAAGACAATACGCTGCGTCGTCAAGCAGTACAAGTGATGCGCCAAGAAGGCAAAACGGTGTTGATTGAGCAAGGCTTGCAGCCAGGTGATGAGCTGGTGCTGTTGGCACCAAACTTTCCTCAATCGGGCATGATGGTTCGTACTGGCACCGCGGCAGTTGACGTCGCTAAATCGGAGTAAGCTATGGACAGCCTGGACCCAAAAAGAGGCATTATTGCCTGGTTTGCCAACAACCCGGTTGCTGCCAATTTAATGATGGTATTCATTCTGGTGATGGGGTTGGTGACTTACAATGGCATGCAGCGCCAGATGTTCCCTCAGCTGGAAATCAACTACATCCATATCAATAGTACCTTCCGTGGTGCCGCACCACAGGAGATTGAAGAAGGTATTTTAATTAAAATTGAAGAAGCGCTGCAGGATGTTGAAGGCATTAAGCGCATTCGTAGTTTTGCCTGGCGCGGTGCGGGCCGGATCAGTGTTGAGCTGGAAGTTGGCCAAGACATTAGCAGCCGACTGGATCAGATCAAACTTCGCGTCGACTCTATTGGTACTTTCCCCGCAGGTATGGAGCCACTGACCATTTATCAGGTGGAGTGGCGTCAGCAAGCGGTTGAACTGGTATTGACCGGAAGTGAAGACCCGTTGCAACTAAAAGCCATGGGCCGCGAGATAGAAAATGAACTGCTGATGCTGGAACAAATCAGTTTCGTTAATTTTAATTCGATGCCAGGCTGGGAAATTGCGGTTGAGATTGATCCAACGGTCTTGCAGCGTTATGACATCAGCTTGTCAGATGTGAGCCGGGCGATCCGTAGTTACTCCGACAATATTTCTGCCGGTATGATCCGAAGCGAAGCGGGTATGATCGCCATCCGCTCCGAACAACGTGTGTATCGGGGCCCTGAGCTTGCCATGATCCCGGTGATCGTGGGACCGCAAGGCGAGCGAGTACTACTTGGGGATATCGCCACCATTCATGATGGCTTTGAGGAACGCGTTAACTACATGCGGAGTAATGGCCGTAATGCAGCCTTTTTGCAAGTAGAGGCTTCAAGCACTCAATCTTTGCCGGATGTCGCTCGCAGTGTCCATCAATACATCGACTTTAAAAACAAGCAACTACCAGAAGGCTATCAGTTAGAAGTTTTGGTAGATATGACCTACTACCTGAATGGCCGCCTTAATATGATGTGGAGCAATTTATTGCAAGGTTCGGTGTTGGTCTTTTTGATGTTGATGCTGTTCCTGCGCTTTAAAGTGGCATTTTGGGTTATGCTTGGCTTGCCGATTGCCTTTTTAGGCGCTATTTGGTTGATGCCGTTTGCTGGCGTCAGCATTAATATTGTCACCTTGTTTGCATTTATCATGGTGCTGGGGATCGTGGTGGATGATGCCATTGTCATTGGCGAAAGTGCCTACCATGAAACGGAGCAAAAAGGTCACTCGGTTGAGCATATTATCCGGGGTGCCAAACGTGTGGCCGTGCCTGCGACCTTTGGTGTATTGACGACCATTGCAGTGTTTGCGCCCTTTATGTTTGCGCAGGGCATGGAGTCGAATGAGTTTCGCAATATATCCATTGTGGTAGTGTTGTGTTTGATTTTTAGCTTGATTGAATCCAAGTTGATCCTACCTGCTCACTTGGCGCATAGCAAAATTAAGCCCTTAAAAGAAGGGCATTGGCGTAGTCGGTTTAACCAGCGCTTTCAGCACTTGATCGAACATCGTTATCAACCCTTTCTGAAGCGTTGCATGGAGCATCGCTATGCAACATTGGCAGCGTTCTTTTCATTGCTGCTAGTCACCATTGCCTTGATAGCATCCAATCATGTTCGGGTGGTCTTTATGCCGCCGGTGCCACATGACTTCCCATCGATCCGCTTTGAAATGCATCAGAATGCCTCCGAGCAACAAACGCTGTCCAGCTTGCTTGCGATTGAGCAGATGATTTATCAGCAAGAAGTATTGATAAAAGAAGAAACCGGCAAGTCGATGCTAAGGGATGTGTTTGCCTTTTTGAATAGCCAGACCAGTGGTCAGGTGGTGGTGCCTTTAGTAGATGAAGATGATCGCCCCTTTAATGCGTTTGAACTGTCACGCCGTTGGCGAGAGGCCATGCCGGAGTTACCTGGTGTCCGGCAAATTCAGGTGCAGGATGATGTGACTGGTATGGGAGATCAAGGTAACCTGGGATATCGCCTGTTTGGTCGTGATATCGATCAGTTAAATCAAGCAGGCTTGGCGTTGATTGATGAGCTTGGGAAAATCCCTGGTGTCTACGATATCAGTTCGACCATCGATTCTGCTGGCAAAGAACTGAATCTGGAATTAAAACCGGTAGCTTATCAGTTGGGTCTGACCCCGACCGATATTGCCAGCCAGGTTGGCGCTGGTTTTTATGGCGTAGAGGCACAACGCATGATCCGTGATGGTGATGAGGTACGGGTGATGGTGCGCTATCCGCGACTGAATCGTGAGCAAATTGCGGCGCTCGATTACAGCAAAATTCGCCTACCCGATGGTGAGTTTGTCATGCTGGGCGATGTAGCTGAATTGGTTGAAACTGCCGGTATTTCACGCATTAATCGCGAAAATGGCTTTCGTACGGTGCGTATTACTGCCAATGTCGACCAGTCTCAGGTCACTACCAGTGAGGTGGTCACCATGGTTCGTAATGATGTAATGCCAGATGTGCTCGAACAGTTCCCGGGAGTTCGCTCTGAACTTGGGGGCCAAATTGAAGAGCAGCAAAAGCAGCGTGATCAAATGTTTCTCTACATGATTGCCGGCATGCTGATGGTTTATATCCTGTTGGCTATCCCATTAAAAAGCTATACACAACCATTGATTGTGATGTCGGTGATCCCCTTTGGCATGATTGGCGCTGTGTTTGCTCATTTCATTCTGGGTTACAACTTGTCGCTGTTCTCTTTCTTCGGCATGATTGCGGCGGCCGGGGTGGTGATCAACGACAGTCTGGTGCTAACCGATTACGTCAATCAGGCGCGCAAGCAGGGACTGTCGCTAAAAGAGTCGGTGGTCACTGCGGGTAAAATGCGGTTTCGGGCGATTTTACTCACCTCTCTGACCACCTTTTTTGGCTTAGTACCGATCATGTTTGAAACCAGCTTGCAGGCGCAGTTTGTCATTCCAATGGCGATATCACTGAGCTTTGCCGTGCTATTTGCGACTTTGATCACCTTGATTCTGGTGCCTTGCCTCTATGTGATTCTGGATGACGCCAAGCGCCCGGTCAAAGCTCTGATTGCCCGGATCAAAGGGACACCACCGGTAGCTGAAGAAGCGCATTAACTGGCCTCCGTTCAAACAAAGCAGCCATAGCTGCTTTGTTTGAAGCGTTCGCAGCTGTTGGATGCGATGACAGTAACCTGAGACAGGATGGATGCAGCTTGTCTCGCTGCATGGGACTGTCTATGCTGGGTTTATTCATTTCTGTGTTTGGTAATTATCATGCGTACACTCTTTGTTTTGTTGCTTGGCTCACTGGCCTATGGCGCACTGGCCGCTAGTGCTGTGGCCGAGCAACGTCCTATCGCTTTTGTCGGCGCCACCCTCATTCCCATTGAAGGGGAGCCTGTTGAACAGGGCACTTTGTTGGTTGCCGGGGGTAAAATTTTGGCACTGGGTCGTGATGTTGCTATCCCGGCAAACGCAGACGTTCGTCAGGTCGATGGCAAGGTGATCATGCCCGGCTTGGTGGATACCCACTCTCATATTGGCCAGGTAGCCGGAGCTGATCGCAGCGCACCCATCCAGGCCGATGTCCGCGCACTGGACTCCATCAACGTGCGACATGCGGGAATCATTAAAGCCAGAGCTGGAGGGATCACCACGGTCAATGTGATGCCAGGATCGGGCCATTTACTCAGTGGCCAAACTCTGTACATGAAGTTGCGCGAAGGCAATAGCGTGGAAGATTTAGCCATCCGAAATGCGGCTGGTGGCATGATGGGCGGTATTAAAATGGCCAATGGTACCAACCCACTTCGGGCATCACCCTTTCCCGGTACCAGAGGCAAAGCAGCGGCACTGATGCGTACTCAGTTGATTGCTGCCCAAGAGTACTGCAAAAAACTGGCAAGTGATGATAAACCAAGCCGCAATCTTGGTAACGAAGCCTTGTGTGAAGCGTTAGCGGGTGAGCGTTTGGTGCATCACCATACCCATCGGCATGATGATGTATTAACGGTATTGCGTATCGCCGAAGAGTTTGGCTTGCGCGTGGTGCTGCACCATGTCAGTGAAGCAGGATTGGTTGCCGATGAAATTGCAGCAGCCGGTGTACCTGCATCGATTATCCATATTGATAGTCCTGGCGGTAAACTAGAGGTCATGAATCTGGAGCCGGACAATGGCCGTTTACTGGCAGAGGCTGGCGTGTTGCTTGCTTATCATACCGATGACCCTATTACCGACTCCCGATTGTTCCTCCGTTCTGCTGGTATGGGCATGCGCTTTGGGCTGGACCGTGACACCGCTTTAGCCTCGTTGACCATCAATGGCGCTAAAATGCTTGATTTGGACGAACGCGTGGGTTCGCTGGTAGCCGGCAAGGATGCGGACTTTGTCATTCTGGATGGCGACCCGTTAAGTGTTTATACCCGGGTGCTGGAAACCTGGATTGATGGCACGCAGGTTTTTAATTTGGATGATCCTGAGCATGCCATTTATGCAACGGGTGGTTATGGGGCAGGCCGTGATGCCATTGCCTCCGATATTATTATGATGGAGGCTGGCTTATGAAACGTCTGACTTTAACCATAAGCTCGCTGACTTTGGCACTGGGGCTATGTTCACCTGCGGTGTTGGCAGAGCGTTTGGCTGTGCTGGCTGATAAAGTACATACTCAGGCTGGGCCCGTGATTGAACGTGGCGTCGTGGTGATCCATCAGGGCAAGATAGAGCAGGTTGGCCGCCAGAGTGACATCCGTTTGCCAGCAGGAACCCGGACCCTTCAGGCCGCAGAAGTAACACCTGGCTTGATCGATGCGCGTACCGTCGTCGGCTTGGCGGGCTACTTAAACCAGCCGCATGATCAGGATCAGTTAGAAACATCGACCGCAATGCAGCCACAGCTCAGAGCATTCGATGCCTACAACTCCCGTGAACGCTTAGTTGATTGGCTGCGAAGTCTTGGCGTGACTACCTTACATACCGGACACGGCCCCGGTGCATTAATTTCTGGTCAAACCATGTTGATTAAAACACAAGGCAATAACGTCGATGCAGGCATGTTAAAGCCATTGTCGATGATTGTGGCTCAGCTTGGTCCGGGTGCTTTCGGTGCTGAAAATAGAAGCCCGGGTACCCGGGCTAAACAAATGGCGATGTTACGCCAACAATTGATGAAAGCCAGCGAGTATCGTGATAAACAGGGGGATGGTGACAAGGCACCAGCGCGTGATTTGGAACTGGAAGCCTTGGCAGAAGTGCTGGCTGGGCGAACGCCTCTGTTGATTACGGCCTATCGGGAACAAGACATTCATTCGGCACTTCGATTGGCTGAAGAGTTTTCCATTCCTGTGGTATTGGATGGTGCCGCTGAAGCTTATTTGGCAATTGATGCCATCAAAGCGGCCGGAGTGCCGGTTATTTTGCACCCGACCATGGCACGGCAATTTGGTGAATTGGAAAATGCCAGCTTTACTTCAGCGCAGCAACTGCATGCAGCTGGTATCCCGTTTGCACTGCAAAGTGGTTATGAGCGCTATGTGCCAAAAACCAGAGTGGTGCTATGGGAGGCGGCGATGGCTGCCGCCTATGGTTTACCACCTGAAGTGGCGCTTGGCAGTATCACCATTGAGGCGGCCAAAATTCTGGGTTTGGATGACCGCATTGGCTCGCTGGAACCCGGCAAAGACGCCGATCTGGTGTTGTACAATGGCGACCCGTTTGAATACAGCTCCAGAGTCACCACGGTCATCATCAATGGCGAAGTGGTCAGTGACACGGCGCACTGAGTTTATTTTGTTTTAAAAGGTGGGCTTTAGCTTTAAAAAGCTAAGGCCCTGGCTTAATTGCAGTGATGGTTGATTGAAACTCACCCTTGGCCAGCCGCGACGTGACGGTCTGGCCGACCCGCACTTGCCCGGCAGAATTAATGACCTTCCCTTGTTCATCAAAACTAATGCTGTAACCTCGCGCCAGAGTGGCGAGTGGACTGACCGTATCCAGCCTGGCCATCAATAGCTGCCATCGTTGTTGCTGCTGTTGCCAACGCTGCTGCATGGCACGGCTTAGTTGCCGCTGCACTTGCTGCAGAGTGCGCTGTTGCTGTTGCAGAGTTTTTAATGGCGACAATTGTGCCAGCTGTCGCTCGACGCTGATATGCTGAAGTTTGGCTTGTTGCAAGCGCTGGTGCATCCGTCGTTGCAATTGCCCGCTTAGGTCATCCAGCCGTTGTTGCTGTTGCAACAATTGCCGCGCTGGGTGACGGGCCAGCAACCGTTGTTGCAAATTGTGTAACTGCGGCCTTAGACGACTAAGCTGTTGCTGCTGTGTTTGTTGCAAAGCGCGACGCAACCGCTGCACTCGTTCCATCACATGCAACTGATCGCTTGATACCAGCTCTGCCGCGGCAGAAGGCGTGGCAGCACGGATATCAGCAACAAAGTCGCTGATGGTGACATCAATCTCATGACCGACTGCACTGACGATCGGTACCGGGCTTTGCGCCATCAACCGGGCCAGTGCTTCATCGTTAAAGCACCAGAGGTCCTCCAAAGAACCGCCGCCCCGGCCAATAATCAGCACATCCACCTCCTGCCGACGATACGCGGTGTGCAGTGCTTGAATCAATTGCTGAGCCGCCGTCGCACCCTGTACCTGGCTGGGGTAAATTACCACTTCAATTCCCGGAGCACGCCGTTGTAATACCGTAATAATATCGCGGATGGCCGCGCCGGTTGGCGAGGTGATCACGCCAACACGTTGGATCATGGCGGGCAGGGGACGTTTACGCTCGCTGGCAAATAAGCCTTCAGCCTGTAATTTGGTTTTTAGTTGTTCAAATTGCTGTTGCAGCAAACCACTACCGGCATCGTCCAGCATCTCGGCAATCAATTGGTACTCACCACGGGGCTCATACACACTGATGCGGGCTTTAATCAACACCTGTTGGCCATTGCGTGGTTTCATGGTGGCACTGCGGTTGTTCTGGCGAAACATCGCCACTTTGACCTGAGCCGCACTGTCTTTCAGTGAAAAATACCAATGGCCGGAAGCCGCAGCGACAAAATTAGACACTTCGCCTTGCAGCCAAATGCGCTCAAACTGCAATTCCAGCGTCATTCTTACTTCACTGTTCAGTCGGGATACGGTGTATATATCTTTGTTTTGCATCGGGGTTGCTCGGCCTGGTTGCTCAGTTCAACAGTCTGAAACGCCATACTCTAGCACAAAAGCGAAAAAATCGTTTGTGGCACAGGCCAAAACAAGTTAAAATTGCGCCGCAACATTCCCTTGGTTTTTCCTTAGAAGCGAGATTGTTGCAATGCTCAGGATCATGAAAGAAGCTCTTACCTTTGACGACGTGTTACTGGTACCGGCACACTCCAAAGTTTTACCCCATACAGCCGAATTGCGCACCCAGCTGACCGACACAATCAGTCTGAGTATTCCTATGGTATCCGCTTCCATGGATACCGTAACCGAAGCTCGCTTAGCCATTGCCATTGCGCAAGAAGGTGGCCTTGGTTTTATTCACAAAAACATGACCATTGAAGAACAAGCCTCCCATGTTCGCAAGGTGAAGAAGTTCGAAAGTGGTGTGGTCTCAGATCCGGTAACGGTTACCCCTGAGATGACCGTTCGTGAAGTGCAGGCGCTGGCTCAGCAGCATGGCTTTTCTGGTTTCCCGGTAGTGGATGCCAGCAATAATCTGGTTGGTATCGTCACTGGCCGTGATATGAGCTTTGAAGCCAATGCAGCCAATAAAGTCTCAGTACTGATGACGCCGAAAGAGCGCCTAGTCACCGTCAATGAGCAAGCCTCACGCGAAGAAGCCTTCCGCTTAATGCACCAACACCGCATTGAAAAAGTACTGGTGGTAGATGATGCTTTTAAATTAAAAGGCTTGATCACCGTGCGCGATTACTACAAAGCCGCCAGCAAACCCAATGCTTGTAAAGATGAACTGGGCCGTTTACGGGTCGGTGCTGCCGTTGGTGTAGGTGCTGGTACCGATGAGCGTATTGCTGCCTTGGTGGAAGCTGGTGTCGATATTCTGCTGATTGATACCTCGCATGGCCACTCGCAAGGCGTGCTTGACCGGGTGAAAGCGACCCGCGCTCAGTACCCGGATTTACAAATTGTTGCCGGTAATGTTGCCACGGCTGAAGGCGCCAAGGCATTAGCTGAGGCCGGTGCCAATGCGGTGAAGGTAGGCATTGGTCCTGGCTCCATTTGTACCACTCGTATCGTCACAGGTTGTGGCGTGCCTCAAATTACCGCCATTGCCGATGCGGTTGAAGGGGTCAAAGGCATGGGAGTCACCATTATTGCCGATGGCGGTATTCGTTTTTCCGGTGATGTCGCCAAAGCTCTGGTGGCTGGTGCGCACTGCGTGATGGTTGGCTCCATGTTTGCTGGTACTGAAGAGTCACCGGGCGAAGTCGAACTGTATCAGGGCCGTTACTACAAATCCTACCGTGGTATGGGTTCATTAGGTGCGATGTCGCAGCGCAATGGTTCCTCCGATCGCTACTTTCAGGGCAGTGATAACGCAGAAAAGCTGGTGCCAGAAGGCATTGAAGGCCGGGTGGCTTACAAAGGCCCGATTGAGAACATCATTCATCAGCAAATGGGCGGTTTACGTTCCGCCATGGGCCTGACCGGCAGCGCCACCATCGAAGAAATGCGCACCAAACCACAGTTTGTCAAAGTGACATCCGCTGGTATGGGCGAATCGCATGTGCACGATGTGCAAATTACCAAAGAAGCGCCAAATTACCGCATGGGCTAATTGGGCACTTGATACCATGGGCAGGCCTGTGCCGGCCCATGGGTTGATAAGACACCAGTTTAAAACGATACCTAGTTTGATCAGATCATCCGTTTGATACGATCACCAGTTTAATAAGGTCATTATGAGCAAAAATATTCACCTGCACCGGATCCTGATCCTCGATTTTGGTTCGCAATACACCCAGTTGATCGCCCGTCGCATCCGTGAAATCGGCGTCTACTGCGAGCTATGGGCTTGGGACGTGACTGAAGAGCAAATTCGTGAATTCAATCCAACCGGTATTATCTTATCGGGCGGTCCGGAAAGTGTGGCTGCAGTGAACTCCCCCCGGGCTCCTGAATACGTTTTTCAGGCCGGTGTACCGGTACTGGGCATTTGTTATGGCATGCAAACCATGGCCGAGCAACTGGGTGGTAAAGTATCCTGCTCAGATATGCGTGAGTTTGGCTATGCTCAGGTCGAGGTGATCGCCAAAAACCGTTTGTTCGCCAATATCGAAGATCATATCAGTGCCAGCAATACAGCACTGGTTGATGTCTGGATGAGCCATGGTGATAAAGTGATTGAAATCCCCGAAGGTTTTGAAACCATCGCTCGTACCGATACCTGCCCATACGCTGGTATGGTTGATGAAGCGCGCCAGTTCTATGGCGTGCAGTTCCACCCGGAAGTCACGCACACCCGTCAGGGCTTGCGTATGCTGGAGCATTTCGTAGTCGATATTTGCTGCTGCGACAAGCTATGGACCGCCGCGTCCATCATCGAAGATGCCATTATCCGTATTCGCGAGCAAGTGGGTAAAGATCAGGTGATCTTAGGCTTATCCGGTGGTGTCGATAGCTCAGTTACAGCGATGTTGTTGCACCAGGCTATTGGCGATCAACTGACTTGTGTATTTGTTGATAACGGCTTATTGCGGTTAAACGAAGCCAAGCAAGTGATGGAGATGTTTGGCAATCATTTTGGCCTGAACATCATTCATGTCGATGCGGAAGATCGCTTCCTTGATGCGTTAGCTGGCCAGCAGGATCCAGAGCAAAAACGCAAAACCATCGGTGGTGTGTTCGTTGATGTGTTCGATGAAGAAGCACAGAAACTTGAAAACGCCCGCTGGTTAGCACAAGGCACGATTTACCCGGATGTGATTGAATCGGCAGGCTCCGTCACGGGTAAAGCCCATGTGATTAAATCGCACCACAATGTTGGTGGCTTGCCAGCCCATATGAAAATGGGTCTGGTCGAGCCATTACGCGAGTTGTTTAAAGACGAAGTGCGTAAAATCGGCCTGGAGCTGGGCTTACCGTACGACATGCTGTACCGCCACCCATTCCCGGGGCCAGGCTTAGGTGTTCGGGTGCTGGGCGAAATCAAAAAAGAATACTGCGAACTGCTGCGCCGCGCCGATGCTATCTTTATTGAAGAACTGCATAAAGCCGACTTGTACCACAAAGTCAGTCAGGCCTTTGCTGTGTTCCTGCCGGTCCGCTCTGTTGGTGTGATGGGCGATGCCCGTAAGTACGACTGGGTGATTGCTCTGCGTGCTGTTGAAACCATCGATTTTATGACTGCACACTGGGCGCATCTACCGTACGATATGCTTGGCAAGGTATCGAATCGTATCATCAATGAAGTCGACGGAATTTCCCGCGTGGTGTACGACATCAGCGGCAAACCACCAGCGACCATTGAGTGGGAATAAGCCACTAGCTAATACTCATCAAACCCCGGTCATAGCACCGGGGTTTTTTTATAACCGATCCAACGGACTGGACGTACCGGCATAATGCTGGCCCAGTACATGGGTGTATATTTGCGTTGTGCTGACGTCATTATGGCCTAACAGCTCTTGTACGGTACGAATATCACAGCCCTGTTGCAGCAAGTGGGTCGCGAAGCTGTGACGAAAAGTATGACAACCTACTTTTTTACGCAGGCCAGATGCCTGTACTGCAGGTTTCAGTGCTTTACGGATCATACTGTCATGCAGGTGATGCCGACACAGTTCACCGGTTTCAGGGTGAGGGCAGACTGACGTTGATGGGAATACAAACATCCAGCCGGGTTGACGGAACGCATTCGGGTACTTTCGGTTAAGAGCATACGGCAGTGATGGGCCTATGCCTTGCTGATTATCTTTTTTCTGCCTACTAAGCGCTTGCTCGATCTGCTGAGTTAACTGCGGTACCAGCTTAGAGCTAAGTAATGTAAGCCGGTCTTTATTACCCTTACCATCCCTAATGGTTAATGAGAGACGGTTGAAATCAATATCTTGCACTCGCAACCGCAAACACTCAGAAATTCGTAAACCACTGCCATACAGTATGGAAATAATTAAGCAGGGTAAAGGTGGGAGTTTTTGGATAATGCTTAGCACTTCTGCTGCGGATAATACCACCGGTAGTTGTCGTTGCCTCACTGCATGAGTAAAGCCTAGATCACCTAGCTCGCGACCAATAATATGGCGATACAAAAAGACCAGTGCATTTAAAGCCACTTATTGAGTATTGATGGCAACGTGGCGATTGGATGCCAGCCAGCTTAAAAAGCCGCGTACCTCCACCGGCCCCATATCCTCCGGGTGTCTCTTTTTATGAAAACAAATGTAGTAACGTATCCAGTACAGGTAGCTTTTTTCGGTGCGAATGCTATATCCACGCAACCGAATAGCGGCGCGAACTGTTTCAATAAACGGGCTCTGTGACATGAGACAATTACCATAAAAACTGTATTTATATACAGTTATATATAAATTGTCATTTAGTCAAGAAAAAAATGTAATTGAAATAAGTAAAAATTGCAGCTTGTCAGTACGAAAAAAGTCAGCTAACTTGGCTAGTTAGTACGCAAGAAGGCGACAAAACAAGAATGACTGCACGACAAAACAAGCCAGCTCGTTTTGTTGGATTCATAATCGGAACTTGTTTTCAAAAAGCAAGGTTAAACAATCATTTACCAAGTTATGTTCCGAATATATGAAAATGAGTTTTCGAGCTGGCGCATGAATATAATGTTAGGGGCCAAGCCTAGCTATCGGCAATATAACTTTTGGAGAAAAAAATGGCATATAGAAACGGAAATTACGCGGCCTTTTATGTTGCGGAACCTTTCAACGCAAGCGCACTAGGGGCACATGCCACAAAAGACTTTTGCTATTACAACATGCTACGAGCTTGGAAGGGTAAGGACTCTTCTTTCCCTTTCAATGACTCGCATGACAAAACATACAACGTCCGCGATAACAGTGACTGGGAATTAACGTTAAAACCAAGGCTAAGAGAACGACTTAGAAGTTCAAAAAACATCGTTCTTTTCCTTAGTTCCAATACAGTAAGTTCAAGGGCACTAAGGGAAGAAATTGATTATGGGATTAATGACCAAGGGCTGCCAGTCATTGTGATATATCCCGAATATGACTCCAAAGAGAGTCTTCTAACAAACGGAAACCTTAAAACAAGCGTTAAAAACCTATGGGATAAGCTTCCGATATTCAGAGATTCAATGGGTGAAGTTCCAACACTCCATGTGCCATTAAAACAAAGCCTCATTAAGAGCGCCCTGAATGACACGGACTTTATGCTAGCAACCAAAGTTGATCCAGGCATTTTTCGGTATAACCCTTAATTATCTGACGGGCACATAATCAAGTGATGACAAAAGTAAGCTTCTTTGACAAAAGGGTTTTTGAAAACTTTCTCAAGGTCACTTCATATATAAGTGTAACCTTATCTCTCATTGTCTTATTCGTTGATATTCCGAAGGACTGTAAATCTTTATATGGATGGATTTTCGTAGGATTGTTGGTGGTAATTTATATTTTAATTTGGATTTGGGCCAACACCTTAAACAAGATTGATATCAAAGTTGAAGGAAGCGATGTAACAATTAAAGTTGGTGATATTTTTCAGCAGAAAGGTCTGAAAGCGATTGCATTTAACGAGTATTTTGACACGCAGGTAGACAATAAAATAATTGCCGAGAACTCGCTTAACGGCATATTTATCAATAACCATCTCGGTGTCCCAGTTTCTGATCTGGATGACTACATTAGAAACTATGCATTTGAAAGCGATGAATTTATTGAAAGCAACCCAAATAGAGCGCAGGGCAAGGTTGATCGTTACCAAATAGGAACCATTTGTATACATGGCGACTATCTATTAACTGCATTCTCCAAGTTCGATAAGAATAACAAAGCCTTGCTCACTATGCCTGAGTACTTAGAGTTCTTAATTAACTTTTGGGATAAGGTCAATAATGTATATGCCCAACAAAATGTGTCCACGCCAATATTTGGTTCAGGAATTACTCGAATAAAAGGCCATAAATCCATAAGTGATGAGGACCTCTTGAAGATCATGCTTTGGACTTTCCGGATTAGCGAAATGCGATTCAAATATCCAGCACGGCTTACTATCATCATTCATAAAGACAAGATTAATCAGATAAATCTTCTCGATATTAAATCAGCAAGGAACGGGGTATGAATGCCCCTAACAAGCGCATGTTGTCGGACTGGTTTTCCGCTGCGCTCCAAACCAGCCGCAAATGC
>NZ_JAUZVZ010000031.1 GCF_030717845.1 Alkalimonas collagenimarina
GCTTACAAGCGGGTTTTTTTATCAGAGCGATCAGAGCGCATCACTGCAGCTTCCACTTTGTCCGAATGGGTTTGCAGGTGGCGCCACCGTTTCCGTCGTTAAATCACTTGCCGCAGGAGTTAAAGTAAACTCGCGATAATTCATATTTTCAGTTCCTGCAGCAAAACCACTTACTTGCAATCTAACATCCAACCAAGGAGCTACATCTCGTGGGTAGGTGACATGGAAGACAGCAATGCCATCTGCATTCGACGTAACGGTCGAAGGGACTGTCGCCAAGTTACCTGGCGTCAGTAGCCCATCACCATTCGTGTCTTCACCACTACCTGGAATTGGATCTCCATTACCATCAAATTCAATATCTAAAATACCATTAAAGTTCACATCCTCACTCATACAGCCTGCTGTAACATCAGTTACCCAGCTTGTGAAGCTTTCAGGTGGTGGCGGATCTTTAATCCAAATACCTTTGCGGTAGCGTAATGATACAGCTGCAACATTCAACGGCTGATTTGCCACTGGATTACCAGAAGCATCGGTCACGATAATGGAAAACTCTTTACGATATAAACTCGCGGATGGGCTTTCGATGGTATTGCCAGTTCCAAACCGGAAAAACAGTGTCCGGCCACCCACAGCAATGTCAGTTGAGTCAGTCACACCTGAATTACTAACCAGAGAAGCACTGATGATCAAATTTTCACCTTCAACACCTGCGCCAGTCGTTAAGTCTGCGGTAAAAGATGTTGTCGCAACCCCTTGCGAGTTGGTTGTCGCAGTGCCCGAACTGATAGAACCGCCAGCGCTGTTGTCCAAAGAAAATGCGACCAGCTGGTTTTTCACGGGATTATTATTTTCATCTCGAACGATGGCCCGAATAGAGCTGCTATCCCCTTGCACTAGCTGAGCAGGAAAAGCCTGAACTTCCATTTTAACGGGATTGACGGCTATAAACTCAACCACTTTTTGAGTGCTAATTTCATTATCACCACCTCGAGCTGAGATAGTGGCTAAACCGGCAAAAGATGACTGAACGAATACTTCCGCTTTGCCATCTGCATCCGTCATCGACTCGGTTACAACACGTTGGTCACTTAAGTCAGGCTCTGAGCTGGCTATACTGCCACGAGTTGTTGAAAACAATACGTTACGGTTCGCGTTTGGAATGTTATCCGTGAGCCATTCCAATTCCATCGATCTGGCTGTATTTAAATCCACTTCAGGAATACTAGCTTCGTTATCGCTATTGGCCAGAAAAACAAAGCTATCGGCTTTTACACTTAAACTAACCGACTGATTTAAACCAAGAGCAGCCACCAGCAAAGTATCATCTCCACTGCTCACAGCATCGTATGTAATGCTTACCTGTCCATTGCTGCCTGTCATTGGTGATGTTTGACTCAGCGGGTTACCTAACTCAGAAGAAACCGTCAGAACCTCATTAGCAATACCTTGACCAGCCGCATCCTGTAAGGAGAAGTTGATGGCAACATGATCACCAAGCACCACCGCTGATGGTGCTACAACTTCTAACGTTGTCCCTACCACGCGAAGCAATAGCTCATCACGAATATTATTAACCCGGGCGCTGACCACGATATCACGTACCGACTTATCAATTTGACTGGTCAAGGTTGCTTTCGCGATCCCGTCTTGCTCTGTTTCCGCGGAGGTTACGATCAACTCACCAGAGTCTGAGGAGAACGTAACCGGTACTCCTGATAACAAGACATTGTTACTGTCACGCACTAAAGCTGATAGTTCGATTTTATCGGAGGCGCCAGAGCCTAGTTGAGTCCGATCGGCTAGCAAGCGAACACTGGCAATGGTAATTCCGCTTTCTCCCCCACCATCACCAGCTGAGTTAAAGCCGGCCGCGGCACTAGTATCTGTATTTTGCAACGTAGCTCGTAATTCACCCGCGCCACTAATATCACCCGCTCTAAGCTCAATCTCAGCCACTCCAGAGCTATCCGTTAATGCAGTGCCTGAGCTGGCAGATAAAGTAGCCAAACCTTCAGAACTGAACTCAAATACAATGACACGTCCACTTATGGTGCCATTGTTCGTGGCTGATAAAGTCGCGCGAGCGGTTAATGGTTCAGCATCGGATAATTGGTCGGACGCTGCTCCTGCACTATCATTCAATTCAAGTTCTAGTGTAAAAACGGGAGCCGTCCCGGTACCACCATTACCACCACCATCTAAAGTTCCACCACCACCACAAGCAACAAGTAGTAATGAAAAGAAGACAGCAGTTATACTAAGTTGGATGTTTCGCATTAAAACGCTCCCGGACTTCATTATTTTTATTGGTTTATTATCTATTCTGTATCTTAGCCCATGATTTATCCAGCCGTCACACCATTTCTTAAAAAAAATTCAATTGATGTTGGTTGTTAACCATCAAACTGATAACCTTTAAAGACTCCGAGTCTAAACAATTACGCTGTATGCAAACTACAAAAAAACTCAGTCTTACCAGCCGTATAGTCATTGGCATGATTTCCGGGATCGTGCTTGGTGCCTGCTTGCAATGGTTTTTAGCCGGTCAAGATGAACGTAACATCCCACTATTTTTATTCGACTTACCAGTCAAAGCCTTTTTTATCGATGGCTTGTTTCATATTGGAGGTCAAATTTTCATTGCCAGTTTGCAAATGCTGGTGGTGCCATTAGTGTTTATCTCACTGGTCTGTGGAACCTGTTCTTTATCCGATGCCAGTACCTTGGGTCGTCTGGGTGCTAAATCGGTAGGGCTTTACTTAGTCACAACCGCCATTGCGATTACCCTCGCTATTACAGCAGCCTTATTGATAGGCCCTGGCGTTGGGGTCGATATGCAAACCGATACCACCTTTAGTACTGCAGAAGCACCTGGCTTGGCCCAAGTCATTATTAATATGTTCCCACGGAACCCTATTAATGCCATGGCCGAAGGCAATATGCTGCAAATCATTATTTTTGCTGTGTTATTTGGTATAGCAACGGCTATGAGTGGTAAACCAGGCGAGCGCATTGCTGATTTATTTCAGGATTTGAATGCCATTGTGATGAAGTTAGTGACCATCTTGATGAACTTGGCACCTTATGGGGTTTTCTGTTTGATGGTGCGAGTGTTCAGTACCATGGGACTGGATATGTTCAGTAGCCTTGCCGCTTACTTCTTCGTGGTGTTAGGTGTCTTGTTACTGCATGGCTTTGTGACCTACCCTTTGCTGCTCAAGCTACTTACTGGCCTAAATCCGGTTATTTTCATGCGTAAAATGCGCGCAGCTGCTTTGTTTGCCTTTAGTACTTCAAGCAGCAATGCCACCATCCCAGTTACTTTGGAAACCGTCACCAAAAAGCTGGGGGTTAAAAACAGTATTGGCTCTTTCACGGTACCATTGGGTGCAACCATCAATATGGATGGTACCGCCATCATGCAGGGCGTGGCGACCGTCTTTATCGCTCAAGTGTTTGGGGTTGATCTATCACTGACGGATTTCTTGATGGTCATTTTAACCGCAACTCTTGCATCGGTTGGAACAGCCGGAGTGCCTGGCGTAGGTTTAATCATGCTAGCCATGGTACTGCAACAAGTCGGCTTGCCGGTAGAGGGGATAGCATTGATTATTGGTGTCGATCGCCTGCTCGATATGACCAGAACCTCGGTCAATATCACCGGTGATTCTATGGTGTCATGCGTTATTGCGAAAAGCGAAAAACAGCTGGATGAAACCGTCTTTAACGATCCGGAAGCAGGACGCAATGATGAAGAGTCCGTCGACTTTAAACACATTCATAATAGCTAAATAACTACACGAACTCTGCCCTAAGCTGTATTACTTCAGCTTAGGGCAGTTGAATACGCCATGCTTTTTCTATCAACGAACTGGTGGCGAAAGCCCGGCGAGCAAAACCAAGGCCAGTTCGATTGCTGATGGCGAGTAAGTCAATCTGCGCCCCGGCAAATAGCTGGCGAATCTCCGCTTCAAACACGGCAAAAGGCGGCCCCTGTTTTTCTTCTGGTGGGTATTCCAGACTAATCACTAACAAAGTACTACCTTCAGGAAGAACCCGCCGTAGGTGCTTAACATAACGCTGCCTCATTTCAACAGGCAACGCAATGAGTGCGGCTCTATCATACGCCAAACAACACTCAGTACAGTTGTCTTTAGTCAGTTGAAAAAAATCTCCTTGCAGTAAGCGAAGGCGCTCCGTGGTATAGACCTGATAATGCGCTGTTTTATGCAGCGACAACGGCAACTGCTGTTCCTGAAAAAAGTCAGCACAGGCACGCTCAGCCAGCTCAACACCGACGACTGGTATATGCTGGCGCAAAAAAATCATATCCATACTTTTGCCGCATAATGGCACCAATACCTGTGAGTGCAACTCTGGCTGATAAACACGGCTCCAGCAGCTCTGCAGCAATGGATGCACCTGATCGAGATGAAACCCAGGATAAGGTTGTTGCCAGCATTCTAACCAAAATGCGTGCTGCACTTATTTCTGCCAATGAAACGATGAGAGTTTCTGCCACAACTGCTCCAAAGCGGATGCTGCACCAGCCCCCATACGCTCAGCTAATTTTTTCCTTTGCTGAAACTTCACTTGCATTACCCGGCGATGACTAATTTGTTCAATCAGATAATCATCGCTGGTTTGCAGTGCATCAACCAATTTAAGCTCAAGTGCCTGACGCCCTAACCAATACTCACCTGTCGCCACCTCGTCGATATTCAACACTTCGCGATGGGTAAACACATGGTCTTTAAATAAGTGATGGGTCTGTTCTAGCTCTTGTTGAAATTTTTGCCTGCCTTTTTCGGTATTTTCACCAAACAGGGTAACGGTACGCTTAAATTCTCCTGCAGTAAATTGCTCGAAATCGATGTTGTTTTTTTGCAAAAATTTATGAAAGTTGGGCAGTTGTGCCAACACGCCAATCGAGCCAATAATGGCAAAAGGAGCCGCAATAATTCGATGGGCAATACATGCCATCATATAGCCGCCACTGGCCGCTACTTTATCAACCGCTACCGTTAAGTTGATATCACGCTGACGAATACGATCCAGCTGAGACGCACCAAGCCCGTACCCATGCACCACACCACCACCACTTTCTAAACGAACAAATACCTCGTCCTCAGGTGTTGCCACCGCCAGAACCGCTGTAACTTCTTCTCGTAAAGCATCCACCTCGGCAGCAGCCATACTGCCATGAAAATCAATGACAAAAGTGGTGGGCAATGCATCCGTAGCTTCAGCTTTCTTTTGCTGCTTGCTCCAGCGCTTAAAGGCTTTTTTATCAAGTAACTCGCCTTGAAGCTCTGTTTGTAACTGACGGTATTCATCCGACAGATCAGTAAACTGAAACTCGCCTTTTTTGGGTTTCTGCCGCATCGCAGCTCCCGCAATTAAACCAATAATCAGACCAACAGCGATCACAATCGTGGCCGCTTTTGCCAGAAACAAACCATAGTCGAATAGAAATTCCAAAGTATCTCTCCATACCTCAATAAACATAGTGTGCATTGTACACAAAAAATCGTTGAGAACGATTTTTGCGGCGTACCAAGGATGAGCATGCATAAAAAAGCCCGGCGAACCGGGCTTTCGTAACGAGTAAGATTTTATCGATTACTCATTGCTTTGTAACACCATAGGGTTGGTCACATTAACAGCTGCTCCCCCTGTGGCGAAAAAGCTAGCCATCTGCATTTGCATCTCGCCCGTAACTGCTGCACTAGAAGCAGGGCTTAAAATAGAACCATGGTCACCAGCAATAAACCGACTGATTGCCGCGCCTTCAACAGGAACTGGCCCAGCTACAGCAGGGATGGTTGCAGCGCCGAGCAAGCGGGCCATCGGTTCTGTACCGGCTAAAGGCATAGAACCAGCGGCCAAGGCTGCTGCAGGATTAAAGTAACCATTTGGTATCACCTGATCTGGCAGGTTCATATCACCATCGCCTGCCACCATCAACATATGTACGGGTGTATCGGTAGCAATAAGTTGCTGCAGATAGTTGTTTGGATCACCAGAATCGGTAATGGTTTGCGCAGCGAAAGCAAAACGGGTCAAATTGCCTTGAATTTGAGCCAAGGCCGCTGTCTCGCCTGACATCGTTAAATCAGCCAAAAAATCATCAACGTACTGAGCAACACAACCAGTAAACTGGGCTTCAGAAGCGGTACCAGGAGCTGGACAACCATTCGCAACAGCAAAGCCAACTAATGCTGCTGAGTTGTCATCATCTGCCCCTAAAATCACGCTGGCTTTGATCAAGCCGCCAAATTGTGGCGAATCCAGTAGGAAATTAGCCACCGCACCACCTGGCATCGCTAAATTCACACTTTGCACTTCATACAATGCATCCAGCATTAGATTACCCGTCGATGTATTCGCTAAAGCGACCATAGAGGAACCAGCAATAGCGCCTAGTGAATGGCCTAACACATGCACATTGGTGGTATCCAACTCAACGCCTTGCGTAAAGTTTAATGCCAATCTAAGCCCTAACATATCATGGATGCTTTGGCGCAAGTTATCACGAGTCACCAACAAGTTACCCAAATTCATATAGACGGTAGCATTGCCTTGCAATCCACAACTCGCTCCTGAAGCATTGATCGGACCAAAACCACGACTGCCATGCAGAGGATGATCAATGGCAACGGTAGCAAAACCTGCCTGTGTTAAGGCACTGGTCACCGCCAGCATGTTTTCTTTACACGACGTAATGCCATGTTGCAGCATCACCACTGGCCAGCCAGCATCAGGCATGGTAAATGCATTTTCATCCGGTACGGTCATTTGTACATCAAGGCTTGCTTGCACTCGTGGCAATGGGATGGTGTTAAATTTGGTTAAATGACGACGTTCATCCAATCCAAAGTCACGCAGTGAACCACCTGATGCTGCATTACAGAAAGCGTCATTCATCATCTGCTCGCCTTCCAGCTCAGACTCCAACCCCGTGATTTGCTCATCAGATAAAGAAGCAATAATGGCTCCGGTGTCACAGCGGGCTGTCCAACTGGTGTTCAAAGGACCTTGAGGGTTCTCTTCGGTTGGCACACCAGAATAGTAAGGAAGTGTCACACTACCTGCATAATAGCGGACCAAGCCAAAACCTTGCTCGACAGGAAATTGAGGGCTAAGGTCTGCCACCGTCATGCCGGTATTTTGTACCTGAACCACCGGCTGAGCCCCTTGCTGAATACCAGCAGCGAGTAATTGCTTGGTGGTTGCCAACACATCGGCGGTCGATTGTGTGGTAATGGCAGCCGTATAAATCACACTGGATTTATCCAAACCACCTGAGGACACTACACTTTCATAGCTATTAATAACGCCTTGCAACTGACGCTGCTGGGCAGAACCCAAAGGAGCCGTTGTCAGATCTTGTTGCAGCAGCTCGTAAGTGGTCGATGGCGCAATGGAGCGACCTTCAGAGTCACGTAAGGTTTCGGTAAGAGCAACAATATAGGTGGTATTGCCTTTTAAAGGACGAAATGGGATCACCGCAACATTATTGCCACTCGCGGCTGTAAAAAAGTCTTGTCCAAAGGCAAGTTCACCAACGAGCTGACAAGCCACCCCCTGCGGTAAAGCTTGACACTCCTCTGCACTTGACGTTGGCCCGCCCATCACTACCTCAAACAGACGTACAGCACCTGGCGCACTGGCCGACTGCGCATCTAAGCTAACACCTGGCGCAAATCGTAATTCAATACTGAACGGGTTTTGTGTCGACCAGCCATCAAGCGCACCCAATGCAGTCTGCGGGTTGGTATAATCCTGGCTATCAGCATCGAGTGTTAAGGTGCCGTCAGTAGTGCCTAAGAATAATAAGTCATTAGGTACGGATACATCACCCGCACCCGGGTCAAACACCACGCGTGAGCTCGGAACTACCGTCCCTTCTTGAGCCACGTCTTCTTTGATATCATCGAGTGAATCACCGCACGCTGCCAGACCCAATGCGCTGGCAATCGCTAAACTAATCGCAAGCTTTTTCATAAACTCTCCCCGTCCTTACCTATTTTTTGTTTTTGCAACATCGTATGTTGGCTGATATTTTTGAAGTTTAGCTGCTTATCCCAACAGCTTAGACCAGTTAAACTTAACTCAATCGAATTAAAATCGCTAGCTGAAAAACCAGCTTCTGTCGCAAAAGATGAAAAAAAAAACCAAAACGCGTATGCTGTCGGCGTTTTTCAGACTTGGAATTACTTCTCATGAACACCTACAAAGCGCCTGCATCGCTGCTCAGCAATAAAGTTATTCTTGTTACCGGAGCCGGTGATGGTATAGGCAAAGAAGCGGCTCTCACTTTCGCTCGGTATGGAGCAACGGTGATACTTCTGGGTAAAACCACCAGTAAATTGACAGCAGTCTATGATGAAATCTGTACCAAAGGCGGTTCAGAGCCTGCGATTATTCCGCTGGATTTAAAAGGTGCCAGCCAGAAAAACTATCAGGATATGGCGGCCTCTATTGAGTCTGAGTTCGGGCGCCTCGATGGCATATTGCATAATGCAGGCATTTTGGGTGGCTTAGCCCCGTTTGAACATATCAAACAAGATATTTGGAATGATATCCTTCAGGTCAACTTGACAGGGCCTATGCTGCTGACACAAGCACTTTTGCCTGTACTCAGAAAAGCAGACCATGGCTCAATTGTATTTACCTCTTCAGGTGTAGGGCGTCAGGGAAAAGCCTACTGGGGTGGCTATGCCGTATCCAAATTTGCTACCGAGGGCCTGATGCAGACACTGGCTGATGAGTTTAGCGAAAGCAGCATTCGTGTGAACTGCATCAACCCAGGGGCTACCCGTACCACCATGCGTGCTCGTGCCTACCCAGCGGAAAATAGTCAGTTATTGAAAACACCAGCCGATTTAATGTGGTTATATTTGTATCTGATGGGCGATGATAGCCTGGAGATAAACGGCCAATCACTGGATGCTCAACCTAAACCGTGATGACATCGTCTAAACGTTCATGACAAGCAATAAGCCCTCACGGGCTTATTGCTTAAAGCGGCATCACACAGCATACCACTCGGCTATTGCAATTTATTTGCTGGGAAGTATCTCTTCATTGTTGGCTTCAGCCCATGTATTCCACACTTCGACCTTAGCATTGTAATTTTCAAGTGCTTGCTTTTCAGCAGCTGCCAGCAATGATTGTACGTCTTTAGCATATTTTTTGTGTACAGATGCGAAAGGAACAACTTCGATTCCTTTATTTTGCAATGCTTTTTTCATCGTATGTGTTTTTAAATGCTGCAACTGTCCTGATTCAACATAAAAGTACTGCTTGTCCTTATTTAATGTTTTTAGCTTAGGCTTTACCGGGCGCTTATTCGCATTTTCACTCGTTGCTGATTCGGCTACAAGCTCATGATGAACATGAAAGCCTAATTGCTCAAGCGAATAGCCCTGAGATTTAGCGAGTTGTTTTATTTGTTCAATGGCGGCGGCTTCTTTTTGTCTTGAATCCAAGACCTCGGTCAACCATTCAATCGCATCGCGAAGATTGACTACCGTCAACTCTTTGGCTGAACGCTTTAATTCTTTTTTGTTTAATAATAAAGACATCGGCTAACTCCATGGGTTGTCAAACTATATATCGGGATAATAACATAGCTATTTGCCGGATTAATACACAGATAAAGTGGTTTTAGTTCTGGTCGGGTCTGAAAAATGAAGCAATTTAAGGTATCTTAGCCCCAAGATGATATTGGAGTTTTGTAAACATGCCAGAAATTAAAACATTATTTGCCAACAACCGTGCCTGGGCCCGTCAGGTCGAAGAAGACCAACCAGGTTTTTTTAAGAAGTTATCGGCGCAACAAGCGCCAGAGTATCTGTGGATAGGTTGCTCGGACAGCCGGGTGCCGGCGAACGAAATTGTTGGCATGTTGCCCGGTGAGTTATTCGTTCATCGCAATGTCGCCAATTTGGTATTACATTCCGATATGAACTGCCTGTCGGTGCTGCAATACGCGATTGATATCCTAAAAGTAAAACATATTATTGTCTGTGGTCATTATGGTTGTGGTGGTATCAACGCCGCCATGAATAAACAGCGGGTTGGTTTTGTAGATAACTGGCTGCGTAACATAAAAGATGTCTACGCCTTGCATCGCGACGAAATAGAAATTATTGCGGATGAGTCTGCACGCTTGAATCGGTTGTGTGAACTGAATGTCGTCGAGCAAGTACGCAATCTGTGTCATACCAGCTTTGTGCAGGATGCGTGGGAACGCCAGCAGTCACTCACCGTGCATGGCTGGGTATACAGCTTAGAAGATGGCCATCTGAAAGATTTAAAAGTCAGTCACTCGAATCCTGAGCAAATCGATAACATCTACACTTTATCCAGTTTAGCGGATGCTGCTGAGAGTTAACTCTCGCTACAGCAAAACCGTTTTATTGCCATGGACAAACACCCTGTCTTCCTGAATTAATAGCAGTGCTTTTGATAGTGCTGCTTTTTCCACATCCCGCCCGGCTTTGGCCATATCTTTTGCACTGTAGTTGTGGTCAACCCGAGTGACCATTTGTTCAATAATTGGCCCTTCGTCCAGCTCATTATTGACGAAATGAGCCGTCGCACCGATGATCTTCACACCACGCTCAAAGGCACGCTGATAAGGGTTGGCACCAACAAAAGCAGGTAAGAAACTATGATGAATATTGATAATACGTTGCGGATAATGCGCTACAAAGTCAGGAGTTAATATGCGCATAAACTTGGCCAACACGACATAATCCGGTGCAAACTGGTCAATCTGTGCCATCAATTGCTTCTCATGCTCACAGCGATCCAGATGTTGATGACAAACATGAATAAAAGGCACACCAAAACGCTCGGTTAAGCTAGCAAGCTCGGCATAGTTGCCAATGACCGCTGCAATCTCCAGCTGCAATGAGCCATCAAACACCTTCATCAGAATATCACCCAAACAATGTGCTTCTTTGGTGACCAGAATAACCACCCGCTTCTGCCGGGCTTTCGGGTGCAGCTGCCGCACGCTACCTATTGGCAGGGCAGCATCTAAATCGGCCAACAACTGGGCGTCATTAAACACACCTTCCAATTCGGTTCGCATGTAAAACTGGCCGGAGACCGGATCAACATATTCAGTATTTCGTATAATATTCAACTGATGCTGTGCACAGGTACCGGTAATAAGCGCGATGAGTCCTTTGGAGTCTGGGCATTCAGTGACTAATATTTTTCGTTCCATGTTCATAGTGCTTTGATTGAGACTGAGAGAATAACCAATAGTACCTTGCATCCATCTGGCATTAAAGACATTAAGACGGCTTTGTTGTGGTTTTTAACCATTGGTTGTTGTTCTGTAGAATAGCCGTCATACTACCCTATTGATGAACAACCATTTTGTGATGCTTAACACCTTAGATGCAAAACACATTTGAATTTGAAGCCATAGGCTATATTCGCTCTCCCTATAAGCAAAAATTTGCAATACCAAGGCAACCGGGATTGATCCCAGAAGCCAAGGCCCAACTCGTGTTTCATGATTCGTTTAGTGCGGAGCCTTTTATACGCGGCATCGAAGAGTTCAGTCACTTATGGCTGTTGTTTGTTTTTCATGAAACGGCAGATAAGGGCTGGTCTCCCATGGTCCGGCCGCCGCGCTTGGGAGGGAATATCCGCAAAGGGGTTTTTGCCACCAGAGCGACCTTCCGGCCTAATCCAATTGGCTTATCCGTCGTACAACTTGAAGGGGTTCGCATTACTGGCAAGCAGGTAGAATTGGATTTAGCTGGCATTGACTTAGTGGATGGGACTCCCATTATCGATATCAAGCCGTATCTGCCCTATTCGGATGCCATCCCTGATGCTAAGGCTAGTTTTGCCGATAGTGCGCCAGAAACAGGCATGACCGTTAGCTTTTCGGAGCAAGCTGAACTGTTTTGCCAATCGCAACCGCAGTACCCGCAGTTGCAGCTCTTTATCGAAAAAGTTTTGAAGCAAGATCCCAGGCCACCTTATAAGAAAAAACACAGTGGCGAACAGAGTTACGGCATGACACTCTATACTTTTAATATTCAATGGACTGTGACAGGAGAACATCATTATGTTTATGCGATCACTCCCTTACCTTAGCGCCTTGCTGGTTTCTGGCAGCGTTCTTGCTCTTCCGCCGCTACCTGAGCCGGTGAGCAACAATGCAGTTGCCAGTACCACAGTCCGAGGCAAAACCTATGTCGTTAGTATGATGGGCATGGGCCCGGGTAAAACCGCACAGGATGCACACAACAAAGTCTGGATGCATACCATTGGCGAGTTTGGCTGGAAAAGCCTGGCTGAGGTTCCAAGTCAAACGCGAGTTTCTGGCCGCGTTGCTGCCAGCGCTGTGGCACTCAACAATAATTTCTTTGTGTTAGGTGGATACAGTATTGATCGACAAGGCAATCGCGTGACCTCGGTAGAAAGCTACCGCTTTAACCCTGCCACGGAGCGCTACAACCGGGTAAATGATATGCCTGTCCCTGTCGATGACACCCTTGCCCTCACCTATCAGGATCGTTATATCTATCTGGTTGGCGGCTGGAATGGTGATGGTGCAGTGAATCTGGTACAGGTCTTTGATAATTTCACCCAAAAATGGAGTCAGGCCACCCCAATGCCGGGCCAAGCGGTGTACGGCTTAGCAGGTGCTATCGTTAACGACGCCTTGATCTTCTGTGATGGTGTTGCGCTGGATTATCAGACCGGAGAACGCGTCAAAGCCATGGAGCCAAGCTGCTACCAAGGTGCCATTGACCCACGCAATGCTCTAAAGCTGGCATGGACACCCATTGAGCATCCAACAGGGCAGGCTCGTTTTAGAATGGCGGCAATTGCCAGCACTGTCGAAGGCGAGGACGTCGCAGTATTTATTGGTGGCAGCCAGACATTTTATCATCATTCTGGTGTTAGCGAGCAAGGAGAAGCGGCTCAGCCAGAGTCAGCCGTCTGGCTCTACTCACCGAAGCAACAAAAATGGCTAAGCGCTCAATCAACCGAAGCGGTGATGGATTTGCAGGGTTTAATTAAGGTTAATGGTGACATTTATTCCATTGGTGGCATGCGACAAGATCAGCAAGTCACGCCACAATTACTCAAACATTCAGTCCAACTGAACAATTAGTCTGTTTATTTGCATGGCGTTGCACAAAACGCCTTGCTAGAATACGGCAATTTTTTTTCTCAGTGCAATAGGTCGAGCCATGCGCAGCAGTCAGTATTTATTATCAACCATGAAAGAAAACCCGGCTGATGCCGAAGTCATCAGCCACAAACTGATGCTGCGTGCTGGCATGGTTCGTCGTTTGGCATCTGGCTTGTATACCTATTTGCCAACAGGTGTGCGCACCTTACGCAAAGTTGAGCGTATTGTTCGGGAAGAAATGAATAAAGCAGGGGCGATAGAAGTATTGATGCCCATGGTACAGAATGCTGAGTTATGGCAAGAAACCGGCCGTTGGGAGCATATGGATGCCGAATTACTGCGCTTTAAAGATCGCCATCAGCGTGATTTTGTCCTTGGCCCCACCCATGAAGAAGTGATTACGGATCTTATTCGCCGTGAAGTCACCAGCTATAAGCAGCTGCCGCTTAATTTGTACCAAATTCAAACCAAGTTCCGCGATGAACGCCGGCCCCGTTTTGGTGTGATGCGCGCGCGTGAATTTCTTATGAAAGATGCCTATTCGTTCCATTTAACGCAGGATAGCCTACAACAAACCTATGATGCGATGTATCAGGCCTACACCAGGATTTTCACGCGTTTAGGGTTGGATTTCAGAGCGGTCATCGCGGACAGTGGCTCGATTGGTGGTAGCGTGTCGCATGAATTCCATGTACTGGCCAGCTCAGGCGAAGACGCCATTGCGTTTTCTACCAGCAGCGATTATGCCGCTAATATTGAAATGGCTGCAGCGTTACCTCCATCCAGCAAGCGCCCCGCCGCCAGCGCTAGTCTACAAAAAGTAGCGACTCCTGATGCAAACACTCTGGAAGAACTAGCGGCTTGTTTATCGCTGGAAACCAGCCATCTGGTGAAGACCGTGCTGGTGCATGCTCATCATGATACAGAAGATAATGCGACAAAAGACAACAGCGTTCAACTGATTGCCCTTGTGGTAAGGGCTGATCATCAGCTCAACCATGTAAAGGCCGAAAAGCATCCTCTGGTTGCGAGCCCTCTGACACTTGCAACCGATGAACAAATAAAAGCTTTACTTGGCTCTGCTACCGCTACAATTGGCCCGGTTGGTCTGAAGGTACCTGTTATTGTCGATCACAGCGCCGCTGTTCTGGCTGACTTTAGTTGCGGTGCTAATGAAGACAGCCACCAGCTTGTTGGCGTCAATTGGGATCGTGATATCACAGATTATCAACAGGCCGATATACGCAATGTGGTCTCTGGTGATGCCAGTCCTTGTGGCTCAGGTACGTTAGAAATCAAACGCGGCATCGAGGTAGGTCATATCTTCCAACTGGGTGATAAATACTCTCAAGCGATGAAAGCGGGCGTGCTGAATGAAGCAGGTAAAAACCAAATTCTGACCATGGGCTGTTATGGCATTGGTGTATCACGCATTATTGCAGCCGCCATTGAGCAGAATCATGATGAATATGGCATCATTTGGCCTGATACCATAGCACCTTTTCAAATCGCTTTAATTCCTATGAATATGCATAAATCGACACGTATTCAACAAGCCGCGGAACAGCTTTACAATGAACTGACTGCCGCAGGTTTCGAGGTGATTTTTGATGATCGTAAAGAGCGCCCAGGCGTAATGTTTGCAGATATGGAGCTACTAGGCATCCCACATCACATTGTGATTGGCGAGCGCAACCTGGATCAGCAGCAAGTCGAATACAAACACCGTCGTAGCGGCAGCAAAGAAATGCTAGATATTGCTCAGGTGGTTGCTGAAATGACTACCCGCGTACAGATTTAATCATCGTGAGTGGCATGTACAAGACAAAGGGCGCTGCATGAGCGCCCTTTTTGTAGGATAGCGAACGCATTGAATAAATAGCGGCTTACTCGGGCGCTTGCTCTGCCTGTAAAGCCTGCTCCATTTCTTCAGGTGACACCACCACACCAGGCCCTTCCGAGTCAGGAAAGACAGCAATCGACAGCTCATCACTTTGCAAACCGGTCGTCCACTTCTCCAGCCAGGTGGTCAGAGGGATAGATTGAGCCTGACAAGCACTCCATTCCCCATCAATCCAAAGCTCAGCAAGCTCGGCATGAGGCCACACTGGAATGCAGCGATCGTCTTCAGCACTGACAAGGACAAAGCCTTCATCATCCACCAGAATCCAAATGGTCTCTAAATCAACGGCTGCACGAATAAAATAGTCATAACGCTGCTCTGCATCCAGAGTATTTAGCTTGTTTAATTCTTCATCACTTAACTGGTATTCCATGTACAACCTCTCTAATCGGTTTCGTCTAAAAAAAGCTGAGCCACATAAAGCGTAGCCAAATCACCCAAAGTACCGCACAACTGTAGATAAAGGTGCGAAAGCGCCAACGTAGCTGATTGCTTCCAGTATGGATTAAGGCATGGATGATCCGTAACACCACATAAAACGCACCCATCAACACAAAGGCCATATCTGCCAGACCTTGCTGTAATATCAGCACCACGGCAAACATATACAGCATAGGCATTTGAAATTGATTTTCAAAGTTACGTCCTGTTGCCACCACTTGTGCATTTGCTGTATCCAGCTGCATCAGGCGAAATGCATCCATACTGATCTCACCCTTTCGGGCCGCTTTAAAACGCCGTCGTCCCATCACAACTAACACCACACTGGTTAATACAACCTGTGCAAACACTGTTAACAATAACCACTTATCCATTTATTACTCCTGATAGTGTCAGCGGATAGATTTGAAATGACTAACGGCCCATAATGGCGCTCAGCTTAATGCATCCACTTGAACGCAGCAAGTAAATGATTAGGTTCAGTCAACAGCTTTGGTATACTGCTGAAAATGATTAGACAGGATGTGCTATGGCCCAGTTGTACTTTTATTATTCTGCCATGAATGCCGGCAAATCGACGGCTTTATTGCAAAGTGCCTACAATTATGAAGAGCGAGGCATGCAGGTCGCGCTATTTACAGCTGCGATTGATAATCGATTTGGCGAAGGTGTGATCAGCTCTCGCATTGGTCTCTCAATGCCAGCAACACTGTTTGATGCTAACTTTGATTTTATCGCTCAGATCAAGCAACAACAGTCAAAGCAAGCGATTGATTGTGTACTGCTTGATGAGGCGCAGTTTTTAACCCGCAATCAAGTGCAGCAACTTACCGATATTGTCGATGACTTGCATATTCCTGTACTTGCTTTTGGCCTACGAACTGACTTTAGTGGTAACACCTTTGAAGGCAGCCACGCGCTCCTAGCTTGGGCCGATAAACTGATTGAATTAAAAACCGTCTGTCATTGTGGCCGTAAAGCAAATTTTGTCGTGCGGCTTGATGCTCATGGCCAACCGACCCAAACCGGCGATCAAATCCAAATAGGTGGCAATGAAAGCTATGTCTCAATGTGTCGGGCGCATTTTAAAGCCTTGGTTTGGCAACCAAAGTAGCATCAACAAGCAACTTCTCTCGTTTGCATTCCAGTGCAAACAAAAGGGACTGACTTCACTTTTTGGGGATTGCCGTGAATTCAGTTATAGTTAGCAAAAGCGGTATCAGAGAATGGTATGCCAAAATTGAAAGATGATACACCTCATTATTGGGCCATTATTGATGCATTGCCCTTTGCTGTTCTACTCAAGGATACAGCGAAGCCGCATATATTCGCCAATAAGCAAGCGCTTCATTTACTTAGCCTAACCACTGACTCTTTTGTACTAAGTTTGCATGATATTCGTCATATCCGACTCGCTGACCCAATCAGCAAAACCCAGTTATCATTAGCACAAAACCCATTATTGATGGCGCTCAGTGGCAGCAGTGTCAACCAATCTGTGCTCTTTGAGTATTCGGGTACGACGGTACAATTATACGCCACTACTGTGCAATTGAGCTTCACTTTGAGTAATTCGGTTCTTATTGTTTTAACCCCCGAAAGTACTGCATCGAAGTTCGATATTGCTCAAACTGAGCGAGTTGATGATACAAGCGAGTTAGAAGAAGCGCTTGCCTTTGACAAATTAATGTCGCTTATTTCTACAGAACTGATCAATGTCAGACCCGATAAACTCGATATTCATATTGAAGATGCCCTCACTGCTTTGGGCGAGTTTTGCCATGCGGACCGAAGCTATGTCTTTTTATTCGATAAACAGATGAAACACATGAGCAATACCCATGAGTGGGTCCGAACAGGCATCAAAGCACACAAAGAGAACTTGCAAAATGTGCCTCATCAGGCATTACCTTATTTTTGGCATGTGATCCAAACTGAGCTTATCTTTGCGATAAGCGACGTGGAACAACTGACTGAAGCAGCTCAGGCAGAAAAAAATGAGTTTAATGCTGAAAATATTCAGTCTGTATTGTGTACGGCTATGTCTAGCGAAGGGCAATTACTTGGTTTCGTCGGCTGTGACATGGTGGCACGAAAACGTAACTGGACGGCCAGTGATATTCGCCGCTTAAAGCTGGTGGGAAACATGATTGCCAATACCATACAAAACGTGAATTATCGACTGTCGCTGCAAAAGATGCAGAATAAGTTGGTCAAAGCCAATCAGGAGTTAAAGGTACTAGCCGCCAGAGATGGATTAACCGGCATAGCCAATCGTCGCCAGTTTGACGAAGTGATACTGCAAGAGCTACATCGTTGCACCAGAGCTCAAGCGCCGCTTTGCTTGATGTTGATTGATATCGACCACTTTAAAGACTTCAACGATAACTATGGCCATTTGGCGGGGGATGATGCATTAAAGCGGGTCGCTATTGCATTGCAACAACAATTAAAACGTCAGGGGGAGTTGATTGCTCGTTATGGTGGCGAAGAGTTTGCTGTCATACTGCCGCAGTGTGACTCAGCTGAGGCGCCATTGATTGCTAAGCGTTTACATGCTGCCATTTTCAAATTAGCCATAGAGCATACATTTTCACCTTGGCAATTACTTACCATTAGTATTGGCTATTGCCAGCTGACTCCTGATAAAAAAACCAGCATCAACACCTTGATTGAAAAAGCCGATACGGCACTCTATCAAGCAAAAGCAGCGGGACGTAATCAAGTCAAAGGCATTTCCCTATAAAGCACTTGTCATGAGCACTTTATAGGGAGTAGTAACAACAGTTAGAAGCGGTAACTTGCACCCACTGTGTAGAGATCCTCACCAGTTTCCAGTTGGTCAAAAGTAACCTGAGCTCGAAGAGCCAGTTGAGCCATTGGATACCATTGACCTCGGATGGTAAATGCATCTGAATCGGTGCTGAAACCATTTTTGGAAGTCCAATCATACAGCAGACCTACAGACATGGTCTTACCAAAGTAGTAATCGCCACCGAGACTATAGCGGTTGCGGCTGGTTCCCTTCAAATCCATGTAACTGGCTTCAATATTAAGATGGTCACCAGTAGGTAGGCGCATAAGTTTTTTGGTACTAAGACCAAACTGAGTCGCCGATCCTTGTTGGTCAGAACGTAAATGCTCAGCATCAAACGTTATCAACCAATCAGCTTGGAAGAAATAACCAAGTTGAGACAAAGCAGACTTGGCACTGGAGCCATTGACACTAAAGTAATCGAGTGATGCATAAAAATTATGGCTATCTGCCATGTACTCGCCACCAAGCCCCCAAGCAGAAAAACTATCTTTAAAGCCATCAGTTTTTAAGGTACCGCGATTGTATAAACCATACACACTGCTATTGCGGCCAATAAAAGCAGCTTCCGCTAAAGGCGCGATAGAGTTGAACTCGACAGGGGTAAGATAAAAGCGGTGCGATAGATCCCAACTTTGCAAGTCAGAGGTAAGCACATCGCCCCAAGAAAAATCGAGTGAAGTTTCATGCTGATAATCGTTAGCTAAAACAGCTACCGATGCAAAAGACATCAGCGAAGCGAGCAGTGTACGTTTCATCATATCTTGTCCTTACAAATCATTTTAGAAAAAGCATCCTGAGCAGATACGCCGTTTGCCGCGGCCCAGTGCTGGCGGTATGCTAGCGCCCGCTAACTTAATGAAAACTGAACACCCCTACCGTTTGGCGATTATGTCACTGAAATTACTCATTTTTGCTTAATAATCGCTCTTGAATCACTTTCAGCTGATCGCGACACTGCGCAGCCTGCTCAAACTCAAGGTTTTCAGCGTGCAACCGCATCTTACTTTCAAGCTGAGCGATCTGAGCGTAAAGCCCGGCTTGCTCTGCTGCCGAGTAGGTGCCTTTCGGTTCAGCCACCATGTCGACTTCCGGCTCAGGCGCTTGTGCCAGATCCATTACATCGGTGACTTTCTTATTCAGGCCTTTAGGAACAATACCGTGTAGCTCGTTAAATTCCACCTGCTTTTGCCGCCGGCGGTCGGTTTCCTCAATCGCGCGCTGCATCGATCCTGTTATTCTATCTGCGTACAAGATGGCCCGGCCATTCAGGTTTCGAGCTGCGCGACCAATGGTTTGAATGAGCGAGCGCTCAGAACGTAAGAAGCCTTCTTTATCTGCATCCAAGATCGCGACTAAGGATACCTCAGGAATATCCAGCCCCTCGCGCAGCAGGTTGATCCCGACCAACACATCAAACACACCCAGGCGTAAATCACGGATGATTTCCACACGCTCTACCGTATCAATATCAGAGTGTAAGTAACGCACCCGCACCTGATGCTCTGCTAAGTAGTCGGTCAAGTCTTCCGACATTTTTTTGGTAAGCGTGGTGACCAGAACGCGTTCGCCCACCTTTACCCGCTTATACACCTCAGAGAGTAAATCATCCACTTGCGTGGCAACCGGCCTAATTTCGATTTCAGGGTCGATCAAACCAGTCGGTCGTACGACCTGCTCAACCACTTCACCCGATGACTTTTCCAGCTCATAAGCAGCAGGAGTTGCCGAGACATAAATGCGCTGCGGTGCAATAGATTCAAACTCATCAAACTTAAGGGGGCGATTGTCCAATGCTGATGGCAAGCGAAATCCATAATTCACCAGGTTCTCTTTTCGTGAGCGATCTCCTTTGTACATGGCACCGATCTGTGAAATCGTGACATGAGATTCATCAATAAACATCAAGCCATCTGCTGGGAAGTAGTCCAGTAATGTAGGCGGTGGTTCGCCAGGCTCGCGCCCAGATAAATAACGCGAATAATTCTCGATACCAGAACAATAACCGAGCTCCACCATCATCTCGATATCGAACTGAGTTCGCTGTGACAAACGTTGCTCTTCAACCAGCTTATGCTGCTCAAGTAATTGCTGTTTTCTGTCGCCAAGTTCAACTTTGATACGCTCGACCGCGGCCAGAATTTTTTCCCGGGGGGTGACATAGTGGGTTTTAGGATACACCGTGTACCGAGTCACCACCTTCTCCACAGTTCCGGTCAATGGGTCAAATAAACTAATGCGATCGATTTCATCATCAAACAGTTCAACCCGAACGGCATACGAATCAGACTCTGCCGGAAAAATATCAATAACATCACCACGGACCCGATAACTGGCCCGCTCAAATGCCAGATCATTACGTTGATATTGCAACTCCGCCAAGCGACGTAACAAAAAACGCTGATCAATGGTATCACCCTGCTTTAAATGCAATAGCATTTTCATGTATGAAGCAGGATCGCCCAGACCATAAATAGCTGATACCGAAGCAATAATCACGACATCTCTACGTTCCATTAATGCTTTGGTCGCAGAGAGCCGCATCTGCTCAATGTGTTCATTAATGGAAGCATCTTTCTCGATAAAGGTATCGGTCGATGGCACATAAGCTTCTGGTTGGTAGTAATCGTAATAAGACACGAAGTATTCCACAGCGTTGTCCGGAAAAAAGGCTTTCATTTCCCCATAGAGCTGAGCTGCCAGCGTTTTGTTGTGAGCCATAATTAAGGTGGGTCGGCTGACCTGCTGAATAATGTTGGCCATGGTAAAGGTTTTACCGGAACCGGTAACCCCAAGCAGCGTTTGATGAGCCAGGCCCGACTCCAACCCATCGACCAGCTGTTCTATCGCATTGGGCTGATCGCCAGCGGGTTGATACTCTGAAACCAGACGAAATGCTTTACTCATGCCGCATCCTCCAAAGTAAGTTGTTGTCGCTGCATCTGTCCAAGTGAGCGCTGAAACCAAAAGTAACTAATGAACGCCATGCACAGATTCGCCAGTACACAACCAATAAAAAGTCCTTGGATCCCTGCCAACTGCCCACCTATCCAGGCAAAAGGTACATAAAACACAAATAACCTTAGAACACTTAACCACAGTGCCTGGATCGGAAGATGCAAAGCATTCAAGGACGAATTGGTCAGAATAATAAGCCCCTGCAAACCATAGCCTAAAGGTAGGATCCACAAAAATAGTACGATCAGCTGTTGCACTTCAGGGTCGCTTGAAAACACCCTCGCCAAGGTCGTGCCGCCAAGTGCCAACAATAGATACAACACAAGTTGCCAGATAAAAATAAAACGAATGCTATGTTGGTAGGCCGCCCGCACTCGCTGCAAGTCCCCTGCACCAAAGTTCTGACTTATAAAAGGCGGGAGCGTCGTCGATAAAGCAAGAATAACCAGGCAAGCCATACTCTCTAAGCGAATACCTACACCAAACGCGGCCACCGCTTCAGCACCGTACCCTGCGACTATCGCGGTTAACACAGCCATGGCTAATGGGGTCAACATATTAGCTCCGGCAGCAGGAAAGCCAATCCGCAATACTTTACGATAAATAGGCCATGCTCGATGCAAAGGTTGCCAGCCAGCATCAATCAAACCCCGTTTACGCAACAAAAACAACACCGCAACTGAACCAATGAGCCATGATATGACGCTTGCTAAGGCAGCACCTTGCATTCCCATAGCAGGCACAGGGCCATAGCCAAAAATCAGTAGAGGATCCAACAGTGCATTGGCCAACCCGCCAGCGGCCATAATAAAGGCGGGCAAACGCGTTTCACCCGCAGCTCTCAAAATACTATTACCAACCATTGGGATCATCAGAAATACAACCCCAGCCAGCCAGATCCACATGTATTGTTGAATAAGCTGTAAAATACTCTGCTCAGCTCCAAGTAAGCCAAACAACACATCGTGTAACAGCCACCCTATCAAGGCCATGGCTATAATAAGAAAGCCTGCCAACCATAAAGCAGCTAAACCATCAGCCCGCGCTTCTTCGTGGTTTCCTGCACCAAGTGCTTTTGCTATGACTGCAGAGGTACCTATGCCTAAACCAATCACCAGACTAATAAAGGTAAATGTTACCGGAAAGGTAAAACTAACGGCGGCTAACTCTTGCGTACCCAGTAAGCTAATAAAAAAAGTATCGACTAGATTAAAGCTCATCAATGTAAACATGCCCAGCAACATGGGCACCGTCATGCGTTTTAACGTAGTTCGGATGTCATGGTGTAGTAAAGAGTCTTTAGTAGGAGATGTCATAAACCAGCTTATCCAAAAAGGAGACGGTATTGTAAAGAAAAGTGACGCTTGATACTACGCAAAAGCGACAAAAGTCATCACTGAAAAGACAACAGCACCAAATTTAGTTCACAAAGAGGTATGGATCCGACAGTAAGCATCCGAAAAAATATTCATTTGCTTTACCTTTCGATTCAAAATAAATAAGCCATTGATTTTAAAGGGTATAATATTTTATGATTTTTCTCTTGACCACCTTGCATCCCTTGATAACTCTGAAGTTTACTTCTTCTTACCTGAGTCACCCACAGAGTTATCCACAGCTTCTGTGGGTAACTTCCGGCACGCCAGCAGAACCAAGCTTTTCCACTCGGAAAATGTCTGCCGTCGGCAACAAGTTGATGATTATATGCTCAGGTAAACCATAAAAACTTAAATCCAACAGCTTAAGTGTTGACAGCTATATAGACTGGCATTAGTATTGCCGCCGTTGCATTTGCTGTTCCTCAGTAGCTCAGTTGGTTAGAGCGGCGGACTGTTAATCCGTAGGTCGTTGGTTCGAGTCCAACCTGGGGAGCCAACAGCAAAAAACGATTCCTCAGTAGCTCAGCTGGTTAGAGCGGCGGACTGTTAATCCGTAGGTCGTTGGTTCGAGTCCAACCTGGGGAGCCATTCAACATGATCTCTTTTAGTTCCTCAGTAGCTCAGCTGGTTAGAGCGGCGGACTGTTAATCCGTAGGTCGTTGGTTCGAGTCCAACCTGGGGAGCCATACAAACTTCCTTTCTCCCTTTTCAAGATAAAGATTTATTTTTGCTCAATTTTTTGATTTAATCCCGACTTTACTACTATAACTAGACTAAACCGTAAGGCATTTCTCTGGTTTGCTTGGGTGGTCAATCAATGAATACATTTCTTCAGCTCGTTTTAGTGCAGCTTATTACCGCAGTGCTGATCACTGCCCTATTGCTATTCAATCAGGTAAGTTCAACACAGCAAGAACTGGCTTCGCAAGAAGCACAAGGTCGCTTAGTCGTTCAGCAGTTGCTGCACGACCACTTTGAAACCGATGGTAAAGTACTTAGTCGTCAAATCCGACAAAGCCTGAACCCCCATCAGCTGCAGATCACCTTGATGGATAGCACCGAGCTATACAATCATCGCTCATCTTCCAGCGCCCCGGGGATGGCCACGACCTTATTACAATGGCTGGGTTATCAGCATCCTATACATACTCTACAGAATAATGAGTTACAACTTCAGGTTCGTTATCAGCTCAATCACGATGCAACCATTAGTCAGCTGCAATCACGTCTCTGGTTTGTGTTGTTTATTCCACTATTAATCTGTTTTCTGGCAAGTGCAGCTTTACTCTGGTGGTTTCAATATCAGCTGCGCGCAGTGAGCAAAAAAATGAGCGCATTGCTGGATACCATTGCAACCAACCCTGCTCAATCACTTGATACCATCGAATTACCAAAAACATTTGAAGATACTGGGGTGAGCTTGCAAAACTTTGCCCGGGTCAACCAAAAGAAACTAACCGAGATGACCGCCAATGCGCGTCAGGTTACCGAAGATGCTTACAAAGATCCGGTCACAGAGCTCCCTAATCGTAATCGGTTTGTGCAGTATTACGAAGAACAGCTGAGCAAAGGCGGTCAAGTGGATTTTGGTATCTTTGCCATTACCCGTTGTACTGAATTGCAGAACTTAAATCAAACCCGCGGCTATCAAGAGGGTGACAAGTACATCAAAGAAGTCTGTGAAGTCCTTAAAAAGACAGTGCATACTTACCCCGGTGGTCAATTGTATCGTTTAAATAGCTCCGACTTCGGCATACTCTTGCCCAGAGTTACGCCAAAAGAAGCAGAAAATTTTGCAGTGCAATTGCAAAGCAGGCTCAATGAGTATCAAAAAATTGCGGAACTTGATTCCGTTGCCTACACCGGCTTAGTTAGCTATGAAAGTGGTAGAGCACTCGGAGAGTTGCTGGCCATTGCAGATACCTCTATCAGTCTGGCACAAACCAAGCAAACCAATGCCTGGCATTTGCAAAAAGAATCTGCCGGGCTCGAAACTGCCAGCTACGGTTACGGCAATCAAAACTGGCGAAATGTCATTGATGATGTGCTGGCAAACAATCGTATCGCTTTACTCTATCAAAGTATTCAACCGTCATCACGATCAGCGAAAGCCTACTCTGAAATATTAGTTCGCTTTAAAACTCAGGAAAATCAGGTGCTCCCCACTGCATCGTTTTTAGCGATGGCGGAAAAACTAGATCGCATTATTCCCATTGATCGTTTAATTATTGAAACAGCACTGAGCACCATTAAAAGCAAAAACTTACAAGATCAGTACTTCGGTTTAAATTTATCGTCTCGCTGTATCCATGATGATCAATTCATTATTTGGCTGGAGCGACGCTTACTGAAAGATGCCACCATTGCCGCAAAACTGATTTTTGAAGTCACTGAGTTTGGTCTGCAACAAAACTTAAAAACCAGCAAGCGCTTTATCGATATGGTACACCGTGCAGGAGCTCGTATCACCGTTGAGAAGTTTGGTGTCGGTATCACGTCATTTAAGTTTTTCCGCGAATTGAAACCGGATTACATCAAAATGGATGGTAGTTATACCCGTCGTATTGATGATGACAAAAACAATCAGTACTTTCTGCGCTTGATGATCGATCTGGCCCACCGAATTGGTGTTGGTGTATTCGCCGAGTCGGTAGAAACGCAAGAAGAAAAACACATGCTGGACTCGTTATTTATTGATGGCTGCCAAGGGTACTACATTGGAAAGCCAACCTCACTCTGATGGGGTTGGCTGCTTCTCAAGTGCAACAGTTTCTAAAGCATGAAAATCCGATAACCCTACAGGCTACAGGTTGTTATCGGGCAGGCTTCAGCGCATAATAACGCCATGGTGCCAGCTGTAAATCAACTATGACCGAATTTCTGCTTCTTTTAATCAGTACCGTACTGGTAAACAACTTTGTCCTCGTTAAGTTTCTTGGGTTATGCCCCTTCATGGGTGTATCTGGCAAACTCGAGACCGCCATCGGTATGTCATTAGCAACCACCTTTGTGCTGACACTCGCATCGGTATGCAGCTATCTGGTTGACCACTATCTGTTGGCTCCTCTCGATTTACTTTATTTGCGTACCTTGAGCTTTATTTTAGTGATCGCTGTTGTGGTGCAATTCACCGAAATGGTGGTGCATAAAACCAGCCCGACGCTGTATCGCTTGCTCGGTATTTTTCTGCCATTAATCACCACCAATTGTGCTGTGCTTGGAGTGGCTCTTTTGAATGTGACAGCCAATTACAACTTTATTAACTCTATTGTGTTTGGTTTTGGCGCTGCTGTGGGGTTTTCTTTGGTGTTAATTTTATTTGCAGCCATGCGCGAGCGCTTAGTGGCAGCTGATGTCCCAATTGCGTTTCGTGGCGCCGCTATTGCCATGATCACAGCGGGTTTAATGTCACTCGCCTTTATGGGGTTCACTGGTCTGGTGACGATATCATGATGGTAATCATCGCCTTACTGGCGCTTGGTGCTTTGGCACTCATTTTCGGTGCCATTCTGGGCTACGCCTCGATCCGCTTTCGGGTTGAAAGTGACCCACTGGTTGAGCAAATTGATGATATCTTGCCACAAACTCAATGCGGTCAATGCGGTTATCCCGGTTGTCGTCCTTATGCTGAAGCCATCGCCAATGGTGACGCCATCAATAAATGCCCTCCAGGTGGTGATACTGCTATCCGTAAACTTGCCGACTTAATGGGAGTTGAGGCAAAACCCCTGGATGCCGCCCAGCAAGAGAGTGAGAAAAAGGTCGCTTACATACGAGAAGATGAATGCATTGGCTGTACCAAGTGCATTCAGGCGTGTCCTGTCGATGCCATTGTTGGAGCGACCCGGCAAATGCATACCGTCATTGTGGATGAGTGTACTGGCTGTGATCTTTGTGTCGATCCCTGCCCGGTTGATTGCATTGACATGCTCCCCATTCCAGAAACGCCTGAGCGCTGGAAGTGGGATTTAGATCGCATCCCTGTTCGCGTTGTTGGGGCCGATTAATGCAAAACTTACTAGAACAAATTCAAGCCGCTCAGTTGTGGGACTTTCCCGGTGGTATCCACCCTCCAACGCGTAAAGCGCTGACTTCGAAAAAATCGATTGCCAAACTGGCATTAGCAGATCGACTGTACATTCCGTTGCGTCAACATATCGGTGTAGCGGGTCAATGCCTGGTCAAAAAAGGCGATTTTGTCTTAAAAGGACAAGCGCTCAGTCTGGCTGATAGCTCTATGTCCATTCCTGTGCATGCTCCCACCTCAGGTTTGATTTTAGCGGTTGAGGACCATACCAGTCCTCACCCTTCAGCCTTACCCGAGCCAACCATTGTGCTGGAGCCCGATGGCTTGGATGAATGGCGGGAGCGAGAGCCACTGGATCACCTCACCTGCTCCTTGCCACAGCTGTTGGAACGAATTCAGGAATCCGGCATTGCAGGCATGGGAGGCGCTGGCTTTCCAACCCATTTAAAATCAGCCATCAAACAAGAGGTGGAGTGCCTTATCATCAATGGCGTAGAGTGCGAGCCCTACATCAGTGCAGATGACGCCTTAATGCAAGAAGAAGCCACCACCATCGTGAAAGGCATTGATATCCTCTGCCAATTGCTGAACCCAAAGATCGTGCTCATTGGCATTGAAGACGACAAGCCAGACGCTATTGCAGCGATGCAAGCCGCATGCAAGCAACGAGATCATTACTTTATTCGCGTTATTCCGACGAAGTACCCATCGGGTGGTGAAAAACAACTCATTCAGGTGTTAACCAATAAAGAAGTCCCTGCGGGTCGGCGTCCCATTGATATTGGTATGGTGATGTTTAACATCGGCACCAGTTTTGCCATTGCTCAGGCCGTACTCGATGATATTCCGCTGATTTCACGTATTGTGACCGTTGCCGGTGATACGCTGACACAAGCACAAAATATGTTGGTTCCTATTGGTACTCCTGTCAGCGCCTTACTGAATGCCTGTGGTTTTCAACCTCAAGCGCAACAGCGGGTCATCATGGGAGGCCCGATGATGGGCTTTACCTTGCCGGATTTAAGCGTTCCGGTTATTAAAACGACCAACTGTATCTTGGCACCAACCTATCAGGAGCTCCCTCCGGCTCGCCAAGAAATGGACTGTATTCGTTGTACGGCCTGTGCCGATGCCTGCCCGGCGAGCTTATTGCCTCAGCAACTGCTTTGGTACAGTAAAGCAAAAGACAGTGCCAAACTGGAAGAGTACAACCTGTTTGACTGCATTGAGTGTGGCGCCTGTGCCTATGTCTGCCCAAGTGAAATTCCACTGGTGCAATACTACCGGGTCGCCAAGGCCGATAGCCGCCAGCAACAACGTGAAGCATTACAGGCTGAGCAAGCCAAGGCACGCTTTGAAGCCAGAAAAGCTCGGCTAGAAGCTGAGAAACAAGAGCGGCAGCAAAGACATGAGCAATTGGCCGAAGAGCGAGCAGCCAAGCAAGCTAGTGGCTCCAGTGATGCCGTGGCTGAAGCGCTGGCGCGCGTCAAAGCAAAGCAGCAAGATGCACCTACCGACCGCGAGACGATAAAAGCTGAACGAGAACGATTAAAACAACAAGCCAGAGCAAAGCAAGCCGCTCAAACGGACATGCCGCCAGATGGTGAAGCAAAATCGCCAATTGCGTCCGAGGTGTCAACTGCAAAAGAGCCAGCGGATCCTCGTAAAGCAGCTATCGCCGCAGCCATAGCCCGGGCGAAAGCAAAAAAAGATGCGCAGTCCGCCACAACCTCTGACGAAGTAGTCTCTTCAACACCGGCTGAGCCAGCGGACCCTCGCAAAGCAGCTATCGCCGCAGCCATAGCCCGGGCGAAAGCAAAAAAAGATGCGCAGGCCGCCGCCCCTGACGAAGCAGTCTCTTCAACATCGGCTGAGCAAACAGAAACCCCAGAGCCAACAGATCCGCGCAAAGCGGCGATTGCTGCGGCCATCGCGCGCGCGAAAGCAAAGAAGCAAAAGGATACCGAAACCAAATGAGTTTTCGTATTGCCAGTTCACCGCACCAGCACAGCCAAAAAACCACGTCTCAGTTGATGCTCTGGGTTGCTGGCGCTGCACTACCAGCTATTGCCGTACAAAGTTATTTGTTTGGTTATGGCGTACTGATCCAGCTCATGCTTGCCATTAGCACCGCCTGGGCCTGTGAGGCTTTGATATTAGCCATGCGGCAAAAAACCATTTTGCCGCGGTTGCGCGATCATAGCGCCTTGGTCACCGGGCTTCTGTTGGCAGTCTCAATTCCTCCCTATGCCCCATGGTGGTTGATTATCATCGGTACTGCCTTTGCTATTATTATGGTGAAGCAACTGTATGGTGGCCTTGGATTTAATATCTTTAATCCGGCCATGGCTGCTTATGTCTTATTGTTGATTGCTTTTCCCGTACAAATGACCCAGTGGCTACCTCCTACTACACTGCAAACCTATGATTTGTCGCTGCTCGATGCGGTTTGCGCTGTCTTTACCCAATACAGTTGTCAAGGCTACAGCATTCAGCAACTGCAAATGGGCATTGATGGCATGACCATGGCAACGCCTCTCGATACCGCCAGAACGGATCTGACCATGGGGCTCACCCTGCCAGAGAGCTTTGAAAAGCCGATTTTTTCGCAGGGTGCTGGCTCAGGCTGGCTTTGGCTGAATGTTGCCTGGTTGCTCGGTGGCTTAGTACTGATACAACAAAGAGTGATTCAATGGCGTATTCCACTTAGCGTGCTTGGTTCCTTAGCGCTGTGCAGTTTGATCGCCTGGAGTATTAACCCCGATATTCACTTATCTCCTATCTTTCAGCTCTTTTCTGGCGCTAGCATGCTCGCCGCTTTCTTTATTGCTACCGATCCGGTCAGTGCATCCACTACCCTCAAGGGGCGTATTTATTATGGTATCTTGATTGGTGTGCTGGTGTTTTGTATCCGTACCTATGGCGGTTACCCTGATGCCTTTGCCTTTGCCGTTTTGTTGGCCAATATGGCGGTTCCCTTGATCGATTACTATACCCGACCACGAACCTATGGTCATAAAGTGAAAAAAGGCCTGTTATGATTCGCCCGATCAGTAAAAATGCGTTATTACTGGCTTTGGTTGCCATGATCTGTGTCGGCCTGCTCAGTGTGCTACAGCAACTGACTGCGCCACGCATAGCCGAGCAACGGCTGGCCAGTAAAATGGCTATTTTGCAGGACGTATTGCCGGCAGCAGCAGAGCAGCAGTTGCTGGATGACTGTATTGCCGTCATAGCCCCTGAGTGGTTAGGGAGAGCCAGCACACAGAGTATTTTTCGCTGGCGTGAACAAGGAGAAGTGGCAGCCTATGTGGTTGAGACCACGGCGCCAGATGGTTACAGTGGTGCCATTGAGTTGATGGTCGCCATCGCACCAGATGGCACTGTACTGGCCGCTCGTACTTTACAGCATCAGGAAACACCTGGCTTAGGTGATAAAATCGAGTTGCGTAAATCTGACTGGATGCTGAGCTTTAACGATCAGCCCGTCATAGAAAGTACACTCAGTCGTTGGGCTGTGCGAAAAGATGGTGGGCAATTCGATCAATTTACCGGCGCAACCATCACCCCCAGAGCCGTTGTTCAGGCGATAAAAAAAGCTGCACTTTACATTCAACAACACCCAGAGCTGGCGACTCAGCCCACCAATTGTGAGGCGATGCAATGACACAACCCTATAAAGAACTTGCCATACAGGGGTTATGGAAAAACAACCCCGGCTTAGTACAACTGCTTGGCCTCTGTCCGCTACTGGCGGTGACCAATACCGTGACCAATGCGCTTGGTCTTGGAGTGGCTACCTTGCTGGTATTGCTCGGTTCAAACCTGGTGGTCTCCGCCGTTCGTAACTGGGTGCCTAACGAAATTCGTATTCCGATTTTTGTTATGATTATTGCGACTTTCGTCACTGCAATTCAATTATTAATGAATGCTTTTACCTATCAGCTGTATCTGGCACTGGGTATTTTTATTCCATTGATTGTGACCAACTGCGCCATCATAGGCCGGGCGGAAGCCTTCGCTTCAAAAAATCCACTGATCCCCTCTGCCATAGATGCTGTGATGATGGGGCTTGGTTTTGCTTTTGTTTTACTGGTGCTCGGTGCTATGCGCGAACTGCTGGGACAAGGGACTTTATTCGATGGCGCTGAGGCGCTGCTTGGTGAGTGGGCAACGGTATTACGGATAGAAGTATTCAGCCTCGATCATTACTTCTTATTAGCGCTCTTACCGCCAGGTGCTTTTATTGGTATGGGGCTGTTAATCGCAGGCAAAAATGCCATTGACCAACGCCAGCAACAACGTCAGCAAACTGAAAAAGCCGAAATTACCCGGGCTCGAGTAACGGGAACCATTGCATGAATAAACAAAAGCGTTTCGAACTTCTGTCCCGGCTTCGAGCCGCCAACCCAGAACCGACCACTGAGTTGGATTACAGCTCTCCTTTTGAGTTACTGATTGCTGTATTGCTATCAGCACAAGCCACCGATGTTGGTGTCAATAAAGCCACCAAGCATTTATTTCCAGTAGCGCGAACGCCTCAAGCTATGCTTGATCTCGGCGTGGATGGCGTGAAGCACTACATTAAAACCATTGGTTTATTTAATACCAAAGCCGAAAATGTGATTAAAACCTGCCGCATGTTGGTTGAATTGCATGGCGGTGAGGTACCCGAAGATCGCGCCGCCCTTGAAGCCTTGCCCGGGGTTGGCCGCAAAACTGCCAATGTGGTGCTGAATACCGCGTTTCGCTGGCCAACCATTGCCGTTGATACCCATATTTTCCGGGTCAGTAATCGTACCAAATTAGCCATGGGTAAAAATGTTGATGATGTAGAACAGAAATTACTGAAAGTGGTGCCCGCCGAGTTTAAGCTGGATGTGCACCATTGGTTGATTTTGCACGGCCGCTATACTTGTGTAGCCCGTAAACCAAAGTGTGGGTCCTGCATTATTGAAGATTTATGTGAGTTCAGAAATAAAACTAGTTAAGCAACTCGAACCAATTGACAATTTTTGCAACTAAGATATAGTTGCACCCTTCGAGATGGATATCTATATTCATGGGTAAACATGAAAAACTAATAGAAAAGCTATTAAGTAGACCAAATACCTTTCTTTGGAGAGATCTTTGCTTAGTTATGCAAAGTCTTGGATTTGAAATAGTTAAAGGTAATGGTTCTCGCAGGAAATTCATTAATAATAAAACAGGTCAATTTGCTAGTTGGCATGAACCTCATCCAGGCAAAGAAGTCAAATTTTACGTCATCAAAGAAGCAATAGAGTTAGTAAAGGAGTATCGCAATGAGCAATAAAACTCTTTCTTACAAAGGCTATTTAGCTTCAATTGATTTTTCGATTGAAGATCAATGTCTAATCGGTCGTGTAGAACATATAAAAGACAGTATTATTTTTGGCGCAGAAACACTTACTGAATTAATTGATTCTTTTCATTCTTCTATAGATGATTATTTAGCAACATGCATTCAACTTGATAAACAACCAGATAAACCGTTTAAAGGTTCTTTCAATATCCGTGTGTCTCCACAGCTTCATAAAGATGCAGCTTACGCAGCAACTACTTGTGGTGAGACCTTGAATCAATATGTATCAAAAGCAATTGAATATAGATTGAAGAGTATTACCAATATAAACCTAACAATTAAAACTGAATCTAATCATAAAGATCTAGTGAAAATTCCTTTTGAAAACCCTTTGGATTGGCTCGAATCGACACCGACTACGTTTACCAAGGATACCTTCAATGTTAGAGAACATTAAACTAGCAGGTAAAAAAATAAGCTCATTTGTATTTAACGAGTCTGATGAATCTAAAAGCCTTAAAAGTCTCAAAGGTGATGGATTCGTTATTGTAGAGCTTTCGGCTCCAAGCCTCTCTATGCTTCATCGCAACATATTTGAAGTTGAATATACCCTTAGTGTGCATGGTTACTTGAACAATGATGGCAGTGATACACTTGAAGAGTGCACAGATAAAACAGAATTATTCTCTTTTGACATAATATTTTCTTTAGCTTATCACCTGAAAGGTGATCTGGATGATTTTACACAACTATCTAAGGATAATTCTTGGATGTTTGAAAAAGATGCTCACTTCTTTATGAGTGACTATATAAATAAATTTTTAATGGATACAACATTTAGGCATATACGAATACCGTTACAAACTTAATTGAGAATTAAAATACATTTAAATATTTGGTATATCTCCAACCATTCCTGCAGTTTATTTCAAGCCTTTTTAAGATAAGAACAGTCTAATAAATTAGGAACCTGACTATGCGAATTTTACACACCATGCTCCGCGTTGGTGATCTTCAGCGCTCCATCGCTTTTTATACTGAAGTACTAGGG
>NZ_JAUZVZ010000032.1 GCF_030717845.1 Alkalimonas collagenimarina
CCAAATTGGGCCTTTGTTAGCAAATAAATATAAAATCAGACTTTACGCAGCCAGCCGTGCTTGTCTTCGGCTTGGCCCCACTGAATGGCATTAAGCGCCTGACGTAGCGCTAAGGTGGTGGCACCCGCTTCGCCGCTGCCGACCTGATGTTCTTTGCCATCACGGATCAAGGTTCCCACTGGCGTTAGTACCGCTGCAGTGCCAGATAATGCGGCTTCTGCTCCCGGCTTGGCCGCTCGCTCTAACAGTTCATCGACACTTAATTCGCGCTCAGATACCGTCATACCACGATCACGTGCCAGTGTTAAGATGGAATCACGAGTTACGCCGTGTAAAAAGGTGCTATCCAGTGCCTTGGTGATGATTTCGTTGCCATCAATGAGCAAGAAGTTGGCGGCGCCGGTTTCCTGCACATCGCCACCCGGACAAAACAACACTTGATCCGCCTGCACACTGGCACGGGCTTTTAAAATTGGCTGTAAAGCACTGGCGTAATTGCCACCGCTTTTTACCATGCCCATATGAGCGGCGCAGCGGGCGCCGTTTTCTTCCAGCAATAAACGCAATGGCTTAGCACCACCGGCAAAGTAATCGCCCACTGGCGATAATAATACGTACAACATGGATGAAGCTGTTGGAGCTGCTGCTTTGCCGATCGCTGCCTCGGTGCCAATATGGGTCGGGCGAATGTACATGGAGCCTGGTGGCGTTGGTACTTCATCGGCAAAACGCTGCACGCTGTCGATAATCATCTGCTGCAGCATATCGGCTTCAAAAGCCGGCAAGGACAACAACTGACTGCTTTGTTGCATCCGGGCCACATTGCGATCCATCCGAAACAAGTGGATAGAGCCATCATCATGGCGGAAGGCTTTTAAGCCTTCAAAGCAGGTGCTGGCGTAGTGCAGCACATGGGCGCCGGGGTGCAAGCTAATGCTGTTCGATGCCACCATCGCTGGGGCACTCCAACCAGAACCATCAAACTGGGTGACTGCCATTTCAGGCATAAAAACGGTACCAAATGCTGCCATACATCCTTCCTACTACTTATTCAGTGGCTCCAAGCCTCGCAGCTGGAGCGGGTCAATTGATCGGGTTCAGGTTCTAGCCATCAGTGTGGTCTGATGTTGTGATTAGGTGCCACTATTGGGTGCCACCTACCGTCATTGCATCCAACTTTAAGGTTGGCTGGCCAACACCAACCGGCACACTCTGTCCCTGCTTACCACAGACACCTACACCGGAGTCGAGTGCTAAATCATTGCCCACCATCGAGACTTGCTGCATCGCCGCCGGGCCATTGCCAATCAGCGTTGCGCCCTTGATGGGGGAGGTAATTTTGCCATCTTCAATCAGATACGCTTCCGAGGCAGAAAACACAAACTTACCCGAGGTAATATCGACCTGACCACCGCCAAAGTTGGGAGCATAAATGCCTTTTTTCACGCTGGCAATAATTTCTGCCGGGTCATAGTTACCAGCCAGCATATAGGTATTGGTCATACGTGGCATCGGCAAATGGGCAAACGTCTCGCGACGGCCATTGCCTGTCGGTGCAGTATTCATCAGCATGGCATTGTGCTTATCTTGCATGTAGCCTTTTAATATACCGTTCTCGATCAGTACATTGTGCTGCGGCGCTGTACCTTCATCATCGATATTTAAAGAGCCACGACGGTGAGCCAAAGTGCCATCATCCACGATGGTGCACTGGCTTGAGGCGACCTGCTCGCCGATACGACCACTGAAGGTCGAAGAGCCTTTGCGGTTAAAGTCACCCTCAAGGCCATGACCGACAGCTTCATGCAATAACACACCCGGCCAACCGGGACCTAGCACCACCGGCATAGTACCCGCTGGGGCATCCACTGCAGTTAGATTGACTTGAGCCATGCGTACCGCTTCGCGGGCATATCGCTGCCAGCGCGGTTCGTTCTCTACCAGCTCGGTGAAAAAACTATAATTGGTGCGACCACCACCACCAGCGCTGCCCCGTTCGCGGCGTTCATCCTGTTGCAATAACACCGAGCAATTCAAGCGGATCAAAGGCCGGATATCGCTGGCAAAGGTGCCATCACTGGCAGCTACTAAAACCTCTTCATACACACCAGACAGACTGACCATCACTTGTTTCACACGATGATCAAGGGTGCGAATGAAGGCTTCGATCTGATGCAGTAAAGCAACCTTTTCGGTATTGGTTAGGCTTTGCAGTGGCTCACAAGGCAAATAAATGGCGCTGGATGCATGACGACTAAACGCCTTCACCTGACCGTGCTGACCGACTGCTGCAATACCACGTGCTGCGGTTGCGGTCTGCAGCAAAGCATCAGCACTGATGGTATCGGCATAGGCAAAGCCTGTTTTTTCACCACTGATGGCGCGAACCCCTACGCCTTGCTCGATATTGAACGAGCCGTCTTTAACCAAGCCATCTTCCAACACCCAGGATTCGTGCACACTGGACTGGAAGTACAAATCAGCATAATCCAGCTGATGTTGCAGCAAGAATCCAAGGTTCTGCTGCAGATGCTGCTCAGTCAGTTCATTGGCATGTAACAGGTTGTTTTCAACTTGACTCATTGTTTAAGCTCACTCGTAAAACGGTTATGGTGCAATAGCGGCATGGCCCGCTGAACGCGATCTGCCTCGGCCAAATCGACGGAGACAGAAATGACCTTTGCGCCTTCTGCGGCATCGGCCAGAACGCGGCCATAAGGGTCGATAATCAGACTATGACCAAAGGTCTCACGGCCATTGGCATGAAGGCCAGTTTGGTTGGCTGCCACGACAAAACACTGATTCTCAATGGCACGGGCACGCAATAAAGTATGCCAATGCGCCTGCCCTGTTACTTTGGTAAACGCGGAGGGCACCGCCAACACATTCATCCCCATCCGGGCCAATTGCTGCATCAAAGCAGGAAAGCGCACATCATAACATATCGTCATACCAAGCTTTAACTGTTGCTGCGATACTAAAGTAATTTTAGTGCCCGCCTTGGTACTGGCGGATTCCTGATAACTGCCGGTGCTATCAGCGACAAGAGCGTCAAACAGGTGCAGCTTTTGGTAGTCAGCCAATAACTCTCCTGTGGGACCAAATAACAAGCTACAGGCATAAAAACGCGAAGGATCAGCGCTTTGTATCGGGAAGGAGCCAAGCAACAAATAGATGTTATACCGTTTGGCATAATACGCCAACTGGCGCTGCCATTTGCCTTGCCCTAAAGCCTCTTGATGCTGAAGTTGCAAACCGTCTTGACCGGCAAAAATCAGCGCACACTCGGGTAAGACCACCAAGTGGCGTTCTGCCACAGGTAATTCGGCTAACAAATGCTCTATTTGCTGCACATTGTGCGTTGGATCAGGGCCGCTACACCATTGCAGAGCGCTGAGCTGCCATTGATTAGCCGTGGGGAGGTTCATTATACTCGCTATCTGGCTCGTCTTTGGGTTGAGCAAGCTCTACTGGCACCGGAACTTCCGTACTGTGGCGATTGACCTCGGTGACAACAGGGTCATCAAAGGTACCCGTGACGGTAAAGTTCACCCGCGAGATCACCTCTGCTGAGGTAAACATTTCATCCAGCGCCAACGCAGCTAAACCAGAGACCGGATTCACCATCCAGGCAATAATCACGGGTAAGCTGGAGGTCACTTTGGGGACTAACGTTAACTGATAATCCATCTCCCGACTCACCAGATCGGTATAGCCTTGCATGGTGATATTGCCTGCGACCCCATCGATGGTACTGTTGTTGGTTTGCGCGACCCCTTGATGCAGCGTGATCTCACCTTGCATGCGATTGTAGAAAAAACCTTTGGCAAACACATCACGAAAATCAAGCCGCAGTTTTCGAACCAAAGAGTTCAGACTAAACAACGAAAAAATTCGAGCACCTTTATCGCTTACTTCCGCTAACGAACCCTCGCCTAATTGCCATCCGACTCGCCCACCCAGACTCGCTAGTTCAAACTGCATCGGACTACCGAGCCAGCGTAGATTAAAATCAATATCGGCTCGACTACCGCTAATGGCTGAGCTTAACTCATATTCATTGAGTAAGGCACCAAGGTTAGCACTGGTTAGTTTACCTTCCAGCGTGGTGGTTCCTACTTGCTCATCCGGTTGCCATGAACCGTTTAATTGCAGTCGATTACGCTTATAATCGGCCTGAAAATTCTGCAATTGCCAGCCTTGCTCTGTGTTGGCCGCATTCGCTGTCACCTGTCCCAAAGCATAAGGGCCATAGGTACAATCCTGACAACGCAGTTGAATTGGTGGTAACTGGAGCAACCAATTCATGGCCTGACGTTCAACCTCAGCAGGGACTTGCTCTGTCTTTACACCAGCTTTGGGCTTTAAACGCAAATAATCGAAATCAACCTCGATCCCTTGTTGTTGCCAATCATGAGCAAAGCGCCATTGGCTGGCTACTTCAGCACCATTAAGCTGTAAAGACCAATGATCGTCTGCTGGCAACAACTCAAAAACCGTTTGATGAAGGTTTAACTCTGGATAAAGTGCTAGCTCGGCTACCCGGCCACGAACATAGGATAAGCCCGGCCATTGGCCGCCCTGCTCTCCGGTTAGCCCTGATAAGGGTTCAATCAGCAGATCCAACCATGGCCATAAGCTGGTCTGTTCTAAATCAATTTCTACAGCAAAACCGGGGGCTAACGCGCCATAATTGCGTCCACCCAGACGAAGTAAAGCCTGATCAATCTGATTGGTTTGATGATCGAGTCGAGCTTGAAAATACAATGGCTCTGAGTACGCAGCCCGAATGATGCTGCGCTCGGTATCACCTTCCAGCCATACTTCCAGCGCTGAGGCTTGTCCATCCGACTTCGCATAAGGCTCGGGTAAGTGCAATACCGCAGCCGTTAAATCCCCTTGCAGCTGGGCTTGATAACGAAAACCATCATCAGGGAGCTGAACCGACACCGCCAACTGCCAATCCGCGTCGCCATCAGCCACATCATCCAAACGAAAGGGCAATTGCTGCACCAGAGAGTGCATGGCTTGTTGACCGGTTAATTGCAAATTGACTTGATACTGCGAGTCGGTCTGTTGCCCTTCCAACACTAACTTAAATGGCAGACCTCGCCACTGCGCAGCTATATCCGTTGCATCGATTTGGTCATTCTCAAAACGCAACTCACCATAAATATGGTCCACTTCCATATCCGGTGCCTGCAGATGAGCCTTGGCACCGACAAACTTTACCAGACCACTTGCCAGAACACCCTGTGATTTAAGACCAATTTGCAAATTCACCCGCCCTGTAAGCGGGCCTTGCACACCAATATGAGTTAATGCACTTCCTACGGATGCACTCAATGGCGATTGCATCATCAGCGCCGTTACGTCGGATGCTTCGGCCTCGGTTCCAATATCAATTTGCAAGGTGTTGGCAACAAATAAATCATCAATCCGCACCACCACTTCGTCGGTAATGGACAGATCCAGCAATTGTGCCTGTGAGCTGGAAATGTGCATCTGACTGTTTTCAAACCATAGCTCAGCAACGACATTACCCAGTTGAGGCCAGCCTGGGGCAAACTCCATCTGACCATCCACCACTTGACCCATCGATTGAAATACTCCCTCATTCTGGCGGTAGGGAAAATCGGCCAGCGGGCCATGCCATAACGTAGCGGCTTGCTTAATCAAACCACCTTGCAATGATGCACTCAGGTAATCAATGATCGTTTCAGGCATATAATGACGCGGATAAAAGTGCATGGCATTTGGCACTGCGACCCCATTGGCGGTAGCCAGCAAGAACAGCTCAGGTTGCTCGGTAAACCGCAGTAACATTTCCGCTTCAGCCTGAATATCAGGTCCTTGCACACTTAGCTTTGGTACGGCTAACTGCCAAATATTTTGCTGTCGCAACAAGCGTATACGTGCTTGCAGCTGCTGATACTGCGTGTCGCTACTAAAAGCTCCCGCCCAGCGCAGGATATTATCCTGCCCATCCAGCCGTAACTCGGCAAAGCCATCCGTAGCAACCAGGTGTCCATGCAAGCCTGCTATGCCAGGGGTGTCAGCAAAAGGAGTACTGCCAAATCCTTTGATTTCGCTCTGTAATTGCCACTGCTCTGCGTCAATAGACCAGCTGACTTCAGGCAGTACACCAACGAGCTTAGCCTGCGTCAATGCTTGTAACTGTGGACGCTGCTCAGCCACCAATGCGAGGATTTGCTGCAACGATGCCAATTCAAACTGCCTGAGCAAGCCGGTTATAGCATCCTCCTGGCGATGCAACTGCATAGTCATGGCTGGAAAGCTGGTGGCATTATTTTGTAAGATCAGATCCGATGAATAGAGCGACCAACCCTCAGTCGTTGGAAACCACAATAGCTGCCCCCCTTGCAGTTGCAACAACTCAGTTTCGTTGTTTTGCTGCCAGGCCAGGGTATTATCAGCCAAATCAACCTGGATGCGCTGCAAGGTACCTTGCTCTACACGCCCCCAAGCTTGTAAATTCACGGAGGCATGCTCAAGCTCAACCAATTCAGGCAAAAATTGGCTCAACCATGGCTGAACATCCAAAGCTTCACTTTGCAAATATAGCTGACCGAAGGTAGTTTTGAATTGTTCACCATATAAATCCAGCACGAAGGATAAGCTATTGCCGGTAATGCCTTGCACTGACAATTGGCCTTGCCCTTGATGCCGGTTACCTTGATTGCGCCAGTCCAGCCGTTTGATATCGACCACCAGTGGCAGACCATGCTGTTGATTCAACTGCAGCTGACTGTTGGTAATTGAGAACTGTTGTAATTGATGGAAAAATAGCTGCTCTACCGCGTGCAATAACGGTTCTTGTTGTTGATCTGCAGCAGGCAGGCGTGTAAAACGTTCAGCGTCCACCCTGAAATCGACACCAGACAACTCGACATGGCTCGAGCGTAACTGCATACGACTCAAGCTACGCCAGAAGTGAATGTGCACATTGGCTTGCTCTACCGAGAACCCCAATTGTTGGGCTTCACTGGAAAACTCAAGATTTTGCAATAGTAAGGCAGGACCACGAGCGCGCCACTCAGCGCTTAAAGCACCGATACGAACCTCAGTGCCATACTGTTGAGCTAAAAAGGATTCAATCTGATCTTTGTAGTTATCGGCATAAGGCAGGCTGTAACGCAGGATAGACACCAACGCCGCAAGTAGCACCAAGGTAATGGCCAACGATAGCCAAAGCTTGTGCAGACAAAAAAAACAAAACCGCCCGACTTTTTGCACCTAAATCATCACCACATCAAACTGTTCCTGATTATACAGCGGCTCCGTTTGTACGCTGATTTGTTTACCAATAAACACTTGAACCTCGGCCAAATTATGAAATTCATCATTGGTCAAAGCATCTTTCACTTCAGGAGAAGCATAAACCACAAATTTATCGGCATCGTAGGCTCGGTTCACCCGAACAATCTCGCGCAGTACTTCAAAGCAAACAGTTTCCACCGTTTTCAAACTACCACGCCCCTGACATACTGGACAATCGGAACAGAGAATATGTTCCAAACTTTCTCGAGTTCTTTTCCGGGTCATTTCCACCAGACCTAGCGCTGAGAAACCATGGATGTTGGTTTTGGCTCGATCACGGCTCAAGGCTAACTCCAGGCTATGCAATACCCGGCGCTGATGCTCAGTACTTTGCATATCAATAAAATCGATAATAATAATACCACCGAGATTACGCAGCCGAAGCTGACGCGCAATTGCTTGAGTAGCTTCGATATTGGTATTAAAGATGGTATCTTCCAGATTGCGGTGGCCAACAAAGGCACCAGTATTGACATCGACTGTGGTCATGGCTTCCGTTTGATCGATGATCAAAGAGCCACCACTTTTCAACATAACTTTGCGCTCAAGTGCTCGCTGGATTTCATTCTCCACATCGAACATGTCAAACACCGGCCGCTCTCCCGGGTAATACTCCAGTAGCGGCGTCATTTGCGGAATAAACTCGTCGGTAAAAGCAAGCAGCTCCTGATAGGTCAGCTTGGAATCGATACGGATCCGCTCTAAATCGCTACCAATAAAGTCACGTAAAATGCGGTAGGACAACGTTAAATCTTCATAAACCCGGGCCTCTTTACGCGTTTTTTGTTTGCGCTTGGTGATTTTTGCCCAGAGCTTTTTCAAAAAGCGAGCATCTTGACGCAGTTCATCTTCACCGGCGCCTTCAGCCGCAGTGCGAATAATATATCCGCTCTCTTCATCAACAAACTCAGATACTACGGCTTTCAAGCGCGCCCGTTCTTCTTCACTTTCAATACGCTGTGATACACCGACATGATTCGAATCCGGCATAAACACTAAATAGCGTGATGGTAAGGTGATGTCCGTGGTTAAACGGGCTCCTTTTGTGCCTAAAGGGTCTTTGACCACCTGCACCAACAAGAGCTGACCTTCATGCACCAGACCTCGAATATCTTTACTGGCCGCAGGCTGGCCCTGTTCATCGATGTTTTGCGGTTGAATAATATCGGAGGCATGCAAAAAAGCAGCTTTATCGAGGCCAATATTGACAAAGGCAGCTTGCATCCCCGGCAAGACCCGACTGACTTTACCCACATAAATATTCCCTACCAGTCCACGCTTGGCCTGACGCTCGATATGCACTTCTTGCAGCACACCGTTTTCGATTAAGGCGACTCTGGTTTCACTGGGCGTTACATTAAGCAATAACTCAGAACTCATGCTATCGCCTCCATTTGCTGCAACAATTGATCGGTTTCATACAAAGGTAGCCCTACCACCGCGCTGTAGCTACCTTCTATGCGAGTTACAAACTTACCACCAATGCCCTGTATGCCATAACCACCTGCTTTATCGGTTGGTTCACCACTGAGCCAATAGGCCTCGATCATGGCTTCGCTTAATGAACAAAAATAGACGTCAGTCGTCACTACGACCGACTGCTGATGTTGGCCTTTGATCACAGCCACCGCCGTATGCACTTGATGCTGCCGCCCCGATAGCCGATGCATCATCTGCATAAAGTCAGCTTTATCACGCGGCTTCCCCAGCACCAGCTGATCAACCACCACGATGGTATCAGCGCCTAACACTGGCACGTTGTAATGAACCTGCTCAGCACCTGCCTTGGCTTTACTCAGCGCTAATCTACGAACATAATCCAGTGCAGCTTCACCCGGTTGGATGCGCTCATCAACATCAATTTTTATCAACTCAAATGGCTGTTGCAGCTGGCTAAGTAATTCTCGCCGCCTTGGCGAAGCCGAGGCTAGCCCAATGCATGTTTTCATCAGCTTATCTTAAATTGTCGCCGTACCCGACGCAGTAACCAAAAAATCCAGGGCCAGGCTAAAGTACCAGTGAGCACTGGCCATAAGTAATCCGGTAAAAAATACACACCAGTCAAAAAGTGACTGAGCCAAAATATCATCAGGTGGTAAAAGGCCAATAACAAACCTATCAATAGGGCTTGTTGTAAAATAGAAAAGTTTCTTATCTTCAGGTAGTTCGAGGCGACAACAAAGGTCACCACGGAAAAAGCGAGCGCATTAACACCCAGCACAGTTCCCACCAGGACATCCACCAAAAAACCCAACACAAAGGCCATACCGATATTGGCGCGATACGGCAGTGCCAGCACCCAATACAATAATACCAATAGAACCCAGTCCGGCCGGAATAACTGCACCATCGCAGGCATCGGGGTCACCGTCAGGATCAACGCCAACAATAAAGATAAGTAAATCACGCCAACGCCGCGGGCTTTTTGCATCAGTGATCGTGCTCCTGTTCATCCAGCTCTACTTGAGGCCACAGCAGCAGTACATAGCGGATCCGGTCGAGTTGAGCATAAGGCTCGGCCTGTACCTGCATAAAAGGCTGACTAACATCGCGCTGAATCCGATTCACTCGTGCCACAGGGTAGCCTTCCGGGAAACGCTCATCCAAGCCAGAGGTAATCAAACGGTCGCCATCTTGAATATCGGTACTATGTGGCAGATGTACCAACCGGATGCGATCCCATTGGCCCAAGCCTTCGGCGATCACTGAGACCCCTGTTCGCTCGATGCGTAATGAAATGGCATGAGTGGTATCCGTAATTAATAACGCCCGGCTGCTGGTTGGGCCAACACTCACTACCTGCCCCAGCACGCCAGCATCATCAATAAGCGGCTGAAACTCGGTGACGCCATCATTGCTGCCTTTATTCAGCACAATTTGATGACTAAACGGGTGGCTGTAGACTGCCAGTACTTCTGCAACCAAGCGCTGCCCTTCTGCCACTGGCGCAGAACCTAATAACTCACGGAGCTTGTTGTTTTCTTGTTGCAGAAACTCCAGACGCTGCAGTTGGCCACGTTGCCGCAGCAAACTTTCTTTCAGTCGGTCATTTTCTTTTAGCAACCGTTGATGTGAGAGAAACTGTTCAGAAGCTCCCGTTAAAACAACTTGCGGCAAACTGGCAATATAAAACAATGGGCTGACAGCGGTCGTCAGATAACTGCGGATTTGAGTAGAACTATCGGTGTACCGATCCATCACCATCAGACCGACGCTGCATAGCACCGCGATAAACAGACGGAGCCGCAGCGAAGGGCCACGCTCAAAAATCGGATTCATCAGATAACCCGGGCAACGCCATGCATAACCCGGGGATATAAATTATTCATAACTAAAGACATCACCACCGTGCATGTCGATCATTTCCAGTGCCTTACCACCACCGCGCGCCACACAAGTAAGTGGCTCATCGGCAACCACAACCGGGATCCCGGTTTCTTCCATCAGTAAGCGATCCAAATCTCGAAGCAGAGCACCACCTCCGGTCAGCACCATACCACGCTCAGAAATATCTGAAGCCAGCTCTGGTGGAGACTGCTCCAATGCAACCATTACGGAGCTGACAATACCAGCCAACGGCTCTTGCAAAGCTTCCAGAATTTCATTGCTGGTCATGGTGAAACTACGAGGCACCCCTTCGGCGAGGTTACGACCACGAACTTCAATCTCAAGCACATCATCGCTCGGATAAGCGGAGCCAATTTCAGTTTTAATGCGTTCAGAGGTCGCTTCACCAATCAAAATACCGTAATTACGACGGATATAGTTAATAATGGCATCATCAAACTTATCGCCACCGATACGAACAGACGACGAATACACCACACCATTTAAAGAGATGATGGCCACTTCTGTGGTACCGCCACCGATATCTACTACCATAGAGCCGGTCGCTTCAGATACTGGCATACCCGCACCAATCGCTGCAGCCATCGGCTCGTCAATGAGATACACTTCGCGTGCACCAGCACCTTGAGCAGACTCACGAATGGCACGACGCTCAACTTGGGTCGAGCCACAAGGCACACAAACCAGTACGCGAGGGCTTGGACGCAAAAAGCTGTTGCTGTGTGCTTGTTTGATAAAGTGCTGCAGCATTTTTTCGGTGACATAGAAATCAGCAATCACACCATCTTTCATCGGTCGGATTGCTTTGATATTGCCTGGGGTACGTCCCAACATCCGCTTTGCTGCATGCCCTACGGCAGCTACACTCTTTGGCCCACCAGCTCGCTCTTGCCGGATAGCCACCACAGAGGGTTCATTCAACACGATGCCCTGATCTTTGACATAAATCAGGGTGTTGGCTGTACCCAAATCGATGGATAAATCGTTGGAAAAAATACCGCGCAGTTTATTAAACATGGAACTGATTGATCCTTTTTGCTCGTTCAAGCCCGGTTGCAAAACACTCTCTTTAGTCAGAAAGCGTGATCAGAACGCACCGGTGCCAGATATCAACTAATTATTAGGGTTATTCTATGTAACATTGCCGCAAGAAAACAGCTTTATCCTCGATTTTTACTGATTTACTTGCAGAAAAATCAAAATGCTGCCATCAGTGGGTTCGACTCATTGTTATGGGAATGGTTCGCGCCAGAAAATTCGCCGTGGATTCCCCCGATAGCGGCCAAAAATTGCTTCGGCCTGTGGGTGCTCATCATAGTTTGTGCCGCCACTCCAGTTGAATTGCAACCAAGGGTCTGTTTCATACTCCAGCTCCCACACGCCTGATTGCTCTGGCGGCTCTAACCATAAGCTTTGTGGTGCATTTTGCCCCTGAGCCATCTCCCCGACAACACCAGCAGCAGTGATGTTCGGTGTACCGGTTATCTGCAACTGGGCGGGAGCAATCGGGCTGCATTGATCATCGCGATTACGGCTAAAGCGATCCCCAGTCCAGTAGTATGCCGTTAACTGCAAAGGCAGGGGGTCAAACTCAGGGCCAAAAGCATTGGCCAATTGCAAGCGGCCAAAACGAAGGTCCTGCGCTGCAGCTAACTGTTTCGCATGACAGTTTTGTTCGGCTATACAATTAGCAGCCGAACTGGTATTCATATCCAGTTCGGCCAATACAACACCATCGGCATCTTGCTGCTGTAGGCCTATAGCCAGCTCCGGGTAAGGGCCATCCGGGCCATCTTCGGCACGCACAAACCGAATCACCTGTTCAAGCAACACGGCTTCTCCGGCAGTCCAATCCAGCTGAGTCATGCCAATCAGCCTAGCGGTCAAATCCACCCCATTACTATTTTGCTCAGCCACCAACCGCGTCCCTCCTGCCAGCAAGGGCGCAAAACTGCCCTGATAGTTTTCTGTGCGCTGGCCGGTAAGCGCTTTGGCCTCCAGCTCCAGCGATACCGCAAAAGGTTGCTCCATGTAGCTGAAATTACCGCAGCCCGGTATCACCGTCGCTTGTCTCAGTTCAAATCGATCAGGAATAAAGCGGCCAATCGGCTCACTCATCACCGGTGGAACCGTCATGCCGAAATACGCATTGCTGGCCGGAGTGGCCTGAAAACGGAAGACACCTACTTCAGATACCGACTGATTCACCAGAGTCTGGCTATTTACAGCGGCTTGATGAGCATAGCTGGTAGCAGATAGGCTGCCAACCACCCCGCCACTTGGCGCCACCAGTTGATGCGACAAAGCAATGCCGGGCTGTTGATAATTCGGTGTTACCGGCATGGCACATACTTCAGCGCCGCCAGACTGCCAGGCATGGGCACTGATACTCAGCTCAAAGGGTTCACCGGCACGACGAAATACCGGACAACTTGCATTTGCCGCGACACAGTCTCCGGCACTTTGCATGCATAAACCATAAGGCCTGCGACTGAACTGGTCAGCCCCATTCATCACCAACCCTTGATCTTCAGTCGCAACCGACCCAACATAGCGAGCATTGAGCTGCACTCGACCAGCATCGCTATAATTAACTGTCAGAGTAGCCACCCCATCTTGATTAAAGCTAAGAGGCAGGGTGAGCGCGTTGGCATTACTCATTCCAGCGTCTTGCTGATCCACTTGCACGGGCAAGGATGCTGGGCGGTTGGAGGCGTCTGGAATGATGTAATCAGACCAAAACAACACATTGCGGGTCACATCTGAAAAAGCGGGTATACAGGCCTGCGCATCGTTTCCCTCCCGAACCGCCCGTAACAAAATACCATCATCAGGCACCCCAGCCACGCCATCGGGGATATCCATAATAAAGCCACTAGAGGCAAAGTTCAGCGTGCAATTGGCCTGATTGAGACTACTGCCACCAGCACGACATAACGTGGTACTGAGAGGTCGGGTCGAAGGCACCGAGCCAGTCACGCCAACCGTTACCGGGCCAGCACTACTGCGCCGCAATGGCACCGTAGTTGAACCTCCGGTGAAGTTAATGACATGACCGCCAACCCACTCACCACCAGGAACCGGCTGGGGACTAAGCGTTGCAGTGACTGCATCGGTGTATAACTGGCTGCAATCGGCATTTAAACAGGCACGAATCGTTAAAGTTTCTGGCTGACAGGTCAGCGCCTGACCGGTATGGTCGAACTCAAAATGGTCAATTTGCTGTCCGACCGGTAAGGAGCGCAGCGCACAAATACTGATATTATCCAGCTCATGGTTGTTATTGGAGCCACCGGTTGAGCCGGTAAAAGATAAAAAGAAGTTTTCTGGTACCGGCCCCTGAGCGGGTATGGCCAGCGCATTAAATGGGTTTATCAGTGTTTGAAAGCCATTCCCATTTTTGATGTCCCGCTCAACAGAGACCACGGCTTGCCCCGGCAACCGGGAATCAATGACAATACGATATCGATGATTGGGAGCCGCAGATGCGCTGGGCCGTTGATCAATCGGTGGGTTAAGCCCGCCGCCAGTTCCGGCAAGATACCGATACTGACTGGATTCAGAACCACGAATGGCAACGGCATTACGCTGAAGCCCAATGCCACCCACCCGGCCTTCTGTCTGATTTGAGAAGTTACCAAACTCATCCAGTGCAATGCCCAACCAGCCGCCGGCGAAGCCCGGGTCACCGTTGTTTCGCTGTGCATAGCCAAGTGAGCCACCAAAGCTGCCCGGCTGCGGCGTGACATCTGCGTCCGACAAGATGATCGCCACACCATCAGCGCCTTGCCCCCCTGCGGTTGACCAGGCAAAATAATCAAACTCGACTACCACTAAATTATCTGCCGCCGGAAAGAGCCGCTGATAGGTGGCAGATGTCGCCTGGTTCGCAACGGCTTGTGTCATCCGAAGCCGGCCATCGACAATACTCGGCGTAAAGTTCCCGCTGCTGCGTGATGTAACCCAGTCATCAGACAGCTGACCTGCTGAAAACGTGTCGGTAAAGCACTGCAAACAATCATCATCTCGCTCAAGGCCATCAAAATTAAAACCATCATTCTGGTTGTTATAAATCGTCTGTATTTGGTTGGCTGTCAGTGCGCCGTTAAAGAATAGCGCTTCGTCCATATCGCCAAGAAACTGATCGGCCATGCTGCCATTGGCACGCCACCAGACGCCCAAAGCAGCACGAGTGACATTGAGCGACGCTGCAGATGCATTTTGGCACTGCACCAGAGCGCCATTCAGATACAAACACAGTTGATTGCCTGCACGAGTCAGTACCGAGTGATACCAGGTATTATTATTTAGAACAGGCTCTGGTGAGCCAAAGGTATAATAAACACCTAACAGGCCAGCTCGTAATTGGTTGTTATTGCGAATATAAAGCTCCAGTACCGTATCCATACTGTTGTTTGATGCTGATAAGATTTGCCGGAAGCTGTTACTGGCATCCGCTTTGAACCAAACCGAGAAAGAAAAATCAGTCGTCCCTTGCAGCAAAGCGGAAGGTAACTCTACCCGATTCATGCCAGAGCTACTGAAATTAGCGGCACCATTCACTTTTCCTTCTGCTGTGGTTAATGCAAAACCAGTAGCAGAAAAATTATTCATTAAATCTTCAATCACTGAGTTATTGGCAGCTTCACATAAATCCAACGGATAGTGCGCTTTGGGAATAGGAGTTACAACAGAACCAGCAACACACAACCCCGGTATCTCTAACTGAGCAACGGCATTGTCATCCCGGCTCACTGTCGTATTGGTGCCGACACTAATGCTGCCATTCGCCGCGATCCCGCCTACAATCACATCGTTGTTGTTGATGTTGATGCTGCCAGCGGCAAAAATTAACCCATTGATCTCGGCCTGATTATTAATAGACACATTGCTGCGTACCACTATGGTCAATTGATCAGGGGTTCCATTGGCATTTAAACGTAAAAAATTGTTGGTGATAATAGTGTCATTGACATAAATAGTGACCCGTTCGCCGGCAGCAACGGATAGCTGATAGAAATTATTGGCATTCAATGTACCGAAGTAATAACTTCCCCCCGCTAAAGTGGAGCCACTGATTGGCCAGGCCGTAGTTTGCCAAGGCACATTGGCCAGATCAAAAGGACTAATGCCACTGGCTCCCAAATTTGCATTGATACCACTTGGGTTAGCATACAAATCGGCACAAGTGGGCTGCGCAGAACTTGGTGTCGCGGTGAACAGCAGAAGCACCCCAAAAATCCAACCATACAAAGCATACTTCATTGTCCCACCTCGACCTGCACGGTTCTACTGGTGCATTGCTCATCACTCTGGCACGGCTGTGACCACTGGCTGCCACTACGACACTCACCTGTACTACTGAGTTGAAAAATAATCCGTTCTGCACCATCCACTTCAATCGGTGTTGAAGCAACACAGTCCACACGGGCACGACAGTTTGATAAACCTGCCCCGGTAAAAGCAAATTCAGTATTGACCGCGCTGCAGTTGGCAACCGGCTGTTCCAAGGGAAACAATTGCGTAGAGGCCAGCTCCAAACCACTTTGAGCGGCCAGTAAGGCACGGGTACCTAGCACTTCATAAACCACCGACTCGCTGCTGCTGGTCAAAATACGCGTTAGTGCCAGCAGCAATCCAAGCAGCACCACGATAACAAAAACGGCGATCACCAGGGCACTGCCTTGCTGCTTTTTTCGTTTAAGGAACATTGAGTATATGCACCTCATGGTTGAAAAAGGTATCATCCGTCAGGTCCCGACCATACCTGAAATAGATATTCACGACGGCGTTGCGGTTAAGTACTGCCTCATTATGACGAAAAACCGGCTCCCCCATATTCAAATTAACAATATGTTCTGCCATAAGTACACCATTTGCTAACCCCGCACCTGGCATCGGTTGCGAAGCATAAAAACCATAATCGCTATAACGAACCAATTGCTCTTGTACTACACAATAACTGAGCGGAGAGCTTAACAAGTACCATCGCCGCTCCGGTGAGTGTTGACTAAAACTATGCTGTTCTGCCAGTTGCAGCACATAAACAGAGCTATCTGGCTCATTGGCACTCCATCCGCTGACCAGGACATTGGCCGGACTAACACCATCGTATATGGGATCAGGCTCGGACGCAGCGGCAGGAGGTCTGGGATAAATCACTAGTCGAGGTAGGTTAGGACTGAAAAAGCTGGTTGCTTCAACACTCTCAGCACCAATGACTTCCACCTGATCGCTTTCATCTGGCGCAACCGAGGCCTGGATATACCGGCCACTTTCAAGAAACGGAGTAAACTCCAGGCAAGTCGCCACAGCATTGGTATTGACACGCACGCTGTTCGGTGTCGCATTTCTTAGTTCACGGCTTAACCGCTCAATGGCAAACCGGCTCTGTGCCAGCAACTGCTCGCGATCGGTAACATCAACATACATGCGGGCAGCAACCCCCAGATAGCTAGTGACGGATAGCGCCAGAATGCTCAGTAATACGATGCTGGTGACCAGCTCAATCAGGGTAAAACCGCGGCTGGCCATCACCAGTTGCCCTTGTAAGCGCTGAACTCAATGCGGCTGTCGGTAGGAGTAATGATTGTCACGATAATACGCTTTGCGGCCCGAGGGTCTAGCCCCAACTCACCTCCGGCGTAGTACACGGTTACTTCCGCCTGGTAACTGCGATAAAGGTCCGTCAACTCGGTGGCCAGAATATTGCTGATGATGGCATCACCGGTCACGCCAAAGCCATCGAAATCATCGACATCATTAAACAACAAACGGGTTTCGGCCCCATCCTGGCCGAAGTTGCTTTCACTGGTACAGGCAGGCGCACCCAGTGCAATTTCATCGCAACGCAGCAAGCCACCACTTCGGTCGCTCTGTTCATCAAATGACCGGGCCAGAATTTCATTCATTAAACTATGGCCAAGCTCGGCCGCTCGTACCTGATGCCAAGGATCGGTACTACGGACAAACAAAGGCGATAAGATCGAGGTAATCAGGGTCAAGGCGATCGCCAGCACCACAATACCGGTCACCAGCTCGATTAAGGTCACCCCTTGCTGTTGAGTAGGTTTTAGCATGGCCGGATGTATCCTTCAGACTCGATACAGATCCCTAAACTAACACTGCCTTGCACTTGCAGCGTACAAGCACCGCCGCAACCTAGTGGCCGCCCCATGCTATCAAAGCTTAGCGTACTGAAAGAAGCAGCTAGCACCACCGGATCACGTGCAGCAATACAAAGGTGACGGGCATCATTGATACACGCACTGCTGCTACCCAGTCGGTTGCTGGCTATCTGAAGTTGCTGCGGAGGACACAAGCCACTGGTGCTATCGGTACACTGCATCGCCTGCAATTGCACCAGCCGCATGATAGCCAGCGCCTGATCGCGGTAACCATACTCGGCCGTACCACTGGAAGTAAAAAAGCGGGGAAGTAAGGTAACGGCTAAAATCCCCAGCAGCACCATCACCACCACCAGCTCTATCAAGGTAAAGCCTTTGGGTTCAGGACACTGCCGGGACATCATAAGACCTTAGTTAGCATCCATCGACTACAAGGGTGATCACAGGCTTTTCGCCATTATCAGCTGCCTCGTTGTACTCAACATAACAGCCTTCATCGTCCAAGGCGTCCTCCGTTGCAGCAATGCGGATCGAAGTAGTTGTAGCAGTACTAAACTCAAAATCAGACAGCTCAGCGGCAGCTGATAATGCATCTTCTGTTGCTACCGGATAGCCAAAGTGGATGGCAATACCTTCTACATCATCAGGGTTATCCGCTTTATCTACATTGTGACTGCCAGCAATGATAGCTTTGCCGTACACCAGTGCCCCTGCAGACTCCAACGAGCCTCTAACCCCAGATAGTACCGACGCATTTGCATCCCCGCTAAAATCCAGAAAGCGCGGCGCGGCTGTAACGGCTAAAATACCTAAGATCACAATGACAATGATCAGCTCAACCAACGTAAAACCTTGTTGTTTCGTTTGCATATAGTTACTGCCTCTATTGTATTAATCAGGGTTTATTTTTAAAGATTGTAATAGATCCTTCTGCTGGGTTGTAACTGAAACCGTTACTATCCGAGTCATCACTCGGCCCAGGTGCCGAAAGGCCCGCAGTTTGATGGTAAAAACAAATGTTACTATCTTCGCGCACAAACAAGTTATTTGCGGTTGAAAAAGCAGTGCTCGCCGATGGCGCATTTTGTAAAATCAGTTCCAGCGTATCCAAACAACGGACGGCATCCATAGTTGACGCGCGGGTATCTGCCGTAGCAGCCCCTGTCGGATAACCACGAACGTCTCCATCCGTATTCACTCCAATGACAACACCATCCAGAATGACCGACGAACCATTCGGATCATCAACATTCCCCGCAGGCCGACCGCTAACTTCCCACTGCGCCCGAACCAAACCAACGGCCGAGGCAAACCCTCCAGCAATCCCCTCAATGGCAGCCACTTCGGCTTGCTCAGTGATATTTAAAAATCGAGGTAAGGCGGTGGCAGCCAATAAGCCCAAGATGATCACTACAATCACCAACTCAATTAATGTAAAACCAGCTTGCTTTTTCATCGTTATTCTCCTGAGTGATTCTCTTCAGTATATCGCTACTTGACTAAATTACATCATTTTTTGCTAACGCATTAATTGCTGCCGCGATAGGCACTTAACATATCCCACATCGGCGTAAAAATACCTAGCGCCAAAATCAATACCATGCCAGCGACGATGGCAATTAAAATCGGCTCGATACGGGCTGTTAAAGTTTTTAAATCATACGCCACTTCCCGCTCATAGAAACCAGCGACTTCATGCAGCATGGCGTCCATCTGGCCAGTCTCTTCGCCAACCGCCACCATTTGCATAACCAGCGGAGTGAACATACCGCTTTGCGCCGTAACCCGGTACAAGCTCTCCCCCCGCTCAATTTTTCGCCGCATCTCGCGGATCTTCTCTCCAAGATAGGCGTTATCGACCGCTTCTGCAACCAGGCTCAGCGCCGTCGTCATTGGCACTCCGGCTTTCAGCATCAGGCCAAAACTGCGGGCATAGCGTCCCAAGGTTGCTCGTTTAATAATATCGCCCACCAAGGGGACTCGTAGTTTTATCCGCCCCCAGCGCACCCGCCCGGTATCCGTTTCGATGCTATAGCGCAGCAGAAAAAAACCACCAACAGTGGCGATGGCAAGCAACCACCAGAAAGCCTGAAAAAAAGACGAAGTGGCCAGTAGCACCTGCGTTGACCAGGGCAGTTCAGCATTAAAGCGGGCAAACATACTGGCAAACTGCGGGATCACCAGCAAGTTTAAGATGACCATGGCAACCGCCAGAGCCAACAGCACAAAGGTTGGATAACGAGTGGCTTGCTTAATTTGCTTACGAGTTTCCTGCTCTTGTTCAAAATAGTCGGTCAGCTGTTGAAAGGCTTCATCCAGCCGGCCGGTATTTTCGCCAACATGAACAATACTGATCATCAAACGGTTGAACACCTTCGGGTGCGTTGACATAGCCACGGAGAGAGTACGACCTTTTTCCAGCTCCTCACCCAGCTTGGATAGTACCTGCTGCAACCGGCTGGAATGAGTACTGAGTGCCAGGCCTTCGATAGCACGGATCATTGGTATGCCCGCTTTCATGAGGGCATACATCTGCCGACAGAACATGATGAGCTCAGTCAGAGTGACGCGACCTTGCCATAATTCTATCGATAATCCTTTGCCGGGGATGGCTTGTGGCTCGATAAGCACGGGTACCAGCTGACGTTGGCGCAATGCATCGGCCACACTGCTTTCACTGCTGGCTTCCATTTTGCCCTGCACCGACTGACCTTGTTGATCGCGAGCGCTGTAATTGAATTCAGCCATCAATGATCCCCAATCACCGGTTCATCAGCTTCTATGTACTCCGATACCCGGATCACTTCATCCAGCGTGGTCACCCCCTGCTGAGCATAATTGAGCGCCATCTTACCTAAACTATGGAACTGCTCGCTATGATACGCCAAGGTAGCAAAACCTTCATTATCGGCACGGCGTAACGCATCAGCCAGGGGTTTGGTGATAATGAGTAACTCAAATACGCCCACCCGACCTTTGAAACCGGTGTAGTTGCACGACTGACAGCCTTTGCCATGCCAGTACCGGGCGCTGGGATCCGCCTTGGAGTGACGAAGCCAGTTTTGTTCCAGATCATCGGGTTGGTAGTCGGTTTTGCATTGATCACAAATACGCCGCACCAGGCGCTGCGCCAAAATCGCCCGCAGTGAACTTGCCACCAGATAAGGGGCGGCGCCCATGTCAATTAACCGTAAGGTACTGGTCACCGCATCATTGGTGTGCAAGGTGGATAACACTAAGTGACCGGTCAAGGCACCGCGAAGGCCCATTTCTGCCGTTTCCTGATCCCGCATTTCCCCCACCATGATGATGTCCGGATCCTGCCGTAAGGTGGTGCGCAGTACTTCACTGAAACCCAGGCCAATTTTGTAATTCACCTGCACCTGGTTGATGCGTGATATACGATACTCCACCGGATCTTCCACCGTGATAATCTTACTGCCTTCTTTATTTAGTTCACTTAAGAGGCCATACAGCGTGGTGGTTTTGCCCGATCCGGTCGGCCCGGTGACCAAAATCATGCCATGAGGACTTTTGATCAGCTGCCGCAGTTTGGCGATAAAGTCATCCGGCATGCCGGTTTCTTCCAGCGTCAGTAACCCTGCCGTTTGATCCAGCAAACGCATCACTACCGACTCGCCATGCTGCACTGGCATAGTAGACAAACGTACATCAATTTTGTGACTTTTCACCTGAATTTGAAAACGACCGTCTTGCGGTAAACGCTTTTCAGAAATATCCAGATTGGCCATCAATTTCAGTCGGAGCACCAATGCAGATGCAATGCTCACTTCATTCAAGGTGCTTTCTTGCAATACCCCATCCACCCGTTGACGAATGCGAATTAACTTTTCATCTGGCTCGATGTGTATATCAGACGCCCTGACCTGCACGGCATCTTCAAAAATGGACTGCAATAACTTGATGATGGTGGTATCAGCTTCGGTATCGAGACTCAAAGCACTAAAATCGACATCGCCTGTTTCGGCGTACTCCTCTTTCAGCTGGGTGGCAAAGCCTTCTATATCTTTGGTGCGGCGGTATAAGTTATTAAAAGCCTCCATCAATTGATTTTCGCGCACCACTGCGATTTCAATCGTTTTCGGTGCCAGCATAGGTGCCAACTGATCAAGGATCGATAAATCGGCCGGATCACTCATTCCCAAGAGTACGCTCTCTTCATGCTCCTCTAACACCAGCGCTTTAAAGCGACGGGCATGAACTTCAGGTAGCCGTTGAGCCACTTTGGCTTCGAGACGCCGCTGGCTTATATCTAAAAAAGGCACATTCAGCTGTTGTGCCAAAAAGTGCAGCAGATCGTCTTCTTTTAAAAAATTCAGATCGATTAAGGTCGCACCGAGTTTACGGCCCGTCAACCGTTGCTCTGCCAGTGCTTGCTCTAATTGCTGCTCGCTGATCATCTGCTCATGAACCAGCAAGTCACCTAATCGCATTTTTAGTTGTGGTTTTGCCATCGTTCAGTTCAGATCCTGTATGCGTTGCTGAATGTAACTTACCGTAGCCGGGTTCAGGTTGCCGCCCAGCTGCAAGCTACGACCAAATAAATCAAGCGCCTGATCTGAATGTCCAAGCGCATCATGACTTAATGCCATTCCCAAAGACCAACGCGCTTGCAGCGGCTGCTGTTGAGCCAAACGCTCAAAACTAAGCAATGCCTGCTGATGCTGGCCTAACTGTTGCCACGCGGTAGCCTGCAAAGCCTGATGATCAACACTCATGGCAGTCTCAGGTATGTAAGCCAGATAGTGCAGCGCTTGAGGCCATAACTGCTGCCGGGCATAGCTGGCGGCCAACTGCTCATGCACGCTGATCGTGTCAGCACCTTGCTCTAGCGCCAGTTGCAGCCAATACTGCACTCCGGCTTCATTGGCACGTATTTGCGCTGCTTGCGCCATCGCCAGATAGGGCTCCTCCATGGCAGGCTCTAACGCCATCAACTGTTGCCATAACTGGCTGGCTTGCTCAGCTTGACCGCGCTGCTCAGCTTCATACGCTTGTTGCTTCAATTGCTCAAGCTGCTGTTGTGGCGTCAACTCAATACGATCAACCCGCATACTCGGCTGCGGCCTCGCATCCGCTGCAGCCTCCTCATTCTTGACAGGAGTAGTAACCGTAGCATGACTCTCGGGGTTCGTCGCGCGACCAGAGGTCGATACATCATCTTGCACTAGCAAGATGTCAGCGTCACTCCCTTGAAAGTTAGCTGAGTGTTCCTCGTCGCTCAAGATAGGCAATGGCTCAGTATGCGGTAACAAAGCCTCTGATTCAGCAAGCAACAAGGGATCAACGACAATCAAAGGTTCAGCAGGTTGGGCCGGATTCAGCTCAGATACACTTTTCACCACACCACCGGGCTCAACAGCTGGTCGTAAAGAATAAGGACTCAGCAGTAACCACAAGGCTCCAAGAACAAGCGCAACCACCAACAATAGCGCTGGCCAATAACGGTAGAGGCTACCCTGTCCACTGGTAATCATCGCCTGAGACGATGTCGTGGTAGTCTGATTTGGCTCGCGCTTATCTAAATCACGTAACATCTGGTTGATCACACTCATAGTAGTCGCCCCCAATACCACCAAGCGGAGACAACTAGCACAGCGAACAATGAGACAACCATAGCAATTAACCCGTAATAACGACGACACTTCACATCTTCGGTATCATAAGCTGCCGCGCGGATATGACCTCGGGTAATGCTTTGTTGGCCTTTGCCATAAGCCAACATCAGCGCTTTATGAGCCAGCAGATTAACCAGCCGTGGGATCCCCCTACTGGCATTCGCCAGCAAATGCATGGCCGACATCGAGAACTTCAACTGAGGGTTGCCAGCAATCGCCAAACGGGCTTGTACATAGGCAAAAACCTCAGCAGCTGTCATCGCCCGTAATTGATAGGAGAAACTAATGCGCTGCCGTAATTGGCGAAAACGGTGTTGTTGTAAACGTTGATCCAACTCCGGTTGCGCAAATAGTACCACCTGTATCAGCTTGCGCTGCTCGGTTTCGAGGTTGGTTAATAATCGCAATGCCTCTAGCGTTTCATCTGGTAGTGCCTGAGCTTCGTCAATGACCAGAATCACCTGCTGCTGCCTGGCGGCCAGTAACATCAGATGCCGTTGTAATAACTGTTGCAGTTGTTGGTGATCAATATTGCCGGAGTACTGCAAGCCAAGCTCTGCTGCCAGCGCCCAACGCAGTTCAGTAGGGGATAAACAAGGATCCGGTACATAAGCCAGCCGCCAATTTTCTTGGGCGTGATGCAATAACTTGCGACAGAGTAAGGTTTTACCGGTGCCGACTTCTCCAACAATCTTAATGAAGCCTTCTCCAGCGGATAATGCCGTCTGCAGCACTTCAAATGCTTGCTGATGTGGAATTAACTCAACATAGAACGCCGTGTTCGGTGTTAATGAAAATGGCATTTGTTCCAGCTGGAAGTGGCTCAAGTACATGGCATCAACCTTAGGGATACCAGCGGTCTAACATGTCGCTCGATTGTTGGATATGCGGCTGCCATTGATCGGTCTCAACCACGACCGGACGCAATAAAATCACCAGCTCTTTCTTTTGCTCCAACGAGTTTTTACTGGTAAACAACTGACCCAATAATGGAATAGCACCAAGCACTGGTGTGCGAGACACGCTGTCAGTCATCACGGACTGCATCAAACCACCAATCACTACAATCTCACCGCTACGGGCGCGAATGATGGTGTCAGACTCACGAATATTGCTTCGCGCTAATGGCAACACCACATCTTCGTTGCTTAACCGAATAGTTTTAATTTGCTCTGCGGTTTCAGTCACTGAAGGATGCACATGCAAGATCACCTGCCCATGCTGATCAATTTGTGGCGTGACGTCCAAGGCAATCCCGGAGAAAAAGGGTTGCAACTCAATAGACGGAGTACTGATAGTCCCTCCAACCGTCGCGGTAGTGTCACTGCTGATATTGGTGACGTAGTATTCATCCTGTCCGACTTTAATCACGGCTTTTTGATTGTTCATCGCAGTGACTCGTGGGCTGGAGAGTACCTGAGCACTGCCCTGAGTTTCCAGTAAATTGATAACGCCTGAAAAGTCAGCATTACTAAAAGAAATCGCAGTGACTCCGCCCAAAGCTGAGCTGACCGGATTGCTAGCCACTACACCACTGGTGGTTAAATTAAACTCAGTGGAGCGAACGGATGCCAGTGCATTACTCCAATTAATCCCTTGCTGATACTCATCATTTAAAGTGACTTCAATAATCCGAGCTTCCAAAATGACCTGTCGCTGTAAATGCTGCTCCGCTGTGCCTAAAAAGCTTTTTACTGCGGCGATTTCATCCGGCATACCACGCACAGTAACCAACCCAGCTTGAGGGCTGACCACCACCATTCGCTCTGGTCCATTCCCCAACATTTGCTGCAAGGCTTCCTGCAAGTCCCCCCAAAACTCTGTCTTACTCTCACTATGGATATTACTGCCACTAAATTGCTGTTGCATCATGCCTTGCTGACCACCAAGCATTGAATCACCGCCTAAGCCTAACTGCCCGGTTTGTCGGCCCAATTGACCGCGGTTCCCTTGTTGGTTTCCAGTCCGGTTATCTTGTGACACTCCACCAGAATTGACAGAGATAGAAGAAAATCCGCTGCGCTTAAGCATTAAGTAATTTACTGCAATGGTCTCGGTGCGAAGTCCCGCTGGGGCCACCTGATAGACTCGGCTTTGTCGACGGATATCAAAACCATACAAGTCCTGCACCACCGCTAATGCTTCAGCGAGCGTAACTTGACGTAAGTTTAAGCTAATGGTGCCTTGTACATCAGGATGCACCGCGATGCTATAGTCGGAATCAGCCACCAAAGATGCAAAAAATTCGGGGAGCTCAACTTGAGCTGCAGCCACATTAAAACGAGGCTCGGCAGCTTGCCTTGTCATCACGGGCTGCGATGGCAGCATTAAATCTTGTGCAACAGAGGCTGGCACTTCTGGTGCTTTTTGTGGTGTAGGACGTTCCGCGGCAGCACGCTGCAACTCCGCTTTGGCTTCTACTGCCTGATGGCTGGCTTGCATCCCCTGACAGCCTGAAAGGGTCAAAGCAATAAGGCTACTGATCGTCAAATAAGAAAACTGCTTATTATTCATCATTATGAGTCATCTTCTGAAAAATGAAAAGTTGGATGCGATCCGTTGCACTATCCAGCACAACATGATCCTGATGGACTTCCCGTAACTGATAACCCGCGATATCATCTCCAATCCGCATCAGCTGTCCGTTAATAATCACACTCGCCCGCTTATCTTGCCATCGGATCAAGCTCAATCGAAGTGGTTCACTGCTTTGGCTTGCCATGGCCGATACTGAGGGCGTGAACTGCGCTGGTCTGGTTGGATCTGCCAGACAGTCTGCACTTAGCAGGCAAAGCAATACACTACAACTGAATAAAATCCGCATCATCACCTACCGTTATTAACTCAATGGTTATTTCAGCCTGAGGAAACTGCTGCACTTGATAATGCACACTAGACCAACCCAACTGCCACGGGATTTGCTCCAATCGGGCGAGTACGTCAGACAAGGATTGATAACTACCCTGCAACACCACCCGAATTTTATGCTCATACAATAATGGCTGCTGTTGCTCATCAACCGCAATGATGGTGGGCGCCAACGAGTTCAATGCAACCAAGCGCACCTGCTGCTGGGTCATCAGCACGCTGCGCAGTAGCGGCAACATCTGCCGAGCACCGATAAAATGTGCCGATTGAGTAGCAAGCTCTTGCTCCAATTGCTCCAACTGAGCCCCTAATTGAACAATGAGCTCACGATGCTGTTGGTTGATGTCTCGCCCCAACTCCTGCTGCAAATCACCGATTTGGTTTCGACTTTGTTCAATCTGCTGCGCTACTCGCTGTTGTTGTTGCCTTTGCTGCACTAACTGCTGCCACGCTGGCTCTATCAAATAAATAAAACCAAGCCAGAGTACCAATCCAATCGCGGTGGCATAAATAAGCCTGCGCTCGCTCAGTTTCAGAGCATCAAACTTCGTATTTAATTGCTGCCAGGTCATAGCGTGTCTCCCGGTCGAGCAACCACGTGAAACGATAACGCTTCATTGCCATCTGTCTGCTGCAGAGTAAGCCCTTGAAAACGCTGCCCTTGAAAGTAGGGAGAATCGCTAAGCCGACTCATCCACTCGGGCACGGATGCTGGCTGGATCGTCTCGCCATAAAACTCACTACGCCGCTGCTGCAATCGAAACTCAGTCAACCATAACTCAGGAGCATTTACCTCAGACAAGTGCAACATAACAGCAGAAAAAGAGCGCTGCGGCTCACTTTGTTTGGCGCTCAGTAAACGAAGTAAACGCTGATGACGCTCCACGTCCTTCTTTAACCGCTCTTGTTGACGCAGCAACTCAGTTGATGGAGCTCTCTGGGTCAATAACTGCTGGAATTGACTCAGTTCATTTTGCTCCTGCAACAATTGTTGTTCAGCCTGCTTCAATCGGGTAGTCAACTGATGCTGCTGCATAAAAATAACAGCTGACACAATCACCAGCAGCACGATGCAGCCAAGTAGGATCAACGAAAGTCGCTGAAAGTTATAGGGCTGAGTAATGGGTAATAAGTGTCTATCAAACAGGTTAACTTGCGTTTTCAAGTTGTCTCTCCTGCATTGCACCAGATAACGTTTCAATGGCTGCGGCCAATGGTAAAGCAAACTCAGCTTGCTCTTTGTGAGTCATCTCTGGCAACCATGATGACAGCTGAAGCTCTTCGACCTGAGTAAAACCAAGCTGCCGAAAAAATTCAGCAATATGACTTTGTGCGTCGGTATCCAGAGCCAACACTATATGCCGAACCGGCGCTTGTTTCAGCTGCCCTTCAAAATAATCAACAGAGCGTTGAACTTCTAACCCCAAATTATCCAGTATACCTTGCTTTAAATCTTCCAGACTGTATTGATCGAGCTGCTGCAAGCCACGAATACGCCGAGAAAAGCACACCTGTCTACCACGTACAATCATGATAGATGCATCTTGACCGGGTTGGTGCGATAAAAATAAAATGGGATAGTTTTGTGCAGGAATCAGGCTTTTCAGTACCCACTCTTCCGGCAGAATGGAATCAATTTTCAGATGATGTTTAGTGAGAAGACGGACCATCTTCTGCAGTAGCTGCTTGCTACTGACCACGACTTGCAATCGCGCCTGCTGTTGTTGATGCGAGGTAGGTAAGTCCATGTAGTCAATTTGCATATCATCGACTGGTATAGAGACTAATTCTTTTAATTGCCAACGCAGCGCTGAGGTCAATTCACTATCAGGTACCGCAGGTTTATCCAGCTGCACCAACTGGTAATGTTCAGGCGCTAAAACCAGCACCAACTCATTTAGATCTGAGAGCTCACTAAGTAACGACTTGACCGCCTGAGGCCATTGCTCCATAACAAAGGATTGTTTAATGCTTTGGGAAACTTTAGTCTGAGACGCTGACCGGTCTAAAGTGATGATGTTGAAACTATCTTGCTTCCAGTGCAGAGCAGCTATCTTTTGCTTCGATTTATGTTTAGACAAGACGCTTTGTAGTTTTACCCACATAGTTTGATCTACCTGTATGGAAACCGACTTTTATTAGCGGTTATATTATTATTCTGTTTTAATCAGCTGCATACATATCAAAAGCTTAGCATGATGATGAACAATCAGCCAACGAACTGGCAAGCTATCAAGCACCATCTCCTTGAATCCCTCCGGCTCGAACTATGGATCGTACAGCCAACATGCGACAGTTTGGCGGTTTCAGGCAACAAGCAACTTAAGTTAAAATACCACATTAACAAAGCACAGCAAGAGCATAAAGCCGGAATTCTGACCTTTGGCGGTGCTTTTTCTAATCATTTGCTCGCTACTGCAGTGTCTTGTGCCGAAAACGCGATACCTTGTATTGGCATGGTTCGCACTGACCAGCTTGATCCAGTCAACCCAACCTTAAACGCTTGTCAGCAAGCAGGTATGCAACTTATAGCTCTAAGCCGAGCACAGTATAAACAACGAAACGAACCAGCTTGGCTAGCTAGGTTACAACAGGATTATCCCTCGACCCTGATTGTGCCAGAGGGCGGCACATCGTCTTATGGTGTTAAAGGAGTTTCCGAGTTTGATGTGGGAACAACACCAAGCGGAAAAGCAGATGTGCTGATCACGGCTACAGGTAGTGGTGGCACCTTAGCCGGTTTGTCCCTAGGGCACCCTAACTGCCAGGCACTCGGCATCGCTGTCGTCAAAGATACGACGTTGTCAGAAAAAATAGCCACCTTAAGCCAGCAACAAACCAATTGGCATCTGCTCAGTGATTTTGTCGGGAAAGGTTATGGGCGCTTTGATGACAGTCTGCTGCAGTTTTGTCTCGATTTTAAAAAGGACACGACTATTAGTCTTGAGCCCATCTATACTGGAAAAGCCATGCGGGCTGTATTTACATTAATATCGCAGCATTATTTTAGACCCAGATCCAAGCTGGTTTTCTTCCACACAGGCGGACTACAAGGGTTAGCAGGCTTATTGTATCGAGGGTTGATTAGTCAGCAAGAGTACGATCTCTTGATGGCTTAAATCCCCCTCGGCCCCCCTTTTCCCGAGGGGGAGGTATGCTGATGCAAGATCTTATCAAGACCAGCATGGCGACAAATTCGTCAGGAACGAATTTGGACGTTGCGAAGCGACGGCCCGAAGGGCAGTGGGCAGGGATAGCCCACTGCAATGCCACCAGCAAAGCGCTGTGGCAGCCATGCGAAG
>NZ_JAUZVZ010000033.1 GCF_030717845.1 Alkalimonas collagenimarina
CGTTTGACGCGGGTTTTTAAAGGGTTAGCCCAACCAGACACGGGCATTGCGGAACATCCGCATCCAAGGGCTATCTTCCTGCCAATCATCCGGATGCCAGGAGTTCGCCACGGTGCGGAACACCCGCTCCGGGTGAGGCATCATGATGGTGGCCCGGCCATCAGCACTGGTTAGCGCAGTAATACCGGCTGGCGAACCGTTCGGGTTGGCCGGATAGTTTTCCGTCACCTTGCCATAATGATCAAGATAACGCAGTGCCACTGTGCCGCTGTTATTGGCTTTTTCAAAAGCCTCAGCAGAAGCAAACTCAGCATGGCCTTCCCCATGCGATACCGCGATAGGCATCCGTGAGCCTGCCATACCGTTTAAAAACAACGATGCGGTTTCCTGCACTTCTACCAAACTAAAACGTGCTTCAAAACGTTCGGATTTATTGCGCACGAAATGTGGCCATAAGTCGGCGCCAGGGATCAGACTTTTCAGATTCGACATCATCTGACAACCGTTACAGACACCAAGTGAGAAAGTCTGTTCACGCTGAAAAAACTCGGCAAATTGATCGCGGGCCTGCGCATTAAACAACACAGATTTTGCCCACCCTTCACCGGCACCCAATACATCACCGTAAGAAAAGCCGCCACAAGCGACTAAACCGTCAAAATCGCTAAGATGACGACGACCGGCCAGAATATCACTCATATGCACATCAATGGCGCTAAAACCTGCACGGTTAAATGCCGCTGCCATTTCCTGATGCGAGTTCACGCCCTGTTCACGCAAAATAGCCACTTTAGGGGCTGCACCTTTAAGGATGTAAGGCGCGGCAATATCGGCATGAAGATCAAAGGTTAATTCAGCGGATAATCCCGGATCGGCCTGATCGGCTTTGGCTGCAAACTCTTGCTTGGCGCAATCCGGGTTGTCCCGCATGGCCTGCATTTGGTAGGTGGTTTCCGCCCAAATCACACGCAGTGCAGTGCGGCTGGATTGATACACGGTGCTATCAGCACGCTTAAAGATTAATTCATCACCCGTCTGCACAGCACCCAACACATGACTCACCTGAGTCAATTGATACTTCGACAGAACCTGCTGCACATAGTCCAGCTTATCGTTGGCGACCTGGATCACGGCGCCCAGTTCCTCGCTAAACAGAACCGACAAATCATCCTGACCCAGTGCTGCGATTTCCACCTCAAAGCCTGCTTTACCGGCAAAGGCCATTTCCGCCAACGTCACCAGTAGGCCACCGTCAGAACGGTCGTGGTACGCCAAAATTTGTTGCTCGCGCACCAGTTGCTGCATGGCCATAAAGAAGTGTTCCAGCAGCTCTGGTGAGGCCAGATCAGGCACGTCCTGACCCAATTGTTTGTAGACCTGCGCCAGACAAGAAGCCCCTAAGCGATTCTCACCCTGTCCCAAATCAATCAGTAGTAAGCTGCTCTCGCCCTGATCGGTTCGAAGCTGAGGCGTTACTGTTTTACGAATATCTTCGACCCGACCAAAGGCGGTGATCACCAGCGACAATGGGGAGGTCACTGCTTTTTCAGTGCCATCTTGTTGCCATTTGGTTTTCATCGACATCGAGTCTTTGCCCACCGGTATGGTCAGCCCCAGTGCCGGGCACAACTCTTCACCAATGGCTTTCACTGCCTGATACAAACCAGCATCTTCACCCGGGTGGCCAGCGGCGGCCATCCAGTTGGCTGATAATTTGATGCGCTTTAAGTCGCCAATATCGGTGGCTGCAATGTTGGTGATGGCTTCTGCCACCGCCATCCGCGCCGAAGCGGCAAAATCCAATAATGCCAGAGGAGTTCGCTCTCCCATCGACATCGCTTCACCATGATAGGTATCGTAGGATGCCGCCGTAACGGCGCAGTTGGCCACCGGCACCTGCCATGGGCCTACCATCTGGTCGCGGGCAACTAAGCCTGTCACAGAACGGTCACCGATGGTGATCAAAAAGGTTTTTTCGGCGATGGTGGGTAAGCGTAATAACCGCTCTGTAGCATCCGCTACGGTGACATCATCCAACTGCAGGGGCTTGCCTGCAGCAGGGCTGCTGGTCGCGTCCCGGTGCATCTTGGGCGCTTTGCCAAGCAATACATTGAGTGGCAAATCAATCGGAGTATTGCCAAAATGCGCATCGGTCAGAATCAAATGTTTTTCTTTGGTGGCTTCGCCCACCACCGCATAAGGCGCCCGCTCACGACGACAGATCTCTTCAAATACCGCCAGTTGATCGGCCGGGATCGCCATGACATAGCGCTCTTGTGATTCATTGCACCAGATCTGTAACGGCGACATACCGGGTTCATCATTCGGCACCTGACGCAATTCAAAACGGCCACCGACACCGCCATCATTCACCAGCTCAGGGAAAGCATTGGATAAACCACCCGCACCAACATCGTGTATAAAACAGATGGGGTTGTTATCGCCCAGTTGCCAACAGCGATCGATCACCTCCTGACAACGACGTTCAATTTCCGGATTTTCCCGTTGCACCGAGGCAAAGTCCAGATCTTCGGCCGATTGACCAGAGGTCACCGAAGACGCAGCACCACCGCCCAAACCAATGTTCATGGCCGGTCCGCCCAATACCACGAGCTTCGCGCCAGGTGGCAACTCGCCTTTTTGTACATGACCATCACGAATATTGCCGAGACCACCAGCCAACATAATAGGCTTATGGTAACCACGCACTTCAACACCGTTATGACTACAGACTTCTTCTTCGTAGGTACGGAAGTAGCCAAGCAAGTTGGGACGACCAAACTCATTGTTAAAAGCTGCCCCACCCAAAGGCCCTTCCAGCATAATATCCATCGCACTGACAATACGGCTTGGCTTACCGAAGTCGGTTTCCCATGGTTGCTCAAAGCCCGGAATTCGTAAATTTGATACCGAGAAACCAACCAGACCGGCTTTAGGTTTAGCACCAACCCCTGTCGCCCCTTCATCACGAATTTCGCCACCAGAACCGGTTGCGGCACCCGGATAAGGTGAAATTGCCGTCGGGTGATTGTGCGTTTCAACTTTCATCAGAATATGAATCGGCTCATGTTGATAGCCATATTCCTGTGTGCCCGGTGCCGGGAAAAAACGACCTGCTTCTGAGCCCGTCATTACAGCCGCATTGTCTTTGTAGGCCGACAACACATAATCCGGGGTCTTCTCAAAGGTATTTTTGATCATTTTAAACAGCGACTTCGGCTGCTCCTGACCATCAATGGTCCAGTCAGCATTAAAAATCTTGTGGCGGCAATGCTCCGAGTTGGCCTGAGCGAACATATACAGCTCAATATCATTGGGGTTACGGCCCAATTGCTGGAAATTCGTCACCAGATAATCAATTTCATCGTCGGCCAAAGCCAGACCCATCTCACTATTGGCATGAGCTAAGGCATCACGGCCGCCTTGCAGAATATCGACCGAGCTAAAAGGAGCCGGTTCCGCATGACTGAACATCGCTATGACTGCATCGAAGTCATCAAAGACCACTTCCATCATGCGATCGTGCAACAACGACGCCAACTGCGCTTGCTCAGCCACGGTCAGGGTGGCGCTGGTTTGCACGTAATAAGCCGTACCACGCTCCAAGCGGGTGACCATTTCTAAACCACAGTTATGTGCGATATCCGTCGCTTTAGACGACCAGGGCGAAATAGTACCAGGACGCGGTGTCACCAACAGCATCAAGCCGGCAGGCTCATGGCTAGCAAGAGCCGGGCCATAGGTTAATAGCTGTTCTAGCGTGTGTTGCTGCGCTGTCGTTAAATCTTCTGTTAACTCGGCAAAATGGATAAACTCAGCATAAATCTCAGTAACCGGTAATGCCAAACGGCGGCATTGGTCCATGAGTTGGCGGATTCGAAATTCTGACAGTGCAGGCGCACCACGCAGGATCAACATAGGCTATTTTCCGTTGGTTGAACGACGAGGGATTCAGGCGCGCTATTATAAAGAAAATTCACCTTAAGTGGTATGAATAAAGCCAAATTCAGTAATAATTGAGCGACGGCTGCGATGAAATTTGCTATAAACGCTACATGAAGCGAGCTATCTCCCTCAAATTATTGCCTTTCCTGCAGCTGTTGATCGTGGCTAGTGTTCTGCTTGCTTGCGTTCCGGTAGAGCCACCATCGCAACTGAGCCAGATTTACCAACAACAACAGCTCCGGGTCGGCCTGCTGCACAGTCCTACCAGTTACTATATTGGTATTGATGGGCCTGCTGGCTTTGAATACGAACTAAGTATGCGGCTTGCCGAGCAGCTTGACGTCGAGTTAGTGATTGACCCCAGCTTTGACTTGCAGGAATTAATGCAAAAATTGCAGCAGGGTCAAGTGGATTATATCGCTGGTGGCCTCACCCTGACCGATAACCGTTTAACCAGCTATCGTGCTGCCCCGGCTTATCAATGGATTAGTGAGCAGTTGGTATTTCGTCAAGGGCAGCCGTGGCCCCGCTCGCTGGACGATATCCAACAACCAGTCGCAGTGATTGCGGGCAGTAGCCATGCCGAAACCATGCAACAGTTGCAACAGCACTATCCTCATCTGGAATGGCAAGAATTTCATGACCGTGATGGCGACGAGTTGCTACAAATGGTGATTGAAGGTCGCATCGCCTATACCTTGACTGACTCCAACCAACTGGCCATAAATCGTCGTTTTTTCCCGAACTTAAGCATTGCTTTTACCGTACAGGAAGATCGCCCCATTGGCTGGTTACTGCCCAAAAATCACGATGATTCCTTGTTGAGTGTCTTGATCGAGTTTTTTGGCGAGCTATACCAGTCCGGTGATTTAGTCACCCTGGAAGATCGCTACTTTGGCCATATCCGCCAATTTGATTATGTCGATACCCTGAAATTTATTGAAGCTATCGAACAAACCTTGCCGAACTACCAACCGCTATTTCAGCAGTATGCTGGCAGCTTAGACTGGCGTTTACTGGCAGCTTTAAGCTATCAGGAATCACACTGGGATCCCCGGGCTCGAAGTGCTACCGGAGTTCGCGGCATGATGATGCTCACTCTGCCTACTGCCCGTCAAATGGGAGTGGATAATCGATTGGATGCCGAAGAGAGTATTGCCGGAGGCAGTCGGTATTTGCAGCATCTATTGGGTCGTATCCCTGAGCGTATTGCTATGCCCGATCGGTTATGGTTTGCTCTGGCGGCCTACAACATTGGTTTGGGTCATGTCGAAGATGCCCGCATTTTAACCCAGCGACAAGGCGCGGATCCAGACAAGTGGCACGAAGTCAAAGAGCATTTACCGAAGTTACGTCAAAAACGGTATTACCAACAGACCCGCTTTGGTTACGCCCGGGGCGATGAAGCGGCGCACTATGTCGAAAATATTCGTCGTTACTACGATACCCTGCAGTGGGTTACTGATCGCCAACAAATCGAACTGCGCCAACGGCAAAGTAGTGAGAGTCTGATAGAGAGTCCGTTAGAAAGTCCAGAGCAAACACAAGACGCAGCAGAGGAGTCTTCTGGCGCAATGAACTTGTAATACTGTATAATTGTCCATATAGTTGACTGGATAGTCAGTTTTATCAGAATTTAAGGAAGCCTATGATGAACAAACGGAAAAAACCTTCACAACAGCAAAAAAAACGCATGCTGAACGTCAACTCAAGTCGACGTCGCATCGGTCGTAATGTCGATATGCTCAAACTCCACCGCCGTCGCCGCAATTATCAGGCCCTGAACTGGGTGCCTGCAGATAACGCTGTCAGCCCTGGTCTTTAACCGCCACTTTTCAATACTTGTTTCGCAGCTTTCTTCTCCAGTCGCCTCCGTTGAAAAAATGCAGATAATTGCTCTGAGCACTCTTCAGCCAACACACCAGCCGTAACCTCCAACTGATGATTTAACTGTGGGTGACGGACCAGATCCATCACCGAACCAGCCGCACCGGTTTTGTAATCACTGGCACCAAACACCAACCGATGAATGCGGCTATGCACCAGCATCCCTGCGCACATGCTACATGGTTCCAGAGTTACGTAGAGCGTGCAATCCAACAGCCGGTAATTGCCAATTCGCACAGCTGCCTGGCGAACCGCCATCATTTCAGCATGAGCGCTGGGATCATGCTGGCTTATCATCTGATTCCAACCTTCGCCAAGTATGTGATCATCTTTGACCAGCACTGCGCCTACCGGAACCTCACCTTGTTGCTCTGAACGAGCGGCCAATGCCAGTGCATGACGCATCCAATATTCATCAGTCATTTTTCATTACAAATTTCTGCCTCTGATCGTGCCAGTTTAGCATTACTGACTGGTAAAATAGACTACTATATTGCCAATCAGACCATCAATTCATCAGCTTTATATTTATAATTCATTATAGATCAATAGCTTTTGTAATTGGCCTCGATTTTGCTTTGAGTAAGGTAATGCAATCAAAATACACAGGAGAACGACCAGATGGGACCTTTTGAAATTGCCGCCATCGCCATTATTGGCGGCTTGGTTTATTCTGCTTATGAAGTGCACAGCAAAAATAAGCATCGCACCAACAAAGCCGATGTCGATGCATTAAAAGCTGAGATCCAGCAACTAAAAGAACGGGTGGTCACCTTAGAAAGCATCGTGACCGATAAGTCGTATCAGCTAAAAGATCAAATCAACCGGCTATGATGCCGGTTGATTTCGCAGGTACTGACTGAGCAACTTATCCAGCTCGGCAGCAAAGGCTTTGCGATCACTTTGGCTAAGTACAGCAGGGCCTCCGGTTTGGATACCACTGGAGCGAAGCGTATCCATAAAATCACGCATGGTCAGCTTTTGCCGAATGGTATCCTGACGATACAACTCGCCCCTCGGGTTTAATGCGAAAGCATCTTTTGCCAAGACTTCAGCCGCCAATGGAATATCTGCCGTGATTACCAAGTCACCAGCGGAGATTCGTCGCACAATTTCATCATCCGCCACATCAAAGCCAGCCGACACCTGCATGGTTTTAATGTATGGTGACGGCGGCACCCGGAGGGGCTGATTCGCGACTAACGTCATGGTTAACTGTGTGCGTTCAGCCGCCCGATACAAGATGTCCTTGATCACGGCCGGGCAGGCATCAGCATCGACCCATATATGCATCTGCATTCCTTTTTATTTGCACAAATCAGCAGTGGCTAATTTGACAGCGCTTTCGCGCTGATGCAGCATTTTACCTCATCTCTTCTTAAAATAGGTAATCGAGTGAACACAGAGTCGCTGGACCTCCTCTATCAGCAATACTCCCGTCAGGTATTATCGACGTTGATTCGCTTGCTTGGTGAGTTTGAATTAGCAGAAGAGGCCATGCAGGATGCTTTCTATGCAGCTATGCAGCAGTGGCCAGTCGATGGCTGGCCAGAGCACCCCGTGGCCTGGTTAATTACCACAGGCCGGCGCAAAGGCATTGATCAAATCCGTCGACGGCAAACTGCCCGTCGTTATGCCGACGAACAACTTCATCTGCAGGATGAAGCTGAGCCCGAGTTGGATCCCACGGCCATTCAAGACGATCAATTGCGGCTCATTTTTACCTGCTGTCACCCAGCTTTATCGGCCGATGCCAGACTAGCCCTTACCCTAAGGGAGCTATGTGGCCTGACCACAGAACAAGTGGCGGCGGCGCTGCTGCAAAAACCAACGACACTGGCGCAGCGGATTGTTCGGGCCAAACAAAAAATTAAAGCCGCCGCTATTCCTTATGAAATCCCGCATGCCAACGAACTACCTGCCCGACTGCAATCAGTCTTGCAGGTGATCTACCTGATCTATAATGAAGGCTACTCCAGCACCAGCGGCACGCAACTGCTCAATATCCAATTGGCTGATGAGGCCATCCGCTTAGGCCGGCAACTGGCTCTTCTGCTACCAGAACCTGAAGTGCATGCTTTGCTGGCTCTGATGTTACTGCAGCATGCGCGCCAACACGCCAGACAAAATGCCAATGGCGATTTGGTCACGCTGGAGCAACAAGACCGCACGCTATGGCTACGACCCATGCTGGATGAAGGCTTGCAATGGCTGGCGCTTGCCCTGACCAAGCCCCCGGCTGGGGTCTACACCTTACAAGCGGCTATTGCTGCAGTGCATAGCAACGCCACAAGCTATGACGAGACCGACTGGCAACAAATTCAGGGGCTGTATCAGCTGCTCTATCAGCAATGGCCTTCACCCGTCGTCGCGCTGAACCGCGCGGTGGCCACCGCCATGCATCAAGGGCCAGAGGCTGGTTTGCAAGAACTGGATGCACTGAGCAGCCATAAAGCCATCCAAAATTATCATCTCTTTCACGCTGCCAAAGCCGATCTGTATCGGCGCTCCGGTCAGTTCCAGCCTGCCCGTATCGCCTACCAACGTGCTTTGGCACTGGTTCAGCAAGAACCAGAGCGCCGTTTTCTACAGCAGCGGCTGGCCACCTTACCCAACTAAAAGTCAAATATGTTTTTTTTCTATCGAATGTCGATCTCATACTCACTAAGGCGACTCATAGATAAACCGACCAGCTATTGCGAACAAGGAGACTAACATGAACTATCTGGCTTTGGTGTATTACCAGGAACAGCAGATTGACGCCATGACCGAACAAGAGTGGCATGATTTAAATCAGCAATGCATTCGCTGCGTTGAAGGACTGAGCGAGAGCGGTCACTTTCTGGCAGGGCAAGCGCTACAACCCACCCGGCAGGCGACCACGATCAGAGTCCGTGATGGCGAGACGCTGGTGACGGATGGCCCTTTTGCCGAAACCAAAGAGCAACTGGCTGGTTTTTATTTGCTGGAAGCACGGGATCTCAATGAAGCCATTCAACTGGCCAGCAAGATCCCGCCGGCACAACTTGGCAGTGTGGAGATCCGGCCCATCCGGCAACTGCCTCCCAAAGATGAAGGAGAGTCCTTATGAATTATGTCGATGGTTTTGCTGCAGCTATACCTGTAGCGAATAAAGAACAATACATTCAACATGCGCGTGATGCAGCTCAGGTGTTTAAAGAACACGGTGCTTTGAAACTGGTGGAGTGCTGGGGCGATGATGTGCCTACCGGAGAACTAACCTCTTTTCCTCAAGCAGTCCAGTGCAAGGAAGACGAAGTAGTGGCCTTTTCCTGGATCCTCTGGCCTTCCAAGGAAGTACGCAACAACGCCATGCCAAAAGTCATGGCCGACCCGCGCTTGCAGCAAGACACCAACCCGATGCCATTTGATGGCAAGCGGCTGATTTATGGTGGCTTTCAAATGGTGGTGGATGAATAAACCAATCTGATACAGGCCAGCATAACGCTGGCCTGACTGCAAATGGGCTATACAAAATGACTATACTTTCACTTTATATCCGGTTTTAAAGATCCACCAGATCATCAGCAAAAAACTAAACATAAATAGCAAGATCATCGCCAGACTGACTCCAACGTTAACATCAGAAACGCCATAAAAACTCCAACGAAAACCGCTAACCAGATACACCACCGGATTAAACAGAGTCACTTTTTGCCAGAACTCCGGCAACATGCTAATGGAGTAAAAGGTGCCTCCTAAAAATGCCAGCGGGGTTACGATCATCAAAGGCACGACCTGCAGCTTTTCAAAGCCATCGGCCAGTAAGCCAATGATAAAACCGAGCAAACTAAAGGTGATACAGGTCAATAGCAAAAACAGCAGCATCCAGAATGGATGCAAAATGCTGTAATCGACAAAAAAACGTGCCGTCAGCAGGATGATGCCACCAAGCACCATCGATTTAGTCGCCGCAGCTCCGACATAGCCCAGCACAATTTCCACCGCCGATACCGGCGCCGACAATACCTCATAAATCGATCCCGACCACTTTGGCATGTAAATGCCAAAGGATGAGTTCGAGGTACTTTCTGTCAGCACAGTCAGCATAATCAGGCCCGGTATAATAAAAGCACCGTAGCTAACCCCATCAATCGACACCATCGCCGAGCCAATGGCCGCGCCAAACACGATAAAATAAAGCGAAGTGGACAACACCGGGGATGCAATGCTTTGCAAAGGCGTACGCCAGGTTCGCGCCAGCTCCGATAAATAAATGGCTTTCACGGCATACCAGTTCATTACGCCTCCTCCAATAAGCTAACAAAAATTTGCTCCAGTGAGCGTTGTTTGGTGTGCACATCTTTCAGTTCCAGCCTTGCTCGCTCAATGGCACCCAGCATTTCGGTGACATGGTTATGATCGCTGCCACCATCGTAGGTGTACGTCAGCATCAGGCCATCTTCTGACAAATCCAGCTGAAAAGCAGCCAGACTTTCGGGCACTTCTGGCAACGGTTGCTGCAACTGCAGCATCAACTGCTTTTGCCCAAGCCGGGCCATGAGCTGCTGCTTTTCTTCCACCAGCAGTACTTCACCCCGGCTAATAATACCAATGCGATCGGCAATCTCTTCCGCTTCCTCAATGTAGTGGGTGGTCAGGATAATAGTTACTCCCTTTTGACGCAGCTGCCCGACTAAACGCCACATCTCACGGCGCAGCTCTACATCTACACCAGCTGTGGGCTCATCCAGAAACAACACCTCTGGTTCATGCGCCAGCGCCTTGGCAATCAGCAGGCGGCGCTTCATGCCACCGGATAGCTCCATCACTTTACTGTCGCGCTTTTCCCACAACGACAGCGACTGCAGTACCGACTGCAGGTAGGCATCATCACGGCCCTTGCCAAACATGCCCCGGCTGAACACCACCGAGTTCCAGACGGTTTCAAACATACTCACCACCAGTTCTTGTGGCACCAGACCAATGCGTTGCCGGCTCTGCCGGTAGTCTTTAATCACATCAAAACCTGCCACCTGCACCGAGCCTGAGCCGGGATTCACCAGACCACAGATGATGCTAATCAAGGTGGTTTTACCGGCTCCATTCGGCCCCAATAAAGCCAAAATCTCCCCTTTACGAATGCGTAAATCGACATGTTTTAAAGCCTGATGGCCTGATGGGTATTGCTTGCTTAATGCTGCTACTTCAACGATGTACTCACTCACACTGCTTCCCTCGTTATGAATTCAATAAGTTGTGTCATCACCGGTCACAATCACGGATAAGATAGAGTCGTTTCAACTGAAGCTAAATCGACCGTCAAGACCTGATTATCACCTGGCTGGTACGCAACCATCGCAGCATAAAACCTCAAGTAAAGTTGAGGTCAAGCTGTTTTATCAGATAAATCCCCGGTATGAAAACTGACTGCAATACGATTCCAACTGTTGATCTCAATGATCACCGCGGTCAGATCAGCCAACTCCTTCGCAGTAAAGACATGGCTAACCTGCTGATACAAGATGTCCGGTACACCTGCCGTTGCTACCTGTGTTAAGCATTCAGCCCAGCGTAGAGCAACTTGTTCACGCTCGGTAAAGAGGGTAGTCTCAGGCCAACCTACCAGTACATCCAGGCGAACTTGCTGCTCACCGTCTCGTCTGGCCTCTGCGGCGTGCATCTGCATGCAAAAAGCACAGCCATTAATTTGCGACACCCGCAGTTTGACCAGGTGCAGTAGCGGTGCATCCAGGGATGTTGATGCTGCTTTAGCGAGATCCAACAGGCTCTTCGCCAATTGAGGTTGTAGTTGATACAATTGTGCTGTGGTTAAACGATTTGATGATGCAGACATTGCCTATCCTCCTGTGCCAAAAGTCTCAGCAAGGATACAAAGTCTAGGTTAGCTTTCCTTGTACAATTGCGACAATTTGCGCTGACGATAATCACTTGGCGCCTGACCACTGAGTGCAGAAAACTGGCGCACAAAGTGAGCGTGATCGTAAAAACCACAGCCTAAAGCAATCTCCGTGAGTGATAATTCTGGCCGACGCCACAGCATCGTGCGAGCACGTTTGATACGCTGCAGCTTATACAACTGACCAGGCGCTATACCCACCTCACGTTGAAAAACACGCTCAAGAGTGCGCCGCGCGATCCCATGTTGTTGCAACTGCTGCCGGATGAACTGAGGATGTTCTCTGCCATACGCTAGCCACTGCTGAACCAAGCCAAACTCAAGTTGCCGTTGCCTGGCTTGTTGCATAAAGAAACGATCCAATACAGCCCAAATAGTCGAGGAGTTATGTGTCAATTCAGCGCACAACTGAGCAAGCCATGCATGCTGATCCGGGTAAAAAAATTGCTCGCCAGACCACTCAGATGTAGGTAGCCCAAATAAGCCATACAGACCACCAGCCACAAAACGAACACTAATCACGCGATCCGCCACAGCAACATAGTGATGAACTCGTTGCGACTGAGCTAATGAGACCCGCGTAATATCTGAGCCACTGAAATAAATAGATAAACTTGCCCCACCATCCGGGTACAACCGATGACGGCTGTTATCAGCTTCCCTTGGGTTGTTGACCGCATAGTACAACTCAATCCAGGGTAACAGAGCCGCAGTAGGCCGTTGACAAGAAAAACCAAGCTTATCAGTTTGGCGTGCGCTCAATCCAAGTTCTGTTGTCATGCCAAGCTCCCCCGCTCAATAATACAGCGAGTAGCAAAACTGCTCGCGTAGCGACCTCACTGCACACCAATATACACCTGCACTTTATCTGGCCCGGGATAACGCTCGAAATCAGTACGGTACATGCGCCGGTGTGGGCAATCTTCCGCAGAGAAATAAGCCCAGATCTGCTGCCATACATCAATCACTACCTCTGGCAAAGCACCTTGAGCGCTGAACATTAAGTAAGTACCCGCTTCAATATGCACTGGTTGCAAACTCACGCCTTCCCAATCTTTAAACATATCGGAACCCGCAACCACTGAAAAATCACCCGAAGCATCTGACTCGTAATCGAAATACACGCCATACACAGTGGCATCATCCGACAAAATGGCAGCAAACTCATCATGGAACTCCTGCCATAGCAGCCCTATTTTTGCAGTAGCGGGTTTCATTTCATCAGCGTTATTGGTACGAATAGATAACCCCTGAATTTCTTTTGCGACAACCTTAACTAGTTCCATCCATACAGCCTCATCTGAGAAAAGCACCACTCAATGATAACATATTGTTATTTAAATGCGACTCGATTGATTTCAATGTGATGCAGCACGCTGGCAATGTGACAAAGCCGACAGGATTTTTGTACATGCTCAGCTTATCATGATCGAAAGCGTGGTGGATAAAGCCACCAGCTCAACACTACCACGAAGAAAAAGATACTATAGCCGAGTGTAAAAACCCAAGCTGGCGCATCGTAGTAAATCAGGTTGGACACCCAAAACTCAATAAAAGAACTATCGTAGGCACTTTGTCCGGCAGCGCGGCGCAAATCCACTTCCCAATACGTCAGGGGGCAGTATCGTCCACGTAAGCTTTGCACAACCACCACCAGCACAATGGCCAACTGCAACAAACGAAACACAGGATTACGTACCCAAGACCATTGCCTTATGCCACCTATCAAGGTGAATAGCAAACCACCCATCACAAAGATAACAATAAAGCCATGCAATAACAGAATCACATCTGCCATTACATCCGGGGCTGGCACCCGATCATACCAAGGAGTTGTCATAACGAGGAGTATAGCAAATACAAAAAGGGCATGCGCTAAGGCATGCCCTTTCTTAAAATCTGTTCAGCGTAGCTTACAGAGCAACGATGTTCTCAGCCTGTGGGCCTTTAGCACCATCAGTTACTGTGAATTCAACGCGTTGGCCTTCAGCCAGAGTTTTGAATCCTGAGCTAGAGATAGCGCTGAAATGTGCGAACACATCTTTACCATCTTCGCGCTCGATGAAACCAAAACCTTTAGCTTCGTTAAACCATTTTACGGTACCAGTTACTGTATTAGACATAATAATATTCCTAAAATTTTAAATTAATAATGACCATCAGAAGTACTCCGGACGATCTAGAGTAGCGTGGAAATTGGACTGACATTTAAAACTTACAGGACATTGTATTCTAATAATAGAGCAACGAATTGAAGGATATAAATGGTTCGAATCATCTTTCTAGCTGACAATCAGTCTATAGCAATCTAAAAACTTGTCAACTTTAATTTAGAAATACTCTAAAATAAATTTTATCACGTAAAGTCAATGAATTGCTTGCAACCGTCTCAGAGCAACCTTGATTATAAAGGCCACGGAAAGTAATGTGGTAATATCACATTGAGTACCCAACTAACAACAATGACAACAAAGGGATCCCGCGATCCCACCACGAAACCAAGGAGAACCACGTGAAGAAAGTAGGCCTCATTATGCTTCTGCTTCTGCTGCCATTCTACTCTGCGCACGCCGAAGATAAAAAGCACCTGACCGCTGAAGTACTCTGGCAAATCGAGCGCATTGGCTCGCCGATTATCTCTCCCAAAGGAGAGCACATTATAGCCCCGGTCACTCGCTACGACATGGACACCGATCAAGGGCGCACGCAGCTATGGTGGTTCGCCGCCGACGGCAAAAAGCAACGCCCGCTGACTGCGGAAGGTATGCGTGTCAGTAACCCGGTATTTTCACCTGACGGCTCTACCTTAGCCTTTGTCAGCCAACGCGATAAAGATGAAGCGGGCCAAATCTACCTGCTGTCAATGAATGCTCCGGGTGAGGCTCAGCGTCTGACGTCCGTGCCTACGGGTGTTTATGGCATCAAGTGGGTTGGCGATCATCTGTATTTTATCAGCCGCGTATGGCCAGATAAAAACTGGGATGAAATGACAGAGCAACTGAGCACAGAAAAAAGCTCTAAAGTCTCAGCGCGACAGTGGAATGCATTGCCCTACTCACATTTCGACCACTGGCTGGATGAAAACCGTCAGGCACACGTCTTTCGCATTCCAGCTAAAGGTGGTGATGTAGAAGCCGTTACCCAGCCGCTGGGGTTGGAGCTGCCACGCTCCAGTCAAAGTGCAGGCAGTTACGATATTGACCCAAGCGAGCGCTGGGTCGCCTTCAATGCCAATGGCTGGGACAATCAGGTGGATGCCAAGATTGATGTTTTCCTTGCTGAAATCGGCAGCACTGAAGCCGAAAACCTGACCGCTGACAATGAAGCACCTGATAGCAGCCCCATGTTCAGCCCGGATGGCAAAACATTGGCCTTTACCCGTCAACGTATTCATGGCTTTTACGCTGACACCGCCAATTTAGTCTTGCTGGATATCGCGCGTCGTACTGAGCGGGAAATGACCAGTAATTGGGATCGTTCCGTATCGCGCCTACGCTGGACACCAGACAGTAAAGGTTTTTACGCCGCCATTGATGATGCTGGCACCTCCAGGCTTTACCATATCAATGCCAGCAACGGCAATGTACGAGCCATTACTGGTGCTACCAACTTTGGCATGCCGGACATTGCCAGCAATGGTACTTTAGTTGCCACCAATGAGAGTTTTCTTTACCCGGCCCGACTGGTCCGTGTCAACCCACGCAATGGCAACCTGACCCGGCTGGATAACTTTAACGATGAGCTCTTGGCTGATATTGATTTGGGCACCTATGAATCAGTGACCTATCAGGGCCATAACGGCCAAGACATTCAGATGTGGGTGCATTACCCACCAGGATTTGATAGCAGCAAAAAATACCCGCTGTTTTTACTGATCCATGGTGGCCCCCACAACGCCATTAGCGATGGTTTTCATTATCGCTGGAATGCACAAACCTTTGCCTCCTGGGGCTATGTGACTGCTTGGCATAACTTCCATGGTTCGAGCGGCTTTGGTCAGGATTTTGCTGACAGCATTAACCCGGACTGGAAAACGGCCCCGCTCTATGACACCCTGGCTGCTGCTGAGTGGTTTAAGCAAAAGGAATGGATCGATGCGGATCGTATGGTCGCCGGTGGTGGCAGCTATGGCGGTTACTTAAGCTCGATTTTGCTGGCAGAAGAACACCCATTTAGCGCCTTATTGATCCATGCTGCGGTGTACAATATGTACTCGCAAATGTCTGCCGACTTTGCCGTCCACTCCACTCGCTTTGGCGACTACTGGGACAACCCTGAGATTTACCAGTCTATTTCGCCACATTACTTTGCGAAAGACTTCAGCACCCCGGCGTTGATCATTCATGGCCAGCTGGATTACCGGGTACCGGTAGGTCAAGGGTTTGAGCTGTTTCGCACCCTGCAGAGTAAAGGCATTGAATCGCGGATGATTTACTTCCCGGATGAAAATCATTGGATCTTAAAACCCAATAACTCCATTTATTGGTACAATGAAGTTCAAGACTGGATGGGCCGCTTTGCTGAACCCGGCGCTCGTTAATTACGAGCACGAAGCAAAAAATGCGGCCTGAGAATGGCCGCATTTTTTATGCTACTAACAGGAAAGAGCACTCGTTCATGCAATTGAAAAAAATAGATAAATCACTGTATCGTCAACGTCTCAGAATCATCATCATTCTGAGTGTAGTTGCTTTACTCACTATCAGCTTTGCCAGCTCCACTCTGCTTATTCAGCTATTTTCAGAACCCAACAGCGGCAATTTTTTCTACAATCTGACTGGCGTGATTTTGGGTTGTTTGGTGGTAGGTTCTGTACTCAAAAAACTGAAGTACCAAAGCCCCTACTTTGCTGAGGCCGCTTATATTTGGGACTTAAAGCATGAGTTGAACCTGATCCAGCGCAAATTAAAAGCCATCGAAGCAGCTGCAGCCAAAAATGATCCGGCGGCATTAACCATTCTTAGTTTTAGCTATGCCGGTTCGCGCTTACTGTGGCAACTGGATGACAACACCCTGATGATGTCTGAGTTAAATCAGGCCGACAACAAGCTGCAACAGCAAATCGAAGCCCTTGGACTGACTATTTCAGCAGAGCAGTACCAACGCGAGCTGCTCGCTGCGTTTTAAGGGGCAGCGATTTTAAGACACAAAAGTCTTCAGATACAGCTGCTCTACTTCGGCTCTGGCCCAGGGTGTTTTGCGTAAAAACTTGAGGCTGGATTTAACCGAAGGATCACTTTTAAAGCAATTGATGCGAATACGTGTCGCCAACTGCTCCCAGCCATAGTGCGCCACCAACTGCACCACGATGTGTTCTAACGTTAATCCATGCAATGGATTGTTGGCTTGTTCTGAGCTCATCACTGACATCCTGTGTTCTAATTATTCTGCACCATGGCTAAGCAATGTTAATTTCAGCCACCATGTAATCGACCCCTTTGCCCGAAAGCAGCACCCGTTCGCCTTTAATCACACAAGCAACCGAACCTCCACGCTTAGAAAGTTGGCGAGCGGTTAATGCCTTACGACCGAGCAGCTGACTCCAATAGGGAGCTAGCTCACAATGCGCCGAACCCGTCACCGGATCTTCATTCACGCGCAGTTTCGGGAAAAAGCAGCGACTGACAAAATCCACCTCTTGGCCCGGTGCTGTCGCCACCACACCACGCAGGCCGAGCGTTTCAAGCTGAACGAAATCCGGGGTTAGTGCCCGAACGTCTTCTTCAGAGTCATACACCACCACATAATCAAAAGCAGCCAACACCGTCTTAGGCGCCCCGCCCAATCCTGCCAACAGCGCTGACGGCCCCCCGGTAGCAACAGGCATAGCCGCAGGGAAATCCATACACAAGCCATGCTCCTGTTGTGTCACCGTTAACACGCCGCTGCGCGTCAAAAACTGCAGCGCCGGCTTGCTGTATCCCAGATGCGTATAGATTACATGCGCCGTCGCCAAAGTAGCATGACCACACAAATCAACCTCTTCCGCAGGCGTAAACCAGCGTAGTTCAAAAGCCTCGCCTGCAGGAACAAAAAATGCCGTCTCAGACAAGTTGTTCTCTTCAGCAATGGCCTGCAATAAAGTATCATCAAGCCAATACTCCAATGGGCATACGGCAGCCGGATTGCCTTCAAAAACCCGCTCGGCGAACGCATCAACCTGGTACATCGTTAATTTCATGGTTTTATTCTCGTAGTGGCTTTCAACTAAATCACCATGTTACAGTGATGCGGGTCGCCTCAAAAGCTTTAAATGGCAGGGCGCTGCATACATCTTTAGCGAACGGCCAGCAACGTTTTACCAACTGGATCTGCATTTGATGCTTTTAATCTTTGGGCCCCAAATGCGTTGGCTCAGCCACAATACTATAGCTCTGGCCGCCACGTCGTTTGGCCGTATACATCGCCTCATCGGCATAGCGAACCAGCTGCAGATCATCCTGGCCATGCTCAGGGTATACCGCAATCCCCAAACTAGGGGCCGTCATCAACGTGACTTCTTTCAGGATAAAAGGATCACTTAACGTATCAATAACTTTCTCGGCAACCACTGCCGCATCTTTCAACTCACCAATGTGATCCAACAGAATTGCAAACTCATCACCGCCCAGACGGCCAACAGTATCGCATTGGCGTACACACTGCTTCAATCGATAGGCCACTTCTTGCAGCAGATGGTCCCCCGTAGTGTGACCAAAGGTATCATTGATTTGCTTGAACTTATCCAAATCGAGATAAAGCACGGCCAGACGAGTCTGATCTCTTTGCGCCTTTTTCAGTGCATTTTGCAAACGATCCAGAAACAAGGCTCGGTTCGGCAATTTAGTGAGTTGATCATATTCTGCCAGATACTCCAATCGGGAGCGCGTTCGATGGCGCTCGATCGCTGCCGCAAGTTGGCTCGAGACAAACAGCAATAGCTCCTTGTCTTTTTCCGTGTAGCCGGGAGCGCCAGCCTCACTTTGCACGACCAAACCGCCAATGGAAGCGCTGTCTGTGATCAAGGGCACACCCAGCCAATTCCGGACATACTTGACTGGCTCCGCACCAATTCTGGTAAGCATCTTCCCAATAGTCGTGGGCGTCAACAGCAATGCTTCTGCACTGCGGATAAGCTCCACCGTGAGCGCATCTGATTGCGGTGGCCTGAGTGTTGATGACGTATCTACCTGATCGACATAATAGGGAAAACTAAGCTCATCATTGATGGTGTCGTAAAACGCGACAAAAAAACTCTCAGCCGGCAAAAATTTACGGATCAGCTCATGCACCCGAAAAAACAGCGCTTGCAGATCCCCTGCCAAATGAGCAGCTTCAGAGATAGCATACAGTGTTGCCTGCATCGCTTCAGCACGCTTGCGCTCTGTAATATCTCGTGCCACCCCGACCCGTACCTGCTCGGCTTCAAGCCATTGTGCAGACCACATAATATGAACAATATGGCCGTCTTTGTGGATGTACCGATTCTCATGATCTGGCGCTGCCTCGCCTGAATTAATCCGGGCAATCAAAGCCCGGGTCGGGGCCCAATCATCCGGGTGCATCAACTCAAAGGCAGTCCGGCCAACCATTTCTTCGGGCCTGTAACCAAAGACCCGCTCACTGGCGGCACTGACAGATAGAAAGCGCCCGTCTTTATCTACGACACAGACAACGTCCAGCAGCAAATCAAGGAGTTTTTCTTTGGCTATATTCGGGGTAGAGTTCATAGCTTGCTATTTTACATCCATAAGTCGGAAAATATATCGCTGTAACAATGCATGAGTATATACCCACTGGCCCCTATTTTTCTTGTACAAACAGCTTACACCACCTATTAGACGTTTCAGGTTTCGCATCAGCGTTGCTGCTCGTTTTCAATTAATTCCAAGTGCACACATACCGCCGTACTTTTGGGGCGGACGGGCAGGCCTCTACCTTCGAGATGCGCCCGGGTAAAGGCCGCTCCAAACAGCAGAATCATTGAAGAATAGTTCACCCAAAGCAGTAACAGAGCCAGAGATCCTGCCGCACCATAGGCCGATGCAGTTGCCGTGTAGGCCAGATAGGTGGAAATAAGCGAGCGTCCCAGCGTGAACAACACAGCGGTGATAAAAGCACCGAGCAAAACGTCCCGCCACGACAGCAACACGTCGGGCAGGATCTTGAACATAGCCGCAAACAGTAGCGTGATTACCAGCAATGAAAGAATTAACTCCAAGCCTACCATCGCTCCGGCAGGGATCGGTAACCATTCGTCTGCAAACGCCATGATGCTGCGCAAGGCCACTGATAACAGTAGCGAAACCAACATTATAAAGCCAATCGCCAGAATAATAGTCAGAGACAGCAGGCGGCTCTTGATAAAGACCCACAGGTTGTTTCTGGCAGGCCGGGGCGCGACATCCCAAATCTGGTTCAAAGACTGCTGCATTTGCGCAAACACCGTAGTGGCACCGATGATGGTAGCGACAATCCCGATCAACGCCGGCCAGATACCACTCTGGTCGATCTGCGAATTGATCACTGCCGTCTGCACCATGTCAGCGACTTCCGGGCCAAGCGTGCCCTCGAGCTGCGCAAAAAGTTGCCCCTGAACAGCGGTTTCGCCTAAAACCAACCCAACCAGAGCGACAACCACGACCAGAATCGGTGCAATAGAAAACACAGTAAAGAACGCCAGCGCTGCGGCGTAAATAAAAGCCTTGCTGTCCAGCCAATTGCGACTGGCCGCCCCCAAAATGCTAAGCCAGTGCTTTACCACAGCAGGGAGCTTGTTGTAGATAGTAAAAACCATACTCAAAATACCTCAGCATTACAGCACCAGAAACAATAACTATGCTTTATGTTTAAGCTAACTTATAGCGTCAAATAACGCTATACCTTAGTCACGTAGCGACGCTGCGTTCGGCTGCATTGACTGGTTAGACGGTAGCGCATGAATGGATAAAAGAATATCCCGAACTATTGCTTCTCTTTTATACAGATCCTCCCATCTATTGGGAGTATCAATATTCAGTGCAAAAAAAACGGGTCCAGACGGCCACTCTACCCATCCAATCCACCATCCGTAACGCCCCTCCCATCCTGTCTTTGCCCGTAGTATCCAATTACTTCCAGCCTCAACGATCATAATATCCTTTAAGAGAAGCTGATGTTCTAATTCGAACGGAAGCTCATTGTGATACAGCTGTTCCAAAAACGTGACTTGCTCTGTAGCAGATATGGCGAGTTTTCCATCGACCCAGTATGCTCCACGTTCAGTAGCTGGATCCATATTTCCATAGTCGATCCTTTTTAGATAGGCCTCTGCTTTTTCCTCACCTATCTCACTCGCAAAACCTTCGTACAGCCAAAGTGCAGAGCTTCGCATAGCCGAACGCAAATTCTGGTCTTGATTATGGGGCTCGTAGCCTCTTTTAACTCCATCCCACGAAAATACCTGAAATTCGTCCTTAACTATCCCGGCATCTAAAGCAAAAAGCGTATGAGGAACTTTGAATGTGGATGCTGGAGAGTAGCGCTTACTAGCTCGCGCCATGTTATAACCCCCCACTTTTTTCGATTCCCCACGACTGTCAACTATAAAAATAGTGCCAGTCGCTTCATGCTTTTCAAAGAATGCCTTCCATTCAGGCTTCTCAGCCCTTCCCTCCTGAGTAAGAGCTTCAGGACTAATACATATGGAAAGTAAAAGGAAAAGAAAGTACTTAATATTCACTTCGCCTCCATGGGTGCCTAATCAACACCATTCTTCGTGTATATTCGAATATCAAAACGCTCCTCGAGCATCCGTCAGCTGGAGGCTGCGTAGTGCTGCGTTTGGTTATGTGTTGACTCTGCCGCCACATTAATCTGATAGGTTGAGCTGCCAGGACACACCATACCTATCCTTCAGCCACCCAAATTTCTGACTAAAGCCATAGTTATCCAAAGGCATCAGTTCCGAGCCGCCTTCGGCTAAAGCCTGAAAGGCCTCCTCTACTTCCTTCATCGACTCACACTCAACATGCAATGACATGGAGGGTGTAAAATTAAATTGGTGATCAAGGTGGCTGTCCAGCGCCATAAATTCGGTACCGTTTATCGTAAACCGGGCCATTTTGGTAGAGCCTTCTGGTTCATGCTCACCTATACCATAGCGCTGAATATCGATGATCTCTGAGCCAGGAAATAAAGAGATATAGAACTTGATTGCTTCCTCGGCTTTCCCAGCTTGCTCCCCGACAAACATGAGCGAGGTCTTAATGGATTTCATCTGTTCCTCCGTTCTGATTTGTACACATAACACCCGCGTTCAACAGCGCAGTGAAACCACGTCTGTTGCAACCGTTTGTTATGCCTGATTACCTATATGTCACTTTCGCCGTTTCAGGGAAGCGTATACCTTGCTTTTGTCGCGCTTACCAACAGCAAGTACATAGACAAGAAGCTGATTGTCCACTACTTCATATGCCAGCCGATAACCAGCCGATCGGAGTTTAATCTTATAGACCGAATCATACCCGGTAAGCTTGTCTGCAGGAACTCGCGGATTCTCCAATCGCTCTGCCAGCTTTTTTTTGAACTGGTTTTTGATTGGTGCTCCAAGCTTTTCCCATTCCTTAAGAGCAGCAGGAAGAAATTTAAGCCTATAAGTCATCCAGAGCTACCGTTATCGCCTTGTCTATGTCGCTTCGACGCTCTTCCACCAGTTTCGCGAGCTCGTAGTCTTCAATCATATCCATCAGAGCTTCATACGTATCTGCCGGAATCAGGTAAGCGGCTGGCTTATTGTGATTTAGAACAGCAATAGGTGAGCCACACGCCTGAGCAAGCAAGGCTGACGGGTTTTTCTTTAGTTCTGATATGCTTACAGAAAAATCTGCTAATACTTGACGCATAAAGACCTCTAAAAAGAGCCATATTAGGTTCTAATATTAGGTCATTTTTTAGATGATTGCTACTGCCCGAGGCATAACGAAGTTGTATGGGGCATTTCTTGTGTAGTGGAGTTTTAGGGTAAAGTGGCGTAGCCACCCCAAAACGGAGCGAAGCACAATCAGCCTTGGACGCATTGGTGGTAACAAGCCAGCTCTGCAAAAGCTGGTTCGCCAGTTCGAATCGAAGCCCCCCTCTAGCACATGGCTGTAGTCAGAGCGCTTAGATTAGCCAGCTTGAATAGTGCCAGCAACAGGTTAACCGATGAATGTCTGGTGCCCCTGCTGTCAGTAAGGATGCTGAAATCAGCAGGCGCTCATTGAGCATGAGATAAGAGAGCCCCGATATGTGTTTGTTGCAGGCTATCGCCTGGCAACCATGATGACAGATGAAGCAGTCTATCTTGCTGATGGAAAAACAGACTGGCCGCTAACGCGGCCAGAAGAGCGGTTTTACCTATTGACTCCGAGAAGGCTCATATGTGTTATGTTTCCGCACCTCAATGCATATTTAGGAGCTTGCTAAATGCTCTATTAACTCGCGTCTAGCTTTACGTCGCCCAAAAATCTTCTACCTTCCCTTATTTGTTACTTGATTGGTTTCGCCCTTCTTCGAACCCGCGATGATAGGCTTCTTCTACTTCGGATTCATTGTCAGCCCGGCGATTGTGTTCACTGTGATTTTTATGCATAAAAATATGCATCAAGGGACACAACAGGATGATCAGAAAGGGAAGATACGGCAGAACGTGCTCGCCGTGCTCAATAAAGATGAAATAGAGAGCAGCGCCAATCAGGATCAAAGTAGCCAGACCATGGAAGCTTATCCAGTATCCGGGTTTTATTGCCATGTTAAATTCTCCTTCGCCAGCTTTACGGATTGTAACTGGTAAAAATCATATTTTTCTGGCTTCGCCCAACTTCACCCGCTTGAGCAAAATCGAATTACCAATCACCGAGAGCGAACTCACCGTCATGGCAATAACCCCGATCATGGGGTGCAGCAAACCGATCGCGGCGATGGGGATCGCGGCCACATTGTAGGCACTGGCCCAGATCAGGTTTTGCACGATTTTTCCAAAGGTGGCACGCGACAGATGCATGGCTTCCACTACACCTGTGAGTTCGCCGCGCACCAGAGTGACGTCCGCCGCCTCGATGGCGACATCGGCACCGGCGCCAATGGCAATGCCCACATTGGCTTGTTTCAGTGCCGGAGCATCATTGATGCCATCGCCCACCATGGCGACATGGTTGCCGTGTTTTTTTTGTAACTCACGGATGGCATCCACCTTGCCTTCCGGAAGCACACCGGCCTGCACTTCGTCGATGCCAACTTCTTCAGCAACAGCGCGCGCCGCGCGTTCATTGTCGCCGGTTATCATCACAACATGCAGGCCCAGTTCGTGCATGCCGCGAATCGCGGCAACTGATTCTTCCTTGATGGTATCGGCGACTGCGACAATGCCGCAAGCGTTACCGTCAACTGCGACCAATACCGCCGTTCGTCCTCGACTTTCTAGGGTATCCAGATCTTTGTCCAATGCTTCCAGACCGCTTACCGATTCTTCGGCCAATAACTTGCGGTTGCCGATAAGCACCAGGGCACCGTCAACCCTGCCGGAAACACCGCGCGCGCCGGTGGAACGAAATTGTGTTACTTCTCCCGGCTTCACGTTGCGCTCCCCGGCGCCTTCCACAATAGCGCGGGCAATGGGGTGCTCGGAGGCATTCTCCACCGTTGCGGCCCACTGCAATAATTGTTGCTCGGTCACGCCTTTAGCCACAACGACTTCGGTCAGTTTGGGTTCGCCCCGCGTGATGGTGCCGGTTTTGTCCAGCACCATCACCTTGACGTCCTTGAAAGTCTGAATGGCTTCACCGGAGCGGATCAGGATGCCGCGTTCGGCCCCGATACCCGACCCCACCATCAACGCGGTCGGCGTTGCCAGACCTAGAGCACAGGGGCAGGCGATAACTAGTACCGCAATGGCGGCGATAATGGCCAGTACCGGGGTGCTTGCTGTTGGGTCAACCCAGGGGAGAAATCCTGCGCCCCACTCAAGTATCGGGCGCAGGCTATCGGCGGCGACAAGCCAAACGACAAAGCTCGCCAGGGCGATCAGGAGGACGATAGGTACAAAGCGACCGGTCATACGGTCGGCAAATTCCTGAATAGGTACCCGCGATCCTTGGGCCTGTTCCACCAGTTTGATCACTTGGGACAAAAAGGTATCGCCACCCACCTTGGTGGCCTTTACCCGCAGTCGTCCCTCTTTGTTGATGGTTGCGCCAATAACGGTATCGCCCAGTGCTTTATAGACCGGTACCGATTCACCGGTAGCGATGGATTCATCCAGATGGCTCTCGCCTTCCATGACCTCACCGTCGGTAGGCACCTTATCACCCGGGCGGATTACCATAATGTCGCCCGGTTGGAGCTCCTTGATGGGGACTTCTTGCTCCTCTCCGTCGCGCTCCACCCGCGCCGTTTTGGCACCCAGTGTCAACAGCTTGCGGATTGCCTGGGAGGCTCTGCCTTTGGCTTTGGCCTCAAGGTAGCGCCCGAGCAGGTGGAAGGTCATGATCGTAGCGGCCATCTCGATAAACGAGGTCATGGTGACGAAAAATCCAGCCAGCCCGATCAGGTAGGGCGGCGCGCTGCCCATGGAGATCAGCACATCCATGTTGAAGGTGCGGTTGGTGAGCGAGCGCCAGGTAGACTTGTGAGTGGCGGCGCCGCCATACAGAAATACCACCGGAAACGCGAGTACCGCGACAATGGCCAAATAGCCAGGAATCGGCTGCCAGAACATGTGCGGGATCATCAATAGCATGATCAGCGTGGTCGGTATACCGGCAATCCACAAACGCTTGAGAGCCTGGCGTAAGTAGGCGTCTTCGATATCGGCATTTTTACCCATTTCGTCTTCGTCAGTTTCGGAAGCGACCTGGGCAACGTCGTACCCGGCTTTTTCTACGGCTTGCTTAAGCTGGTCTGCCGTGGGGCCGCCTTCGGCTACCTCGACGTGAACCTTGTGACTGGCGATACTGGTGCTGATGTGCATGACGCCGTCGAGCCGCTGGAGCGACTCGCGGACAATACCGGCACAGTGATCCGAGCCCATGCCCGGGACAATTAGCTGGACGCTTTTGCCAGCTCCTGAATTACTGGCCGAGGCGACGTCGTAACCAGCCTTTTCAACGGCTGTGCGGATATCGCTCAGTTCCAGCTTGCTGGAGTCGTAGTGGGCTTCCACGCGGTGAGCGGCAATGTTGGTGGTGATTTCACCCATGCCGTCAAGGCGCTTAAGCGAGGTTTTCACAATACCGGCGCAATGGTCTGATCCCATACCAGGGACAGTTAATTTGGCTACAGTGGGTGGGCGTTTTGTATCAGAGTTCATTTATCGCTTCCTGTAATCTTAGAATGTGATCGCTTTCGCCGTCGATTCGCACTCGATCGTGCAAGGGCGAGACAAGTAAATGTAAACGATGGCGATGATGTAAACCGAAAACA
>NZ_JAUZVZ010000034.1 GCF_030717845.1 Alkalimonas collagenimarina
GCAGGCACTGTAAAGTGCCTGCTGTTTTTATTGCTTCTCTCAGAGAGCGCATAAGTTCATGCGCTGCATCCTCGAGTAAAACCATTTACAGTGATGCCAGCACTTCATTTAACGTTCTGCTTGGTCGCATCACTTTATCCACTGCTGCTTTATTTGGCCGGTAATAACCACCAATATCAACCGCAGGGCCTTGAGCATCATTTAGCTCGCGAACAATCAGCTCTTCCCGGGCCGTCAGGGCCTCTGCTAACTTGCCAAAACGCTGCTGCAGCTCAGCATCTTTATTTTGCTTTGCTAAGGCTTCAGCCCAGTACATGCCCAGGTAAAAGTGGCTGCCACGGTTATCGAGCTCTTTCACTTTGCGTGATGGTGATTTATTGGTTTCAAGAAACTTAGCCGTTGCTTGATCCAAGGTATCTGCCAGCACTTGAGCACGCGGATTGTTGGTGGCACGACTTAAATGCTCCAATGATGCCGCCAGGGCTAAAAACTCGCCAAGAGAATCCCAACGCAGATGGTTCTCTGCCACCAACTGCTGGACATGCTTAGGCGCTGAACCACCAGCACCGGTTTCAAACAAACCACCACCGTTCATTAATGGCACAATGGATAACATCTTGGCACTAGTACCCAATTCAAGGATTGGGAATAAATCGGTCAAATAGTCACGCAGTACGTTCCCTGTGACTGAAATGGTATCTTGCCCCGCTTTAACACGTGCCAAGGTGAAACGAGTTGCATCGACCGGTGACAGGATATGCAGCTCTAAGCCATCGGTATCCTGCTCTTGCAAATACGTTTCCACTTTGCTAATTAATTCGCTGTCATGTGCCCGCTCGCTATCAAGCCAGAACACCGCCGGGGTATTGCTTAAACGGGCACGATTGACCGCCAGTTTGACCCAATCACGAATAGGCGCATCTTTGACCTGACACATACGCCAGATATCACCCTGCTCAACAGAATGTTCAAACACCACCTCTCCGGCTTGGTTCAGTACCTGAACTTCGCCATCGGCAGGTATTTCAAAAGTTTTATCATGCGAACCATATTCTTCGGCTTTTTGCGCCATTAAACCAACATTGGGCACTGTGCCCATGGTCGATGGGTCAAAAGCACCATGCTCTTTACAAAAAGCGATGGTCTCTTGATACACACCAGCATAGCAACGGTCGGGAATCATGGCTTTGGCATCTTGTAAAGAACCATCCGGCCCCCACATTTGGCCTGACTCACGGATCATGGCAGGCATTGACGCATCAATAATGATATCGCTTGGTACATGCAAGTTGGTGATGCCTTTGTCGGAATTCACCATCGCCATGGCCGGTTGCTGCTGGTACACCGCCTGAATGTCGGCTTCAATTTCAGCACGCTTGGTATCATCCAGTTGCGCAATCTTCGCAACCACATCACCAAAACCGTTGCTTGGATCAACTTCAAGCTCAGCAAAGGTATCGGCATGCTTGGCAAATACATCTTTAAAATATACCCGTACCGCATGACCAAACATAATCGGGTCCGATACTTTCATCATGGTGGCTTTTAAATGCAATGATAAAAGAACACCTTCAGCTTTCGCGGCCGCCGTTTCTTTTTCAAAGAAAGCACACAACGCTTTTTTGCTCATCACTGCAGCATCGACCACTTCACCTGCGAGTACAGGAACACTTGCCTTAAGCACCTGCTGCTTGCCATTAGCATTCAGGACAATTTTTAAATCGTCTGCCGCTGCAAAGGTGGTGGACTGCTCACTGCTAAAGAAATCGCCATCCTCCATGTGCGCCACATGCGACTTAGAATCCTTGCTCCAAACTCCCATTTTGTGCGGGTGTTTTTTGGCATAGTTTTTTACAGAAACCGGCGCACGGCGATCGGAGTTGCCTTCACGCAATACCGGGTTTACTGCACTACCTTTAATCTTGTCGTAACGTGCTTTGATGTCCTGCTCTTGCTCTGTTTTCGCTTCAGAAGGATAATCTGGTAAGGCATAGCCTTGTTCCTGCAACTCTTTAATGGCGGCTTTTAACTGCGGAATAGAAGCACTAATATTGGGTAATTTAATGATATTAGCGTGCGGGGTTTTTGCCAACTCACCTAATTCCGTTAAAGCATCAGCAATACGTTGCTGTTCAGTCAGAAACTCCGGGAAACTAGCAATAATACGGCCAGATAACGAGATATCACGTGTTTCAACCGCCACACCAGCAGCTTTGGTAAATGCCTGAATAATTGGCAATAATGAATACGTGGCCAGTGCCGGTGCTTCATCGGTTTCCGTATAAATAATTGTAGAGTGTTCTGTCGACATAATCATTCCTATAGATTGGATCACATTAATGCAGTTCGGGCGCGTCCCTATCACGTTTAAAACGCTGTGATGACTGCTAAGTATGGTTATACCTATCCGGCTGAAGCATGCACCTGCCAGGGTGTTTGTCAGGTTTCAGCCGGATAGGTATAGAAAGAAGCGCGAAAGATTATAACAGCTCGCCAACGCCTCGCCTAGTTTCCGGTCATGTTCGTAGGGGCGCATGATTGCGCCCTTTTGCGAGTTCATGCTTTGATAGGGTGTCATCATGCTACAACAAAAACAGTTTTTTGTTGATAACAAGCTTCCATGCTAGGCTTGCAGCATCTATCACCGCACGCTACATGCATGAACCATAAAGCCAACCGTAAAAAAGTCAACACGACCAAGGTCGAAACCCCGCTGTTGTTTGCTGTCAATAAACCCTTTCAGGTGCTATGCCAGTTTACCGATCAAAGCCCAAAGCAGCGCGCCACTCTGGCTGATTTTATCGATATTCCGTCGATTTATGCCGCGGGCCGGCTCGATTTCGACAGTGAGGGCCTGCTACTGCTGACCAATCATGGCGGGCTGCAACACCGCATTAGCGATCCCAAACACAAACTAGCGAAAACCTACTGGGTGCAGGTAGAGGGTGCTATCGACCAAGCAGCATTGCAACAGCTTTGCAGTGGTGTTCATCTTAACGATGGTATGACTCAACCTGCCGAAGCGCGCGCTATGGCTGAACCGGCCATCTGGCCTCGTACGCCGCCTATTCGTCAACGTCAGCATATTCCAACCAGTTGGTTGGAGCTTACCATCTCTGAGGGCCGCAATCGTCAGGTGCGACGTATGACGGCTGCGGTTGGCTTCCCTACCCTTCGGTTAATTCGTTATGCCATTGGGCCATGGACACTGGAAAGTTTGCTACCAGGCCAATATCGCCCTTTAGATGGCAACGCCGCTCTGCAGCAATTGTCGATTGCAACCAAGCGTCGGGTTTAATGCTCTTAAGCAGCGGGTTTCAGGTGTGATAGCCAGAAAATAATGCTATAATCCGGGCCAATTTTTTCTCAGTTATAGTCAAGGGTGCCATGTCTGCTCCAAGTTCCCATAAAGTGATTGTCGGTATGTCCGGCGGTGTTGATTCCTCGGTGTCTGCCTATCTGCTGTTGCAGCAAGGCTACCAAGTGGAAGGCCTCTTTATGAAAAACTGGGAAGAAGACGACAATGACGAATACTGTGCTGCAGCCGAAGATATGGCCGATGCCCAGCAAGTCTGCGACCAACTGGGTATTAAGCTGCACAAGGTCAATTTTGCTGCAGAGTATTGGGATCATGTATTTGAGTACTTTTTGGCCGAGTACAAAGCAGGTCGTACGCCAAACCCAGACATTATGTGCAACAAGGAAATCAAGTTTAAAGCCTTCCTTGAGTTTGCCGCCGAAGCCCTGCAAGCCGACTTCATCGCCACGGGTCACTATGTCCGCCGCCGTGAGCAAAATGGTCACTTCCAGCTACTACGTGGCCTCGACCAAAACAAAGATCAAAGCTACTTTCTTTATACCTTGAGCGAACAACATGTGGCGCAAACTCTGTTCCCGGTCGGTGAGCTGGAAAAGCATGAAGTCCGCGCCATCGCCGAACAACAGGGCTTTATTACTCATGATAAAAAAGACAGCACGGGTATTTGTTTTATCGGTGAGCGTAAATTCAAAGACTTCCTGCAACGCTATTTGCCAGCACAACCCGGTGATATCGTCACTCCTGAAGGTGACGTGATCGGCCAACATGAAGGCTTAATGTACCATACGCTTGGTCAGCGCAAAGGGCTTGGCATTGGTGGCTTGAAAAACAGCAATGAAGACCCATGGTATGTCGCGGGCAAAGATGTAATCAACAATCGTTTATTGGTGGTGCAAGGAGCTGATCATCCCAGCCTGTTCGCCAAAGGGTTGATCGCCAGTCAATTGGACTGGGTCGATCGCCATGGGCCAAAGCACGCCATTGAGTGCACAGTAAAAACTCGTTATCGCCAACAAGATATTCCCTGCACCATCACGCCCATGGCAAATGGTGAGTTGCAGGTAGATTTTGCATCTCCACAAAAAGCGGTCACTCCGGGTCAATCTGCCGTTTTTTATCTGAATGAGCATTGTCTGGGTGGTGGTATTATCGATAAGGCTTTGAATTAATCTATTATGCAACCAAGTATAACCACACAAACCATGGCACTGGCAGCGATATGTCAGGCACTGACACTGGTCAAAGCAGTCGCTAAAACGACTGATGTTGATCAGCATGAACTCGACACGATACTTAGCAGTGTTGCTATTTTAGAAGCAGAAACCCCAGAAGACATTTATGGCGGCTCGCTCACAACATTGCAGACCGGCTACAAAGTACTGTTGCAACAGCTTGGTGATAACCCGAATAAGGATGTGGAAGTTACCCGTTATGCGGTAGCAGTGTTGGCGTTGGAAAAACGACTGAGTAAAAGTGGCTCTAATATGGCCGCCTTGGGCAAGCGTTTGCAACAGCTGGCGCGCCAACTGGAACACTTCTCCATCAGTGACGATACCATGCTCGCCAGTCTGGCCGATATCTACATTGAGTGCATTAGCACGCTGGGTACTCGTATTCAGGTCGCTGGCCAGCCTGAGTTATTAAAGCAAACTCATGTGCAGCATAAGGTACGGGCTTTACTACTGGCTGCAGTGCGCGCTGCCGTGTTATGGCGCCAGGCAGGTGGTAGTCGATTGCATTTGCTTTTTAAACGCAAGCAACTGGTGCACGAAGCCAAACAGACCTTGAACAGATTGCCGGATACTGATACCTGATATCCACCCCCTTTATTGATGATTTTTTCGATTACACTGGCGTTTACCTGAGGAGCCGACATGGAACTGAACGCACTGACCGCTTTATCACCGGTTGATGGCCGTTATGGCAGTAAAACCACTGAACTTCGTGAATTTTTCAGCGAGTTTGGCTTAATTAAATACCGGGTGACTGTTGAAGTTCGCTGGTTACAACAGATGGCAAGTATTGCTGGCATCGCTGAAGTTCCTGCACTAAGTGACTCCGCTAATCAGCTACTGAATGCTATTGTCGACAATTTTAGTGTAAGTGACGCCGAGCGTGTCAAAGAGATTGAGCGCACGACCAACCATGATGTCAAAGCCGTTGAGTATCTGTTAAAAGAAAAAGTAGCTCAGAATGCCGAGCTTAACGCAGTTACCGAGTTTATCCACTTTGCTTGTACTTCAGAAGATATCAACAACTTATCGCATGGATTGATGCTGCAAGATGCTCGTCAGCTGGTGATTTTGCCTTATTGTGACCAGCTGTTGGATGCGATCAAGCAACTGGCAATCCAATACAAAACTGTGCCCATGATGGCTCGTACTCACGGCCAGCCAGCTTCTCCTACCACCATGGGTAAAGAGATGGCTAATGTATATATGCGATTGAAGCGCCAACGCGATCAAATCGCCAAGGTGGAGATTCTTGGTAAATTTAATGGTGCCGTTGGTAATTACAACGCACACCTGTCGGCTTACCCTGAGCTGAACTGGCACCAGGTTTCCGAGCAATTTGTCACTAGCCTTGGCTTGAACTGGAACCCCTACACCACTCAAATTGAGCCTCACGATTACATTGCTGAGCTGTTTGATGCCATTGCCCGCTTTAACACCATTTTGATCGACTTTGACCGCGACGTATGGGGCTATATTGCCTTAGGCCACTTCAAGCAAAAGACGGTTGCAGGTGAAATTGGCTCGTCCACTATGCCGCATAAAGTCAATCCGATTGATTTTGAGAACTCAGAGGGCAACCTTGGTATTGCCAATGCGATATTTGATCACCTTGCAGCCAAGCTTCCTCTATCACGCTGGCAGCGCGATCTGACCGACTCTACCGTCCTACGTAATCTGGGAATGGGTGTAGGCTATACCCTAATTGCTTATCAAGCCAGTTTAAAAGGTATTAGCAAACTGGAAGTCAATGAAGCCAGCTTACTGGCAGAGCTCGATGCCAACTGGGAACTGTTGGCCGAACCGGTTCAAACGGTGATGCGTAAATTCGGTATTGAAAAGCCGTATGAAAAACTGAAAGAGTTAACGCGTGGCAAGCGCATTACTCCGGCTGACCTGCATGCGTTTATCGAAGGTCTGGATATGCCAGCCGAAGGCAAAGCAATGATGAAGCAATTCACCCCCGCCGGTTACATTGGTGACGCCATTGCCTTGGTGGAACAACTACCCTGAGCCGCTAAAAGGAATAAACATGTACACGCTGGAACTGAACGAACTGAGTATCGAACAATTCCTCGCTGACTACTGGCAAAAAAAACCGCTCTGTATCCGGGGCGGTTTTCGTCATTTCAGCGACCCATTAACCGCAGATGAGTTGGCGGGTTTGGCTTTGGAAGAAAATGTTGATGCACGATTGATCAAAAAAGATGGCGCCAATTGGCAGCTTGATGAAGGGCCTTTCGACGATTTTAACCAGTATGGCGAAAAAGACTGGACCTTACTGGTTCAGGCAGTCGATCACTGGCATCCTGATGCTGCGCAGTTGCTGGAGGCCTTTCGCTTTATTCCCAACTGGCGTATCGACGACTTGATGGTCAGCTTTTCCACGCCTGGTGGCGGTGTCGGTGCTCATCTTGATCAATACGATGTCTTTATCATTCAAGGTGAAGGTAAACGTCGCTGGCGTGTAGGTATGCCCGATGCTAGCCTAAAACAGTTCTGCCCTCACCCTCGATTGCTGCAAGTAAGCGACTTTGACGCCTGCATTGATGTTGAAATGGAGCCAGGGGATATTTTGTATATTCCACCTGGCTGTCCGCATGAAGGGACGTCGCTGGAAGCCAGCTTAAATTACTCAGTAGGCTTTCGCGCTCCGGCGCAAAAAGACTTGATCGGTGGTTTGGCAGACTACATGCTGGATTTTCAGTTGGAAGGCAAACGTTATACCGATCAAAGCAGAACGATTAACGCATCGTCAGGCCGGATTGAGCAGAACGATGTTGCCGCCATTCGGCAACTGATGCAACAACTGCTGGATGATGAGCAGTTGATCAGCGAATGGTTTGGCAGCTACATCACCCAACCAAAGCATGAATTGGATCAGCAAGAGCCTGACCCTCACTACCAGCCGGATGAAATAGCGGAGTATCTGGAGGAAGGCTCTGTACTTGCTCGCCTCGGCGGTTTACGCTGCAGTTATTTTCAAGCGAAGTCCGATGCTGATGTGCAATTGTTTATTCATGGCGATCGTTTTCCGTTACCACCTGAAGAAACCGAAACGGCACAATTACTAACAGACTATCCTCGCTTATCCATCGAACAAGCAAGACACTTTTTGCATACACCTGAACGACTGTATTTTATCAGCCAATTGATCAATCAGGGGTATTGGTACTTCGAAGAGTAAAGCAGCTTATTGAGAGGCAACAGAGTGCGGTGAGAGCCACACTCTGTAAGCTTCCCTTTACGCTGAAGGGTGCTCAGGCTGAGCCTGCCATATTTCATCGTGATCAAACAAATCATACAAACCATGCGCCCGAGAAATCAGCAAGTTAGCAAAATCCTTTTGTGTCTTATCCGTGCTGCCGGAGTCAAGAATTTGCTGCGCTTTTAACTGCCAATTTAGTGAGAAAGCCCGAATTGCTTCTTTGGCGTTGGGTGCCACGCTGACTGCCATATGATCTGTTGGTAAGTCACCAGTCAATACCCAATACTCTTGACGATCTTGGCTTTTCATTTTCCATACGGCGATCAATGGCGCCAGATAACGTGATTCCTGAACGACCACCTGATCGGGTAATATGCCTTTGCTGGCAAGATATTCATTGCCTTTACGAAATTGAGATTGCACCCACTGGATGCGCTCTTGCTCGGTTAACTCTTTACTCATACGACTTATCATCTACTCATATAAAATCCAACCAACACTCTAAGTCAGCGTGGCGCGACAATCAAGCCTGTTATGCATGGCCAACATAGTGGTGAAGTCCTGTTGGTTTTGTCCGCTCACCTAAGCAAGCTATTGTCGACAATCAATCTGGACTGACCAGATGTTTTTTTAGTAAAAAAATAGCGTAACCTGATCTGAAATGATACATTTCGCACCGCAAATTTTAGTCTGCTAGAACACTTAACGCATGCAGTTCTATGCACAGACAGCTCATTTATATGCAAGCGGAGAATAAACGTGGCCGTATTTAATCACACAGAGTTTGATCAGCACGAACAAGTGGTATTTTGCAGTGATAAGGCAACTGGCTTAAAAGCTATTATTGCGGTTCATAGTACCGCTTTAGGCCCTGCCGTTGGCGGTTGCCGGTTATGGGACTACGCCAATGATGACGATGCCATTCAGGATGTACTGCGTTTATCTAAGGGCATGACGTATAAAAATGCCTTGGCAGGCTTACCTCTGGGCGGAGGTAAATCAGTCATTATCGGTGATGCCAAGCAGATTAAATCTGAAGCTTTATTTCGGGCCTTTGGTCGCTTTATTCATCGTTTGGGTGGCAGTTACTACAGTGCCGAGGATGTAAATATCACCACCGGTGATATTATGATGGCCAATAAAGAAACCCCCTATGTAGCAGGTTTAGAAGGTAAGAGCGGCAACCCAGCACCTTTTACTGCCTTGGGTACTTATCAAGGGATCCGCGCAGCAGCTAAACACCAGTTCGGAGTCGACTCGTTGAAGGGTATCAAGGTCGCGATTCAGGGGCTTGGCAGTGTTGGTTATTATTTATGCGAGCATTTGCATAAAGAAGGCGCTAAGCTGTTTGTCACGGACATCAATCAAGAGTCTATTCAGCGCGCTGTTGAACAGTTCGGCGCTACCCCGGTAGGTTTAGATGAGATTTACGCGCAAGATGTTGATGTGTATGCACCCTGTGCTTTAGGTGCGACCATCAATGACGATACCATTCCTCAGCTCAATGCCAAAGTAGTCGCAGGTTGTGCCAATAACCAACTGAAAAAAAGCCGCCATGGCGACATGCTACGTGAACGAGGCATTTTGTATGCGCCTGATTACGTGATTAATGCCGGTGGTATTATCAACGTATCGATGGAAATGCGTCCTGAGGGCTACAACGCTGACGACTCAACGGCTAAGGTGAACGAGATTTATCATACCTTGTTGAATATCTTCCAGCGTGCCGATGAAGAGCAAAAATCAACCCATCTGGTCGCCGATATTATGGCGCAGGAAATTATCGCCAAAGGTAAGTAGCTCGTGAATTAAGCAATAAAAAAGGACCGAAAGGTCCTTTTTTATTGCCGATGATACTTAGAGCTCACCAGCCTTAAAGCTATCGACGCTGATAGCCTCAAATCGAAGCTTATTCATATGCAACAGCTGTTCGGCCTGCTCTGCGGTAATAATTTCGGCGGCCTCAGCTTCACTGATGGCTTGCTCCATCGGAACTTTACGATTGATTTTGCCATCACGCTGCGCCAACAGAATACTTTTTAGCAACGGCTGAGCCTGATACATCTCAACAAAGGCTTGTTCCATCAAACCGGTCGGGTCACTTTCCCCTTCACCAATGTAACAGAGGTGCGTTAAGCGATCGCGGATCACACCAGGCTTGGACAACGCATCGCAAATATCCATAGTGATATCATCCGCTGGCATTTTGTAACCCATACCGAATGGAAACACCAAACGTTTCATCACTACCGCGACGGCACGTTGTGGGAAGTTGGCAAAAAATCCTTCAAAGGCACGGCCAATCTCGGCCAATGAACGCTGCAGGTTATAATGCACAAAAGGTAAGTCAGCTTGTTGGCGACCATTGTCTTCATAAAACTTCAGTACTGCTGATGCCATATACAAATGACTGAGAACATCGCCTAAACGGGCAGACAGCATCTCTTTGCGTTTTAAGTCACCACCCAGCATCAACATCGAAATATCGGCTGTTAACGCCAGTGCGCGGCTCATACGGCTGAGTTGCTTGTAATAACGAGCAGTTTCACCAGCCATAGGGCTACGGTTGAAAGCTGCAGCAGTAAGCCCCTGCCATAAACAACTGAAGGTATTACCCAGAGCAAAACCAACGTGCTTCAATAATAAACTATCGAATTGCTGCAAACCTTCCTCATCATCAGGGTTGGCAGCTGCCTGTAGTTCCGCCAGAACATAAGGGTGGCATCGGGTTGCACCCTGACCAAAAATCATCAGGTTACGGGTCAGAATATTCGCCCCTTCCACCGTAATGGAAATAGGCACTCCCATGTATCCATGCGCCAAATAGTTTTTTGGCCCCAGCTGAATGGCCCTGCCAGCATGAATATCAAACGCATCATTTAGGATCGTACGCGACATTTCTGTCATATGGTATTTTGCGATAGCCGTGACCACGCCAGGACTCAACTTCAGATCAATAGCACCTGCAGTCATCACCCGCATGGCCTCTAAGCCATAGGTTAAACCACCAATACGACCAAACGACTCCTGAACCCCTTCAAACTTACCAATCGATAGGCCAAACTGCTGGCGCACATAGCTGTATGCACCGGTCATGCGGCTGGCCAAGTGACCTGTCGCTGTGGCCAAGGCTGGTAATGAGATGCCACGACCCGCTGACAAGCACTCTACCAACATGCGCCAACCACGGCCGGCATAATCTGGCCCCCCAATAATCCAATCCAACGGAATAAACACATCCTTGCCATAAGTCGTACCGTTCATAAAGGCCATGCCCATAGGGAAATGGCGGTCGCCAATCTCAACACCAGGATGTGAGGTTGGGATCAAAGCACAAGTAATACCGATATCCTTCTTTTCGCCGATTAACCCTTCAGGATCGTGCAACTTAAACGCTAATCCAAGCACAGTGGCTACCGGTGACAAGGTAATATACCGCTTATCCCAGTTCAGCTTGATGCCAAGTACTTCTTCCCCATCAAACTCACCACGGCAAACCACACCATGATCGGGGATCCCTCCTGCGTCTGAGCCTGCTTCTGGTCCGGTTAAAGCAAAACATGGCACATCGCGGCCATCCGCCAAGCGAGGTAACCAGTGATCTTTTTGCTGCTCGGTTCCATAGTGCATCAACAACTCGCCCGGCCCTAACGAATTAGGCACCATCACGGTAACAGCTGCGGTCAGACTACGGCTGGCAATTTTAGAGACAATGGTTGAATTAGCTATTGCCGAGAAACCACGTCCGCCGTAACTTTTCGGAATGATCATGGCGAAGAAGCCTTCCTGTTTCAGATAGCTCCAGACTTCTTCAGGCAAGTCCCGCTTTTTTTGCACAATATCGTAATCATCCAGCATGGCCAGTAAGATTTCTACTTGCTGATCCATAAAAGCTTGCTCATCATCGTTTAGCTTTGGCTTTGGATACTGGTGCAGTTTTTGCCAATCAGGTTTTCCTTTAAATAACTCGCCATCCCACCACACATCGCCGGCTTCCATGGCCTGCTGCTCTGTTTCTGACAGTGGTGGTAGGATTTTCTTAAATACCTTAAATACAGGAGCTGAAATAAGGGTACGGCGGATGGGTGTTACACCAATCAATAACGCCACTACAATAATAAGTACCAATAACACAGTCATGATTTGTCCTTAGTTCGAAGCATCCGTCAGAGTATCTAATTGCTCTGGTCGAATGATGTCTGCAGAAATACCTGCGGTTAAATAGGGTAATAAGCGCCGTATCACACTTTCGATATCGGATTGTTCATGAAAATCAGCCTCAGCAATATCAAACAGAGCTTCACTTGAGGCCATGGTAAAAACAATGGTGCCAAGTGAAAAATGTAAGCGCCAAAAAATCTCGGCTGCATCCAATCGCGGACAGGATTGCTGCACCAGCAACACAAACTTATTCAGCACAGAACCGTAGTGTTGACTGATAAATCGACGTAAATGTCCCTGTGCATCAGTATAGCCCCGCCCGAGTAATTGCAAAAATAAGGTGGTACCTTGTGGCTTCACTTGATTCAACTCAAGCAAAGGTCGAACAAATACGGCCAACACATCCATGAGCTGGGTGGCACTTTGCCGAGCCAGTAATTGTTCAAACTCATCATTAAGCCGAGGCATAACTACTTGCAAGTAACGCTGCAATACCGCTTGGATCAGTGCTTTTTTTGAACCAAAGTGGTAATTTACTGCCGCCAAATTTACATCAGCCTGACTGGTGATCTGTCGAAGCGATGTATCATTAAAGCCCGTTTCCGCAAATAAGCTTTCAGCCGCATCCATGATTTTTTGTTGGGTTTGTTGACGGCTCACAATACAGCCTCCAGTTTCAAACGTTCGTTTGAAATGTACGTTTGAATCGACATTCTGTCAAGCATCATCATGGCTTCGCTTCCACTAATGACCAGATGCTCATATCAAGGTTGAGAAAAAGATCTTGACAGCAATTAACATTTGAGCGAATTTATACGACGAGTCTAATTTATCAACAACAGGAGCGCATTATGCCGACAGCCATCGCTGCCCCCGCTGCATGTTATGCAGCTCCTTTTGTCTCTCCCTTTTACTTATCTGAATGGTTCAATAATTAGCCATACCGCTGTTTCAAGCAGTGGTGATTATTGCAAACCGACTTGTTGCTGATTTCCCGCCCTACAATTGTCGTGTGCTTTTGATTCAACCATTTTGTTTATGCTCAAGCTTAATAGCTTGTCATCCTGCTTGATGCAGCCTCAATTTTTTTACGACTAGATTGCCTTAAAAGGCAACGCATAATGCAAAAATGAGGAAGAAGCATGAAAACTATCCAATCTGGATTGAGCAAAGTTACCATCGCCACCTTGAGCGCCTTGCTTGGTGTGCATAGCGCCATCGCAAATGAAAGCGTGACTGAAGAAGAAGCGAAGAACGTTGAACGCATCGCCATTACCGGCTCTCGTTTGAGAGGGGTTGATATGGAAGGTGCCAACCCGGTACAAGTGATTAGTCGGGAAGATCTTTCAAACCGTGGTTATGACAGTGTCAGTTCTTTTTTACGTGATCTGCCACAAGCTTCAAGTGCAGGTACCTTTAGTGAAAATGGTGCCACAGCAACCGCTTCAGGGGCGCCAGCCGGCTCTTCGGGTGTCAGTTTGCGCGGCCTTGGTAGCAGCTCTACGTTAGTACTGGTCAACGGCCGTCGTGTAGCAGTTGACTCATTTGCCAATGGTGCCGATTCATTTGTTAACGTCAATACCATCCCTATGTCGGCAATTGAACGCATAGAGGTACTGACCGATGGTGCTTCTTCAGTCTATGGTTCTGATGCCATTGCCGGGGTGATTAACTTCATTCTGCGTGATGATTTTGAAGGCCATGAAATCTCTGCCATGTACGGCAATGATACCAAAAGCAGCAACTTCTCACGTTACAATCTGACCTATGTGGGCGGTTTTAATACCGCAAACAGCAATACCACAGTGGTAGTAGATTACTTAGATCGTAATGCGCTGTTTAATGCTGATCGCCCCATTGATGTCACCTTTGCACTTCGTACTTCACTTGGCATAGACGGTGCAAACTTCCCGGAAACCTGGTGTGGTGATGACACGGTACGCGGTGGTACTGAGTGTAGTTATGACTATGTGATGGAACGAGCCATCCAGCCTGAATCAGAAAATCTTGGTGTTACGCTCAGTCATTTACAACAATTGGATAACAACATTGAGCTGTTTGCTGAAGGGATGTACCAACGCAATAAAGGATCAGCCTACGACTCTGCTACAGCTTATACAGTAGACGTTGCTGGTGACTCCAGTTTGGTGCCTGGTTATGTGCAAGATTTAAATGCGTCTGGCGGTAATATTATCGTACGAACCCGCTTCCCGGAGCGTCGTCAGCAATCCTATGACACCGAATCCTTTCGTTTGTTGGCTGGTTTACGTGGTGAAGCTGGTGAGTGGTTCTGGGAAACGGCTGCAACCTATGGCCGCACTGAAAATGAAGTACGCCATATTCGCGGTTACTTTACCCGCGCTGATGTGCTGGCCGGCATTGCAAACGAAAGCTTTGATCCCTTTAATTTAGGTCGGGATAATAGCGAAGCCACGCTGGCAGGTTTACGCAACGAAGCCCCTCGTCGTGGCGAGTCAGAAACCTATAGCATCGATTTTAATATTTCAGGTGAGCTATTTGAACTGCCAGCTGGTTTTGTCAGCTCAGTCTTTGGTGGTGAATTCCGCTCAGAAGACATCAAAGATACGCCAGCACCTATCGCAGCAGCTGATGGTGTTTATGGTTTAGGCGCTCGTGATGCTGCGGCTGATCGCACTCAGTATGCTCTCTATGGTGAGTTCAACCTGCCAATTACCGATGATTTGGATGCTGTCGCAGCCGTTCGATATGATCATTACAGCGATTTTGGTGGTGATGTAAATCCAAAATTATCGCTGCGCTGGCGTGCGACAGATGCGTTAATTGTTCGTGCATCATGGAGCACCGGTTTCCGTGCCCCTTCACTATCCCAGCTTGGTGCAGGCCGCGCTCTGGCGACTGGTTATATCAACTGCGGACCAGGCGAAGAGTTTGATGGTTTATGTGGTAACTTTGATGATGAAGTCAGCTTTGATCAAGAAACTCGCGGTAACCCGGATCTGAATGCAGAAAGTTCTGAAGCCATCAATATTGGTTTTTCCTGGAATCTAACCGATAACCTGCAGTTGACAGCTGATTACTGGAACTACGAGCACAAAGACATTGTCGATGTTGATGCCAATACCACTTTGCGCAATTGTTTGAGCGGCTCTGCACCTACCGTAGGTAGCGAGGCCGAGCTACCAGGCTTTGGCTGTGTAGTCAGCGCCGATGGCGATCTGGTTTTCTTGCGCACCGGTTTCTTTAACGTCGGTAAACAAAAAACCGATGGTGTCGATGTAAAACTGAACTATCGCCTGCAAACCAACCATTATGGTCAATTTAACTTCTTTGCCAACGCAACCAGAACCTTAAGCTATACCCGCCAAATCACTCAAGACAGCGCGCCGCAAGATCTGCTGGGACGGCTAAGCGGAGCCAATGAAATTGCACGCCCTGATTTCGTTGCTGACTTCGGCACCGACTGGAGCTACCAGAACTGGAATGCTGGCTTAACCGCTAACTACGTAGGTAGCTTGGGGGATGGTGATTTCCAATGGGGTGGCAACAATACCGTCAAAGCCTGGTTGGTATTTAATGCCAATGTGGGTTATGACTTTGGTGACCATGGCCGGGTTCAGCTTGCTGTTCGTAACCTGACCGACAAGAACCCTCCTTATGCTTCCTCACCAACCGATGGCTACGCCAGCTCGATCCATGATTGGTTAGGAACCACCTATACCTTGCGGTATACCTACAACTTCTAACGCGGTTGTGTTTTTCCTGGTACACTTTGGGGCTCATTGAGCCCCTTTTTTGTATGCTTTGCCGCTGTATCATCTGATTTGCAGCGCCGCAGTAAATATAAGGAATAGCCCGAGTACAGCTGGTTTTAACCGATGAATTCAAGTAGAATGTGCGCCCTTTGTTCAGTGGTGGTTATTCGCATATGTCACAGCCTAAAGTCGGTTTCGTCAGTTTAGGATGCCCTAAAAACCTGGTAGACTCAGAGCGCATTCTGACTCAGCTTAAGAGTGATGGGTACCAAATTGTTTCCAGTTACAACGATGCCGAGTTGGTCATTGTAAATACCTGCGGCTTTATTGATAGTGCTGTACAAGAGTCATTGGACACCATCGGCGAAGCACTGGCAGAAAATGGTCAGGTGATTGTAACCGGATGCTTGGGTGCTCGTGAAGATGAAATTCGCCAGGTGCATCCGAATGTCTTAGGTATTACTGGGCCACATGCTTATGAAAATGTTCTAAAGCAAGTTCACAGCGTGATCCCCAAGCCTAAGTACGATCCTTTTACCATGCTGGTACCCGATCATGGCGTTAAACTGACACCAAAGCATTACGCCTACTTAAAAATATCAGAAGGCTGTAACCATCGCTGTACCTTCTGCATTATTCCTTCCATGCGAGGCGATCTGGTCAGTCGCCCTATTGGCGAAGTACTGGATGAAGCACAACGTCTGAAGAATGCTGGCGTCAAAGAGTTGTTGGTGATTTCACAAGATACCAGTGCTTACGGGGTCGATGTTAAACACCGTACCGGCTTCTGGAATGGGCAACCGGTCAAGACGGACATGCTGGCTCTGTGTCAGGCATTAACCGCCCTTGGCATTTGGGTTCGTCTGCATTATGTCTATCCCTACCCGCATGTCGATGACATTATTCCACTGATGGCCGAAGGCAAGTTATTGCCATATCTGGATATTCCATTCCAACACGCCAGCCCCCGGATCCTAAAAAAGATGAAACGCCCAGGTCAGGCCGAGCGTACCTTAGAGCGGATCCAAAAGTGGCGCGCGATTTGTCCGGACCTCACCATTCGCTCCACGTTCATTGTGGGCTTTCCCGGTGAAACCGAAGAAGACTTCCAGTTGCTGCTGGATTGGCTGGATGAAGCTCAGTTGGATCGGGTTGGCTGCTTTAAATACAGCCCAATTGAAGGGGCAAAAGCCAATGAGTTGGATGACCCGGTACCGGAAGCAATTAAAGAAGAGCGCTTTCATCGCTTTATGCAAAAGCAGCAAACCATTAGTACTGCTCGACTACAACGCAAGGTTGGTCAGCAGCTTTCCATATTGATTGATGATGTGACAACCGAAGGCGCTATTGGCCGCAGCTATGCAGATGCTCCTGAAATCGATGGAGTGGTCTATATCGATGGTGCCAGTCACTTAACTGCTGGCTCAGTCGTCCAGGTACATATTGAGCGGGCGGATGCCTATGATCTGTGGGGCAGCTTGGTATAACTGACGCTCCATTGCTATGGCTGTTGTGGTAAATGCTGCCGCAACAGCTGCAGCAAGGTCAGATAGCTCGGTTCATGTACATCACCATGCCGATAAGCCAGATACATAGGCCGCCACAACCCCTCCTTTCCTAATGAGATCGTGCTTACTAAGCCTTGTTGCTGGTAAGGCTCGGCCATCCAACCTGGCAGTACGGCAACTCCAAGATTTGCCGCGACTTGTTGAATAATCTGACTACCCTGTGCAATCGATTTTATCTGCCCATGAAACTCAGCATCCGTCAGAAAAAACCGAAACAGATCCTGGCGTTGCTGTGGTAGTGGGTAACTAAATATGGTTTCTCGCTGTAACTGATGTGGCTCTATCCATGCTTGCTGGGCCAGCGCATGATCAGGACTTACCAGCAAACGAAGTTCCATCGGGTATAAGTAATGGTAGTGCACTTGCTGCTGCAAGCGTTGATCACTGGTCACCACCAAATCCAGCTGCCCTTGTGCCATCGCTTCAATCGCTTTGTGCTCTATGGTGGCACTAAAATCCAGTAAGGCGGTAGGTTGTTGTTGTTGAAATGCTTTAATGCAGGGCAATAACCAGTGGTAACAGGCATGGCACTCAACACAAAAGCGAATCAACTGCTGTACCTTATCGCCCCCCCCTTTTAATTGCTGCTCAGCCTGATGGATAGCAGGCAGTACCTGAGCAGCCAATTGCAATAACAGCTCCCCTGCTCCAGTAAACTGTACAGGGGCCGTTTTACGCTCAAACAGCACTTGACCTAAACGGTGCTCTAACTCTTTTAATTGATGCGATAGCGCCGATTGAGTCAGGCACAACAAGCTCGCTGCCTCGCTAATAGAACCGGTGTCCCGAAGTGCTTGCACACTGCGTAAATGCTTTAACTCAATCATTATGAATTTTCTTCAATAGGTTGCAGAAATCTTTTTATTTGCCTCGCCATCATAACCGGCAAGGATAGACATATCAACATCTAGCCGTCCAAATAAAAACAGGTCCATATAACAATTCACAATCTTGGTTTTCCACGCATTTACAAGCAGCGCGAATTAAAGCGAGGGCTTGAAACTTATTGGCGGCAAGACATCCGACAGTCACTGCGAGAAGCAGTGCGCTTTACCATGTTGGTATAAAACTTAGTACTTGAAACATAAAGTACCGCTATGCAGTCACTGATGTTTCAGCATCTACTTGAATAAAATTACATCACGGGCAAGTCAAAGCTGGCAAACATGGCATCAATTTCATCCTGATTGCGCAATAAATTTGCCCTTTCGACCACGTCTTTGGTTAGATGCGGTGCGAAACGATGAATAAAGTCATACATATAACTACGTAAAAAAGCGCCTTTTCTAAAACCGATTTTAGTCGTCGAAGACTCAAACAAATGACTGGCATCGAGTGCCACCAGATCATGATCGAGTTTCGGATCCACCGCCATAGTTGCAAGCACCCCTACACCCAAGCCAAGCCGGACATAAGTCTTGAGTACATCGGCATCTGTGGCAGTAAAGACAATTTTCGGTTCAAGACCGCAAGCAGAAAAAGCACGATCCAGTTCAGAACGCCCTGTAAAACCAAACACATAAGTCACAATAGAATACTTAGCAATATCTTCGACGGCCAATTTTCTGTCCAACTGAGCCAATGGATGGTCAGGCTTCACAATAATACTGCGATTCCAGTGATAACAAGGCAGCATCACCAAATCACCATACAAATGCATGGCTTCGGTGGCAATGGCAAAGTCCGCATCTCCGCGAGAGGCCGCCTCTGATATTTGCTGTGGAGAGCCCTGATGCATGTGCAAGGTGACCTTAGGATACTTTTCAATGAAACCACCAATGACCGGTGGCAAAGCATAACGAGCTTGTGTATGCGTCGTCGCAATATTCAGCTTGCCTTGATCAGGCAAGGTATGCTCTTTAGCAACTGCTTTGATACTTTCCACTTTAGCTAGAATTTGCTGAGCAATATCAATAACCTCTTTCCCAGCTGGCGTAACATGAGTTAAATGCTTTCCACTGCGGCCAAACACTTGAATGCCGAGTTCATCTTCTAGCATCCGAACCTGCTTACTGATGCCAGGTTGCGATGTAAACAGACTTTCAGCCGTAGCAGACACGTTCAGGTTATGGTTAAGCACCTCAACGATATAACGTAGTTGCTGCAGTTTCATGGGTCATTCCCTGTCAAAAAGCTGGGGGTAAGCTGCTGGATATTCCAGTAAACTTAGGATACTGTGTTGTTCTATAACCAATAGTAGCTAAAAAAACATGGAAAGAGTAGGCATTCACTATACGAAAGCTGATTTTTCGATTACTTTACATAAAAGTGTATCCGATCAAGAGCGTTGCTTATGAGTCACTCCCCTATCACTATTGATTTTGCCTCTGTGTTAGCATCATCGGCTCATGATATGAAAAACTCTCTGTGCATGCTCTTGCAATCCATTGAGCTGATGCATAGTGAATTAAGCACCAAAGCCCCTGAGTCGCAGCAGGAGCTGGCAAAAATACATTATGAAGCCAATCGACTCAATAGCAATTTACTGCAGCTTCTGTCGTTGTATCGATTGGAAAAAAACCAACTCCCTTTGCAAATTGATCAATTCTATCTGCAAGATATCTTTGAAGAAATTCAACTCAAGAACGAGCTGTATATTGAGCAAAAGCACATTGAGTTCCGTGTGGAGTGTGATGATGATTTACATTGGTTTTTGGATAGAGATTTGATCACCAACTTGCTAAATGACAGTGTGGTCAATGCGATACGCTATACTCAACAAAAGCTATTAATTCGCGCTCGCGAAACAGGCGGTCAATTGATCATTGAGGTGCATGATGATGGTTCTGGCTTCCCCGATGCCATGCTGATCAACAGCGAACAATTGATGAATAAAGCAGAATTAAGCCGTGGACATACTGGCCTTGGCTTGTTTTTTGCACACTTAATAGCTAATGCACATCAACATCAAGGAAAAAGAGGGCAGATTGCGCTCCATAACGGTGGTGATTTTGGTGGTGGCATGTTTCAACTATTGCTACCTTAACCCAATGCTGGAATTGTGGTGAATGAAAAGCAGAATATTTTCGAGGTGTAGATGTTATTAACGTTGATCATTATTTTGGTTGTAGCCTTGATCATGATTGCTGTCATCGTCAATGCGGTGCAGCAGCATCGTGATCGGATGGCCTCTTTAAAGCGGGCTGAGTTTAGTAAACTCAGAACCACCCTGGAAGACACCGAAAACCTTCTGATGAATGCTGCCAATGTCCCTATGACTCCCGCTATTAGTCAGGTGTTACTTCGTCGAATCGCATTTACGCTCAAAGCGATGGTAGAGCTGGAACCCAGCTCACGCGATATCAAAAATCGCCTGAATGAAACGCAAAGCCGTTTAAAATCCTATGATGACAAAAGTCTTGAAGCACCAATGTCAGAAGGCATTAGCTTGCCGGATGACGACAAGCTACTAATTGGTCTCATTCAGGGTATTAAAAAACTACGGTTAATTTTACGTTCTGAGCATGCGCGCGGCAATGTAGATACGCAGGTCGTGGTTCAAGAAGACCGCCGACTAGAAGGATTGCAACTGCGAATTAATGTGGAAAGTCAGATTAAACGTGGCATGAAAGCGCGAGGTTCTGAGATGTTAGGCTCGGCTCGGCAGTATTTTGAAAAGGCACTTTCTGCATTAGAGAACGCACCCAACCCTGACGATTATGTACTCAGCAGAAAATCGGAAGTGATGCAGTCACTTCAAGAGATTGCCGGTGAACTAAAAAATAGTAATCAACGCGATCGAGATAAAAAAGCAGAGCAAGAAAATAAAGATTTGGATGAGCTATTCGCTCCCAAACGTAAATGGTGACATCCTAACCTTTCGTGCAGACTTACTATTTGCAAATAAAACAACCAGTTGTGAATAAAAAACCAGCGATATAAACGCTGGTTTTTTTATTATGAGCTTAAGCAGCTGTTATGCAGCACTTACTTGCCTTTCTCTGTGACTTGCCAGCGGCCATTTTCATACCACGCTGCCCAGCCCGTTGCTTTACCCTCTTTCTCGGTCATCACATACTGTTGCTTGGTCTTACGGCTCCAGCGCACAACCGTCGGATTGCCTTCTTTATCTTTCAGTGGCGCATCGGCAAGATAATAAAACTTTGGAGAGATCCGCTCTCTAAACTTAGCCAGCTCAGCAACTAAGGGTGCTCTGGTTTCCCGCGATTTAGGAAAGGTAGATGCTGCTAAGAAAATACCTGCAGCACCATCACGCAGCACAAAATAGGCATCGGATTTCTCGCACTTCAGCTCAGGCAGATGCACCGGATCTTCTTTTGGTGGTGCTGCTTCTCCGTTGCGTAATAATTTACGGGTATTTTTACACTCACTGTTGGTACAGCCAAAGTATTTGCCAAAACGCCCTGACTTTAACTGCATTTCGGAGCCGCATTTATCACAATCAATAACCGGACCATCGTACCCTTTGATCTTAAAAGTACCCTGCTCAACCTCAAAACCATCACAAATTGGATTATTACCACAAACGTGCAATTTGCGCTGCTCATCAATCAAGTATGAATCCATCGCGGTACCGCACTTACTACAACGTCGCTTGTGGCGGAGAACTTCTGCTTCCTGCTCATCCTCGTCAGCTACTGTAGCAACTGCCTCATCGCCTGGTACCAGGTTCATGGTAGTAGTACAGCGCTCTTTGGGGGGCAACTGATAGCCAGAACAACCAAGAAAAACGCCCGTAGAAGCAGTGCGAATACCCATCTTACGGCCACACGTCGGGCAATCAATATCAGTTAGCACAAATTGATTGACCCGCATGCCCCCTTCAGATTCATCCGCTTCCGCTTTTTTGAGTTGATCTGAAAAGCCCAGATAAAAACTGTCAAGCACTTGGCGCCATGACGTTTCACCATGCGCGATATCATCAAGCTTTAATTCCATATTGGCAGTAAAATCAAAGCTCATCAGCTCTTCAAAGTTATCACGCAATCGATCGGTAACGATTTCACCCATTTTTTCGGCGTAGAAGCGTTTGTTCTCTATACGCACGTAGCCGCGGTCCTGGATGGTTGAAATAATAGAGGCATAGGTTGAAGGCCGACCAATGCCACGCTTTTCCAACTCTTTCACCAAGCTGGCTTCACTGAATCGGGCTGGTGGCTTGGTAAAATGCTGTTGCGGCAACAGTTGCTGCAACTGCAGTAGCTCGCCAGGCTTCACATCAGGCAGAACGCTATCTTCCTCACCTTTGCGTTTTTGTGGCGGCTGAACCCTTGTCCACCCATCAAAGCGCAGCACCCGTCCTTTTGCTTTTAATTCAAAATCACTGGCTTCAACGGTAATGGTACTGACATCGTAAAGCGCTGGCGGCATCTGACAGGCAACAAATTGGCGCCAGATCAAGTCATACAACTTACGCGCATCCGCTTCCATATCAGACAGAGTGCCTGCAGTCACATTCACTTCAGATGGACGGATCGCTTCGTGAGCTTCCTGGGCATTGTCTTTGCTACCATAACGAATTGGCGATTCAGGCAGGTATTTTTTGCCAAAGTGACTTTCAATATAGTCACGGCAAGACGCTACGGCATCCTGACTCAGGTTAGTCGAGTCGGTTCGCATGTAAGTGATATGACCGGCTTCGTACAAGCGCTGCGCCATCATCATGGTCTTTTTCACACCATAACCCAGACGGGTGCTTGCCGCCTGTTGCAATGTCGAGGTAATAAATGGTGCCTGAGGTTTACTGCTACTCGGCTTATCTTCGCGTTTAGCAACCTTGTAATCACTTTGCTGCAAAGCAGCCAGTGCTTGGTCCGTCTGCGTTTTATTGACCGGACGGAATGCCTTGCCCTGATGTTTACTGACATCCAGCTGTAAAGCAGCTGACGCGGCCGTCAGTGTATCTGCCTGAACCGTCCAGTACTCTTCTGGGTTAAACGCTTTGATCTCACGTTCGCGCTCAACCACAAGTCGAACGGCGACCGACTGTACCCGGCCTGCAGACAAACCACGGGCGATTTTTTTCCACAGTAATGGCGAGACCATAAAGCCGACCACACGATCGAGAAACCGGCGGGCTTGTTGTGCATTCACCCGGTCAACATTCACAACACCAGGTTCTTCAAAGGCTTGCTGAATCGCATTTTTGGTAATTTCATTGAAGACCACCCGCTTGAAACGCTCCGGTTCGCCACCAATTATTTGCTGCAAATGCCAGGCTATAGCCTCTCCTTCCCTATCCAAATCCGTTGCCAGATAAACAATATCTGCTTTATCAGCCAGGGCTTTTAATTCTTTAACGACTTTCTCTTTACCAGGCAAAATCTCATAGCGAGCCTTCCAGCCATTGGCCGGGTCAATGCCCATGCGATCAACCAGAGCCTGATATGCTTTTTGCTCTTTCGATAAATCCACTTTGCCTTTCTTGGCTTTATCCTTGTTCGAGCTGGTGGGTAAATCCCGAATGTGCCCCACACTGGATTTGACAATGAAACTATTGCCTAAGTATTTATTGATTGTCTTTGCTTTTGCCGGTGACTCGACAATTACCAGTGATTTCGCCATCTTAATCCTAAGAGCCTTTTGCTGTTGCGCTATTCTACACTTCTTTTTTAACGTATATCTGCAAACTGAAGTTGTGACAAGCCCATAAACTCATTATTATGCTGTCAAGCTCTGTTTTTTGAGCTCATTGGTGATTTATTCACCAAACCAATAAAGCAAATCCAAATGGCCGAATAAAAATAACAGAGCCAGCCAATCGGAAGGATACAAAGTAAAAATGAAGTATTTCGAAGCAAATTTTGACGGCCTGGTAGGCCCAACACACAACTATGCCGGTTTATCTGTCGGCAATGTTGCCTCACTTAACAATGCTAATGACACCTCAAGCCCGCGTCAGGCAGCGAAACAAGGCTTGCAGAAAATGAAAGCCTTGCAAGAGCTTGGCATGGTACAAGGTGTATTGGCGCCACAAGAGCGGCCCGATGTCTATACATTACGTCGCCTTGGTTTTACAGGCAGTGATCACGATATCATCAGCAAGGCAGCGAAACAAGCACCAGCCGTGCTGCGAGCCGTCTGCTCTGCATCCAGCATGTGGACAGCCAATGCGGCAACCATTTCGCCAAGTGCTGATACCGCGGATGGTAAAATTCATTTCACACCGGCAAACTTAACGAATAAATTCCACCGTTCGTTAGAGCCCGATACCACAGGGCGTATCCTGCAAGCAATGTTTGCCGATCCGAATCACTTTGCGCATCATCGCCATCTACCTGACAATGATCACTTTGGTGATGAAGGTGCAGCCAACCATACCCGCTTATGCAGCGAGTATGGCGCCAGAGGCGTCGAACTCTTTGTGTTTGGACGCTATGCCTTTGATAACAACAAACCGGCTCCTAAGCGTTTTCCGGCCCGTCATACGCTGGAAGCCTGCGAAGCGGTCACCCGGCTGCATGGTTTATCGGATGAACACGTCGTCTACATGCAACAAAACCCGGATGTGATTGATCAGGGCGTATTCCACAATGATGTTATTGCTGTCGGCAACCAAAATGTGCTGTTCTTCCATGAACAAGCCTTTGTTGAGAAAGAGCAAAAGCTGAATGAATTGAGACGTAAATTTGGTAATGCCGCTGAACTTCACCTGGTTGAAGTGAAAACCTCTGAAGTCAGCGTCGAAGATGCTATTAAATCGTACTTGTTCAACACTCAGGTCATCACCCTACCAAGTGGTGAAATGGCGATTATCGCTCCGACTGAATGCCGTGATAATGCTCAGGTTGCTGGTTATCTTGAGCAACTGACCGGCCGTGGCACCCCAATCCGTCAAGTGCATTATTACGATGTCAAACAAAGCATGCGTAATGGTGGTGGCCCTGCCTGCTTGCGTTTACGGGTTGCCATGAGCGAGCAGGAGCGTCAAGCCGTCAACCCGAACGTACTGCTGACAGATGAGCTATTTAGCACGTTAAACCAATGGGTTGATAAGCACTATCGGGATGAAATCACAGAAGCAGATCTGGCCGATCCGCAACTGCTGCAGGAGTCTCGTACTGCACTGGATGAACTCACCAAGATCCTACACTTAGGCTCGGTGTACCCATTCCAGCGTGGCTAGAGTGACGTTAAATTACAGATAAATCATTCACCCAACAAAAAACCCGCTTACAAGC
>NZ_JAUZVZ010000035.1 GCF_030717845.1 Alkalimonas collagenimarina
GTTTTTTTATGAATTTTATGCTGGTTGTGTTTTTTTCGGTTTATTTAGTTTCTGCAACACCGAAGAAATTTTCTGACTGTAAAAAGGTTTGGTGACAAAAGCGGTAGCTCCGGCTTGCATCGCCTGCTCGAGATTTTCGCGTGTGCTGTGTGATGTAATGATCACCACAGGTATATTACCCGCTTCTTTTATTTGTTTAAGCAAACTGATGCCTTTGGTGTCTGGTAACTCCAGATCCAAAAAAATTACATCCACACCATCACGCATGGCATGCTCTAAACCAAGGCGTCCGTTCGGTGCATCAATGATACGCTCTAGCCCCAATGATGACAAAATTTGCCGTAATACTTCACGGATGAGGGCATTGTCATCAATTATTAATGCAGCTTTCATACGGTCATTCCTTGATAATCATTTAGTCGTTTGTTGTACCTAATGCAGTGTAGGCGAAAGTAGGCATTATCGTTATCTATTTGATGTATCTATCCGATCTTTATCAATTTTTCATCGGGCAGCCATCGAATAGGCATCCGATAGGCTTAGTATCGTGAGGGATAAGCGTACAGTGAAGAAATTTTTTGCCGGTGGGTTGCATGACTAGGAAAAATGATGCCGCCTGTTGCAGCAGGCGGCATCCGACTTATCGCAGGAGTGACTCATTTCTCCAAAGCGTTAAGAAGCCTGAACCATCGATGTTGACTGCGCTTTAATTTGCGAGTGCGACAACGCTGGTGTTAATTTTTGTGATAGTGCCGGGTTCATTGGCAGGGCTGCTATTTTACCCATTGGCTGGTTGCTTGCTACCAAAGGTTTGACCGGGCGGGTTGGGCCTGTTTTGAAACGGCCTTTGATAATGGGCTCGGTTTTGCGGATAGGAGCACCAAGGCGACTGATCAGACATTGTTGAATATCGCCAAGTGAATAGCCTCGTTTAATCTTCATGCGAATGTAGGGAATGCCGGCTGCTTCCAAAGCACCGCTGACAAACCAATCTTGACTGGCTTTATGGCCGTTTTTTCCTGTGGGGTTGACCAGATCAATCACGGCAACAACACTCATATCATCTGGGTTACAGAGCACAAAGTCGAGGTACTTGCTGTTGAGTTTCAGCAGTGCTGAGCGTTTCGTTTTAGAGGTCGTGCTTTTCTTGAAATCAATCAAGTCCGCTAATTTCACCCGACTCATTACTTTGTAGTGGTCCGTGACAGCTTTTTCCAGTAAGCGTAAAAAAGCGCGTTCTATCTGGCTGAAAATAGGCCCACGTTTTTGAAATGGAAAAGGGTTTCCTTGCTCTACAAAGCGGCTGGCAACTATCGCAACTACCACCACCAAAGCAACCAGTAATAGCAACACATATTCCATGGGCACCTCCGACAAAAAATTGACGTACTACAGACTAGTGTCTGTCTTGCTTATGACTAAGCACATGCCATGCCAAGATGTTTGCCTGATTTTATGTTTCGTCATTATTTATATGAATGGCTGGTATATATGTCATTAATTTTATTTATGACTCGGTGCGACTTATAGTGAGGACATTGCCCATTTTATGGTTGAAGCCGCGCTTCAGTTATTCAAGGAGAACAACCATGACCAATACCACCACCCAACGTCAGCAACTAGCTATCCTTGCGCCAATAGATAGCACTGCCGAACAGGTATTTACCGAAGATGCTTGTGCATTGATCACGGAGTTAACCCGCGAATTCCGCCCACGTTTGCAACAGTTGCTGGCGGCACGCCAACAGGCTCAAGCCCGCTTTGATGCAGGAGCTTTACCCGATTTTCTGCCAGAGACCAAAAACATCCGGAATAGTGACTGGCAAGTTGCGGCAATTCCGGCTGATTTGCAGGATCGCCGGGTAGAAATTACTGGTCCGGTGGATCGTAAGATGGTGATTAATGCACTCAATGCCAACGTAAAGGTATTTATGGCTGACTTTGAAGATGCACAGTCACCTACCTGGCAAGGCGTGGTGGAAGGTCAGCTTAATTTACGTGATGCCAACCTGGGCACCATCAGTTATACCGACCCAAATAGCGGCAAACACTATGCCCTCAACGATGATCCTGCACTGTTGATTGCTCGTGTGCGTGGCTTGCACCTTTGGGAAAAACATCTTGAGGTGGATGGCGAGCAGGTGCCTGGTGCCTTGATGGATTTTGCGCTCTATTTTATCCATAATATTGCACAACGACAAAAGATGGGCACTGGTGTGTATTTTTATCTGCCCAAGTTACAAAGCCATCAGGAAGCGAAATGGTGGGATGATGTATTCCGCTACACTGAGCAACAATTTGGTGTCGAGGTGGGAACCATTCGTGCTACCGTATTGATTGAAACTTTACCCGCTGTATTTGAGATGGATGAGATCCTCTACAGTTTACGTGATCACATCGTGGCACTGAACTGCGGCCGCTGGGATTACATTTTCAGTTACATCAAAACTTTAAAGAAACATGCCGATCGGGTATTGCCCGACAGACAAGTCGTGACCATGGATAAGCCGTTTTTAAATGCGTATTCACGCCTACTGGTGAAAACGTGCCATAAGCGGGGTGCATTGGCGATGGGGGGGATGGCGGCCTTGATCCCAGCCAAAGATCCAGAGCAGAACAAAGCCATTCTGGCCAAAGTAACCGCAGATAAAGAGCTGGAAGCTAAAAACGGCCATGATGGTACCTGGGTCGCTCACCCCGGTTTAGCAAGCACCGCCGGGGCTGTGCTGGATCATTATTTGGGCGATAAACCGAATCAATTGCACGTGCTGCGTGAGCAGGATGCTCCCGTGACTGCAGCTGACTTGCTGCAAGCCTGCGACGGCGAGCGAACCGAGACTGGCATGCGCACCAATATTCGTGTAGCTCTACAGTACATGGCGGCATGGATCAGTGGCAAAGGCTGTGTGCCGATTTACGGTTTGATGGAAGATGCCGCCACCGCTGAGATTTCCCGTGCCTCCATTTGGCAATGGATCCAGCATGGCAAAAGCTTAAGCAACGGCCAGTTGGTCACCAAAGCTTTGTTTGCCAGCATGCTGGATGAAGAAGCGGAGGTGGTGAAAACCGAAGTGGGGGCTGATGTGTGGGCCAACCAGAACTTTGAACGAGCAAAAAGCTTGCTGCTTGCGATCACCACGGCTGATGAACTGGTCGATTTCCTGACTTTGCCAGCCTATGACTTGCTGCCATAACGACTCTGGTATTTTGAAAGACTTTGGCTCTCCCTAAACGTGAACTGGGATGCTGGGAGCCACTGCAGCCGCTGCTAATCTTGCTGATGTTGGCAGCGGCTGAATTTTAGCAACTACGGTGAAATAAAGTGTTTTTTGTTACCTAATGTGACTACTATAGCGTTTAGTTTTAACCTGTTGTATTTTTTATGCGATTACATCTTCGAATACTGTTGTTTGTGGGAGCCCTTTCCTTTGCCGTTATCGCTCCTGCGGCTGTTTTTTTTGGCTACAAAATCCTGACCGATGAGCCACTGCACCCAACTATCCCGTCGCTGATTGCACCGCTGGCTGACCATCAGGTCACCACTGCTAATTATTACATTCAACTGATGTCGCTATCGGAGCAGGGCTTTGATCCCGCCAGTACTTTATTGCGCTATCAGCAAGCGGAGCAGGGGTTTCAACGTGACAGATTACCAATACTCCCTGGCCTGGATCACATCTATGATCACCCGCTCTGGTGTTCACTGGAGTCAGCGGAATGCCGAGAGTTGTTGCAGCAACACAGCACTGAGCTGGAGCTATTGTTGCAGTCCTTTAGCGGGTTACTGGCCTCGTATCAATTGTTGCAGACCAACACTGAGTTAACCCCCATCAATGATCAGCTGTCGGTAAACTGGATACAGCTTTTCCAGCTGCAGCAGTTGTATGCATTATCCATTTATCAGTTGATGCTCCAGCAACAATTTATTGAAGCTGAGCAGAGGCTGGTGGACTATATTGGACAACAAAGGCGGTTATTGCAACAGCCGGGTAGCCTGCTGCACAGCATGCAAATTTATGCTTCTTTGCAGGGGAACATGATACCTTTGGTGCTGGAACTAAAAAAACATCAACCAGGGCCTTTACCCAAACTTGCCACGGTTTTACAGCCGCTAAGCCTGGCAGAGGTGACGAATTTACCTGCAAAGCAGGGAGAGTTTGTTAGCATGGTGCAGTTGCTCAGTCGTGTTGATCCAGATATTTATACCCAATCAAACAGCCATAAATTTTATAAGCCGAAGATGACACTAAATGCATTGTTTTTGCGCAGTGGTATTGCAGAAGCCGCCATCATTCAGAGTAAGCCGGAGCTGTATCAGCAACTGCATAAGGAACGTGACGCAGAGCAGGATGGACTTTATTACCCTGTTTTTGGCTTTGAAATGGTAAGGCGTCACTATCGCAATTATCTGGGAGGACACTTGGTTGAACTTCTGGCCTCTTCCAGGGACCATAGTCTGGCTGATAGGATTCGGTTGGATAGTCAGTTGTATTTGCTGCAAGCTTTATTGTTGGCCGATTTGACGAACTCTGATGAGCTGCAGTCATCTGATTTTCCATTGAATCCATACGCAGGGCTTCCGGCCCAACGCATAGAGCATCGTTGGTGTTATCAGCTTATTTGGGAGCTGTGCCTGGATCCAACCAATGCAGAGTCGTGAAATAACCAGAAAACCGACTCTTGTTGGAGGCCGCCGCTACTTGTACTTCTGATAAAGCGATGTGATGGAGTGATCAAACAGCTCTTTAAGCTTGCTTTTGGCATCAGCAATAGATACTTCACCCAAATCGGTACTGGTTGCTTTGCGACCAAAGATTGTCAAAAATCCGGGTTTGAATACGATGTCTATATTAAGCAAAGCTTTGTCGGTTTCGATAGGGATCAGCAAGTAGCTGGCAAATTGCTGCTTCACATCGCCGCAAACCACTGTAATACCCCCACCTACGCCTGATTTTTCAAATAACGCGAGTTCAGTATCCCATGGGTAGGAGTCAATAATGTCGCACAACTCCTGATAGGTTGTAATAGACGTTGTTTTTTCAACAAGTTCACCTTCTCCGTCCTTGTTGTGTGAATAAGAAACTTCGATCATACGGTATTCTCCTTGGCTCCTTGAGGGTAGACGCTTATTGACTCTGTTGTATTTTTAGGTGTTAATTTCATCCGCGGTTTCTGTGATCAGGCGGCGCAGCCAGATATGGCTTGCATCCTGATGCAGCAACGGGCTCCAGATCATTTTCAACTCAATCGATGGGATGGCGAAGGGCGGATCTAGAATCGCCATGCTGTCGTCGTTTTCGTAAAGTCGTGCGGCGCGAAGCGGCAGGGTAGCTATCAAGTCCATCTCTACTGCTAAGTGCATGGCTACATGGTAGTTACGGGTGAAAACGCTGATGGTGCGTTGTTTGCTCAGTTTCGCCAGTGCTTCATCGACCCAGCCTAGCTTTTGAATGTCTTTCGGATCCATCCCCACACCAACACCAAAGCCCGTTTTACTAACCCAGATATGACGGCTTTTTAAGTAGCTTTCCAGATTAAATTGCTTCAATACCGGGTTTTTGCGGTTCACCAGACAAGCGAAGTTATCGCGCCAAACGGTCTTTTGATGAAAGGACTGCGGCAGTTGATCAAAACGGTTGATGGCCATGTCTACCTTGCCGTTTTCGACATCGTGAAAGGTCACATCCGATGGCGTCATAATATCCAGCGTGGTGGCTGGTGCTTGCAAGCGCATTTTTTTTAGCAGTGCAGGGATCAAGGTTGAAGCGGCATAGTCGCTGGCCATGATGCGAAATACCCGGCTGCTTTGGCTCGGGTCGAAGTCTTTATGCGGTTGCAGGCTTTCTTCCAGCGTTAGCAAGACACCACGGACAATGGGAGCCAGCTCTTTGGCTCGCTCGGTCGGTACCATGCCTTCAGAGGTGCGCACCAGAATAGGGTCATTCAGCAGATCGCGCAGTCGTTTTAAGCCATTACTCATCGCTGGTTGAGTAATGTTTAGTTGATTGGCAGCGCGGGTAACATTTTTTTCTCGCAGCAATACATCCAGGTACACCAGCAGGTTTAAATCGACTTTGTTTATATTCATCTGTCAAATGCCTTTGATTAAATGCATAAAGCTGATGAATCATAACACTGGTGAATGGGTGCTGCATCTGAAATTTATAGCAGCACCCAGCTAAGTTTAGACGTACTTCAGCTCAGTAGTACTTCAAATCATCGGCCTTGCCGCGAAAAGCGTAGTAGGCCACTGCGGTATAGGCCAGAATAAAGGGCAGCACGAAGACGGCACCAAAGAAAATGATCTGCAATGACTCTTTGGAGCTGGCGGCTTCGTACAGCGTCATCTCGTTTGGCACCACGAAGGGGTAGAAGCTAAGTGCCAGGCCAGCAAAGCAGCAAACAAAAATAATCAGCGCAAGCCAGAAGGGCAACCAGGCGCCTTTATCATCTGGTAAGGGTAGCCGTTTTAGCACCAGATAGCCCAGTGCAAACATGCCAAAGCACAGCAATGGGATGGCGGCATAAAAGTAAGCCAGTGGTGCCTCGGTCCAGACCGCATACACATTGGCATTGACCAGCGGGTTGATCATGCTGACTGCCAGAATACCGCCAAAGGTCAGCACCCCGGCGCGTTTGCAGGTGGAGATGGCGTGGCGTTGCAGCTCGCCACTGGTTTTGCCGATCAGCCAGGCATTGCCTATCATGGCGTAGGCAGCGGTAACACATAAACCACTGAAACAGGCGAAGATCACGCTGGTCAGGTGGTAGTTAAGCCCCATGACGTAAATGCCCAACATAAAGCCCTGGCTGAAGGTGGCCAGTAAAGAGCCGGCTTTAAAGGTCCAGTCCCAGCCGCGTTTTTGCTCGGATTTCACTTTGGCGCGAAAATCAAAGGCGACACCACGCAGGATCAAACCAATCAGTAGCAGGGCCGCGGGTAAGTACATTGCATGTAAAATGGCGCTATGAGCAGCAGGAAATGCTACCAGCAACAGGCCAACCGCCATTACCAACCAGGTTTCGTTGGCGTCCCAAAATGGCCCAATGGAGGCAATGGCGGTATCACGCCAGCTCTCGTTGTCCATGGGTAACGTAATACCGACACCTAAATCGTAACCATCGAGGATACCGTACAGCAAAAGTGATAGTGCTGTTAAGGCGGCAAAAGCCAGTGCCAAATTGTCTGCAGTTAACCAGCTCATGCGGTAGCTCCTTCTGTATGGGGTTCTGAGCTGGCTTTACGCTCTGGCAAACCTGGCTGGCTTAAATCGTATTCTTCCACCTCAATCGCCCGTCGAGCTAGTACAAACAAGGTTTTGATGTATGCAAACAGCAGCACGGCGTATAGCAGCAGATACAAAGTCAGACTGATGGCCACCTGCTCACTGGCTATGGTGGTGACAGCATCCCGGGTTTTTAGTACGCCATACACCAGATAGGGTTGACGGCCTATTTCGGTGACGTACCATCCTGCCAAGGTGGCGACCCAACCCGAAAATGTCATGCCAACCAATAGCTTTAACTGCAGTTGACTCAATGTGCCGTGTCGGTAAAGACGCACGCTACACCACCAGGCAACAGCCAGCATCAGCAGGCCAACGCCAACCATAATACGGAAGCTAAAGAACACCGGAGCGACAGGCGGATGCTCGCCAACAAAGTCATCCAGGCCTTGCAGTTCACCGTCTAGCTGATGCGTTAAGATCAGGCTGGCTAAGTTGGGGATCTCCAGTGCAAAGCGGTTTTGTCGGTTCGCTTCATCTGGAATGGCAAATAACACAAAGGGCGCCCCTTGCTGCGTTTGCCAAAGTCCTTCCATCGCGGCTATTTTTTGTGGCTGGTGCTCCAGTGTGTTTAAACCGTGCAGGTCGCCAACGAAAGCTTGTACTGGTACCAGTAAAGCTGCACTGAATAACGCTGTTTTTAACGTGAGCTGCGGTGCTTTTTTGTTGTCGCCGCGTAACAGGCGATAAGCCGATAAACCCGCGACTAAAAAACACACCGTTAATGCAGATGCCAACAGCATATGACCAAGGCGGTAGGGGAAGGACGGGCTGAAAATAATCGCCAGCCAATCGGTCGCATGAGCGACCCCATCGCGCATTTCAAAGCCAGCCGGGGTCTGCATCCAAGAGTTTAATGCTAAAATCCAGAAGGCCGATAAGGTGGTCGCCAGCGCCACCAGAAAGGTTGCGCCGGTATGAGCCCAGCCCGGTACGCGATGAAAACCAAACAGCATAATACCAAGTAGGGTGGCTTCGAGGAAAAATGCAGTCAGAATTTCGTAAGCCAATAAGGGGCCTGCAATGTTGCCAACCGCTTCCATAAAGCCAGGCCAGTTGGTGCCAAACTGAAACGACATGGTGATGCCACTCACGACCCCAAGGGCAAAGGTTAAAGCAAAAACTTTGACCCAGAAACGATAGGCTCGCATCCATACCGGATGCTTGGAAAAGTCGTAGCGGATTTTAAAGTAAAACAATAACCAACCCAGTGCGATGGTAATGGTTGGAAATAAAATATGAAAGCTAATGTTCGCGGCAAACTGGATCCGCGACAGGATCAGGGTATCCAACATAACTACCTCGCTAGTCGGCTTTTTTCGCCATAAATTTGTCTTTGAAATCCAGTACCTTACCAACACCAGAGCCGAGCTTCATCAGTGTGTTGAGCTTTTCTGGCGATAAAGATTGCAGGCTTTGTGTCCATTCGGTGATGTTTTCCAGTAAATCGTGAATTTCGCCAATGCGTTGCTGTGCAAAGGCTTCATCCGGGTTTGCGGCTTCATCCAGCATAATGTCACGTAACAGGGACAGAGTGGGGTCCATCTCGCGCTTGCGACGCTCTTCAAATACCCGGTTGGCCATATCCCAGATGCTACCGCGGCTTTGATAATAGTCTTTGCGATCGCCCTGACGATGGGTGGTTTGTACCAGTTGCCAGCTATGCAGCTCTTTTAAGCCCATGCTGACATTGCCACGGGAAATACCCAGCATGTCGGCAATATCGTTGGCGCTCAGCGGTTGTTCACTGATCACCAGCAACGCGTATATCTGACCAACGGTGCGGTTAAACCCCCAGCGGCTACCCATTTCACCAAAATGGCAGACAAAGGATTCGATCATCGGAGTCATACGCATCAGAATTTCACCTTATTAAAGTTTCAGAATTTTCTGAAAGTATTATAGGCTAAATTTGATCCAGATCAATCATTTCTAGTGAAACAACCTTAAGAAATGTCTAAGCGAGCTTGGCGGTTTAATGGATGATGCGGCCTGGAACTGCGGTAAGCCTGCAGAAAGTGTTGATAGTAATTGTTGAGTGCAGTAGATGCTTGAGTCAGGTCCGCGAAGTTGAGCACTTCAACCGCGACTTCAGCGGTGCTGAGTTGGTGTGGCTGAGCGGCTTCGCGCAGCATATAGCCCGATTGCTGGCTTGGCGTAATACTGAGCACGGGTAGTGATGCCAAATAGGGGCTCTTCAGCATTTTCTTGGCTTCGCGCCAGGTGCCATCGAGCATCACAAACAGCGGCGTTTTACCTTGGCTGTATGCAGCGAGCTGGGCTGGCTGCTGCAGACAGCGCTGTGCTTCGACGTATTGCTGCGGGAATATCAGTACTGGCGCGTAGCTTGGGTGTTGCAGCAATGCCAGCAAGACAGGATCTGGCTCGGTGCGTTGCCATAAAAAAGCATGATTATCGGCGATTACATCGGCAATAATCCGGCCGGTATTGCTTGGCTTGTAGGCTTCTCCCTTGTACATGATGAAACAAAAGGCGACGCCTGTCTGAGCGGCTGGTTTGTAGCTGCAAATGCAGTTGGCAAGCGCGAGCAAACACTGCGGACAACGTTTTAATTTGGAGCCACGAGCAACAAAGACGCGTTTGGCATTGGCCAGTTCGCGTTCGCGCAGCGCCAGTACAGAGTTAATGGCAGTCACAGCAGGCTCCAGATCGAGTAGCCGGGGAATAAAGACGCTATTGTAGCGACTCTGGCGGGCTCTGTAACTTGTTATTGTTGCCTGTAGCTTATGGGTAGTCTTCGGCATATTGCATGCAAAACCGCATACCATCCGGGTATGGGAAGACATCATCAAACTGTCCGGCGCGGATGCGTTGCTGCATTTGTTGCCAGTAACTGGCATCCATCAACTCGGGATGATGCTGTTGCAGCAACTCCCGTAGTTCGGGTTGAGCGGTCACATAAGTGGTGATTTGCTCTGGGAATACATCACCAGGTGCAACCGAGACCTCGTTATAGAGCGCGTCATCAATGCTTTCAGCTTTTGGCAGGGTACGAAAATTGACGTCCAGTAAGTACTGCACTTCGTCGTAATCGTAGAAAATCACCCGCTTGTGGCGGGTCACGCCAAAGTTTTTCAGCAGCATATCACCAGGGAATATATTGGCGGCGATGATGTCTTTTAATGCCTGACCATAATCCTTCATGATACGGGTTTTTTCGGTGCTATCGACTTGCTCCAGATACAGATTGAGTGGGATCATCCGCCGTTCAATGTACAGGTGTTTAATCACGACCAGATCATCTTCGAAACGTAGCGATCCAGCGATGCTTTGCTCCAATTCGGCCAACAGTTCAGGGGCAAAGCGGTCTTTGGGCAAGGCGACATCGGAGTATTCCATGGTATCGGCCATACGGCCGACCCGGTCGTGTTTTTTTACCTGCAAATAGCGGGTTTTCACCATAGCACGACTGATTTGTTTACTTTCCGGAAACTCATCACGGATTACTTTAAACACATAAGGAAACGATGGCAGGGTAAACACCATCATCACCAGACCACGAATGCCAGGTGCTGCGACGAACTGATCGCTGGAGTGGTGTAAATGCTGCAGCAATTCACGGTAAAACTCGGTTTTTCCTTGTTTATGAAAGCCGATACTGGCGTAAAGCTCCGCCAGCGTTTTGTGCGGCAATAGCTCACGTAAAAACTGGATCAGCGCCGAGGGAACCTGACTATCCACCATAAAATAAGCCCGGGAAAAGCCAAAAATCACCGACATTTGCTGCGGTTCGGTAATCAGCGTATCCAGATACAAGCCTTCGCTGGTGGCGGTGGAGCACGCTTGCTGGTGCAATACCGGGATAATAAACGGCTGCTGACCTTGTGGTGTGACCGCCCGGCCAACAATGTAAGCCGCTTTATTGCGGTAAAAGGCCCCTTTTAAGATATCGAAACGTATTTGGTGCAACGGGTGTTGGCCATGGCTTGATTGCGCCATAAAGCTACGCACCAACAAGCGAATATCGCGATCAAGCTGAATAAAATCGGGGCCAAAATGAAAACTGGCAATGATCTGGCGCAGCGTTTGTTTCAAGCTGTTTTGTACCGGAAAGTAGCTGTCATACACCGAAGCAACCGGAGCGGGTAATTGCTGGCGGTTCAGTGTGGTCTCGACAAAAATATTTTTGTTATGAAAGTACTTACGCTCAAACAAGCGACAAAACACCGAGTTGTAAAAGGTCTCTGCCAGTTCTGCCTGCGGGTGCATCAGTAAAAACTCGCTGTAAAGCTGTTTTACCTCGTGCCAAAAACCGGCGCGCACGCCCGGATCAGGCAACTCTTTACGCAGTAGCTGCAAGGTTTCGTTCACCCGTTGATCGTAAAATGAAATACGCTCGGAGCTTTGCTGCTGAAAGCCCTGCCAATCGGCCTGATTAAAATAGCGGCTGGCTTCGCTGGTGCTGTCGCGGAACAGTGAAAAATGGCGTTTAAAGCCTTTTAAAATTAATTCAGCAATTGGTTTTGGCTGCATCTTGCTATGATAGGTGACGTGAAAACATCATCTTCGCATGAACACTGTTAAATGCAAACCTAACCCTGTTTAGGGGGTTATTTTTTTGCTTAGCCCTCAAACGGAGGTAGTCGCCAGTAATGAAGCAGTTTAGGCTGGCTGCAATCAGGAGCCATATTATGATGAACGTTAATAATTTTTTGAAGACAGACAACTATTGGCAAGGAAAATGGCACGGTGCTGAAAAGTGCTTTGCGGTTGTCAATCCGGCTAATGGTCAGCTGCTGGCTGAGGTGGCTGATGCTACCCCCGAACAAGCGCGCCTTGCTGTAGGTGCAGCAGCAGAAGCTTTTCGCAGTTGGGCTGCACTGCCAGCAGGTGAGCGTGCCACCATATTGCTGCGCTGGCACCAGTTGATGCTGCAGCATCAGGATGATTTAGGGTTACTGCTCACCTTGGAGCAAGGCAAGCCACTGGCTGAAGCCAAAGGTGAAATTGCCTATGGCGCTTCTTATGTGCAGTGGTTCGCGGAGGAAGCGAAACGGGTGTACGGCGATACCATTCCGGGCCCGGCGGCTGATAAGCGCATAGTGGTGCTGAAACAACCGGTGGGAGTCGTGGCCGCCATTACGCCATGGAATTTCCCCAACGCCATGATCGCGCGTAAAGCTGCGGCAGCGCTGGCGGCAGGTTGTACTTTTGTCGTCAAACCTGCCCAACAAACACCTTTATCTGCCCTGGCGATGGCTGAACTGGCCGAGCGGGCTGGTATACCTGCCGGAGTGTTTAATGTGATCGCCACAACGGATGCAAAAGCCATTGGTAAAGTGCTGACTCAGGATCCACGTATTGCCAAATTCAGCTTTACCGGTTCGACCCAGATTGGCAAGCAACTAATCAAACAGTGTGCAGACACCGTCAAACGCATGTCGATGGAGTTAGGCGGCAATGCGCCTTTTATTGTGTTCGATGATGCAGATTTGGATGCGGCAATTGAAGGCTTGATGGCATCTAAGTTTCGCAATGCTGGCCAAACCTGCGTCTGTACCAACCGTGTTTTTGTGCAGCAAGATGTGATGGCGGCATTTACGGAAAAACTGCAACAAGCGATGAAATCGTTGCAGGTTGGGGTAGGTACAGAAGAAGGCGTGACCATAGGCCCCCTGATCAGCGCTGATGCTTGCGACAAAGTGGATGAGTTGGTGCAGCAGGCCACCGAGCAGGGTGCACGCCTGCATTGTGGCGGCAAACGCAGCGAGGCTGAGCAGTTGTTTTATCAACCGACCTTATTGTCAGGCGTGACGGCTGATATGTCGGTCGTGCAGGAAGAAATTTTTGGCCCGGTGGTGGCGCTGCAAAGCTTTACCGATGAGGACGAGGTCATCGGGCAGGCGAATGCTACCGAGTACGGTCTGGCTGCTTACTTTTATAGCCGCGATATTGGCCGGATCTGGCGTGTCACCGAAGGCCTGGCGTTTGGCATGGTGGGGGTGAATGAAGGCATCATCTCCAATGCAGCAGCGCCCTTTGGCGGTGTCAAGCAGTCAGGCTATGGTCGGGAAGGCTCCAGCTATGGCTTAGATGACTATCTGGATGTGAAGTATGTCTGTCTTGGCGGTCTGAGTCGCTAATTCAGTGGGTAGCATAAGCGTATAGAATAACGATGGGGTTGAGATGAGTAACCAGCAATTGCAAAGCAGAAAACAAGCCGTTATAGCCCGCGGGCAAGGCAATCTGTACCCGGTGTATGTGTCGCACGCCCGTAATGCTGAAGTATGGGATGTCGAGGGTAAACGCTACATTGATTTTGGCACCGGCATTGCTGTTTGCAATACTGGCCATTCGCATCCTAAAGTGGTCGAAGCGGTGGTGGCGCAAGTGGGCCGTTTCAGCCATAGCTGTGTGATGATCAACCCCTATCCGCAGGCGGTAGAGCTGGCTGAAAAACTAACCCGGTTGGCGCCGGGAGCTTCGGCGAAAAAAGCCATCTTTGTCACTACTGGCGCTGAAGCGGTAGAGAACTGCATTAAAATTGCGCGGGCGCATACCCGGCGCCGTGGCGTGATTGCTTTTACCGGTGGTTTTCATGGCCGTACCAACATGACGATGGCCCTGACGGGCAAAGTCACGCCATACAAAAACCTGTTTGGACCTTTTCCGGCTGATATTTTTCATGCGCCCTTTCCCATTCCTTACCACGGCGTAACGGTAGAGCAGGCACTAAAGGCGTTGCATATCCTGTTTAAAACCGATATTGCGCCAGAGGATGTGGCGGCCATTATTATTGAGCCGGTGCAAGGTGAGGGTGGTTTTTATCCGGCACCGGCAGAATTTATGCAGGCGCTACGGCAGTTATGCGATGAGCACGGTATCGTATTGATCGCCGATGAAATCCAAACCGGCTTTGCTCGAACTGGCAAGATGTTTGCCACCGAATACAGCGAGATTGAACCAGATCTTATGACCATGGCCAAGGGCATTGCCGGTGGTTTCCCTATTGCGGCTGTGGTTGGCAAGGCCGAAATCATGGATGCGCCGCTGCCAGGTGGACTGGGGGGCACCTATGGTGGATCACCAGTCGGTTGTGCGGCTGCGTTGGCGGTGCTGGATGTGATAGCGCAGGAGAGTCTGGTCGAGCGGAGCAGGGCCATAGGGGCTGCTTTTACGGAATCCCTGCAAAGCCTGCAGCGCCAGTTTCCGGCGGTGATAGGCGATATTCGTCAGCAAGGCGCCATGATCGCGATGGAACTGGTACAGGATGGCGATGCCACCAAACCCAATATGGTGTTAACTCAGCAGATCATTCAGGCAGCGTCTGAGCATGGTTTGATCCTGTTGGCCTGCGGTTTTTATGGCAATGTCATCCGCTTTTTACCGCCACTGACCATTGAGTTTGAGGTGATGCACGAAGGGCTGGAGAAGCTTGAGGTGTTGTTGCACTCGTTATTGAGCAAGTGATCACGGTTCTTCTAAAGCAAAATGTATCGTCAAGTGAAGCGGGTAAAATTTGTCGCGCCGGCACGGCGCGAGTTTTTGCAAGAAGTAATCTATTTTCCCCTCAGGCTTTAAAAGCCTCTGAAAAGGCTATTTTCTGGCCTTTTTTACTGCCTTACTGTACACTACGCGCCTTTTTCACCCCCTATTGCTAAGCAATCGCGAACAGGACGCAGGCCAATGTAATTGTTTTTCCTACGTACGATCCAATGAAATTGCTGTGTAAAGGTACGCACTGTCATCAGTTGTACGCCTGTGCCAGCTATCTTTACTTTCAATCGAACTACGCAGGACGAGACACATGCTTGCTTCTATAAAACAAAATTGGTTTTCTAATCTTCGTGGTGATGTGCTTGCTGCCATTGTGGTCGCGCTGGCGCTGATCCCTGAAGCCATTGCTTTTTCAATTATTGCCGGGGTCGACCCGAAAGTAGGTTTGTACGCCTCCTTTGCTATCTGTCTGATTATTTCATTTACCGGCGCTCGCTCGGGGATGATTTCTGCCGCTACCGGTGCCATGGCGCTGTTGATGATCACGCTGGTACGTGAACATGGTCTGGAGTACCTGCTGGCCGCGACTTTGCTCTGTGGCTTAATCCAGATTGTGTTTGGCCTGCTTAAATTAGGCGAGTTAATGCGCTTTGTATCGCGCTCGGTAGTCACTGGCTTTGTCAACGCGCTGGCTATTTTGATCTTTATGGCACAGTTACCCGAGTTGAGTGGTCAGCATGGCACTTTCATGGTGTATGGCATGACGGCGCTGGGCCTGGCTATCATCTATCTGTTTCCCTATGTCACTAAAGCGATCCCATCACCCTTAGTTTGTATCGTCGTACTGACCGCCTTGGCGCTGTATTTCGGCATGGATATCCGTACGGTATCGGATATGGGTGAATTGCCAGACAGCCTGCCGGTATTTCTGTGGCCAGATGTACCACTGAATTTTGAGACGCTGGCGATTATATTCCCTTACTCTCTTGCTCTGGCCGTGGTTGGTATCCTGGAATCCCTGATGACAGCAACGATTGTGGATGACTTAACCGATACCTCCAGCGATAAAAACCGTGAGTGTGTGGGTCAGGGCGTGGCCAATGTCGGTTCAGGTTTAATTGGTGGCATGGCCGGTTGTGCCATGATTGGCCAATCCATCATTAACGTGAAATCCGGTGGTCGTACCCGTTTATCGACCTTGTTGGCGGGTGTGATTCTACTGGTGATGGTGGTGTTCCTGGATTTATGGGTGGGTATGATCCCAATGGCCGCACTGGTGGCGGTGATGATCATGGTGTCCATTGGTACCTTTAACTGGGGATCGGTGAAGGACTTAAAAACCAACCCGAAAAGCTCAAGCGTGGTGATGATCGCCACAGTTGTGGTGGTAGTCTTTACCCACAACCTGGCTTATGGTGTACTGGTTGGTGTCTTGCTGAGTGCGCTGTTTTTTGCTAACAAGGTTGGTCGTATTCTTTACATCGGCTCTACCTTATCGAAAGATGGCCATGAGCGTACCTATCAGGTAGTGGGGCAGGTGTTTTTCTCCTCATCTGAGCAATTTATCGGTGCTTTTGATTTTAAAGAAGCGGTCGAGAAAGTACGCATCGATTTAAGCAGGGCGCACTTTTGGGATATAACGGCCATCAGTTCTCTGGATAAAGTTGTGATCAAGTTTCGCCGTGAAGGAACCGAGGTGGAGCTGATTGGTCTGAATGAAGCCAGCGCGACCCTGGTTGATAAGTTCGCGGTACATAATCGTCCGGATGCGGTCGAAAAACTGATGGGCCACTAGGAGATAACAATGACTAAAAAAGTAATGGCTTGTATCGATGCGTCACCTTATGCAGAAGCCGTGTGTGATTACAGTGTCTGGGCGGCAAACCGTCTGGGTACGGCGTTATCCATGTTGCATATACTGGACCGGGCGCAGCATACCAATACGCCAGATTTAAGCGGTACCATCGGCTTGGGCTCACAGGAGATTTTGCTGGAGCAATTAGCAGATTTGGATGAAAAGCATGCCAAATTAGCATTAGAGCGTGGGCGCGTCATGCTGGATGCAGCGAAAAGCCGTGCTGAAGCGGCAGGCATCGAGCAGGTAGATGAGCGGCTGCGTCATGGTCAGTTTGTGCAAAGCCTGCTGGAGCTGGAAGATGAAATCCGCTTGCTGGTGTTAGGTAAGCGTGGCTTTAGCAGTGCCGAAGCGCATGGTCAGCTGGGCATGCATGTGGAAGGCTTAATCCGCAGTATGCATAAACCGATTTTACTGACACAACAGCAGTTTATCGAACCCAAAAGCCTGATGCTGGCTTACGATGGCAGCGAAACCGCGGCTAAAAGTATGACGATGCTGGCTGAAAGCCCGTTATGCAAGGGGCTGCCGTGCCATTTGGTGATGGCTGGCGCGGATGTAGAAGCTGCGCGTGTTCAGATGAATGAGGCAGCAGACAAACTGCGTTCTGAAGGTTTTGATGTGACGGTTGCTATTGTGGGTGGTGAGCCGGATACGGTATTGCATCAGTACCAGCAAGACAACAACATCGACCTGATGGTGATGGGCGCTTATGGCCACAGCCGTATTCGTCAGTTCTTCCTGGGCAGCACCACCACAGCGATGATCAGCAAAGCCAAGTGTTCTTTGCTGGTATTGCGTTAAGCTTTAGAGAACAAAAAACCGAACGTGATGGGCAGAGTGGCTGGTGGAGTAAGCAGCTTCAGCCACTCTGCTTTTACACCAGTCACCCTGCTTCTTAAAATCCAGCTTCTGCAAGTCCAGCTTTATCAATTTCGCTTTAGTTTCTAGAGCTTGGGAAACCTTGTGTTATAAAAGTCTTTGGCAACGGTGTTACTGAGTGCTTTAGCCAGCTGGAACACATCGGCTTCCTGATAGGGCCGGCCCACGATCTGCACCGAACTTGGTACGCCATTGTCGCAAAAGCCGTTTGGCATCGACAACACCGGGCACTGACCCAGTGTATTGAACGGATACGTCATAAACCAGCCTTTGTTGGCATCCACCTGCTGACCATTGATATGCATCTGATCTTTACTGTAATCAAAATGAGCCGGAACTTCGCTGGTCGCCAGCGTAGGACAGATTAATAAATCATAATCGCGGAAAATAACTGCCAAGGCATCCCACATACTGCAGCTGTGCAGGTTGGCCTGAAAAATATCCTCCACTGTCAGCTGATCGACCATCGCCAGATAGCTTTGTGCATACGAGGTCAATTGTTTGCGGGTGTCTGGTGCGCCAAAAGCGTGCTTTAACGTCATGCCCATTAAGGCCCGTTGATGAATTTTCGCCGTTTCAATCACGCGCTCATCCCAAGCCGGCTCGACCAGATCGACCTGAATACCAAGTTGCCGCAACTCTTCAGCTGTGTTGTCCAGCTCGCGACGGATATCGTCGGCGACCTGATAAAATCCTAAGGTTGGAGATAACGCGACCTTCAGTTGTTGCAAGGGTTTTCGTGGCGTTAATTGTGGGTTTTCATCCGGGATAAAGGAGTGCGAGTCGATCCAGTCTGGCCCTTTGATAAATGGATACAGTAGCAATAAATCATCCAACGTGCGGGTCAGTAAACTGTGATGGCAATAAGGATCAATGTTGTACGGGCTGATTTCCGGTACCCTGCCATGCGGTGGCTTGTAGCCATAGAGTCCGCAAAATGCAGCTGGGATCCGCACCGAGCCACCAATGTCGGTGCCATTGGCAAAGCTACACATGCCGGTGGCCACTGCAATAGCGGAACCGCCGGACGAACCACCACAGCTTATGGCTGGGTTCCACGGGTTGCGGCTGACGCCCCATAATTCAGACCAGGTCACGCCGGCGGTAGAGAACTCAGGCGTGGTAGTACGGCCATGCACAATAGCACCAGCTTGCAGCAAGCGGGCGGGCACAGGATCAGTGGTGGTAGCCATGGCTTCAGTAAGTAAGCGCGAACCATTGGTGGTGATTTGGCCCTCAATAAAGGTTTCATCTTTGATGGCCACGGCCAAGCCTGAAAGTGGCTTAGCGTCATTCAGCAACCAGCTTTGCTGGGCTTGGTTGGCTTGCAGCATGGCATCGTCGGTAAATTGGCTGGTAAATGCATTCAAGGTTGGATCAAGTGCTGTGATCCGTTGCTGATAGGCTTGCATAAGTTCGACCGGGGACAGGCTGTGATCACGAAATCGTTTTAGAGTTTCAGTGACGGCTAGATAATGAATAGACAATGCATTTCACCTTGCGAATGAACATGCCATCGATTATTGACAGGAATAGGTTGGCTGCAAAGTTATTAACTATCGGCTCAGCCGATGGCTCCAGCTTAAAGTGAAGGGCTTAATCCCCCTTCACTTTTCAGCAAGGCATCAACGGATTGGAAAATCGAAATAGGTATCCGGGTACGCGGGTGGGAAGTGGGTAAAATGCCACCACTCCATCGAATACACACTAAAGCCTTCTGCCGCCATCAGATCGATCAGCAGCTGTCGGTTAGCGCGCTGTTCGGCTGTCACCCTTGGGTCATCGACATTTGAAATAGGATCAAATAAATCGAACGCGCCTCCCATATCCAGTGGCTGGCTGTTGCCATCGGCTAGACGTTGTACCAGCGTCAGGTCGACGGTGCTGCCCCGGCTGTGGCCTGACTGGGCGGCAATGTAATCACCGACCAGTTCATCTTTGCCTAAATTCGGGTAAAAATCTTCTTTAGTGCGGGTGTCGCTCAAATCTTCAGACCAGCGGACAAAATGATCGACCGCACGTTGCGGCCGATAGCAGTCAAAAATACGTAAGTTATAGCCTTGCTGCCAGACCTGTTGCCAGACTCGCTGTAAGGCATAGGCTGCATCGGCCTGAAGGTAGCATGTATTGGCGTCGTAACCATCCACCTTGCTGCCAACAAAATTATGCGGGCCAAAATAAGCAATATGAAACTCTGCTTCTGGAATCAGGCTGGCCATATCGTAAAAATCAGCCGGCTTTTGCTGTGGGTCGATGGTCGTTGCTTGCTCAGTCGCTGACTCTGGCTCAGAGCAACCAAGGCAGGCAAGTGCTATCGCAAGTAGTAAAATAGTCTGTTTCATTAGATCATGATCCATCCGCTGAGTAAGAACGCCAGTAATGCCAGTAAGCCGCTAAATAGCGCATACGGTAATTGTGTTTTGACGTGCTCCAGTAAATCACAACCGGCGGCGACAGAACTGACCGCCGTTGTATCAGAGATGGGTGAGCAGTGGTCGCCAAAGACCCCGCCACTCAAAATAGCGGCTAGCACCAGCTCGGGGGGCAAACCAAGTACCATTACCATCGGCATGCCAATCGGGATTAAAATGGCAAAGGTGCCCCAGGAGGTACCAGTGGTAAATGAAATTAAGCCGCCAGCCAGAAACAATAAGGCCGGGATTAAAAACAGTGGCATGGCGTCGCTGACAATGGAGGCAATAAAATCACCGGTACCCAGCTGGCGTAAGCTGGCCCCTAAAGCCAGTGAGAGTAAGACGATGGTCACCAGCGGTAGCAGCTCGTTCATGCCTTTAAAGCCAATGCCAACCAGCTCTTTATGGCTGAAGCGGCGGCTGATCAGCATCATGCTGTAGGCGACTAAGCAGGCGAGAGTAGTGGCATAGAGGACCGATTTAGAGCCAGAGCCATCCACCAGACTGCCGTTACCGGTCCACATCATAAAACCGACCATGGCAAATACCAGTGTCAGCAGCGGCACTAACATAAAGGACGGATGGCTGGGCGCGATTTCCAGCTCGGTGTGTTTGTCCAATGTATTTAGATCGCGCTCAGATTGACGCATCGGGCCATAGATTTTGCCGGTTATAATGGTAAACAACACGACCAACAGTGTGATGATGGCGTAAAAGTTAAACGGAATGGTACCAATCAGCACAGCAACCGTGCTTTTTTCCAGCGGGTACATGGCGACTAAGCCAAGAATATAAGCCCCCCAGCCATTAAGCAGGATTAAAATACAAATAGGGGCGCTGGTGCTATCGATGATGTAGGCCAATCTGGCCCGACTCATTTTAAATTTATCGAATAAGCCCCGTGCCGTTATACCTGCGGTCAGTGAGCTTAAATTGGACTCAATAAACACCATGATGCCGATGACAAAGGTTAGTAAACCGGTTTGACGCTGATTGCGGGCAATCCCTTTTCTGACAAACATCTCGACCATGGCAGAAACACCACCGGAATAGCGCATATAGGCCAGCACAGCCCCCACCATTAACGAGAACATCAGTAAGCGGGCATTGTCGGTAGAGGAAGTGACCCCAACAATGCGTTCCAGTGTTTGCACCGGGCCATCCAGTAACGCGCTGGCAATGCCAAAATCACCGCCTTGCATTAACAAGAGCAGTTCAGCACTGCACAACGACACCAGCAAAGCCAGTATGACTTCTTTACGCCAGAGCACTACAGCGATGGCAACTAAAGCGGGTAGTATCGTGAGCCAATCAGACAAAATTGCATCCCCATCTATGGTTGTTATTTTACTAAATTATTCTTATTAAGCCTTGAATGGTGGAATAAATCAATATTCTTATGCCGCTCCAATCAGGCAAGCATTGAACATCAACCTATGAAATCACTGTAGAGTAGTTGCCAGAGCTTGTCATGCCCTGATTGGGGGAAGGGGAGATAATTTAACAACAGCAAAGGAGCAGCCTGGGCTGCCCCTTTGTAAAGAGTGATACGCAGATTTGGTTTAGCGGAAGCTGTAGCGCAGGCCAACCATCACAATGGTGGGGTCGATGCTGACATCCACTGGCTGCACTCCGGCACCATTGATTTTCACCATAGCATCGGTATCAATATCTGCCCAGGCGATCATGGCATGCAGGCCCCAGTTGTCACTGAGCTTATAGTTAAAGCCTGCCTGTACAGCGATACCCACCGAATTTTTCAGCGACAGTGATACATCATCACCGGCCTGAGCTGCACCGATAGCCACTAAGGTGTCTTTTAGTTCAGGGGCTGCTTTTTCAGAAAAGAACACTGTGTAGTTGACACCCGCGCCAACGAAAGGACGAAAATCCGCATTTACGCTATTGAAGTTGTATTGTGCCAGTAAGGTAGGTGGCAGATGCTTGGTTTTACCAACCGCCAGGCCATCGACAGCTGAGCCTTTGACTTTGATATTGTGTGAGAATGGCGTCGCTGCGATTAATTGTACACTCCAGTGGTCATCCAGAGCGTAGTCGAAGGTCAGACCTAGCTGAGTATTGCTATTGACGCCTACTTTCGCAGAGTTGGCTGGCAAACCTGCGACGGTTTCCACGACATTAAGATAACTACTGTCATCATTTGGACTGACGTTGATGGCACCGACATTAATACTAAAATTAGCCAGTGCCAGCGGAGAAAATAGGGCTGCTGCAATGGCAGAGGCTTTGAAGGCTGAAGTCAGTGTGTTGTTGTTCATGGCATACTCCATTTGTGATAGGTTCTGCTGACTATTGTCGCTGGCTACGTTTTTAAAAAACCTGACCCAGATCAATCTTCTACTTCTACACTACCGCAAGATAAGCCAAAGTTTGATGTAGGATAATCTTTTGCGTACAATCTGTTAAAACTAAAATATTCCTGAGATTTATTGAGTTTGGAATAAATAATCAATACACTGCATGCAGACCATAAAAATAAACATGCTACGCTTGTGTCTGGTGCTGCTGATGCGCTGACCCCCCGTTCCGGTGTTGTGTTCGGGATAGAATCAGGTCAGGCTAGCGTCATGATCACAAGCGTATCGAACAGAGGAGTTGCCGATGAAGTGGTTAATTACACTAGGATTATCCGTGGGCTTGAGTATGGGTCTACAGGCAGGGGCGAGTGCCATGACCGTAGAGGAATTTGATGTGTATAAACAACCAGGGCTGGATAAACCGGTGATCAGCTTTGAGGATATTCGACCCTTGATTGAACAACATCGTCAAAATCCTCTGTTTGCGTTCACTAAACTTGGTAGCTCACTGCAGGGTACCCCTATTTATCAAATTAAAATGGGCCGTGGTGATACTAAGGTCTTTGCCTGGTCGCAAATGCATGGCGACGAACCAACAGCGACGGCGGCGGTTTTTGATTTGCTGAAATACATCAGTGATGATGCACAATCGGAGTGGCGCGATAGCTGGATGGAGCACATTACATTGTATATTATTCCGATGGTTAATCCCGACGGCGCTGTTGCCAATACCCGGGTGAATGCACAGGGCATTGACATCAACCGTGATGCCTTGGCCCTGCAAAGCCCGGAAGGCCGTATTCTGATGGATGCCGCGAAGCGCATTCAGCCACACTATGGCTTTAATCTGCACGATCAAAATCGTTTTCATGCCGCTGGCGATGCGAAAAACCCAGCGACTATTTCGCTGTTAGCTCCGGCTTACAACGAGGCCCGTGACATCAATGAAAGCCGTAAGCGCGCCATGCAGCTGATCGCCTACATCAAACCATTGATTGACGCTGAAATTCCTAACCATCTGGGCCGTTATGACGATACCTATTCCATCCGCTCTTTTGGCGATACATTTTCTTCTATGGGGATCAGTACTGTGCTGGTAGAAGCCGGAGGTCATCGCGGTGATGATAATCGTCAGGTACCACGCCGCTTGAATTTTTTGATGTATGTCAAATGGTTGGATGCCATCGCCAGCGGTAGCTACCGCAATGCCGATCTGGCCGATCATGATGCCATCCCCTTTAATCAGCGCGGCATGAAAGATGTGGTGCTAAGTAATGTCACCCTGACATTGCACAATCAACCCGCCTTGGTTGATGTCGCTTTTGAGCTGGATGTGTATGGTACTTCAGGCCAGGCCCGCATTGATGATATTGGCGATCTGTCTATTTTTGGTGGCTACCATACCTTTGATGCTGAAGGCTTGCATTATAAGCCGGGCAAGGCATTTGAGCTGACAGAAAGCGTGCAATTGACTGTGGACCGTTACTTAGCACTACTGCGTGATGGCTACAGCCACTTTACCGGTGATGCAGAGCTATTGGATAATCAAACGGAGTTGCCGGTTTTACTGAACCCACAACGTCGGGTGCCAGCGGAGCAACTGGTGCGACAACGTAGCGCTACCTTTTTGTTAAGCAATGAACAGGGTGTGCAGTATGCTGTGGTGAATGGCCAGGTCATTAATACTCAGACTGCAGAAGTGTTGTATCCGTTTGGCACTTAAAACGTAAGTTATGGCAAAAAGCGAAGGCATAGCACTTCGCTTTTTTTATATCAAAAATTTAAACTTGATTAGAGCACTGCCTGTCATCGTGGTGAGTTGGTGTATGTCACTAAACCACTGAGCATCGGGGGTAATATAGCTACTGAACAATGGCAGCTTTGAGCGAAAAGCGGATATTAACGCCGCCACCAACGGCAAAAAGTTGATGGCGCTTTTGTTGCGCCGTTTGCAAAAAAAGTGACAGCGAGTTTTTGTCCGGTTTGAGTGGCCTTGTTAGGCTTTATTTGCACCTAAACTCCAAAGAAACATTGCCTGGCTTTGCAAAGCCCGAGTTGGTCATATCAAGTTTCACAGTTTCAACTTTTTGATTTGTTTTTGCACAAAATTCGTTGGCTTCTTTATACACATCAGCTTTAACACCATCAGGAGGGCCAAAACCTACTTGAGCACTTCGTTGGGCTATCATGTAAACGCCACCATCCATCGGAACTACTCCAGTGCTACTACATGCAGTTAATAAAAGAACTGCAAGAATGGAAACATATTTCATAGCTACTCCTTGAAGCC
>NZ_JAUZVZ010000036.1 GCF_030717845.1 Alkalimonas collagenimarina
TATTGACTATATGCTTCAGTTAACAGGCAAGGCTTACTTAGATAAAAGCCTTGTACATATGGAATACCTAAATTCTGTAGTACTTGTAATGCATCTTTAGCCTCAACATGAGCAGCGATCAGTTCGATACCTAAACTCTTTGCTACCTCTGCGATGCCTTTTGTCACAGCATGGCTTAATTGATCATTATTGATTTGTGTGATGATACTGCCATCTATTTTGATAAAGTCGACAGGCAAATGTTTAAGGTAGCTAAATGCAGAAAAACCACTGCCAAAATTATCAAGGCATACCTTACAACCTGCAGCTTTAACCTCTTTTATAAAGTTAACTGCGGCTGTCAAAAACTCAATGGCTACAAACTCGCTAATCTCAAAACAAATTTTCTCAGCTGGAATAGCATAATGATTTAATTGTTCAAGGACAAAACCACTAAAACCATAATCATTAATTGATGCAGCTGAAATATTGATGTGACAAAGTTCGGATGCATTAAGGTGCATCGAGTGTTGTTGCAGCCATGAAAAATAGTACTCAATGACCCATCGATCTAATTGGTACAATAACCCTTCTTGTTTCGCGACACGGAGAAAGCTGTTCGCATTGATAAGATTGCCATCAACACCTTTCATTCTAAGTAAGACTTCATAGCGCCGGGGTGAGCTGGAGTCAATGGAGTGTATATGTTGGACACAGAGGATAAACTGATTGTGTTGTAAAGCATGTTGTATGAGTTTACACCAGTGTTGGTCATCAGGTAGTTGTTGCTGGTTTTCGGTTAAAGGCTCATGGTAAAGATGGATGCGGTTAGGTCCTTTGCGCTTCGCTAAAGTGCAAGCTAGCTGTGCTTGCTCAATCAATTGAGCGGCTGTCAAATTTGTATCTTTAATATGAACTAAGCCGATATTTATATGAATAGTAAAAATATGCTCATGCCAGATAAAACGAAAGCCACGTAATACATCCAGTAAACGATAAGCAAGGATAAAGGCTTCTTGTGTTTCTTTATGCTCAATCAAAGCGATGAACTGATCATCCATCAATCTCGAAATCAAAGTATCCTGTGGCAACTCTTGTTGCAGTTTCCCTGCAAGCTGTCTGAGCAAGGCATTGCCAGCAGCTTCATCGCACTGTTGATTGACTCTTTGGAAGTCGACGATATCCACGTACAAAAGACAGCTAGGGTTTGCATGTGCTTGGTTTAGCCAAGAATCCAGATGAGCAATAAATGCTGTTCGATTTGCCAAATTGGTTAATACATCTTGTTCGTTTCTCGGGTACCGTTGATAACTGGGAGGCTTATTGTCGAGTAACTCGATAGACCCTAAGATAAAATCTCCGAGGGTAGGATCGCTCAGCTGTTGAAGATTCAATAAAACGCGAAGATTTTCACCATTTTGGTTCCTTGCTTCTGTTTCAACTTGGTTCCCTTGAGCTGTACTGCATGCTAATAGTAAAGGCCATTCTGGAAATACCCATTGCAGATCGGGTTTAGCTGTACCAGCTGCTTCACTAAAAGTGAACTCAGCAGCAAAAAGCTGACAAAAACGTTCATTGGCTGAAATCAGCTTACCCTGAGCTGACACAATAAAGTGGCTACCTGGAAGGCGCTGAAAAGCAGAAAAATAATGATTATCTGCATCGTTTTTGGGTAGTGTTGATAATGCAAAGTCGCTTTCATCATGAGATGAAAAATAAAAACTAACTAAAGCCATACTGGTGATAAAGCTCGCCAGCAAACTTTTATACAGCAAAGGCGCTATTTGCAACTGGCCAAGTTCGGACAGCATTAACAAAGACCCGCAGAGTAGAAGGCAGAGCCAGACCAGAGCAAAAAAACGTGCTTTCACATGACCTTGAATAAAATGAGCGAAGCTAACAAAACAGTTACTGATAAGGACAAATAGCGAGCAATAAATCAGTAAGTGCACGCGTAGCTGACCATCTGCAAATAATGGACTAAACAAGAGCAACAAGCTAAAAGCTTGGTTGAGAAAAAATAACCAACGCCATGGCTTATGTTGGAATGAAGAGAGAGCAAGGTAGGTAAACTGATTTAAACAGACGAGTGTAATACCAGATAAGACATACAGAATTGCTGAATTTACTTCGGGATGAAAAGGCCACAATGTCGCAAAGCCTTGTCCACTTATGGTTGCCAGTACTAAAGTTAAGCTGATGTAGAAACCACTCTGATAGAGGTAATGCAACTGTCTTTTTCGTATCAGTAAAAATAAATTATACAATGCAATGGCGAGTAAAAGTCCGCTTATAATCCCTTCAATAAGGCTTAATTGGCTCTGTGAGGCGGTAAAAGTTTCATGTTGCCAAAGCGAGAGTTGCAACGGAACCAGACCCGCATCTTGTATTTTAAAGAAAATATCAATTTCTTGCTCGGCTTGGAACTGAATGGGGAATGCGAACCCCGGATAGGAAAGCACACGCTCTGGAAAGGGATAATCGCTACCAGTATGATGCTGTTGGATCAGGCGTTGCTGCCGCCGATCGAGTTGAAAAAAAGTAACCTGATCGGCTAGCGGAAAATTGTAGTGAACGATGGCATTAAAGGGTGACTTTCCTGTGTAATGTAAGCGAATAAATAACCATACAGCTTCATCCTCGGCTATCTGAACACGCTGCAGATCTTCAAGCAATTGAAACGCATGATGTTGTGCCGGATTGAGTATAAACTCTTCAATATCGAGTGTATCGGATGTTATTTGATAATAAAGTTTAGACTCAAGGGGGTGTTGTTCGAGGCTTTTATCAAAAGAAAAATGCTTAGCATAATGCGCCTGAGCAGTGAAAGAGGCTAATATCAACAAAATGACCAAGCTGCTACGCACTATCAATACCATTCCCTGTTTTGTTATGAAACTTCTTTAGTTGTTATCTTAAAGATCAATTGCGCCGTCGTCTATGAAAGACTTCCCACTGAGAGTGTGAAGCCATCGCTGGGTATTTCGTCTTATGCTAATTTGCCTGACTCAGGAGCATCAACGAGATAATGCTCGATTTCAGCAATAAAGTCTTCGCCATAGCGCTTAAGTTTGGTTTGGCCAACACCACTGACGTCAAGCATTTGAGCATCATTGCCAGGCAGTTGCTGGCACATATCTATCAGGCTGGCATCACTAAACACCATAAAGGGAGCGATATTATCCCGCTCCGCAATCTTTTTACGCAGTTGGCGTAATCGTGAGAATAATAGCCGGTCGTATTGCTGGGGTTTACGCTTATCTTTTTCCTTATTAGTACTACTTGCATGCAGTCTGGGCACCGCCAGTTGCAAGCTTTGTTCGCTTCGTAGAACAGGTCGTGCTGCCGGAAGTAACTTCAATGCGGCATGTTGCGTGATATCCTGTTGCAGGAAGCCAAAATGGACCAACTGCCGCAAGATGCTAAGCCAGAAGTCGTGGCTGTAGTCCTGACCAATTCCCCAGGTCGATAACTGCTGATGACCGTATTGCAGGATTTTCTGATTCTGGCTGCCTCGTAACACCTCGATGACATGGTTCATACCAAAACGTTGACCTACCCGATACACGCAGGATAAAGCTTTTTGGGCCAGCTCTGAGCCATCAAATTGCTTCGGAGGCGATAAGCATATATCGCAATTGCCGCAGGCGGTCTGGCGCGCTTCACCAAAATAATTCAACAGCACTAATCGACGGCAGGTTTGCGCTTCGGCAAAGGCGGCCATGGCTTGAAAGCGTTGGCGACCAACTCTGGCACGTTGTTCATTTTCTTCCTGATCGATCCAATGAAAAATACGGCCAATATCTGCCGGATCAAATAGCATCAGTGCTTCAGCATTGACACCGTCCCGGCCAGCTCGGCCGGTTTCCTGATAATACGACTCAATGGTACGGGACAGCTCATAATGCACCACAAAACGTATATTGGATTTATTAATGCCCATACCAAAAGCGACAGTGGCAACAATGACCTGTATGTCATCACGCTGAAACGCATCTTGTACACTCCCTCTAGCCGTGGAGTCCATGCCGGCATGGTAGGCCGCGGCACTGTATCCTCTTTCTTGCAGCTGAGCCGCCAACTCATCCACTTTACGGCGGGAGTTGCAGTATACAATGCCACTGAGTCCATCCTGCTGCTTAAGATAAGCAACCAATTGCTCCAGAGGACGAAACTTTTCCTGCACCATATAACGAATATTTGGCCGATCGAAGCTACCGACATATTCATAGTGTTGCTGAAGCCCTAGTTGCTGAACAATATCCTGGCGAGTGGCTCCATCTGCGGTGGCGGTTAAGGCCATTAATGGAACGCTTGGGAAGCGTTGTTTTAAAATGGACAAAGCCATGTAATCAGGCCGAAAGTCATGGCCCCACTGAGAAATACAATGGGCTTCATCTATCGCAATAAGGCTGACGCCCAGTTCACTCAATCGATCCAAGAACTGAGGCTGCAGTAGACGCTCTGGGGCAACATAGAGCAATTTTAGCTCTTGCTGCCGTAACCGGGCGTATATTTGCAATATTTCTTCACGACTTAGGCTGCTATTGATGAATTCGGCTGAAACTCCATTGGCTTTCAGAGCGTCTACTTGATCTTTCATCAGTGACATCAAAGGTGAAACAACAACGGTCACATACGGTAATGTCAGCGCTGGTAATTGATAACAAAGTGACTTGCCTCCGCCTGTCGGCATCAGCACAAAGCTGTCGGTACCTTGCATCGCAGCCTGAATCACCTCCAGTTGGCCCGGACGGTAGCTGCTGTAACCAAAGTAGGTTTTTAAATGCTGAAGTAGGGTGTCAGTCACAATTGCTCGATTCGCCGCCACAAATAAAATGGTATTGTAGTAAAAAGCCTGCTCACTGTCTGCAAAGGATCGATATCATTGCTTGTTCCTAGTGCTGAATTTCGATAATCTTAACAGGTCCAACCACAGAGAGTTCATTATGCAGCATGCACAGTTACTTCCTCTTATCAGTTCAACCTTTGATCAGATGCCCTTTAATCAATTACTTGGTTTAAAAGTGACTCGTTGTGATCTCGAGCAGGCCGAAGTCCGATTCGATTGGTCAGAGCGACTCATTGGGAATCCTGTTCAGCAGATCCTGCATGGTGGTGTGATTGCTTCGGTATTGGATGTCGTCGGTGGCATTATGGCGGTATCCAGCGCATTACATCGAATGCAAGACATCCAAACGGATGAGCTGATCAAACGATTGGGTAAAATGAGCACCATCGATATTCGTACCGATTACTTGCGCCCGGGCCGAGGTCAGCATTTTACCGCGACGGCTCGGGTGATCCGCGGTGGTAATAAAGTGGCGGTGTGTCGTATGGAGCTGCATAACGATGAAGGGATCCATATTGCTTTAGGGACGGGCACTTATTTAGTTGGTTGAAGTTGGTCGTGATTTCTCCACCTTTCCGTTAGAATGCAGACCTGTTTTGATTGAGGTCTGGTTATGTCACTGACGCGTGAACAAAAGTTAGGTGGTTTGGCGGCTATTAGTGCCTACTCTTTATGGGGCGTGGCTCCGCTGTACTTCAAACAGATTGCCTTTATTCCTTCTCTGGAAATTCTGGTTCACCGTATTGTCTGGTCGTGCTTGCTTTTACTCTTAGTCATCATCGCTTTGCAACAATGGCCTAAGCTGCAGGCTGTCTTCAAGCAGCCTCGTTTAATAGCTACTCTGTTACTAACCTCGGTTTTGCTGGGTTTTAACTGGTGGCTGTTTATCTGGGCTGTCAATCAAAATCATATGCTGGATGCGAGTCTAGGCTACTACATTAACCCACTGCTGAATGTATTGTTAGGTATGCTATTTTTGGGGGAGCGGTTACGTAAGATGCAATGGTTGGCTTTATTGATGGCTGCTGCTGCCGTAATATTCCAAGTGGTTAGTTACGGTTCAGTGCCATGGATCGCTTTGGCATTGGCCGGCTCCTTTGCTATTTATGGTTTATTGCGAAAGAAACTAGCTGTCGATGCGATGATTGGCCTGTTGATAGAATCATTATTATTGGTACCGGTTGCGCTATGGTATTGGTGGTATCTGGCTGATAGCCCTGCGGTGAATTTGCTGAATAATAGCTGGTCGTTGAACTTGTGGCTTATGGCTGCAGCTGTGGTCACCACGGTGCCATTGCTGTGTTTTATTGCCGGCGCCCGGCGTTTGCAGCTATCTACCATGGGCTTTTTCCAGTACATAGGGCCTAGCCTGATGTTTATCTTCGGTGTTTGGTTGTATCAGGAACCTTTAGCGCCAGAGCGCCTGATGACCTTTGCTGTCATTTGGTTAGCGTTACTCATTTATAGTTTGGATGCATTACGCTTTAATCATAAGCAATCACGGCGTCTGGTGTAGTTACATACAAACTAAGCGTTGGCAAATCGCTCGCGGTTAGGCAGCCAACGGCGCAGAAGTTGCTGGCAGGCATGTTGATCTTGCTGCCATAATTGTTCTGCCAGATATTGAGCGTCTGGTAGTAAGGCTTCATCCCGCTCCAAATCAGCAATTTTAAATTGCATCAGGCCGGTTTGGCGGGTTCCCAGTAGCTCGCCCGGCCCGCGTATTTCTAAATCCCGTTGCGCGATGACAAAACCATCGTTACTGTTGCGTAATACGGCGAGTCTGGATTGAGCCGTGTGTGATAATGGCGCATGGTACAGCAGCACACAATGCGAGGCGGTACTGCCACGACCAACACGGCCTCGTAACTGATGCAATTGCGCCAGCCCCAAGCGCTCTGGGTTTTCAATGATCATCAGGCTGGCATTCGGTACATTAACCCCCACTTCAATCACGGTCGTTGCCACCAGTACATCCAAGTCACCATGACTAAATGCCTGCATCACTTGTTGCTTTTCTGATGCTTTGAGTCGGCCATGCACCAGGCCAACTTGCAAGTCTGGTAATGACTGTTTTAGAGCTTCTGCCGTTTGCTCTGCGGCTTGGCATTGGAGGACATCCGACTCTTCAATTAGTGTGCAGACCCAGTAAACTTGCCGTTGCTCTTGTTGCACCACCTGTTTCACACGGTCGATGACCTGTTGCCTACGGCTGTCAGGAATCGCTACGGTGGTAACCGGGGTGCGACCTGGTGGCAGCTCATCAATGATGGAGGTATCCAGATCGGCATACGCGGTCATGGCTAACGTTCTTGGGATAGGTGTTGCTGTCATAATTAACTGATGCGGAGCCAGATTGGCTGCACTGCCTTTCTCACGCAAGGCCAGTCGCTGATGCACACCAAAGCGATGTTGTTCATCAATAATAGCCAATGCAAGTTGATGAAAGTGAACATCCTGCTGAAATAAAGCATGGGTGCCAATCACCATCGCTGCCTGTCCTGTTTGGATCAGTTCCAATTGCTGTTGCCGTGCTTTGCCTTTACTTTTTCCTCCTAACCAAGCTATTTGAATGCCTAGCGGTTCGAACCATTGACGAAAGTTTTCTGCATGCTGTTCGGCCAGCAGCTCAGTCGGGGCCATCATGGCGACCTGATAACCCGCCCCAATAGCATGTAAGGCCGCCAGAGCTGCAACCAGCGTTTTACCTGAGCCAACATCGCCTTGAACTAAACGAAGCATAGGACGGTTTTGCTGAAGGTCATGCTGGATCTCAGTCACAACACGATACTGTGCCTTGGTTGGTTTAAAGTTGAGACTCTGTAAAAATCGAGCCGATAACTCAGCAGAAGGTGAGATCGCAGTAGAGTGTTGAGCCTGACACTGAGCCCTGAGTTGATACATACTAATTTGCTGAGCGGTCAGCTCTTCCAGAATTAAGCGGCGCTGTGCTGGATGTAACCCTTGCTCCAACTGATTTAAGCTGGCATCTGGTGGTGGTCGATGCAAATACTGCAAAGCGGCAGCCAATGACCAGCCTTGCTGGCCTTGAACCGGCAGGTACTCCTGAGGCTCAAATTGTTGTAAGTGCTGCAGCGCCATCTGGGTTAGGTTACGCCAGCTGCCTTGTTTTAAGCCTTCTGTGCTTGGGTAAATAGGCGTCAGTGTTTCTTCAACCTGAATATCCTGCTCATCAGCAAGCACCCGATACTCTGGATGCATCATCTCAAGGCCGCGCGGTCCTCGTTTGGCTTCGCCAAAACAACGAAGTTGTACGCCTGGGGTAACGGCTTGCTTTTGTGCGGCACTGAAATGAAAGAAGCGCAAGGTTAGGCTACCGCTGTGGTCCTTAATTTTCACTAGCCAGGAGCGTCGTTTACCAAACTGGATTTCGCTGCTGAGCACCGTGCCAAGCACGGTTGTATGCATTGCAGGCATCAAGGCTGCTATGGGGCAGACGCGAGTTCTATCTTCATACCGTAACGGCAAGTGAAACAATAAGTCTTGCACACTAAAGATAGCGAGTTTGTGTAGCTTTTCAGCAACTTTCGCGCCAACGCCTTTGAGTTGCGTGATTGTCAAGTTATCCAGCCGGGTGCCAGCCACAACAGATCCATTTATTTGGGGAGTGAAACAATAGTTTAACGTGTTCTGTACACTAAATACCAGCAAGGCAGCTTTTCTTGCTAGTGCTCTGGCTGGGCTGGCGCACCATGAAAATAACGATGGATCAAATCATCGGCGACCATCGATTCAATTGCATCGTGCAGTTGCTGTTTCAGATGAGCATGTGGGCTTTTTTGCGAAAGACCAAGATGGACATAGCGGGGCTCACTCAGCTGAAATTTCAAGCTAGCTGTTTTAAACTGGTCATGATAACGACTATTACTCTGGATAAGATTACGTGAGCTTTGTGAGGGTGCCAGTAATGCATTCGCGCGGCCTAGCAACAGCATGGTTAAGCCGGATTCCAATGAGTCGACCTCAATGGTCTGCCCATGCTCAGCGACCAGGTTAAGAACGGATGCATTGTAGGTATAACCTCGGATGACCATTAAATGCAGAGTGTTCAATTCAGACACCGACCAGACATCGTTTGCATCATGGCGTAAATACAGTACCTCCGGCCGTGCATGATCATAAGGGATTAAATGCATGAACGCTTGTCGATCAGGGCTAGTATTTAGACTGGTCATAAGGTCTGTTTTTCCCTGCTCCATCAGCCGTAAACAGCGAGCAAAGGGGGTGTTTGGACTAAAGCGAATACGGATATCAGCCCGCTTAGCCAGTTCCTGCATGAAATCGACCGTTGGACCATAGGGAGAGCCATGGCTGGGGTAGCTGTGTCGATTAGGAAAGTCATCCAGACACCACTCTAGTTCGGGTTGTTCACTGATGACCAATGCACTAAAACAACAGAGCAGACTAATGTAAAGATGCTTCATAAAAAAAACTCTCCACATGTTCACTTGGTCGATGCAACCGGTCTAAAGTACCATCTTGCTGCATGTCTATAATAGCCTGCTCTATCGCAGGTTTTAGATCCAGATACTTGCTGGATCGGGAAACACCAATATGGACAGGATTCGCGGTATCTTGATAAATAGGTAGATCCGTCAGCTTAAATTGCTGCGCATATCTTTGTTGTTCGGCAATGAGTGGTAAAGCGCTTTCTGGCGGAATTAATAAGCCATCAACACGGCCTATCAATAATAGCTCCAAGCCTACTTCTATGGTCTCAACTTCGACTCGATTTGAGCGGCCCGCTAAAACCTGCATCAGCGCCGGATTGTATGCAAAATCACGGATCGTCACTAATGTGAGTGGATCAAGCTCATGCAGATGCGTGTACAGTCTCACGTCACTGCTACGTTGCAATAGTTTTTCCGATTGAGCGAGGCGATAAGGGAGCAGCCAGATAAAACGATCTCGCTGGGTACTGAATTTTAGGTTCGACATTAAATCGACTTCTCCCAGCTCCATTTTTCGTAAACACCGCGCCAGAGGGGTCCTTGCTGTGTAGGTTAATGCAAAGCCAGCTCGTTGAGCAATTTCTTTCATCATGTCCACAGATGGCCCTGTCGGGGTATCACCATGGTAATTATGAAAAGCGGGGAAGTGGTCAAGGCACCAAGTCAACTCGGGACGCAGCTCTTCTACTGCCACAGCAGAAGGACTGACAACAAGCCATACCATGAGACAGCTTAGCCAGCGCATATCAATGATGATGTGTCCTTTATAAATAACTGTTTTTATGATTAAAGCATAGCACAATGTTTTTACTCAGATGGCTATTCATCTGTTGGCTAGTACGTCGATGGCACTTCCATCACACCATCAATTTCAATTTGTGCACCGCGCGGTAATGCACTGACTTCAATGGCTGCTCTGGCAGGGTACGGCTCTTGAAAATACTGACTCATCACTTCGTTAACCATAGCAAATTTTGATAAATCGGTGAGAAAAATATTCACCTTCACCATATCATTTAAGGAGCCGCCAGCGGCATCACATACGGCCTGCAGATTTTTAAATACCTGACTGGCTTGCTCGCTGAAATCGTCTGAGATGATTTGCATGGTGTCTGGTACCAGTGGAATTTGTCCGGATAAATACACGGTAGTACCAATTTTGACCGCTTGGCTGTAGGTGCCGATAGCCGCTGGTGCCGCATCGGTACGAATAATTACTTTAGACATGTTACTTCCTTCTATAAATTTTTTGTACATCAGGTACCACGCGTATTTTACGCATGACATTGGCCAGATGCACCCGATCCCGCACCGATAGGGTAATGTTGATAATGTATTCGCCGGTGTCTCTATCTTCGGTCGCTAGATCCTGAATATTTGAATCCTGAGTTGCAATTAAAGCTGTGAGCTTTGCCAGGACGCCTTGTTTATTGATGATAAAGACCCGAATATCACAGAGAAAGTGTTTATCATGGGCTTGATCCCAGCGAACCGGGAAGTACTTGCCCGGATCTTTTTCCCAGCCTTTGATATTACGGCAATCACTGCGATGAACATTCAACCCTTTACCAGGCGATGCATTGGCAACGATAGTATCGCCTGGGATGGGGCGGCAACACTTAGCAAATGTCAGCAACATACCTTCTGAGCCGACAATCACCGCCTTGCTATGGCTTTGATCGGTATTGACTATTGCATCCGGGTTATCAAAATCGCCCAGCAAACGACGTGCGACGGCGATAGGGAGCTGATTACCTAAGCCAATTTCAATCGCTAGCTCATCCAATGATTTCTGTTTGGTGCTTTGCAGCACTTGCTCTATACGTTCTTGGGCAATATCTTCGAGCTTTACGTCGCCGAGTGCCGAATTTAACAAACGATGCCCCAGACTGGTGGCTTCGCTTAGTTGTTGTTTCTTTAAATAGTTGCGAATGCCAAGAATAGCTCGGCTGGTGACCACATAGTTGAGCCAGTTTGCATTGGGTTTACCACCCGGACTGGTTACAATTTCAATGGTTTGACCGGTTTCTAATGCCCGGCTGAGAGGGTAAGGCTTGCGATCGACCCTCGCACCAACACAGCGATTACCTACATCGGTATGAACCGCATAAGCAAAATCGACGGCTGTTGCATCAATCGGCAACTCGACGATGCGCCCTTTGGGGGTGAACACGTAGAGTTCATCCGGGTACAGCTCCGATTTAACGTTTTCGACGAACTCGTAAGTGGTACCCGCACTTTGCTGCAGCTCAAGTAAGCTTTGCATCCAGCGACGAGCACGGATTTGAGCGGTAGTATCGGCTTGTTCCCCATTGGTTTTGTACATCCAATGGGCTGCGATCCCTTTATCAGCCATTTCATCCATCTCGGCAGTACGTATCTGGATTTCAACAGGAATACCATGAGGACCAACCAATGACGTATGCAACGATTGGTAGCCATTTTGCTTAGGGATGGCAATGTAATCTTTGAAGCGAATTTCGATGGGCTTATATAGGTTATGCACCACACCCAAAATGCGATAACAGCTATCCATACTGTCAACAATGACCCGAAAAGCGTAGATATCCATAACATCATTGAACATGCGCTCTTTGCTTTTCATTTTTAGGTAGATGCTATAGAGGTGTTTTTCGCGCCCCGTCACTTCAGCGGTTAAACCTGCTTCATTAATGCGAGCGCTTATTTCGCTTTTGACCTTTTCCAGCAATTCTCGACGATGCCCTCGCGCCTGCTGTACCGCGGTTTGTAGTGCTCGGTAGCGCATGGGGTAAAGCGCTTTAAAACCGGAGTCTTCCAGTTCATTCTTAATATTGTGAATACCAAGACGATTGGCAATTGGCGCGTATAGCTCTAGTGTTTCCCGGGCAATACGGCGTCTCTTTTCGGGGCGAAGCGCACCAATGGTACGCATGTTGTGCGTGCGATCAGCCAGCTTTATCAGGATGACACGAATATCCTGTGTCATGGCCATAAACATTTTTTGCAGGTTGGTGACTTCAAATTCTTGATAGTCTTTGAATTTAACTTTGTCTAGCTTGCTGACACCCTGAACTAATTCTGCGACAGTCTCACCAAAACGTTCAGCCAGATCATCTTTACTGTATGGAGTATCTTCAATCACATCATGCAGCAAGGCAGCCATCAGTGTTTCATGATCCATACGCATGTCGGCCAGAATACTGGTGACAGCGACCGGATGGGTAATGTAAGGTTCACCGCTGGAACGCATTTGTGGGGCGTGCGCTTCCCGTGCCAACAGATAGGCACTTTGAATGAGCTCGACTTGCTCATCGGGCAAGTAGGCTTTAATTTGTTGTTTCAGACCTTCAAATAGATACACCAGCACCCCCAAAAGCATCAAGAATATCGAGACGATGCTATCTCAATTCTTTATAACAGAATATGGTGGTATTGAGTAGGCTAGCAGCAGTAAAAACACAGCTGGCAGCCTATCTGGGGGGATATTTTTATTCGTCGCCGCCAATGATGGCTGCCACAGCGGCCATTTCAGTTGCATCTTGCTGGATTTGGTCACGTCGTTCCTGTTCATCCAGAATGGATCCAGTGATCAGGCCTTCTTCAATTTCACGCAAAGCAACCACAGTTGGTTTGTCATTTTCGATATCGACTAATGCATCTTTTCCTTCAACCGACAATTGACGGGCACGGCGGGATGCCACCAGGATCAGATCAAAACGATTACCAATTTTATCCACAGCATCTTCAACGGTTACGCGAGCCATTCGCTACTCCAATTCTACGGTTTATGCAAGACCCGATAGTATACGCTAGTCTGATGATTTCGCCAACAGTTGATGCAGGATCTTTGCTTGACGCAATTGTTGTTGTGCCAGCCGTTGGCGCTGGCTTAATACGATGGCGCTTAGGCTGGCTAATGATTGCTGAAAATCATCATTAATGAGCACATAGTCATATTCATCCACATGACTCATTTCATCGTTGGCTTTTGCCATCCGCTTGGCAATTACATCATCGCTATCCTGGCCTCGGGTGCGCAGTCGTTGCTCTAAAGCTGATAGGCTCGGGGGTAGAATAAAGATACCAATAGCGGAAGGTTCCTGCTGACGAATTTGCCGAGCCCCTTGCCAATCAATATCCAGAAAAATATCGATACCTTGTTGCCGCGCCTGTTGGATCTTGTGGCGTGAGGTGCCGTAGTAATTACCAAACACCTCGGCCCACTCCAGAAATTCGCCGGCCTCAATTTGCTGTTTAAAGTGATCGACACTAACGAAGTGATAGTGCACGCCATCATGCTCACCGGGGCGGGGAGCACGAGTCGTGTGAGAGACGCTGACCTGCATATCTGCATGCTGCGCTAACAAGGCTTGAATCAGGCTGGATTTGCCTGCACCACTTGGCGCCGAAATCATAAAAAGATTGCCAGTTAGTTGTTGCATAGTCAGGTACCCACAAAAAATTAAACTGCAATTCTACGTCGCTGATGCAGCCGCTGCAAATTGTAATACCAATCTGTGCAGGCTATTTCTTTTTTGCTTTCGCTTTGACAGAAAGGGTTAATGTAAAGGTAGCCATGGCTTCATCGCCATGCAAACTAGGGCAAGTCACTTTAACGGATACCGGGCGGTTGATACGCTCACCTGACGCCAACGACTCATCAATCATTTGATCAATCACATCGCCATCATGGCTGGTAAAGTGCACTCGCGCTTCCGGCCGTTTTAAAAAGTGGCCTTCTACATCTTTAAATGCAAAATTAGCATTTACACCGCGGGCCTGAGCTTTGCTGAATACCAAAAAAGCACCGGCTAAATCAGCCCCAATCGCCAAAGCACCAAAATAAATGCTGCCTAAATGATTTTTGGTGCGCCAGCTATGTGGCATGGTGACTTCCAGCGTTTTGCTATCCATACGAATAATTTTTGGCGAACAAAAACCAATCAGCGGAATGTAACGCCAAGCAAAGAACTTTAAGCCCCAATTGGCTTTGCGAAGAGAAATGGCCATAAAGCAGTTCCAACAAAACAAAACATCAGCTTACACTGGTCAGACCATGCGAGCAAGGGGGAAAGCCGCGCGCTTGTATGCGGTGGTTTAAGAAAAACAAAACCCCGATAGCAGCCGGGGTTTATTAAAGCTTAAATAGCTGAGCTTTTATTGAGCTTACTCAATATTTTGGATCTGTTCGTAGATTGAGAGAGGTTTTTTATTAATAATCAGCTATTTAGATTTTATGTGTGGCAGCTTTTTTAGTTTAACTCGCCATTTTACTCACCTTTTGTCGGATGCATAGATTTCTTATTTAGTTGCGTCGGAAATATAAAAACAGTAGAAATCATTACAATCACGCCCAGTTTTCTAAGCTGTAGTCGCGAGTAAATCGATCACTTAATTAACTGCAGAACTTACTTCGTTTCAGGGCTTACTTATTGCTTGAGAGAATATCGCTTTTAGTGGTTCAAGATTAAGGTCATAGCCAGCGATATTGGCGTCGATCCATGTTTCTTTGGAGATTTGTGGCCATCTTAATTCATAGCCAAGTGTAAAAAGGAGCTCTTCAAAAAAGAACCGCTGAACTCGGCCGTTACCTTCCCGGAATGGATGCAAGATGTTCATTTCGCAGTATAGATCTGCCACCTTGGTGATTAGGTCATTTTCATTATTTAAACCAGCCAGGTTGGGGATTAAGGCAAATAACTTTGTTGCCTCAGGTTGGATTCGAGAGCAAGTGCAAAACCTGGTCGATCCTTTTGAGATATCAACTTCTCTTACTTGACCTGCCCATTCGTAAAGGTCTTGAAAAAGATGGTGGTGCAGATGCTGTAAATGTTCGAATGAAAAATCGGCAAGTGAAAGTTGACGAGACTCGTATGTTCTATAGCGTTCTGCAGAAAATTCAGATTCTGCTTCTGCGAGTTCTTGCGGATCTTGGATATCTAACAGGTTAACTAAGACATCTGAATCTGGGTAGCAGTATTGATCGTGTTCTACACCATACTTATCGCGCATACTGGCGTTTTAGTTCTGTGATAGATTTGTGCTCGCTGCTTTTTTTCAGTGAGAGCCCTTCGTAGCTAAGGCTAACCTTATAATTCTCCATATTAGGGGTAAATTTAGCCTTGCGCTCATTCGTCATTTTAGTAGCTGTGTTCGACATAGATATACTCCTAACTTTAGTTAGATTCTAACGCATCAAAGCCGATATTTCCATCTGCGATGAATCATCTAGGAGCAAGCTAATATGCAGACCTAGCCAGTGATGCAGGGTAAAGTACGCAGGCATCAAACACTACGGTGTCATTTGAGCTCATTAATAGCCCAACCGCTGGCTTTCAAGTGTGTTTAAGTCCAGCTGTTTCACCTGCCTTGGTAATTGTTGGGCATCTGCGTAGAACCTAAATTCCATTTGGGTAGCAAGTGATGGGCAGATATACTGGTTTCTTAATGAATGTTGACGTAGCGTAGAGTTATTAAAAATGAAAGTAGGTCGCAACGACCCATGCCCATGTGGCAGTGGTAAGAAGCATAAACATTGCTGCATCAATGCTACATCCAAGCTGCATGGTGAAGTATTCGATGACATCGCACAAACCGTGGCGATGAATCCCAACCTTACGCTTGATGAATTAAATCTTGTGGCACAGCAGAAAATGGCCGAGCGTAATAACAGACCCAGTGCTGATTTTTGCGGTTTGACACCAACGCAAATGGCTAACTGGCTGTATGCTCCTTTCAGAGACCTTGTGGGGGTTAGTGTTAATACTCCTGATGATGTATCAACCAGTCCGGTCATGCGTTATTTAAAACTAATTGTTGATGAAGCTATGCAGCAGGATGGTTCATTTAAAGCAACCAGTAAAGGTAATCTACCGGCAAAGTTAGCGAAGCAAGCCAGCGATTTATTGCCAGAGTTTGCAGTGAGCCAACAGCACACCAATATTAGTATCAGTGAATTTGCCGGTATTAATGAAGACAAGTTTAACGCCTTACATTATACCCGTATTTTGGCTGAAATTAGCGGCATTATTTATTTAAGATCTGGTCGTTTTCATATTAAAAAAGCAGCGCAGAAGCGGTATCAAAATCAAGGCATTCAGGCTTTTTTCAAACCTATGCTGGAAGCGGCAATTACGCGGTACAACTGGGCGTACCTTGACAGCTTTGAGTATGATGTTGAGTTAAGAACTTTTTGGCTATTTATGCTGTGGCGTCTGCAAAGCCACGGCTCTGTTGAGCAATTGATAGAGGACGTTGCGAAAGCTTTCCCGGACTTGCTGCACCAGCTGACACCTGATGAGCATTTTTCATCCATCAGACTGCTGAGCTTACTAATCGAATCACGCTTTATTGAGCGTTTTTTACAGTTTTGGGGCTTTGTCGTTGCCGACCCGAGAAAGATTTTTGCCGAAGAACATGTACCGCGACGAGCCAGTATCCAACCGCTTCTCACACACACTTTTCACTTTACTATTGACGGGTATTAACGCGTTATGAGGTGATTAGTCTTGCTATTCGCCTCACTATGTGAGTAGATTGTGTAATGTATTCACCTCAATAAGCAGGAGTCACGCCTATGTGGATCTGGCAACAACCAGACTGGCCCGGTCGTCAGCAAAAGGCATCGCCAGCCTTTCGTTATGATCATGCGGTATTGACACCTAAGTTGCGTGAGCTGCATTTTTTGCAGGGCGTACTAATGGGCAAAATGGGTGTACAGGATAACCAGCAGGCTGCGCTCGATACTATGCTAGCCAATATCCTTACCTCTAGCGCCATTGAGGGAGAGCGACTAAACCATAGTGTTGTGCGTTCTTCATTAGCCCGTAAGCTGGGTATTGCTGAACTGCAAAGCGTTGCAACGACCGCTCAGTCTGATGGCCTTGCTGCCATGGTGACAGACGCCATTGGCAACTGGCAGCAGCCATTAACGTTAGATCGATTGCTGCAATGGCATGCCTGGCTATTCCCAGTGGATGGCTCACTCATGCATCGGGTGACTGGGGGGCAACTTCGCGGCAACGAGCCCATGCAGGTTGTCTCAGGTCGAATCGATCGTCCTAAAGTACATTTCGAAGCACCACCGCGCCAGGTATTGGAAAACGAGCTTCGCTGTTTTATTGATTGGTTTAACCGCTCGCAAGAAGACGCCAATCTAGACCCGCTGTTACGTGCCGGCATTGCGCATTTCTGGTTTATCACTATCCATCCACTGGAGGATGGTAATGGTCGGTTGGCGCGGTTGCTGACCGATCTGGCATTGGCCCAGGCGGAGCATCAATCCATCCGTTTTTATGCCATGTCGGTTGCTATCCTGGAGAGGCGAAGTAGCTATTATGAGATCCTGGAGCAAAGCCAAAAAGGCGATACCGATATTACCGCCTGGTTGCTTTGGTTTCTCGATACTCTGGCCGTCAGCCTGCGTCAGGTGCAGGCCGATATCGAACAAACGCTGCAAAAAACCAGGTTCTGGCAACGGGTTGACCAAACAAAACTGAGTAAAGAACAAGTCAAAGTACTCAATCGGTTGCTGGATGGCGATTTCAGCGAAGGAATCAGCAATAGCCAATACGGCAAAGTGGCGAAAGTAAGTCCTGCAACGGCCAGTAGGCATTTGGCGCAGTTGGTTGAGGTGGGGTGTTTAGTGAAAACTACTTCGGGTGGCAGAAGTACGAGGTATGTGATCTTGCAATAGTGGGGGGTAGGCTCGCTTCATTGCAGCCTACCCGAGGCCCAGATTGGTGTTGGAATTGCCTGACACTGAATATTAAACACCCTCCAAAGATGCAAGCCGTATAAACGTGTTTTAAGCTGCGAAAGGATTAAACGGGCTTCAGAGTAAACCAAGCGCTGACCTTCAGGTGTGCTCAAGTCCAATTGCTTAACAGGCTCAATAACACCGTATTTTACTAGTTTGTTGTCCATATATGTAGCTTCAGTGTTGATAGAAAAATTCATTGCTTAATTTTATTCGAGTGCTCTCTGATTATTAACTCCTCAACCAGCTGGCTTTTAGAAACGTCGCTTTCAGCTGCCAGGTTGGCTAGCATTTTGCTCACCTTTTTGCTCATTATAAAACTGTACGGCTTCTTACCTTGTTGCTTATCACGGTACTTTTTCACACTCCATGCGCGTTTCATTTTTATTAGAAATAGCTGTTTTGCTTCAAGGCTTGTATGCCAATAATCAAAAGATGCAACCACAGCGTTGTATTGATCGCTACTTGTGTTGACCGGAAATTGTTCCTGAAACAGAACTTGTGTCTTCATGTAGTCAGCAGCCCATGAGCATTGGCTTTCGGATGATTTGTTTAACCATTTGAAAGCGTTCTGAAATGTTTGAATATGCTCAGTAAGAGCACGTATCACACCAAGGTGATATTCTTTAACGTCAGCTGTGGCTTCCCAAATTTGGAAAAAATTGATTATCGACGTTGTAAGTTCTGCTGTGCTAAGAGGGTAAGAATTAATTGTGTAAAGCTTATAAATCGGCCCAAATGAAAAGTGATAACCACGGTATTTCTCTCTTTTATTTTCAAGTTCTGAGTTGATTATAGGAACGTTAACGCGTGGTCTCGGCGTGTGCATTGTTATTTGGGAGATATATATCCAAATAGCATTTTGTGCCCTACTATTCAGTTTTCTTATAAATGCGTAGTCACTTTTTTCCAAAAGAGAGGCTTCGTAAAACTGCTTTATATCATTAAAGATATGCGCCGGAGCGTTGCTGATTCCAACGTGAATAAAGGCTCTTGTATATAGCATCTTAATTGAGTTGATGACCTCAGCTCTGATTAACGCGAAAGTCTGTAAGCCTATAGGTGGTGTTTTATTTTGAAGCCAGCCTCTGATTGAAAGAAAGTTGTAAAACCATAAAGCTTCCTGGTCATCCGACAGATCTGACTCGGAAATTAGCTGAGGTCCTAAATAACGACCTGTGCCCATAATGCCTCCAATAAATTGTGATTATTAGTATTATATTATGTATCTATTTTAGTGTTATTTTTAGAATAATTCTAAGATTTATTTTAAGTAATCATTTTGGCAGAGAATATCATTATTTCCGTGGTCTGCAGAGGATTTAAATCTTATTGTCTTTATTGAAATTTAATAGATTAAGGAAGCATAGACTGGAAGTTGCTTTGAGACTCAGGGTACAAGCTAGGAAAGCTGATTGGTGTTGTCGATGGCAATTGTCGGTATATGGTTAATATTACTCAAGCCACAGCTATGGCGTATGAGGTGTTAGGGCTTAACTAAACAAGGTAAATCTATACATAGCTTACTCATGTGTTGAACAAACAACACAGGAGAAGCTTCATGTTCAATTCAATCCTTCATGATTTAAACCAACCCGATCATAAGTACTGGAATGATCAGACTTACTATGGATGGCCACTCATAACGCATCGTGGTCCATTATTAACAAACCACCTAGATGCTATCAGCAAGACTTTTGATAAGGCTTTAATGGATACATCTCGTGCATATGCTGTGAGATTCGATCTTAGGCTGCCATGTGATTTTGATATTACTGATTCAGTAGTGGTAACTAGGTTCTTCAACGCGCTCCGCCGGTTGCTTGAAACAGCTGATATGGAAAAAGCTAGAGAAGGAAAGCGGGTTCACCCGCACAAACTTCGCTATTGTTGGGCTAAGGAGTGGGGTAATGAAGGCCGGCCGCATTATCACGTGTTGATAATTCTAAATCATAATCGTTATCGCACGTTGGGATCATTTAAAAATGGAGAGGGCAATTTGTCAGCCCGCATTAAGACAGCCTGGGCTATAGCCTTAAACCAGAATCTTGACGCCGTTGCCAGGTTGGTCCATTTCCCTAAGAACGCTGAGTATCGGCTCTACCGGAACTCACCTGATTATCAGCTCCAAGCTCAGAGTCTATTCTATCGGGCGAGTTATTTTGCTAAAGCAGAGACGAAGGTGTTCGGTATTGGACAAAGATCACTTGGCACTAGCTTAAGCTAAAGGCATTTTTAAAGATATTATAGGCTTGTTTTTTCTTCGGGTGGTCAATTACGCTAACATCATTGCTAAATTACTTTATGTTCAGTTCTGGAACATCAGGAGTGGTGATGGATTCGGCCCTACGTACAAGAGAATATTTGACGTTTTGTAGTGAAGAGGAAGCTCATGCCTTTGTAGATGCACAGACAGGGCTTGTTCCTGCGCCTGGAAGCAAAGGTAGCGGAGGAAGGCATTTTACTGACTGATGCGCAGATTGCCGTGCTTGAGAAGAAAAAACATGAGGATGAAGCCTGTGGTGAGATTGAGACTGCTCATCCAGGCTACCTTGGCTCGCAGGATACGTTTTACGTTGGTAACCTGAAGGAGGTTGGCCGGATTTACCAGCAGACCTACGTCGATACTTACAGCAAAATCGCACATTGTAAGCTGTATACCACCAAGACGCCGATCACAGCAGCAGACTTACTCAACGACAAAGTGCTGCCATTCTACGAGGCTCAGGGCTTGCCTGTGCTGCGTATTCTGGCTGACCGGGGTACAGAAGCATCTGACTCAAATCTAATCTGACAGGCACCGTGAAAAATTGGTAACTGTCAGATCAAGTCTGAGCTAGTACACATTAGTTTGTTAACACCAAGCGACTTTGTCGTATATTAATTACCAAGCGATTCTGTCGTAATCGCTAATTACCAAGGGAATTTGTCGGTCATTTTTTTATGTGCCTGTTAGTGTTTTGTTTTTTGAATACTAGAAGGCATGTTGAGGATGATTGTGATGGATTCTAAAGCTCAACTCAGTGTTGATATTATTGCTAAGGTTGTTGAAGGCAGAATAACAATTGCCAATGCTGCTAAGTTACTCAGCAAGTCTCGTCGCTCCATTGAGCGCTATGTAAAACGATATCAGCAAGTCGGTATTCAATTCGCTATTCATGGCAACAGCGGTAAAGCCCCACCCAACAAAACGCCGGTATCAATTAAGGAAGCAGTGCAGGCTTTGATTAAAGATAAGTATTTCGATTTGAACTTGTTGCATTTGGCTGAACAGTTGGCCGAAAACGAAAACATTGTTGTGAAGCGCGAAACCCTGAGAGGTTGGGCGCATGATATTCATCATGTTAAACGAGCTAAGCGCAGACGTAGCAATGTACGTAAACGTAGAGAGCGTATGGTAGCACCGGGCTTAATGATGCAAATGGATGGTAGCCCACATCGCTGGTTCGGGAATAAAAAACATTGTTTAATTGCCATGATTGATGATGCGACCAGTGAAGTCTACGCCGAGTTCTTTCCCTCAGAGACAACGGTTGGCTGTTTGAAAGTGATGCGAGAGTGTATTGAAGCGAAAGGCGTGTTTAAAACACTTTATGTCGATAGAGCCGGTATCTACGGCGGCCCTAAACGCTGCAACTTCTCACAAATGCAGAGGGCTTGCGAAGAGCTAGGCATTGAAATCATCTTTGCCAATTCACCACAAGGCAAAGGGCGTATTGAGCGAGCATTCGATACCTTCCAAGACCGTCTTGTTCCCGAGCTTAGGTTGAACAATATCAGTGATATTACGGCAGCCAATGCCTACCTAAAACATGTGTTTATTCCTCAGTTCTGGCAAGCCAAAATCCAAGTAAAATCGAAACAAGCGCCTGAATTTACGCCTCTGTCGAAACACATCAACCTTGATGATATCTGCGTCATTAAAGACCATCGTAAAATACGTAACGACCATACCTTCAGTTATGGCAACAAGTTCTACCTAATAGATTCACCGCTCAAGCACTCCATTGCCAATCAGAAAATCGAGATAAGGAATACGAGTAAAAAAGGGTTTACCGCTCACTTCGCGGGAAGAAAACTTGCTGTATCCGAAGTCAATGAGCCTAGCAAATTAGCAAGTGAAGATTTAGAGATCCAAAAGAAATTAGAGGTGCTCGCCTTGGTCGAGAAGCTCGGCAACGTCTCCAAAGCATCGCGCCAAAGTGGCGTGTCACGAGACACGATATATCGTCACTTAAGACTGGTCGAGCAAGGCGGGCCTGATGCCTTAAAACGACAAGAAACGCCTAACATAAGGCATAAAAACTGTGTCGATATGGAGATCGAGAAAGCGGTAATCGAGTTCTCTCTTGAACATCCCCACCTTGGGCAGCAGAAAGTTGCATTGAAGCTAACCAAAGCGTTAGGGATTGAAGTTAGCCCAAATGGCGTGCGCAGTATGTGGTTAAGGAATGATATGAATACAACTGCATTGAGGGTTGTTAGGTCCCAAGCTTTGCATGAATCATAATGAAAATAGTCAGTTGTTCAACTGACTACTTTTTAATTACAACAACTGTTGCCCTCTTGAATTGGAGGGCATTTCACTGTTCCATATGAGCAGTAAACGCAGCAGTCGCCGCTCAAAGGCTTTAGCAGTGATTTACATTTGGTGCATTCATAAAAAAATTGGCATGCAGTGGTTGGCATTTCTTCTTGCTGGCTGTAATTGCAATGTGGGCAAGTGATCGTCGATGAGAGTTCTATTTTCGCCATAGTTTTGTGTTCCTCCGAGGATTTCAATATCGTTCAACTAGTGACGGCCTTACGACTTCACTAATGAAGGATAACCAGCATTCTTTGTAGCCTTTGTTAGTGCATCAGGATTTGTTATCTCATCGTCAAATGTTACAACAGCAAGTTTATTTTCAAATGTCACTTCCACTTGTTTTACGCCTTTAACGCGCTCAAGTGCTTTTTCTACTGTTATCGGGCACGTTACACAATCCATCGACGGAACTTCTAACGTAACAGTTATATCTTTTGCAAACGTCGCCGGGCTGCTTATCAACAATAAAGTTGTTATCAATAACTTCTTCATTTTTCTCTCCAACTAGAGTTAGGTGGTAGCACCTACACGACCCATATGATCCAGTAGTTGCTGGTAACAAAAGCAAACGCCAATAGTGTGGTAAACCAAAATACTGCTTTTCGTCGTGTTCTTACTTTTGGGACTGCACAAACCTCATCATCCGCACAGTTTTCAACAGGCTGATGTATCTTCCACCCAGCAAAGCCAAATAAAACTACGACCACGAATATAAAAATAGGACGATAAGGATCTAAGAGTGTTAAATGACTAATCCATGAACCACTTATACCCAATAACAGCAAAATAAGTGGCCCAGCACAGCAGGCACTGGCACCGATTGCTGCGGCGAGCCCGCCTAAGATTGATAGTTGACTACTTTTTGCCATATTTAGGTTTATTACACTATTCTTTTAAGCGTAGTATAAACTCCGTATATGGGTACGGAGTCAAGTGATGTGTCATTTTATGGTTGGAGTGACTGAATGATCGGGCAATCTTTATCACTTGGATTATTTTTACAGTCTGAAACGAGCGAAACAAGGCTTTCTTTAAGGTTAAGCAAGTCACTTAACTTATCTTCAATTACTGCAAGCTTTTGCTCAGCGAGTTGCTGAACATCTTCACAATTACTAGCACTTAATATTAATAATGATGATATTTCCGCCAACGTAAAACCTAAATACTGTGCACGCTTTATGAACAATACTCTTGAAAGTGCTTGTTCTGTATATTGCCTGTAACCCTGTATTGGCTTGATGGGTTGTTCAAGTAAGCCTTTGCGTTCATAGAAACGAATCGTTTCTACACCAACATTTGCCTTTTTGGCGAGTTTACTGATTGTATACATTGGCTACCTTAAATATTCCGATTAATCCAATAATATACAAAACTTC